>CAWBHE010000016.1:0-56455 GCA_963788635.1 uncultured beta proteobacterium | reverse complement strand
CGCCCATCAACAGAAAGCTGAAGGGTTTTTAGTTCGATGGACGCATTGATTTCTAGGCTCCTAACGCCCATTAATCGCCGAACGTCCTCCGTTACCCCGCCCAACTGCCCTATTCTGAGACTTGTTGCCGCCAGTTTTCCAGGAGTGCCACTGCTGTAGAAAGCCGGTACCAAGTTGAAGGTCGAAATATGTGCCGCCACCCTCATTGATTGCGTTTCTAAACGGACCTAAATACTGGGTGTTAATTAACCAGTCAACCACCTCCAGTAGGTCGCCAAAAGAAAAGACGACGTCGCCACTATATATCTGAGCAGCATTACTGACGAAGTTGCTTCCATCTGCAGCTACTTGACTGATGCGCTCACCCGCGGAAGACGTCAGCTCGATAGAAAAAGAGGAGCGCTCAGGATGGAACCTCCAAAGTGCTGTCTTTACGAATTGATTCCTATCGTCTTTGATTCGAGGTTCAACGGTGACTTCAAACTCAAGGGGGCCTACTCCTTTATCGTAAACAAGTTCATTGGGGTCCGTAATGGGCGACGGTAGGTTAACATGGCCTAAGTCAGTACCCCGAAGCATCTGTTGACATGTTGGCGGTTCCACGATCCTTTTAAGTAGGGCAAGCGCGGCCCGTGCTTCAAATAGAAACTTTATTAACGTCGACTTTCCGGCATTATTCGGACCAATGAATGCCGTAAACCCGTGCCCAAGTTCAAAAACTGCTGGTCGCTGCGCAAAGCAACGATAGTTTCGTAGAGTCAGCCGGACCCGCATTGAGCACCTCCGTCGAAGCTGCAAGAGTACGCTAACGGGTCCCCTTCATGGATGGCAGGCGCGGTTCGATTTCCGGCGAAGACCTGGAGCGGTTGTGACGCTCTTGGCGAAAGCCGGCACAAGGTGGTGAACGAAAGCGAGCGTAGGTTGTTGATAGATGGGCGCATTTCGACCCTATCAATCTGGAGGACTCCGGCCAAGGGGAAGGCGATCGGGTCCGAGTACGCGACGCTTGCATCCAGGCCGAGGGGCGACGCCCGAACAATCCGGCCATACTAGCTACGTAAGCCTTGTTCCGTTTACGGCTGCTCCGTCCGCAACGTCGCGATTGCACCCAGGCGGCGACATTCGGACAGTAGTTGCCGCTCGCCATGGCCCGCTTCCCGCATGCGACCCGACACGAAATTGACCTCTCAGAAAATCTGCGCTCACAGCGCCTTGTCCTGTGCGCCCGGATGCGCCGCAGCAGCGCGTCTTGTATGGGCACCATCCGTGCCGACTTCGAGGGCGCCGAGTCAGGTAAATTTCCGGGAGACCGGCTTCGCACTACCTGGAAAAGCGCTTGAGCGACCGTTCCGCGGCGATTGCCATAATCCCAAGAAAACTAGGTGCCAAGTACTGATGGGCCCTCCACTCCCAGCGGTGCGGCGATCCTGCTCCGATGACCATGAGCGGATGAGAACAGGACGCTTGCCGATACCGAGCTATTCGCCCGAGAGTTCTTCGGTCCAACAAACTCATCCTGGCTTCACCTTCTGGATGCGTGTGCCAATCTCCTAAATAGACACTGACGCCCTTCGAGGCTGCATAGTGCATGTCGATCTGCTCGCATTGCCATACATGGTCGGGGACGAATCCGTAACGTGCATGCCTCGCATCGGGGCCGGGGCCTATAGCGCGCTGGATGACGACATCGCCGCCGTCCGCAACGTAGCCAAGTAGAACTCCACCCGTTTCTACGGGAAAGCGCCCATTGGCTTCTTCGGCCATTTCCTCCAACGCCGAAGCGTCAACCCAGATGTCCGTCATTGCGGTTGGCAATTGGAACATCCAGCGGCCGGCTCCCAGGTGTAGGTCGTCCAATCAGGAGCGATGGAGTGCCCGCTTTTAGCGAGATCGACCACAGCACCGTTCCAATCAAAGTCTGGATATGCCCCCTGAACTCCGCGACAAAGAGTAGCCACGGCAAGCCTGCTCGCCAACAATGCTATCTCATCGCTGTCTAATCCTGCCCCGATATAGGTCGGTTGGGACAGCCACCCGGCTGCACATCGCCTGTTCCACCATCTTGAGGCAGTCGAACGCTGCCATTGGCCATCGCCCGCTGAAAACAGTGCCAGCAGCTGCTCTGCCTAGCAAGTACCCGACCAACCACGCCTCCCGCAGAGCCCGGTGTAGAAGTAAGCCATTCATAGGGCTTACCTAGATGCCAGCACAGGTCAGACAAGAAGTGACTTACGCGGTACGCGGCGCTAGCGTCTATCACCAAGTCTGCATCCCGAACTAGTTCCCGGACCAACTCATAGTCGCCTTCATCCTGGCCTATACGACAGCGGACGGGGACTACTTTGGTATAGGGGTGGTCGTGGTTCAATCGCCGCGACAGCGCCGAAGCCTTATCGAGTCCCGCATACTCCCATCCCGTCGCCCAACGGACAGTATTCCCAACCTGCAAGTAGTCGTCGTCGAGCAACGACAACGTACCCACACCCGCACGGGCCAGTTGCATTGTCAATGGAGACCCGAGCGCGCCGAGCCCAACTACGAGCACTGACTTGTCGGCCAACGAGCGCAGGAAAGGGGCGCGCAGCGCCAGTGTGTCTCGCCCCCCCCAATCTGTGCGTATGTACGCCTGTGTGCCTGCTGCGGGTCGCGACTTCTTTTGTCCAACAGTGATACGCAAGACTGCAAACAACCAGTCGTCGCGTGTGGCGCGCCAAGAAACCTCGTCGGGGTACACGAAGCCTACGACGAAGAGCTTGCCCTTCCGTGCCCTGCTAAGTGCATCCGCAAATGCTGGGATCGCAGCCTTTGCCCTACTCACCAAGTCGGTCGGCAACGCCTGAAAGGTTGAGAAAGACGGGCGAGCAGGCAGGCGCAGCCAATAGCCATCGATCGATTCTCCGCGGTCGGGAACATCGACCTCGAATCTTAGGAGCCTCTGGCCCCGCATATCGGCCACGCCCTCCAGAAGCGCCCTAAGCGGGGAGGCGTTGCGCGAAGTTGGATAGGGCGGCAGTAGAGTCAGATCGAGACGTCCGAACGGCACCCCGGGCGGTGGCGTTTCGTCGGGGACGAACACGACAGAGCCGTCCTCGTAGGGAAGGTAGATCGATAGTGGTTCCGCTGCGTGATCCTCCAACGCAGCCAC
This sequence comes from uncultured beta proteobacterium, assembly GCA_963788635.1. Lineage (GTDB taxonomy): Bacteria > Pseudomonadota > Gammaproteobacteria > Burkholderiales > Burkholderiaceae_C > Rubrivivax. The sequence continues at coordinate 53,310 of CAWBHE010000016.1, read as the reverse complement.
CTCTTCGAACCGCGCATCGGGCTGGTTGAGCTTCTCGATAGCCGGCAATTGGCATTCGAGCAAGCGCGCGAGTGTGTCGCCGCCCGGTACCCAGTCCGTGCCCTCTCTCGCAAGCAAGCACAAGGCGCCGCCAACTGGATTCCGGTGGCGAGAATATGTGCCGACTTCCGCAAAGACCTGAGGCTGAAAGTACGGATAAGCGTCAGGATATTCCGCCCTGAGGGACTGGTGCCCTGCATCCAGGGGCCTTTCAACCCGCACTATCAGCTTGCCCTTCGCTTTGGCATTAGCATCAACCTCCCACCGCCAGCCAAGAGCTTGGAGCGCTGCTTCTTCACGCTGCAACTGGGCTGGATAGCGTTCCCACCAGGGCTCCACGCTCAGCCAACTGGTCTATGTCCGGGCGGCTTGGGCGCACCATGTCCCGGTTCGGGGCGATCGACCGGTGGTCCAGGAGGTACTTCGGGGTGCGGTTCGCGATCAGGTTGCTTCTTGTCGTCTTCCGAATGCGCCATATCGTCCTCTGAACAAATAGCGGCCAGAATAGCCGCCGGTCATTTATACAGTATTTTGGTCAATTGCCGATCATGCGCCGCCTCGAAGTGGTCGTGGCATGACGAGACCGATGCTTGAACATTCAATTCAGCTTTCGCGTCCAACGTGACAATCTTGGCGCGCTTTGGCGGAACGTGACGAGCGAAGGCGAGCCTAAGTCGTTGATAAATATGCGGTTTTAGGCGCTCTTAATCCGTTGGTCGACAGTTCGAATCTGTCAGGGCCCACCAACTAAAACAACGGCTTAGCAGCGATGCTAGGCCGTTGGTCTTTGTGGCATAGCCACTTCGTACCCGCTGAACCGATCGAGCCGCGTGGCCGCCCCCTGCAAGGCCTCAGGGGCGACATGCGCGTAGCGCTCGACCATCGCCCCGGTCTTCCAGCCCCCGAGCCGCTGCAGCTCGTAGGTCGGTGTTCCGGCCTGGCGGTGCCAGGTCGCGAAGGTGTGCCGCAAGTCGTGCCATTTGAAGTCCTCGATCCCGGCCCGCTTGAGCGCCGAGGTCCAGGCTTTCGTGTTGACTTGGCTGATCTGCTCACCCCGGAAGGTGAACAGCCGCGTGGGGTGCTTGCCGATCTGCTTTCGCAACACAGAGAGCGCCAGCTCGATCAAGGGCACCGAGTGAGGCTTGCCGTTCTTGTGCTTGCTGCCGGGTATCCAGGCATGCCGCCGCTCGAGGTCGACGTACTGCCAGTCCAGGCCCTTCACGTTGCCGTGTCTCAGCCCGGTGGCCACCGAGAACACGGCCATGTCGGCCAGGTGCTCGGGCAGCTCGTCGAGCAGCTTCTCGAACTCCGCAACGGTCAAGGACCGTAGGCGATGGCGATGAAGTTCTTGGCTGTGCGGTAGCCGCGCGCAGCGCGCTTGGCCTGTTGAAGTTGCCCGTTCATCGACTCGACGAAGGCATTGCTGCGATGATCGAGCATGCCGCGCACGACCGCGTCGATGGCGCGCATGGCCCATGCGCTGCGCACCATCGTCGGTTCGGTGCGGGCGAGTTCCGACTCGATCGCCACGGGCTCGAGCCAGATCGCGTCCGGCACCGCCGACCTCAGCCAGCGCACTGAAGAGCAAGCGTCGAACCTGCAGCAGACGGCGGCCTCGAGGGAACAGCTCACCGCGACCGTCAAGCACAACTCGGACACCGCACATCAGGCCAGGCAGCTCGCCGGCGGCGCCAGCGCGGCAGCGACCCAGGGCGGGCAAGCGGTCGGCCAGGTCGTCAGCACGATGAACGACATCACGGCGTCGAGCAAGATGATCGGCGACATCATCGGCGTGATCGACGGGATCGCGTTCCAGACCAACATCCTGGCGCTGAACGCCGCCGTCGAAGCGGCCTGTGCAGGTGAAGAGGGGCGACGGCTTCGCCGTCGTGGCCGCGGAGGTGCGCAGCCTGGCGCAGCGCAGCTCCGGCGCAGCAAAGGAGATCCGGACCTTGATCGGACAAAGCGTCGAGCAGGTCCAGACCGGATCGGCGCTGCTCGAGAACGCCGGCAAGTCGATGGACGCCATCGTCTTGCAGGTCAAGAACGTCAATGGCCTGATCGCGGAGATCGCTTCGTCCAGCGTCGAGCAGGCGCAGGGCATCGGCCAAGTGGGCGATGCGGTGACACAGCTCGATCATGTGACGCAGCAGAACGCGGCCCTGGTGGAGCAGAGCGCCGCCGCGGCGGAGAGTCTGAAGCCAGGCCGCCAAACTCGCCGAAGTCGTGAGCGTCTTCAAGCTGTAAGGCGTAGGGGCCCGAGCCCCGCGGCCGCAGCGGGCTCGGCATCACCATCCATCGGACTGGCGTCGCGGCCGTGTGGTCCGAGGTCGCGACGGCCGCGACCGACAGCGCCTATGCAGCGGGTGCTGTTCGCCGGCCATGCCGCGAAGGCCGGCGGCGGGTCGACGGTCGATGCAGCCAACATCAGCGAAGGCCTCCCGAAGGCCAGATCGTTGCCGCACCAGCGCCCCAATTCAGGTGAGCGCTTCGGCACCGCCGACTATCATGGACGCGGCCACCAACGCCGGCTTCCCGGCGGCGCTGAATGGCTTGTTCGCGGCGCAGGGCGTGTTGTCCGAGTCGGCGAAGTAGTGGGCCGAAGCCCGAGCCGCCGCGGCGGTGAGCTGTTCGTCCCTGCGCTTGCGCCGTCCGCCGCATCGGCGTCATGTGTTGCTCACGCGGCGCCTGGCGTGCCGCCTCGCGCCTCGAAGGAGAACGCCGTGCGCTGGTTCTTGTTCGCACCGATGTTGCCGCTGCTGCTGGCCACCTTTCCGGCTCGCGCCCTGGACGCAGGCTGGCCGGCCTACGGCGGTGACGCCGGGGGCTCGCGCTATTCGCCGCTGGCGCAGATCACGCCGGCCAACGTGAGCCATCTGCGCGTGGCCTGGACCTTCCACACCGGCGAGCTCGGCAAGGGCGTGAAGGACTGGAGCCGCTCGGCCTTCGAGGCCACGCCGATCCTGTATCGCGGCACGCTCTACTTCACCACGCCGGGCACGAACGTGATCGCCGTCGATGCCGCCACCGGCGCGCTGCGCTGGCGCCGCGACACGCATACGCGCCGTGACCTTCACTACTCCGACGGCGTCTCGCGCGGCGTCTCGCTGTGGGTGGACGAAGCCGCGGCGCCCGGGGCGGCCTGCAGCGCGCGCATCTTCGCGCCGACGCTCGACGGCCGGCTGCTGGCGCTGGATGCGGCCGACGGCCGGCCCTGCGAGGGTTTCGGTGATCACGGCGCGGTGAACCTGCTGCAGGGCGTGCATCGCACCGACAAGCCCGGCAGCGGCTGGCGCGACTACCTCGTAACCTCGCCGCCGGCTACCCTGGGCGACCGCGTGATCGTCGGCTCGTCCATCGGCGACAACCGCGCGGTGCAGGAGGAGCTGGGCGTGGTGCGCGCCTTCGACGCGCGCGGCGGCCGGCTGCTCTGGCGCTGGGACCCGATTCCGCGCGACGCTTCGAACCCGGTCTACAAGGAATGGCGCCCGGCCAGCACGCGCGACGCGAGTGCGGCCAACGCCTGGGCGCCGCTGTCGGTGGACGTGCGGCGCCATCTGGTCTTCGTGCCCACGGGCTCGGCGAGCCCCGATTTCTTCGGCGGCGATCGCCCCGGCGACGACCGCTGGGCGGATTCGGTGGTGGCGCTGGACGGCGACACCGGGCGCCTGGTCTGGGGCCGCCAGCTCGTGCACCACGACCTGTGGGACTACGACGTGGCCTCACAGCCCACGCTGGTCACGCTGCAGCACGACGGCCAGCCCGTGCCGGCGCTGATCCAGGCCACGAAGGCGGGGATGCTGTTCACCTTCAACCGCGTCACCGGCGAGCCGGTGTTCCCCATCGTCGAACGGCCGGTGCCGCAGGACGCCGTCGCCGGCGAGGTGCCGTCGAAGACGCAGCCCTTCCCGGTGGCGCCGCCGCCGCTGGTGCGGCAGACGCCGGTGACGCCGGACGACGCGTTCGGCGTGCTGTACTTCGACACGCGCGCGTGCCGCCGGCGCATCGAGCAGGACCGCTCCGAGGGCGTGTTCACGCCGCCGTCGACGCACGAGACCATCATGCAGCCGGGCGACGGCGGCGGCGTGAACTGGGGCGGCATCGCCTTCGACCCCGGCCGCCAGATCGCGGTGGTCAACAGCATGAACCTGCCCTTCCTCGTCGCCCTCGTGCCGCGCGCCGAGCTGCGCGCCCAGGAGGACGCGAAGAGCAACGACGGCTTCGACTTCTCGAGCCAGGCGGGCACGCCGTATGCCATGCGCCGGCGCGCGTTCATCTCGTCGCTGGGCGTGCCCTGCGTCAAGCCGCCCTGGGGCACGCTGGCGGCGGTGGACATGCAGCGCGGCACGATCAAGTGGCAGGTGCCGCTGGGCGTCACGCCCTACATCCACCGCCGCCTGGGCATGCCCAACCTGGGCGGCCCGCTGGTGACGGCCAGCGGCCTGGTCTTCATCGCAGCGAGCCTGGACGACCATCTGCGCGCTTTCGACGTCGAGACCGGGCGCACGCTGTGGGACGTCGAGTTGCCGGCCGGCGGCCAGGCCACGCCCATGACCTACAGCGTCGGCGGCCGGCAGTACCTGGCGATCGCCGCCGGCGGCTACAAGGACGCGAGCACGCGCGGCGACGCGCTGGTGGTGTACGCGTTGCCGCGCTGATCCGGGCGCCCGCCCCGGGCAAGTGGCCGTTGAGCGCCACGAATCCTTCGGCCGGCGAACCGCGGCCATCGGCCGGGGCACCAACCGGGTCTGGCCACGGGTGCCCTCGATCTGCGCGAATCCGCCCCGGCCTGGCACGACAGGCGCGATGAGCCATCGGCACAGGCGTTGGAGCGGCGGCGGCTGGAAGTTCTCGAGCCCGGCCTGACGCACGGGGAAAGGGGGCGGCAGGTGAGGTCCTGATGCCTTCGGCGAGAGCATAGGAATTTCGAGCGCCCTCGGCAGCAAGGGCAAGGCCCAGGACAGGCTCCAAGCCGGGTCTGCAGAGGGCTGAAGTACGCGAACTTGGGCCGACCGCGGCTGTCGAGTCGGCAGGTCTTCGACCGTGCACAGGTCGCAGCCTTGGCCTTGATCTCAAGGTTGACCCTGATGTCGGCCATGTTGTGCCAACACGGCGCGAAACGCCACCCAGGCTGCAGTGGGGCAGTGCAACCCGTGGGGATGTGTATTCGACTGCGGACGCGGCTCAGGCAGCGAAGTGCGACCCCGGCTCACGCGGCTCGTGCGCCAGGCCCTTGGGCGGCGGCTGAGGGTCCAACTCCAGGTGGTCCAGGATCATCTGGATCACCGGCCGCTCGAGGATGGCGGCCAGTTTCTTGAACGGCTCCAGCCGGCAGTGGATCGTGCGGATGTTTGAGCGCGTTCAGGCTCACCACCGACCGCACGCTCGACACCACAACGGCCTGGCGCTGGACGACACCGAAGGCGAACGCATCGCGCGCGTGATGCAGGGCCGCAACATCGCGTTCCTCGGCAACCACGGCGTGATGGTGTGCGGCGTGCGGCGTGCGCATCGACCACGCCTACGAAAACCTCAGCGACCTGTGGCGCACCTGAATGCCCTGGTCATCGCGCAGTCCCCTGGGCGGAGGCTGGCGCCGATGGGCGCGGCCATTGCGCAGCGCGTGACGCAGCAGGCGCAGGGCGAGCGGCTGCAGAGCGAGCTGTTCTTCGAGACGCTGCGGCGCAGGCTGCCGGGCTGAGCGCGCGCGGGCCACAATGGCCTCTTTGCGCCGTGGGAGCGACGGTTCGATGGGCACCCAGGAGCAGCAGCTGCGGTTTGCCCTCACGCCCGATGGCGTGCGCATCGCTTATGCGCTCACCGGGCGGGGTTACCCGCTGGTTCGTGCGGCCCACTGGCTGGGTCATCTCGACTTCGACTGGCACACGCCGATCTGGCGCCCGTGGATCGACGCGCTGTCGGCGCAGCACGCGCTGCTGCGCTACGACGCCCGCGGCTGCGGCCTGTCCGACCAACACCCGGCCAGCATCACCCTGGACGCGCTGGTGAGCGATCTGGAAGCGGCGGTCGACGCGGCCGGCCTGGAGCACTTTGCGTTGATGGGCATGTCCCAGGGCGGCGCCGTGTCGGCCGTGTATGCCGCGCGCCACCCGGAACGCGTGTCGCATCTCGTGCTGTGCGGCGCGTTCGCCCGCGGCCGCCTGCGCCGGACCATCACGCCCGAGCAGGTCCAGGCGTACGAGGCGATGCTCAAGCTGGTGGAGCTGGGCTGGGGCCAGCAGAACCCGGCCTTTCTGCAACTCTTCACCTCGCAGTTCTTTCCGGGCGCGTCGCTCGCGCAGATGCATGCCTTCAACGAGATCCAGCGCCACGCCGCCCGGCCCGAATCGGCGGCACGCATCATGCGCGCGTTCTCGCAAATCGACGCCAGCCCGTACCTGGCGCAGATCCGCTGCCCGACGCTGGTGCTCCACAGCCGCGGCGATACGCGCGTGCCATTCGACGAGGGCCGCTTCGTGGCGGCATCGATTCCCGGTGCGCGCTTCCTCCCGCTGGACACCGACAACCATGTGCCGCTGGCCGGCGAGCCGGCCTTCGACCGCCTGATGGCCGAGGTGGCCGACTTCCTGCCCACGCGGGACGCACGCGCCGGCAGCGACGCACGCCTGGCCGGCCTGACCGCGCGCGAGCTGGACGTGCTGGAACTCATCGCGCGCGGGCTGGACAACGCGCAGGTGGCGGCGCACCTGGCGCTGGCCGAGAAGACGGTGCGCAACAACATCACCCGCATCTTCAGCAAGATCGAGGTCGAGAACCGTGCCCAGGCGATCGTGTTGGCCCGCAATGCCGGCCTGGGGCAGTAGCACCGCCGTGCACCGGGACAGCGGTCCCGGTGAGCCTGGCGCCCGACAGGCGCTTGCACCGCCCTGACGGGACTGCGGCCCCAAGACGGCTGCGCTTGGCTGCGCTGCAATGGCATCTCCTCAACCCGACGGAGAAGGCAATGCCGCTCATCAACGTGAAACTGATCGAGAACGTGTTCTCGCCAGCGCAGAAGCAGCAGATCGTGAGCAAGCTCACCGACGCCATGGTGCAGATCGAAGGCGAGGCCATGCGCCAGGTCACCTGGGTCGTCGTGGAGGAGGTGCAAAGCGGCGACTGGGGCATCGGCGGAAAGCCGCTGACCACGGCCGACGTGCGCGCACTGGCGGCCATGCAGCCGCCCAAGGCAGCCTGAGCCCGGCGCGAACAGCGGCGCGCTCCCGAGCCGCTGTTCGGTCAAAGCAGAGAAGGGTATCGCCATGAACCGGACTGAGCCCCACGTCCGTGAAGCCGGGGCCGGCGAGGCCGTGGTGTGCATCCACGCCAACGCCAGCACGTCGGGCCAATGGCGCGGGCTGATGGATCTGCTGGCGCCCACACGCCATGTCCTGGCGCCCGATTCTTATGGCTGCGGCCGCAGCCCGGACTGGCCGTCCGATCGAACGATATCGCTGGCCGACGAGGTGGCGTTCCTCGAGCCGATGCTGGCTCGACTGCGAGCACCTCTCACATGGGTCGGCCATTCGTACGGCGCGGCCGTGGCGTTGAAGGCCGCGCTGATGAATCCGTCCCGTGTGCGAGCGCTGGTTCTTTACGAGCCGACCTTGTTCTCGCTGATCGACGCCGGGACCCCGCCACCCAACGCAGCGGACGGCATCCGCCGGGCCGTCGCCGCGGCAAGTTCCGCGTGCGACGCAGGAAACCGGGCGCTGGCTGCCGAGGTGTTCATCGACTACTGGATGGGCCCCGGCGCCTGGGCACGCACGCCCGCAGACCGCAAGCCACCGATCGCGGACTCCGTGGCGAATGTGCGCAGGTGGGCCCATGCTCTGTTCTCCGAACCCGCGCCGCTCGAAGCATTCTGCAAGCTCGACATGCCCGTTCTGTACATGGTCGGCAAACGCTCCACCGCCTCCGCGCACGGTGTTGCCAAGCTCCTGAGGAGCGTGCTGCCCCGGGTGCGAACGGTCGAGTTCGACGAACTGGGCCACATGGGCCCGATCACCCATCCTTCGGTGGTCAATGCCGAGGTCAAGCGCTTCCTCGAGTCGGCGGGAGCGCCTTGAAATGCTGCGCGCAGCCCATGCAGATCAGAGCTGGGCGCCTCGCTCGCATCCGCGAGCGTCTGCTACGTGCAAGGTTGATCCCACACTCGCGGGCCAGTCGCGACACCGTGTCGCGGCGGCCAACGCGCGGCGTGCAGCGGCCTGAGCGCACGGGCCTCGTCCGAATCGGCATCCTGGTCGGCCATGTAGGTAGAACCCTGCTCTTCGACCAACACCCCACGACGGGTGAAGCAGCTTCATCATCCGCGTGATGATCTTGTGCAACACCGCCTGCAGCGCTTCATCGGGTGGCGCGGGTACTTCGACGAAGACCGGTTCACCATCGGCGCCACGCCGGTACACGCCGTACGGCACCAGGCAATGCCGGGCACGCGGCCCTGGAAGGACCGCCTGCTCGACTTCGACCGGCTCGACGATGTCATTGGCACAGCGCAACTTCTGGCGCAGGGCCGGCGCTACGATGGCGCATGAGATCCGCCCTTCTTGCCCTGGCCACCTCGCTCGTCTTCAGCGCGCCTGCTTCTGCCCAGGCGCCCGCGCCGGCGCGGGGCGAACTGCTCTACGAGACGCACTGCATCGCCTGCCACACGGCGCAGGTGCATTGGCGGGACAGGAAGACCGCCACCGATTGGGCGAGCCTGCGCGCCGAGGTGCGGCGCTGGCAGGCGGCAGCGCAGTTGCGCTGGAGCGATGAGGACATCACCGAGGTGGCACGCTACCTGAACCAGCGCTACTACCGCTTCGCGCAGCCCGCGGGTGTGCTGTCGCTGGCGCCGAACCCGCCGGCTGCGCAGCGGTAACACGCCGCCGCGCCGTCAAGCGCCGTAGACGTTGGCGAGGGTGTGGACCGTGCACGGACGTTCCCGTCCAGGCGCCTCCGTGTGGCGCCAGGCCTCGATCCGGGACGCGGCCGCCAACGGGTTCTCCGTCGCAAACTTGGCATGGCGGCCGACCCTCTGCTGCGACGTCCAGCCGCCCAGCGACGTCAACCGCCACCGCAACAAGCAGGCCGGTCTGCCTCGTCGAGGCCGCCTGCGGGCTGGGCCGGCTGCCCGATCGAGCGGCGCCGGCGCTGCCGCGGCTGGCGCAGGTTCAGTCCGACACGCGAGGTCGCGCGCTCGCGGAATGCTCGGCTCGATCGTGATCGTGATCGTGATCGTGTCGATGCGCTCCGGCCTGCCCCGGCGTCGGCCCCGCCGCGGCGATCGCCCCCGGTGGCGTGCAAGAGGCGGTGAACGGCACCCGTACCACCTGCAGCGTCACGTGCTCGATCTCGAAACGGTCGTGCAACTGCTCGGTGGCGTGCTGCAGGAAGGCGTCGTCCGCGCGGCCGTCGGGCATGACCAGGTGCGCAGTCATCGCGATCTCCGACGTGCCCATGGCCCAGACGTGCAGGTCGTGCACGCGCGCGACGCCGGGCAACGCTTCGAGCAAGGTCTGCACGGCGCGCAGGTCCACGCTTTCGGGCACGCCGTCGAACAGCAGATGCAGCGACTGCCTGAACAGGCTCCAGGTGCCGGCCACGATGACGGCGGCGATCAAGAGGCTGGTCACCGGGTCGAGCCAGCCCCAGCCGAATGCGAGGGCCAGGCCGCCGGAGACGACCACGCCGGCCGAGACCAGCGCGTCCGCCGCCATGTGCAGGAAGGCGCCGCGGATGTTGAGATCGCTCTCGCGGCCGCGCATGAACAGCAGCGCGGTCGCGGTGTTGACGACGATGCCGATGCCGGCCACGACCATGATCGTCACGCCTTCGATCGGCGCTGGCGACTGCAGCCGTTGCACCGCTTCCCAGACCAGCGACCCCATCGCCATCAGCAGCAGCAGCGCGTTGATGAAGGCGGCCAGGATGCCGGCGCGCTTCCAGCCGTAGGTGTGCCGCGCATCGGGTCGCAGCCGGCCGGCGAGCAGGCCGCCCCAGGCCAGCACGAGGCCGATCACGTCGCTCAGGTTGTGCCCGGCGTCGGCCAGCAGGGCCAGCGAGTCGACCTTCCAGCCATAGAAGGCCTCGATCGCGACGAAGGCGATGTTCAGGGCGATGCCGATCGCGAACGCGCCGTTGAAGTTGGCGGGGGCGTGGCTGTGGTCGTGGCCTGCACTCATGCGAGTTCGTTCTGGCGGCGCAGCACCCCGGTCAGTTCGGCCCCGGGTGCTGCAGTGTTGAAAACGGTGCCGCGCTGGTGCACGTTCTCGTGCAGCCGGTCCGGCCGGCGCGCGGTTGGGTCGGTGTCGAGCATGAGGCGGACCGGCTTGCAGCGGGCCCCGCCGGCATGCGCGCCCAGGCGCCCCGAGACCGCGTCGAATGGCATCTTGCTCTGCGAGGTGCGGTGCTGATGGTGTTCCCGGGAACTCGTCGGAGTCTAGCGGGAACGCGGCGGTCACCGGGTCTTGCCGGCGTGCGCCGTGGGCCGCGTTCGCCCAGCGCCGCCGGCGCTGGGCGTGAACAGCGCGCACCCGTGGGTGAGCCGGCTCCAGACGAACACCATCGTCGTGCACGGCCGGCCGCGAGCCGGATCAGTCCGGCGACGTCGCGCACCTTCTCGACGAACAGCGGATCGCTGGAGAGCTTGACCATCTCCTGACGATGCGGCCGCAGGCAGATGGTGCGCCGGACACGTGGCAGACAGGTGCAACGGCCGTTTGCGATTCGCTCGACGCCAGTTGCGCCTTCGATTTTCCGCTCACCGCCGCCGCGTCGTATGCAGACGCCACGCGACCGAGCACGGCAACGGTCGATCGTCCAACGAACGTCTAACTGACGGCGCTAGCGCAGCTTCACGAACCGCACCATTGCGCTCACCCCCGCGGCCGAGGTGTCGATGCGGTTCGGATCGGCGGCGCTGTGGGGTGCGTCGCGCAGGCCGACCAGGTCGAGGACGGCCGCGCAACTGTTGCTCGCGTCGATGACCAGGCCACGCTGGCCATTGTCCAGGCCGGCGTAGAGGCTCAGGCCGTGCGGGTCGCCCTTGCCGGCGAAGACGAACGCGGCGCCGCACGGTGAGTGGTCGAGCGCGGCATCGTTCAGATCCAGCACGCCGAGCGCACCCGGGCCGGTGCCCGATGTCGTGGGCAGCTGCGTCACGCCGACGTTCGACCCCGACTCCTCGTGCGACAGCAGGATGCTGCCGGAGGTCGACACCGCGAGATCGGTCAGGCGCGGCGTCGCCGTGGCCGGGTCGGGCAGGGCGAAGGCCACCGGGGCGCTGAAGCTCAGCGCCACCGGATCGAACACCGCCTGCCCGAAGTCGACGAGCATGAAGGCGGCACTGTCCTCGTTGGACAGGACGATCGCCCTCGTGTTGGCGTCCACCGATGCGGCGTCGACCTCGCTCGACTGGAAGGCGCTGCCGGCGGCGCCCAGATCGGCGAGCGAATCGGTGTTCTTGTCCCAGGTGTAGGTCTTGCCCGCATCCAGGTCGATGACACGCAGCTTTCGCTGGCCGCCATTGGGCGCGTATTCGGGCGCGACGATGTAGCTCGTGCCGCCGGCCTGCGGCAGGAAGGCGAAGTTCTCGCCCACCGGAATGTCGTACACCGCGGCTGCGCTGGTGCTGCCGTAGTCGAAAACGCGGAACCCGCCGGCACCGCCGACGACAAAGCGCTTCTTGCCGATGTCGGGCGCGACGCCGCACAGAATGCACGAGGCGCCGGAATAGACGTTGGGGACGTTGCCCGCACCGCTGTCGAACTCCTGCAGTCCGATGTCCAGGATCTGCAGACTGTTGACGAACTTGGACAGATCCATGACGGCGATCTGGCTCGACCCGTAGCCGATGCATACCGTCCTCAGGTTGTCGGAATCGACCGTGCAGGCGCTCGCCGTGAAGGTGAGCGGCACCGTCGGCGGCAGGTTCGACAGCGGCGCCGTGCCACCCCAGGTGACCGTCTGGCCGCTGCTGCTCTCGAGCACGAACGGGGTCACGCCGCCGGGCGAGGGCACGAAGGCGATGCGGGCGGTCGGCGTGCCGAGCACGCCATAGGCAGCCGTCGTCGAGCCGGCGGTGCTGCTGCCGGTCGGTGCCGCCGTCGCCGCGGGTCCGGTGCCACCGCCGGGACTGCCGCCGCAGGCCGACAATGTGGCCAGCAGGCACACGGACCACAGCGCCGACCACCGCGCGCGACTCGTGCGCGATACGGCCGCGCCCCGCCTCACGCCACATGCCGGCGTCGCGTGTGGCTCGGGCATGGCCCTGTCGGCGAATCGGCAGATGTTCATGAGGGCTCCTGGGTCCAAGTTGACAACGCGGCTCGCTCCACCTGCTGCAGACCGGACGCAGAACATTTTGAACCGACCGGTGCGTCATCGTCTGTGCGGTTTCGAACGTTGTCGGCATCACGGTCGCGGTCGCGCTGCCTGCCGCTGCGCGACGCCGTCACTTCCGCGGCAGAGCGTCACATATCGCGGCGACCGGCTTCGGCCGCCGAGGCGGTTCACGAGGTCTGGATGCACGGCAGGTCCGTCGGCCTGATCTCGTGGGGGAACGGTGAAGGCAGGATCGCGGTCGAAGGAGCGGTGCCACTGCCGGGTCATGCCGAACGCGCGACACTGCGGGTCGTGACTTCCGTGGAGCGTCGCATGCGCCGGTTCCTTGCCCTCTTGCTTGCCCTGATCGCCCTGGTTCTGGCCGCCTGCGCGGTGCCGCCGCCGCTGCCCGGCCAGCCCGAGGCCGACGTGTTGGCGCGCTGGGGCGCGCCGACCGCTCGCTACGCGATGTCCGGGGGCGCGACGCGGCTGGAGTTCGCCACCGGGCCCTATGGGCGAACGACCTGGATGGTCGACCTGGACGCCGCCGGCCGCGTGACCGCCGCGCAGCAGGTCCTCGGCGAAGCCAGCTTCGCCGCCTTCCAGGCCCATGCCGCGGGCATGACGCGCGCGCAGTTGCTGCGCACGCTGGGCACGCCGGGTGAGCGACGCAGCGGCGGCTGGCAAGGCGGCGAGGTCTGGTCCTGGCGCTACCCGACGAACGACTGCCTGTGGTTTCAAGTCTCGATCGGCGCCGACGGCATCGTGCGTGATGGCGCCTACGGCATCGACCCGCGTTGCGACGCGCCGAGCGACCGCGCGCCCTGAGGAGATTGTCTCGATGGTTCTCTACGGCATCCCGAACTGCGACACGGTCAAGCGCGCCCGCGCCTGGCTCGCCGAACGTGGCATCGACTACCGCTTCCATGACTTCAAGAAAGCCGGCGTTCCGCCCGCGCAGCTCGACGAGTGGCTGCGCGGTGTCGGTTGGGACGTGCTGCTCAATCGCCAGGGCACGACTTGGCGCAAGCTCGACGAGACCCTGCGTGCGCGCACCACGGACGCCGCGTCGGCGCGCACGCTGATGATCGGGCAGCCGAGCGTGATCAAGCGTCCGGTCGTCGAATGGCCCGACGGCCGCGTCAGCGTGGGTTTCGATGCCCCTCGCTGGTCGGCCGCGCTGGCATCCGGCCGCTGACCGCCGGCGGGTTCGAATCACCCAGCCGCGACGGCTCGAGCACCGTGGCGCGGCCGTCGTAGATGCGCTCTCGCTGGCTCTCGTGACCTCGATCGACGACCTGGCGACCTTCCCAGGCGCAGCCGATCGCCTGGCAGCGGTAGCGGTGCACGGGCACGAAACAACTGACCAGCCGATCGACGAACCGGCGCGGGACGCGGTGCGCATGGCCCTGACAGCGCGGGCAGATCTCCGGCGCGGCACGGTGCGCGCCGGACATTGCAGGCGCGGCCCGCCGATGCCCGACGAGCGTCTGGTGCATCCACGACAAGACAGGATTCATCACGTTCGGGACCTTGCTCCCGAATCGAGCGCGGATCGGTGCGCTGGCGCACGCACTGCCTTGTAGGCGGTCTCTGACGACAGGTCGGCGCGGTGCCTGATGAAGCACTGCGCCGCGTCGGCGCATCATCGGTCGCACCGCGGCTGGCAGGCTGGCAAGTCGCGAGCGGATACCCAGGGTGCAGAGATGAACAGGAACAGGCAAGGCCGGAACGGCGAAGCCGCCGCAAGACCCCAGCGGGTGCAGCGCTGGGCGGCGATCGTCGCCTTGCTGGCGGTTCCCGGCCTGCTGCTGGTGTTCGCCGGGGTTGCCCGAGACGCCGTCCGCCAGGGCGTGGCGATGCGCGAATCGACGGCCATGCGCGCCAACGCCAGATGGCGCTGCAGGCTCATGCCGCTGCGCGACGCGCGCACCGACTGCCTGCAGCAACTGGCGGCCGCGGCGCCGGCAGGATCGACGGTGCCGGTCGTGGCGGATATGACGGTGGCCCAGCGTCCCTGACGAAGCGCCGACGGTGGCCGGCGTTCTTGCCACCCGCGAAGGAGCCTTTGATGAATGCGATTGACGTTCGATTCCTGCAGCGAAGCGGCAGCCTGCTGATGTTGGGTCTGGCACTCGCCCCCGGTGTCGCGCTGGCTGCGGACGGAAACGACGCCGCCGGCGCGCTCGCGCGCTACCGGCAGGAACGGGCGGTCTGCAACAGCGGCCGCTCGAACCAGGACCGCGCCACCTGCCTGAAGGAAGCCGGCGCCGCGCTCGCCGAAGCAAGGCGCGGCGCGCTCGGTGCGGGCGACGGGGACCGCTACGCGGACAACGCGCTCGAGCGCTGCAAGCCCTTGCCGGAAGCCGACCGAAAGGATTGCATGGCTCGGATCGAGCAGGGCACGCAAAGCGGCAGCGTGTCCGGCGGTGGCATCTTGCGCGAACTGGTGACGCGCGAGGCGGCGCCGACGGACGCCGCACCCGCGGCCAGCGCCGCGCCGCGGTAGGCGCGCGCGGCTGCGGACGGGGCGTCAGTCGCGGCCGTCGACGAGCGCGGCGATCGCGGCCTCGACCCCGCCGCCTCGGTGCGGCACGCGCTGCACGGTCATCGCCGCCTCGACCCCGGCCAGCGCGCCGAGGATCATGGCCTCGTTCATGTCGCCCAGGTGGCCGATGCGGAACACGCGGCCGGCGTAAGGCCCCAGGCCGCCGGCGATCGCGACCTGGAAGCGTTCGCGCGCGACCGTGCGCAGCGCCTCGGGGTCGATGCCGCTCGCGACCCGCACCGCCGTGACCGAGACCGAGCGCGCCGCCGGCTGCGGGCAGAGCAGCGTCACGCCGCCGGCGCCGGCCCAGTGGTCGACCGCGGCGTGCACCGCGCGCGCGAGCCGCGCGTGGCGCGCATGCACCTGCGCCAATCCTTCGCGATCGATCAATGCCAGCGCCGCTTCCAGCCCGGCCAGGTGAGCCAGCGGCGGCGTGCCGCAGAACTTGCGGTACTGCAGCTCGCTCTTGCGGCGTGCCCAGTCCCAGTAGAAGCGCGGCGCCGGGTTGGCGCGTGCGACCTGCAGCGCGCGTTCGTTGGCGGCGACGAAGGCCATCCCGGGCGGCAGCATCAACCCCTTCTGCGACGCGCCCATCGCGACGTCGACGCCGAGCGAATCCATCGCGAACGGCGCCGCACCGAGCGACGCGACGACGTCGACGACGAACAGCGCCGGATGGCCGGCCGCGGTGATCGCGTCGCGGATCGCGCGCAGGTCGCTGGTCACGCTGCTGGCGGTGTCGGTGTGCACCGCGAAGACGGCCGTGATCTCGTGCGCGCGGTCCTCGCGCAGCGTCGCTTCGACCGCCGCCGCATCGATCGGCCGGCCCTCGACGCAGGGCGTGCGCAAGGCCACGCCGCCGAAGGCCTCGACCTGCTCGGCCCAGCCGTCCGAGAAATGCCCGGTGCCCGGCACCAGCACCTTGCGCCCCGGGCCGACGAGGTTGGCGATCACCGCCTCCCAGCCGCCATGGCCGTTGGCCGAATAGAAGAACACGTCTGCGTGCTCGGTCTGCAGCAGTCGCTTCAGGCCGGACTCGCAGGCGGCGATGAGGCCCGCCACGCGCGGGTCGGCGAGGTCCATCGGCTGGCGCGACATCGCATGCAGCACTTCGTCGGGCACCCGCGTCGGGCCGGGCGAATGAAGGAAGCGATGGCCGGGGATGCGGGGGGTCGAATGCATGGTGCCGGCGATGTTAGCCGCGGCGGTGTGGATGTCGGCGGCTGCTAAGCTGGCGTCCATGTTCACCGGCATCGTGCAAGGCATCGCGACCGTGGCCGCGCTCAGCGAGCGGCCCGGCCTGCGCAGCTTCAGGCTGCAGTTCCCGACCGGCTTCGCCGAAGGCCTGGCCATCGGCGCCAGCGTCTCGGTCGACGGCGTGTGCCTGACCGTGACCGCATTGCACGGCGCGGACGCGGCCGATTTCGACGTGATGCAGCAAAGCCTGGCGCTGACGACACTGGCCGGGCTGCGCGAGGGCAGCCGTGTCAACGTCGAGCGCGCGGCAAAGGACGGCGCCGAGATCGGCGGCCACCCGCTGTCGGGCCATGTCGACGTGTTGGCCACGCTGGCCGCGATCCGCCGGCCCGAGAACAACCACGTGTTGCGCATCGCGCTGCCCGCGCCGTGGATGCGCTACGTCTTCGCCAAGGGCTACATTGCGGTCAACGGCGCGAGCCTGACGGTGGCCGAGGCCGAGCGCCAGAGCGGCGGCGCCGGCTGGTTCGAGGTCTGGCTGATCCCCGAGACGCTGCGCATGACGACCTTCGGCGACAAGCGCGAGGGCGACGCGCTGAACATCGAGATCGAGCGCTCGACCCAGGTCTTCGTCGACACCGTGCGCGACGCGCTGGACGAGCGGCTCGGTCCCTTGCTGCCGGCGCTGCGCTCGCTGCTCGAGGAGCGCTGCCTGAGCCTGGACGAACTGGCCGCGCCGCCGAAGCTGCCGCGGGGCTGAAGCCGACTTGCGATCGATCGGCCAGGAATGAGGGGCCGCTTTCGGCCCGTTGCGGCCGTTGGCCGCCCCGGGCCGAACGGCCGCCTTGCACGCGCTCCCCCGCGCCCCCTCCGCGAGGGGGCTCCGCTCGGATCGTCGAGTCGGCCCTCACGGCCGACGCACTCGTCCGAGCCAGGCGGCGCGTGGCGTACGGTCGCGCGCCTCGAACGACTGGGCCGGCCGCGAGGCCGGCGCGACGGTCATGCAGGATGCCCCCTCGCGGAGGGGGCGTGGGGGAGCCGTGCAACGGCGCCTTGGCCCGGAGCGGCCAACGGCCGCTTCGGGCCGCGAGCCGACAGAGGGCCTTTCTCGACGATCGATCGCGAATGGGTATGAGACGCCGCGCCGAAGCACCGCGGCGGGAGCGGTTCAGCGCGCCGGCTCGATCCGCGTCACGGTGATCGCGCCGTCGATGCGCTCGGCCGTGAAGCGCAGCTTGTCGCCGGGCTTCAGGCCGTCGAGCATCTTCGGGTCGGCGACGCGGAAGACCATCGTCATGCCCGGCATCTCGAGGTTCGCGATCGGGCCGTGGTGCAGCGTGAGCTTGCCGGCGTCGCGATCGACCTTGCGCACTTCGCCGTCGGTCATCGGCGGCGTCTGCGTCTGCGCCTGGGCGAGGCCGGTGGCGGCCAGCAGCAGCGCGGCGAGCGTGAGGGGGAGTCTTCTGCGGTTCATGCGTGGGTCTCGTCGAGGGTGGGAAATCGTCAATGGCCGGCGTGGCCGCTGGGCTTGCGCACCTGCCAGTCGGCCGCGTCGGCCTTCGGCGATGCGGCGCGTGCGGGCGTTTCGAGCGCGCCGGTGAATTCGTAGGCCAGCGTGCCGGGCGGGTGCCGGTACGGCCCCGGGTCGCGGTAGTCGCCGGGCTTCACGTCGTCGCGCACCTTGACGACGCTGAACATGCCGCCCATGCCGAGCGCGCCGAACGGGCCGCTGCCGGTCATCATCGGCAAGGTGTTGTCGGGCAGCGGCATCTCCATCTCGGCCATGTCGGCCATGCCGTTCTCGCCCATCGCCATGTAGTCGGGCACGAGCCGGGCGATCTTCTCCGCGAGGTCGCGCTGGTCGACGCCGATCATCGTCGGCACGCCGTGGCCCATCGCGTTCATCGTGTGGTGCGACTTGTGGCAATGGATCGCCCAGTCGCCGGCGACGGCGTCGAATTCGAAGGCCCGCATCTGGCCGACCGCGACGTCGGTCGTCACCTCCGGCCAGCGCGCGCTCTTCGGCACCCAGCCGCCGTCGGTGCCGGTGACCTCGAAGTGCGGTCCGTGCATGTGGATCGGGTGGTTCGTCATCGTCAGGTTGCCGACGCGGATGCGAACGCGGTCGCCGCTGCGCGCGACGAAGGGGTCGATGCCGGGAAAGACGCGGCTGTTCCAGGTCCAGAGGTTGAAGTCGAGCATCGTGTTGACGCGCGGCGTCGCGCTGCCGGGCTCGATGTCGTAGGCGTTGAGCAGGAAGCCGAAGTCGCGGTCGACGCGATGCTGGCGCGGGTCGCGCGGGTGGACGATGAACAGGCCCATCATCCCCATCGCCATCTGCGTCATCTCGTCGGCGTGCGGGTGGTACATGAAGGTGCCCGCGCGCTGCAGCACGAACTCGTAGACGAAGGTCTTGCCGACGCCGATCGGCGGCTGCGTCAGGCCGGTCACGCCGTCCATTCCCGACGGCACGAGCAGCCCGTGCCAGTGCACGCTGGTGTGCTCGGGCAGCTTGTTGGTGACGAACAGGCGCACGCGCTCGCCCTCGACGGCCTCGATCGTCGGCCCCGGGCTCTGGCCGTTGTAGCCCCACAGCCGCGCCTTCATGCCGGGCGCGATCTCGCGCAGCACCGGCTCGGCGACGAGGTGGAATTCCTTGACCCCGTCCTTCATGCGCCAGGGCAGCGACCAGCCGTTGAGCGTGACGATGGGCTGGAACGGCCGGCCGTTCGGCGGCGCCGGCGGCGGCTGCATCGCCGCCGACGACTGGCTCGCCGCCTCGGGCAGCGTGGCCGCGCCGGCGCGGCTGACGGCGGCGGCGCCGACGATCGTGGCGCCGGCCTTGAAGAAGTCCCTGCGTGCGTTCATGACGGGTTCGGGTCGGGGTTGGCGGCGCTCGGGCGGCCGCTGATCGCGGTCTGCAACTCGGCGTCGGCGAGCCAGTAGTCGCGCAAGGCCTGGATCGTGCTGCCGACGGCCAGGCTTTGCTCGCGCGCGTCGGCGAGCAGTTCGAACACGCTGCCGAGCATGCCGTTGTAGCGCAGCAGCGATTCGTCGACGATCG
Organism: uncultured beta proteobacterium; assembly: GCA_963788635.1. GTDB lineage: Bacteria > Pseudomonadota > Gammaproteobacteria > Burkholderiales > Burkholderiaceae_C > Rubrivivax. Next base: position 34,150 of record CAWBHE010000016.1, on the reverse strand, counting down.
CCTTGCGCAGCGGCAGCAGTTCGTCGCGCCAGTGCTGCGCCTGCTCCCAGGCCGCGCGGTAGGCGGCATAGGACTCGCGCACCTCGGAGCGCGCGTTCAGCGCCACCTGCGCGGTCTGCTGCAATGCCTGCCGGTAGCGCGCCTCGGCCTGCGCGACGCGGGGGCTGCCGAAGTCGAACAACGGCAGTTCGAGCTCGACCTGGCCACCGGACAGCGTTGGCCCGTCGCGGCTGCTCTTGTTCTGCACGCCGACCTGCAGCACGTCGACGAAGCGGGTGGTCTTCGTCAGCCCGAGCGACGCGGCCAGCGCCTCGGCGCTGCGCTTGGCCATCAGCACGTCCAGACGCTGGTTCATCGCGGTCTGCTCGGCGTCGTGCGGCGCCAACGGCGCGGCGGGCAGATCGGGCAGGCGCTCGGGCAGCCGGATCCGTGCCGGGTCCCCGGCCCAACCGAGCGCGCGCAGCAGCCGTTCGCGCGCCGCCTGCGCCGCCTGCTGGCCGCGCACGAGCTGCGCGTCGGCGTCGGCGTAGTAGGCCTGCTCGCGCAGCTGGTCGAGGCGGCTGAAGTTGCCCGCCTTCACCATGCGCCGGGCCAGCTCGGCAGCGAGGTCGGCGGTGTCCTTGACCTGCGCGGTCGTAGGCCAGGCGCTGCGTGGCGGCGACGGCCAGGATCCAGCTGCGCCGCGCCTCGGCCGCGACGCCGACGGCCTCGTACGCCGCCTGCAGCTGGGCCTGCTCGAACCGCTGCTGTCCGACCTGCCGCGCGGCGGGCAGCGTGAGCAGCCCCAGCAGGTCGAACATCAGCGAACGGTCGATCTCCACTGCGCCGCCGCCGGCCAGGCGGCCGAGGCCGAGGACCGGGTTGCGCAGGCGCCCGGCGCGCACCAGATCGGCCTCGGCGATGCCGAGTTCGGCAAAGCGAGCCTGCAGCCCGGGCTGGGCGAGCAGCGCGAACTCGACCGCGCCGTCGGCGCTGAGCGGCTGCGCCAGCAACTCGTTGAGGCGCGCCTGCACGGCGGGGTCGGGCGCGGCGTTGCGCTGCCAGGCCGGTGCATGGCCGGTGCGGTCCTTCGTCAGCTGCTCGACGCGGCCGAAGCCGCCGTCGGCCGAGAACGACGCGCAGCCGGCGAGCGCGACGGTGCACGCCAGCATCGAGGCCCGCGCGAAGGCTCGCCTCATCGGCGCGCCCCCTGCAGCCGCAGCGGGCGGCTCGGCGAAGCGGCGCGGGCCGTCGCGGCGGTCGGCGACTCGTCGGCCGCCAGCGACTCGAGGATCGGGCAGTCCGGCCGGTCGTCGCCGTGGCAGCAATGCACCAGGTGTTCGAGCGTGGCCTTCATCGCCAGCAGCTCCTGCGCCTTGCGCTCCAGCTCCTGGATATGGGCCTCGGCGAGTGCCTTCACCTGCCGGCTCGGCCGGCGCCGGTTCTGCCACAGGCCGAGCAGCTCGCCGATCTCCGGGATCGAGAAGCCGAGGTCGCGCGAATGGCGGATGAAGCGCAGCGTGTGCACGTCGGCGTCGGCGTACTGGCGGTAGCCGGCCTCGGTGCGCGCGGCGGGGGCGAGCAGGCCGACCGCCTCGTAGTGGCGGATCATCTTCGCCGAGACCCCGGAGGCCGACGCGGCCTGGCCGATGTTCATCAGGTTCATCGTGCGTCCTTTTCAGGCGTTGGCGTGGCGCGTCGGCGGCACCTGCGGCATCGGTGTGGCCGCGTCGGCGGCCGGCCGCCAGCGGCGCAGCAGCAGCGCGTTGCCGACCACGCTGACGCTGCTGAAGGCCATCGCCGCGCCGGCGATCACCGGGTTCAGCAGGCCGAGCGCGGCGAGCGGGATGCCGACCACGTTGTAGACGAAGGCCCAGAACAGGTCTGCCGGATCGTCGCATAGGTGCGGCGCGAGATGTCGAGCGCGTCGGCGACGAGCGCGCGGGTCGCCGCGCATCAGCGTGATGCCGGCGGTCTCCATCGCGACGTCGGTGCCGGTGGACATCGCGATGCCGACGTCGGCGGCGGCCAGCGCCGGCGCGTCGTTGATGCCGTCGCCGACCATCGCCACCACCTGGCCGGTGCGGCGCAGCTCGGCCACCGCCGCGGCCTTGTCGGCCGGCAGCACCTCGGCGCGCAGCTCGTCGATCGCGAGCGCGCGGCCGATCGCCGCGGCACTGCCGCGGTTGTCGCCGGTGAGCATCACGACGCGCAGCCCGCGCGAACGCAGCCGCTGGACGGCGGCCTGCGCGCCGGGCTTGACCGTGTCGCCGAAGGCGAACAGGCCGAGCAGCGTCGCCGCGGCGCCGTCGCGCCGGAGCAGCCACGAGACGGTGCGGCCTTCGCCCTGCAGCCGTTCGGCATCGGCGCCGAGCGCGCCGGCGTCGGCGCCCAGCTCGTGCAGCAGCCGGCTGCTGCCGAGGACGAGCTGCTCGCCGCCGACGCGCGCTTCGAGCCCGCGCCCCGGCAGGGCCTGGGCGTCCTGCGCCGCGGTCAGCGCCAGCGACTTCGCCCGGGCACGTTCGAGCAGCGCGCGCGCGAGCGGGTGCTCGCTGCCCTGCTGCAGCGATGCGGCCCAGGCCAGCACCTCGTCGGCCGAATGCCCTGCGGCCGGCAGCACGGCGACCAGCGTCGGCCGGCCGTCGGTGAGCGTGCCGGTCTTGTCGAAGGCCACCGTGCCGACGCCATGCGCCAGCTCGAGCGCCTGCGCGTCGCGGATCAGGATGCCGTGGCGCGCGGCGACGCCGGTGCCGGCCATGATCGCGGTCGGCGTGGCCAGCCCGAGCGCGCAAGGGCAGGCGATCGACGAGCACCGACACCGCGTTGATCAGCGCCGCCTCCCAGCCGGCGCCGGCCAGTACCCAGCCCGCCAGCGTCGCGAGCGCGACCGCGAGCACCACCGGCACGAAGACGGCGCTGACGCGGTCGACCAGGCGCTGGATCGGCGCCTTGCCGGCCTGCGCCGATTCGACCAGCCGGATGATGCGTGCCAGCGTCGTCTCGGTGCCCACGGCCAGTGTCCGGACCGTCAGCACGCCTTCGGCGTTGATCGCGCCGCCGGTGACCTTGTCGCCCACCGCCTTGGCCAGCGGCAGGCTCTCGCCGGTGATCAGCGATTCGTCGACATGGCTGCGGCCTTCGACGACTTCGCCGTCGACCGGCAAGCGCTCGCCCGGCCGCACGAGCACCAGATCGCCGACGCGCAACTGCTCGATCGGGATCTCGATCTCGACGCCGTCGCGGCGCACGCGTGCGGTGTTCGGGCGCAGCGCGTTCAGCGCGCGGATCGCATCGGTGGTCTGCCGCTTGGCCCGCGTCTCCAGCCACTTGCCGAGCAGCACCAACGTGATGACCACGGCCGAACCTTCGAAATACAGGTGCGGCATCTCGTGGCCGGTGTGGCGCAGCAGCAGGTACAGCGACAGCCCGTACGCCGCCGACGTGCCGAGCGCGACCAGCAGGTCCATGTTGCCGGTGCCGGCGCGCACCGCCTTCCAGCCGGCGCGGTAGAAGCGCGCGCCGAGCCAGAACTGCACCGGCGTGGCGAGCGCCAGTTGCAGCCAGCCGGAGGGCATCCATTCGATGCCGAACAGCGCCAGCAGCATCGGCGCGGCCAGCGGCAGCGTCAACGCGGCGGCGACCAGCACCGGCCAGCTGTCGCGTGGGCCGGGCGGGGGCCGGCGCGTGACGTCGTCGACGCGGCTGGCGCTGTAACCGGCCTTCTCGACCGCGGCGATCAGTGCGGCGGCCGGCACCGTGCTGAGCGCGCGCACGCTGGCCTGTTCGGTGGCCAGGTTGACCGACGCCGAGACGACCCCCGGCACCTTGAGCAAGGCGCGTCTCGACCCGCGCCGAGCACGACGCGCAGGTCATGCCGCCGATCTGCAGCGTGTGTTCTTCCATCGCGACGTCATAGCCGGCCTTGCGCACCGCGTCGGTCAGCGCCTGCGCGCCGACCGTCGGCGGCGCCAGCACGCAGGCTTGTTCGGTGGCCAGGTTGACCGTGGCGCTGCCGACGCCGGCCACCGCCGCGAGCGACTTCTCGACGCGCCCGGCACAGGACGCGCAGGTCATCCCGGTGATGGCCAGCGTGAGGCCCGGCGCCGGACTGGGGCGCGGCGGTGGACGGGTTCATGAGGATTCTCCGAAGGGCGCGAACATGGACACCCGAATGCATCATCAGCCTTCCTACAATGGGAAGGTCAAGCCTTGACTTTCCCACGATGGCAAGCTGGAGACTCGAATCCATCTCAAACCGCCATCGAGGATGCCTCTCATGATTGCCTTCCAAGTCGACGACATGACCTGCGGCCATTGCGTGAACACGATCACGCGCGCACTCAAGGAGGCCGACAGCGCCGCCGAGGTTCGCATCGACCTGCCGACGCACCGTGTCGAGATCGCGCCGGCGCAGGCGAGCGCCGAGGTGCTGGCCGCAGCGATCGCGGACGCCGGCTACACGCCGGTGCCGTTGAAAGCCGCCTGAGCCGCCGGGCGGTTCCTGCGGCTGTGCTATAGTTGTGGGCTTATTCGGGAGTGGTAGTTCAGTTGGTTAGAATACCGGCCTGTCACGCCGGGGGTCGCGGGTTCGAGTCCCGTCCACTCCGCCAACTTGCAAGCAAACACGGGCCTTCGGGCCCGTGTTTCATGGTCCCGCCGTAAGTTGATCACAGCGAACGAAGCGAAGCGCAACTGCATGAGGGCGACCGAGTGTGGGGAGGAAGCGTGGAGCGAAGCTGCGAGCCGATGAACAAGAACCGGATAGAAGGCGCTGCCGAGCAGGGCGAGCGGGCAGAAACCGCGAAGCTCTCGTGATCAAGGCGAGGTGGCGTAGATCCGGCGGTTGTGCAGCGAAGGAGTGCGTTCTTACCTGGGGAGATCTCGCCTTGTGCCTGAAAGGGCGACGGCTGGTGACCGGAGCGAGAAGTCAGCAGAGGCCGTAGTAGTGCCGGTAGCCTGCCGCGAGGCGAGAGTGAAAGCGCGAAGGGCCGAACGAGAGGGAGTGTCCGAGACATGGCGATGTCAAAGGCCATGCGTCAGATGCCCGCATCAGTCCGGGCGGGTGGGCGTAGCGCGCGGTGAAGCCGCGTGCGAACCCGTCAGCGACGAAGCCTGCGCCCGCCCCATGAGCACCCGGGCACGGGGTCGGCAAGGCTGAAGGCGGGGCTGGCACCCTGCTGGAGGCGGCGCTGACGAGAGAGAACCTGCAAGCGGCGTGGAAACGGGTCAAGGCCAACAAGGGTGCGGCGGGTGTCGACGGGCTCGACATCGAGCAGACCGCCCAGCATGCTGAGCACGACTTGGCCGCAGATCCGTCAAGCAGCTGCTGGCAGGGCACGTACCGGCCCCTGCCGGTACGACGGGTGATGATTCCGAAGCCGGACGGAAGCCAGCGCGAGCTGGGCATCCCCACGGTGCACGGACCGGCTGATCCAGCAGGCACTGCTGCAAGTGCTGCAACCGCTGATCGATCCCACCTTCAGCGAACACAGCCACGGCTTCCGACCCGGGCGGCGGGCGCATGATGCGGTCTAGGCCGCGACGGGCGTACGTGCAGACGGGCAAGCGCGTCGTGGTCGACGTGGACCTGGCGAAGTTCTTTGACCGGGTCAACCACGACATCCTGATCGACCGGCTGCGCAAGCGCATCGATGACGCTGGAGTGATCCGGCTGGTGCGTGCGTACCTGAACGCCGGGATCATGGACGGTGGCGTGGTGGTCGAGCGCCACCTGGGCACGCCGCAAGGCGGGCCGCTGTCACCGTTGCTGGCCAACGTGTTGCTCGACGAAGTGGACCAGGCGCTGGAGCGTGCGGGGCTACCGCTTCGCGCGCTATGCCGACGACTGCAACGTCTACGTGCGCAGCATGAAGGCCGGGCGAGCAGGGTGATGGCGTTGCTGGGCAAGCTGTACGGCGAGCTGAAGCTTCAAATCAATGAAGCCAAGAGCGCGGTGGCCAGTGCCTTGGGGCGCAAGTTCCTGGGCTACGAGCATGTGGGTGGCCAAAGGCCGTGAAGTCAAACGTGCCGTGGCCTGCAAGGCCGAGGCCAACTTCAAGGCCCGGATCCGGCAACTCACACGCCGCTCGGGCGGGCGCAGCATGGAGCAAGTGGTGCAGCGGCTGCGGCCGTACATGCTGGGGTGGAAAGCCTACTTCGGGTTGGCGCAAACGCCCAAGGTCTGGCGCAAGCTGGACGAGTGGCTGCGTCACCGCCTGCGGGCGATCCAGCTCAAGCACTGGAAGCGGCCGACGACGATGTACCGCGAACTCAAGGTGCTGGGTGCGGGGGAAGCGGTTGCAAGACGGGTGGCGGCCAACAGCCGTCGCTGGTGGCGCAACAGCGACCACCTGCTCAAGACCGTGCTGACCATTGCCTACTTCGACAGGCTGGGCGTCCCCAGACTCTCATGACCTCAAGCTCTCGAACCGCCCGGTGCGGACCCGCACGCCGGGTGGTGTGGCAGGGGCGCCTCCTATGATGGAGGCCCCCTATGCCGATGGTGGTCCAACATTGGGCCCGACGGCAAGCGATGTGCTTTCGCCGTCCGCATGCTGCCCGCCGCCTGCTCGCTATTTGCGCGTGTTGTCCAGCGACGGCGGCGGCGTGTAGCCGAGTTCGCGCGCCCGCGCCTCGTACTGCGCCGCGAGCAGCGGCTGGTCGACACGCCGGTAGTACAGCGCCAGGTCGTAGCTCGCGATGCCGTTGCCCAGTGCTGCGGCGTACTGCATCCAGCCTTCGTAGCGGCTGTGGTTGCTGCCACCGTAGTAGCGGCCCAGGCGCGCTGCGGCGTCCTTGTCGCCGCGACCGGCCTTGAGCAGGTCGGCCGCGCGCTCGGGTGGCAGTTGCTGCTGAGCCTCGAAGGCGCTGCGGTACAGCCGCACGTCGCTATTTGCGCGTGTTGTCCAGCGACGGCGGCGGCGTGTAGCCGAGTTCGCGCGCCCGCGCTTCGTACTGCGCTGCGAGCAGCGGCTGGTCGACACGCCGGTAGTACAGCGCCAGGTCGTAGCTCGCGATGCCGTTGCCCAGTGCGGCGGCGTACTGCATCCAGCCTTCGTAGCGGCTGTGGTTGCTGCCACCGTAGTAGCGGCCCAGGCGCGCCGCGGCGTCCTTGTCGCCGCGACCGGCCTTGAGCAGGTCGGCCGCGCGCTCGGGTGGCAGTTGCTGCTGCGCCTCGAAGGCGCTGCGGTACAGCCGCACGTCGTTGCGGCGCAGGATCTTCGCCGCCTCGAGCGCGCCGTCGCGCGCCACCTGGGCGCTGCCGGCGAGCCGGCTGTCGGGGTAGGTCTTCAGGTAGTCGGCCGCCTGCTGCGCCACGTCGGCCGGCCAGTCGGTGGCCTCGAGCTTGGCCCAGGCGCCGGCCTCGTCTTCCTTGCGTGGCGGGGGCGGCGGCGCGTCGGCCACGCGCGGCGCGACGCGGCGGCGGATCTGCGTGTTCTCGGCGATGAACGGGTACTGCGCGAACTGTCGCAGCAGCGGCACCGGGTAGTTCAGCATGGTCTGCTGGACGTCGGTCTTGACCAGGCGGAACAGGTCGGAGAACGTGATGTCGCCGGACGCCGTGTCGAGCAGCTTGACGAGCGAGGCGGTGTAGAAGGTGTTGCGGTTCGGGTCGGACGGCGCGATGGCCGGCTTGCCGGCACCGGTGGCGAAGGCGATCAGGCAACCCGGCGGGGCCTCGACCTGGTTCAGGCCGTCGTCGGCGAGCGCGGCGCGCAGCGAGGTGCGGCAGGCATCGACGACGGTCATCGTCAGCCCCTGCGGCCGGCGCGGCAGGTGGCCGAGCACGTCGTCGAGCAGGGTCATGCTGCCCTTGATCAAGGTGTTCGGCCGCGCCCGCGGGTCGACATGCGCCGAGACGAGCAGGTTCTCCGCATCGACTTGCGCGCCGTGGCCGGAGAAGTAGAAGAAGACCGTCGAATCGGGCGGCGCGGCCAGCACGGTGGCGGCGAAACGGTCCATCAGACCGCGCGCCTGGACGACGTCGAGGTCGATGCCCTGGGTGACGGTGAAGCCACGGCGTTCGAGCGCACCGCTCAGGTCGCGCACGTTCTTCGGGATCGGCGGCAGGTCGGTGCCGTCGGGGTACTCGCTGTTGCCGATGAGCAGCGCCAGGCGCGGCGGCTCTGCGCTGGGCGCGGTGTCGTCGGCGTGCGCCGGCCGCGCTGCGAGGGTCAGCAGCGCGGCGCTGGCGGCCAGCCAGCGGCGGCGGTCGAACAAGGGTTCGGGTGTCATTCGGGGGTCCGTCACTTCGATGCCTTGCTGCAGCCCAGCGTTGCACCGGCCGGCGTGCAACTGTCGGGCTCGCGCGCGCCTTCGGTGCCCACCGTCGCCGGCCGTCCCGGGCCGACTTCGGCGATCACGCCCGCGCGCAACCGCACCGCGACGTTCTCGGTCCGCACCGCTTCTTCGAAGCGTTCCTTGCGCGCGCTCTCGGACACCGAGGCGATCGCCGACATCGAGCCCGCCACCTGCGGCGTCGACGGCAGCACGCCGTTGTAGAAGACCGGGATCGCGCTCTGCTCGCCGGCACCGTCGAAGAAGAAGCTGTAGCTGCCCACCACCTTCGGGCCGCTCAGGACCACCGCGGTCGCCCCCTGTGCGCCGTCCTTGGGCAGCACCGACAGGTAGCCGCCGTTGATGGCCAGCGCGCGGTTGCCCCAGGCCTGGCTGCCGACGTCGATCGCGATCTCGGCGCCGTGGCCCTGGCCGAACGGGAACGGGGTCTGGAAGGCGGCGGGCGCCAGCTCCAGCGTCAGGCCCGGCTCGGAGGTGGTGGTGCCGACCTGGTTGTCGAACGGCAGCCGGGCGACGATGGTCGCGCCGCTGGCCGTGGTGAGCTTGTCGGCGCGTATCGCGACCACGTCGGCCTCCACGCCGGCGCCGCCGATGTTGACCGTGCTGCCGTTCACGCGCACCCGGCTTTGCAGCGAGTAGTCCTGGCTGGCGCCGCCGCCAAAGCTGGCGGTGGTGGCGTTCGGCGCCCAGGGCGAGTTCGCGGCGCCGCTGCGCACGGCCAGGCTGCCGCCGAAGCGGTTGCCGTCGGCGAGGAGTTGCACCGAGCCGCCGTTGACGGCGACGACGTCCAGGCCCGCGCCGTCGACGACGCTGATCGCGCCGCCGGTCTGCTGCACCACGTCGCCGGCGAACGCGATCTGCCGGTTGCCCGGTGCGAGTTTGCCGATCAGCGCGGCGTCGGGCTGCGTCACCGTGGCGGGAGCGGACGAGACCAGCGACAGCGTGCCGCCGCCGACGCTGAAGTTGTCGGACAGCGTGATCGCGCCGGCATCGATCTCGCCGCCGGCGGCCGCGCTCACCTGGCCGAGCACCAGGTCGCGCAGCACGCCGCCGCCGTCGCGCCCGCTGCTCAGCGTGAGCAGGCCGCCGGCCGCGACCGACAGGCTGCTGCCCCATTGGTTGGCGTCGTTGGCAGCGTTGATCTGCTCGCCGATCAGCGTGACCGCGGCGCCGCCGGTGGCGGTGACCGCGCCATTCAAGGCCATCGCGCCGGCGCTCGTGAGCCGGCTCGCGATGTCCACGCTGCCATCGGCGGCGATCGAATGCACCGTCTCGGCGCCGCCCAGCGTGAGCCGCGCGCCGGCCGCGACGCTGACATCGCTGGCGTCGGGAATCTGCTCGTCGCCGGCGGTCGCGAGGCTGCCGCCGAGCACCCGGGTGGCGCCGGTGTAGGACTTGTTGCCGCCGGCCAGCGTGAGCACGCCGGCGCCGATCTGGTCGACTCCGCCGCTGCCGCTGATGGCCTGCGCGAAGCTCACCGCGTCGGCACGGTTCGAGCGCAGCGTGCCGTCGACGACGACGCCGCCGCTGGCCAGGCTGCCCGCGCTGGCGCCGTCGCCCAGCGTCAGGCTGCCGGCCGCGACCCGCGTCAGGCCGGTGTAGACGTTCGCGCCGGTCAGCGCGAGGTCGCCGCTGCCTTGCTTGGTGAGGCCGCCGCTGCCGCTGATGACGCCGGCGAAGACGCTGGAGCCGCTGTCGCCGACGCTCAGCGTCGCCGCGCCCAGGCCGACCGCGCCGCTGCCGGCCAGACTGCCGAAGACCTCGCCGCCGCCGAGCGCGAGGCCGCCGCCCGCGGCCAGCGTGACCGCGGGTGCGGCGTTGAAGCGGTTCGCGCTTCCCAGGGTCAGCGTGCCGCTGGCGACGGTCACGGTCGTGACGGCGGCCGTGCCGTCGAGTCGGGAGGCGCCGGTGCTGGTCAGTGCGCCGGCGCCGAGGCCGGCGTTGGCGCTGCCGCCGTCGATCGCGTAAGTGGCCGCGCTGAGCGTGCCGCTGCCGCCCAGCGTACCGCGCAGCACGAGGCTGGCCACCGCGTCGTCGCCGGTCATCGCGAGCGTGGCGCCGGAGGCCACCGCAACGGCCGTCGCATCGCCCAGGCGGTGGGCGCTGGTCAGCGTGAGCGTGCCGCTGTCGACCGACAGCGTGCCGGCCGCCGAGGTGCCGGCCAGGGTGCTGGTGCCTTGCGAGGTCAGCGCGCCGGCACCGAGGTCGGCGTTCGCGCTGCCGCCGTTCAGCGTGTAGCTGGCGGCGGTCAGCGTGCCGCTGCCCGCCAGCGTGCCTTGCAGCAGCAGGCTGGCGACGGTGTCGTCGCCGCCGAGCTGCAGCGTCGCGCCGGGGGCCACCGTCACGCTGCCGCCGTCGGCGAGGCGGTTCGCCGCGGCCAAGGCCAGCGTGCCGGCCTCGACGGTGGTGCCGCCGCTGTAGGTGCTGGCGCCGGCGAGCGTGAACGTGCCGCTGCCCTGCTTGACCAGCGCGCCGGCGCCGGTGATGACGCCGTCGAAGGTCGACGCGCCGGTGCTGCCGGTGCGCAGCGTGGACGTGCCGAGGGCGAGGCCGCCGGCGCCGGCCAGGCTGCCGAAGACCGTGTCGTGGGCCAGGGCCAGCGTCGAGCCGGCGCCGATCGACACCGCGGGCGCCGCGCTCAGGACCGACGCGGCGCCGAGCGTCAGCGCGCCGCCGGAGACCGCCACGCTGTCGACCGCCGCGTTGCCGCCCAGCGTGCCGAAGCCGGACAGCGCGCCGCCCCCGAGGCCGGCGTTCGCCGTACCGCCGGCCAGCGTGTACGTCGTGGCGGTCAGCGTGCCGCTGCCACCCAGCGTGCCGGCGAGCGTCAGGCTGCCGACGTTTTCAATGCCGCCCAGGTTCAGCGTCGCGCCGCCGTTCACGGTGACGGCCGGGGCGACGCCGATCAGCCGCCCGGCCGAGCCCAGTGTCAACGAGCCGCTGTCGACGAGCACGCTGGTCGCGGCCGAGGTGCCGTTGAGCGTGCTGTTGCCGGTGCTCGTCAGGCTGCCGGTGCCGAGGTTGCTGTTGTAGGTGCCGCCGCTGAGGATGTAGGTGTTGGCGTTCAGGACGCCGGGCCCGTTCAGCGTGCCGGCCAGCGACAGGCTGGCGACGCTGTTGTCGGCGAGCAAGGTCAGCGCGGCGCCGCTGGCGACCGTCACCGCCGCGCTGGCGGCCAGGCGGTCGGCGCCGCCCAGCGTCAGCGTGCCGGCGGTCACGTCCACCGTCGCCGCGCCAGCGGTGCCGGCGAGGGTGCTGTTGCCGGCGGAACTGAGCGCGCCGGTGCCGAGCTGGGCGGTGGCCAGCGTGGTGCCGCTGGTGAGCGCGTAGGTCGCGGCGGTCAGGGTGCCGGTGCCGCCCAGCGTGCCGGCGAGCGTGAGGCTGCCGACGGTGTCGTCGCCACCCAGCGCGAGCGTGGCGCCGGTGGCAACGTTCACCGCGGCGCTGTCGGCCAGAAGGTTGGCCGCGCCCAGCGTGAGCACGCCGCCGTTCACGTTGACGTTCGCTGCGCCGGAGGTGCCCGCCAGACGCTGGTGCCGGTGCTCGTCAGCGTGCCGGCGCCGAGGTTCGCGGTCGCGCTGCCGCCGGCGAGCGCGTAGGTCGCGGCGGTCAAGGTGCCGGTGCCGCCCAGCGTGCCGGACAACGCGAGGCCGCCGACGGTATCGTCGCCGTTCATCGCCAGCGTCGCACCGGTCGCGACGGTGACGGCCGCGGTGTCGGCCAGCCGGTCGGCCGCGCCGAGCGTCAGGCTGCCGCCGTTGATGTCGACGGTGGCCGCGGCCGAGGTGCCGCCCAGCGTGCTGGCGCCGGCCAGGTTGGTCAGCGTGCCGGTGCCGAGGCTGGCGCCGGCGAGCGTGGTGCCGCCGGTCAGCGTGTAGGTCGCCGCGGTCAGTGTGCCGGCGCCGCCCAGCGTGCCGACGAGCGTCAGACTGCCGACGCTCTCGTCGCCGCCCAGGTTCAGCACCGCGCCAGCGTTCACCGTGACGGCCGGGGCGACGCCGAGCAGCCGCCCCGACGAGGCCAGCGTCAGGCCGACGCCGTCGACGAGCACGCTGGTCGCCTTGGCCGTGCCGGCCAGCGTGCTGGCGCCGGTGCTGGTCAAGGCGCCGGCGCCGAGGTTGGCGCCGACGGCGGTGTTGCCGTTGTTCAGCGTGTAGGTCGCCGCGCTCAGCGTGCCGCTGCCGGCCAGGGCGCCGGACAGTGCGAGGCTGGCGACCTGGTCGTCGCCGTTCAGCGTGAGCGTGGCGCCGCTGGCGACGGTCACCGCACTGGCGTTGGCGAGGCTGTTCGCATGGCCCAGCGCCAGCGTGCCGGCGTTGACCGTGGTGCCGCCGGTGTAGGTGTTGGCGCCGCCGAGGGTGACGGTCAAAACGCCCGTCTTCACGAGGCCGGCGCTGCCGCCGAGGATGGCGTCGATGCTGCCGTTCTGCGCGTCGACATCGGCGGTGCTGGTCAGCACGCCGGTGCTGCCGGTGATGCTGCCGCCTTGCAGCGACAACGAGGTCACGCCGTCGCTGTGCGTGCCGATGTCCAGCGTGCCGCCCGCGACGAGCACCGCGCCGGGCAGCACGTTGTCGGCGCCCAGCGACAGCGTGCCGGCGCTCAGCGTGGTGGCGCCGGTGTAGGTGTTCGCGCCGCTGAGCGTGACGCCGGCGCCGGTGGTCTTGATCAGCCCGACCGAGCCGCCGAGGCGGGCGCTGACGCTGCCGCTTTGCGCATCGATGTCGGTGAGGCTGGACAGCACGCCGCTGCTGCCGGCGATGCTGCCGCCCTGCAGCGACAGCGTGGCGCACGCTGTCGCTGTGCGCGCCGATGTCCAGCGTCCCGCCGTTGACGAGCACCGCGCCGGGCAGCACGTTGTCGGCCCCCAGCGCCAGCGTGCCGGCGCTGACCGTGGTGGTGCCGGTGTAGGCGTTGGCGCCGGAGAGGGTGGCGGTGCCGGCACCGGTCTTGTTCAGGCCGACCGAGCCGCCGAGCGCGGCGCTGGCGCTGCCGGCCTGGATGTCGAAGGCGCTGGTGCTGACGAGCGTGCCGTTGGCGATGCTGCCGCCGGTCTGCTGCACGCCGGCGACGGTCTCGGTGAAGCCGCCGAGGTCGAAAGTGCCGCCGCTGACGACGAGCGAGCCGGCGTCGAGCAGGCGTTCGCTGGCGCCGAGCGCCAGCGTGCCGGCGCTGACGGTGGTGGTGCCGGTGTAGGTGTTGGCGCCGCCGAGGGTGGCGGTGCCGCTGCCGGTCTTGTTCAGACCGACCGAGCCGCCGAGGATCACGTTGGCGCTGCCGCCTGGCAGGTCGAAAGCGGTGCTGCTGGTCAGCACGCCGGTGCCGGTGATGGCTGCCGCCTTGCAGCGAGACCGAGCCCAGCGCCTGCGTTGGTCGCGCCGATGTCCAGCGTGCCGCCGCTGACGACGAGCGCGTTGCCGGCGGCAAAAGCGTTGCTCGCGCCGAGCACCAGCGTGCCGGCGCTCACGGTGGTCGAGCCGGTGTAGGTGCCGGCGCGTGGTCAGCGTGACCGTGCCGCCGCCGGTCTTCGTGATGCCGAGGCCCGCGCCGGACTCGCCGATCGCGGCGTCAGCGTGAGGCCGGCCTCACCGGTGCTTTGTCGAGCGTCGTCGCGGTGCTGCCGTAGATCGTCAGCACGCCCGACAAGGTGCCGCTGCCGCGAGCTGTTCGCGATCGTGCCGCCGCCGCTGTGGATCGCGTTCGTGACCGTGGCGCCGTTCTTGATGTCGAACAGGCCCGAGCCGATGTCGATGGGCCCGTTGCCGGTGGTCGCGCCCGATCCCGAGCGACGAGCTTCGCGCCGTGGCTGATGGTGGTCGAGCCCGGAGTAGGTGTTGGCGGCGTTGAGGACGACGGTACCGCCGGTGATCGCGACGTTGCCGGTGTTCGCGCCGTCGTCGATGACGCTGTTCACCGTCAGGGTGTCGCTGACCTTGTCGCTGGACAGGTTCGAGCGTGGCGGCGTTGGGCAGCGTGACCGTGCTCGAGCCCAGCGTGCCCAGCGTGCCGTTGCCGGTGCTGCTGGTGATCTTGGCGCCGTTGCTGACGGTGACGTTGTTGGTGACCGTGGCGCCGTTGGCGATGTCCAGCGTGTTCGCGCCCAGCGCGATGCTGCCGCTGCCGGCGTTGGCGGAAGCGCCGGAGACCTGCAGCGTGCCGGCGCCGACCGTGATGTTGCCGCTGTAGCTGCTGTTGTCGGCGGTCAGCGAGGTGGTGCCGGAGCCGGACTGCTGCAGCGCGCCGCTGCCCGAGAGCGCGCCGGCGATGCGTGAGCGTGTTGCTGCGGTCGACGACGAGCTGCCCGGGCTGGTGATGCTGACGCTGCCGGTGCCCAACGTGCCGCTGCTGCCGCCGCTGCCGACCTGCAGCGTGCCATTGGTGATGCTGGTCGCGCCGTAGGTGTTGGCTGCCGGTCAGGATCGTGGTGCCGGTGCCGCTCTGCGCCAGCGTGCCGTTGCCGGCGGTGGCGCCGGAGATGTTCTGCGCCAGCGTGAGATTGCCGCTGAGGTTGATGTCGAGTGTCGCGCCGCACCGAGCGTGACGTTGCCGCTGCCGGTCGAGCCGGTGGCGCCGCCATTTCCGACGTTCAGCGTGCCGCTGCCGGCGACGTGGTGCCGCCGCGTAGGTGTTGGCGCCGCTGAGAGCACGCTGCCGGGACGGAGATGGTCGGCCGTCGTTGTTGCGCCGTCGTCGATGCGCGCGCCACGGTGAGCGTGCCGCTGCCGCTGCCGACAGATTGATGCCGCTGCCGTTGGCCAGGCTCAGCGCGGTGCCGCTGCCCAGCGTGCCGCCGCCGGTGCTGCTGGCTGATCGAGCCGTCGTTGGCGATGGTGACGGCGTTGGCGACGCTGGCGTTGGGGATGTCCAGCGTGTTGGCGCCGAGCGCGATGCCGCCGCTGCCGGCTGCGGTGCTGTCGCGACGCGAGCGTGCCGGCGCTGACGCTGGTGCCGCCGCCGTAGGTGTTGGCGCCTTGCAGCGCGACCGGGCCGGAGGTGGTCAGGCCGAAGGTTCCGGCGCCGTCGTCGATGACGCCGGAGACGGTCAGGCCGGTGCCGCTGCTCGACAGGCTTGAGTTGCCGCCGAGCGTGACGTTGCCCGACAGCGCGCCGGCGCCGGACGTGTTGGCTATCGTGCCGCCGTTGACGGACACGGCGTTGGCGACGCTGGCGTTGAGGGTCAGCGTGTTGGCGCCCAACGTGATGGCGCCGGTGCCGGCGGCGGTACTGTTCGCGAGCGCGAGCGTGCCGCTGCTCACGGTGGTGCCGCCGCCGTAGGTGTTGGCGCCACTGAGCGTGACCGGGCCGGAGGTGGTCAGGCCGAAGCTGCCGGTGCCGTCGTCGATGACGCCGGAGACGGTCAGCCCGGTGCCGCTGCTCGACAGGGTGGACGCGCCGCCGAGGGTGACGTCACCCGAGAGCGTGCCGGCGCCGGACGTGTTGGCTATGGTGCCGCCATTGACGGAGACGGCGTTGGCGACGCTGGCGTTGACGGCCAGCGTGTTGGCGCCCAGCGTGATGGCGCCGGTGCCGGCGGCGGAACTGTTCGCGAGCGCGAGCGTGCCGCTGCTCACGGTGGTGCCGCCGCCGTAGGCGTTGGCGCCACTGAGCGTGACCGGGCCGGAGGTGGTCAGGCCGAAGGTTCCGGCGCCGTCGTCGATGACGCCGGAGACGGTCAGGCCGGTGCCGCTGCTCGACAGGCTTGAGTTGCCGCCGAGCGTGACGTTGCCCGACAGCGCGCCGGCGCCGGACGTGTTGGCTATCGTGCCGCCGTTGACGGACACGGCGTTGGCGATGCTGGCGTTGAGGGTCAGCGTGTTGGCGCCCAGCGTGATGGCGCCGGTGCCGGCGGCGGCGCTGCTCGCGAGCACGAGCGTGCCGCTGCCGACGGTGGTGCCGCCGCCATAGTTGTTCGCGCCGCTGAGCGTGAGCGTACCGGCGCCAGCGACCGTCAGCGCCGCCGCGCCCGTGATCTGGCCGCTGACCGTGCTGCTGAAGCCATGGGTGTCGAAGGTGCCGCCGCCGCTGCCCAGCGCAATGTTCTTGCTGAACGTCGCGATCGCGGCGGTGGTCTGCAGCGTTCCGCTGGCCAGCGAGAGGCCGCCGGTGCCGAGCGCCGCCGTGTCGGCGATCGCGAGCGTGGCGCCACCGTTGACGGTGGTGCCGCCGCCGTAGGTGTTGCCGGTGTTGCTCAGCGAGACGATGCCACCGGTGACGGTGACGACACCCTTGCTGCCGCTGGCGCTGAGGGCGCCGGAGACCGTCAAGCTGCCGGTGCCGCCCGACAGGGCCAGACCGATGCCTGTGGACCCGCTCCCCGTGAGGTCCAGTGCGCTGCCCAGGGTACCGCCGATGCTGCTGCTGGTGATGCTCGCGCCGTCGGCGACGGTGACGGCGTTGGAGACGGTGGCGCCGTTGGTGATGTCCAGCGTGTTGGCGCCCACGGCGATCGCGCCGGTGCTGGCGCCGGCGTTGTTCGCGAGCGCGAGCGTGCCGCTGCTGACGGTGGTGTTGCCGCCGTAGGTGTTGGCGCCGCTGAGCGTGACCTTGCCCGAGGTGGTCAGGCCGAACGTGCCGGCGCCGTCGTCGATGACGCCGGAGACGGTCAGCCCGGTGCCGCTGCTCGACAGGCTGGAATTGCCCCCCAGCGTGACGTTGCCCGACAACGTGCCGGCACCGGAGGTGTTGGCTATCGTGCCGCCGTTGACGGAGACGGCGTTGGCGATGCTGGCGTTGATGGCCAGTGTGTTGGCGCCTACCGTGATGGCGCCGGTGCTGGCGCTGGCGCTGTTCGCCAGCGCGAGCGTGCCGCTGCCGACGATGGTGCTGCCGCCGTAGGTGTTCGTGCCGCTGAGCGTGACCTTGCCCGAGGTGGTCAGGCCGAACGTGCCGGCGCCGTCGTCGATGACGCCGGAGACGGTCAGGCCCGTGCCGCTGCTCGACAGGCTGGAGTTGCCGCCCAGCGTGACGGCGCCCGAGAGCGTGCCGGCGCCGGAGGTGTTGGCTATCGTGCCGCCGTTGACGGACACGGCGTTGGCGATGCTGGCGTTGACGGCCAGCGTATTGGCGCCGAGCGTGATGGCGCCGGTGCCGGTGGCGGAATTGTTCGCGAGCACAAGCGTGCCGCTGCTGACGGTGGTGCCGCCCGTGTAGTCGTTGGCCTCCGAAAGCGTCAACGTGCCGGACGCGAGCACGACTGCGGTCGAACCAGTGATCTTGCTGCCTGCCTTCTGGCTCGCTGTCCCGCTGGCGGAGACACTGAACGTGCCGCCGCCAGTGTTGATCGTCCCGATGTTGGTGATGCCGCCGGCGCCTGCCGTCATCGAGACGCCGCCGCCGCCGGTGGCGATGCCGTTGCCAGCCATCGTGATGGCATTGGTGGCGGTCAGCGAGATCCCCGCGGTCGTGTTGCTTGACAGCGCGAGCGAGGTCTCGAAGATGATGTCGTTGCCAGCCGTCAGGGTCAGCGCCACGTTGCCCAGCGCCGACAAGGTCGACGCCTTCACGAACGAGCCCGGGCTGGCTCCGCTGGCGAAGGGGTTCGTGGTGTCTTCAGCCGCGCCGGCGCAGGCCGTGGGCGTGCTGGCGACGATGCACAAGTCCGCAGGATCGAGCAGCAGTGTTCCCACCTTGCCATGCGGCGCCGCTGCCGTCACCGCACCGTCGAAGGCGAGGGCACCCTTGCTCGACACCTCGACCGCGCCGCCGTCGCCCGAGATCGCGCCGCCGCGGGCGCTGATCGCGCCCTGAAACGGGTCGCGTGGTCGGACCACAGCACGACACGGCCGCCATTGCCGGCTTCGGTGGCGTCGGCGGCGATCGTCGAGCCCGGCCGCGCCAGCAGTTGCTGTGCATTCGGCAACGTCGGGATTGGCGCCGTGGAAGTCGCCGCCCACCCGAACCCGACCGCCGCCGGCGGCGCCTGAAACGTTCAGCGCGGCCGTCGTGTCGAGCAGGATCTTCTGGCCGGTGACGGTGATGTCGCCGCCGCTGCTGGCCCGGCTTGGCGCCGCTCGCATCCAGCGTGCCGGCCACGCGCGTGATGCCGTCGCTGCCGCCGTCGATGACGATTTGTCCGTTGCGCTGGTCGATGCTGCGTGCACGGACCACGCCCTCGAGGTTGAGCACCGTGTCGGCGAAGCCGGCGCGCGCCGCGGCGCGGATGTCGGCCGTGCCGCCGTCAGCGCTGACGTTGCCCAACAGCGACAGGCGCGCCGGAAGGCTGCCGTCGTTGCGCACGTCGAAGAAGATGAGCCCGTCGCCTTCGACGTTGACCTTCACGTCGGTGGCCGCCACGAGGCCGACGCGACGGGCGTCGATGCTGCCGCTCTGCGTCAGTTGCGGCGCGGCCAGCACCACGGTGCCGCCCGGGGCGGAGATGCTGCCCGCGCTGGTGATGTCGCCGGCGCCGGCGGCGCCGCGGCCGAGCACGAGGCGGCCGGACGCCACGTCCTGGCTCGTGATCGACAAGGTGCTCGCCACGAGTCCACCGACGTCGACCCGAGAGCCGGCGCCGAAGACGATGCCGCGCGGGTTGATCAGCCAGACGCTGCCGTTGGACTGCAGGCTGCCGTAGATCTGCGACGGGTCGCTGCCGAGCACCCGATTGAGCAGCACCGAACTGCTGTTCGGCTGCTGGACGACGACGCGCTCGCCGGCGCCGATCGAGAAGCTGGTCCAGTCGATCCCCGCGCGCTGCGTGCCTTGCTGGATGTTCAGCTGGCCGGGCGCGGTCTGGTTCACCGTGGTCTGGCCGAAGGTCGGCACGGCGCCCTGCGGCAGGGCGAACGCGGCCTGCGCGCCGCCGAGCAGGCAGGCGGCGACGCTGATCGGGCGCAGCGCGAAGCGGCGGCGCGGAAGCGGCATTCTCGACATGGGACTCATCCTCGATCGCCGACGGGCCGATGGCTCAGTTGAAGAACTTCGTCGCCAGCAGGTACAGGCGGGGGTCGCGCACCACCGTGTCGCTGCGCGGTGTGCCGGCGATCGGCTTGGACAGGCTCAAGCGCAGCGCGTATTCGTTCGGCCGGACCCAGGCCAGGCCGATGCCGGCGCCGGTGAAGACGTCGTTGTTCTTCAGCGCGGTCTTCGCGGTGGTGCTGGTGATCGGCGCCGGGTCCTTGCGGTAGCGCACGTAGCCGGCGTCGAAGAAGACGCTGGCCACCATCTCGCGCGCGACGCGGCCGAACCAGGCCTCGGGCGGCAGGAAGCGCAGCTCCAGGTTCATCACGCTGCCGGTGTCGCCCGTGCCTTCGCCGGTGGCGTAGGCGCGCACGCCATCCGGGCCGCCGAGGCGGAACTGCTCGGTGGTGTCCAGGTTCTTCATCGCGTATTGCCCGCTCAGCGACAGGTAGGCGAGCAGCTTGCCGGTGACGACGTCCTGCAGCCGCGAATAGCCGAACGTGAGCTTCGTGAAGCTTGGCGCGTCGTCCAGGCCGCCGGGGCGGCCGTCGGGGTACTTGACGTTGCCGTTGACGAGGTTCAGGTTGTAGGTGTTCACGCCGCCGCCGAGCACGCTGTCGCGAAAGTCGCCGGTGGTCCCCAGGCCCAGCGTGTCGACCGTCTTGCGCGTGCTCGCACCGGCGGCCTCCTGCCGGTCGTCGTAGACCTTGTGCTCGAAGCTGGCGAGCGCGAACACGTTCAGGTTGCGCGAGCGCACCACCGGGTACAGCCCGTAGCCGTTGAAGGTGACGGCGGTGCCGTTCAGGTCGAGCGGGAAGTCGGTCTTGTCGAGCTGGTAGCGCACCGCTGACAGCGAGGTGCCGAGCTTGAAGCCATTGCTGCCGACCGGCGTGGTGTAGGCGAGCAGCCCGAAGGCCAGGCCGCGCGTGGTGGAGGCCAGCGCGTTGGCGGTGAAGCCGTCGCCGCGGTGAAACGGGCTGTTCATCTGCACCAGGCCACCGACGTCGTAGCGGCCGAGGAAACGCGAGCCGTTGAGGTCGACGTCGGCGCGCCCGGACCACACGCTGTCCGCACGCGGCGTGACGACGAGTTCGGCGGTTCCCGGCGTGCGCCCGGCGCGAACCTCGAAGCGCGCGGTGATGCCGCGCAGGTCGTTGATCAGGAAGACGACGCGCTCGACGTCGCGCACGCGCAGCACGCTGCCTGGCCGCAGCCGCGCGAGGTAGGCCTCGACGACGTCGCGGTCGACCGGCAGACCCTTGCCCCATTCGAGAACCACGCGGTCGAGCCGGCCTTCGAGCACCGCGATGCGGATCACGCCGTCCTTGGGCGCTTGCTCGGGCAGGTAGGCGTAGCCGAGGTAGAGGTCGAGGTCGCGCTGCAGGAAGCGCGTGACGGCGTTGGCCGCGTCGGCGAGGTCCTCGAAACTGCGGCCCTTGCCGACATAGCGCGCGGTGAGCCCGGGCAGGGCGGCCTTCAGCGCGGCCGGTGCGTTGTCGTCGACTTCGTAGCGGGTGACGTCGACGCGGATGTCCTCGTCGGGCTTGCCCAGTTCGCGCGGCGGCGCGGGACGGACCGGCGCGAGCGCGTCGTCGCCGGGCAGCACGCGCAGCGGCGCCAGTTCGCTGGCCTTGGGCACCACCGCGGGTGTCGGCGCGCTCTGCGACCACGCTGCGCCGCAACCCATGAGGCCCAGTGTCAGCGCGAGCGGCGCGGCTGCAGCGCGCAGTGCGTTTCCCATCCAGACCTCTTCGGTGAAAGCGATTTTGCGCGGCGATGTTATCGGAGCGAATGCGCGGGCGCCATCCGTCGGAGACCCTCGAAGAGGTGCCCGGCCGCCGCCGCGCGGGCTTGTCGCGCCGGCGCTTGCAGCGTGACGAAAATCGCGGGTTCCGGGGGTTCTCAGACGGGCGCAAGCCTGCGACACTCGCGGCCATTCGCGACAGCCTCGGTCGCGCGCACCATGGTGCCGACGACGTCGGCCCCGCTTCGTAAAACCCAAATTCTTCGATGAGCGACCTCGACGCCCTGGAACACAAGATCGCCTCGTGGCTGCAGCCGCTGCCCGACGCCGCCGCGCCCTGTGGCCCGGACCTCGAATACGACAACGAATTCCTGGCCATCACGCAAGCGGCGGCGGGTAAACCCGAGTCGCAGTTCGGCGCCGCCGAGCCGGCCGACTGGCGTGCGGTGTCCGAGCAGGCCGAGTCGCTCTTCGAGCGCACGCGCGATCTGCGCATCGCGATCCTCTGGCTGCGCGCCGGCCTGCACCTGCAGGGCTATGCGCTGCTGCCGCTGGGCCTGCGGCTGGTGGGCGGGCTGGTCGAATCGCATTGGGACCACGTGCACCCGCTGCCCGACCCCGACGATGGCGATCCGTATGCGCGCGTCAATGCGCTGACGCTGCTGCGCGAGCCCGAAGGACTGATCGGCGACCTGCGCGACGTGCGCGTCGTCGACGACCGCGCAGTGGGCGAGATCACCGGGCGCGCGGTCGAGGTCGCGCTCGGGTTGTCGCCGGCGCGCGACGGCGAAGCGACGACGAGCAAGGAGCAGCTGTCACAGATGATGGCGGCCGCGCTGGCCAGGATGCCGTGGCTGCGCGCTTCTTGTGCCGACGCGGTGGCGCAGACCAAGCAGCTCATCGCGTTGCTGAACGACAAGCTCGGCATCGGCACGGCCCCCGACCTGCGTCCGCTGTATGCACTGGCGAACGGCATCGCGTCGCTGCTGCCGCCGGAGGCCGTCGCCGACGACGGTGCGGCCGACGAAGGCGGCGCCGAGGGCGGCGTCGTGGGTGCGCCCGGCGGCGGCGTTCGGCGCAGCCTGTCCGGCGCGGTGACTTCGCGCGACGAGGCGGTGCGCGCGATCGACATGGTCTGCGAGTACCTCGAACGCGCCGAACCGGCCAACCCTGCGCCGCTGTTCCTGCGTCGCGCGCGCCAGCTCATCAATCACAACTTCCTTCAGCTGATGAAGGTGCTGGCGCCGGACGCGCTGGCCGAAGTCGCGCGTGTCGTCGGGGTCGATCCCGACGGCGTCGATGGCCCGGACGGCTCTTGACGAATGCTCGCACTTCGACGACAAACCGCGTCACTCTTTCGTCCCCTCAATCCACAGGAGTCCCACATGGGCAGCAGCCAGAAATTCATCGCACGCAATCGCGCGCCGCGGGTCCAGATCGAATACGACGTCGAGCTCTACGGCGCCGAGAAGAAGGTCCAACTGCCCTTCGTGATGGGCGTGCTGGCCGACCTGTCGGGCAAGCCGGCCGAGCCGCTGCCGCCGGTGGCGGATCGCAAGTTCCTCGAGATCGACGTCGACAACTTCGACGCCCGCATGAAGGCGATGAAGCCGCGCGTGGCGTTCCAGGTGCCGAACACGCTCACCGGCGAAGGCAACCTCAGCGTCGACATCACGTTCGAGAGCATGGACGACTTCTCGCCCGCTGCCGTGGCGCGCAAGGTCGACGCGCTGAACAAGCTGCTCGAGGCGCGCCAGCAGCTGCAGAACCTGGTGACCTACATGGACGGCAAGAGCGGGGCCGAGGAGCTGATCGGCAAGCTGATGTCCGACCCGGCGCTGCTCGGCTCGCTGGCGTCGGCCGCCAAGCCGACCGAAGGCGGCTGAGCCGAAGCACAACCGACACCCGATCAGGAGCACAGAGAATGGCCGAAACCCAAGCCGCCAGCAGCACTGGCAAGCGTAGAGATGGAGGGCAGCGACCTCGCGTCGCTGCTGCAGAAGGAATTCAAGCCCAAGTCCGAGGACGCGAAGAGCGCGGTCGAGCAGGCGGTGCAGACGCTGGCCCAGCAGGCGCTGGCGCAGACCCAGCTGATCGGCAGCGACGTCGTCGAGTCGATCGAGGCGATGATCGCGGCGATCGACAAGAAGCTGTCCGAGCAGATCAACCTGATCATGCACCACGAGGACTTCCAGAAGCTCGAAGGCGCCTGGCGCGGCCTGCACTACCTGGTCAACAACACCGAGACCGACGAGATGCTGAAGATCCGCGTGATGAACATCTCGAAGGCCGAGCTCGGCAAGACGCTCAAGCGCTACAAGGGCACGGCCTGGGACCAGAGCCCGATCTTCAAGAAGATCTACGCGGAAGAGTTCGGCCAGTTCGGCGGCGAGCCCTTCGGCGCCATCGTCGGCGACTACCACTTCGACCAGAGCGCGCCCGACGTCGAGCTGCTCGGCGAGATGGCCAAGATCTCCGCCGCGGCGCACGCGCCCTTCATCACCGGCGCCTCGCCGACGCTGATGCAGATGGAGTCCTGGCAGGAACTGGCCAACCCGCGCGACCTGACCAAGATCTTCACGACGCCCGAGTACGCCGCCTGGCGCTCGCTGCGCGAGTCGGAAGACTCCAAGTACATCGGTCTGGCGATGCCGCGCTTCCTGTCGCGGCTGCCGTACGGCGCCAAGACGAATCCGGTCGAGGAGTTCGACTTCGAGGAAGACACCGGCTCGGCCGACCATGGCAAGTACACCTGGGCCAACGCCGCCTACGCGATGGCGACGAACATCAACCGCTCGTTCAAGGTGTACGGCTGGTGCTCGCGCATCCGCGGCATCGAGTCGGGCGGTGCGGTGCAGAACCTGCCGACGCACACCTTCCCCACCGACGACGGCGGCGTGGACATGAAGTGCCCGACCGAAATCGCGATCGAGGACCGGCGCGAGGCCGAGCTGGCGAAGAACGGCTTCATGCCGCTGGTGCACCGCAAGAACAGCGACTTCGCGGCTTTCATCGGTGCGCAGTCGCTGCACAAGCCGGCCGAGTACGACGATCCCGACGCCACCGCCAACGCCAACCTGGCGGCGCGGCTGCCCTACCTGTTCGCGACCTGCCGCTTCGCGCACTACCTGAAGTGCATCGTGCGCGACAAGATCGGCTCGTTCAAGGAGCGCGACGAAGTCCAGCGCTGGCTGTCGAGCTGGATCATGCAGTACGTCGACGGCGACCCGGCGCACTCGTCGGAGACGACCAAGTCGCGCAAGCCGCTGGCGGCGGCCGAAGTGGTGGTCGAGGAGGATCCTGCGAACCCGGGCTACTACACCTCCAAGTTCTTCCTGCGCCCGCACTACCAGCTCGAGGGCCTGACGGTCTCGCTGCGGCTGGTGTCCAAGCTGCCGTCGGCCAAGGCGGGCTGAGCAACGGCGCCCTGAAGCCGCATTTCTTTCGCTGGCTGCACAGCGAAGGGCACCCGGATCAGAGCGGGTGCGAATCGCAGCGATCAACGCCCAGAGCGGGCAATCTAGGAGAGCATCATGGCTGTAGACATGTTCATGAAGATCGGCGACATCGTCGGCGAGTCCGACGACAAGAAGCATCCGAAGTCGATCGACGTCCTGGCCTGGAGCTGGGGCATGTCGAATTCCGGCACCACGCATCAGGGCGGCGGCGGCGGCGCCGGCAAGGCCAACGTGCAGGACTTGTCTTTCACGAAATACACCGATGCGTCTTCGCACGTGCTGCTGCTCCATTGCAGCAATGGAACGCACGTGCCGAAGGCCAATCTGACGGTGCGCAAGGCCGGCGGCAAGGGTGCGCCGATCGAATACATCAAGATCGAGATGACCGAAGTGCTGATCACCTCGGTTTCCTGCGGCGGCTCCGGCGGCGAAGACCGTCTGACCGAGAACGTGACGCTCAACTTCGCCAAGGTGAAGTACGAGTACACGCCGCAAAAGGCCGACGGCACGCCCGACACGACCAAGGAAATGATTTACGACATCGCAGCCAACGACAACACCTGATCGCACCGTCGTGTGACGTCATGATGCCGAGCCCGGCGTCGCGGACCTCCGGTGTCCGTGGCGTCGGGCTGCTCTCCCATCCGACATCGAAGTGAGCACCATGGCCCGTTCGGACATGTTCTTCAAGGCCACCGGCCAGAGCACCGGGGCCATTACCGGCGAGTCGCGTCGACAAGCAGTTCGCCGGCCAGATGGACATCGTCGACTGGAGTTGGGGCATGACCGCGCCCACCGCCGTCGGCGGCCTGCGCACCGGCCGCACGCTGATGGGCGAGCTCAAGCTGGTCAAGCGCGTGGACAAGGCGTCGACCGCATTGATGTCGGTGATGCGGAACAACGAGATTCTGCGCGAGGCCGTGCTGTCGGTGCGCAAGGCGGGTGGCGTCGGGGCCGCGCTGCCGTACTACAAGATGACGCTGGCGCAAGCCCGCGTCACCGCCTACGCGGTGCAATCGGACGTCAACGACGACGGTGCGCCGACGCTGACCGAGCAGCTCTCGCTGACCTACAGGTCGGTGACGATCGATTACGTACCGCAGGCCACCGCCGGTGGTGGTGGGGGTGGCTCGAGCTTCACTGCCGACGCCGCACCCGAATAATTCTTCCGGAGTCCCCATGTCGAACCCCGCCGCGGCCGAGCAGGCACTCAAGGACGGCGACGTCCAGCGCGCCCTCAAGCTGCTCACCGAGCAGGTGCGTTCGTTTCCGCAGGATGCCAAGCTGCGCGTCTTCCTGTTCCAACTGCTGTGCGTGCTGGGCCAGTGGGACCGTGCGCTGAACCAGCTCAACGTCGCGCTCGAGCTCGACGCCAAGATGCTGCCGATGGTGCAGACCTACCGCGAGGCGATCGCCTGCGAGACGCTGCGACTTCAGGTCTTCGCCGGCCAGAAGGTGCCGATGCTGTTCGGTGAACCGGAAGCCTGGATCGCGTTGCTCATCGAGGCGCTGCTGCGCGAAGGGCGCGGCGAGCCCGACGCGGCGCGCCAGCTGCGCGAGCAGGCGCTGGAGCAGGCCCCCGCCACCGCCGGCAACGTCGATGGCAAGGCCTTCGCCTGGATCGCCGATGCCGACACCCGGTTGGGGCCGACGATCGAGGCCGTCATCAATGGCCGCTACTACTGGCTGCCCTGGAACCGGCTGGCCAAGGTCGACATCGACCCGCCCGAGGACTTGCGCGACCGGATCTGGATGCCGGCCCACTTCGAGTTCACGAACGGCGGCGATGTCGTCGGCCTGATCCCGACCCGCTACCCCGACACCGACCTGGCCGCCGGCGATCTGCTCGCGCTGTCGCGCCGGACCGACTGGCGCGAGACGGCGCCAGGCGTCTTCGTCGGCCTCGGGCAGCGGCTGATCGCCACCGACACTGCCGAAGTCGCGCTGATGGACATGCGCTCGGTGGTGCTCGAGCCGGCCGCGGCCTGAGTCAGCCGCCCGCCGCATGGCCAACCTGCGTGCCCAGGACCGCCTGCAACCGGCGCTGCTCGACCGCCTGACCGACGACGAACCGGCGTCCAGGGTCGAGAGCAGCGAGTCGCGTGTCATCAATCGCAACCGCCTGCGCGAGCTGGTGCTGCGCGATCTGGCCTGGCTGTTCAATGCCACCGCGCCGGGCAGCGCGATCGACTGGTCGCGCGCGCCGCACGCGCGCGCGTCGGTGCTGAACTACGGCCTGCCCGCGCTGTCCGGCCAGACCGCTTCGACGATCGACCCGCTGGTGCTGCAGTCGCGCGTGAAGCAGGCGATCCTGGACCACGAGCCGCGCATCCTGCCGGCGTCGCTGCTCGTCGAGATCATCGTCTCCGAGACGCAGCTCGACCACCACAACCAGATCGGCTTTCGCATCACCGGCCAGCTCTGGGCCCAGCCGGTACCGCTGGAACTGCTGTTGCACACCGACATCGACCTCGAGACCGGCCGCGTCTCGGTGCGCGAGTTCGACCACTGACATCCGGTCACGATGGACCCGCGCCTGCTCCGCTACTACAACGAGGAACTGCGCCATCTGCGCGAGATGGGCGCCGAGTTCGCGAAGGCCTTCCCGAAGATCGCGGCCCGGCTCGGCATGGAAGGGCTCGAGGTCACCGACCCCTACGTCGAGCGGCTGATGGAAGGCTTCGCCTTTCTCGCCGGACGCATCCAGCTCAAGCTCGACGCCGAATTCCCGCGCTTCACGCAGCGCCTGCTCGAGATCGTCTACCCGCAGTTCCTGGCGCCGACGCCGGCGATGCTGATCGCGCAGGTGAACCCCGACCTCGGCGACCCCAGCCTGGCCACCGGCCTGACGCTGGCGCGCGGCAGCGTGATGCATGGCCAGCCCGGCAAGTCCGGCGCGACGGCCTGCGAGTTCCGCACTGCACACGAGCTCAGGCTGTGGCCGCTGGAGCTGACGCAGGTCGAGTACTTCACCCATGCCGCCGATCTGCCGCTGGCGGCGGTGCCGGCCTGGCGCAAGTACCGCTCCGGGCTGCGGCTGCGGCTGCGCTGCACCGCGGGGCTGAGCTTCGCGCAGCTCGCGCTCGACGATCTGCGCCTGCACTGCACCGGCAGCGACGACGTCGCCTACCGGCTGCACGAACTCGTCTGCGGCCACACGCTGGGCGTGCTCGTGCTGCCGACGCGCCGCCCGGCCGCCTGGCACGAGGCGATCGACGGAGACTGCATCGACGCGGTCGGCTTCGACGACGAGCAAGCCCTGCTGCCGCAGACGCTGCATGGCTTCGAGGGCTACCGGGTGCTGCAGGAGTATTTCGCCTTCCCGCAGCGCTTCCTGTTCTTCGACCTCGGCGGGCTTGGCGCGGCGCTGCGCGCGCACGACGGCGACGAGGTCGACATCGTGCTGCTGTTCTCGCGCGTCGACAACGCACTGCTGCAGGCGGTCGACGCCGGCAGCCTGGCGCTGAACTGCGTGCCGGCGATCAACCTCTTCGAGCGCCGCTGCGACCGCATCCACGTCAAGCCCGACAGCAGCGACTTCCATGTCGTGCCCGACCGCACGCGGCCGATGGACTACGAGGTGCATTCGGTCACCGAGGTGCTCGGCTACGGCACCGGCGTCAACAGCGAGTGGCGCTTCCTGCCCTTCTACAACGACTTCCACACCGAGGACCGTTCGCACAACGCCTACTACTCGGTCCAGCGCGAGCCGCGCCTGCTGTCGCAGCTGCAGCAGCGCGACGGCCCGCGCAGCTCGTACATCGGCACCGAGGTCTATCTGTCGGTGGTCGACGCGCACGAGGCGCCGTTCCCGGCCGACCTGCGCCAGCTCGGCGTGCGCGCGCTGTGCACCAATCGCGACCTGCCGGTGCTGATGCCCACCGGCGGCGCGAAGGGCGATCTGACGCTGGCGCAGACCGCGCCGGTGAAGAGCATCAACGTTGTCAAGGGCCCATCGCGCCCGTTGTCGGCGATGCGCGAGGGCAACGTCGCCTGGAAGCTGATCAACCAGCTGTCTCTGAACCACCTCTCGCTCACCGACACCGACGCCGAGCACGGCGCCGCCGCGCTGCGCGAGATCCTGCGCCTGTACGCGCCCGGCGGCGACGCCGGCGCACAGCGCCAGGTCGACGGCCTGCGCTCGGTGAACCTGCAGTCGGTGGTGCGCCGGCTGCCGATGCCCGGGCCGATCACCTTCGGCCGCGGCGTCGAGGTCAGGGTCGAGGTCGACGACCTGTCGTTCGAAGGCGCGAGCGCCTTTCTGCTCGGCTGCGTACTCGAGCGCTTCATCGCGCGCCACGTGTCGATCAACGGCTTCACGCAGATGCGGATGCATTCGCCCGCGCGCGGCGACATCCTGCTCGGGAGGCCGCGGTGCGGGACACGCCCGATCCTGTGAAGGCGGCCGCCGATCCGGTGCCGGCCATCGCGGCCGAGCCGCACCGCTTCGACTTCTTCCATGCACTGCGGCTGATCGAGGCTGCCCATCCCGACAAGCCGCGCCTGGGCCAGGCGCGGCGGCCGGTCGACGAGCCGGTCCGGCTCGGCCAGTCGGACGAACTGTCGTTCGCGGCGTCGAGCATCTCGCGCGCCGACCCGGCCGACCGCAGCGGTCGGCCGCGCGTCGAGGTCCGTTTCTTCGGGCTGTTCGGCCCGAACGGGCCGCTGCCCTTGCACATGACGGCCTACGCCCGCGAGCGCCGTCTGCACAAGGGGGACGAGACCTTCGGCCGCTTCGCCGACATGTTCCACCACCGGCTGCTGCTGCTCTTCTACCGCGCCTGGGCGCAGGCGCAGCCGACGGTGAGCCTGGACCGGCCGGCCGAGGACCGCTTCGCCGATTACGTGGGCTCGTTCGCCGGCATCGGCGGGCGCGAATGGCGCGACCGCGACGCCGCGCCCGACCACGCGCGGCTGGCCTTCGCCGGCGTGCTGTCGCGCCAGGTGCGCAATGCCGACGGCCTGGCCCACCTGCTGTCGGGCTTCCTGGGCATGCAGGCGAGGGTCGAGCAGTTCGTCGGCCACTGGATGCCGCTGCCCGAGGCCGAGCGCACGCGCATCGGCCGACGCGGTGCGTCGCGGCGCATGTCGACCGCGCAGCTCGGCGCGACTGCGGTGCTCGGCCGTGCGGTGTTCGACCGCCAGCACCATTTCCGCATCCACCTCGGCCCGCTCGCGCTGCCGGCGTTCGAGTCGCTGCTGCCGGTGGGCAGCGCGCTGCCGGCGCTGCAGGCGCTGGTGCGCCAATACGTGGGCTACGAATTCGGCTGGGACCTGCGCCTCGACCTGGACAAATCCCAGGTGCCGGCCTGCCGCCCCGGGCGCTACGGCCGCCTGGGCTGGACCACCTGGCTCGGCCGGCCGCGCGGCGACCGGCCCGCCGCGCTGAATCTCGCACCGAAACCTTCCCGGCACTGAAAGGACCAAAGTCATGGCGGAAATCAACCGCGTCACGCTGTTCGGCAAGCTCAACCCGCCCACCTACAAGGCGGTCGAAGGCGCCACCGTGTTCTGCAAGCTGCGCGGCAACCCGTATGTCGAACTCGAGCATTTCCTGGCGCAGCTGCTGCAGGCCGCCGACAGCGACTGGCACCGCGTCATCAAGGCCACGCAGCTCGACATGTCGGCGTTGGCGAAGGACCTGACCGCCGCACTCGACCGTTTGCCGCGCGGCGCGACCAGCATCTCGGGCATCGCCGAGAACATCGCCGACGCCATCGAGCGCGGCTGGGTCTACGGCACGCTGCTCTACGGCGACAACGTCGTGCGCAGCGGCTACATGCTCGTCGGCATGCTGAAGACGAAGCGCCTGCGCGACGCGCTGGTCGCGATCAGCCGGCAGTTCGAGAAGCTGAAGGTCGAGGACCTGTCCGACAGCCTGCCGAAGATCATCGCCGGTTCGCCCGAGGACGGGCAGGGCGCGAGCGACGGCTCCTCCGGCGCCGCCGGCGGCGCTGCGCCCGGTGAAGCCAGCGGCGCGATCGCGCCGGCGGCGATGGGCAAGCAGGAGGCGCTGAAGAAGTTCACCGTCGACCTCACCGAGCAGGCGCGCAGCGGCAAGATGGACCCGATCGTCGGCCGCGACGACGAGATCCGCCAGGTCGTCGACATCCTGATGCGGCGGCGCCAGAACAACCCGATCCTGGTCGGCGAGGCCGGCGTCGGCAAGACGGCGGTGGTCGAGGGCTTCGCGCAGCGCATCGCGCGCGGCGACGTGCCGCCATCGTTGAAGGACGTCGAACTGCGCGCGCTCGATGTCGGCCTGCTGCAGGCCGGCGCGAGCATGAAGGGCGAATTCGAGCAGCGCCTGCGCAGCGTCATCGACGAAGTGCAGGGCAGCCCGAAGCCGATCATCCTGTTCATCGACGAGACGCACACGCTGGTGGGCGCCGGCGGCGCCGCCGGCACCGGCGACGCGGCCAACCTGCTCAAGCCCGCGCTGGCGCGCGGCACGCTGCGCACCATCGGCGCGACGACCTTCGCCGAGTACAAGAAGCACATCGAGAAGGACCCGGCGCTGACGAGGCGCTTCCAGACCGTGCAGGTCGACGAGCCCGACGAACCGAAGGCGATCCTGATGATGCGCGGGGTCGCCAGCACGATGGAGAAGCACCACCAGGTGCAGATCCTGGACGAAGCGCTCGAAGCGGCGGTCAAGCTGAGCCACCGCTACATCCCGGCGCGCCAGCTGCCCGACAAGAGCGTGAGCCTCCTCGACACTGCCTGCGCGCGCGTCGCGGTGAGCCTGCACGCGACGCCGGCCGAGGTCGACGACAGCCGCAAGCGCATCGAGGCGCTGGAGACCGAGCTGCGGCATCATCGGCCGCGAGAAGGCGATCGGCGTCGACATCGGCAAACGCGAGACCGAGGCCAACGAGCTGCTGACGGCCGAGCGCGCACGCCTTGCCGAGCTGGACACGCGCTGGGCCGAAGAGCGCAAGCTGGTCGACGAACTGCTGGCCTTGCGCGCCAAGTTGCGCGACGGCATCCAGCCGGTGGAAGGCACGGGCAGCAAGCTCGAGGCCGAGGCCGCGGCCGAGGCTGCGGCCGGGGGCCTGACAGGCATGACGGAGGGCGAGCGCGAAGCCGAACGCCAGGCCGACCTCGCCAAGCTCAAGGAAGTGCAGGACAAGCTCAGCGCGCTGCAGGGCGAGACGCCGCTGATCCTGCCCACCGTCGACTACCAGGCCGTGGCTGCGGTCGTCGGCGACTGGACCGGCATCCCGGTCGGCCGCATGGCGCGCAACGAGATCGAGACCATCCTCAAGGTCGCCGAGCACCTGGGCCAGCGCGTGATCGGCCAGGACCATGCGATGGAGATGATCGCCAAGCGCATCCAGACCAGCCGCGCCGGCCTGGACAACCCGAGCAAGCCGATCGGGGTGTTCATGCTCGCCGGCACCTCGGGCGTCGGCAAGACCGAGACCGCGCTCGCGCTCGCCGAGGCGCTGTACGGCGGCGAGCAGAACCTCATCACGATCAACATGAGCGAGTTCCAGGAGGCGCACACCGTCAGCACGCTGAAGGGCGCGCCGCCGGGCTACGTGGGCTACGGCGAAGGCGGCGTGCTGACCGAGGCGGTGCGCCGCAAACCCTACAGCGTGGTGCTGCTCGACGAGGTCGAGAAGGCGCACCCCGACGTGCACGAGATGTTCTTCCAGGTCTTCGACAAGGGCTTCATGGAAGACGGCGAGGGCCGCTTCATCGACTTCAAGAACACGCTCATCCTGCTGACCACCAATGCCGGCACCGAGCTGATCGCCAGCCTGTGCAAGGACCCCGACCTGATGCCCGACCCCGAGGGCATGGCCAAGGCGCTGCGCGAGCCGCTGCTGAAGATCTTCCCGCCGGCGCTGCTGGGCCGGCTGGTGGCGATCCCGTACTACCCGCTGTCCGACGAGATGCTCGGCAAGATCGTCAAGCTGCAGCTGAACCGGATCAAGAAGCGCGTCGAGGCGCGCTACAAGATTCCGTTCGAGTACGGCGACGACGTGGTCAAGCTCGTCGTCTCGCGCTGCACCGAAAGCGAGTCGGGCGGGCGGATGATCGATGCGATCCTGACGAACACGATGCTGCCGGACATCAGCCGCGAGTTCCTGACGCGGATGATGGAAGGCAAGCCGATCGAGCGGGTACGGGTCGGTGCGGTCGACACCGGCTTTGCATACACGTTCTGAGTTTCCCTAGCTGACAGGAGAATCAGAGATGCCACTCTCAATGGAAAATCCCCTGCTCGCCTCCGACATCATGGAGGCGCGCGAATTGAAGGACGGAAAGATCTTTCTGCTCAGGGGGCGGGACGGCAGCACCCTGGTGCTGAAGGCCGAGACCGGAGTCACCGGCGACAAGATCAAGGCGACGGCGCCGGTCATGAAGGCCATCGATCCCAGCGTGAAGATGAAGCCGCTCACGCAATCGGAGGTCATGCAGCTCAAGCAGTTTCTGCGATCGTGGAAGATGTACGTCGAGTTCCTCAAGTTCGTCACCGGCAGCGACACTGACCTGCCGATTTCCGCCGACGAGAAGAAGAGCATGGATGAGCTCGAGACCTGCGTGAACCAGTATGGCGCGGGTGGTGGCAGCGGCCGCTCGGACATCGCCAAGATGAGCTACCAGAAGATGTCCACGCTCAGTTCGGTCCTAAAGGTGGAGGGCAAGCCTGCGAACGACGCCTCCTGGGACGAAGCGCGCTCGACATTTGCCGAATTCGTCAAGGCGCTCAATGCCTCTGGCGGCCTGGAGAAACTGGGTCAGATCGTGGCCGGAGATTTCTTCATAGGCAACCAGGACCGCTTCGTGTCCAGTGGCCGGGGCGTTCAGGTCCAGCTCTACGGCGAGAAGCACCGGCTCAACGTGATCCTGAACCTGGGCAACGTGATCGTGGTGAAAGACGCCAAGGGCAAGGCGCGTCCGTCGATGCTCGACTACATGGACCCCAACACCGAGTTCCTGGACCCGACGCTGACCCTTGCAACGATGCGCAACGCCGACGATTGGCCGATGCGCGTGCTGCTGGACAAGAAGCAGCGGTTTGCCTTCGCCGAGAAGCTGGTCGAGGACCTCGAGTACATCCTCAAGCCCGAGAAGAGCCTGTTCGGCTTCAACAAGCTGGGTGGCTCGCGGGCGCCATCGCGCGTCAACGATGGCATCGTCAAGGGCATCAAGGCCATCATCAAGACCCTCGGTCCCCGGCAGGCCAAGCTGGCGCCGCTGATGCAGTCGTATTACGCCGAGGTCAAGAGCGCCAAGCTCTGACCGGCTCGACGGTTTCGACGGCGAGCCCGGGAGGCCGCGCGCGCCACGTCCTTGCGCTGCCGCCCGAGGTCAGCCGCGAGGTCGCATGCGGCCGTCGTTGGCGCCGCGTGGCGGCTTGACGTTGCCAAGGCGAGTGCGTTCATGCGGATTCGGCCCGACGCCAGCCTCCTGCCCGTGCTGAAGCCCTGGCACCGGCCGGCGCCTCGTCGCCACTGGTGACGTCGGCCCGGCACCGGCTCGAACGTTCGATCGGAGACCCCCCCGCGCCGCCGTACGGGCGCGGCGAGGTCATCGCCAGGGTCCGGCCAGTGGCGCTGCCGGCGCCGCCACCGACTGAAGCCGCATCACCGTCACCGCATTGCGGTGCCGGTGGCTCAGCACCGGCATCAGCCCGGCGGCCAGCAACGCGTTGCCGCCCTGCTCGCCCAGGTACTGCTCGGCGCAGGCCTGCAATTCCTTCTCGCCGTCCTGCACGAACGTGTAGGCCGGCAGATCGCCGATCTCCCGCTCGTCCCCC
>CAWBHE010000015.1:0-452769 GCA_963788635.1 uncultured beta proteobacterium | reverse complement strand
TGACGAAAAAGGAGCGGGCCGAGCTCGCGGCCACGGCGCGTTCGTAGGCGAGCAGCCGTTCGCCTTCCCGGCGGTAGAGCCACGACACCGGCCAGCGGTGGTGCGCTGCGTACTCGGTCCATTTGGCCGAGTCGACGTCGACGAAGTCCACCAGCATCGGCAGGCCCAGGCCTTGCGCGTACTGGGCCATCGACGACGAGAACACCACGACGGCGTCGATGTGCTCCCGGTGCGCGGTGTCCTGCACCCAGCGCGCCAGCGCGGCGTCGCGGTAGTAGTGCAGCGTCAGCGCTTCGCCGTCCAGCAGGCCGGCGAGGCTGCCGATGCGCGCGCGGGTCGGGTGC
The DNA here is from genome assembly GCA_963788635.1 of uncultured beta proteobacterium. Classification (GTDB taxonomy): domain Bacteria; phylum Pseudomonadota; class Gammaproteobacteria; order Burkholderiales; family Burkholderiaceae_C; genus Rubrivivax. The sequence goes on along the minus strand of CAWBHE010000015.1, from coordinate 452,425 downwards.
AGGCGGGTCACATGCAGTCCGGCACACAACGCGCGCAGCGTGTCGACATGCGCCTCGTCGTCCGGGTCGTCGACGAAGGTGCCGACGAAGACCCGGTGCCGCTCGACCAGGTGCTTGAGCAGGTGGTACGAGCGCACCTTGTCGCCCTTGTTCGGCGGGTAGGGCATCCGGTGCACCAGATACAGCAGGTTCGCCATCGGCTGCGTTACCCGAGGCTGCGCACGACGAACGGGCCGAGCCAGTTCGCCATGGCCAGCGGCATGCGCCGCCAGGTTTCGATGAGCAGCCGGTACTTGGCGTTGTTCGGGTTGTTCTGCGGCACGGCGTCGCGCTTGTACAGGCAGTACTCGTAGTGCAGCGGCGTGGGCTCGAAGCCCCAGTTCTTCTTGAACGCGAACGAGCCGGTGCCCTGCTTGCTGCGCCCGTAGTCGAAGGTCTTGAGCCCGCGCGCGCAGGCCAGGCGCATCAGTTCCCAGTACTTGAAGTCGTTCGCCGCCAGGTCGCGCGCGGCCTCGGCGTCGCCGGCGTAGTAGGGCAGGACCTCGTCGCGGAAGTAGAAGCTCAGCACGCTGCTGAGCGGCCGGCCGTCCGGCCCGGCGACGGTGAGCACTTCGCAGTCGGCGCCGAACTCGCGCCGCAGCGCTTCGAAGTAGCGCCTGGGCATGGCCGGCGTGCCGTGGCGGTGCACGTTGTCGGCGTAGAGGGCGAAGAAGCGGTCGACGCCGTCGTCCAGCGTGCTGGTCAGGCCGTTCTTGATGCCCTTGCGCACCATCGCGCGCTGCTTGCGCGGGATGGCGAGCAGGTTGGCCTCTTCCTCGGGCGCGATGGCCTTGCGGAAGGTGACGTACAGGTCCTGCTCGGGCCAGTCGGGTTGCGTGCGCTCCAGATTGCGCAACTCGAGATGCGCCACGCCGAGCTGGCGCGCCAGGCGCTGCGCTTCCTCGATCAGCAAACGAGCGCTGGCCTCGTCGTCGGCGACCACGCCGCCGTAGACGGCGAACGGCAGGCTGGTGAGCGAGTTGCCGAAGAGCAGGCTCCTGACATGCGCCAGCGGCAGCACGCCGGTGACGCGGCCGCCGGCTTCCGTGTAGAGGTAGTGCGTCTTGTGGCCGAACGCCTGGCGCAGCACGCGCTGCCAGCCGGCGCGGTGGAAGAAGGTGGCCTTCGGGTGGGCCATCACGAAGGCGTCCCACGACGCGTTGTCGCGGGCGTCGTCGGGGGCGAGACGCTTGAGGTTCGGCACAGCGTCCGATCAGACCGCAGTTCGGCCGGCGGTTACCGAATGTGCCGAAGCGTTGCCGAGAAAAATGTCATCCATCCGGCCCCAGCGGAAGTCGGCCAGCAGCGCGGCCAGGCGATTTTCCATGCGGTGGATGTTCACGTAGTGACGGAAGCGCGTCTTCGCGTCGATGCCCGCCACGCGCGGCTGGTCGGCGTCGATCTCCCAGGGATGGAAGTAGAAGATCGCGCTCTCGCGGTCGACCTGGTTGACGCGGCGGATCATCCAGCGCGACAGCGCGTAGGGCAGCAGCCGGAAGTAGCCGCCGCCGCTGGACGGCAGGTTGCGCCGACCCATGCGCAGCGTGGTGACCGGGATCTCGAGCATGCCGGTGCCGACGCGGTAGGCGAAGCGCGGCGAGTCGGGCATGCCGTAGTGGTCGTGCCGGATCGGGTAGATGCTGCTGCTGTAGCGGTGGCCGGCGCGCGCCAGTTCGTCGAAGGCCCAGAGGTTCTTGGTGCCGATCGAGAAGCTCGGTGCGCGGTAGCCCTTGACCTCGGTGCCGGCGATGTCCTCGAGCAGCTTCTTGGCGCGGTCGATGTCGTCGCGGAAGGCGGTCCGACTCAGGTCGCTGGCGCGTTCGTGGCCGTAGCCGTGGCTGGCCAGTTCGTGCCCGGCGTCGACGATGGCGCGCACCAGCCGCGGGTAGCGCTCGGCGATCCAGCCCAGCGTGAAGAAGGTCGCGTGGGTGTCGTGCTCGGCGAGCAGCTCGAGGATGCGCGCGATGTTGCGCTCGACCCGGCATTCGCGCTGGTCCCACTCGTCGCGCCGGATGTAGGGCGCCATCGCCGAGACCTGGAAGTAGTCCTCGACGTCGATCGTCAGCGCGTTGGTCAGGGCCGGGGCGAGCATGGGCGGGCCTCGTTCACGGCGTGCCCGCCGCCAGCCACAGCCCGAGGTCGGCGGCGATGCGCTCGGCCGCTCGGCCATCCCAGTATTCGGGGACGCGGCCGCGCTTGCCGCGCCCGGCCAGGGTCTCGGCCACGCCGTGCAGGATCGCGTTGCGGTCGCGACCGACCATCGTGTTCGTGCCTTGCTCGACCGTGATCGGGCGCTCGGTGTTCTCGCGCATCGTCAGGCAGGGCACGCCCAGCGCCGTGGTTTCTTCCTGCAGGCCACCGGAATCGGTGAGCACCAGCGTGGCGCCGGCCATCAGACCGACCATCTCCAGGTAGCCCTGCGGCGGCAGGATGACGACGCGCGCCGGATCGAGCCGGTCGAGCAGGCCGAAGCGTTCGATGTTGGCGCGGGTGCGCGGGTGCATCGCGAAGACGAGTGGCAGCTGCACGGCCACCTCGCCCAGCACGTTCAGCAATTCGCCGAGCGTGTGCGCGTCGTCCACGTTCGACGGCCGGTGCAGCGTGACGACGCCATAGCCGGCGCCGTGCAGGAGCAGGGCCGGACGTCGGCGCCGTGGCCGCGCAAGGTGTCGGCGGCGCTGCGCGCGCGCTCGCGGCTGGCGATCAGCGAGTCGATCATCACGTTGCCGACGAAGCAGATGCGCGACGCGTCTATGCCTTCGCGCAGCAGGTTCGCGGCCGCGCTGCGCTCGGTGGTGTAGAGCCGGTCGGCGACCTGGTCGGTGAGGACGCGGTTGATCTCTTCGGGCATGCGCCGGTCGTTGCTGCGCAGGCCGGCCTCGACGTGGACCACCGGCACGCCCTTCTTCACCGCCACCAGCGTGCAGGCAAGCGTCGAGTTGACGTCGCCGACCACCAGGACGCAGGACGGCCGGTGCTCGTCCAGCGCCGGCTCGAAGCGGCGCATCACCTCGGCGGTCTGCACCGCGTGGCTGCCCGAGCCGACCTCGAGGTTCAGGTCCGGCCGCGGCAGGCCGAGATCGTCGAAGAGCTGGTGGCTCATGTCCTTGTCGTAGTGCTGGCCGGTGTGGACCAGCAGCGCCGGGATCGGCGGCTGGTGCGCGGCCAGCGCGCGCAGGATGGGCGCGATCTTCATGAAGTTCGGCCGCGCGCCCACGACGCACATCACGGGCGCCGTCACTTCGGTGCCTCGCCGCTGTCCTTCTTCACCGCGCTGACGAGCTTTTGCAGCAGCGCGAGCGTCTGCACGTTGACGCGCTCCAGGCGCAACAGGCTGCGCTCCAGGCGCTGGAGCTGGTCGCCGCGCTGGTCGGCGGTGAGCTGGGCGATCTGCTTGGACATCGCCTCGGCCTCGCCGATCTCGAGCTTGAGCTTGCTCAGGTCCACGTCCAGCTCGGCGGCGGTGGCCGCCATCACCGTGTCGCCGCCGCTCAGCGCCGGGCGCGGCGCGTTCGGCACGTTGGCTTCCTGCGCGAACTCGCGCACGATCTCGGCCACGTCGTCGGCGGTCAGGTGGGTGCGGTTGCCCAGGAAACCGAGCAGCAGCAGGCGGTCGCAGACCGAGTTGACGCGCCGCGGGATGCCGCCGCTGGCCTGGTAGATGGCGTCGAAGGTGGCCGCGATCGAAGGTGGGCTTGTCGGTGGCGCCGGCGCACTTGAGCCGGTGCTCGATGTAGCGCTGCGTCTCCTCGGCGTCGAGCGGCCCGATGTGGCAGGTGGCCGCGACGCGCTGGCGGAACTGCTCCATCTCGGGCCGCTGGAGGATCTCGCGGAACTCGGGCTGGCCGATCAGGAAGCTCTGCAGCAAAGCCTGGTTGCCGAACTGGAAGTTCGACAGCATGCGCAGCTCTTCCACTGCCTTGGGCGTGAGGTTCTGCGCCTCGTCGACGATGAGCAGGCAGCGCTTGCCCTTGCTCGTCTGGCTGATCAGGAAGGCCTCGAGCGTGATCAGCAGCTCGGACTTGGGCACGTCCTTGACCCGGAAGCCGAACGCCGCACCGACCATGCGCAGCGTGTCCTCGGCGCCGAGCTGGGTCGTGACCAGGTTGCCGGTGACGACGTTGCTGCCGTGCAGGCCGTCGATCAGCGAGCGCAGCACGGTGGTCTTGCCGGCGCCGATCTCGCCGGTGATGACGATGAAGCCCTCGTTGCGCGAGACGCCGTATTCGAGGTAGGCCTTCGCGCGCCGGTGCTGCTTGCTGCCGAAGAAGAAGTTCGGGTCCGGGTTGAGCTGGAAGGGCTTGCTGGTGAGCCCGTAGAAGGCTTCGTACATGGCGCTAGAACCGCAGGCTGATGGAGCCGAAGACTGCCGACTCGTTGTAGGGCGCAGTACTGTTACGGAACAACGTTCGGCGCGCGCCGAGTGCGCCGTTCACGCGCCGGCTCAGCGTGCCCGTCCAGGTCAGGTTGACCGTCCGTTGGTCGCTGCCGGCCTGGGTGATGCCGGAGGGTGTCTTCAGCCAGATCGCGTTCAGGTTGAGGGCCGAATCGGGTGTCAGGCGGTGTGCGACGCCTACCGAGTAGCCGAACTGGCGCACCGTGTTGCCGCCCGCCAGGTCGCCGGTCGCCGGCGTGACGCCGTCGAGCTGGCGGGTCTCGGTGCGAAAGCCCGACAGCGTGACCGTGTCGCGCAAGCCGGTCAGCGCCACCGACAGGTTCTGGCTGCGCTGCAGCATCAGTGCCGAGCTGAGGAAACCGCCACCGACAGGGGCGTTCGGGTCCAGCCCGTTGGCTTGCAGGAAGGCGCGCACGAGTTGGTCGCGCAGCACGGGGTCGGGTTGAAGCGACGCGAACTGGGCGAACAGCAAGTCGTACAGCGACAACGGCTGGCTCGCCAGGCCCTGCGTGGCCGGGTTACCGGAGACGCCACGGGTGTCCGTGTAGCTCCAGATCGAGCGCTTCATGCGGTGCTGGAAGCTGAAGCTGTGCGAGTTGCCGTAGTAATGGCGGTCGCTCTGCAGCGACAGCGTCGTGCGCACGTCGGGCTGCCAGTTGGCGCCCCAGCCGTAGGTGTTGTCGAACTGGCGCCCTCCGGCCAACACGTCGTAGGCCTCGCGACCGGCATTCACCGACAGCTTCAGCGACGGGTCGGGCGCGACGCTGAGCGTGGCGACGAGCTGGTCGTAGGTCGTCTTGCGGCCGGCCTTGAAGTCGCTGACCTGGCGGCTGCCATTGAGCGCCCAGCCGACCAGGCTGCGCCCGCCGCTGATGCCCAGGGTGGCGTTCATTCCCGTGGTGTCGCCGGCGCTAGACGAGGCGCTGTGCGTCGCCGACCAGGTGACTCGCCCCTGCACGTCGGCCACGCCAGCGAGGTTCCCGCGCACCGACGGCGACAGGCTGAACGTCGAGACCTCGCTGCTGTTGTTGTTGACGAGACCGGTACCGGTGGACTGCGTGCCGTACGCGGAGATCAACTGTTGCGAGATGCTGGCCGACGCGTCGACATAGGCATGGTTCTCGATCGCCTCGGCGGTGCCATTGGCGCTGAGGGCGTTCTGGATCGTGTTGCTCTTGGAGTCCCGCGCATGGGCCAGCGCGTTGGCCGTGTAAGACAGCGAGCCCTGCACGCGGCCGGAACGGCTGCTGATGCGGACGCCCGGGCTGACTTGCGTGATGGCGTCCCAGCGCGGATCCGTCGAACTCAGGTTGGCGTTGCTGGTGATGGTCTCCTGCGCCGAGAACGACGGCGTCACCGTCGTCCCGTGGCTGGCGGCTTCCTGGGCCTGGGCCAGCGGCGCGAACAACGCCGCGGCGCCGAACAGTGGCAGGCTGCGCGCCAGCCGCCGGGCGTTCAAGGCCTTGCCAGTGGCACGTGGCTGCACCGGTCAGCCCTCGGGCTGTTGCAGAGTGGCCGACTCGCCGTAGCCGTAGCCGTAGCCGTAGCCGTAGCCATAACCGTAGGCCTTGCTGTCCATGCGCGCCTTGTTCAGCACCAGCATGCGCACCGGGCAGGCTTCGATGGTGTCCAGCGCCTGCTGCACCGCCGCCTGCAGCGTGCGCCCGGCCGCGACGACGACGACGATCTGCCCCATGTGCGAGGCGAGCACGCGCGATTCGGTGGTCAGCAGCAGCGGCGGCGAGTCGAAGATGATGATGCGGTCGGGGTAGCGCGTGGCCATGTCGTCGAGCAGCTTGCTCATCGCCTCGCTGGCGAGCAACTCGGTGGCCTTGGCGTGCGGCGTGCCGCTGGGCAGGATGGTGAGCTTGTCGACGTTGGTGCGGAGCAGCGTGTCGGACAGCTCGGCCTTGCCCTCGAGCACGTCGAGCAGGCCCGGGCCGGGCGGCAGACCGAGCATGCGCAGGATCGAGGGCCGAGCGACGTCGGCGTCGACCAGCATCACCGTGTGGTCCAGCTCGGCGACGATGCTCATCGCCAGGTTCACCGAGGTGAAGCTCTTGCCTTCGCCAGCCATCGCGCTGGTGACCATGATCAGGTTGCCATGCGTCAGCGTCGTCGCGCCCTTGCCGACGGCGTTGGCGATCAGCGGCCGCTTGATGACGCGGAACTGGTCGGCCACCGTGCTGCGCGGCGCGCTGGGGGTGACGATGCCGGCAGCGGCGATCGCGTCCAGGTTCAGCTCGACGCGGCGCGATTGGGCTGCTGGCTCCGCGGTGGGCTCGGGTGCAGCCCGTGTTGGCGCTGTGGCCGGGGCGACAGCGGGGCCGTCGATCTCCGGCAGCACCACGCCGGCTTGGCGGAGTTGTTCGAGCCGCTGCGCGGCCTGTTCGATCAAGCTGCTCATGAGCGCCTCAGCCTCCCCGTTGGGCCAACAGGGCCATCGCCACCATGCCCAGCACGAAGAGCCCGACCAGCCCGCCCGAGGCGCCGAAGAATCGCAAGGTGCCAAGACGCTCGCGCCGACGGTCGATGTCGCCCATGACCAGCGAGACGACGCCGAGCAGTGGCAGGCCGGTCTTCGTGCGCAGTTCGGCGCCGTCGCTGTACACCGGCCGCAACTGGCTGGCCGCGAAGGCGAAGAAGAGGCCGGCAGCGAGGGCGACGAGCAACACGATCGGCAGCAGCAGCAGCCGGTTCGGCGCCACGGGCTTGGGGGTGACTCGCGGCGGGTCGATAAGCCTGAAGTCGGCCACGCCGGACGCGGATTCGAGTTCGCCGGACATCACGGCGGCCTGCCGGCGCGACACGAGGTCGTCGTAGTTCTTCTTCGTGATGCCGTAGTCGCGATTGAGCCGGGCGGCTTCGGCTTCGATCTCGGGGGCCGTCCTCAGTCCCGCCCGCGCCTGTGCCAGACGCGAACTGTATTCAGCGACACGCGACTTCAGGCTGGCGACCTGCACTTCCGACGACGCGAGGAGATTGCTGAGTTCCTGTGCCATCGGGTTGCCTGCGGTATTCCCGGCCGATGCTGCCGCAGCAGCTGCCGCCGCCGCTTCCTTTCGAAGGCGGGCCATTTCGACCTTCTTCTGCGCCTCGAGATCCTTGATCAACCGGCGTGTGGCGATGACGTCCGGATGCTGTTCCGTGAAACGCTGGAGCAAGCTGTCCAGATTGCGCTTCTGAGCGTCGATGCGTGAATCGATCTCCGGCGTGGCGATCATGGCACTTGCCGCCGGATCGTCCAGAGGCGAAGGCGTGGCTCCCGCCTGGGGCGACATGGCGTTCTTCAGTTGCGCCTTGGCTGCGTCGCGGGCGCTTTCTGCCTCTTGAAGGTCGAGCTTCGCCTGCTGAAGCTGTGCGTTGGCTTCGGACACGCGGGCGGCAGCGCTCTTGCCGTCGGGCGACTGCAGGTCCAGGTTGTGCAGCTGGAATTCCTTCATCCGGGTCTCGGCTTCCTCGAGCTTCGCCTCGTACTGCTTGATCTGGTCGTTGAGGAAGTTCTTTGCCGAGTCGGTGTCCTTGCGGCTGGCACCCAGGCTCGACTCGACGAAGATCGACACCATCGACTGGATCACCTTCTTGGCCCGCTCTTGCTCCGAATCGCGGTAGACGAGCGTGTACAGGTTGTCGCGAGTCGTGTCACGGATCTGGATGTCCTTGGCCAGGCGTTCGACCAGCGCCTCCTGCTCGAGCTTGGTATCGGCCTTGAGGTCGAGGTCGGCCATGCGGACGAGCTTCTCGATGTTCGGCCGGCTCATCAGCGTGCGGCTGAGCATGTTGATCTGCTGCTCGACGTTGGGCTGCACCGTCAGCCCGGACATCAGCGGCTTCAGGATCGACTGCGTGTCGACGTAGATGCGCGCCGAGGCCTCGTACTGGTCGGGGATCTTGAAGACCACGATCACCCCGACCAGCGCCACCACCCAGGCGGTGACGAGCGCCGGCCAGCGGAACTTCCACATGCTCCGCAGAATGGTCAGGATCTGGCGGACGATTTCTTCCATGGCGTTCGAGAGCGCTGTCTAGATCGAGCCGGACCGGCGCCGGTTCAGAAGAAGCTCTGCGGGATGATCAGGATGTCACCCGGCAGCATCTCCACGTTGGCCGAGACGTCACCCCGCTTGACGAGGTCGTTCAGGCGCACCGAGTACTGCTTGTTGCCTTCGGACGTGCGCAGGATGGTCGCGCTGTTGCCGGCGGCGAAGTCGGTCAGCCCGCCGACGGCGATCATCACGTCGAGCAGCGTCATCTTGGTCTTGAACGGCAGGGCCTGCGGCTTGGCGGCTTCGCCGATGACGCGGATCTGCTGGTTGTAGGGGCCGACGAACCCGGAGACCAGCACCGTGACGACCGGGTCGCGAACGTACTTGCCGAGGACCGTTTCGATGTCGCGCGCTAGCTGCACCGAGGTCTTTCCCTGGGCCATGATCTCGTCGACGAGCGGCGCGGCGACCTTGCCATCGGGCCGGACCGGCACCGACATCGACAGTTCCGGGTTGCGCCAGACGATGATGTTGACGGTGTCGCCGGCGCCGATGATGTAGTTGTAGTCGGATTGATCGACCTGCGCCGGGGCGGGCGGTAAAGTGCCGCGCATGCTGGCGCAGGATGCCAGGATGCTGACGACGCCCAGCGCGACGATGAGCCTGCCCACGGAGGTGAGCGTTTTCGAGATGAGCTTCAAGCGAGGTCTCCCAAAGAATTCATGGCCGGCTTGATTCCTGATGTTGGCTTCGGATGATGTCACAAGCTGTACGGGCGGCGGCTTGCCGCGGCCCCCTAGCGCGGGGGGCGCGGCGGCACATTCGCACGCTAGGACCGGTTCGAACAGACAAGCGACGCGGCCGTTTATCCCGCAATGCCAGCGGGCTCGAGGGTACTATCCTCCGCGCCGTATGAGTCAGCCGGTTGACGGGCTGCCGGCGCCCGAGAGATGGACACCATGAACGAATCGCGCTCCGGGTCGTGGCCGATTCGGGAAATTTTGAAGCACAAGGGTGGGCAATGAGAGCGTGCCGCAATTGCCTTTTGCCGGAGGCCGCGCCGGGCGCGGAACTCGATGAGCACGGTGTCTGCCGCCCCTGTCGGGAGTACAAGCCGCAGGATCAGGCCGGTTCGGAAGCCATTCGGCGCGCCCGCGAGGCCGACCTGGAGGCGGCGATCCAGGCGGCGCGCGGGCAGGGCGCCTACGACTGCCTCGTTCCCTTGTCGGGCGGCAAGGACAGCGTCTACCTGATCCACAAGCTGAAGGTCGACTACGGGCTGCGTGTTCTGGCCTACACCACCGACATCGACATTGGCGAGGTGGCCTGGGCGAACATCCGGCGCGCGGTGGACAGGCTCGACGTCGAACACGTGACCTACCGGCCGCCGATGGACTTCTATCGTCGACTGTTTCGCTGGCTGCTGATGAACCAGGAGGCGCGCGGCGCGGTGCACACCATCTCCTACGTCTACGCGCCGCTGTTCGAGGGCAACGCGCTGCGGCTGGCGATGGAAAAGGATATTCCCCTGGTGCTGGCGGGATATTCCCCGGGCCAGCCGGTGGCCGAGCGAATGGAATACGAGTTCCCGCGCAAGGCGATTTCGGAGGTCGACTGGACACCTCCGGAACTGGTTGCCTCCGGGGAGTTCGATGGACATGATCTCGGCCGCTTCTGGAACCCGAAGCATTACCCGCCCGGCACCCGTTTTCCGCGCTACCTGGCTCCCTACCACGCCTGGCGCTACGACCAGGACGAGACGATGAAGAAGGTCGTCGAACTCGGCTTGATCGGCTCGACCAAGAACGCCAGCCCGGTGTTCTCGAACTACCCGATCAACTGGCTGCTGATGTATTCGGACTTGAAGAACTTTGGCTTCAACCCTTATGCACCGGAGTTTTCGGCGCTGATTCGCGAGGGCAAAGCCAACAAGCAATACTGGAAGCTGATGGGCAAGGTGGTCGATTTCATCACCTTGCACAAGGTCTATCTCGGGCGCCACGTCGCCAAGCACATGCAATGGCTGGGCCTGCGCGACGAAGACCTGCGCATCACCCGCCCCAGCCGGCGCGACTGGCCAGATTTCGTCTATGAAGACTGGGCGACATCGGCAGCCGCGAGCGTGCCGACAGCGTGAAAAGCGTCCTGTTGACGGGTGCAACGGGCACGATCGGCAGTGCACTGGTGCCTCGCCTGCTCGGCGAAAGGGACACCCACCTGTCCTTGCTGATCAGAGCCAAGGACGAGAGCGATCTCGGCCGCAGGCTGGCCGAGATGCTCGCGTACTGGAAGTACCGGCCCGGCAGCGTCGAATCGGCACGCATCCGCGCGTTCCGTGGCGACATTTCTCGGCCCGACTTTGGCGTGGACGCCGACGACTATGCGCGACTTGTCGCCGATACCACGCACATCGTTCACTGTGCGGCCAGCGTCAAACTGAACATGACGATCGATCAGGCCCGCGCGACCGCCGTCGTGCCCACGCGCACCCTGCTCCAACTCGCCCGGCGCGGCGCGCAAGCCGGCAACCTGCGCAAGGTCGATCTGGTCAGCACGGTCGGTGTCTGGGGGCGCACGCCGGGGACCATGCCGGAACGTGCGCTGCCCGAAGTCAGCGACTTCCACAACACATACGAAGCCGCCAAGGCGGAGGCGGAGCGAGTGATCTGGAGCGAAGGCGCGGGCCTGCCGATCACGGTGCATCGGCCCAGCATGGTCGTCGGCGAGACCGGCAGCGGTCGGGTGATCCACTTTCAGGTTTTCTACCACCTGTGCGAGTTCCTCACCGGCTCGCGCACCTTCGGCATCATGCCGAATCTGGGGCACACGAAGCTGGACACGATCCCGGTGGATTGGGTTGCTGCGGCAATCTGCTGGTCGTCGAACCATGGCGAGACCGCAGGGCGCATCTTTCACCTGTGCTCTGGCCCCGAAGGGGCCATCGACTTGCGGCGCCTGCAAGAGAAGGTGCGTGCGGCATGGACATCGCGCGGCCGCCAGGTCCCGAAGCTGCGCCGCATCGACCGCCAACTTCTGGAGCGCCTGGTGCCACTGATCGGCGCATTTGCCGGCGAGAAGACCCGTCGCGCTCTTCGCGGGCTGCCCCCCGTGTTGGCTTACCTCGCTGAGGATCAGGGTTTCTCGAATCTCGAGACGGCGCAAGCACTTGGGGCGGCGGGTCTGCCGGTGCCGCCTGTCGACAGCTACCTCGACGCGGTGCTCGGCTATTACCTGGACGCGCGCAGCGCCGGCTCGCTATGACCGATCCCTGGTCGAGCGCTGGCACCGTCGCACAACTGCTCGATCTGCGCGCAGCCCGCTCGCCGCGGGCCGTTGCCTTTCAACGTGAGACGAAGGACGGGCGCTGGATACCGATCAGCTGGCAAGACTTCTCGCTGCGGGTGGCGACGCTGCGACGCGCCTTGTACGCCGCAGGTCTGCGCAAGGGCGATCGCCTGGCGATCATCGCCTCGGTTTCGCTCGAATGGGAGCTGTTGCACCATGCGGCGCTGGGCATGGGTGTCGTGGTCGTGGGCATGGATGCGCACGACTTGCCCGACCGCATTGCGGACATGGTCGAGCAGGCTGATGTCACGGCGTTCGCAAGCACGGACTGGCGCGCGCTTTCGAAGCTGGACGCAGCGCGCCGAGCCGGTGCCCGCCTCTTGCTCGAGATGGGCGAACCGGGCGACCGCGGCGGGGATTGGCCCGCCGGCCCGCGCCGGCTGAACTGGGCCGAGTTCGAGGCTTCGGGGGTTTCGGCTGACGTGGACCCCGAGCGACCCGTCGCCGGCGACATCGCGACGATCATCTTCACCTCGGGCACCACAGGGGCGCCGAAGGGCATCGCCTATCGCCACGAGCAGCTTTGCCTGGCGATCGGCGCCATCTGCGAAGTGTTCAGCTTCGTGGGGTCAGAGGGCAGGCTACTGTGCTGGTTGCCCTTGTCCAACTTGTTTCAGCGCATCGTCAACCTTGCCGCCGTGCGCCAGGGCGTGGCCACGTACCTGCTTGGCGATCCACGCCGGGTGATGGAGGTGGTCGCCAGTGTGTCGCCGGACATCTTCATCGGGGTGCCGCGCTTCTACGAAAAGCTCTACGAAGGGATACGGCAGAACATCGCTTCCCAGCCGCCGCTGGGGCGCAAGCTTGTGGAATGGGCCTGGGGCCTGGGCCGGCGGGTAAGCGGGCTCACCCGCCAAGGGCGCGTCGTGCCGCCTTGGCTCGCCTTGACGCATTGGGTCGCCGACCGCATGGTCCTCAGGCGTGTGCGCAATGTCATGGGCCGGCGGCTGCGCTGCATGGTCACCGGCTCGGCGCCGACGCCACGCCACCTCCTCGAGGAGTTCCACGCGCTCGGCTGGGTGGTGCTGGAGGCCTACGGACTGAGCGAGAACGTGCTGCCCATGGCGATGAACCGCATCGACGATTTTCGCTTCGGCACGGTCGGCCGGCCCTTGCCGGGCAACCAGATCGTCGTCGCCGACGATGGGGCGATCAAGGTGCGAGGCCCGGGGGTGTTTGCCGGCTACCTGGGCGAGGCGGATCGGTCGCTGTTCGATGTCGAAGGGTTCTACCTTACCGGAGACCTCGGGCAGTTCGACGCCGGCGGGTACCTGCGTCTGACCGGCCGAACCAGCGAGCTGATCAAGACGTCCACCGGACGCCGAGTGGCACCGGCGGGTGTGGAAGCGCAGCTGTGCAGCGTTCAAGGAATCGACCAGGCGGTGCTGATCGGCAATGGGCGCAAGTGCCTGGTGGCCTTGTGCACCAGCATTCAGAGTGGTCAGGATGAATCTGCCCGGGCTCGGCTGGAGCGGACGCTCCGCGAGAAGTTGATGTCCCTCAGCGAACACGAGCGCCCTAGCGGCATCGCGTTGATCGAGCGGCCGTTCAGCATCGAACATGGTGAACTGACGCCCAACTTGAAGCTAAGACGGGTCTTCATTGAGGCGGAGTACGCCGAACTGATTCATCGGCTCTACGAGTGGATAGATGGCCTCGAAAAATCCGCCGGGCACGACTTGATAGTCCTGTTCGACGGTTTCAAATCCGAAGCAGAGCACTTGGGGCACTCAACCTCCAAGCGTCAGAGCGTATGACGGCACGGATGCTGCTAGATTTTCTCCATGGTCAACCGGCGCGACCGAGACGGGGTCGGTGTCAAGGGGGGGCGCAGGAGCGCTCTGCAAGGGTCCGCCGGCTGCTTCAGATGGGCAAGAGCCCGAGAACTCCCGCCGACGAAGAAGAGAGCGCCTCGGACGCATGTTTCGACTATCCGACGGCCTTTGTTCCGTGTCCTTCCAGCCCGAGCCTGGCGGGTGAGGGGTCGGACGAGCAGATTGCAGGTCTGCGTACGCGGCACCAGAAGGCCATGTGGGATGTCGAAAGAGCTTACAGATGTGTGCCCGACCTGTCGGATTGCAGCGGGGCAACGGCGCTAAGTCATTGCTGCGGCACATATTTCTTCCAATGGCATGGACGTTGCTACTTCAAGGCTGCAAGGACAAACATGTTGTGCGTCCGGCTCTACCAACAGGAACGCATATGAAACTCAAGAAGCTGCTTACGGTCCTGGCGGCCGCGGGCTTGACGGTCGCAATGGGGTCCGCGCAGGCCTCGATTTCCTTTTCGTTCAACCCCAACGGCACCGGTGCGGTTGGGGCGATTACGGGCGCGGGGATCCTTGATCAAGCGCCCGGCAGTACGGTCGCCATCAATGGCGCTGGTGGTGGCGCTGCGCTGCCGGTGGGCACGGTGATCACGGACTTGTATCAGGCGAACCTCGCCGCGGTCCAGACTTCCACGACGAGCAATCTCTTTTCGAACGGCACGGGCGGCAAGTTCTTCACGTTCGTTGCCAGTTTCACAGAAACGGTCAGCTTCAGTGGGGCCGGTGGTGGTGTCCTGACGAACGCCTTCAACATCACCGGCGGCACGTTCAAGATGTGCGCCCAATCGGCTCTTGGGAATAACTTGGCCGGTACGGGATTTGCTTGCGCTGGCAATGGCATCCTCAGCGGCTCGCTCAACAGTGGCAATGCGACCCAAACCGCGTTTACCACTGCCTTGGGTCCTTTGGACAATTCGGGGACGAATGATTGGCCAGGTGTCACCTCGGTGACGAGTTCTGGTGCAGCTCAGCTGGCTGCGACGATTAACTTCGTCGATGCAAACTATTTCCCGGACCTTCTGAGCGGTACCCAGCTGGTGCTCGCATTGGTGAACTCGTCTTTGATCACTCCGTTCAATCAGGCTGACCCGTCGCGGCTCTTTAGCAGCAATACTGTCGCTAACGGCGATACGGCTGCGAATATCGGCACGATCAACGGCATTTCTGGCCCGAACTTCATGTTCCAGTCCGATGCCAATTCGTCATTCGACCGGGTTCCGGAACCTGGCTCGCTTGCCTTGGCTGGCTTGGCACTTGCTGGTCTGTCGATGATCCGTCGTCGTCGCGTGAAGTAAGAATTCAAGACCCAAGACATCAGTTGCAGTCATGACCCGGGGTGGCTACCGCAAGGTAGTCACCCCGGTTTTGCGTTCAACTCGGAAGAGTCCGCGACCGCCTAGCAGGCGCTTGCACTATTGGCGCTCGATGGGCAGCCCGGCAAGGCAACGCCGATGCACGGCATGGGTCGGGCCGATGGCCTTTGCGCCTACGAGGCAGGCGGCCGGAACATCTGGCCCACCTTGAGGAGCATGAAGCGGGTTGGCGCCAGCGCGGCGAAAAGCTTCTGCCCGAAAACGCCCGATGCAGAAATCACTAGCGGCCGCTCGTCGCCGAACGCTCGCAGCGAGGCGTCCACCGCCTTTTCTGGTGGGTCGCGCTTGGTTCCGAGTTGGCTCCGATAGGCGCCGGCTCGCTCGTCGAACCCGGTCGCAGTTGGGCCCGGGACCAGCGTCTGCACGTACAAGCTACGTTCACGCCATTCTTCGTGCAGGGCGAGGCTCAGGCTGTGCACGAACGCCTTGCTCGCCGCATATGCGGCCATGTACGGCACGGGCTGAAATGCAGCCGGCGAAGACACGTTGATGATTGCACTCGGCGTTCGTCCCGCAAGTTCCGGGATGAAGATCCGACAGATCTCCATCGTTGCAAGCGCATTGACGACCGCAATCCGCCGGCAAGTCGCAGGGTCGGCGTCCTCGAATCGGCCCCACCGTCCGATCGCGGCATTGTTGACGAATAGCCTGGGCTGAATGGCGAGCGCCGAGAGTGCTTCCTGAAGCTTCCGGGCCGCTTCATCCTCGGCCAGATCGAGGCCGATCGGCACTGCCCGAACGCCGCACTTCGCCTCCAGTTCGCGTGCAAGCGAGCGCAGTAGATCGCCTCGCCGCGCGACGAGGGCCACGTTCAGGCCGCGCTGCGCCAGCTGATGCGCGAACTCCCGACCTATGCCGGCCGATGCGCCGGTCACCACCGACCAGGCACCTTTGAGATCTGCCAAGTTCACGTCGATCGAGTCCTATATGCCAGTCGCACTGCCGGTAAGAAACGCACCTACGCGCAGGGCGTTGGCCGCAATCGTAAGCGACGGGTTGGTACCGCCGCTGGTGGGAAAGAACGAACTGTCGACGACGTAGAGATTGTCCAGATCGTGCGCTCGACAGTATTTGTCCAGCACGCTTGTGTGTGGATCGTCGCCAAAGCGGCAGGTCCCACAGGCGTGCGCGATACGCTGGTTGTTACCCACCTCTTCGATGAGCCGATAGCGTAGCGGCCCGAGCGCGCCCTTCATCAGCGCGCGCATGCGCGCCACGCGCCGCTGATCGTCTTCGTCCGCTCGATAGCGAATCGCCAAGTCTCCAGGCTGGCTACCCGACAGCTCCACCCGGTTCTCCGGACGCGGAAAATCCTCGACGATCGTCGCCAGCGTCATCCGTTCGTCTATCAGGCGCGCCATGTAAGTACGCAGCGCCGGCGAAACGAGGCGAAAAAGAGGCAGCGACCAGCGGTACTTGCTCTCTGCGATCTCATCACGCACGGACTTCATGACGATTGCCGGCGGAGGCAAGCGACCGAAGGACTGCACCGTGCCGAGCTTGACGCCGCCGTCGTGGGTGTAGAAATCGTTGAAGGCGATCTCCTTCCGCCTGTTGTCCATGGGATCGTCCATGTCGAGATCGACAGCATACAGATCGATGAGGTGCCGCATTAGGTTGCGCCCGACCAGACCGGATTCGTTGGCCAGCCCGCTGGGGGACTCGGCAGAGGCGGAGCGCAGCAGAAGCGGCGGCGTATTGAGCGCGCCGGCAGCGAGGATCACGATCCTGCCACGCACTGTCAACGGCTGGCCGTGTCTGATGCATTCCACGGCCGTCACGGTTCGTCCAGAACTTTGCAGCCGAACAACCTGACACTCGTCGATCAGTTCGGCATTGAACAGCTGGAGGGCAGGGTGCAGTGCAACGCGCCAACTATCGTTCTTGCAGGCGTTCGGACAGAGAAAACCTTGGCATGAACGGCAACCCGGCACGTATTCACAGGCAGAAGGCAACTGGTATGGATGCATTCCGTACGCAGAGAGCCGATTCGCGAGCCCGAAGGCCGCAGGAGAAAGCGGCGGTGGCGACATCAGTTGCGGGCGATCGTCGCGGAGCGGGTCGGCCGTGCCGCGAACGCGGTAGAGTAACTCGGCTCGTGCGTAGTATGGTTCCAGTTCCGCATACGAAATCGGCCATGCCTTCGGCGGGGGGGCTACTGCGGGTCTCGAATGCTCTTGCTCGAAATCAATCGGAAAGAACCGCTCCATCGCCATCCCATACAGCGCGCTCGAGCCCCCGGCGCCACAACCAATGAACGGAGTGAATGCTCGGCCTCGTGACCCCGTCAGGTCTTCGATCGAAGCCGACCAGCGCCCCGCGCGCCGCAATGTTTCGGTGTCTGGAAGAGCCGCTGCATCAGCAGGATTGTCGAGACACTCGGCGTAGTCGCCTTCGGCTTCGCCCGGGCGCCGCCGGACACCTCGTTCGCAGAACAGCACCCGCCAACCTTTGCGTGCCAGTTCAAATCCGATGGTCGCACCACCAATGCCGGTACCGATGACTACGGCGTCCCACAGTTCTGCTGCGGCGGTGTTTGCCTCAGGCGTTGTCATCTGTGCTCTGAACAGGAACTTGGCCAATTTGCAATCGCTCGCCACCGCCGTGGCAGATGCGGGGCGCTCCAGCAACAGCACAGGCCGACCGGGCAGACTCGGCTCTTCGTCGAGAGTTTCGTGCTCCGCGTGGCACGGCCAGCGCCAGTCCGAACCGGTTCGAGAAGCCGAGATCAGGAGATTCTTGCGACATCAGGCCATTCGACTTTTGTGCCATCAGCAGTACGTTGTCCAAATTGCAGCAACTGGTACTCGAACCGACGTGACATTCTCACGGCGCGAACTACCAACCATACTTCAGCACATCAGTGAAAGCGACTTGGGCCAAGACATCGCTGGCGGCAGTGCTGGACACCGCCTTGGCCACAGACTTTGCATGATTGGCCGAGGAATGATCATCGAGAATATTGATGGCGCTGCGCTTGACAAGCGCAGCAGTCGCTGAACCCGACCGCACCAGTCGTCCGCAGCCCGCATCCTCGACCGCCGCCATGTTCAGGAACTGGTCCATGTTCGTCGCAATGCCAATGACCGGCTTGCCTTGCGCCAACGCTTGGTATGTGCCTGGGCTGCCACCATTGCAGACGACCAGATCGGCCGCCGCGCAGGCTTGATCTCCAGGCAGAAGGTCGGCGACGCGGGCATTCGCTGGTACGCGCAGTGCATTCGCACACCCTGCGGTCGAGGCGATGACGTCGACCGGTAGGCCGGCAAGGCCGTCGAGCACGATCTGAAGCGCGCCCGCCGGCCCCGAACTGCCGAGACTTACATACACAAGTGGTCGTTGGCTGTCGCGGTCCTGCAGCTCTGGCCACCATGCCGGCGGCGGTGCTGGCGGCGACCATGGCACCGGTCCAATAAAGTGCTGGTTCGCCGGCAGGGGGGCGGTCGGGATGATTTCGGGTAGATCGGCAAAACACGTGACGTCGCCGTCCATTAGCGCCATGCGGAAGTCGCTGCCGATGCCGGGCAGACCGTGCTTGCGACGAATACGGTTGACCGGAACCGCGTGCTGCGCATAGCCGAGGCGCTGAAAGGCGCGAAACGCGAGCTGCGCCGCAGGTACCCCGAGTCGCTGCACCCAGTCGAATTCCGGTACCACGCGGCGGATCCGTGCCAACGGGCTCCAGTAGGCGTTGGTCAGGTTCACGAACGGTATCTTCGCCAGCCGCGCGCTCACGGCAAGCGAGATTCGGAAGTCCCCGACCACCAGTTGCGGACTGATTTTCTTCAGCAGTGTCAGGTCGTCGGCAACATAGCGATCGAGGGTCGCGAAATCAAAAATAGGGCTTCCGCGCGCGACCGCCCGCTGAAAGTGGGATGCCGGCATGCTGTAGATATCCACTACAGGAAATGTCAACCGACCAACGATGGGCGCGTAGCGCGGGTCCGTCGCCAGCACTACGTCCCACCCCTTCTTGTGAAGTGATCCGGCCAGCGTAACCAAGCGAACCACATGCGCCAGCGTGACCGCCTCGGCGATAAACAGGATCCTCGATCTCGACATCGTCTACGGCAATGAGTTTGACCAGCAAGGCGTCTCGGTATTGCGCTGTGGCTGCCGCGCCTGAGGCTCGAGAGACTCCGTCTGCAGAGCCGTCGCCAGCGTTGTTGCGCGGCTGTACCCGGATCGATCCCGGTGCATCAGCCTATTCCGTATCGCCCCGGCGCAACGACATTCCCGGGGTCGAGCGCGGCCTTGAGGCGCTGGTTTAACCGCAGCAGCGCAGGTGCGCCAGCATGCACGTCATCCCATGCCAGAAGTCCGGCCCGGTACTGCTGGTAGCCCGCAGCTTGCATATCGGCAAGCAAGACGCGATAGAGGACTCTGGCCCGTTGCGTCTCGTCGGGGTCGTCCTTGTCATAGAGGATGTTCATGAGGCACGTGACCGAGCGCGGGTTCATCAGCAGGATCGCCACCCAGAAGTCGAGCCCCGCCTCCTCGAAGCGCTTGCGCGCCCGCGCCAGGAACGGCAAGACGTCGCCGCTTGTGAACGGGAGGACCGGTGCGAACCAGATCAAACCGCAATTGTCGCGTGGCGGATTGATAGTGTCGCCATGCTGGTGTCGCCGCCGGCTGCGGTAATAGGCGTGCTTGACGAAATAGTCAGTCGGAATGCCCTGAAGAATCCGGTGCACGTGCGGCGTGGAGTCGAGCACCTGCAGCGAAGCACCCGCCAGTTTTTCCGTCACGGCCTTGAGCAGCGGACTCTTCCACGCCGCCGACAGCACACGCTCGACGACGGCCAGCAGGGCATCGGAGATGAACAGCAGCCTACCGTACGGGCCAAGCGTCTTCTTCAGGATCGACCGCTGCAACCGCACCTGCGCCCGGGTCCCGTAGACGCCGCCGGCGCAGGTCAGCGGGGAAATCCCATACTGCTGTCGCAGGGCGGCAATTTCATCTGGCGTCAGGCAGCCGCCGGTTGAGCGGGTCTGGTCGATGCGCTGCATCACCACGGTCAACGACACGAAGTCGTTGATCATGTGCAGCTTCGTCGTGACGATGCCCTGCAGCGCCAGATGGCGGAAGGCGTCGATCACCTGGGGCAGGTGGCGCTCATCTTTCACCTCGAAAACGTAGGAGTTGTACGCCTCAGGCTCGGGCATCAGCCACAGGCCCGCCTGCGTCACGACGCCGAAGTTCGATTGCGTGAACATCCCCTCCAGGTACGGCCCGATGCCCCATTTGTGCAGGTGCCAGGTCTTGGGGCCGTTGTCTGCTCCGCCGACGCGCACGATCTCACCGGTGGGCAACACGACCTCCATGCCGCAGAGGTTGCCGAAGTGGTCGCCATAGGGAGTCTCGCCGACGCCACGGTCCAGAGCATTGCCGATCACACTGCCTTGTGCGGTACCGTCGATGCAGTCGATCCACAGCTTGTGGCCATGACGTTTGAGGTAGGCATTCAGCGCCTCGTAGGTGACGCCGGGCTCAATCACGGCATAGGCAAGCTCCTCGTTGACTTCGAGGATGCGGTTCATTCGATGCAGCAGCATCACGACCGCGCCGTCTGTCGGCGCCAGAGTCGTGCCGTAGCCCCAGTTGCGCCCGCCGCTGAATGGCCACACCTTCAGCCCATGCACGTTGGCGATCTTCAGCGCTGAGGACACCTCCTGCGCGTTGCCCGGGAAGATGACCGCTGCGCACTGGCTCTGCCACGGAATCGTGCAGCGCGAGTACCGGTCCAGTTCTTCCGCGTCGGTGCAGACATGCTCCGCGCCCAGGGCAGCTCGCAGCTCGTCGATGGCAGCGGGCGGCAAATCGGGGGCAGCGGCAGTTGCAGTCATTGCTGAGCAGATCCAGGTGGGCACAGATTTGCGGCGGAAAAATGATGCCTTGCGCAAAGGCAAACCTTGAGCCATTCTCTGCCGAATCGCGCCTTCCCACCTATGCGCCCTCGGTTCTCATCGGTCGGATGCCGACGCAACTCGGGTGCCGGCCGAATTTCGCCCTCCAACGGGGCGCACTTGCGCCGCTCTTGATGTCTGACGGCATGCGCGCTGATCCAGTCCTGGAGAAGCCGAATCGGCGATCTATGGTCCAGCGTGGGGTCGCGGGGACTTCGGCCCTGGAACGTCGTGTATGAATGCCGGAATTGGCCGCCACTTCGCCTCGGGTCGCTGACATCATCCTTCCGCACGAGGGCTCGATGTGGCGCTGAGCGTCGGACCATCTGTCAGTTGGGCTGCGGGCCCCTCAAGCCGGGGGTTGTAGGCTGGAGACGCATCTCCTTACAGTGCCGTTTCAAGTGAATGGAAAGTTTATCGACACCTTCGAGTTCGTGATGACGGGCCCCGATCCGTCAAATTCCCGCCTCTTGGGTCGGGTGCTAGGCATGACGGCTCGATACGTTTGATGAACCAGCTGCGCGCAAAGCACCTCGGCTTGATGACCATCATTCGACCATGATCCGCGTTTCCAACCACCACGTGCACCGACAGACGCTGCGCCAAGCCCTGGCCGATTGCGGATTGCTGGTGCTGGTGATGTTGGCTGTCTTCTCCGTATCGCTGGGCAAGGCCGACGGCATGGTTCCTGTGGCCGGTACGCACTTGCTTTCGTTGGCGGCCGGAATGTTCGTGATCAGCTCGGCATCAGGCATCTACCAGAAGGGAAGCCATCTGACCGTCGCTCAAACCTGCGCTCGGGCCACGGTGATGCTGTTGCTGGCGCTGCCGCTGACCTATGTCATCTTCGGCCTGCTGCCCGCGGCCTTCCCCGACCGCCACATCGTCCAGTTGGGCGCGATGTGTGGCGTCGTCGCTGTCGTGCTGCGGCGGGTTTACGTGACACACCGCGGTGCCCAGCCTCGTGGTCGTGCGCGCGTCCTGATATTCGGCGCCGGTCCCGCAGCACAGATCGTCGGGCAGACACTCCGGGCGTCGGATCCGAATGTCGAGATCGTCGGCTACTTTCCCGGACCGAACGAGCGCGAAGCTTCGGTGCCTTCAGAGCAGTTGCTTCGAGCGGACAAGTCGTTGACGGCCACGGCGCAGGATCTTGGCGTCGACGAGATCGTCGTCGCGCTGACCGAGCGCCGCGCGGGCAGCATGCCGCTGCGCCAGTTGCTCGACTGCAAGCTCTTCGGCGTGAAGGTCTACGACCTGGCCACGCACTTCGAGAAGCGCCTCGGCCAGATCCGCATCGACTTCGTCAACGCCGGCTGGCTGATCTTCGGCGACGGCTTCAACCAGGGCGCCCTGCGTACCAGCGTCAAGCGGGTCTTCGACATCGTGTTCAGCCTCCTGCTGATCATGCTGTCGGCGCCGATCATGCTGGTCGCCGCGATCCTCATCAAACTGGACAGCCGCGGGCCGGTGTTCTACCGGCAGGAGCGCGTTGGTCAGAATGGCGGCACGTTCATGGTCGCCAAGTTCCGCAGCATGCGCACGGACGCCGAGCAGGACGGCAAGCCGCGCTGGGCTAGCGCCCAGGACGACCGCGTCACGCGCGTCGGCAACGTGATCCGCAAGCTGCGCATCGACGAGCTGCCGCAGCTGTTCAACGTTCTGAAGGGCGAGATGAGCCTGGTCGGGCCGCGCCCGGAGCGGCCGTACTTCGTGGAACAGTTGACGCGCGAGATCCCCTACTTCGCCGTTCGTCACAGCGTCAAGCCGGGTGTCACGGGCTGGGCGCAGGTCCGGTACCAGTACGGCTCGACCGTGGAAGACTCGCAGGAAAAGCTGCAGTACGACTTGTACTACGTGAAGAACCATTCGCTGTTCCTCGACCTCGTCGTGATGTTCGAGACCGTCGGTGTCGTCCTGACCGGCAAAGGCGCGCGTTGAAGCCTGGCTAGAATCGATCGCTTGCTTCCACGAGCGACCATGCCGACGGGCGCGTGATCCATGGACGGCCCTACGCCAGACCTCACCCTGTTCGGTTTCGCGTTGGCAGCCGTGGTGCATGCGGGCTTCGCCGTGCACCTGGTACGCGCCGGCTACTGGCGTTCCGCCAACGGTGCCGCCGGCCGAGCCTTTCTGGGCGCGATCCTGGCTACGGCCGGTTGGGCCGCAGTGTCGGCCTACGAGCCCTGGTCACGGTACGCGGCGCCGGCCTATGTTGCAGCTGCGCTCGACATCGCGCGTTACGCGCTGTGGTTCGCTTTCGTGCTGCTGCTGCTGAAGCCTGCTGGCGACGAGCCGTCGCGCTGGTACGGCTCGGTGCCGTTGCTGTCCGTCGGCGTGGCCATCACGCTGCTGGCCGGCGTGGTGCTCGTCTACCGCGTGCTGACCGGCCGCTACGAAGCGGACGGTTCGCGCCTCGTCGTCGGCACGTCGCTCGCGCTAGCCTTGATGGGGCTCGTGCTCGTCGAACAACTGTTCCGCAACCTGCCCGAGGACTCGCGCTGGAACGCCAAGCCGGTATGCCTGGGTCTGGCGCTGGTCTTCGCCTTCGACCTGTACCTGTACACCGAGGGCGTGCTCTTCGGCAGCCTCGACGCCGACGCCGCCAGCATCCGCGGCGTGGTGCCCTTGCTGGCGCTGCCGCTGCTGGTGGTGGCGTCGCGTCGGCGCTCCGACTGGATTCGCCGGCTGCAGGTGTCGCGCTCGGCGGCCTTCTACTCGGCCACGCTGCTGCTGGCGGGTGGATACCTGCTGTTCATGTCGGCGGTCGGGTATTACGTCCGCTACTTCGGCGGCAGTTGGGGCCGGGCCCTGCAGCTGGCCCTGCTGGTCGCGGGCATCGCCTTGCTCGCCGTGCTGCTCCTTTCGGGTTCACTGCGGGCGCGGTTGCGTGTGTTCGTCGGCAAGAACTTCTTCAGCTACCGCTACGACTACCGCGAGGAATGGCTGCGCTTCACCGCGATGCTGTCGTCGCGGAGTTCGCCGCAGGAGGTGGGCAACCTGGTCGTGCGTGGGCTGGCCAACATGGTCGAATCCCCGGCGGGCAGCCTGTGGACCCGTGCAGGTGTCGACAGCGGACCTCCGGCAGTCGGCGCGCTGGAACACGCCTCCGCTGGAAGACCGGGAGCCAGAGGATTCACCGTTCTGCTCGTTCCTGCTCGAGCAGGGCTGGGTCATCGACATCGACGAGTACCGCAACGCCCCGCGCCGCTACGGGCAGCTGGCGCTGCCGTCCTGGTTGCTGGGGAACCCTGAAGTCTGGCTCGTGGTGCCCCTGACGGTTGGCGATGAGCTGCTCGGCTTCGTCACGCTGGCGCGTCCGCGAGCGACCATGGAGCTGAACTGGGAGGTGCGCGACCTGCTCAAGACCGCCAGCCGCCAGGCGGCCGGCTTCCTGGCCCAGATGCAGGCCACCGAGGCCTTGCTCGAGGCGCGCAAGTTCGAGGCCTTCAACCGCATGTCCGCCTTCGTCGTGCATGACCTGAAGAACATCGTCACCCAGCTCTCGCTGATGATGAAGAATGCCCAACGACTGCACGCCAACCCGGAGTTTCAGCAGGACATGCTGTTGACCGTGGAAAGCTCGCTGGAGAAGATGCGTCGCTTGATGTTGCAGTTGCGAGAAGGTGCAACGCCACCGGGCGGGTCGCACGGCGTCGAGTTGGCGCCGGTGCTGCGCCGGTTGGCGACGCTGGCCCAGGCGCGCGGCAGAGCGATCGACGTCGAATGCCTCGAGGGCCTTGCCACACGCGGGCTGGAAGAGAGGTTGGAACGGGTGCTCGGCCATCTGGTGCACAACGCGCTGGATGCGACGCCGACGGATGGCAAGGTCTGGCTCAAGGGCTCCCGCTACGGCGGGCAGGTGAAGGTGGAAGTCGGCGATACCGGGGTCGGCATGAGCGAGGAATTCGTGCAGAGCAAGTTGTTCCGTCCTTTCAGCACCACCAAGCCACAGGGCATGGGCATCGGCCTGTACGAGAGCTTCCAGTACATCCGCGAGATCGGCGGCGCGATCGACGTCGCCAGCCAGCCCGGCCAGGGCACGGTCGTGACCGTGTTGATGCCGCTGTTCGACACGCGCGCCGGCTCCGACTTCCTCGCCGCTGCCCAGCCATGAGCGCCGACACGTCCGGTCCGCTGCTCATCGTCGAGGACGACCTCGCGCTGCAAAAGCAGATCAAGTGGTCGCTGGACCGCTTCGAGTCGGTCACCGCCAGCGACCGCGAGACCGCGCTCGTCCAGTTCCGCCGCCACCAGCCGCCCGTCGTGACGATGGACCTCGGCCTGCCGCCCGATCCGGACTCGGTCTCCGAAGGCTTCAAGCTGCTGGGCCAGATGCTGGACCTCGACCCGCACGTCAAGGTCATCGTGCTCACCGGCCAGAACGAACAGGCCAACGCCTTGCGCGCCGTCGCGTTGGGGGCCTACGACTTCCTGGCCAAGCCCTTCGAACCCGAACTCCTCGCGCTGACCATCGACCGTGCCTTCCGGCTGGCCGAACTGCAGGCCGAGAACCGCCGCCTGCAGGCCTTGCAGGCGCCGAACGCGATGGCCGGCCTGATCACGCGCGACCCCGAGATGCTGCGCCTGGCGCGCATGGTCGAGCGCGTAGCGTCCAGCGATGCCACCGTGCTTGCTGCTCGGCGAGAGCGGCACCGGCAAGGAAGTGCTGGCGCAGGGGCTGCACGAGGCGTCCAAGCGCAAGGGCCGCTTCGTCGCGATCAACTGCGCGGCGATTCCGGAGAACCTGCTCGAGAGCGAACTCTTCGGCTACGAGAAGGGCGCCTTCACGGGTGCCGCCAAGACCACCGTCGGCAAGATCGAGACCGCGCATGGCGGCACGCTGATGCTCGACGAGATCGGCGACCTGCCGCACTCGCTGCAGGCCAAGCTGCTGCGCTTCCTGCAGGAGCGGCGAATCGAACGGTTGGGCGGTCGTCAGGAGATCCCGGTCGACGTGCGCGTGGTCTGCGCCACCCACCAGGACCTGAAGGCGCTCATCGCGCAAGGCCGCTTCCGCGAGGACCTGTTCTACCGCCTGGCCGAGATCGTGATCGAGATCCCGCCGCTGCGCAGCCGGCAGGGCGACGCGGTGCTGCTCGCACACGCCTTCCTGCGCCGCTTCGCACAGGAGCAGCGGCGCGGCGCGCTGACCTTCGGCGACGACGCGATCCAGGCCCTCGAGGCCCACCCCTGGCCGGGCAACGTGCGCGAACTGCTCAACGTCGTCAAGCGCGCCGCGATCATGGCCGACGGCCAGCGCGTGACGGCGATCGACATCGGCCTGCCGGTGCCGGCCGGCAGTGCCGAGGGTGCCGACAACCCGCTCGACCTGCGCACCGTGCGCGAAGCCGCCGAGCGCCAGGCCGTGATCGCCGCGCTCGCGCGCACCAACAGCAACATCGTGAAGGCGTCGGAACTCCTCGGCATCAGCCGGCCGACCCTCTACGATCTGATGCACCGGCTGGCCATCAAGTAGCCGAGCCCTGCCAGAGAGGAACATCGTGCGCCTTGATTTCATTCGCCGCCTTGGTGCGGCCGCCGGCCTTGCGCTGGTCCTGCTCGGGCTGCCTGCCTGCGGCGGCAAGTCCGACACCGAGCTGATCGCGTCGGCCAAGAGCTACCTGGCCAAGAACGACACCAAGGCGGCAGTCATCGAGCTGAAGTCGGCGCTGCAGAAGAACCCGTCGTCGGGCGAGGCGCGGTTTCTGCTCGGCGACACCTTGCTCAAGGGCGGCGACCCGGCGGCCGCCTTGATCGAGCTCGACAAGGCGCACGACCTGCATTACAGCGAGGACGACGTGCTGCCGCCACTGGCGCAGGCGCTGATGGCGACCGGCGGTGCGAAGAAGGTCGCTGAACTCTATGGCACGGTCACCTTGTCCAAGCCGGTTGCGGCCGCCGATCTGAAGACCACGGTCGCGACCGCCTTCGCGGTCCTGGGCCAGCGCGACCGCAGTCAGGCGGCCATCGACGACGCCTTGAGGCTCGACCCCAAGAACGTCGGCGCCCGGCTGTGGCAGGCCAGGCTGACAGCCGGCAGCGGGAAGATCGACGACGCGCTGGGACAGGTCGACGGCGTCATCGCCGACGATCCCAAGAGCCAGGCCGCCTGGCAGCTCAAGGGCGATCTGCTGTGGGCCGGCAAGCGCGACCTCGACGGCGCGGTCAAGGCCTACCAGCAATGCATCGCAATCGCGCCCGGACTACCTGCCCGCCCATTCGGCGCTGATGATGCTGATGCTCCAGCGTCGCGACGTGAACGGCTTCCGCACGCAGTTCGCCGAGCTGAAGAAGACGCTTCCCGAACGCGATCGACACGCACTTCTACGCGGCGCAGCTCGCGCTGATCGACAAGGACTACAAGCACGCACGTGAAGGCGTCCTGCAACTGCTGAAGGTCGCGCCTGAGAACGTGCGCGTCCTGCAACTGGCCGGGGCGATCGAGGTCCAGGGCGGCTCGCCGCTGCTGGCGCAGAGCTATCTCACCAAGGCCTTGCAGATCTCGCCGAACCTGCCTTTCGCGAGGAAACTGCTGGCCGAGACCTACCTGCGCTCGGGCCAACCCGCGAAGGCCTTGGCGACGCTTCAGCCGCTGCTCGGCGCGCCACAGCCCGATGCCGAGGTGCTGTCGCTGGCGGGCCAGGCCGCAGTTGCAGAACGGCGACCTGCAGCAGTCCGAGGACTACTTCGCGCAGGCCGCGAAGGTCGATCCGAACGACCCCAAGATTCGCACCGCGCTGGCGCTGACCGAGATCTCCAAAGGCAACACCGATGCGGGCTTCGCGCAGCTCGAGTCGCTGGCCGCCAGCGACAAGAGCACCTTTGCCGATCTGGCGCTGATCAGCGCGCGGCTGCGGCGCGGCGATCTGGACGCGGCACTCAAGGCGGTCGACCACCTGCAGACCAAGCTGCCTGACAAGCCGCTGCCGAGCCAGCTGCGTGGCCGCATCCTGCAGCAGCGCAAGGACCTCGCCGGTGCGCGCGCCGCCTACGAGAAGGCGCTCACGTTCGACAGCGCCTACTTCCCCGCCATCTCGGCGCTGGCTGGCCTGGACGTTGCCGAAGGCAAGCTCGACGCGGCGCGCAAGCGCTACGAGGACGTGCTGGCGCGCGACCCGAAGAACTACCAGGCCCTGCTCGCCGTGGCCGAACTGCGCCAGCGCGCAGGCGCCAAGCCGGCCGAGATCGACAAGCTGCTGTCCGACGCCGTCAAGAGCTCAACCCCGGCGAGGCGGCGCCGCGTCTGATGCTGATCGCGCACCGACTGAGTCAGCGCGAGACCTCGTCGGCGCTGACGGCAGCGCAGGACGCGGCTGCGGTCTTGCCCGACAACCTGCAGGTGCTGAACGCGCTCGGCCAGGCGCAGCTGGCGGCGGGTGACGTGCAGCAGGCGATCAGCTCGTTCGGCAAGGTCGCCGCGGCCCAGCCGACGTCGCCGCAGCCGCAGCTGCCGTCTGGCCGACGCCTACCTGAAGGCCAAGGACCCCTCGGGCGCTGCGCGCAGCCTGCGCAAGGCGCTGGAGATCACGCCGGACTTCCTGCCCGCGCAGCGCGGCCTGATCCAGCTGGCGCTGGCCGACAAGCACGTGGACGACGCGCTGGCGATCGCGCGCACGGTGCAGAAGCAGCGACCGAAGGAGGCGATCGGCTACCTGCTCGAGGGCGAGATCCAGGCCAGCCAGCAGCACTGGGACGCCGCGATCGCCGCCGTCCGCGACGGCGCTTCAGCGCGCCCCGGCCACCGACGTCGCGACGCGCCTCCAGGCGCTCTACGTTGGCGGCCGGTCGACACGGCCGACGCCCAGCGCTTCGCCGACGAATGGCGCGCGAGCATCCCCGAGACGCAGGCTTCTTCTTCGGCATCGGTTCGATCGCGTTGGCCAGCGGGACTTCGCCAAGGCCGAGACCTACTTCCGACGCGTCCTCGCGATCCAGCCCGACAATGCCTGGCGCATGAACAACGTCGCCTGGCTGATGGTGCAGCAGAAGAAGACCGGAGCGGTGGCCACTGGCGGAGAAGGCCAACCAGTCTGGCACCCAACCAGGCGGCCGTCCTCGATACGCTGGCGCTGGCCCTCGGCGCGGAGAACCAGCTGCCGAAGGCCGTCGAATGAGCAGAAGAAGGCCGTCGCGCTCCAGCCCGACGTGCCGGGCTATCGCCTGAACCTCGCCAAGCTGCTGATCCAGTCCGGCGACCGCACGGCGGCCCGGACCGAACTCGAGAAGCTGCAGGCCCTGGGCGACAAATTCGCCGGTCAGGCCGAGGTCGCCTCACTGATGAAGACCCTGTGACCCGAAATCTGCGATTTGCCCGTTCAGCTGCTGCGCTCGTGCTCGTCTGCCTGCTGCAAGCCTGCGGCGGCCCCAGCGAGCCCGAGCTCCTGGCGTCGGCCAAGGCCTTCCTCGCGAAGAAGGAGCCCAAGTCGGCGATCGTGCAGCTGAAGTCGGCGCTGCAGAAGTCGCCCGACTCCGGCGAGGCACGCTACCTGCTCGGCAAGACGCTGCTGGAGACGGGCGATGCGCCAGGTGCCGAGGTCGAGCTGCGCAAGGCGGAGGCACTGAAATACAGCCCGGCGCTCGTGTCGCCTATGCTGGCCAAGGCGCTGCTTCGGCAAGGCCATGAGCACCAGGTCACGGATGCCTTCGATGCGGTCGCGCTACCCGATGCCACGGCCAATGCCGACTTGAAGACAACGGTGGCCCTGGCCTGGTTGCGCCAGGGCAAGGCCGACGCGGCCCAGAAGTCGCTTGCCGCCGCCCAGACTTCGCTGCCGGACTTCGCGCCCGCCAGGCTGCTGCAGGCGCAACTCGCGGCCGGCAAGAAGGATTTTCGCGGCCGCGCTGGCCCTTCTCGACCAGGTCACCGCCAAGGACCCGAACAACGCCGAAGCCTGGCTGCTCAAAGGCCAGATCCAGCAGAACGGCACCCACGACAGCGTCGCCGCGCTGGCGTCCTATCGCAAGGCGGTGGCGCTGCGCAACGACCTGATGCCCGCGCACCAGGGCATCGTCGCGCTGCTCGTCGCGGCGAAGGACCTGGACGGCGCGCCAACGCCCATGTGGCCGAACTGAAGAAGACGCTGCCCAAGCAGCCGGTCACGCAGCTGCTCGACGCGCAGATGGCCTTCCTGCGCAAGGACTACGCCGCCACGCGCCAGATCGTCGCGCCGCTGCTGCAGTCGGCCCCGAACAACCCGCTGCTGCTGCAACTGGCCGGCGCGGCCGAGTTCTACCTGGGCGCGCTGCCGCAGGCCGAGACCTACCTCGCCCAGGCCGTCAAGCTGGCGCCCGGGCTGCCGCTGGCCAGCCAGTTGCTCGCCCAGGCGTACTTGCGTACCGGCCTGCCCGAGAAGGCCTTGCAGACGCTGCGTCCCGAGATCGACGCCGCACAGCCCTCGGCGCAGGCGCTCACGCTGGCCGGCGAGGCCTACCTGCAGACCGGCGACCTGCAGCGTGCGCAGGACCTGTTCGCCCGCGCCACCAAGATCCAGCCCGGCGACGCGCGTGCCCGCACCGCGCTCGCGCTCACCGAGATCGGCAAGGGCCATGCCGCCACCGGCCTGGCCGACCTGAACGCGATCTCGGCGTCCGACCCCGGCGTGACCTCGGACCTGGCGCTGATCGCCGCCTACCTGCGCCAGAAGGACACCGCCAAGGCGCTGAAGGCGATCGACGGCCTGGAGCGCAAGCAGCCCGACCGGCCGCTCGCCGCGAACCTGCGCGGTCGCGTGCTGATGCTGCGCCAGGACCCCGTCGGTGCCCGCGCCAGCTTCGAGCGTGCGCTGAAGATCGACCCGGTCTACTTTCCGGCCGTCGCCAGCCTGGCGGCACTGGATCTCACCGAAGGCCATCCCGACGCGGCGCGCAAGCGCTTCGACGACCTGCTGCGCGTGCAGCCGAAGAACTACCGCGCGATGCTCGCGCTCGCGGCGCTGCTGGCGCGCACCGGCGGCAGCCCGGCCGAGATCGCCGCCCACCTGAACGATGCCGTCAAGGCGGCGCCGACCGAGGTCACGCCGCGCCTGCAGCTCGTGAACCATTACCTGCAGAGCGCGCAACCCGAAGGCAGCGCTCGCGGCGGCGCAGGATGCCGTGGCCGCGGTGCCGTCGAGTCGCGAGCTGACGAACGCGCTCGGACGCGCGCAACTCGCCAGCGGCAACTTCGAGCAGGCGGTCACCACGTTCAGCAAGCTCGAATCGCAGCTGCCCGACTCGCCGCTGCCTTCGCTGGGCCAGGCCGATGCCTACATCGGGCTGAAGAACTTCGACGCCGCCGAGCGCAGCCTGAAGCGCGCGATCGAGATCAGCCCGCAGCTGCTGCCCGCGCAGCGTTCGCTGATCGGCCTGCTCGTCGACGACGGTCGCTACGCCGACGCGCTGGCGGTGGCGCGCACGGTGCAGAAGCAGCGCCCGACGGAGGCTGCCGGCTGGCAGTTCGAGGGCGACATCGAACTGCAGCGCCGCAGCTGGGACGCCGCAATCGCCGCTTACCGCGCTGGCCTGCAGAAGACGCGCGTGCCGGAGCTGGCGATCAAGATCCACCACGCGCTGGTGCTGGCCGGCCGCCAGGACGAGGCCGACCGCTTTGCCGCCGAATGGCAGAAGACTCACGCCCAGGATGCAGGATTCCGCTTCTACCTGGGTGACCTGGCCCTGACCCGGAAGGACTGGGCGCAGGCCGAGTCGCAATACCGCGAGGTGCTGGCGCTGCAGCCGAACAACCCGATGGCGTTGAACAATGTCGCCTGGCTGCTGGTCAAGCAGGGCAAGCCCGGCGCGCTGCCCTTTGCCGAGAAGGCGACCACGCTGGTCCGCAACCAGCCCCAGCTGATGGACACGCTGGCGCTGGCGCTGGCGGCGAACCAGCAGCTGCCGCGCGCGCTGGCGCTGCAGAAGGCGACCGTCGAACGCGCGCCGGACGACCCCTCGCTTCGCCTCACGCTGGCGCGGTTGTACCTGCAGGCCGGCGACAAGACCCAGGCTCGCGTCGAACTCGACAAGCTGGCCAAGCTCGGCAAGGGTTTTGCGGACCAGGCCGAGGTGGCCGAGCTGATGAAGCGCGTCTGATTCCTGACGGCCCGCCTGGCGCCGTCCGGGCCACTGGCTCAAGCCGGGCGTCCCGCCGGCCGATAGACCGTCAGGAGCGCTGCCCAACGCAGCGCATCGCGCCATGACGCACACCCAGGCCCACCCGCTACGCCGACAGTTGCACCGCTGGCTGCGCGCCGCCGTCGTCGGCTTGCCGCGCGGCCTGCGCTTCGCCGCCTACCGCCGGATGGTGGAATGCGATCCGGCGCCGAAGTTGCGGCTGGAGCTGAAGATCGCGCAGACGCAGGACGAGCTCGAAGCCTGCTTCGCGCTGCTGCACGACGCGTATGTCGCCAGCGGTTTCATGCAGCCGCACCCGTCCGGGCTGCGCGTCACGCCCTACCACGCGCTGCCGACGACGACCACGCTGTGCGCCAAGGTCGACGGCCGTGTCGCGGGCACGCTGTCCATCGTGCGCGAAGGCGTGTTCGGGTTCCCGATGCAAAGCGCGTTCGACCTCAGCGCGGTGCGCGCCCGCGAAGGCCGCATCGCCGAGATCTCGGCGCTGGCCATCGCGCCGGAATTCCGGCGCACCGGTGGGACGATCCTGTTCCCGCTGATGAAGTTCATGTACGAGTACTGCACGCGCTACTTCGACACGCGGCACCTCGTCATCGCGGTGCACCCGGAGCGCATCGAGCTCTACGAAGCGCTGCTGCTGTTCGAGCGCCTGCCGGCGCGGCCGGTCGAGCATTACGACTTCGCCGGTGGTGCGCCCGGCGATCGGCGCCACGCTGGACCTGCAGGTCGCCGCGGAGCGCTACCGGGCGCTGTACGGCGGCCGGCGCGAGCGGCACGACCTGCACCGCTACTTCGTCGAGACGCGGCTGGCGCAGATCCGCCCGCCACCGCGCAGTTACTTCACCAGCAACGACCCGGTGCTGACGCCGGCACTGCTCGACCATTTCTTCAACCGCCGCACCGACGTGCTGGCCGGGCTGGACGAGCGCCACCGCCGGCTGCTGCGCAGCGTCTACCCCGGCGCCGCCTGGCAGGCCGTGCTGCCGGAGTGCGCGCCGACGGCTGACGACGAACCGGCGCTGCGCCGGCATCCCCGCTTCTCGCTCAAGTGCCCGGCCTCGCTGAGCCACGAGGTCGGCAGCACCCGGGCCCGGCAGCGCGCCACCGTGATCGAGCTGTCGATGCATGGTTTCCAGGCGCGAACGATCCGGCCGCTGGCGGTGGGCACGCGCTGCAGCATCGAGGTCGAGCTCGGCGAAGGCCAGCGTTCGAGCATCGAGGCGGTGCTGGTGCGCAACGTGGCCTCGGCCAGCGGGCACTTCCACGGCTTTCGCGTCGAAGCGCCCGATGACGCCTGGCGCCGCTGCGTGCAGGTCTTGCAGACCAGCGACACGCATGTCGAGCTGGCGCGTCGCGCTGCGCAGGGCCGATCCGGCGCACCGTCCACGGCCGAAACGGCGCACGCGTAGCCCGGCTTCGGGCGGGCGCTACAGTCGGCATTCCGCGCGCGTGCGCGCGCGCCGCGAGGGCCTGTCTTGCAAGCGTTCACACCATCCCGACGCCGCGTCTGCCTGGCTGCCCTGGGCGCCCTGGCGGCCGGCTTGGCGCGCGCCGGCCTGCCCGAGCTGATTGCCGCGGCGCGACCCTCGGTGCTGCCGGTGGGTACCTACAGGGAGACCGACAGCCCGCGTTTCAATTTTCGCGGCACCGGCTTCGTGGTGGGCGACGGCACGCAGGTGATCACCAACTTCCACGTGCTGCCCTCGGTGGCCAGCAGCGTGGACAGCGGCTCGTTGCTGGTCGTTCAGGTGCCGCGCGGCGGCGGGGTGTTCGAGCAACGCGTCGCCCGCGTCGTGCGGACCGATGAGATGCACGACATGGCGCTGCTGCACCTCGAGGGCGCGCCTGCCCGGCCCTGACCCTGGCCGGCCCGGAACTGGTCGCCGAAGGCACGGCCATTGCCTTCATCGGTTTTCCGATCGGCGGCGTGCTCGGCTTCTCGCCTGTCACCCACCGCGGCATCGTCTCGTCGGTGACGCGCATCGCGCTGCCGGCGCCGACGTCGCGGCAGCTGAGCGCGCGCGCCGTCGCCCAGATCCGCGAAGGTGCCTTCGGCGTCTACCAGCTCGACGCCACGGCCTACCCCGGCAACAGCGGCGGGCCGGTGTTCGACGTGGCGACCGGACGCGTGATTGGCGTCATCAACATGGTGCTGGTGAACGGAACGCGAGAGTCTGCGCTCACACACCCGACCGGAATCAGCTACGCGATTCCGGTGCGGTTCGTCCGGGCGCTGCTCGAAAAGTGACCACAGTTTCGACGCGCGTCATTCGGCGCGGTCAGGGGCGGAGGCGCTCTTCCAAGCCTTGATCGCCAGGTGCCGGGCCAGCAGCGGCAGCGGCATGCGCAATGCATGCGCGCGCAGGTAGATCAGCCGCCGTGCCCACAGCGCATGCCAGCTGGCGGCACCGCTGAACGGTTCAAGCAGGGCGGCTTCGTAGACGCGCTGCCACCGGAGCCACTGCTTCGCATTCGTCCGCGGACCCTCCAGAGCGGGCTGCAGATCGGTGGGCACCGCGGTGCCGAAAAGCCGCGTCGCCAAACGCAGACCCAGTGCGACAGGGCCGGCCAGGTCATTGCCCACCGCAATCTCGCCCAGGCGTTGCCAGAAGCCCTGCCGGACGCCGAAGTGGACCAGCATCACGTCGACGTCATGCAGGTCACGCAAGCCATTGTTCAGTTCGCCTTCGTGCATCAGGTGCGTGAGGCTGTGGATCACGAGATCCTCGACGCACGGCGCGCGCAGTGCCGGCAGGCCGGGCAGCGGTTGGGAACGCGCGATGATCGACGCAGGGTCGGGCGCGTTGCGCGCCGTGAGCGGCAGGATGGTGTGATGCACGTCGAGCACGGTGCCGCGGCGCACGTGCGTCATCGGCGGCAGTTCGTGCATCCATTCGCGGTAGTACCGCTGGTCGTAGGGGTCGGCCTTCGCGCCCGTCCAGCCATTCAGCATCAGCCGGCTCTCGACGTCGCCGAGCGCCGCCCGCGGTACGAGGATGTCGATATCGCCGAAGATCCGCCCTTGCGCCACCTCCGGGTAGGCCATGACGTAGGCGCTGCCCTTGAGCAGCACGACCGGAATACCCAGCTCCCCCAGCGCCGCCTGAAGCTGGAATGCCTCCCAACGAATCGACAGGTGCTGGCGTTCGCCAAGCTGAAGGACCCCTTCGAGGTGGCGCTGCGCCGCATCCGGGGACGCGACGCCGGCGCCTCTGAGCGCAGCGGCGAGTGCACCCAGCAGATTGGCATCGCGCGCGGATGCAATCAGGCTCGACCAACCCGCCGCATCGAGCGCGACCGCCCGCCGCGGCTCACGCAGCGTGCGCAGCATTTCGGCGCGATCGACGGGCGACCGAGTCATCCGCCGCAGATCTGCCGGATGCCCTCAAGCCCGGCGGCCGTGGACCCGTAGATCAGCTCATGGCAGGTCGCACCGTCGAGCATCGCGCACAGCGCGTCGAAGCCGATCGCCCCCATGCGATCGCGATTGAACGACTGCTCCGATATCAACGTGAAGGCCTCGACGCGGCTGACGCGCGCGCTTTGGAGCGGGGCGCCAGCTTCGAAGCGCGGGAAGACGATCCAGGTTGCGCGCGCCCGCTCGGCGGCGGCGGCCCGAGACGCGGCAGGGCAGGCGGCATGCGTGATCGAGCCCTTTCGCGTGTCGTGGTAAATGGGCCCGAGACGCGCGTCGGGGAAGGCTCCGACGATGTCGATTGATGCATTCTTGAGGCTGATCGGGCGCGGATGAGGAACCAGCAGGCCATCGGCAGGGTCGAGGATGGTCAACTCGTCCGACAGCAGCCGCCAGCCTTCGACGAAGGCGAGTGATGCACACAGCGTGCTCTTGCCGGCCCCGGGAAATCCGGGCATCACGATGGCCGCGCCGTCGCGTGCCAGTACCGCCGCGTGCAGCACCAACCAGCCCAGCGGCCGTTGCGCAACGCACCAGTTCATGCCCCACTCGAACATCGGCGCCGCCTGGTCCGCCGGTAGCGGGAAGAACGATTCGCCGCCGTCCAGCAGGAAGCGAGCCTGCGGACGCCAAGCGCGGTGCAGACCCTTTCCGCTCAGCAGCTCGACGTCGAAGTCGATGAAGGGCGCATCCCGGGCAGCGGCGACCGCGCCTGGATAGAAAGTCTCGACATGGCGGCGCACGCTCGCGAACGGCGTCCGCAGCCGGACATGGAACGGGGGGATGTGAAGGACCGAGTCGAACAACGGCCGTCAGTCGAAAGCGGGAGGCTCGGTTTGTAGCAGACCGGCCTCGAGCAGGCTTGCCAGCCCGGCCGGCAAGTCGTCGGCGGCGTGAGCAATTGCCGGCGTCGCGGCCACCTCGGCCTGCAGGCTCTGCGGCGACGCGGGCCCGCCCTCAAGCAGGCGCTCGACGACGAAGCGGCCGAGACCGTCGAGCACCCAATAGTCACCCGAGCAGGCGTCGAAGGCCAGCGTGGCGTCGGATTCGAGCCAGTCCGGCCCCAATTGGACCATCCGCCCTCGCGCGATCGCGATCAGCACAGGGTCATCAACCCTTCCCGTCCGAGCTGCTACTTCTTGCAGACGTTTTCTGGCGTCGAGTTGATGTCGTACATGCCGGAGATATAGCTGATGACTTGGTCCGCCGTCCAACCGGAAGCGCAGGATGACGTAGGGCAATAAGTGCCGCCGAACTTCACTGCGTTCCACATGTCGGTGAGTTGCTGTCGCGTGATCGGATACTGCTGCGAGCTCGTGTTGAAGTAGCCTGCATTTAGCCAAGCAGCACTGAGGTGCCGCAGCAACTGCCCCTTAGTTCCGAAAGTGGTGTTATCAGTGGGCGAGTTCAGCGCGTACCACATCCCGACGCCGGAGGGCGCCCCGGGGAACGCTGACGTCAGCAGTGTTCCTTGCGTCTTGATGTCGGCGGACTTGATGTTGCTGTAGTTAATGCTGCAGTCAACGATCGTGATGTTGTTGAACGTCGGGAAGACACATCCGGCGGGGGGCCAGTTGCCGGCGTGCTGCGGGACCACCCAGTAGCCCGGTGAACATCCACCCGAACAAGTGGAATTGGTCGGCTTCGGGCTGGCGTTGCCGCTCATCGCTGCCGAGGGGCTCTGGCAGGTCGTCCCGCCAAGCGCAGTCTTCGCACTCACGGCGAGCAGCACGCCGGCACCGCCACCGACGCCGCGAAAGAGGCGTCGGCGACCGGCGTTGATCGCTGTAACCCCGGGCTGCGAAACTGCCGCAGCCGAACCAGCCGGTGTTGTCGTTCCGGGCTCATGACGTTGTTCGTTCATGCCATGTACCTGCTGTCGTTCCGCGGGCGAAGTCCCACAGGCGAGATTATGGGCCGTGGCCGTCGCTCGCACGCCCCCTGTTTCAGGGTGTGACCGACACCTCCCGTACCGAACCGCCCATGGCGCCCGGGTAACGGTGGCTTAAACGCCGTAATATCCTCGGTACCAGTCCACGAATCGCCCGACCCCGGTGCGCACGTCGGTCGCCGGTGCGAACCCGGCCCACGCCTTCAGCGCGTCGACGTCGGCATAGGTCGCCGGCACGTCGCCGTCCTGCAGCGGCAGCAGGTTCATCGTCGCCTTCATGCCCAGCGCGTCCTCGATGCAGCCGATGTAGTCCAGCAGCGGCACCGGGTCGTGGTTGCCGATGTTGAACACGCGGTACGGCACGTTGCTCGTGCCGGGGTCCGGCGTCTCGGCCCGGTAGGCCGGGTCGGCCGCCGCCGGGCGGTCGAGCACGCGGATCACGCCTTCGGCGATGTCGTCGACGTAGGTGAAGTCGCGCTGCATCCGGCCGTGGTTGAAGACATCGATCGGCCGGCCTTCCAGGATCGCCTTCGTGAACAGGAACAGCGCCATGTCCGGCCGACCCCAGGGGCCGTAGACGGTGAAGAAGCGCAGCCCCGTGGTCGGCAGCCCGTACAGATGGCTGTAGGTGTGCGCCATCAGCTCGTTGGCCTTCTTCGTCGCCGCGTACATGCTGACCGGGTGGTCGACGCTGTCGTGCTCGGAGAACGGCATCTTGGTGTTGCCACCGTAGACGCTGGAGCTCGACGCGTAGACCAGGTGCTGCACGCCGCTGTGGCGGCAGCCTTCCAGCACGTTCATGAAACCGACGATGTTGCTGTCGATGTAGGCGTGCGGGTTCTTGAGCGAGTAGCGCACCCCGGCCTGCGCGGCGAGGTGGATCACGCGGTCGAACCGCTCCTCGGCGAACAGCGCCTCCATGCCGGGCCGGTCGGCGACGTCGAGCTTCACGAAGCGGAAGTTCGCGTGCGGCTGCAGCCGCGCGAGGCGGTCCTGTTTCAGCCTGACGTCGTAGTAGTCGTTCAGGTTGTCCAGGCCAACAACTTCGTCGCCGCGCGCCAGCAGGCGCAGAGCCGTGGTCATGCCGATGAAACCGGCCGCACCGGTGAGCAGGATTTTCATGTTGGTCGGAATTCTGGCATGCGGCCCGGCGCGGGCCGCGCCATGAAATCACGCCCGGCGCGACCTGCCGAGCCGGACGGGCTGGCTAGAAGTAGAACGTGCCCAACAGTTGCAGTACCTGGCGGTACGGCATGAAGCCGAACTCGCTGAGCGTGTCGCCGTAAGCGCGCTGCCACTGCACGGCAGCGTCGAAGCGCGGCCAGTGGTAACGCAGTTCGGCCCAGACCAGCCGGCTGTGGTCGATCGCGTTCACGCGCACGAAACCGGTCAGGTCGAGCTGCTTGAGGCCCAGGCCCTTCTGGCTGGCGTAGAACAGCCAGGCGCGGCGCGTGCCCAGTTCCTGGCTCGGCTGGGTCAGCACCTGGTAGCGCTGGTAGGCGGTGGGGCCTTGGTTGAACAGGCTGTTCCAGCCTGCGGAGTCCAGGCCGGCGCCGTTGTATTCGGTCTCCACGGTGAGCGCCAGGTCGGTGGGCAGCGTGTAGGTCATGCCGAGCGAGGCCTGCTGCGTGCGCCGCTCCACGGGCGCCGATCCCAGCACCTGGTCGATCAGGCTGGCGGTCTTGGTCGACGACCATTCGGCATACGCCACCAGCGCGTCGCTCGCCAGCGCCGTCGCGCTCGCGCCGATCGTGGGCGCGGCGCCGTGCCGCAACAGCAGCAAGCCCTGCGCGCTGACGCGGTCGCTGAAACGCGAGTTCACGGTGAGCAGGGCACGGTTCTCGGCGTTGGTGGCGCCCAGGTCCAGCGAGCCGGGGCTGGTGCTGGGGGCGTCGGCGAGCTTGGGCGCGAGCGCCAGCGAGACGCCGCCGCCGTCCCACAGCCGGCCGAAGCGGGCCATCACCGTGCCCATGCGCATCTCGCGCAACGCCACCGGGTCGGCGGTGGTGATCGTGCGCAGGCCGCCGCTGCGGAAATAGTCGGTCGGGTTCCAGCCATAGGCCGGGCCCTGGCGCCAGTTGATCCGGCCCAGGTCGAGCGAGGTGGCGGGGTCGGGCTGCCAGCCCACGAAGGCCTCGCGCAGGCTGTTCATCGTGGCGTGCTGGCCGGCCGGCGCGGGGTGGGTGTCGTCCAGCCGGTCCGACAGCGTCAGCCGCCAGGCGTCGGCGAGTCGGGTCGCGTAACGCAGGTCGAGCGACGCCCGGTGCGCGTCCTTCGTGTCCGAGGGGTTGCGCAGGTCGATGCGGCCGACGCCGAGTTCCAGCGCCGCGTGCAGCGGCGCCTCGGCGGCCGCTGCCGGCGCCGGCGCGGCCTCCAGCGACAGCGCATCGGCGTCGTCGCCGCGCGCCGGCATCGAGACGCAGGCGCCAACGGCGAACAACGTGGACAGGATCAGGAGGGGGTTCGTGCGCGTCATGTCTTCACAGGCTCAGTCTGCAGTGAAGCGCGACAGGTAGTCGCGCTGGAACCAGGCCGCTGGCGCGTCGCGCCAGCCGTAGTCGGACAGGCGCACCAGCGTCACCGACTTCGGGTCGAGGCCGTCGATGATCACGGTCTCCGTGGGTCGGTCGGCACCGAGTTCGTTCTGGAAGCGGCGGTAGTAGGCGGTCTTCAGCAGGCGTCCGGAATCGGCGAAGAAGCGCGCCTTGATCGGCGCGTGGCTCTGTGCGTCGAGCCACAGCTCGATCGCGCCGTAGGTCGCATCGGGAGTGGCGGCGGCGAGCTGGAGCTTGGCGGCGCGGCGGCTCTTGCGTTCGCCGTCCGTGATGGTCTCTTCGCCGGCCAACTTGGCGCGGTAGTCGCGGGCGAAATTGACCGTGACGACGTCGCCGTTCGACGCCTGCCCGATCAGCCGCTGCTGCGGCGAGATGCGCACGGCGGCCTTCGTGCTCGGGTCGTAGAACCACAGGTCGCTGCCGTTCTTCAGCATCACCTTGCCGGCGTCGCGCAGCGGCTGGACGAAGCGCATGAGGCTGACGAACTGGCCGCCGGCCTGCAGCGTGCGCGCGTAGCTGACCAAGGTGGTCGTGTCGACCTGCGCGCCCTTCTCGAACTCCGTCAGCGTGACGATCACGCGGAACGGTCGGTCTGGGTTGCGGATCGCGTCGCTGGCGGCGAGCAGCGCCTGGGCGTCGGGGGCGGCCGGTGTCGCCCTGCCGATCAGCAGTCCGGATGTTGCCGATAGCCGCGCCTGCCAGGAACCGGCGACGGGGCCAGAAAAATGCGGGATCACGCATGACGCAAGGCCTCCACCACGTTGAGACGTGCCGCGCGCCGCGCCGGCCACCAGGCCGACGCGGTGGCCAGCACGATGAGTCCGATGCTGGTGCCGACGAGGGTCGGCAAGTCGCCCAGCACGCGCAGCTGCAGCGGCAGCCGGCCCGAGCTGGCCGGCGGCAGCCAGGTCAGGCCGGAGTGATTGACGAGCGCGCCCAGCACGAGCGCCGCCACGATGCCGAGCACCGCGCCGGCACAGCCGAGCATGAAGCCTTCGATCACGAACAGGCGTCGGATGCCGCCCTGGCGCAGACCGATCGCGCGCAGCGTGCCGATCTCCACCGTGCGCTCGACCACCGAGGTGTTCATCGTGTTGCTCACCGTGAAGAGCACGATGCCGCCGATCAGCACCGAGATGAAATCGAAGATGACATCGAACAACTGAACGCTCTGCACGTAGAACGGGTTCAGTTCGCCGAAGCTGCGCACCACCAGCGGCTGCGCTCCGCCGGCCGGCCCGGCGACGATCTCGCGCAGGCGCGCCGCCGCAGCGGTCTCGTCGGCGGTCCTGTTCAAGCAGCACCACGATGGCCGTGATCTTCGGCGCGCCGCGCCCGAACACGAGCTTTTGCGCCTGCGCCAGGTGAAGGATGACCGAAATGTCGTCCAGTTCCTTGAAGCCCTGGTCCTCGGCCGCGACGACGTTCAGCGTGGCCACGTTGGGCGCGCCGCGCGAGCTGCTGGACAGCAGCTCCAGCCGTGCGCCGCTCGGTGCGGCGGCGCTGCCGTCGGCGAAGTGGATTCGCCAGCCGCCAGTGCGGCGATGTCGGCTGGCAGCGCCGCGGCTCCCTTCGAGGACGGCGCGGGGCCGCTCGGCTCGGGGCTCGGGCAGTCGGCCAGGTGCAGCGGCTCGCACAGTTGCAGCACGCGCGCCACGCCGATGCCGACGATCGCCGAATCCGGCGGTGTGCCCTCGAGCGCGAAGTCGTGGCCCGCGGATCGGTATCGCGTACTCGTTCCACTGGCGCATCCGGTTGACGTCGGCGGCCACATAGCCGGTGCCGATGACGGTGCGCGAGATGCCGGCGTCGAAGTTGCCGGCCAGGCCGCCGAACCGGAGCATCGGCGTGGCCACCGCGACCATCGGTGCGAGCACCGGATCGTGGCGGATCGCGTCGAGCAGCGGCTCGTAGTCGGCGATGGCGTAGGCGGTCGGGTTGCCGCTGCCGTACAGGAAATAGTCGCGGTGCTGCACCTGCAGGTGGCCGCCCGCGCGCACGTAGCCGGTGAGCATCGTGTAGCTCAGGTTCGCCTTGAAGCCGCTGAAGAGCAGGATCGCGGTCAGCCCGATCGCCAGCGTCAGCAGCGTCGACAGCGAGCGGCGCCGGTTGCGCAGCAGGTTGCGCAGCGCGAGCGACCACTCACTCATGCTCGTCGGCGCCCGGCCGTGTATCGGGGGCGAACCCGGCGGCGGGCGCCTCGGCGCCGGCGGGCGCCACGGCCTTGCGCCGGATCGACTGGATCACGCCGTCGCGCAGCGTGATCAGGTCGTCGGCCGCGTTCATCAGGCTGCGGTCGTGCGACGAGAACAGGAACGAGATCCGGTACTGCACTTGCATGTGGCGCATCAGGCGCAGGATCGCGTCGCCGGTCTGGCTGTCGAGGTTGGCGGTGGGCTCGTCGGCCACCACCAGCCGGGGCCTGCGGGCCAGCGCCCGCGCGATGGCCACGCGCTGGCGCTGGCCGCCCGAGAGTTGCCCGGGCCGGTTCTTCGCCCGGTCGGCCAGGCCCACGGCGTCGAGCAGCTTGTTCACGCGCCGGCGCCGGCGCGCTTCGGGCATGCCGGCCAGCACCAGCGGGTACTCGATGTTCTCGTAGGCCGTCAGCACCGGGATCAGGTTGAAGTTCTGGAAGATGAAGCCGATGTGCTCGGCGCGGAAATCCGACAGCTCGTCGTCGGTCATCTTGTCGACGGCGCGGCCGGCGACGACGACCTCGCCGCGGTCGGCGCGGTCGATGCAGCCCACGAGGTTCAGCAAGGTCGTCTTGCCGCTGCCCGAAGGGCCGAGCAGCACCGTGAAGTGGCCGGGCCGGATGAGCAGGTCGACACCCTGCAGCACCGGCACCGTCACGGCGTCCATCTGGTAGGACTTCTCGATCCCCGAGAGGATCGCGACCGGCTCACTGGGCGACAACGAGGTAACTCCTTCAGTGCGCACGAGTCTAACGAACCGCGCCGGGCCGAATCGGCCCTCAACCGGCCTTGGGCGCCTTCTTCGGCCGCTGCCAGCCGGCGATCGTGACCTGCTTGGCGCGCGCCACCGTCAGCTGGCCGGCCGGAGCGTCCTTGGCGATCGTCGAGCCGCCGCCGATGGTCGCACCGTTACCGATCGTCACCGGTGCGATGAGCACGCAGTTCGAGCCCACGTGGACGTCGGCGCCGATCACCGTGCGGTGCTTGTTCGCGCCATCGTAGTTGGCGGTGATGCTGCCGGCGCCGTAGTTGGTGCGCTCGCCGACCGTCGTGTCGCCCAGGTAGGCCAGGTGGTTGGCCTTCGCGCCGGCGGCCAGCGTCGAGTTCTTCACCTCGACGAAGTTGCCGATATGCACCTCGGTGCCCAGCACGGCGCCTGGGCGCAACCGGGCGAACGGCCCGACCAGCGCACCCGCGCCGACCTCGGCCCCTTCGATGTGGGTGAACGGGTGGATCACCGCGCCGGCGGCGATGCGAGCATCGCGGATCACGCAGTTCGCGCCGATGCGCACGCCGTCGCCGAGGCGCACCGCGCCCTCGAAGACGCAGTTGACGTCGATCTCGACGTCCTGGCCGCACTCGAGCGTGCCGCGCTGGTCGAAGCGCGCCGGGTCGGCCAGGCGCACGCCGGCGTCCATCAGCGTCTCGGCGCAGCGGCGCTGGAAGCGGCGCTCCAGGTCGGCCAGCTGCAGCGGGCTGTTCACGCCCAGCACCTCGGCTTCGTCGGCGGCCGCGCTCGTCACCACCGGCACGCCCTCGGCCACCGCCATCGCGACGATGTCGGTCAGGTAGTACTCACGCTGCGCGTTGTCGTTCTTCAGCGCCATGACCCAGCGCTCGAGCGCCGCGGTGGGCGCGGCCATGATGCCGGTGTAGACCTCGCGGATCTCGCGCTGCTCGGCGCTCGCGTCCTTGTGCTCGACGATGCCGGTCACCGCGCCGGCGCGGCGCACGATGCGGCCGTAGCCGGTCGCGTCGGCCAGCTCCACGGTGAGCAGCGCGAGCCGCTCGCCGGCGCAGGCCGCGGCCAGCGCCTGTGCGGTCTCGGGGCGGATCAGCGGCACGTCGCCGTTCAGGATCAGCGTGGTCGGGTTCGCGTCGGCCAGCACCGGCACCACCTGCTGGATCGCGTGCCCGGTGCCGAGCTGCGGCATCTGGCGCACGAAGCCG
Source organism: uncultured beta proteobacterium (assembly GCA_963788635.1). Lineage (GTDB taxonomy): Bacteria > Pseudomonadota > Gammaproteobacteria > Burkholderiales > Burkholderiaceae_C > Rubrivivax. Next base: position 408,434 of record CAWBHE010000015.1, on the reverse strand, counting down.
ACGTCGCGGCCCGCGAAAGCCTGCTCGACCGCGTCGGCGCCATGGCCGGTGATGACGAGGGTCTGGGCCGCGTGCAGCCCGGCGGCCGCGTCCAACACATGCTGCAGCAGGCTGCGCCCGGCCAGCCGGTGCAGCACTTTCGGGTGCGCCGACTTCATGCGGGTGCCCTTGCCCGCGGCCATGATCACGACGTTGACTGCCATCCGACGGCCTTCCGCGCAAAGCCGCGATTATCGGGCGGGCGCCGCTGCTCGCCGGCTCCGGGCTGCCGCACCCGCGTCAGAGCCATCGCTGGCGGCGGGCGCGCAGCGGGGCCGTGCGGTCCAGCCGTGCGTGCCCCCCGGGAAGCGACGCCGCGACGCTCGCTGCGATCCTGTCGGCGCCGGGCCTGCGCTTCACACGCGGGCCGGCGTCCTCTCCGACCAAACGCTCTGCGGCGCATTGCGCCATGGGTGCAGACTCCCGGAGAGGTTCAGTTCAGCGACGGTGCCTGCCGGCGGCAGGTTCGCATCGAGGATGGCGTCCTCGACCCGACGAGCCGGGTGGGATTTCCAGTGACCGGTACGGACTTTGGATGGAATGCACTCCTTGAACCGGCTCGCGCACCGGCGGCAACTTGTCGCGGCCGTTCTGCGCGACAAGAACCCCCTTCGTGCCGACTGTCGAAATCGTGCCCTCTCGATCGTCGTGGAGGTAACCTTATTCGTCAGCCCTCGCCGAGGAACCGTCATGAGCCGATCAGCAGCGCCCTCCCCGTCCGCCAGGAAAACCGCAGCGCGGGGTACGCCCGCGTCGTCGACCCGCCTCGTCATCCTCGTGGCGACGCGCAAGGGCGCCTGGCTCTTCCACGGCAACGTCCGGCGCAACGCCTGGAAGACCGACGGCCCGCATTTCCTGGGCCACAACATCAACCACGTGCATCTGGATCCGCGCGACGGCCGTACGCTGTTGGCCGCGGCCAAGACCGGCCACCTCGGGCCGACGATCTTTCGCTCCACCGACCTCGGTCGCAGCTGGAAGGAGGCGCGGCAGCCGCCGGCCTTTGCCAAACCGGCCGCCGGCCTGCCGGGCCGCTCGGTCGACCACGCCTTCTGGCTGACCCCGGGGCATGCCAGCGAGCGCGACAGCTGGTACGCCGGCACCTCGCCGCAGGGCCTGTTCCGCTCGGAGGACGGCGGTGTCAGCTGGACGCCGCTGCCGGCCGTGAACGACGACGCGCAGCTCCGCGAGTGGATGGGGTCGGCGCAGGATGGCACGCCCGACGGGCCGAAGCTGCATTCGGTCATCGTCGATCCACGTGACCCGAAGCACCTGTACTTCGCGATGTCGGGCGGTGGCGTCCACGAGTCGCGCGACGCCGGCCGCAGCTGGTCGAAGTTGATCAACGGCCTGGAGGTGGTCGAGGGCTTCGACGCCGCCACCGTCACCTTCCACGACCCGCATTGCGTGCGGCTGTGCCCGGGCAACCCCGACCGGCTGTACCAGCAGAACCACTGCGGCATCTACCGGCTCGACCGGTCGGGCGACCCCTCCGGCGACACCTGGCAGCGCATCGGCCGCAAGATGCCCAAGCGCGTGGGCGACATCGGCTTCCCGATGGTCGTGCATCCGCGCGACGCCGACACTGCCTGGGTCTTCCCGATGGACGGCACGACCGTCTGGCCACGCACCAGCCCCGAGGGCCGCCCCGCGGCCTACGTCACGCGCAATGCCGGCCGGACCTGGCACCGGCTGGACCAGGGTCTGCCCGAGAGCCAGGCCTGGTGGACCGTGAAGCGCCAGGCGATGACGGTGGACGCTCAGGCGGTCCCGGCGCTGTACCTGGGTACCACCAGCGGCGAACTCTGGATCGGACGTGACGAAGGCGCGCGCTGGTCGAACATCGCCCGGCACCTGCCGGAGATCTACGCGGTGGAAGTGGCCGAGCTCGCATGAGCCGCAGTCGCGGATCGGGAAGGGGCCGATGAAGGTGCTGATCCCCGGCGCGCTGCGCTCGTACACGCGCGATTCGCAGGTCGAGGCGGTGGGCGACACGCTGGACGCATTGTTCGCGGACCTCGACCGCCGCTACCCCGGACTGCGTTTCCGCGTGGTCGACGAGCAGAACCGGTTGCGGCCGAACATGCGCGTCTTCGTCAACGGCATCGGCGTGCGCGAGCTCCAGCATTCGCTGCAGCCGAACGACTTCGTGGCCGTCGTGTTGGCGCTCAGCGGGGGCTGAAGCCGACGGACGGACGTCGATCGACCAACCGCGCTGCAGGCGTGTCCAGGTCCGAGCGGCTGGCGCCGAGCCCGCGGCGCTTGCTGCTGCAGTCCTCCCGCCGCCGTCCGGCCAGCGCCCGCCATGGATCTCGACCTTGCGCCGGTCCTGCGATGCATAGCGAGCGACGAACGCCAGCACGGAAAATCAAATTCCGGGGTGGTCGCCGCGCTCCTGTCAAAGTCGCGAGCCGGATCCGCGCCGCCCGACCACGGACGCAAGCCCGTCTGCACGGCTGCGCGGCAGATCTCTCCAGCGTTGACGCGTCCCAGGTCGCGCAGGCTCAGACCGAATCTGAGTCTCGACTGAACCGCCGGCTCACTCGCCGGCCGGCAGCGTGACGACCACCGTGCGCGGGTTGATGCCCAGGTGCGGGAAGTCAGTGAGCGCGGCCTGGAACATCGCCGCGAGCATCTGGTCGTCGAAGCCTGACAGGCCGTCGTTCACCGCGCGCGCCTCGAACAAGGGCTTGCCGGTGGCGCGGTCGCGCAGCAGCACCGCCACTTCGCGGTCGTAGCGCGGGTTGGTGTACTGGACCGACCAGTTCCACGACGGGCCCATCCATGGGCCGTAGCGCCAGTAGCCGAAGTCGCCGCGCCACCAGAACGGGTCGTTCCACAGCGGGCTGTCCTGGCGCGAGATTCGCGCGCCGACCTGCACCAGCACGTCGGGCGACTGGCCCGCCGCCACCGGCGTGAAGCCCGCCTTGGCCAAGGCCGGCCGCGCCGCTGCCTCGAGCCTTGCGGTCTGCGCCGGCTCGGCCCGCTGCGAGGGCAGGAGGTCGAAGGCGTAGGTGCCGGGGGCGCGCCCGGCCGGCCAGTCGCCGTAGCTGGAGACGTCGCTGGAGACGGTGTGGATGCCGGCGCAGCCGGCGAGCAGCAGGCCGGCGACGGCCATCGAAGCCAGGGAACGCAGCGTCTTCATCTCAATCCTCCGTCGAGCCGCTGGAGCCGGCCCAATGAACAGTCGTCGCGGGCAAGCAAGGCTCGTCGTCGAAGGCCTTGTCGCCCGCCGCATCGGCCACGCCCGTGGCTTGGAGCGTTGTGAAAGGGTACAGGTTCCGGTCCATCAGGTGCGAGGGCACGATGTTGCCCATCGCGGTGAACATGTTGGCGATGCGGCCCGGGTACTGTTTGTCCCATTCGCGGATCATGCGCTTGACCTGCACGCGCTGCAGGTTGTCCTGGCTGCCGCACAGCGTGCAGGGGATGATCGGGAACTGCCGATGCTCGGCCCAGCGTTCGAGGTCGGTCTCGGCGACATAGGCCAGCGGGCGGATCACGACGTTGCGCCCGTCGTCGCTGACCAGCTTGGGCGGCATGCCTTTCAGGCGGCTGCCGAAGAACATGTTCATCAGCAGCGTCACGACCATGTCGTCGCGGTGGTGGCCGAGCGCGATCTTGGTCGCACCGAGCTCGCCGGCCACGCGGTAGAGGATGCCGCGGCGCAGCCGCGAGCACAGGCTGCACATCGTCTTGCCCTCGGGCACCAGCTTCTTCACCACCGAGTAAGTGTCCTGCGCCTCGATGTGGAAGGGCACGCCGCGGCTGGCCAGGTACTCGGGCAGAACGTGCTCGGGGAAGCCGGGCTGCTTCTGGTCGAGGTTGACGGCGACGATCTCGAACGGCACCGGCGCGCGCTCGCGCAGCGACAGCAGGATGTCGAGCATCGAGTAGCTGTCCTTGCCGCCGGACAGGCAGACCATGACCTTGTCGCCGGCCTCGATCATGTTGAAGTCGGCGATTGCCTGGCCGACCTGGCGGTGCAGCCGCTTGCCGAGCTTGTTCGCCTCGAAGGCGGCCTTGCGCACCGCGGCGCCGTCGGCCACTGCGTTCATGCGGCCTCCTTCAGGCCGAAGACCTCGACGCCGACCGCGGCGCAGTCGGGGTAGACGTCGGGCTTGGCGGTGCTCACGCGCGCGCCGCGCACGTTCGGGTGGGCCAGCATCAGCGCCAGGATGTCGTCGGCCAGCGTTTCCTGCAGGTGGACGTGGCCCTTGGCCACGCGGGCCATGATCGTGCGGCGGATGAAGTCGTAGTCGAGCACCTCGTCGAGCCGGTCGGCCTTCGGGGTCGACAGCGCGAGCGGCACGTAGAGATCGACGTTGATCAGCACGCGCTGCTCGCCCTTCTTCTCGAAGTCGTGCACGCCGATGTTGATCCAGACCTCGTAGTCGCGCAGGAACAGGCGCCGGCAGTCCATCAGCCGCGGGTGGTTGAGCAGGCTCTGCATGTCGTTCCTAGACTTCGTTGCGCGCGACGAACATCACGTCGCGCGGCTGGGCTTGAAGGTGCTGGCCACCGTCGACGAGGATCGTGGTGCCGGTGATCGCCCTGGACTCGAGCGCGAAACGCACCGTGCGCGCCACGTCCTCGGGGGTCGACGAGTGGCCCAGCGGCGTCATCCGGTGCGCGTCGGCGAACTCGGGGCCGCTCATTTCGCCCGACAGCAGCGTGACGCCGGGGGCGACGCCGACGACGCGCACCACGGGCGCCAGGGCCATCGCGAGCATCGTCGTCGCCGCTTCGAGCGCCGCCTTGCTCAGCGTGTACGAGAAATAGTCCGGGTTCGGGTTCGCGAGCTTCTGGTCGAGCAGGTTGACGACGCAGCCCGTCGCAGCGCCGGGCCGCGAGCGCAGGTGCTCGTCCAGCGCGCGCGCGAGCAGGATCGCCGGCGCGGTGTTGGCGCGCCAGTGGCGCTCCATCAGCGCGACGCTGAAACCGGCGACGTCGTCGTACTCGAACAGCGACGCGTTGTTGACCACCGCGTCGAGCCGCCCCAGGCGCAGCAGCACCGCCGGCACCAGCGCCTCGCAGGCGGCGTTGTCGGCCAGGTCGGCGGCGAAGACCTCGGCGCGGGACGCGCCGGCAGCCAGCGCGTCGGCGGCCGTCGCCTCGGCCTCGGCGCGCGAGCGATGGCAGTGCAGCGCGACGTCCCAACCCTGGGCGGCCAGCTCCAGCGCGATCGCGCGGCCGATGCGCCGCGCCGCGCCGGTGACGAGGGCGACGGGCCGGGAAGGGGGGGTGGCGTGCATGTTGGGGTGGTGCCCTGGGCCCGGCCCGGTCGCTGCCGAACCTTCGGTTTCTACAATGCCGGGATGGCGGGTCAAGAACCTAGCAGTTTATCGACGCTGATCGCCTGCCGCATCGAAGCGGACGGCGGCTGGTGGCCGTTCGACCGATTCATGGCCGCCGCGCTCTACGAGCCGGGCCTGGGCTACTACGCGCGCGACAGCCGCCAGTTCGGCGCGTCGCCCGCCTCGGGCAGCGACTTCGTCACCGCGCCCGAGCTCTCGCCGCTGTTCGGCCAGGCGCTCGCGCGCCAGGTCGCGCAGGCGCTGGGCGCCGCCGGCGCGCGCGACGTCTTCGAGTTCGGTGCCGGCAGCGGTGCGCTCGCCGAGCAGCTGCTCGGCGCGCTGGACGCCGACGTGCGCTATCACGTCGTCGACCTGTCGGGCGCCTTGCGCGAGCGCCAGCAGGCGCGCCTGGCCGCCTACGGCCCACGCGTGCGCTGGCTCGACCGGCTGCCCGGCTCGATCCACGGCGTCGTCGTCGGCAACGAGGTGCTCGACGCGATGCCGGTGCAGCTGCTCGCCTTCGACGGGCGGGACTGGCACGAGCGCGGCGTCGCGGTCGACGGTGGCGTCTTCGCCTGGCGCGACCGCCCGACCGCGCTGCGCCCGCCGCTGGACCCGGGCTTCCCGGCCGGCACCGTGACCGAGATCCACCCGCAGGCCGAGGCCTTCGTGCGCACGCTGGCCGAGCGGCTGCAGCGCGGCGCGGCCTTCTTCGTCGACTACGGCTTCCCCGAGGCCGAGTACTACCACCCGCAGCGCAGCGGCGGCACGCTGATGTGCCACCGCGGCCATCTGGCCGACGCGGATCCGCTCGCCGACGTCGGCGCCAAGGACATCACCGCGCATGTCGACTTCACCGGCATCGCGCTGGCCGCCCAGGATGCCGGCGCGAACGTCGTCGGCTACACCAGCCAGGCGCGCTTCCTGATGAACTGCGGCCTGCTCGAACTGCTGCAGGGCGCCGACGCGCGCACCCTCGCGCCGGCGCAGAAGCTGCTCGCCGAGCACGAGATGGGCGAGCTGTTCAAGGTGATCGGCTTCGCGCGCGGCCTGCCCGGCTTGGACCCGCTGGGCTTCACCGCGGGCGACCGCTGCCACACGCTGTGATGGCCCGAGCCGCCCGAGCCTGCTGATGCGCTGGCTGCTCGTCTTCCTGTTCGCCACCGTGATCTTCAACGGCCTGCGCGGCTGGTTGCTGAAGGTCGGTCTGGGTCGGCTGCCGGGCGACTTCAGATTCCGCCTGGCCGGACGCGACTGGTACGTGCCGCTGGCCAGTTCGCTGGTCCTCAGCCTGCTCGCCGGGCTGATAGGTCGGCTGCTATGAGCGCAGGACCGTGAGCGCCGGAATCCTGCTCGCGGTCGTGCTCGGCTACTTCGCGCTGCTTCTGGCCGTCGCCTGGTGGACCTCGCGTCGCGCCGACGACAACGCCTTCTACGTCGGCAGCCGCAACAGCCCCTGGCCGCTGGTGGCCTTCGGCATGATCGGTACCTCGCTGTCGGGCGTGACCTTCATCAGCGTGCCCGGCGCGGTCGGGTTGACGCAGTTCGGCTACCTGCAAATCGCGCTCGGCCAGGTGCTGGGCTACGCCGTCGTTGCCTTCGTGCTGATGCCGCTGTACTACCGGGCCGGGCTGAGCTCGATCTACAGCCTGCTCGGGCTGCGGCTGGGCCCGCGCTCGCACAAGACCGGCGCGGCGATCTTCATCGCGTCGCGCACGCTGGGCGCGACCGCGCGCCTGTACCTGGTGGTGAAGATCCTGCACGACACGATCCTGCGGTCGCTGGGCGTGCCGTTCTGGCTCAGCACGGCGGTGATTCTTCTCATGATCCTGCTCTACACCTTCGAGGGCGGGGTGCGCACGATCGTCTTCACCGACACCTTGCAGACCGCCGGCATGCTGCTGGGCCTGGGCGTCTGCGTGGTGTTCCTGCTGCAGCGGCTGGACCTGTCCGTGGCCGGCAGCCTGGCGCAGATGCAGGCGCGCGGGCTGTCCTCCGTGTTCGGCCTGGACCCCTACGGCCGCGACTGGTTCGTCAAGCAGATCGTCGCCGGTGCCTTCATCGCGATCGCGATGACCGGGCTGGACCAGGAAATGATGCAGAAGAACATCTCGGTGCGCCGGCTGGCCGACTCGCAGAAGAACGTGGTCGTGCTCTCGCTCGTGATGCTGGCCGTGATCGCGCTCTTCCTCTACCTCGGCGGCCTGCTCTACCTCTATGCGCCGACGGTCGGTCTGCATGCCCGCGGCGACGACATCTTCCCCGCGGTCGTGCTCGGCCACCTGCCGGCCGTGGTGCAGTTGCTGTTCGTCGTCGCGCTGATCTCGGCGCTGTTCCCCAGCGCCGACGGCGCGCTCACCGCACTGACCTCGAGCTTTTGCATCGACCTGCTCGGCCTGCAGCGGCGCACGGATTGGGACGATGCAAGGCGCCGGCGCGTGCGGCACCGCGTGCACCTCGCGTTCACGGGCGTGTTCCTGCTGCTCGTGCTCGGCTTCAAGGCGCTCGACGATCCGAGCATGATCGGGCTGATCCTGAAGATCGCCGCCTACACCTACGGGCCGCTGCTCGGGCTGTTCGCCTTCGGCGTGTTCACGCGCCGCGCGCTCGACGAGCGCTGGGTGCCAGCGGTGGTACTGATCGCGCCGGCGATCTGCTGGGGGGTCGACGAATTCCAGCAGCAACTCTTCGGGCGCTGGCAGATCGGCCTGGAGCTGCTGCTGCTCAACGGCCTGCTGACCTACGCCGGGCTGTGGTTGCTGTCGTCGGCGCGCTCAGTCGCTCGGGGCGCCTGACGCGTCGAGCCGCACCTGCACCGCGGCGACGCGTGCCTCGGCGATCAGTGCGCCGATGGCCGGCCCCTCGAGCCCGCGCGCCGCGCCATCGGCGGCGAGGGCCGCGCTGTCCACGGCGCGCGCGGCGGCGAGCAGCGGCGGCAGGCGCTCGGCCGGGCCGTAGGCGTCGTGCTCGCGGCCAGTGCGGCCGCGCGAATCGCACTCGCAGGCTTGCAGGATCTCGGCGAAGCGCTGCGGTCGGCGCCAGGCGTCGCAGCGGTCGAACAATCGCACCACCGCAGCGGCACCGAGGCTGCCGCTGCGGTGCACGTTGCCATGCTCGCGCGCGACCACGTCGGCCAGTTCCCGGCAATCGTTGGGCACGCGCAGACGATCCGCCACCGCGCGCGCCAGCGTCGCGCTGCGCGCCTCGTGGCCGTGGTGGCGCGGCCACTGCTCGACGCAAGGGCAGGGCCGGCAGCAAGCTCGGCCCAGTCCAGACGCACGGGGGTCCTCCCGCTGCGGCAGGGCCCTTCCGCAGACATACGTCGTCGTGTACAGTCCCATTTAATGAAAACGTTAATGGATAGTGCAACATGGCTCTCCGCGCATCAGACGTTGTTCCCATCAGCGAAGCCCGCGCTCGTCTAACCGAACTGGCCGAGGATGTCGTCGGCTCTGGCGCTGAGAAGGTTCTGACTAAGAACGGTGCCAGCTACGTGGCGCTCATCGACGCACGCCGGCTGGACTACTACCACGCTCTCGAAGCCGAGCACGCCTACCTCGTGCTCGCCGAAGATGCCATCACGGGGCTCAAGGAAGCCCTGTCCGGGGAGTTCGTCACGGACGACGAACTCAATGAGGCGCTTGGTGTCACGCCCGTTCGGTGAGCATTCCAGTCAACGCCACGGTCAGGGCCGCCCCGAACTTCCTGGCCTGCTTGCGTGCCGTTCGGCTCTCCATGGTCGAGCAGGACGCTGCGTCCGCGCCTCGGCGCTTCGAGAGGCTGCAGGCCGAGTTGGTTAAAGCTCGGGCTCTCCTGTCCTTCTCGCCCACAAGCGGTCGCCCTGCAAGGTTTCTCGACGCCAAGACCGGTTGGGGCCATTTCCAAGCCCAGCAAGCCGTCCAGCTCGCGCGCGCGATCGGCATGCCGGAACTCCGAGAGCTTGTGTTGGCCCGCCATGTGGTGCTCTACGCCCACTCCGAGCGGGATGTGCTGTTGCTGTCCCTGCGTCACGAGCGGCAGCTGGGGTACCGTTTGCCTGGATGATGCCTTTCGCGCCTGCCCGGTCAATCCGCACGTATTGAGCAACTTTGCCGCGCATCCCCCGACTACAGCAGGCGGGCTGGCGAAGACAGCCTGGAGGAAAAGCCGACCGGCTTAGTCGCGGGTCAAGCGGCAAGGCGCCTCGCGCCATGCGAGGCGGCTCGGCAACGGCGCCGGCATCTCAGTGTCTATCGGGTGCACGCCGGTGTCGATCTCGGGGTGGTGCTCGGGGGGGGGGTGGGGCACGCCCCAGAACCGGTCGACCTCGGGCAACAGCCGAGCCGGAGCACGGCAGCCACGCAGCAACTCCAACATCCGGTTCGGGCGCGCCTCCATCAGGCCGCGCGCGAGCTCCTGCCACACCCGCTCCGGCACCAGCGCGTCGACCTCGCCGGCCCCGACCATCCGGCGCAGCAGCGCCTGCGTCGGCAATCGGCAATCGGCAATCGGCAATCGGCGGGCCAGCTGTGCTGGCGGCCGAACCAGGCGCCAGCCGTCACGAGTGTGACGGCTGGCGTTTCTTGGATTTTGCGCCGGGCTTGGCAAGTGCCGTTGTCCCCGTCCTTGATCTTGCCGACGCCCGCAAGTTTTCGGCGCCTTGCACCTCGACACCGGCCAAGGCCGGTCGAGCGCCATGCCGGGTTCGCTGGCCCAGCAGCACATCACCCGAGATCTGCAGGCCCGTCCTGATCCGTTTCATCATGGACAGCGTTAACGGCCTCTTCTCGCTCAGCACCTCATAGACACGGTTTGTCGCTCCGATCAGCGGCACCATATCCTGGACCGTCAGGCCCTGTTGTTCCATCCGGAACTTGATCGCATCAATAGGGTCTGGCGACTCGATGGAGTGATGCGCACTCTCGTAGGCGTTCATCAAGGTCAGCAAAACTTCGAAGTGGTCGCCGTCAGGAGTGCCCCGCTTGGGCGGGTTGTCGAAGAGTGCCGATGTGACTTCGAGGGCGGCTTGGTAGTCTGCTTCAGTCCGGATGGGTTTGATTTCCATGTTCACTCCATCTCGACGGTCGCTGCGTCGACGGCATCGTATTGCTTGTGCGTGCCGATGAACTTGATGTACAGGGCACCGAAGTCATAGGCGACCGCGACGATCAATCGGTAGTCGTTGCCCTTGATATTGAAGACCACGCGGTTGTTGCCGACGATGCTGGCGTTGCGGTATTGATTCTTGACGTCCTGAGGGCTGGTCCAGCTGGCACGTGTGGCTTCCGCATACCAAGCCTTCAGCGCCTGTTCGGAGTCCTGGAAGAGCGGGTTGCGCCAGAAGGCCTCCAGTCTGGATCTCGCCACGACATTCATGCGCTCTCATGACTCGTTCACTCCAAGGTCGATCAGTGTAGTCCCAAAATGGGACCTTGCCAAGGTCCCACCTTGCGCTGATCGCCAGAGTCGCTCGAGGCACGCCCAGAACGCAGGCGATTCGGGCTTCGGTGCTGACCGAGGCACCCAAGTTCGAAGACGTTGTCGTTTCAGTCGCCGGCAAGATGGCGCTCATGGAAACCATAGCCCCAAGAACCTTCGTGGAGTTCAAGCGCTGGATGGCTGAATCGGCGCACCGACCGGAACTCAATCGCCGACGCGACCTCCGGCAAGCGGACATCGTGCAGGCGCTGCTCGACGAGGGTCTTCTGGTGCAGGAGCACTAAAGTTCCGACGCATCAATTCGTTTCGCCCGCGCAGGCGTGTCAACAGAGCGCTCGCCGCGGGCGACCATCAGCGCTTCAACCACGGAGCCAGGGCCTTCGCCAGTTGCTGCAATATCGCCGGATCGGGCATGGGTATGCGCAGGCTGGACTGGCCCGACTCGGGATCACGTTCGATGCGGATGAGCGGCGCGGCACTTGTCCGACGCTGCGCGGCCAAACCCTGCATCATTGCGGCGCCGGCCTGAAGCAGGTCAGCCCAGGGGTCCGCCCCCAAGCTGGCCTCGGGTGCCGTGCCGTCGTCTGTATCGTTGGCAGCCGCAGTGCCCCGGGACTCCACCGGCGCTGCTTCAGACAATGTGGTCCGCGTCGGCTTCGGTGCAACGCTCGGGTCCGATTGCGCGTCACTCCCTTGGTCCGGTGCGCCCCGTGCACCCGCTGGTGTGGAGATATCGCCGCCTTGCGCGCTCTCCTCGGCCCCTTCGTCTACCCCCATCGCGCCGGCAACCTGTTCAACGCTCTTCATGAAGCTGGCGAGCCTGGTTCCGTGCAGGAAGACCTCGCTCGCCCCGCCGTCCAGCACGCCGGCGAACAGGCTCTTCTTGAACGCCAGCACGCCCAGCATGCCCTCTTCGATGCTGCCCTGGCCGATCAGGTTGACGACCTGCACGCCGCGCGCCTGCCCCATGCGGTGGACGCGCCCGATGCGCTGCTCGAGCACCGCCGGGTTCCAGGGCAGGTCCATGTTGACCACCACCGCCGCGGCATGCTGCAGGTTCAGGCCGACGCCGCCGGCGTCGGTGCTCAGGAAGATGCGGCAGTCGGCATCGTTCGTGGAAACGCTCGACCAGCGCGCCGCGCTGCTCGCCCGGCACGCCGCCGTGGAACAGCACGTGGCCCCAGCGGCCGGCCCGACCAGGCGGCGGCGGATGATCTCGTGCGTGCCCAGCCACTGGCTGAAGACCACCACCTTGATGGCCGGGTCCTCCAGCCATTCGTCCAGGAGCGTCAGCAGTTCGTCCGCCTTGTGCGCCGTGGTCGGTCTCATGGTCCAGCAAGATAGGTGCTGTTGCAGGCCATGCGCATGTTCTGCAGCGCACATCTGCAGGCGACGCTGGTCGACGTCGGACAGGTAGCCGGTCTTGCGCCAGCGCGACACGATGCGCGTGACGACGGCGCCGTTCTCGTCGTGGTGAACGCGCTGCTGCGGCGTCAGCGGCACGAACAGGCGGCTTGTCCACGCGCTCGGGCAGTTGCGTCAGCACTTCGGCCTTGCGCCGGCGCAGCATCACCGGCGCCAGGGTCTGCTGGATGCTGGTCGAGCGCGCGGTAGCCGATGACTCGTCCGGCGTCGTCGCGCAGCTGGTGCTCGTCCAGCAAGCGCCAGGTCGGACCCAGGCGGTGCTGGTCGACGAATTGCACGATGGAGATCAGTTCTTCGAGCCGGTTTTCCAGCGGCGTGCCGGTGAGCACCAGCGCGTAGGGGCTGGCGATTCGCTTGAGCGCCCGCGCCGCCACCGTGTTCCAGTTCTTGATGCGCTGCGCCTCGTCGGCGATGACGAGTTCGGGCGACCAGGCATCGATGAGGTCGGCGTCGCGCGCCAGCATCTCGTAGTTGACGATGCGGCAGAAGGTGTCTTCGGCGTACTGGCCCTGGCGCTGCGCGCGCAGCCCGTGGATGACCTGCGCGGGCCGGTCGGCGAAGCGCCCGAACTCCGCCTTCCACTGGTGCTTCAGCGAGGTCGGGCACACCACCAGCACCCGCTGCACGCCGAAATGTCGCGCCATCAGCTCGGCCGCGGCAATGGCCTGCACCGTCTTGCCCAGGCCCATCTCGTCGCCCAGCAGGGCGCGGCCGGCACGCGCGGCAAACAGCGCGCCCTCGGCCTGGTACGGATACAGGCGGGCCTTGAGCAGCTTGTGCAGCGCCTTGTCTTGCGCGCCCCTGGGGTAGGCGTGGGCCAGGGTGTGCTGGCGCTGTTCGGCGTCACGCACCTGGGCGATGAAGGCCCAGACATCGTCGCCCACCCGCAATTCGTGGCCGGCTGCCACGGCCGCTCGGGCCAGCGTGCCAACGTCGTCCAGGCGGTCCCGCGGCAGCGTCCAGCCAGCAGCAGGATCGAAGCTCTGGCGCGCCTGCTTCAGGAACTTCGGCGGGCAGGCCGTGCCAGGATGCAGGCGCAGCTGACGCGCGCCCAGGTAATCGAGCCGGATCTCGCTGTGCGCCGCCGCGACTCCGCGCGCCAGAGCCGCCTTGCCACCGCGGCGCGTCTGCAGCCGCGCAAGCGTGAACTCGACGTGCTTGCAGGTGCCCAGGTGGTTGGTGGCGTAGTCCCAGCAACTGCACTGGTTGCGGCCCGGTTCCAGGCCACGGATGGTGACGCGGTAGTGTGTGCCACTGTCGGGGTTGTCGACACGGAAGGTGGAGAACACCGGCTCGTCGCCGAGATTGCGCAAGGTAAACCGCTGCTCGCGCCCGAACTGGCGGCGCAAGGCCGCCTGCCATTCGGCCACCGGAAGCGTCTCGGGCCGGCGGGTACGTGACAGGCGGGGCTCGGCGCCGGTCTTGGGCCGCGTGGGCCGAGGTTCGGGCTTGGATTTGCGCAGTGGGACAGCGGGCATGACTGGGCAAGTAGCGGTGGCGGGTACTGCATTGTTGCCGCCGCGGCACCGCTATTGCAGCGCCGCCGCCACCGCGCGCTCGACATGGCCGTAGGCGATGCGCTCCTGCTCCAGCCGCAGCGGCTGGTCGCGCAGCCGGCGCCAGCGCAGGTCGTCGTAGAGCCTCCGCTCGGCCTCGTTCAGGCGCGGCAGCTCGCGCTGCGTCGGCTGCGGCTCGGGGTCCAGTGCTCCTGGTGCCCGAGCAGGGTGTCATGGTCCATGAGCAACGACCGTGCTTGTGGGACATGAGCACGCAGCTGGTCGAGGATCGCGAAGCCGTGGGTGTCGATGTCGCCCCAGTAGAACACGTCGCGCTCGCGCAGCCAGGCCGCTTTCGCCAGCGCGTCGAAGCCGTAGCCGGCACCGAACACGACCAGGCTGGCGTTGGCCGGCGGGAAGGCCAGAAAGTTGATCTCGTTCTCGGTAATGAAGACACGCCGCACGTCTGGGGCCAACCTGGCAAAGGCCTCCTGCGAAACGGTGTAGTCGGCATCGGCGCCGGGCACCCAGGCCAGGTGCCCAGGATCCAGGAAGCGCAGGCGCACCCGCAGCGGCTTGTCGCGAAAGCCGTAGCGCCGCGCAAACTGCGCCGCGCCGCTGGCCGCGGAGTCGACGGCCTCCTGCGGCAGCGCCAGGTCCAGCAGCTCGGACAGCACGCCGCGCTGCGCTTCGATGAACTTGCTGTGGATGCCGGGCAAGTCCACCTGACGAAGGTAGATGCCCGGGCGCGGATGGGCCTGCAGCCAGGCCACGACGTCCAGCAGCCGCGGCCAGACGTCGGCCAAGGCCAGCGCGCGCAGCGGCTGGCGCCCCAGCCAGGGCAGCAGGGTCGGGTGTCGCTGCGTCGCGTCGAGCACGGCCCGGAACGCTCGCGCGTCGCGGCCTTGCCGATCATTCGCAACGCATCGTCCAGCGTGTCCACCCAGGCTTCGCCGGGCAGGCTGTTCTCGCCGATGACGCGGTGCCGCACCTCGCGCATCACCAGGCGGTAGCCGGCGCTGTGCTGCAGGCCGGCGACCCAGGCGCGGGCCTCGTCGAATCGCTCGGAGAGTTCGCCCGACGTTGGGCAACGCAGGCCCAGGCGCATGGGGAACAGCTCACCGGGGCTGACCAGATCAGCCAACAGTTCACCCTTGTCCCAGCGCCGCTGCACCTGGGCGCGCAGATCGGCGGCGGTGGTCCAGGCCGGCGTCATGGCGCCGCGCGTCTCGTTCCGCGCGGTACTCCTCGATGGTCAGGTTGCGCAGCTTCGACGCGCTGCCGTCCTCGTTGTGCACGAAGCCGACGCTGGCGACGAAGGGCTCGATGATGTGGATCTTCTGCAGCGGCGTGACGATGAGCAGCTGCAGGTTCAGCTGCGCGAACAGCTCGCAGCCCGTACTGCGCCGACTCGTCCGAGCCGCGGCCGAAGGCCTCGTCGATGACCACGAAGCGGAACGAGCGCGAGCGCGCCGCGCCCCATTCCAGGCCGAACTGGTAGGCCAGGCTGGCCGCCAGGATGGTGTAGGCGAGCTTCTCCTTCTGCCCGCCGGACTTGCCGCCCGAGTCGGTGTAGTGCTCGTGCTCGCTGTCGTCCTCGCGCCAGCGCTCGGTGGCGGCGAAGACGAACCAGTTGCGCACGTCGGTGACCTTGCGCCGTCCAGCGCCGGTCGAGCTCGGCCGAGCCCTCGCGGCCGCGGAAGCGCTCGATGATGTGCTTCACCTGCAGGAACTTGGCCTCGGAGTACTGCGCGTCGTCCGAGCCGGTCAGCGCGCCTTCGGTGCAGGCGCGCAGGTCGGTCTGGAAGTCGCGGATCTCGGCGTCGGTGGCGGGCTGCGCTTCCAGCGCGATGTAGCGGCCGGGGTTGTAGTCGATCTGCGTGAGCGACTCGTTGATGAGCGCGATGCGCTCCTTGATCGGTCTCGCGCTCGCGGTGCAGCTGCGACTGGAAGTTGGCCACCTCGCGGATGGTGTTCTCGTTGAGCAGTTCCTTGAAGCGCGCCTCGAAGCGCGGCAGGTCGTCGGCCGTTCAGCTGTGTCGAGCATCTTGCGGTACTCGCCGCACGGCCTCGACGCTGGCGTCGACCTCCTGCGTCTCGAGCGTGAACGCCTCCTTGTAGGCGGCCATCGCCTCGATGATCTTCTCGCGCCAGGCGCTCCAGCTTCCTGTCGTCGGCGTCGATGCGTGCCTGCAGCCAGTCGCGCATGTCCCGCTCGCGGTTGTCGCAGGATTCGACGGTGAGCGTGTGTTCGCCCAGCGCCTCGGCGCGCAGCGCCTCGAGTCGCGCGAAGTGCAGGGCCTGTCGGCCGGCGTGCCGGCGCATCGAGCAGTCGCCGTCTGTGCCGCGCGCAGGTGCGGCATCGCCTGTGCGCTGCTCGGCGCTTGCGAGCGCTTGTCCTCGCGCTCGCTTCGAGCTCGGCGTCGGTCGTGTCGGCAAGCGCCTGCGTCCAGCTCGTGCAGCTGCTCCGCCAGCGTGCTTGAGCACGTCCGAGGCGGACTCCAGCCGCTGCTTCTCGTCGCTGCAGCGCGCGATCTCCGCGGCGCAGCGGCTGCCAGTCGAGCTCGTCGAAGTCGCGGTACTCGTCGAGCTTGGACAGCGCCTGCAGCCGCTCCGCGCAGCCTGTTGCTGCTCGCTTCTGCAGCCGCGCGATGCGGCTGCCGACGTCGGCCAGGCGCGCCTCGCAGCTGCGCGCGCCTTGGCTTCGCAGCGCGGCGATCTTGGCCTGCGTTGCTCCAGCCGAGCACGTAGCGGCTGCGGTCGTCGATCCGGTGGCGATCGTCCTTCTCGTGGCGCTCGCCGCGGCCCTTGATCTGGCCGGCGCGGGTGATGGCGCGCGTCTCGCGGCGGAACTGCTCCTGGCGTCGCGCAGCAGGCGACGTCGAAGCGGTGCGCCAGCTCGCGTTCCAGCCAGTCGTAGAACGGCGAGTCCGGCTTGATGGCCAGCTTGCGCGCCAGCGAATCGCGGTGCAGCGTCGGCAGCGTCGCGCGGCTGCTTCGCGTCGCGCACCCGGAAGTAGACCAGCCGGCCGCTGAGATGCGTGCGGTCCACCCACTCGCGCCACGGCGGCGTAATGCGCGTCCGGCACCAGCAGCGACAGCCCGAAGTTGCGCAGCAGCCGCTCGGTGGCGCCCTCCCAGTCGCGCTCCTCGTCGCGCACCTGGAGCAGCTCGCCGGCGAAGGGCATGTCGCGCTTCGGCCAGGCTCGAGCGCCTGCGCACAGCGCGCGCGCGCATCGCGATCTGCTGCGGCGTCGATGTTGCTGCGCCGGGCCTTCAGGCTGGTCAGTTCCTGCGTCAGCTCGGCGTGCTCCTGGCGGCCCTGCGCGAAGGCCACGCCAAGCTCGGTCAGCTCGTTTTGCAGAGCCGCCTCGCGCTCGCGCAGCGGCCTCGCGCAGCGGCGCGCACAAGCGCTGCGCTGGGCGAGGAAGGCGTCTGCGCCGGTGCATCGCCAGCAGCCCAGCGTCTGGCGCAGTTGCGTCGTAGCGCTCGGCCTTGTCGGCGCGACGCTGTCCGCTCGCCGCTCCTTGCGCGCGATCTCCAGTCGCCAGGCGCTCGAGGCGATCGCCGCCGTTGTCGGCGATGGCGCGCTCGCAGCTCGCGCTCCTGCGTCTGCTGCTCGCGCTGTTGCGTCGCCAGCCGCTCGACCTGCGCTGTCGTGCCGCGCCGATTCGTCGGCCAGATGCTGCCAGGCGCTTGTCCAGCAGCCTCGAGCTTGAGCCCCGCGAAACAGGCTTGCAGCGCCTCGCGGCAGGCGCGCAGCGCCTCGACCTCCGCGGCCAGCGTCGGCGTGGCGGTCGCAGTCGGCCACCAGCGGCGTGCAGCAGCGCCACCTGGCGCTTGCGCCTTGAGCACCGCCTCGTGCGCGCGGTTCAGGTCGTCGAAGTGCGCGATCAGCGCCTGCGATGCGCGGCGCCACGTCGAAGGGCTCCAGCATGTGGCTGCGCACGAAGTCGGTCAGGTTGCCCACCGACTTCATCGACACCGTCTGGTGGAACAGCTCCAGCGCCTGCTCGTTGTCGATGCCGAAGCGCCGGCGGAAGCCAGCGCGCCGTAGGGCGGGAAAGCTGTCGTACGACCTCCGCGCCAGCGGCGCGCAGCCGCTTGCGCAGCTCGGCGATGTCGGTGCCGAAGTCGGCGAAGTCGCTCGGCGATGCGACAGCGTCGCGCTCGGCGACGACGAAGAAGCGCGCCGGCTGGCCCTGCGGCGTCCTTCAGCCAGAACACCTGGGCCAGCGTCACGGTCTGGTCGTAGCCGGCGTTGTGGAAGACGCCGAGGATCACCGAGTAGCTGTTGTGCGTCGCGCAGCGCGACCGGCCGGGCCGCGCCGCTCGGCCTCGTTGCGCTCGGACTTGTAGTGGCCGAGCACGTAGGAGCGCAGCGTGCGCTCGCGCGCCTCGGCGCCGGCGGCCTTGTTGTAGGCGATGCGGCTGCGCGGGCACCAGCAGGGTGGTGACGGCGTCGACCAGCGTCGACTTGCCCGAGCCGATGTCGCCGGTGAGCAGGGCGTTGCGGCCGTCGAGCGCGAGCGTCCAGACCCGGCCGTCGAAGGTGCCCCAGTTGAAGACCTCCAGGCGCTGCAGGCGAAAGCCCGACAGCGGCTCGTCGGCGCGGCGAAGTCGCAGCGACGGTGCTGCACTCGTTCATCGCTGGCTCTCGCTGCCTCCGCGCCTGCAGCTGCGCCCGGTACGCGGCCAGCCGCGCGTCGAACTCGGCCAGCCACTGCGCATCGACGAAGGCCTTGAGGATGCGCCGCACCTCGAACATGCCGTTCCTGACCGCGCAGCCGGCGCAGGAAGCCCAGCTCGACGACCTTGTTCAGGTGCGTGTCGACCTGGTCGATCAGCCGCGCCTCGTTGCTGCCTGCGGGCAGGAACACGCGGAGCAGCTCGACGATCTCGCTCGCGCGACAGGATCAGCCGCGTGTCGCCGCCGCCGGCGTCGAACTCGGCCAGCTTCTTGCGCAGCAGCGCCAGCAGCAGGCTCACCGGAAACGACAGCGGCCTGCGTGCGCACGAGGCGCGGCAGCGCTGGCCGCCGTCGTCCTCGTCGCACCGGGCGCGAGCGCAGGAACGCGTAGCCCTCGGCCTCGTCGAGCATCAGCTCCAGCCCGAGCACGGCCACGTAGTCGCGCACGCGGCGCCTGCAGCTGCAGCAGCGCGCTCCAGAGCGCGGCGTCGTCGTCGCGGTAGATCACGCCCTTGAGCAGTGGGATCACCACCGTGGACAGGTCGAGCGTCAGGGCTGGCCGTCGTGCGAGGGCTTCGTCGGCCATCGTCGTCACTTCGTGAAGATCACGCGCGGCAGGCTGCGCGCGTCTTGTGCTGCCCGCTGCGCGCCAGCCAGGTCACCTGCTCCTGCACGCTGTCGTCGATCACTGCTTTGCCTGGCTCGGCGGCCAGGCCGCAGATAGGCCACCAGCTCGGCCAGGCCCTGCTGCAGCGGCCGGCTGCGCCAGCAGCTTCGCCAGCGTGATCTGCGCGCGTTGCTGCAGCGCTGCGCGGATGTGCTGCGCCAGTGCGACCTTGTCGACGACGAACTGCGAATACAGCGCCGCGGCATCCAGGTCCTCGTCGCCGGCCTGCGATGCGCGCGCTGGCAATCGCAGCTTCGACGGCCGGGGAGTGCAGCGGGCGCTCCATCGGCAGGTCGATGCTCGGCGCGGTGTCGTCGATGACCATGAAGTCGCCCGCCGGCGGCTGCGTCGCGCACCGCCAGCGCCTTGGCTTCGATGCTGCGCAGGATGTCCATGATGCGACGGTTCTCCAGCCAGGCCTGGTCGTCGAGGAAGCGCCGCAACTGCTGCGACAGCAGCGCCACCGTGCGCTGGGTGTGTTCGCCGGCCTCCAGCCAGTCGTAATGCACGCGCCGCAGGCGCGGGTCGGGCTCCAGCGCCGGCCACGGCGGTCCAGCTGCGAGTACGCGCTCGAGCAATGCGCTCAATTCGTCCTGCCGGTCGCGCGACATCAGGAAGTCCCAGAAGGCGCGAAAGCTGCGCCCCTGGTCGGACTCGTCGATGGCGTCGCGTTCGCCCAGGATGTCCTGCAGCAGCGCGCCCTTGCTGCCGTCCCACAGCGCGATGCGCTCGCGCACCCGGCGGTCCAGTCCGCGGAAGTTGTGCTCGACCTCGCGGAAGTCGGCCAGCAGCTCGCGCGCCAGCGTCGCGAACTGCGTGAAGCGCTCCTTGAGCGCGGTGTCGCCCAGCAGCGGCAGGTCACCCGCACGCACTGCGTTCGATCTCGGCGTCGATGGCATCACGCCGCGTTGCAGTTCCTGCACGCGCACCTCGGGGTCGGTCTCGCTGCCTTCGCTCATCTGGCGCAGCAGTTCGAACAGCGTGAGCAGTCGCGACTCGGTGCCGACGAAGCTGCGTTCGCTCAGCGCACCCAGCCAGGCCAGTGCCCTCTCGGTGGCCGGCGTCAGGTCGAAGTGCGGCTCGTCGGAGCCCGGTGGGTAGAACTTGCGCAGCCAAGCCTTGTCGTTCGCCGCCCAGTCGTTCAGGTATTCGATCGCCGACTTCGGGTAGCTGGTGGGCCCGCGCTGGTCGCGCACGGCGTAGAGCGTGTCGTCCAGCGCCGAGGCCAGTTCGGCCTGGTGGATCACCGCCGGTTGGGCGTCACGAACACGCGGTGCAGGAAGCTCGCCACCAGGGCGGCCGAATCGGCCTGCAGCAGGCGCCAGGCCGGATGCTGCCGGCGCAGGGCCTCGAGAGTGTCGAATTCGAAGGACATGGGCCTTTAACCGTGCCTTCAGCCGAGGCCTTGAGCGACGCCGTCGAGCAGCGCCCGCAGGCGGTGATGCGGTGAGTCGTGTCGCATGGAGTGAAGGAACTGGATAGGGCTGCCATTGTCGGCGACCGGCGTTACGTGGAGTGGGTTGGACGCAGCGCGGCACGAGGGCCGCCTACGACAGGCGGCGCATGGTCCTGGATTTCGCAGCAGTCGGTCGGAGTGCGCAGACCATTCACCGCGTCGCGCGGCCAGAGTCGCGCTGCGCGCCTGTTGGCCGTTCAGGCCGTGCAGGCCGCGGCGGCATGGCCATTGTTCGGGCGGTGTCGTGCCCTTGCCCAGCTCGTGCGCCAGGCTGGCTCGGGACACCGGCAGCGGGGACCTTGGCCTTCGCAGCGCGGCAGTCGCGGCGGCGACTGAACGGGCGCCGAAGGATCCCAGCAGTCACGAGTGTGACGGCTGGCGCTTCTTCGAAGAGTTGCGAATCTATCGAGCTGTCTCGCTCGGAGCCATAGGCCGGGACGCGCTGAAGTGCTACATCCATCTCGGGCTGGCAGCGACCGCTGCCCGAGGCGAAGCCGCGGCCCGCTTGGATGCCGTGCCGTGGCTGCTGTCGTCGGCGCGCTCAGTCGCCCGGGGCGCCTGACGCGTCGAGCCGCGCCTGCACCGCGGCGACCCGTGCCTCGGCGATGAGTGCGCCGATGGCCGGCCCCTCGAGCCCGCGCGCCGCGCCATCGGCGGCGATGGCCGCGCTGTCCACGGCGCGCGCGGCGGCGAGCAGCGGCGGCAGGCGCTCGGCCGGGCCGTAGGCGTCGTGCTCGCGGCCGGTGCGGCCGCGCGAATCGCACTCGCAGGCTTGCAGGATCTCGGCGAAGCGCTGCGGTCGGCGCCAGGCGTCGCAGCGGTCGAACAATCGCACCACCGCAGCGGCGCCGAGGCTGCCGCTGCGGTGCACGTTGCCATGCTCGCGCGCGACCACGTCGGCCAGTTCCCGGCAATCGTTGGGCACGCGCAGCCGATCCGCCACCGCGCGCGCCAGCGTCGCGCTGCGCGCCTCGTGGCCGTGGTGGCGCGGCCATGCCTCGGGCGGGGTCGTGCCCTTGCCCAGGTCGTGCACCAGGCAGGCCCAGCGCACCGGCAGCGGCGCGGCGAGCGCCGCGCATTGGTCGAGCACCAGCATCAGGTGCACGCCGGTGTCGACCTCGGGGTGGTGCTCGGGGGGCTGCGGCACGCCCCAGAGCCGGTCGACCTCGGGCAGCAGCCGTGCCAGCGCGCCACAGCCGCGCAGCAGTTCGAACATCCGGCTCGGCCGCGCTTCCATCAGTCCGCGCGCGAGCTCCTGCCAGACCCGCTCCGGCACCAGCGCGTCGACCTCGCCGGCCTCGACCATCCGGCGCAGCAGCGCCTCGGTCTCGGGCGCGACGCTGAAGTCGTGGAAGCGCGCCGCGAAGCGGGCCAGGCGCAGCAGCCGCACCGGGTCTTCGGCGAAGGCGTCCGAGACATGGCGCAGCACGCGGTCGCGCAGGTCGCGCTGGCCGCCGTAGGGGTCGATCAGCGTGCCGTCGTCGGCGCGCGCGATCGCGTTGACCGTCAGGTCGCGGCGCGCCAGGTCCTGCTCCAGCGTCACACCGGGGTCGGCGTGGAAGCTGAAGCCGTGGTAGCCGGGCGCCGACTTGCGCTCGGTGCGCGCGAGCGCCACCTCCTCGCCGGTCTCGGGGTGCAGGAAGACCGGGAAGTCGCGCCCGACCGGCTTGTAGCCGGCGGCGAGCAGCTCGTCGGGGGTGGCGCCGACGACGACCCAGTCGCGGTCGCTCGCCGGCCGGCCGAGCAGCGCGTCGCGCACCGCACCGCCGACGACATAGAACCTCGCCGTCATCGGTGCTGGCGGTAGGGCTCGTTGAGGGCCAGGAAGTCGTGCTCGGCGAGTGCGTCTTCGATCCACTCGCGCACGCCGGGCGCGGCGAGCACGCGATCGACATAGGCCGACGTGGCCGCCGAGACCGGCAGCGAGTAGGTTCGCAGCCGCGTGCACACCGGCGCATAGAACGCGTCGGCCGCGCCGAAGGTGCCGAACAGGAAGGGCCCGCCGCTGTCGGCCAGCGCGTCGGCCCACATCGTCTCGATGCGCGCGACGTCGTCGCGCAGCGCGGGCTGCTCGGTCCAGACGCGGGCGCCGGCCTCGGGCAGCACGGCCTCGATGTTCATCGGGCAGTGGTTGCGCAGCGCGCCGAAGCCGGCATGCATCTCGGCGCACAGGCTGCGCGCACGGGCGCGCAGCCGCGGTGCCGTCGGCCACACGCCGGCCGTGGGGATGCGCTCGTGCAGCGTCTCGGCGATTGCCAGCGAGTCCCAGACCGCGAAGCCGTCGTCGAGCAGCACCGGCACGCGGCCGGCCGGGCTGTAGCGTGCCATCGCGAGGCGGAACGCCGAGTTGTCGGCGAAGTCCATCCGCAGCTTGATTTCTTCGAAGGCAATGCCGAGCGCGCGCATCAGCACCCAGGGCCGCATCGACCACGACGAGTAGTTCTTGTTGCCGATCACGAGTTGCAGAGCCATCGCGCGCCTTTCGTTGTCGAGTCGCCTGCCGCGATGCTAGCGAGGCCGCGACCCGCCGATGATGCGAATCGCTGATCAGTCCGATGCGCGGCGCGGCGCGTGGCTGGCTAGCCGCGACCCGCCGAAGCGCGCAGCCGCTCGAGGCGCGCCCGGCCGGAGCTGGCACCCAGATACCCCGGCGCCACCGCGTCGAGCGCGGTGGCGCGGATTCCGAGCGCCTCCAGTCCCGGCAGCTTGCCGCTGGCGACGTTGGGCACGCGCATCGACGCGACGTTGTCGCGCGACATCAGCGGCTCGCCGGGCAGGCATTCCATCGCCAGCGCCTGCAGCCGCGCGGCGAACTCGGGTAGCGCGATCTGCGCTCGCTCGTGACCCGACCACCGGCCGGCCAGCCGCACCAGCTCGGACAGCGTGAACACGCTCGGCCCGACCAGTTCGTAAGTCTTGCCGATGCTGTCCGGTCGGTCCAGGCAAGCGGCGATGGCGGCCGCGACGTCGTCCACCCAGACCGGCTGGAAGCGCGCGCCACTGCCGGCGAGCGGGATCACCGGCGCCAGCGCCTGCAGCGCCGCGAAGGTGTTGAGGAAGCGGTCCTCGGTGCCGAAGATCACCGACGGGCGCAGCAGCGTCAGGTCCAGGCCTGCCGACTGCAGCACCGCCTCGCCCTTGGTCTTGCTGCGCAGGTAGTTCGACGGCGCGCCCGGCCCGACGCCCAGCGCGCTGACGTGGACCACGCGGCGCACGCCGGCGGCCGCGCAGCCCCGGCCCAGCGTGCGCGGCAGATCGACGTGAACATGCTCGAAGTCGGCCGTGCGGCCATGCAGGATCGCGACGAGGTTGACCACCGCGTCGGCGCCGGCGAGCAGCCGGGTCAGCGTGACCTCGTCGTGAACGTTGGCCTCGACCAGCTCCAGCGTCGGCAGCGGGCGCAGTGCGGAGCCATGCACCAGCCGCCTCGTCGGCACGACGATGCGTCCGCTGGCGCTGCGTGCGGCGAGCCGCTCGCAGAGCGCGCGGCCGACGAAGCCGGTGCCACCGAGGACGACGATGTTCCCGTTCATGCGCTCACGGCAGGTCGGCGGCGAAGGCCGGCTCGGCCGTGCTGCGCGGGCCGATCGCCCGACCCAGCCGCGAGGCCAGCGACGGCGGCTTGCCGTTCAGCAGTGCCGCGTAGACGACCGAATTCGACAGCACCTTCTGCACGTAGTCGCGTGTCTCGTTGAACGGAATGCTCTCGGCCCAGGCAGCAGGCTCGAAAAGGCCGCCCTGGCGCCAGCGGCGCGGCCGGCCCGGGCCGGCGTTGTAGGCGGCGGCAGCCATCGCGAGCGAGCCGTCGAAGTCGTCGAAGATCAGCTTCAGGTAGTTCGCGCCGAGCTTCAGGTTGGTGTCGCGCTCGGTCAGCATCTCCGGCCGGAAAGCCAGCCCGATCTTCTTCGCCGTCCAGCGCGCGGTGGCCGGCATGATCTGCATCAGCCCGGACGCGCCGACGTACGAGCGCGCGTCCATCACGAAACGCGACTCCTGGCGGATCAGCGCGTACAGGTCGGCCGGGTCGAGGCCGATCTCGCGCGCGTTCGCCACCACCTCGCTGCGGAAGGGCATCGGGAAGCGTTGCGCGAGGTCGATCTCGCCGCGCGTGCGGTCGCTGGTGTTGATGCAACGGTCCCAGACCTCGCGGTCGCAGGCGATCTGCGCGGCGGCCAGCAGTTCGCGGTCGCCGGACAGGTCGCGCAGCGTGAAGTTCCACTCGCGCACGCCTTCGCTGCGCAGGCCCAGCGCGATGAGCTGCAGCGCACGCGCGAAGCCCGGCACGGCGCGCGCGCGGTCCAGCTCGGCGGAGGTCAGTGGCGGCGGCGCCGGCGGCAGCGCGACGCGCTCGCCCAGGGCCTCGGTGGCCAGCTTGCCGTAGAAGCTCATCGGACCGGCGATCGAGACCATCAGTCGGCGCGCCTCGGCCCGGTCGGTCTCGCCGGCCTCGCCAGGCCGGGCCAGCGCCTGCAGCGCGCGGGCACGCCAGTAGATCCAGGCCGGTGCCTGCTGGCCGTCCGGGGTCATCGCGGCGATGGCCCGCTCCACCGTCGTCCAGCGGCCGGGCGCGTCGGCATCCTCGCGCAGCGCGGCGCGCGCGGCCCAGGCCAGCGTGTCGTCGCTCCAGCCGGGCTGCGCCGGTCGGCGCGCCAGGCGCCAGGCGCGCTGGTAGTACGCGTCGGCCTCGGGTTGTTGCTGCAACGCGGCGCGGCGCGCGGTCTCGGCCCAGGCCAGCGAGGCCTGCGGGCTGAGCAGCCGGCGCTGCCAGACGCGCTCGAGCTGGGTGGCCGCGGCCTGCGGGTCGCGCGCGGCCAGGCGCATCAGCGCGAGCAGCACGAGTTCGCGATTCACCGGCCGGCGCGCCAGCGGCCCGGCCAGGAAGCGATCCGGATCGCCGAGCAAGGCCTCGACCTCCTTGCCGGTGGCGCGGCTGATCAGCTCGGCGGCCGCCTGCGCGGCGCGCGGCTGGCCGGCCTCCACCGCCAGCTGGGCCTTGCCCCAGACATCGTCGGTGCTGAAGAGGTGCGCCTCGAACAGCGTGCTCGCGAGCAGCTGGCAGCCGTCGTCGAGATCGCGCTGCGCGAACCAGGCCGCGCGCGCGTCGTCGCGCACCTTCTCGCCGGCCAGGTGCCGGGTGAGCAGCGCGTAGCAGCGCACCTGGCGGTCGTCGTCCATGCGAAAGCGTGGGTAGTCGCGCGCGAAGTCGACCCAGTCGCGCCGGCGGCCGAGTTCGAGCAGCCAGTCGTTGCGCAGCCGGTCCTCGACGTAGGTGCCGGGCCAGCGCGCGTAGAAGGCCTCGACCTCGGCCACCGTTGCGGTGGCGAGACGGTTCGACAAGTCCCAGTACTCGACCCATTGGGCGAGCGGCAGCCGGGCGGCGTCGGCGGCGTCGCGCAATTCGGCCAGGCGCGACCGGTCGTTGCGACGCAGCGCCTCGCGTGCCTGGACCACGAGGTCGTCCGCGCTCTGGGTCCGGGGCTGCGCGGGCGCAGCCGGCGGCATGAACATGGCCAGCGCGGCGACGCAGACGAACAAGGCGGACTTCATGATTGCCGATGGTGCGCCGAAACCGAGACTCATTGGCGCGAATTTAGCGCAGCAGGGGTCACCATTTCCGGGCTCTGGTCGGCCAGCGCCTGGCGCGTGTCGGCCGCCTGCGCGAGCAGCCAGTCCTCGAAGGCGGCGAGTTCAGGCCGCTCGCGCCGCGCCGGCCAGCGCACCAGCCAGTAGGCGTAAGGCGAGGTGATGCGGCCGGCGGCGCCGAAGGGCTCGATCAGGTCGCCGCGCGCCAGCGACTCGTGCACCAGCGCCAGCCGCGCCAGCGCGAGGCCCTGACCGGCGAGCGCGGCCTGGATCTGCTGGTAGGTGAAATTCAGGTAGATCCAGCCGCGCGGCTCGAGCTTGGCCGGCGCATTCAGCCGCAGCCAGTGGCGCCAGCTCAGATACTCGGCGCTCGGGCGTGCGTCGTCCTCTTCGAGCAGCGTGTGTCGGGCCAGGTCGGCCGGCCGCGCCAAGCCGCGCAAGCCCGGGCTCGCCACCGGTGTCAGCACCTCGCCGAACAGCGGCACCGAGCCGGGCGGTGCGTCGTTCGGGTGGGCATAGCGCAGTCCGATGTCGAGTTCCGCGTCGTCGGGGTCGGCGAAGGCGTCCTGCGCCGAGATGCGGATGTCGATGTCCGGGTGTTCCTGCTGGAAAGCCTGCAGCCGCGGCAGCAGCCACAACGACGCGAACGAGGCGAAGGTCGTCACGCCGACCTGCCGGCGGCCGCGCGCGGTGCGGATCTGGCGCACGCTGGCGTCGAGCCGGTCGAGCAGCGGCGCCACCGCGCGCAGCAGCGCCGCACCCGCGCTGGTGAGCTCGACATGGCGCGTGCCACGCAGGAAGAGCGTCGCGCCGAGTTCGTCCTCGAGGGACCGGATCTGCCGGCTCACCGCCGGTTGCGTGAGGTGCAGTTCCTCGGCCGCGGCGCGGAAACTGAGCCGGCGCGCGACTGCTTCGAAGGCCCGCATCGAACCCACGGCGAGCGGTCGCTGGCGGATCTGATTCATGACGATAGATTATCAATGAAGCGCAAAGTCCTGATTGGACGCCCTTCGGGGATTCACCAAGAATTCAGGCACTTCTCGTGGAGTCTTCATCATGACGATTCAGCATCAAAGCGGCGATCCCTGGGAATGGTCGCTGGCGCCATCCACCGCGCTGCGTCTGCCGCCGGCCCGCCGGGTGCGCTGGTTGCTGGTGACGGCCGGCCGGGCCTGGCTGACGAAGAGCGGCGCCGGGCCGCAGGGCGGCGACGTCTGGCTCGCCGCTGGCGAGCGCCACGCGTTGCCGGCGGGCAGCGATTGGGTCGTCGAAGGCTGGCCCGACGCGCGCCTGGCGCTGCTCGAAGCGCCAGCGCAGCGCGTCAGCGCCCGCGTCGACGAGCGCTCGTCGTGGCCGGCTTCGCGGCCTGGGTTGCGCGCGGCTTGACCGGCTTCGCAGCCGTGCGGGCGGCCAGCGCCGCCTGCACCGCGCGCCGCGCCCAGGGCTGCATCGCGTCGGGCGAGTCCATCGCATCGGGCGGCGCCGTCCAGTAGGCCAGCGAGGCCGAGCGGCCTTGCCTCTCGTACACGAAAGGGTTGCAGCCGGCGGCCTCGAAAGCCGGCCGTGTCGAGGCGTTCGCCTTCAGGTAGAGGCGGTCGAAGGCGATGAGGGCGACGAACAACTCGTCGATGTACAGACCGTGGCCGCCGAACATCCGGCGTGAGCGCACGCGGCCCAGCGGCGAGAGCAATTCCACACAGTGTTCGAGCAGCGCGTCGGCAGCCATGGGCCGAGTCTAGGGGTGCGCCCCAGGCCTCACAATATTGACCATGACCATGCCATTCGACCTGCCGATCGAGCCGTCGCGCGACAAGCGCGTCCTGCGTCGGCAGTTGCAGGCCGAGCGCTTGTCGATGGTGGACCGGCACCAGCGTTCGGTACGCCTGCAGGAAGTGCTGCGGGTCTGGCTGGTCGGGCGCACCGAGCGAACGATCGGTGCCTATTGGTCGATCAAGGGTGAGTTCGACGCCTTGCCCGCGCTGTATCGCTGGAGCGAGGCCGACCCGGCCCGCCGCATCGGCCTGCCGGTGATCGACCGCGAGACCAAGAAGCTCGACTTCCACGTCTGGTACCCGGGCTGCCCGATGGAGGAAGACGCTTACGGCATCCCCAAACCCAAGGACACCGAGCGCTTCGCGCCGCTGCTGCTGCTGGTGCCCTGCGTCGGCTTCGGGCCCGGCGGGCTGCGCCTGGGCTATGGCGGTGGCTTTTACGATCGCACGCTGGCCGCGCTGGAGCCGCGCCCGGTGACGGTGGGCGTGGGCTACGCGCATGGTTTCGTGCCCTGGCTCGAAGCCGAGCCGCACGACGTGCCGCTGGACGTCGTCCTCACCGAGGACGGCGTGCACTGGCAGCAGCCCGACGTCTGACCGGCGAAGCCCGCATTGACAGCCGCTGCGCGGGCGGCGAACGTCCGACTCCGGCCGCTCGCGGCCCGGCCCCCGGAGTCCGCCCACGCAAGCCTTCCAGCGTGAACACATCACCACCGTGATGCAGGTGGCGGCCAGCGGTGCCGCGGTGCCGGCAGCGCGCGGGCACGAGCAGGTGATCCGCGATTCCTGGCACCGCTGCGTGCACGAGCACCGGCCCGACCCCACGCGCATGCAGGAGGCCGTGATCCTGCCCCAGGTCCGGGCGGCGCGAGCACCAGGACCAGATGGAGGCCTTCAGCCACATCGCCCGCCATGGCCTGCAGTCGCTGTACCAGGTCGTCGGCCTCGGTTACGCGGTGCTGCTGACCGATGCCCGCGGCATCGCGGTCGACTTCATCGGCGACCTGCAGATCGAGCCCAGCCTGCGCAATGCCGCGACTGCGCCCAGCACGGCGCTTCTCGCTGCCGTGACACTGAATCGCGCATACGAGGCCGGCCCGATCAGGGCCAGACAAAGCCGCCTACGCTTCCACGGTGCCGGTGACCGTGGTCCGACACGCCGGCAGCGCGGCCTCGGACTGACGCACGAATCCCCGCACGCGCCGACGGCGCACGGCTCGCCCGCCGAGCGTCGCCGCAACGCCCGCACGGCGGTCCCCTGTCAGACTCGCGGGCCATGAGCCTGCGCCGCGTCCCACTAGACAGGTTGCCCGTCTTCGGCTCGGGCGAGGACGGTCTGAGCGCGGCGCAGGTGGCGGCCCAGCGTACCTACGGTTTCAACGACATCGTGGCGCATGCCGCCGGCGGCTGGCTCGTCGTCGCGCGCGACACGGCGCGCGATCCGATGTTGTGGTTCCTGGTGCTGACGGCGGGCCTGTTCGCCCTGCTGGGCCAGGTCACCGAATCGGTGACGCTGCTCGTCGCGATGGCACCGCTGCTGGGCATGGACGCCTACCTGCATCGGCGCACCAGCGCCTCTTCCGCGGGGCTGGCGAGCCGACTGGCCAGCACGGCTCGGGTTCTGCGCGATGGGCAGTGGCAGGACATCCCGTCGCGCGAGCTGGTCCCGGGCGACCTGGTCGAGGTGACCCCGGGCGACTACTTCCCCGCGGACGGACTGTTGATGTCCGGCAGCGGGCTGCAGGTCGACGAATCGACGCTCACGGGCGAATCGTTGCCGGTGGCCAAGCGGGCCCTCGACCCCGCCGTGCCGTTGCCCGCCAGCGCGTCCGAGGAGCGCTGGGGCACCGCTGGCACACGGCTTCTGACCGGCCTGGCGCGACTGCGCGTCGTCTGCATCGGCAGCGAAACGCGCTACGGTGAGATCGTCCGCTCAGCCACTGAAGGCAGCCACGCGGCCACGCCGCTGCAAAAGGCCATAGGGACGCTCGTGTCCGTCCTGCTCGGCGTGGCATTGGCGATGTGCGCGGTTCTCGCGGCCGTGCGACTCTGGCAGGGCCACGGTTGGATCGACGCCCTGCTGAGCGCCGTCACGCTGGCCGTGGCGGCGCTGCCCGAGGAGTTTCCGGTCGTCTACACGTTCTTTCTGGGCGTTGGGGTCTTCCGCTTGGCGCGCAAGAAGGCCTTGGTGCGGCGGGCGGTCGCGGTGGAGAACATCGGGCGCATCACCTGCATCGTGTCGGACAAGACGGGGACGATCACCGCCGGATCGCTGGTGTTGGCCCACCGGACGCCGGCCGACGGACAGGATGAGGCGTCGGTGCTGCAGGTGGCGACGTTCGCCGCGCGGCCGGACAGCGGCGACCCGCTCGACCAGGCGTTGCACGCCGCGGCGGGGCCGCTGCCGCAGGCAACCCGTCTCGCTGCCTTCCCGTTCACCGAGGCTCGGCGCCGCGAGACGGTTGTCTGGCGCGTGTCGGACCGCGAGCCGACGGCCTTCACCAAAGGCGCGCCGGAGACCGTGCTGACCGCGTGCGCGCTGTCCGCCCGGGAGCGGGCGGACTGGCTCGCCCGCGTCGAGGAGTTCGCCCGGTCCGGGCACAAGGTGATCGCGTGCGCCCGGCGCGCGATGCCCGAAGGGGTGCCGACCCAGGTCGAACCTGCGGAGGGATTCACGTTCGCAGGCCTGCTGGCCTTCGAGGATCCGGTCCGTGACGGCGTCCGCGAGGCGATCGCAGACTGCATGGCCGCGGGCATGCGCGTCGTCATGGTCACGGGGGACCACCCGGCCACGGCCCAGGCGATCGCGCGCGAGATCGGGCTGGGCGGCGCGGACCCCAAGGTGATCGTTCTCGCGCCCGACGACGACGCCGGCGTGGCGATCGGCGCGAATGGTGACGCCGCCGTGGTGGCGCGCGCCACCCCGGCGCAGAAGCTCGCGCTGGTGCAGGCGCTGCAAGCCTCGGGCGAACTCGTCGCGGTCACGGGCGACGGCGTCAACGATGTCCCCGCGCTGCGCCTGGCCGACATCGGGGTGGCCATGGGCGAGCGCGGCACGCGCAGCGCGCGCGAGGTCGCGCCGGTGGTGCTGCTCGACGACAACTTCAGGACCATCGTCGATGCGGTGGCCGAGGGCCGCCAGCTGTTCCAGAACCTGCGGCTCGCCTTCACCTACCTGCTGCTCGTGCACCTGCCGCTCGTGGTCGGGGCCGCGGCGATCCCGCTGATGGGCCTGCCTCTGCTGTTCTTGCCGATCCACATCGTGTGGCTGGAACTGGTCATCCATCCCACGGCCATGCTGGCGTTCCAGGATCTGCCGGCGCCGGGCCCGCTCGCAACGGTGCAGCGCCAATGCCAGCGTCAGGCGCGCTTCTTCTCGATCGATGCCTGGTTGGTCATTGTCCTGGTCGGAGGGCTGATCACCGTGGCGGTGGTCTGGAGTTACCTCTACGCGCTCGGCGCCGACCGCGACGTCGAGCATGCACGCGCGATGGCGCTGACCACGCTGATGTTGGCCAGCGCCGCCATCACGGTTGGCCTGACGAAGCTGCGACAAACCGCTCCCCGTTGGCTGGTACTTGGCACGCTGGTCTCTATCGGCGTGCTCGTTCAGATCCGGGTGGTCGGCGGCCTGCTCAGCCTTCGGCCACTGCACGGGACTGACTGGGCATTGGGGGCGGGCGTCTTCGTGCTGGTCGCGATCGTCACCCGCTGGCTCGCGATTCGCCTGAGTCGCGAGACGAATTGACCGCGATGGATGCGAAGGTCATGAAGTGCAAGCGCCGTGATCGACAGACCGCAACGCTGAATCGGCCGCATGTAGCCAACGGCTGACCGGGGTGGCCGGCGCCGCCAGCGACTTCTCGGTCAAGGTCTGGACGCACGCCATGCGACGTACACCCAATTTCTCGCTCACGCCGCGATGCGGGCAGCCGTGCCGCATCGCGCGCTCGACATGTAAGTCTTTGCATTGTCATCGGACATTCATAAAGCTGGGAAATTTTCCCGCACAATGGACGCACCCTCAATGGCATTGATGCGGCAGACACGCAGACGCGACGGACGCACCCATCACGAGTTCCTGAATGCGCGATGCCCAGCCACCCACCCGAAGGAAGCCAACCCATGCATGCTCCGACCCTTGCGTCCGCGCTGGTTCACACGCCCGTTCAACCGGGCCCCAGGCGCAGTTCACGCCAACTCGAAACCCTGGCGCCCGCGCGCATCAGGTCGGCCAAGGTCGCCTACAGCGTCAGGCGCGTGAACCTGGGCGACGCCAGCGGACTTCTGCTCGATGCACGTCCCGAGTCGGGAGATCTCGTGCTGGCCAGGATTGCCAACCTTGGCCAGCACCAGCACCTTGAATCCGCCGAGGGGCGCCGCTGTCGGCTGTGGCCGGGCGACGAGATCGTGGTCGCGTACGGGGCCCGCTACGCCCCCGATCAATTCGAGGCCTTCGTTCCCGACGACCTCTCGCCCTGCCACCTGGTGGCCGGCGGCGGCATCGCCGCCCGCGTGGCCAGCCACCACGCCGGCATGAAGTCCGCGACGCGCATCGAACCGATCGGCCTGCTGGCCAATGCCGCCGGCGTGATCAACCTGCGCAGCGCGGCCCTCGGCAATCCACAGCCGGTCCGACCGGCGTTCACGATCGCGGTTCTCGGCACGAGCATGAACGCCGGCAAGACCACGACCGCGGCCAGCCTGATCGTCGGATTGCGACGCATGGGTTGTCGCGTCGGGGCAGCGAAGGTCACCGGCACGGGGTCGGGCGGAGACCGCTGGCTGATGGCCGACGCCGGCGCATCTCCGGTGCTCGACTTCACCGACGCGGGCTATGCCACGACGGCAGCCACTCCGGTCGAGGCACTCGAGGACATCCTCACCCTCCTCGCAGGGCACGTTGCATCGACGGGCGTCGAATGCCTGGTCCTCGAGGTCGCCGATGGACTGCTGCAGTCCGAGACCTCGGCACTCGTGCAGTCGCGCAGGTTCGCGAAGACGGTCGATGCCATCGTCTTCGCGGCGCCCGACGCGATGAGCGCGGTTGCGGGCTCCGCATGGCTGAGACAGCGACAACTGCCGATTGCCGCCGTGAGCGGCGTCTTGACCGCGTCGCCGCTGGCGACGCGCGAAGCCGCCGAGGCGATCGACCTGCCGGTCCTCACGCAATTCGAGCTGAACGATCCGCAGACGCTGCGTACCTTGTTCCCGGTGCTCGCACGCCTGCCGATGCGGCCCGCGACATGAATCGTCAGGATCCGCATACTGCACCGGGGCCCGAACCGCAGGAGTCTTGTGGCGGATTGCGTTGCCTGTTCCAGGCGCCGACCCGGCCCGCGCAGGACGCGCCGGTGCTGGTTGCGGTTCACGGCATCAGCCGCAATGTGGAGAATCATTTCGACGCCTTCGCGGCTTTGGCCGAAACCGCCGGCTGGTTCCTCGTGGTGCCATTGTTCGACGCGCTGAGGTTCCCGGACTATCAACGCCTGGGGCGACCGGGTCGAAGCGAGCGCGCGGACCTCTCCATGCTCGCCCTGCTGTCGCACCTGGCTTCGCGCCATGGGTTTAGCGACCGCAGCATCCACCTGTTCGGGCACTCCGGCGGCGCGCAGTTCGTGCACCGTTTCGTGATGGCGCATCCCGACCGGGTGTCCCGCTACGCCATCAGCGCTGCGGGCTGGTACACCTTCCCCGACCCGTCGCTGAACTATCCCCATGGGCTGGCGCATTTGCCACTGGACTGCGGACCGCTGTTGCCAGACGAATTTCTCAGGATCCCGGGCCGCGTCTTCGTCGGCGATCGCGATTGCCGCAGGGGTCCCAGCGTCCGCCGGACGCCTCAGGTCGACGCCCATCAGGGGCTGACCCGGCTGGAGCGTGCGCAGCGCTGGACGGCGGCGATGAACGCGCGAGCCGGCGCGATGAACCTGGCCGCGCCGCTACAACTGCAGCGCCTGCCGGATGCTGGCCACAGCTTCAAGGGCCTGGTACGCCGCGCGGGCCTGAATCGCCACGCGTGGCAATTTCTGACGGCAGCGAAGGGATCCGCCACATGAGGGCTCTACCCCCCGGCGCCGGCCCTGCGGCCCCCATTCCAGGGTCGACCCGACTGCTGCTGGCGGCCCGGTTCGCGCGCAGCATCGCGCAAGGCGTGCTCGCCGTCGACTTCGCCTTGTATCTGCGCTCCATCGGCTGGTCGGGCGCGTCCATCGGATCTTTGCTGGCCGGCGGGATGGTCTTCGCCGTCATGCTGACGCTGGCAGCGGCCATTCCGAGCGACCGGTTCGGCAGG
Source organism: uncultured beta proteobacterium (assembly GCA_963788635.1). Lineage (GTDB taxonomy): Bacteria > Pseudomonadota > Gammaproteobacteria > Burkholderiales > Burkholderiaceae_C > Rubrivivax. The sequence continues at coordinate 374,296 of CAWBHE010000015.1, read as the reverse complement.
AAGCGCTTCCTGATCGTCTACGACGCGATGTATGTCGCCGCCTGCGGCGCGGCGATTCTCAGCCGATCGCCTGTGATCTTGGCGGTGGCCGGCATCGCGGGAGGCTTCGGCCGCGGCGCGAACGGCTCGGCCGGGCCGTTCGGTTCGATCGAGCAGGCCTGGATCACCCAGGGGCTGGACGCGCGGACATGGTCGCGCGTGCTGAACCTGAACTCGACCCTCGGATTCCTGGGCATGGCCGCGGGAGCCGCTCTCGGGGCCCTGCCTGGTGTCCTTGCCGACGGCGCGTCGGGAAAACCTGCCTATGAGCTGATCTTCCCCGTCGCCCTCGTGACGGCCCTGGTTTGCCTGGGCTGTCTCGCGCTCGCCAAGGACCGGCACGAGGAGATTGCGGAGCCGGTCTCGGCGGCCACCGAGCAGGCGGTGCGGCAGAAAGAAAATCGTGACCTGCGCCGGCTCGGACTCGTCAACTTGTTGCAGGGTGCCGGCATCGGGCTGGCGGGCCCGCTGGTCTCTTACTGGTTCGCGCTGCGGTTCGGAGCGGGGCCGCGTCAGATTGCCCCGCTGATGGCTGTCGGGTTCCTGCTCGCCGCGTTGTCCTCGCAACTGGCTGCCCGGCTCACACAGCGGTACGGGCTGATGCCGGTCATCGTGAAGCTGCGCCTCGCCGCGCTCGTGCTGCTCGTCGCGCTGCCACTGGCGCCGAACCTGCCCGTGGCGATGGCGATCTTCCTCTTGCGTAGCATGCTGAACCGAGCGACGAATGGCCCGCGCGCGGCGATCACGGCCAATCTGGTCCGCAACAAGCGCAGGGGATTCGCGGGCATGGTGTCGACGGTGTCGCGGCAGATTCCCCGTTCCGTCGGCCCGGTGCTCGCGGGCATGCTCTTCGACAGCGGTGCCCTCGCGCTGCCATTCCTGGTCGGGGCCGCACTGCAAGGCGGTTATCTCTTCCTCTACCAGAAGCACTTCCGCGACCGGGACCCGCTCGTGCGCGGTGTTGCGCAGGCCCAACCCAGATGATCTGCCGCGGGTCGGCGAGGGACGGCTGCCCAGCGCACGCACAGAACGCCATCTCCATGCATGTGTATATGTCCCATGTAATAGGACTCGCCTCATCCTGCCTCTCACCCGACGCCTTCACGGCGCAGACCGACCTCAGGCCATCATGGGACGCCCACCTCGACAACTGCCTGCCGCCGGCGCCCCTGCTGCGCCGGCGCCCGCTGCAGAGGACTTGTTGCGTGCGCTCGTGCCATCCTGTCGCCACTGGTGCGTCTGCTGCTGGCCAGTGGCGTCAACCAGATGCGCCTGGCCGCGGAGCTCAAGTCGATATTCATCGAACAGGCCCGGCTCGAGTTGCTGCGTACTGGGCGCAATGACACCGATTCGGCGATCAGCCTGCTCAGCGGCGTGCACCGCAAGGACGTTCGGGAGTGGCGCCTCAATGGCCTGGCCGGGCGCGGCGATCAGGACGTCTCGGTCAGTTCCAAGGTCTTCGCACGCTGGGTACAGGATCCCCTGTACAGGGATCGAAGCCGGCGTCCCAAAGCGCTGCCGCGCCTCGGACCGGCGCCGTCGTTCGAAACCCTGGCGCGCTCGGTGACGCAGGATCTGCATCCCTACACGATGCTGGCCGAATTGATACGCCTCGGACTGGTTACGGTCCAGACAATCAAGGGTCACGAGATGGTCGTGCCAAACCGCGCGGGCTTCGTGCCTCCGCCGGGATCGCGCGAACTGCTGGAACTCTTCAGTGGCAATCTGGCGGACCACTCCGCCGCCGCAGTCGGCAACCTGCTGGGCCAGCCAGCCCGGTTGGAGCAAAGCGTGTTTGCCGAGGGACTGCGCGCCGAGTCCGTGGCGTATTTGAGCGACCTGGCACGAAAGCTCTGGGCTCAGGCGCGCAGCGAGATGATCGCCGAGGCAGTTCGTCTCTACGAGACCGACCAGTCGCTGGGAGGCGCCACGCGCCGAATGCGATTCGGAACCTACTACTGGACCGAGGACGCGCAAGGCGGGATTCCGGCCACCGACAGCGGCGCGGGAGAGAAGCATGAAGTCTGAGTTGAGTTGGCGGCGGCTCTGGAAACCCGTCGTGCTGCTGCTGGTCTGCGGGCTGGCCTCCTGCGGCGGCGGGTCCGTGGTCACCGCCGGTGGCGTGGGCACCGGCGGCACCGGCAGCGCATATGGCACCGTCACCGGCTTCGGCAGCGTGATCGTCGACGGCACGACCTACAGCAGCGCGACACCGCGCTACCTGGCCGGCACCGAGACGGCCGAAGCGTCCGAGGTCACATCGACGGCGGTCGAGCTCGGTGCCCAGCTCGAGATGCAGCTCGACGCCCAGGGGAATCCGTCGACGGTTCTCATCGAACCCGACCTGATCGGGGCCGTGGCCGATGTGCGGACCGACACCAGCGGCTCTTCGTTCTCTGTCAACGGCGTCCTCGTTCGCGTCAATGCCGACCAGGCCACCGCGCCCCTGACCTACTACCAGGGATTGCCGAACTTCCTCGGGCTGGTCAACGGCATGCAGGTCGAGGTGCACGGGGTCTACGGCGTCGACAACGGCGGGCAGAGCTACTTCCAGGCCACTCTGGTCGAGCAGTTGCCAGCCAGCAACCTCGTGACGCGGATCTCGGGAATCGTCACGAACCTCGACACGGGGGCAGGCAGCTTCCAGATCGGTGGCACGACCGTGCAGTTCGGCTCGCAGACGAACCTGCTACCGGCCGCAACCGCCCTGGCCAACGGGCAATGGGTCAACGTGTGGAGCAACGCACCGCACATCGGGAATACCGTCGTCGCTGGCGCGATCCGCGTTCGGACCCTGCAGGGCATCTCGGGCCCGGTCCAGTTGGCCGGCCTCGTGTCCGGGCTCGGCGGCGATCGCTTCGCCGTCTCGGGCTTGACGGTGGATGCGAGCGCGCCCGGCCTGGCCACTACCGTGCAGGCGTTGACGGTGGGTGAATACGTGGTCGTTCAGGGGCAGTCGACACCGGCCACGGGTGTCGTCGTGGCCAGCGCCATCCGGGTCTACACGGCCCAGTCCAACCCCGTCGAAGTCCGCGGGACAATCAACGGCTTCGTCAGTCCGGGCAACTTCACGGTCCGGGGCGTCGTGATCAACGCGTCCAGCGCAGCGTTCCAAGGCGACGCGTCGTCGCAGTCGCTGGCCGACGGCGCTTATGTCGACATCATCGGCAGCATCGATGGCAACACGCTGATCGCGGCATCGGTCTCGGTCCCCGGCTCGGTCCCCGAGGGCGCCACGGTCGACTATCCGGGGACCGTCAGTGGCTACGACCCGACGAACGGCCGTTTCGTGCTCACGCTGGCCAACGGCACCGCAGTGTCGGTGACCCTGGCAAGCAACGTGGCCTACGGCAACGGCAAGGCCGGCGATCTCGTCAACGGCGCAGCAGTCGATGTCTCGGCCAGTTCCACGGCCAGTGGCCTGCTTGCCTACAGCGTGGAGTTCCGCAGCCTGGCCATCGCCGGGGCGGGCGCGAACGGGTCGAGCCCTCTCGAGGCCAGCGGTCTGGCCTACGGCGTGACGCCGACGGGCGTCATGCTGAACGGCCTGGCGCTGCAGATCTCGCCTTCGACGACCGTGGTCGGAACCCTCGCCGATGGCGTCAGCGTGGAGGTCCAATTCATCGTCTCGGGTGGACAGAACCTCGCGCAGACCATCAGCGTGGATGACTGACAACTCCGCGGTAACGAGGTTCTCGTAGCGCCTATGGAAGATCGCCAGGACCCATGAACTCGAGGTGCTCGACAACATCGACCTGGCCGTCAGCCCAGGCGAGTTTCTGGCGCTGCTGGGGCCGTCGGGCTCGGGCATGTCCACCATCCTGCGCTGCCTGACGGGCCTCATCGAACCCACCTCGGGCGGCGCTTTGGGCAACGGCAAGTCGCTGCACCGCGTCAATCCGAATGCGTCGGTGGTCTTCAAGACTTTCGCGCCGCATCCCTCCTGGCTGACCGTCGAACAGAACGTCGCCGTGGGCCTGATAGCCAAGAAGGTGGGTCGCGCCGAACGCGAAGCCGCGGCCGACCGGGCCATCGAGCTGATCGGCCCGGGCAACGACCACGCGGCGTATCCGCTCGAACTGTCAGGCGGTATGCGGCAGCGGGTGTAGGGGGGGCACTGCCCAAGGCGCCGGTCGAACCGTCCACCTGGCTCAGGGCCGGTGAGAGTTTTTCCAGCAGCAGGAAGGCGCCTTCGCCCGCAGCCGCCGGGTCGTGCCGCGCGACCGCCCGGACTTCGGCCAGCGCGTCGCTGATGCGAGGAATCGCGAGCCGGGAGCCGCGCCAGCCGAACGCCCCACGGCGAAGGTGTGCGCGAAACGCCCAAAGCGTCGCCGGTGCCGCGGCGGCCTTCACCATGGTCTGCGGGCCGCGTTTCGGCGTTGATGCCCCCGTGGCCGACCCGAGGTGGGCACGGGGCCGAGCACGTCAGTCATCCGAGCCGATGATGGCGACGATGTCCTGCCGATCACCGAGCAGGCGGACGATGTCGAGATGGTCTTCTGCTTCGAAGTACAGCCACTGCATCGGGAAGCCCGTGACCCGCCAGAAACGCAGGCCTGGGATCTCGCACAACAGCCCCAGACGGGGCGAGCCCATGGACGGCATGCGCTGGATCGGCTTGAGCGCCGCGAGGGCAGCGTCGAACATGCGCTCGTCCAGATCGACACCACCCTCTTGCGCGTCGTGCCGTGCCGCTGCCACCAGGTCATCCTCGGCCAGGGGGCGAAGCCTGGCGGGCTTCAACGCAAGCCGCCCAAGGCTCGCTCCTTCAGCTGGGCGGCAAGCTTCGGGGTGAGCGCGCGGCTGCTGCCGGAGTTCAATCCTTCCTCGATCAACTCGCGCAAGCGCTTCTTGGCCTGTTCTTCCTGGTCGCGTCGGATCAGTTCGCGCAGGTACTCGCTCGTGTTGCCGTACTGGCCGGAGCGCACGCGCTGGTCGACGTAGCTGCGCAAGGCTTGCGGTAGGGCAAAGCTCATGGTGTTGGTGCTCATGGCTCGCATGAGCCCGTCAACGATCAATAGTTGTCAAGACGGTGTGCGGCGATAGGGTGCCGAAAGCTGGCGACCGGGTCGCTTGGTGCGATCCCTGCGAACATTCTGGCGGCTCCTATCCGAGGTTCGGCTCGGAGAAAGATGTCGAAGACACGCTTCAGCAGCCCCGGCAGCCCCGGCAGCGCCGGAGCTAGATTCGGATCAGACCCCGGCCAGCCCGAGCTTGCGGCCGATCTCCAGCGACAGCGCGCTCTGGTTGAGCGTGTAGAAGTGGATGCCCGGCGCGCCGCCTTCGAGGAGCCGCTCGCACAGCCGCGCGACGACCTCGATGCCGAAGGCGCGCACCGAGGCCGCGTCGTCCATGAAGCCTTCCATCTTCAGCGCCACCCAGCGCGGGATCTCGATGCCGTCGCGGGCGGCGAACTGCGCGATGCGCGCGTAGTTGTGGATCGGCATGATGCCCGGCACGATCGGCACCGTGACGCCGAGCGCGCGCACCTCGTCGACGAAGTGGAAGTAGGCGTCGGGGTTGAAGAAGAACTGCGTGATCGCCGAGTTCGCGCCCGCGGCCACCTTGGCCGCGAAGTGCTGCAGGTCGCGCTTCGCGTAGCGCTGCTGCGGGTGGTACTCGGGGTAGGCCGCGACCTCGATGTGCCAGTCGCTGCCTTGTTCCCGGCGGATGAACTCGATCAGGTCGGCGGCGTAGCGGAACTCGCCCGCCACCGCGGTGCCGCTGGGCAGGTCGCCGCGCAGCGCGACGAGCCGGCGGATGCCCTGCGCGCGGTAGGTGGCCAGGATCTCGGCGATGCCGGCCTCGGTGCTGCCCACGCAGGAGAGATGCGGCGCGGCCTCGAAGCCCAGCGCCGCGATGTCCTGCACCGTCGCCAGCGTCTTCTCGCGCGTGCTGCCTCCGGCGCCGTAGGTGACGCTGAAGAACTCCGGCCGCAGCGCGGCCAGTTCCTGCACCACGGTCTTCAGCTTCTCGCTGCCAACCGGCGTGTTGGGCGGGAAGAACTCGAAACTGACGGGAACGGTCTTCAAGCGAAGCCTCCAGCATGAACCAGACGTGCGACCGCCCGCACGCGCGCAGCGAGGCCGGGCCTCATCAAACGGACGCCGCGGATCCGGCTCTGCCGGTCCGCCGGCGTCGCCCCCCTGGGGGGAGCGCCGAAGGCGCTTCGGGGGGGATCAATACCGGTACGTATCGGGCTTGTAAGGCCCCTGCTTGGGCACGCCGATGTAGGCCGCCTGCTCGTCGCTCAGCTCGGTGAGCATCGCGCCGACCTTCTTCAGGTGCAGCCGCGCGACCTTCTCGTCCAGGTGCTTGGGCAGCACGTAGACCTTGCCCTGCTCGTAGTAGTCGCTGTGCGTGAACAGCTCGATCTGCGCGATGGTCTGGTTCGCGAAGCTCGACGACATCACGAAGCTCGGGTGGCCGGTGCCGCAGCCCAGGTTCACGAGCCGGCCCTTGGCGAGCAGGATGATGCGCTTGCCCGTCGGGGAAGATCACGTGGTCGACCTGCGGCTTGATCTCTTCCCACTCGCAATCGGCGAGCGCGGCGACGTCGATCTCGTTGTCGAAGTGGCCGATGTTGCAGACGATGGCCTGGTCCTTCATCGCCGCCATGTGCGCGCGCGTGATGACGCTCTTGTTGCCGGTGGCGCTGACGAAGATGTCGGCCTTGTCGGCGGCGTACTCCATCGTCACGACACGGTAGCCTTCCATCGCCGCCTGCAGCGCGTTGATCGGGTCGATCTCGGTCACCCAGACCTGCGCCGACAGCGCGCGCAGCGCCTGCGCCGAACCCTTGCCGACGTCGCCGTAGCCGGCCACGCAGGCCACCTTGCCGGCGACCATCACGTCGGTGGCGCGCTTGATCGCGTCGACCAGGCTCTCGCGGCAGCCGTAGAGGTTGTCGAACTTGCTCTTCGTCACCGAGTCGTTGACGTTGATGGCGCGGAACATCAGGCTGCCCTTGGCGCTCATCTCCTTGAGGCGGTGCACGCCGGTCGTCGTCTCCTCGGTGACGCCGATGATCTGCGCGCCCTTGCGGCTGTACCAGGTGGCGTCCACGGCCAGCTTGGCCTTGATCGCGGCGAACAGCACCGTCTCTTCCTCGCTCGTCGGGTTCGCCAGCAGCGAGGCGTCGGTCTCGGCGCGCTTGCCCAGGTGCATCAGCAGCGTCGCGTCGCCGCCGTCGTCGAGGATCATGTTCGGGCCTTCGCCGGCAGCGTCCTTGGCGCCGAACTCGAAGATCCGGTGCGTGTAGTCCCAGTAGTCGGCCAGCGTCTCGCCCTTGTAGGCGAACACCGGCGTGCCCTGCGCGACCAGCGCCGCGGCGGCATGGTCCTGCGTGCTGAAGATGTTGCAACTGGCCCAGCGCACCTCGGCGCCGAGCGCCTGCAGCGTCTCGACCAGCACCGCGGTCTGGATCGTCATGTGCAGGCTGCCCGCGATGCGCGCGCCCTTGAGCGACTGCTTGGGCGCGAATTCCTCGCGGATCGCCATCAGACCGGGCATCTCGGTCTCGGCGATCTTGATTTCCTTGCGGCCCCAGGCGGCCAGCGAGAGGTCGGCCACCACATGGTCGGCGGCGGGCGTGGGTTTGAGAACGGCGTTCATCGTCAGGCTCCAATCGGTCTGGGAACCTGCACGCGCGGCGGATCGGGGGGCGGTGTTCTGAACTCACCCACGACGCAGTACGTGCAGGTGAGCGCGGTTGCAATGAAGAACATTCCGAGCCTGGCCTCGAGACGGAGGTTGCAACGCTCCTCGGAACTGGCCCGGATTCTAGCCAGAACCGCGGCGCCGGGTGCGTGTCAAACTGGGCGCGATGACGGTTCCTGTTCGCCCCTTCGCGGCCTGTCCGGCCGCCGCGCTGGCCGGTCTGCGCGGCCTGTTCACCGATATCGACGACACCCTCACCCGCGACGGCGCGATCGAGCCCGCGGCGCTGCAGGCGCTGCACGCGCTGCGCGAGGCCGGGGTTCCGGTGGTCGCGATCACCGGCCGGCCGCTGGGCTGGAGCGAACCCTTCGCGCGCGCGTGGCCGCTGGCCGCGATCGTCGCCGAGAACGGCGCGGTGGCGCTGATCCCGGGCCCGGACGGCCTGACCATCGAATTCGCGCAGGACGAGGCCACGCGCTCGGCCAACGCCTTGCGCCTGCGCCGCGCCGCCGCGCGCGTGCTGCGCGAGGTGCCCGGTACCACGCTGGCGCAGGACAGCCCGGGCCGCGTGACCGACATCGCCATCGACCACAGCGAGTTCGCGCACCTGGACGAGGCCGCCATCGCGCGCGTCGTCGCGGTGATGCGCGCCGAAGGCCTGCACGCCACCGTCAGCTCGATCCACGTCAACGGCTGGTTCGGCGAACACGACAAGCGCAGCGCCGCGCACTGGATGGTCCGGCGCCTGTTCGGCCGCGATCTCGAGGCCGAGATCGACCGCTGGGCCTATGTCGGCGACTCGACCAACGACCAGGCGATGTTCGCCGCCTTCCCGCTCGCCATCGGCGTCGCGAACCTGCGCCGCTTCGCCGCGCAGCTGCACACCTGGCCGGCCTGGATCACCGAGGGCGAGCGCGGCGACGGCTTCGCCGAGGTCGCCCAGGCCGTGATCGCGGCGCGATGAGCCGCGCTCCGCTCGGCCCCGCGCTCGGCACCGCGGTCGCTCTGGGCCTGGCGGCCGCGGTCTCGCTCGGGCTGGCGCGCTTTTCCTACGCCTTGCTGCTGCCGGCGATGCGCGCCGACCTCGGCTGGAGCTACTTCACCGCCGGTGCGATGAACACCGTCAACGCCGCCGGCTACCTGGCCGGCGCGCTTGCTCGCGCCGTCCGTGCTGCGCCGCTTCGACGCGCGCCGCGTGATGCTCGCCGGCGGCTGGGCCGCGGGCGCGCTGCTGGTGCTGCACGGCCTGGTGCGCAGCGACGCGGCGCTGTTCGCGCTGCGCGCCGCGACGGGCCTGGCCAGCGCGGCCAGCTTCATCGGCGGCGGGCTGCTCGCCGCAAGGCTGGCCGGGCGCTCCGACGGTCGCTCGGGCCTGGTGCTGGGGGTCTACTACGGCGGCACCGGGCTGGGCATCGTCGCGTCGGCGCTCGCCGTGCCGCCTCTGCCCTGGCCGGCGGCCTGGGGCCTGCTCGGTGGGCTCGCGCTGGTGGCGACCTGGGCCACCGCGCGGGCCACGCCCGGGCTGGCGGCGCCGCCCGTGCCGGGTGCCGCGCGCGCGCCGCTGAGACTGTCGGCCTTCGCGTTCGGGCTCGTCGGCTATGCGATGTTCGGGCTGGGCTACATCGGCTACATGACCTTCATCGTCACGCTGCTGCGCGAGCAGGGCGCGAGCGGCCCGGTCGTCGTCGGCTTCTACGCGCTGCTCGGTGCCGGCGTCGTGGCCTCGTCCTGGCTCTGGGCCGGGCTGCTGCAGCGCCACCGCGGCGGCGTGCCGCTGGCGCTGCTGAACGGGCTGCTCGCCATCGCCACCGTGCTGCCGGTGCTGAGCGCGCGGCCGATCGTCGTGTTCGCGTCGGGCTGGCTCTTCGGCAGCGTGTTCCTCTCGGTGGTGGCGTCGACGACCGCGCTCGTGCGCCACAACGCCGAGCCCGCCGCCTGGCCGGCCGGCATCGCGGCGTTCACGATCGTCTTCGCCGCCGGGCAGATCGTCGGCCCGAGCGCGGTCGGCTGGATCGCCGACGGCCCCGGCGGCCTGGCGCGCGGCCTCGCCGTCAGCGCGGCGACGCTCGCGCTCGGCTCGGTGCTCGCCTTGTTCCAGAAGCAGTTGCAGCGTTAAGCCGGGGCGGTGTCACCCGGCGGTGCCGGTCACCGCACCGACGCCGGGCGCTCCCAGTCAGCGTAACATGTCATACTAGACCAGACTTGGTCAGATTTCAAACCGAACTGGAGTCCCGAACCGTGGAAATGGTGAACATTTACGACACGAAGACCCGCCTGTCGCAACTGGTCGACAAGGCCGCGTCGGGCGAGGACGTGGTGGTCTGCCGCAACGGCAAGCCGCTGGTGCGCATCACTCAGCTGGAAGCGCCCAAGCGTCGCGTCAAGTTCGGCTTGCTCAAGGGCAAGCTGACCGTGCCGGAAGACTTCGACGCGCCCTTGCCCAGCGATGTGCTGGCGAGCTTCGAAGGGCGCTGATGCGGCTCCTGCTCGACACGCACATCTTCTTGTGGGCGGTTTCCGGGTCGCCGCTTCTGAGGGCTCCGGCCCGCCGTCTCATCGAGTCCGCTGACGAGGTCTACGTGTCGGCAGCCTCCATCTGGGAGATCGCCATCAAGGCTCGCCTGGGAAAGATAGAGGCCGACCCGCACGAGTTGACGGCTGCCATCGAGCCGAGCGGCTTCCTGGAGCTCCCCGTCAGGGCGGCACATGCGGCGGGCGTCAAGCAGCTCGAGCTTCATCATTCCGACCCGTTCGACCGCCTCTTGATCGCCCAGGCGCTTTCGGAGCCGCTCAAGCTGCTGACCGTCGACGAGATTCTGGCCAAGTACAGCGATCTCGTGATCGTCGTCTGAACCGTCGCCGCGGCCGAGCCAAGCAAGTGGAACATCCGCGTCGCGCACTTGCTCGAAGGAATCCTCAGGCTACCGATTCGATTCCGCCTGGGCACAAGCGGCGTCAGCGACCGCGAAGGAACTCGGTCATCCGCGCCAGCTCGTCGTCGAGTGCGGCGCGGAACGCCGCACTGCGCGGCGCGCGCCCGGCGACATAGCCCAGCTCGGGATTCAGTTCGCCGTCGGCCCACGACAGATTCGCCCAGCCGATGACCTGCTCGTGCCACAGCAGCGGCAGCGCGTAGTAGCCGCGCACGCGCTTGGGCGCCGGCGTGTAGGCCTCGAAGCGGTAGGCCCAGCCCCAGAACAGCTCGAAGCGGCGCCGGTCCCAGACCACCGGGTCGAACGGCGCGAGCAGACGCACCCGCTCTTGCACCGCGTGGCGGCGCGAGCTCGGGTTCTCGCCCGCCGGCCAGAACCAGCGCTGTGCGTCGACCTCGGCGTTCGGCAGCCTGCGCTTGGCACGCGCCAGGGCCGCGCTGCGGTGGGCGGCCCAATGCGGCACGCCGCCACGCAGCTGGCTGGTCAGCTGGGACAGCGAGCGCTCGGGCAGCGGCGCGTACTTGGCGACGACGGCATCGACCAGCGCGTCCATCGCGGCCGCCGCATCGGCCGGCGCCGGCGTGGCCTCGCGCGCGGCGTAGAGCCGGATGCCGCCTTCGCGTCGCGCCACGCGCAGCAGGCCACGGTAGTGCATGCCGTCGAGCAGCTGCGTGCTCGCGTTGCTCGAGCCGCCGAACCAGTTCGTCGTCTTGCCATGCGCGAAAGCGGCGTCGACCTCGCGCGGGTGCACCACGCCGCGCTCGCGCACGAAGTCGAGCACCGCGTGCGCCTGGGCCCAGCGCGCTTTCGGCCACGCCGTGCGCGCGGTGCGCGGGTGCATCAGCGCGTGCAGCTCGCGCGTGACGAAGCCGTAGTTGACGAAAAAGTCCTCCTCGATCGCGAGCTTCGGGTAGCGCCGCTCGAGGTCGCCGGCGCGATAGCCCGGCACTCGGTGGCGAAGCGTCAGGTCCTGCGCACGCGCCGGGGCGCGGATCGGGTCCGCCTGCACGAAGCCCAGGCGCGTCGATCGCGCGCGGCAGCGTGGTCGGGGCGAACAGGCTGCGCGCGAGCGCGTGGCGGCGCAGATCGTCGAGGCTGGGGATGGGCATGGCGAGGAGGATGGTCGCGATCGCGGCAGGGGGTGCGTCGGGCGGCAGGCTCAGCGGCGCCGAGGCTTCGGCAGTGCGCGCGCCTGCGCTTCGCCCAGCCAGGCCGCGCGCTGCACGCCGGCCCGCAGCCGGCCATCGCCACCACCAGGCCGTCCGGCGCGCCAGCGGCGACGTGCTGCCGCGCCTGCACCAGCGCGTCGCAGGCGTGGCGGTTGCAGATGTCCGAGCGCATCTCGCGCGGCAGCGTGCAGCCGGCCGCGCCATGGTGCAGGCACGAGGCTTCGACATGCCGGTCGGGCAGCCGCGCCGCGTAGTCGGCGGCGGCGTCCTGCAAGGTTGTTCCCGGGTGGGCGGCGACCCAGCGCTCGAGCAGCGCGCGGTCGACGAAAGCGTGGCTGAAGGCGCCGTGCCGGCAGCAGCGGCCGGCGCAGAAGGCGCAGACGCGGCCGGGCAGGGCGCTGCCCCCGCCCGCGGCGGCGGGCGGCGTTGCGCTTTCCGGTTCGATGCCGGGCTCGGCGTTGTTCGTCGCGGCGCCGGCGGCCAGCCCGGTCAGCCCGGTCAGATGGGCGAGCTGCTCGCGGCGTTCGGCAGCACGCAGGCGGACCAGTCGCGTGCGATGCGGCGGCAGCCAGAGCACCGGCGCCGCGGTCGGCTCCGGCGTCTGCCAGGCGCGCGCCGCCGCCGCGCGGCGCGCTTCGAGCTCGGCGCCGCGGGCCGCCGCGAGCGCTGCGTTCACGGCCTGCCGGCGGCAGGCCAGGCGGCGACAGACCTTGCCCTGCAGCCGCTCCAGCGGCAGCAGCGGCTGGCTGCACAGATGGCAGGTGTCGGCCTTGCGGGGGGCTTGGCGTGCGGTTGCATGCGCTGGCATCGGCGCGAGGCTACGCGAAGCCGGCCGCCGCCGCCACGGTGACAATGCGGCCATGCCGGGGCTCCCCGTTTCGTCCGCCGACCCACTCGCCGGTCTGGCCGTTTTCGAACGCGGCTGGCTGTCGTCGAACAACCTGCTCGTCCACGCCGCGCGCGGCGAGGCCGGCGCGGTGCTGGTCGACACCGGCCACGTGAACCATGCCGCGCAGACGCTGGCGCTCGTGCGCCAGGCGCTGGCCGCGCGGGGCGACGAGCCGCTGGCGTGCATCGTCAACACCCACCTGCATTCCGACCATTGCGGCGGCAACGCGACGCTGCAGCGCGCGTTCGGCGCGCCGCTGGCGATTCCCCCCGGCCTGGCCGACGCGGTGCAGTGCTGGGACGACGACGCGCTGAGCTACCGCGCGACCGGCCAGCGCATCGAGCCCTTCGCCGCGCAGCAGCAGCTCGCGCCGGGCGAGGTGCTGGTCGCCGGCGGGCGTGAATGGCAGCTGCTGGCCGCGCCCGGGCACGACCCGCATTCGCTGATGCTGTTCGACGCCGCGCAGGGCGTGCTCGTCTCGGCCGATGCGCTGTGGGAGAACGGCTTCGGCGTCGTTTTCCCCGAGCTCGAAGGCGAACCCGGCTTCGACGACGTGGCCGCGGTGCTCGACCGCATCGCGCGGCTGCCGGTGCGCGTGGTGATCCCCGGCCACGGCGCACCGTTCGCCGACGCTGCCGGCGCGCTGGCGCGCGCACGCCAGCGGCTGGCCGGGCTGCGGGCCGACCCGGCGCGCCACGCCAAGCATGGCGCCAAGGTGCTGATCAAGTACCACCTGATGGAAGAGCGCGCGATGGCGTTCGCCGATCTGAGCGCCTGGGCCATCGCGACGCCGCTGTTCGGCCAGGTCTGGCAGCGCTTCGCGCCGCGCGGCGTCGCGACGCCCGCGGCCTGGGTCGAGCAACTGGTGGCCGATCTGGTGAACAGCGGCGCGCTCGCGCTGCGCGATGGGGTGGTGTTCGATGTCTGATCCTCATCACCTCGGTGGCATCGTCGTCCGGCCGGGCTTCCAGCGGGACCTCGCGCAGCGCACGCTGACCAAGCTCTACAACCAGCGCCTGGCCTGGCACGACGACGTGGTGGCTGTGGCCGCGCTGCGCGGGCAGCGGGAAGGTGGGTTCGGCGATGCCCCGTGAAAACGACGACGGGCGACTTGCGTCGCCCGTCAGAAGTGCGGCTTTGCCGGGGATTCTTGTGGCTGCGGCCGGGGCTGGGGCCCCTTGACTTCGCTGGCGCGAAGGTAGCCTTCGCCACCGGTCTTCTGGTCCGTGCTCACATCGCTGGCGCGATATGAGCGCAGCCCGCGCGCGGACAAGCCGCGCGCGGAGCGCGGTGGCCTTACAGGCCAGCCGCTGCGCGCAGCGCAGCGGCCTTGTCCGTGCGCTCCCAGCTGAACTCGGGCTCCTCGCGGCCGAAGTGCCCGTACGCGGCGGTCTTCTCGTAGATCGGGCGCAGCAGGTCGAGCATCTGGATGATGCCCTTCGGGCGCAGGTCGAAATGCTCCTGCACCAGCGCGGCGATCTTCTCGTCGCTGATGACGCCCGTGCCTTCGGTGTAGACCGTCACGTTCATCGGCTTGGCGACGCCGATCGCGTAGGCCACCTGGATCTGGCATTGCTTGGCCAGGCCCGCGGCGACGATGTTCTTGGCCACGTAGCGCGCGGCGTAGGCGGCCGAGCGGTCGACCTTGCTCGGGTCCTTGCCGCTGAACGCGCCGCCGCCGTGCGGGCAGGCGCCGCCGTAGGTGTCGACGATGATCTTGCGCCCGGTCAGGCCGCAGTCGCCCTGCGGGCCGCCGATGACGAAGCGGCCGGTCGGGTTGACCAGGTACTTGGTGTCCTTCAGCCATTCCTTGGGCAGCACCGGCTTGATGATCTGCTCGATCACGGCCTCGGTGAACTCGGGCTTCATCTTCGAGCCCAGGCTCCATTCGGGCGCGTGCTGGCTGGAGAGCACGACGGTGTCGATGCTGTGCGGCTTGCCGTCGACGTAGCGCATCGTGACCTGGCTCTTCGCGTCCGGGCGCAGGTACGGCATGCGGCCGTCCTTGCGCAGCTGGGCCTGGCGCTCGACGAGGCGGTGCGCGTAGTAGATCGGCGCGGGCATCAGCTCGGGCGTCTCGTCGCAGGCGTAGCCGAACATCAGGCCCTGGTCGCCGGCGCCGGTGTTGAGGTGGTCGTCGCTGGCGTGGTCGACGCCCTGCGCGATGTCGTTGCTCTGCTTGTCGTAGGCGACGAGCACCGCGCAGCCCTTGTAGTCGATGCCGAAATCGGTGTTGTCGTAGCCGATGCGCTTGAGCGTGTTGCGCGCGACCTGGATGTAGTCGACGTTGGCCTGCGTCGTGATCTCGCCGGCGAGCACGACGAGGCCGGTGTTGGTCAGCGTCTCGGCCGCGACGCGGCTGCGCGGGTCCTGCGCGAAGATCGCGTCGAGGATCGCGTCGGAGATCTGGTCGGCCACCTTGTCGGGGTGACCTTCGGAGACGGATTCGGAAGTGAAGAGGAAGTCGTTCGCCACGTTGATGTGCTCCAGTTGTTGACCCGGTGCGTGTCGCCGGTCTTTCCTGGGTGAGCCGCGGCGAACGCTTTAGCGGATTTGTTGAACCGGCGCCACAGCGTGGCGGTCGGTCCGGCGGGGCGTCGTTATCCTTCAGCCCCGCGGTCGCCCCGCAAGTTGTCCTTTAACTCGGCGACGCGCCAATTATACGAAGCATGCTCATCCTGGTCCGCTGGCTGTCCAAGCGCTCGCTGCGGCTTTTGCACGCGCTCGGCACGCTTGCTCGGCTGGGCCGGCTACGCGCTGTCGCCGAGCTACCGGCGCCGGCTGGTCGAGAACGCCGCGCTCGCCGGGCTGGCCTTGCCCGAGCGGCGCGCGTCGGTGGCCGAGGCCGGGCGGCTGGTGATGGAACTGCCGCGCCTGTGGCTGCGCCCGCGCGAGCTGCCCATCGCCGACCCGGTGCGCTGGGACGGCGACGCGCTGATCGAATCGCTGCTCGAGCGCGGCCGCGGTCTCGTGCTGCTGACGCCGCACATGGGCAGCTTCGAGGTCTCGGCGCAGGCCTACGCCGAGCGCTTCGGCGCGCGCCAGCCGATCACGGTGCTGTACCGGCCGGCGCGCCAGCCCTGGCTGCGCGAGCTCGAGGAGACGGCGCGCGCGCGGCCCGCGCTGGCCACCGCGCCGGCCAACCTGGCCGGCGTGCGGCTGATGCTGCGCGCGCTGAAGACGGGCGAGACGGTCGGCCTGCTGCCCGACCAGGTGCCGCCCGAAGGCATGGGGCTGTGGGTGCCGTTCTTCGGCCGGCCGGCCTACACGATGACGCTCGCCGCGCGCCTGGTGCGCCAGACCGGCGCCGCGGTCGCGGTGCTGTGGAGCGAGCGGCTCGCGCGCGGCGCCGGCTACGTGGTCCACGCGCTGGCGCTGCCGGTGGCGCTGCCGGAGGCCGCCGGCGACGAGGCCGCCGACGCGCTGGCGATCAACCGCTCGATGGAAGCCGTGATCCGGAGGAAGCCCACGCAGTACCTCTGGGGCTACCACCGCTACAAGGCGCCGCGCGGCGCGGCCGGCTCATGAACGCCGCGGCGCGCGCGCTGCTGGCCATCGTCTGGCTGCTGCACGGGCTGCCGCTCGCGGCGCAGGCCTTCATCGGCCGCGCGCTCGGCCGGCTGCTGCACCGCTTCGGGCGCAGCCGGCGCGCGGTGGCGCTGCGCAACGTCGAGCTGTGCCTGCCCGAGCTGGCGGCGCCCGAGCGCGAGGCGCTGGTGCGCGAGCATTTCCAGTGGCTGGGGCGCAGCCTGCTCGAGCGCGGCCTGCTCTGGTACGCGAGCCCGGCGCGGCTGAAGCGGCTGATCCATGTCGAGGGCGACGTGGGGCTCGCCGAGCGCAGCGAGCGTCCGGTGATGTGGCTGGTGCCGCACTTCATGGCGCTCGACGTCGCCGGCGTCGCGACGCAGCTGTTCCAGAAGCGGCTCGTCGGCTCGATCTACCAGGCGCAGAGCAACCCGGTGCTCGACGCCGCGATGCGCGCCGGCCGGCTGCGCTTCCACCAGGGCGACGTGTTCTCGCGCCACGAAAGCGCGCTGCCGCTGGTGCGCGCGATCAAGCGCGGCTACGCCTTCTTCAACCTGCCCGACATGGACTTCGGCGCGCGCGACGCCGCCTTCGTGCCCTTCTTCGGCGTGCCGGCGGCGACGCTGCTCGCGCCGAGCCGGATGGCGCGTTCGCTGAAGATGATCGTGCAGCCGGTCGTCGCCGAGGCGCTGCCCGGCGGCCAGGGCTACCGGGTGCGCTTCCTGCCGCCCTGGGAGCGATTGGCCGACCGACGACGCCGAGGCCGATGCGGCCCGGATGAACGAATGGATCGCGGCCGAGATCCGGCGCAACCCGGCGCAGTACCTCTGGGTCCACAAGCGCTTCAAGACCCGGCCGCAGGGCGAGCCTTCGCTGTACCGCGCGGATAATTGAGCCCATGCGGTTGCGCTTCACCAAGATGCAGGGCGCGGGCAACGACTTCGTCGTGCTCGACGGCACGCGCGCGCCGATCGAGCTGACGCCCGAGCAGGTGCGCCGCCTCGGCGACCGCCGCTTCGGCGTCGGTGCCGACCAGATCCTGGTCGTCGAGACGAGCGCGACGCCGGGCATGGACTTCCGCTACCGCATCTTCAACGCCAGCGGCGACGAGGTCGAGCATTGCGGCAACGGCGCGCGCTGCTTCGTGCGCTACGTGCACGACAGCGGGCTCACCGACAAGACCCGCATCCGCGTCGAGACGGTGAACAACCAGCTCACGCTCGCGCTGCAGGCCGACGGCCGCGTGACGGTGGACATGAACCGGCCGATCTTCGAGCCGGCGCGGGTGCCCTTCGACGCCACCGGGCTGGTGCCGCGGCGCCTTCCCGACCCGGACCGTGGCTTCGAGCTCTGGCCGCTGGCCGATCTGGGCGTCGAGGTCGCGGTGCTGTCGATGGGCAACCCGCATGCGGTGCTGCGCGTCGACGATGTCGACGCCGCGCCGGTCGCGTCGCTCGGCCCGCGCATCGAGGCCCACCCGCGTTTCGCGCGCAAGGTCAACGCCGGCTTCCTGCAAGTGCTGTCGCGCGCCGAGGTGAAGCTGCGCGTCTACGAACGCGGTGCCGGCGAGACGCTGGCCTGCGGCACCGGGGCTTGCGCCGCGGTGGTGGCCGGCATCCGGCTGGGCTGGCTGGACCGGCGCGTCGAGGTCCACACCCGCGGCGGCGACCTGTTGATCGAATGGCCGCACGCCGAGGCCAGCGTGCTGATGACCGGCCCCGCCGAAACCGTCTTCGAAGGAGAAATCGAGCTGTGACCACGACATCGGGCGCGAGCCCCGGGGTGCAAGGCATCACCGAGACCGACATCGCGAACTACCTGGCCAACACGCCGGGCTTCTTCGAGCGCCACGCCGAGCTGCTGTCCAGCGTGCAGCTGACCAGCCCGCACGGCCAGCGCGCCGTCTCGCTGCAGGAGCGGCAGATGGAAATGCTGCGCGACCGCATCAAGGGCCTGGAGATGCGCATCGTCGAGATGATCCGCAACAGCCAGGAGAACGTGGCCATCGCCGACCGGCTGCACCGCTGGACGCGTGCGCTGCTGCTCACCGCCGACCCGGCCGCGCTGCCGGCGGTGCTGGTGGGCGACCTGAAGCACCAGTTCCTGATCCCGCAGGCGGCGATCCGGCTGTGGGGCGCCGACGCCGCGCATGCCGAGCGGCCTTTCGCCGCCGCGGTGAGCGACGACGCGAAGAGCTTCGCCGACAGCCTGACCCAGCCCTATTGCGGCGTCAACGCCGGCTTCGAGCCGGTGGGCTGGCTCGACGACGCGGCCGGCGTGATGTCGGTCGCGCTGATCCCGCTGCGCCACGGCAACGCCTGCTTCGGCCTGCTGGTGCTGGGCTCGCCCGACCCGACGCGCTACTCGGCCGAGATGGGCACCGAGTTCCTGATGCGCATCGGCGAGGTCGCGAGCGCGGCGCTGTCGCGCCTGCTGCGCGGCTGATCGATGGTCGCGCTGGACGCCGAGCTTCAGCGCTTCCTGGACCACCTGCGCGTCGAGCGCCGGCTCGCCGCGCGCACGATCGCGATGTACGGCGAGGCGCTCGCGCGGCTGCAGGCCTCGGCCGCGGCGGCGGGCATCGAGCTGCGCGCCGCCGAGCCGCACCATCTGCGCGGCTGGGCCGGGCAGCTGCGCGCGCGCGGGCTGGCGCCGCGCAGCATCGCGATCGCGCTCGCGGCCTGGCGCGGGCTCTACCGCTGGTGGGGCCGCGACGGCCTGGTCGCCGCGAACCCGGTGGACGGCGTGCGCGCGCCCAAGGCGGCCAAGCCGCTGCCCAAGGCCTTGTCGGTCGAGCAGGCGGTGGCGCTGGCCGCGCACGAGACGGACGCCGGCGACCTGCGACTCGCGGCACGCGACCACGCGATCGTCGAGCTGCTCTACGGCTGCGGGCTGCGCGTGGGCGAACTGGTCGGGCTGGACCGCACGCCGAGCGCCGCGGCGGCCGGCTGGATCGACGCCGACGACGCCACCGCCCATGTGCTGGGCAAGGGGTCCAAGCGGCGCAGCGTGCCGGTGGGCGGCGCGGCGCTGACCGCGCTGCAGGGCTGGCTCGCGCTGCGCGCGCAGCTCGCGCGCGCCGACGAGCCGGCGCTGTTCGTGAGCCGGCGCGGCACGCGGCTCACGGCCGGCCAGTTGCGCCAGCGGCTGAAGGCGCAGGCGCTGCAGGCGGGGCTGCCGACCCACGTGCACCCGCACATGCTGCGCCACAGCTATGCGAGCCACCTGCTGCAGAGCAGCGGCGACCTGCGCGCGGTGCAGGAGCTGCTGGGCCACGCGAGCATCAGCACGACCCAGGTCTACACGAAGCTGGATTTCCAGCACCTGGCGAAGATCTACGACGCGGCGCATCCGCGCGCGAAGAAGTCGAGCTGACGCCGCGATGAAGAGCATCCGCCTGCGCGAGGGCAAGGAGCGTTCGCTGCTGCGCCGCCACCCCTGGGTGTTCCAGGGCAGCATCGCCCGCGGCGGCGCCGATGCCGGCGAGACGGTTCGCGTCGAGGCCGCCGACGGCCGCTTCCTCGCCTGGGGCGCGTACAGCCCGAGCTCGATGATCCGCGTGCGCGCGTGGAGCTTCGACGAGGCCGAGCGCATCGACGCCGCGTTCTTCGAGCGCCGCATCGCGCGCGCGCTGGCGCTGCGCGAGCGGCTGCCGGTGGCCAGCGACGGCGTGCGCCTGATCCACGGCGAGGCCGACGGCCTGCCGGGCCTGATCGTCGACCGCTACGGCGACCTGCTGAGCGCGCAGTTCCTGGCCGCCGGCACCGAGCGCTGGAAGGCGACGATCGCCGACGTGCTGATGGCGGCCACCGGCGCGCGCGCGCTGTACGAGCGCTCGGACGCCAGCGTGCGCGGCCTCGAAGGGCTGGAAGCTCGGACCGGCTGGCTGCGCGGCGACGGCGCGAGCAGCGAGGTCACGATCCGCGAGCATGGCTGGCGCCTCACGCTCGACGTCGCCGACCGGCCACAAGACCGGCTTCTACCTCGACCAGCGCGACAACCGCGCGCGTTTCGCCGAATGGGTGCGCCACTTCGGCGCGAAGACGGTGCTCAACTGCTACTGCTACACCGGCGGCTTCAGCGTCGCGGCGCTGGCCGGCGGCGCGACCCACGTGACGAGCGTCGATTCGTCGGCGCCGGCGCTGGAGCGGGTGCGCGCGCACGTCGACGCTGAACGGCTTCGACGCCGCGCGCAACGAATGCGTCGATGCCGACGTGAACCAGTTCCTGCGCGACAGCCTGCAGGCCGGCCGCCGCTTCGACGCCATCGTGCTCGACCCGCCGAAGTTCGCGCCCACCGCGGCGCATGCCGAGCGCGCCGCGCGCGCCTACAAGGACATCAACCGACTGGCGCTGATGCTGCTCGAGCCGGGCGGCCTGCTGCTGACCTTCAGCTGCTCGGGCGGCATCGGCCCCGAGCTGTTCCACAAGATCGTCGCCGGCGCGGCCATCGACGCCGGGGTCGATGCGGCCATCCTGCAGCGCCTGGAAGGCGCCCCCGACCACCCGACGACGATGTTCTTCCCCGAGGGCGAATACCTCAAGGGGCTGGCGCTGCTGCGGGCGTAGGCGGCGCGGGGGCGGCCGGGCGCGGCAGGCAAGGGCAGCCGCGGGTCGAACTTGGCCCGCTTGACGGCGAAGAAGGCCTTCACGTTGCGCACGTTGGCGTCCTGCGTGAACAGGCGCTGCACCAGCGCGTGGTAGCCCGCCATGTCGGCGCTGCGCACGACGAGCAGGAAGTCGGGGCCGGGCGAGACGCGCCAGCATTGCTGCACGGCGGCCTCGGCCACCGCGCGCGCCTCGAAGGCGTCCAGGTGCTCGGCGCCCTGGCGGTCGAGCGTGATCTCGACCAGCGCCGTCAGCCCCTCGCCCAGGCGCTCGGGGCTGAGCAGCGCGACGCGGCGCTCGATCACGCCCTCGTCGACCAGCCGGCGCACGCGGCGCAACGCCGTGGCGGGCGAGGTGAGGGCGCGCGTCGGCGAGCTCCTGGTTCGACAGCGAGGCGTCGTTCTGCAGCAGGTCGAGCAGGCGAAGGTCGGTGGCGTCGAGATCCATGGTGAAATAATAAGTCAACGATCAAGCCATCAGTGCACCAAAATTCCGTCGCATAAACGATGGCGGTGATTTCATTCACATTCATCGGTTGAAACGACGAACAATTTCTTGGCTGCCGGCCTAGCATCGGCGCCGTCATCCTCCCAAGGACCCAACCCATGTGTGGCATCGTCGGCGCCGTCAGCACGCGCAACATCGTCCCGATCCTCGTCGAAGGGCTGAAGCGGCTCGAATACCGCGGCTACGACTCCTGCGGCGTCGCGGTGCATCAGGACGGCGCGCTGCGCCGCGCGCGCAGCACCTCGCGCGTGGCCGAGCTCGAGGCCGGCATCGCGAGCGACGGCATCCACGCCAGCACCGGCATCGCGCACACGCGCTGGGCCACGCACGGCGCGCCGGCGGTGCACAACGCGCACCCGCATTTCTCCAGCGGGCCGGGGGTCGAGACCGGCGCCGGCGGCACGAACCCGTGGCGCATCGCGCTGGTCCACAACGGCATCATCGAGAACCACGACGAACTGCGCGCCGAGCTGCAGCAGCGCGGCTACGTCTTCGCCAGCCAGACCGACACCGAGGTCATCGCCCACCTGGTGCACCAGCTCTACGACGGCGACCTGCTCGACGCCGTGCAGCGCGCGCTGCCGCGGCTGCGCGGCGCCTACGCGATCGCGGTGTTCTGCCGCGACGAGCCGCACCGCGTGGTCGGCGCGCGCCAGGGATCGCCGCTGGTGCTGGGCCTGGGCCAGGGCGAGAACTTCCTCGCCAGCGACGCGATGGCGCTGGCCGGCGTGACCGACCAGATCGTCTACCTCGAAGAGGGCGACGTCGTCGACCTGCAGATGGGCCGCGCCTGGGTCAGCGCGCCGGACGCCGCCGGCCGCTACCGCACGGTCGAGCGCCCGGTGCGCACGGTGCAGGCGCACAGCGGCGCGGCCGAGCTGGGGCCGTACCGGCACTACATGCAGAAGGAGATCTTCGAGCAGCCCAAGGCGATCGCCGACACGCTGGACGGCGTGGGCGGCATCAGCCCCGAGCTGTTCGGCGACGGCGCGTACAAGGTCTTCAAGGAGGTCGACCAGGTGCTGATCCTGGCCTGCGGCACCAGCTTCTACTCGGGCAGCACCGCGCGCTACTGGCTCGAGGCCATCGCCGGCATCCCGACCACGGTGGAGATCGCGAGCGAATACCGCTACCGCGACAGCGTGCCGAACCCGCGCACGCTGGTCGTCACGATCAGCCAGAGCGGCGAGACCGCCGACACGCTGGCGGCGCTGAAGCACGCGCGCGTCGCTGGGCATGACGCACACGCTGACGATCTGCAACGTGGCGACGAGCGCGATGGTGCGCGAATGCGAGATGGCCTACATCACGCGCGCCGGGGTCGAGATCGGCGTCGCGTCGACGAAGGCCTTCACGACCCAGCTCGTCGGCCTGTACCTGCTGACGCTGGCGCTGGCGCAGGTGCGCGGCCGGCTCACCGACGAACAGGAAGCCGAGCAGCTGAAGGCGCTGCGCCACCTGCCGCTGGCGCTGCAGGCGGTGCTGGCGCTCGAGCCGCAGGTGATGGCCTGGAGCGAGGACTTCGCGCGCAAGGAGAACGCGCTCTTCCTCGGCCGCGGGCTGCATTACCCGATCGCGCTCGAAGGCGCGCTCAAGCTCAAGGAGATCAGCTACATCCACGCCGAGGCCTACCCGGCCGGCGAGCTGAAGCACGGCCCGCTCGCGCTGGTGACCGAGCAGATGCCGGTGGTGACGGTGGCGCCGAACGACGCGCTGATCGAGAAGCTCAAGAGCAACATGCAGGAAGTGCGCGCCCGCGGCGGCCAGCTCTACGTCTTCGCCGACGCCGACAGCCACATCGCCAGCGACGCCGGCGTGCACGTGATCCGCATGCCCGAGCACTACGGCGCGCTGAGTCCCGATCCTGCACGTGGTGCCGTTGCAGCTGCTCGCGTACCACACCGCCTGCGCGCGCGGCACCGATGTCGACAAGCCCAGGAACCTGGCCAAGAGCGTGACCGTCGAATGACGGGCGCGCGCTTGGTGCGCTTGGCGCCGGCGCCGAAGGCGCGCGCAGGTTCATGGGCTTGCGGCGCAGGCTGACTTCGCGCCAGCGAAGTCAAGGCGCGTGAGCGCCGGGCCGTAGCCACAAGCCGCGCAATCTGGCCAAGAGCGTCACGGTCGAATGACCGTCACGGGCTTGTGGCGCGCATGTTCCGACCAAAAACAGTCGCAACCAGCATATGTTGCCGACAGCGACTCTCGGGAGTTCGAATGCCTACTGCGCGAGGGCATTCGAGCCGACCTTCCGAACGCGGGCTGTACAGCCACGTTACGCAGACCTTCCCTAGAGGCCGACTTCGTCGGTGAACCGGCCGGGAGCCGGCCCCTGTGCAAATCCAGTAGCGAGGCGCACTGCGCCGATCTGGGCGCGCCCCGGGTCGACCCATTGCTTTGCCACTCTGAGTGATCATTGCAGGATGAACACCGCTTCCTCAGGTCTGCCTGTCCTTCAACCTTCCCCTTCACAGAGCCATTTGCTCACTCGCCTGTTGGATCAGGCTCTGATGCTTGGAGGTGGCGTGCCCGCGCTGAAGTTCCGAGCAGACCACTATTGCGACGTTGGAGCACTTGATGAACTGGAGTCGAGCGGTTGGCTCAAGCGAGAGAACGACCACTACGTGGTTCAATCCATGGTCCTTCCCTTGCTGGACACAGATCCTGCACGGCATCTGCTATCGAGTATCGAGCGTGTCTACGCGGTTCTGCGCAACCAGTATCGCCAGACGCAAGAAGCGCAGGTTCCGCTGTCCTCGTTGGCGGCTCAGGCCCAGCTATCGCTCGCGGATACCACTGCAGCGCTTCGGGTGATGCTCGACAACTCGATCTGGTGTCGAGGCTGGTCGACAGATCTGAACAAGGAAGATGCCTTTGTCTCGCCTTCCGAGACCGTCCTGAAGCACGAGACCTACGCAAGCCTCGCGGAGGAGGTCCGTAGCTGGAGTGCATCGTTCCCACTCCGCCGCATGGGCATCAACGCGGCGCCAACGGTCGAAGCGTCCGACCAGCATCAAGCCGATCTCGAACGGGAGCTGCCAGAGGCGCAAGCCAATGCTGTGCTGTCCGTCGTGCAAGACCTTGAAGACATGAAGTTCAGTCTCAACGACTACTTCGACGACCTGGAGCCCCAAAGCGTCATCGACAGTGTCCTCACCGGCAAAATCAACACGCTGTGCGTCTATTGCGAAACGATTGGTTGGCGGGGCCTTGCCCAGAAGCTGAAGGAACATCTGCCACTTCGTGGCAATGCAGTAGAGGCGATGGAACTCGTCAGAAGCTTCATCATTCCGGAAGTCCGTCGACTCGCCATCGTCAAAGTGATACCCCCGAGCACGGTGAAGGTCAGGGAGCCTATTCAGATAGACAACTTGCTTCGAGCGTGGCCGGCGGTCAGAGCTTGCCTCCAGGAATTCAGCTTCTACGACATCAAGGAGGTGGCCGGCCTCGCAGGCTTTGACGTTACGGCAGCGGCGCATCTCGTGCAGAAGGCGAAGGATGGTGCCACGAAGGGGCAGTTGATGTCGGCGGTTGACGAGCAGGTCGCGCAGATGAGCCTTGCTACTCGAAGGCACTTCCTGACCGTCCTCATCGAGGAAGTCCTTCGCCGACGCCCAGAAGCGCAGGAGAAGCTCTCCGAGTATCTGAATCGGCTGGGTTGGACCTTCGTCAACGAGACGCTGGTCCCCTTAGAGTTATTCGACGTCGACACCCTCGCCGACACGCCCGACGAGTCACACCACGACCTGCTAAAGGCCGCCCAGCGACTGCGCGACGGCGACCTCGGAGGAGCAATCTCAGCCGCATGCGGAGCAGTCGATGCCGCCACATCCAAGGTCTACGAGGAGCTGGGTCTTGGCGACCCTACGAAGGCGTCGTTCCAGGAGCGCTGCAAGAAGGCAGCGCTGGCGAAGGGAGTACTGACTGAACTCGACCGCCAGCTGGACGCGCTCGGCTGGCTCCCAGCCGACGTGATTCCCTTCAAGAAGAACTTGGAGGGCGCACTCAACCAAGGTGCCTATGTGATGCAGACGCTGCGATCACATATGGGCGATGTTCATGGCACGAAGCCGATCCTGCGCTCACTTGTGTTTGACTGTTTGCGATGGGCGGAACTTCTCGTTGGTTCGTTGGTTGAGAGGCCCGACCCGCGGTATGGCCCCGTTGCTACCGCAGCAATGAAAGATCAGCCATGCGCTCACGTAGAACGAAGTCGTCGACAGCCTCAGCGAAGGGCTCCATGCCGTTTCGTGTGGAACGCGACAGCCTTACCTGATCGGCGCAGCGGCGCTGAACGGGTGAGCCGGCAGGTTCTTCAAGCGTGACAGCCGCAGGTAGGCGATGGCGATGAAGTTCTTGGCCGTGCGGTACCCGACTGCGCGCTGTCGAATTTCGGCCAACGCTTCGACCATTGCCGTCACCTCCGCCGGGGGGAAGTCCGCCAGCGGTCGCTGCGCATGGAGGTCGGTGAACGGTGACTTGAAAGAGCCGGTCAGCCGTGCAAATCGACGGCCCCAAAGCTGCCACTCCATTTCGTTGAGCCCCGTTTTCGCCGCCGAGCCGGGCCGGGAACGAGGTCACAACGACTCGTCGACCCAAGGATTCAACAACGGGACTCGCGCGAGCTTGTAGTCGCCGGTGTCGCGGGTCACGACCGTCAGCCCGTGTTGCAGGGCGGTTGCCGCGATGATCAGGTCGGGCTGCGAAAACGTATGGCCGACTTTGCGGCCCTCTTCAACGAGGAGGCGCCACTTGAACATGACATCCTCGGAAACCTCCAGTACGCGCTGATCGAACATGGGCCGCACTCTGTGCAGCAGCCAGTCGTTCAGTTCGGAGCGGCGAATCGGATCGCCGACTGCCTCGATACCGAAGCGGATTTCGGCGAAAGTGACGGTGCTGACGAACAAGTCTTCAAGCCGTTGGCTCGCAATGAAGCTTCGCACCCGCGCACTGGGGCGCGGTCGACGCAACTCCGAAATCACATTGGTATCGAGCAGCCAGCCACTCACAACTTGACCGCCCGCACTGGCAGCGCAGAACGGCGTGGTTCGATCTCGATCTGGCGATGTGGCGAAGCTTGCAGAGCCTCGATCAGCAACTCGCCGGTTCGGGCGCCCTTCAGGCGATTGAATTCGTCCGCGTCGACAACCACCACCGCATCGCGGCCATGCAACGTGACGTGCTGCGGCCCATCGCTGTGCGCCATGCGCACGAGTTCGCTGAATCGCGCCTTTGCGTCTTGAAGGCGCCAGCGACTGCGCGGAGGCTGCGCGGTCGGTACTGCCAAGGTTGGTGCTTTTCTAGTCATGCTGACCAGAATATCACGGCCCAGCGCCGGAGGCAAAGGCTTGGACTGCAGGCGCCTGATGCCGATTTCGCGACCAGACAGCCAGACTCCTGGCACACCCAACGGTGCGGGGACAGACGCACCCACAACGGACGGCCAGAAGGTGTCGGCGCGGTCGTCGAACAGCACCTCCCTGGCGATGGCGGTGTCCGGCGAGGAGCTCCGGCCCGGCCGCGCCGGCACCGTCCCTCAGTCCCGCAAGCCCAGCCCGATGCTGGCGATGCTGCCGCCCTGGACGTCGCGCACCACCAGCGCCGCCGGACCGAGGCGCACGCTGTCGCCCGCCACCGGCGGTCGGCGCAGTTCGGCGGTCATCCATTCGCCCAGCGGCATCGCCCCATCGGCCGGCAAGGGCAGGCCATAGAAGGCGCACACCGAACCGACCGGGGTCTTCGGATCGAGCACGAAGTCGCGGAAGACGGCGCGCACCTGGCGCTCGTCGGCGGGATCGGGCATCGCCACCCCCAGCCGGCGCGCGACCCAGCCGATCGTCGTGCCCTGCGTGAGCAGCGAGGCGAGCACGACCATGAACGCGATGTCGAACAGCAGGCCGGCCTGCGGCGTGCCCGCCAGCAAGGGGAACAGCGCCAGCACGATGGGCACCGCACCGCGCAGGCCCACCCAGGCGATGAACCAGGTCTCGCGCGCCGTGAACCGGAACGGCAGCAGGCACAGCCAGACGGCCACCGGCCGGGCGACGAAGATCAGTGTCATGGCCACCGCCAGGCCCGGGCCCAGCGAGTGCAGCATCGTCGACGGCGTCACCAGAAGGCCGAGCAGCAGGAACATGCCGGCCTGCGCGAGCCAGGCATAGCCGTCCATCGCGGCCAGGGTCGGCGCCACGGCGCGCGCGGCACGGTTCGCGACGATGAGGCCGAAGAGATAGACGGCGAGGAAGCCCGAGCCGCCGAGCAAGCCCGTGGCGGCGAAGGTCGACAGCCCACCGGCACCGATCAGCAGCGCCAGGATGCCGCCGCCGGCGTCGCGCGACGCAACACGCTGCAGCAATGCGGCCATCGCGAACCCGCCGAGCCCACCGACCAGCGCGCCCCAGCCGAACTGCCGGGCGAACGCGGTCACGATCGCCCAGCCGGCCGACGAGGTGTCCTGGGCCCCGGGGCCGAGCAGCGCGATGAACGCCAGCGTCAGGTAGACCGCCATCGGGTCGTTGACGCCGGATTCGATCTCCAGCGTCGCGGCGACGCGCTCGTTGAGCGTCACGCCGGAGCGCGTCAGCAGCGAGAACACGGCCGCGGCATCGGTGGAGCCGACGATCGCACCGAGCAGCAGGGCGGTGCGCCAGTCGAGGCCGACGAACCCGACGCCGGCGACGGCCGTGATGCCGGCGCAGACCACCACGCCCACGGTGGCCAGCAGCGAGGCGGGTCGCAGCCCGGTGCGGAAGGTGGCGTACGCGGTGCGCAGGCCGCCGTCGAGCAGGATCACCGCCAGCGCCAGGTTGCCGACCCAGAAGCTCAGCCGGAAGTCGTCGAAGTGATAGCCGACGACGCCGTCTTCGCCGGCAAAGATGCCGGCGAGCAGGAAGACGAGCAGGAAGGACAAGCCGATGCGGGTCGAGAACAGGCCCGCCAGCACGCTGGCGAACACCAGCGCCGATGCCGCAAGCAAGGGCAGGTTGACGAACTCCATGCCGGCAGTATCCGCGCGGCTGCGGCCGGAGCCCGGCCGGCGTGGGGGCATTGCGGATCACGTCGCGGCGCCAGGCCCTCCGGCCGGTGCCGCCCACGCCGCGGGACCCTGCCAGCCCTCGACGGGCCCGCCCAGGCGGTCGTCGCTACTTGCGCCTGCAGGGGCCGTGCTTCGCCGCGCCTGCGGTCTACACGGCGCCGAACTTCACGTTGATCCCGGTGAACAGGCCGACGTCGTTCGATTTCGTTCCGAGCGGCGGCTTGCTGTTGTAGGTATCGGTCAGCCCGACGGTCAGGCTCAGCGTGCTGCTCATCGCCACGGCCAGGCCGGCGTTGAACGTCGCCAGCACCGCCTTGTCGCCGCTGATGCCGGGGTACAGATCCAGGCGCTGCTTGAGCGAGACGGTGGGTGTCAGCTGGTGCGACGAGGCCTCGCCGAGATAGACGCTGGCACGCGAGAACCGGGTGTCGGTCTTGCTGCCGATGGTCTGCGCGACGCTGTACTTGTCGCTCGTGTAGCCGAGGCCGCCGAAGAGCTCGAAGCTCATCCGGTCGGTGTCGACGACCTTGTAGCCCAGGCCGGCGGCGAGCGCCGAGCGCAGGCTCAGGTCGATCACCTTGTCGGCCTCCAGGCCGAGCCTGCCGAAGACGAAGGTCCGCGGCGAGAGCTTGTAGTCGTACTGGCCGTGGCCGGCCCATTTGTTCGATGTGGTCTGGTCCACGCCGTCGATCCGGCTCTTCGCGTAGTTGATCATCCCGCCGAGGCTGATCTTGTCGGTCGCGGTCTCGCGCGCGGCGTCGGCGTTGAGCAGCAGGCTGCTCGCGGTGGTGTTGCCCGAGCTCGCCGACAGCGCCGCGCCGCCGCTGCCGCGCCAGAGCCCGTCGGCCTTGGACTGCGCGATCGCGCCGCTGCTCGCAGCGCAGATCAGTGCGACGAGTACCGGCTGGAGAATTCGCTTCGGTGCCATGGGGGACTCCTGACGGGATCGAGAGGGTGAAGGCGATCGGCAGGCACCGGCTGCGCTCAGCGCACGCCCTGGCCGACCGCGCGATGGACGCCCGCGCCGAGCAGGGCGCCGGCGATCGGCGCGACCCAGAAGGCCCAGAGCTGCTGGATCGCCCAGCCGCCGGCGAACAAGGCCACGCCGGTGCTGCGCGCCGGGTTCACCGAGGTGTTGGTGACCGGGATGCTGATCAGGTGGATCAGCGTCAGGCACAGGCCGATCGCGATCGGCGCGAAGCCCTTGGGCGCGCGCTCGTCGGTCGCGCCGAGGATCACGACGAGGAACATCGCCGTCATCACGACCTCGCAGACCAGCGCCGCGGCGAGCGAGTAGCCGCCGGGCGAATGCGCCCCGTAGCCGTTCGACGCGAAGCCGGCACTGGCGTCGAAGCCGGCCTTGCCACTGGCGATGACGTAGAGGACGCCGCCCGCGATGACGGCCCCGGCAACCTGGGCGACGACGTACGGCAGCAACTCGCGGCCGGGAAAGCGCCCGCCGGCCCAGAGCCCGACCGACACCGCCGGGTTCAGGTGGCAGCCGCTGATGTGGCCGATCGCGTAGGCCATCGTCAGCACGGTCAGCCCGAAGGCGAGCGAGACGCCGAGCAGACCGATGCCCAGCCCCGGAAACGCCGCGGCGAGGACGGCGCTGCCGCAGCCGCCGAGCACGAGCCAGAAGGTCCCGACGGCCTCGGCAGCGTACTTGTTCATCGCGTTCAGCCGAGCCGGCCCAGCGTGCCGGTGGCCTCGGCCGTGAGGCCCAGCTTCTTCGCCGCGAAGCCCTCGCGCACGGTGGCCAGCTCCTTCGGGTCGGAGGCGCTCACCTGCGCCGAATCGACGTGCTGCAGCGCGATGCCGCAGTACTTGACGATCGCGACGACCGCCGCCTCGTTGACGCTCGCGGTGTGCTTGGCGACGTCTGCCACATAGCCGGTCATGGAATGCTCCCGGTCCGCTTCACGGTGCCCCGACTTTGCAGCGCCCTTGCCGGCCTGCCGTTGCGCAAGCTCAATGGGCGCGGTCCCACCGCTGGGAGCGGCGCCGATCGCCGCCGCGGTCCGCCCGGGCCGCCTGGCGCCGCGCCGCCCCTGGCGCCGGCCGAGCCGCTGCGCTGACGCATCAGCGGCATCGGCACGCAATGGGGGGGCGAAGGCCAGGCGCGCCACTTCATGCGGCTCGCGCACGGCGACCAGCCACGCCCCGGCATCGAGCTGCTCGGCGCATTGCTGCGGGTTGACGTCAAGCATGGTCTGACCTCGCTCTGGCCCGAGGTCGGGCCGGGTGTCGACACTATCGGCACCGCTGCCGTGCGGCGGCGCGTGCGGTGGACCACAGCTTCTGGCTCGCGCCGGGCCATGCGAGCGAGCGTGGCACCTGGTACGCCGGTACCTCGCCCAAGGACTGTTCCGCTCCGAGGACCGGGGCGTCATCGGGGCGCCCTTCTCGAGCCTCAACGACGACCCGCAGTACCGCGCGTGGATGGGCAGCGCGCAGGACGGCACGCCCGACGGCCCCAAGCTGCATTCGATCATCGTCGACCCGCGCGACGCTGCGCACCTGCAATCCGTCGACGGCCGCATGGTGCGGCGCCAGCCTCTATCCCTCGCGGGGCATGTCCTCGGGTGGACGCTCCCGCGACGTCTGGACGCTGAGGGCTCGATGAAACCGGCCGCCACGGATACCGAATGAGGGGAGCGGCCTCGTCGTCTTCGCACCCGGGGCCGACGTCGCCCGAGAAGACGATGCTTCGCTGCTCCGGGCCGGGTCAGCGCGAGGCCTTGTTGGTTGGTCGGCACGGCGTTCGGGACCGGTCCACGAGCCATCGAGCTCAAGCCACGGCGGCGGAATGCCGAAAAGAGGTATGTCGACCCGTCCGGGCCTTCAAACGGCGGTCCGCCCCGGCGGGCTCGCCATCGCTGTCACCACATCATGCTTTCACTGTCATCGTTGCGCCTGGGTCCGCGCTTGGCGCTCGGCCTCGGCTCCATCGTCCTTCTGTGCGCCGCGTCCGTGGGATTCGGCATCGACCGAATCGCCTCGATGCGTGCGCTGTCGACCCGCCTGGGCACCGTGGACGCGGAACGACTGTCGCTGTCAGAACGCTGGGCGCGCGCGATCGACGCCAACACCGCGCGCTCTTGGGTGCTCTTCTTCGCCAGCGATCCCAGGATCAAGGCCAGCATGCGGACCGAGATGCAGCAAGTCATCGACCTGCAGACCGTGCGCCTCAAGCGCATGCAGCAGATTGCCGATTCGCCGGCCGACAAGCAACTGCTCCAGGACATCTCGCGCCAGCGCGACGCCTACCAGGCGATGCGAAACGCCCTCATCAAGCGCCAGAACGCCGGGGAGAACGTCAACGACGAACTCTTCGATCGCTTGTTTCCCGCCGCCCAGGCCTACGTCGCCTCGGTCGAGAAACTCGTCACCAAGCAGCGCCAGAACATGGACGAGACCCAGGGGCGGGCCGACACGGCTGCCCGTTACGGGACGATTGCGCTGGCGCTCGGCGGCGGCCTGGCTTTGCTGCTGGCCGGCCTGCTCTCCTGGCGCCTGACACGCTCGATCGTGCGGCCCATCAACGAGGCCAAGGCCGCCGCCGAGTCGATCGCCCTGGGCGATCTGACGCGCACCATCGCGGTCCAAGGCCATGACGAGACCGCCGAACTGTTGTCCTCGCTGCACAAGATGCAGCAGGCCTTGCGCCAGATGGTGGGCCAGGTGCGCAGCAGTACCGACAGCATCCACACCGCCAGTGCCGAAGTCGCCACCGGCAACCAGGATCTGAGCACGCGCACCGAGAAGACGGCATCGAGCCTGCAGCAGGCGGCCGCTTCGATGGAGCAGCTCTCGGGCACGGTCAAGCAGTCCGCCGACGCGGCTCGCCAAGCGAACCAACTCGCCGGCTCGGCCGCCGAGGTCGCGGTACGCGGCGGCACGGTGGTGTCGCAAGTGGTGGTGACCATGGGCGAGATCAATGCCAGCTCGAAGAAGATCGCCGACATCATCGGCGTCATCGACGGCATCGCGTTCCAGACCAACATCCTCGCGCTGAACGCGGCGGTCGAGGCCGCCCGCGCCGGTGAACAAGGCCGCGGTTTCGCGGTGGTCGCCGCCGAAGTGCGCAGCCTCGCCCAGCGCTCGGCCGAGGCCGCCAAGGAGATCAAGAGCCTGATCGGCGCCAGCGTCGACCGGGTCGAGTCCGGCTCGCGTCTGGTCGCCGACGCAGGGCAGACGATGAGCGAGATCGTGGCCTCGGTTCAGCGCGTGTCGCACATCATTGGCGAGGTCACGGCGGCCGCCACCGAACAGACCGAGGGCCTTGGCCAAGTCACCGCAGCGGTGGGGCAACTCGATCAGATGACGCAACAGAACGCCGCGCTGGTCGAACAGGGGGCCGCGGCAGCGGAGTCGCTCAAGGACCAGGCGCAACGACTGGCAGACGCGGTCGGGACGTTCAAGCTGGACCGCGCGAGCGCGTAGGTCGGCGCCTTCAGGGCGATCTCGCGCATCCGATCGTCCGTGCCTGCGCTCGGTCGTTTCGGTCAGGTTTGCCCACCCGCCTAGCCCCTGGGTGATCGAGGGCGCGGTCCCGGACCGCCTGGTTTGCCTCCGTCGCGATTGAATTGCGACGGCTGCACAGGGGTCGAACTCGGGACTCGACGGTCCGCTCCAGCGGGCCGGGGGACTCGGCATTCCATGGGCCCCCTGCGGCACAACCCATGCGCCACCATGGCCGGCCGATGCCCGGCACACTGTCGTCCCGCGCTCCCGTCCGCCATCCATGCTCCGATTCGGCTTCGACAACACCTACGCCCGCGAGCTGCCGGGCTTCTACGTGCCGTGGAAGCCCGCGCCGGTGCCCGCGCCGAGGCTGCTGTTCCTCAACGATGCGCTGGCGGCGGAGCTGCGGCTCGACGCCGCCGCGCTGCACGGTGATGCCGGCGCCGCGTTGTTCGCGGGCAATGCGCTGCCCGCGGACGCCGAGCCGATCGCGCAGGCCTACGCCGGCCACCAGTTCGGTGGCTTCTCGCCGCGGCTCGGTGACGGCCGCGCGCTGCTGCTCGGCGAGCTGGTCGACCGCGCCGGCCGGCGCCGCGATGTCGC
This sequence comes from uncultured beta proteobacterium, assembly GCA_963788635.1. GTDB lineage: Bacteria > Pseudomonadota > Gammaproteobacteria > Burkholderiales > Burkholderiaceae_C > Rubrivivax. The sequence continues at coordinate 340,861 of CAWBHE010000015.1, read as the reverse complement.
CTTCAAGGGCTCCGGCCGCACGCCGTTCTCGCGCGGTGGCGACGGCAAGGCGGCCGTCGGCCCGATGCTGCGCGAGGTGCTGATCGGCGAGGCGATGCACGCGCTGGGCATCCCGACGACCCGCGCGCTGGCGGTCGCCGCGACCGGTGAGCCGGTTTCGCGCGAGGTCACGCTGCCCGGCGCGGTGCTCACGCGCGTGGCCGCGAGCCATCTGCGCGTGGGCACCTTCCAGTTCTTCGCGGCGCAGGGCGCGGTCGACAAGCTGCGCCAGCTGGCCGACTACACGATCGCACGCCACGACCCGGCGCTGGCCGGCACGCCCGAGCCCTACCTCGCGCTGCTGCGCGCCGTCGCCGAGCGCCAGGCCTCTCTGATCGCGCAGTGGATGAACGTGGGCTTCATCCACGGCGTGATGAACACCGACAACATGACGATCTCCGGCGAGACGATCGACTACGGCCCGTGCGCCTTCATCGAGGCCTACGACCCGGCCGCCGTCTTCAGCAGCATCGACCACGGCGGCCGCTACGCCTACGCCAACCAGCCGCGCATCGCGCGCTGGAACCTGGCGCGCCTGGCCGAGACGCTGCTGCCGCTGATGGCCGCATCGGAAGACGAGGCCGCCATCCAGCGTGCGGTGGCGCAGGTGACGGACGTCATCGATGCCTTCCCCGGCCTCTACGCCGCAGCGCTCCTGCGCGGCCAGCGGGCCAAGCTCGGGCTCTTCGCGGCCGCGGTCGCCGACGACGAGGCCGACACCGCGCTCGCCGAGGATTGGCTCGCGCTGCTGCACGCACAGTCGGTGGACTTCACGCTCGCCTGGCGGCGCCTGGCCGATGCGGCCGAGGGGCGCGAGGCGCCACTGCGTGCGTTGCTGGCCGAGCCGGCAGCGCTGGACCCCTGGCTGGCGCGCTGGCGCGAGCGCTGTGCGCTCGACGCTGCCGCCGGCGGGCCCGGCGCCAGCGAGCGCGCGGCGCGCATGCGGCGCGCGAGCCCCTGGATCATCCCGCGCAACCACCGCGTCGAGGAGGCGTTGGCCGCCGCCACGAACGAGGACGACCTCGCGCCGTTCGAGCGGCTGCTCGCCGCGCTGCGCCGGCCGTACGAGGAGGCGCCGGAGCTCGCCCCCTACGCGGAGCCGGCGCCGGCGGCGGTCACGGCCGGCTACCAGACCTTCTGCGGAACCTAGCCTCCGTGCGCGGCTTCGATGCTCACCTGCGACATGCGCCCGGCGACGCGAGCGCGGCGCGTGGCGTCGCGCCGGCCGCGTCCGGGCCGAGGACCTAGCACCCATGTCCACCCGGTCGGAAACCGACAGCATGGGTCCGATCGACGTGCCCGCCGACGCACTGTGGGCGGCCCAGACCGAACGCAGCCGACGCTACTTCGCGATCGGCACGCAACGCATGCCCGTGGAGGTGATCCATGCGCTGGCCGAGATCAAGCGAGCGGCGGCCGACGTCAACCTCGAACTGGGTCTCCTGGACAAGGAAAAGGCCCAGGCCATCGCCGCATCGGCAGCGCGTGTGTCGGCGGGCGAGTTCGATGACTCGTTTCCGCTGTCGGTCTGGCAAACCGGCTCGGGGACGCAGAGCAACATGAACGTCAACGAGGTGGTCGCCAACCTCGCGTCGCTGGCGCTGGGCGGAACGTTGGGGGGCGGCCGCAAGGTGCACCCCAACGACGACGTGAATCGGGGTCAATCGTCGAACGACGCGTTCCCCACGGCCATGCATCTCGCGGCGGTGGCTATGACTCGGCCGCTGCTGACGTCGCTCGGCCGGCTGCGATCGGCGCTCCAGGGCAAGGCGACCGAGTTCGCGGGCACCGTCAAGGTCGGGCGCACCCACTTGCAGGACGCCACGCCGGTCACGCTGGGGCAGGAGTTCGGGGGCTATGAAGCGCAGCTGGCCCTGGCCGAGGCCGCCATTCGCCACGCCTTGCCGGCCGTGCACGCGCTGGCCATCGGCGGCACCGCGGTCGGCACCGGGATGAACACCCACCCGGAATTCGGCCAACGCGTCGCGTCGCTGCTGGCAGCGCGGCTCGGCGAGCCCTTCCACGTGGCGCCGAATCTCTTCGCCGCGATGGCCGGGCATGAAGCGTTGGTGGGCCTGCATGGCGCATTGCGAATGCTGGCGATCGCGCTGAACAAGATTGCCAATGACATCCGCCTGATGGGCAGCGGTCCGCGTGCCGGACTGGGCGAGTTGCACCTGCCCGAGAACGAACCGGGCAGCTCGATCATGCCGGGCAAGGTCAACCCGACCCAGGTCGAGGCGCTGACGATGGTGTGCGCGCAAGTCATGGGTCACGACGTGGCCATCGGCATCGCTGCGGGCCTCGGGCAGTTCGAGCTGAATGTCTACAAGCCGCTGATCGCCTACGACCTGCTCGACAGTCTGCGCCTGCTGAGCGACGCGATGGCGAGCTTTGCCACGCACTGCGTCGAGGGCATCGAGGTGAACGCGGTTCGCATGCAGGCCTTGCTGGAGAGCTCGTTGATGCTGGTCACCGCGCTGACACCCCATATCGGATACGACCGCGCCGCGGCGATCGCCAAGCACGCGCATCGCGAAGGCGTGAGCCTGCGCGAGGCGGCGCTGAGCGTGGGGGGCGTCAGCGGCAGCGACTTCGATCTCTGGGTCGACCCACGTCGGATGCTCGGCGCCGGATGAGTCGGCGGACCGGCCTTGGCATGCTCGGGCGCTGAGAGCGGCGCCTGATTCTGCGTCGCGGTGCGTGGGGCTCTTGTCGCCGGTGCCGCGCGCGCGCATTGGCGATCCTGCCGCTCACGGGGTCGGCCGCGGAGTCCCGGCGCACGGGGCCGCCGACCTCGGATTCATGGCGCATGGCGGGCGCGCTGGGTGGCGAGCAGCCGGCGCGCGCGCGCCGCGACGTTGTCGACCGTGAAGCCGAATTCGCGCAGCAGCACCTCGGCCGGCGCGGACGCGCCGAAGCGCTCGACGCCGAGCATGTCGCCACGATCGCCGACCCAGCGGTGCCAGCCCTGCGCCACACCGAGTTCCACCGCCAGCCGCGCGGGCACGGCGGGCGGCAGCACCTCGTCGCGATAACCCGCCGGCTGGGCGTCGAACAGGTCCCAGCTCGGCATCGAGACGCAGCGCACGGCGACACCTTCGCCCTCCAGCCGCCGCGCGGCGGCGAGGATGAGGCCGACTTCCGAGCCGCTCGCGATGAGGATCAATGCCGGCGGACCCTGCTTCGCGTCGCTCAGCACATAGGCGCCCCGGCGCAGGCCGTCGGCGCTCGCGCAGCGGCTGCGGTCGAGCGTGGGCACGTCCTGCCGGGTGAGCGCGAGCAGCACGGGTCGATCGCGGGACTCGATGGCCACCCGCCACGCCACGGCCGTCTCGTTCGCGTCGGCAGGGCGGATCACCGTGAGCCCGGGGATCGCGCGCAGACTGGCCAGCTGCTCCACCGGCTGGTGCGTCGGGCCGTCCTCTCCGAGTGCGATGCTGTCGTGCGTGAAGACGTGCACGACGTGCAGCCGCGCGAGCGCGGCCAGCCGGATCGCCGGGCGCATGTAGTCCGAGAAGACGAGGAAGGTCGCGCCGTAGGGGATCACGCCGCCGTGTGCCGCCATGCCGTTGGCGATCGCACCCATCGCATGCTCGCGCACGCCGAAATGCAGGTTGCGTCCGGCAGGGCTCCAGCCGCCGCCATCCGATCCTTGCGTGTCCGCGCCGGGCGTCCCGGGAGGATCGAAGTCGCCGAGGCCATCGAGCGCGGTCTTGGTCGACGGATCGAGGTCGGCCGACCCGCCGCTCAACGACGGCAGCCTCGGTGCGATCGCGTTCATCACCTTGCCCGACGCGACCCGCGTGGCCAGGCCCTTGGCGTCGGCCGGAAACACGGGAATGTCGGCGTCCCAGCCGGGCGGCAATTCGCCGCGCAGGCTGCGCTGCAGTGTCGCCGCGAGCTCGGGAAACGCCTGCGCGTAGGCCGTCATGCGTGCGTTCCACGCGGCCTCGTCGCGGGCGCCGCGCGCGAGCGCGCCGCGCATGTGTGCGAGCGCCGCGTCGGGGATGAGGAACGGCGGGTCCACCGGCCAGCCCAGATGCTCCTTCGTCAAGCGCACCTCGTCCACGCCGAGGGGCGCGCCGTGCGCCTCGAAACGGTCCTGCTTGTCGGGCGACCCGTAGCCCAGATGCGTGCGCACCAGGATCAGCGACGGGCGCGATTCCTGCGCCCGCGCGTCGTGCAGCGCGGCGGTGACCGCCTCGACGTCGTTGCCGTCGGCCACCCGCACCGCGTGCCATCCATAGGCCTCGAAGCGCGCCGCGCGATCTTCCGAGAAGGTGATGTCGACGCCGGCCGACAGCGTGACCCGGTTGTCGTCGTACAGGCAGATCAGCTTGCCCAGCTTCAGGTGCCCGGCGAGCGAGGCGGCTTCGGAGGCCACGCCTTCCATCAGGTCGCCGTCGCTGACGATCGCGTAGGTGCGATGGTCGACGACGCAATGACCATCGCGGTTGTAGCGCGCTGCCAGCTGCGCTTCGGCCATCGCCATGCCGACCGCGTTGGCCAGCCCCTGCCCGAGCGGGCCGGTGGTGACTTCGACCCCTGGCGTGTGCCCGCGCTCGGGATGGCCCGGCGCCTTGCTGCCCCACTGTCGAAAGCGCTTGATGTCGTCGAGCGAGAGCTCGTAGCCGCTCAGGTGCAGCAGGCTGTAGAGCAGCATCGAGCCGTGCCCCGCGGACAGCACGAAGCGGTCGCGGTCGGGCCAGTCGGGGTTGGCCGGATGGCACTTCAGCAGGCGCGTCCACAGCGCATAGGCCATGGGCGCGGCGCCGAGCGGCATGCCCGGGTGCCCGCTGTTGGCCTTCTGCACCGCATCGACCGAGAGAAAGCGGATGGTGTCGATGCACAGTTGATCGAGCGGATCGGACATGGCGACTCCTGTTCTGCCGGATGGACGGCCGGTGGTGCGTGCCGGCGGTGCCCGCTGACGTTCCTGCGGGACGATGTTCCGACGCCGAAGCCACGTCTGTGCGCTTGCGGACTGACAGGACTGCCCGTGGCGGGCGATCCTTCGCAGCATGCGCAAGGCGCCACGGCGGGAACCACCGGATCCGTTCGCGGTCTCATTCGACGCTGGGGTCGAGCCGCAGTGCCGGGTCGCTCGCCGTGCGACAGCGCCGACGTCCGGCAGCGAACAGCCATCGGAGAAGCCATGCAGCTCGGGATGATCGGTTTGGGTCGAATGGGCGCGAGCATGGTGCGGCGCCTCCTCGCGAAAGGCCATGCCTGCGTCGTCCATGACGCGCAGGCCCCGGCTGCCGACGTCTTGCGCCGCGAAGGCGCCGTCGCGGCGGCGACGCTCGCCGAGCTGGTGGCCGCCCTGGAACGGCCGCGGGCGATCTGGCTGATGCTGCCGGCCAGCGTCGTCGACCCGGTACTCGATGCGCTGGCCGCGCAACTCGACCCCGGCGACATCGTCATCGACGGTGGCAACTCGCACTACCACGACGACATTCGACGGGGCGAGCAACTCGCCTCGTCGGGCGTCCACTACGTCGACGTGGGCACGAGCGGCGGCGTCGCCGGACAGGGGCGCGGCTACTGCCTGATGATCGGCGGCGAAGCGGGTGTCGTCGAACACCTCGGGCCGATCTTCGCGGCGCTCGCACCGGGTGCCGACGCGGCGGCGCGCACGCCCGGTCGCGCCGGGGGCATCGACGATGCCGAGCAGGGCTTCCTGCACTGCGGCGCCCACGGTGCGGGCCACTTCGTCAAGATGGTCCACAACGGCGTCGAGTACGCCATGATGGCGGCGTACGCGGAAGGCCTCAACATCCTGCGCCATGCCGACACCGGCCGGCGCGAGCGCGCGGTCGACGCCGAGACCACGCCGCTGCGCCGTCCCGAGCACTACCAGTACGAGATGAACCTGCCCGCGATCGCCGAAGTCTGGCGTCGCGGCAGCGTCATCGGATCGTGGCTGCTCGACCTCACGGCGCTCGCGCTGCTGAAGGATCCCCAACTGGCGGGCTACGACGGCCGCGTCTCGGACTCCGGCGAGGGCCGCTGGACCATCCAGGCGGCGCTCGACGAAGCGGTGCCCGCGCATGTCTTGAGCGCTGCCTTGTACGACCGCTTCACCTCGCGCGGCGAAGCCGATTTCGCCAACCGCCTGCTGTCGGCGATGCGGCACGAGTTCGGCGGCCATGTCGAGACGAGGGGATAAGGCCGTCATGGGCTCAGCCGCGACGACAGGCCGGGCCGGCGAGGCCTCGCCCTCCGATGCGCTCGTGATCTTCGGCTTCACCGGCGACCTGGTCGGCAAGAAGATCTTGCCCGCGCTTTACGCGATGGTGAAGAAGGGCGCGCTGGACGTTCCGATCATCGGTGTCGCATCGTCGAGGTGGAGCGTCGATCAGTTGCAGCAGCGCGTTCGCGACAGCGTCGTGCGCGAAGGCGGGGTCGACGACCGGGCCGCATTCGATCGCCTCGTCTCCCGGCTGCGCTATGTCAGCGGCGACTACGAAGACCCTGCCACCTTCCTGGCGCTGAAGGCCGCACTCGGCGGCGCGCAACGGCCGGCGCACTATCTCGCGATCCCGCCGTCGCTGTTCGCCACGGTCATCCAGAGCCTCGGCGCCGCCGGTCTCGCCGCGAATGCCCGCGTCATCGTCGAGAAGCCGTTCGGGCGCGACCTGGCGTCGGCGATCGAGCTCGACGCGGTCGCGCGCTCGGTGTTCACGGAGTCGTCGATCTTTCGCATCGACCACTACCTCGGAAAGGAGGCGATCATGAACATCCTCTATTTCCGCTTCGCCAATTCATTTCTCGAGCCGATCTGGAACCGCCACCACGTGGCGAGCGTGCAGGTGACGCTGGCCGAGGACTTCGGCGTCGGTCAGCGCGGCGGCTTCTACGAAAGCGCCGGGTGCCTGCGCGACGTGATCGAGAACCACCTGTTCCAGATCGTCGCGCTGCTCGCGATGGAGCCGCCCGACTGCCAGAGTTTCGAGGCGGTGCACCGTGCCAAGGCGAGCGTCTTCCATGCGATGCGCCCGCTCGCGCCCGACGACGTCGTGCGCGGCCAGTACGTCGGCTACCGTGGCGAGAAGGATGTCGCGCCCGACTCCGATGTCGAGACCTTCTGCGCGTTGCGCCTGTACGTCGACTCGTGGCGCTGGGCCGGCGTGCCCTGGTACCTGCGCTCGGGCAAGCGGCTGCCGAGCACGGCGGTCGAAGTGCTGGTGCAGCTGCAGCCGCCCCCGCAATCGCTGTTCGACGATTCGCGCCCCGCCGATGGCCGTGCCAACTACGTGCGGTTCAAGCTGCAGCCGGCGTCGGCGATTGCGCTCGCGGCCCGCGTCAAGCGCGCGGGCAAGGGCTTCTTCGGCGACCAGCGCGAGCTCTACCTCTGCGAGGAGACGCCGAACGAGGAATCGACCTACGAGCGGCTGCTCGGCGATGCCATGGCCGGCGACGGTGCCCTCTTCACGAGCCAGGACGCGGTGGTTGCCGCGTGGGCCGTGGTCGAGCCGGTGCTGCGGAACCCGCGCCGGGCGCTGCCCTATGGGCCCGGAACGTGGGGCCCCGAGGCTGCCGATGCGCTGATCGCGAACGACGGCGGCTGGCACGACCCGGCAGGCACGGCAAACGCGACACAGGAGACATGATGAACGCCAACACCCGCAAGCTGCACGACATCGGACAGAGCCTGTGGCTCGACAACCTCGGCCGCGAGTTGCTCGCCAGCGGCACGCTCGCGCGCTACATCGCGGACCTGTCGGTGACCGGGCTGACCTCGAACCCGACGATCTTCGAGCACGCGATCGGCCACGGCGGCGCCTACGACGACGCGATCCGCGAACTGGCCCGGCGTGGGGAGTCGGGCGAGGACCTGTTCTTTGCCCTCGCGCGCGACGACCTGCGGCAGGCCGCCGACCTGTTCCGGCCGATCCACGAGGCCACCGACGGCGTCGACGGCTGGGTCTCGCTCGAGGTGTCGCCGCTGCTCGCCGGCGACACCACGAAGACGATCCAGGCCGCCGCGCGGCAGCACGCCGCGGCCGCGCGGCCGAACCTCTTCATCAAGATTCCCGGAACGCCGGCGGGCATCGCGGCCATCGAGGAGTCGATCTTCGCCGGCGTGCCGATCAACGTGACCTTGCTGTTCTCGCGCGAGCACTACCTGGCCGCGGCCGAGGCGTACATGCGCGGCATCGAACGGCGCCTCGGCGCGGGGTTGACGCCGAAGGTCGAATCGGTCGCCTCGATGTTCGTGAGTCGCTGGGACGTTGCCGTGAAGGAAGAGATTTCGCCGCAGTACCGCAACCGCCTGGGCATCGCGATCGCGATGCGCACTTACAAGGCGTACCGCGAACTGCTCGCCTCGGTGCGCTGGAAAAAGCTCGCCCAGGCCGGCGCCCGCCCGCAGCGGCTGCTGTGGGCGAGCACCGGCACCAAGGACCCGCAGGCGCCCGACACGCTCTACGTCGACGCGCTCGCGGCACCCGACACGATCAACACCATGCCGGACAAGACGCTGCTGGCATTCGCCGACCATGGCCGGGTCGGCGCCCCCATGCCGGCGGGCGGCGGCTACGCCGAGGCGGTGCTCGACGAGCTCAGACGCGAAGGCGTGGACGACGACGCGCTGGCCGCGCAGTTGCAGCGCGAAGGCACCGAGGCGTTCTCGACATCGTGGGGCGCGCTGCTGTCGCGCATCAAGGAGAGGAGTTCGCAGCTCACCGGCGCGAGCCCAGGCTGAGGGGCCATGAACTCCCTCCGCCCCTCGGCGCGGCGCACGTTGGCCGCGCTCGAACGCGCGACCGAGCCGCCGCTCGCCCACGACCGCTCGACCAACGCGCTGCCCCGCCGCCATCGCCGCTCGCGCGGTGCCGCCAGCTAGTGCAACCAATGGCCAACCGCACCAGCCACACCAGCCACGTCAGCCCGCTCGCCGGCAAGCCGGCTCCGCCGTCCTTGCTCGTCGACGTGGACAAGCTCGTCAGCGCCTACGCCACCGAGGCGCCCGATCCCTCGGTGCCGGCACAGCGCGTCGCCTTCGGGACCTCGGGGCACCGCGGGTCTTCGTTCGACAAGTCGTTCAACGAGGCGCATGTGCTGGCGATCACGCAGGCCATCTGCGATCGCCGCCGGGGCCGAGGCATCACCGGACCGCTCTTTCTCGGCGTCGACACGCACGCGCTGTCGGGTCCGGCCTGCGCCAGCGCGCTCGAAGTCCTCGCGGCCAACGGCGTCGACGTGATGCTCGCCATCGACGACGAAACCACGCCGACGCCGGCCATCTCGCACGCGATCCTGGCGCACAACCGCGGCCGCAGCACCGGCCTGGCCGACGGCATCGTCGTGACCCCGTCGCACAACCCGCCCGACAGCGGCGGCTTCAAGTACAACCCGCCCAACGGCGGTCCGGCCGACGAGGCGACCACCGGCTGGATCGAGTCCGCCGCCAACGCTCTGCTCGAACACCGGCTGGACGGCGTCCGACGCGTCGCCCATGCGCGAGCGTTGCGCGCGGCGACGACGCACCGCCACGACTTTCTCGGCGCCTATGTCGCCGAGCTCGACCAGGTCATCGACCTGCAGGCGATCCGCGATGCCCGCATCCGCATCGGCGTCGATCCGCTCGGCGGCGCCGGGGTGCACTACTGGGCACGCATCGCCGAGCGCTACCGACTCGACCTGAGCGTCGTCAACGATGCGGTCGACCCGACCTTTGCCTTCATGACGGTCGACTGGGACGGCCGCATCCGAATGGATCCGTCGTCGCCGTACGCCATGCAGCGCGTGCTCGACATCAAGGACCGCTTCGACATCGCGCTCGCCTGCGACACCGACCACGACCGGCATGGCATCGTCACCCCGCAGGCGGGCCTGCTGCCGGCGAACCACTATCTGGCGGTGGCCATCGACTACCTGTTCCGGCACCGACCGCAGTGGGGCGCGAACGCCGCGGTCGGCAAGACCATCGTCAGCACGCGCCTCATCGACGGGTTGGCCGGTCGCCTCGGGCACGCGCTCTACGAGGTGCCGGTGGGCTTCAAGTGGTTCGCCTCCGGCCTGCAGGACGGCACGCTCGGATTCGCCGGCGAGGAAAGCGCGGGCGCCACCTTCCTGCGCCGCGACGGCACGGTGTGGACCACCGACAAGGACGGCATTGCCGCAGCGCTGCTCGCGGCCGAGATCACGGCGCGCTCGGGAAGCGACCCGGGCCGCCGGTACACCGCGCTCGCGCACGAGTTCGGCGACCCGGTGGCCGACCGGGTCGAAGCGCCAGCGACGCCGCAGCAGAAACAGCGGCTGGCGGCGCTCGCGCCGCAGCACGTGCAGGCCACCGAGCTGGCCGGCGAGAGGATCACCGGCATCCTCGGCAACGCCCCGGGCAATGGCGCGGCGATCGGCGGCATCAAGGTGAGCAGCGACAACGGCTGGTTCGCCGCGCGGCCGTCGGGCACCGAAGACATCTACAAGATCTATGCCGAGAGCTTCCTCGGCACCGAGCACCTGCAACGCCTCCTCGCCGAGGCGCAAACGCTCGTGGACCGGGCGATCGCATCGCCTGCCGCCCCCCGCCGTGCGCGCGACTGATTCCGCGCGGTCGCCGAGGGCCGAGCACCCCGACGACGACGCGCTGCTCGAGCGCCTGCAGCGCGCGGCCTTCGACTACTTCGTGCACAACGCGAATGCGAGCAACGGCCTCGTCGCCGACACCACGCGCGACGGGTCGCCGGCGAGCATCGCGGTGGTGGGTTACGCGCTGTCGGCCTATCCGGTCGGCGTCGAGCACGGCTGGATCGATCGCGCCGATGCGGTCGCCCGCACGCTCGCGGCCCTGCGCTTCTTCATGGACAGCGACCAGTCGGGCGAGCCGGCGGCCACCGGCCACCGCGGCTTCTATTTCCATTTCCTCGACCTGCACCACGGAACCCGGGTCTGGCGGTCCGAGCTGTCGCTGATCGATACGGCGTTGCTCATGGCCGGCGTGCTGACCGCCGCCGCCTACTTCAGCGCCGACACGCCGGCCGAGAGCGAGTTGCGCCGCCTCGCCGATGCGCTCTACCGCCGCGTCGACTGGCGCTGGGCGCAGCGCGACGGTTCGGCCGTGATGCACGGCTGGAAGCCCGAATGCGGCTTCCTGCACTACGGCTGGGAAGGCTACAGCGAAGCGATCCTGCTCTACGTGCTGGGCCTGGGATCGCCGACGCACCCGCTCACCGAGCAGAGCTTCGTCGACTGGACGGTGACCTACCAGTGGGAGAACCTGTACGGGATCGACTTCCTGTACGCGGGCCCGCTGTTCATCCACCAGTTTTCGCACGCGTGGATCGATTTTCGCGGCATCCGCGACCGCTTCATGCGCGAAAAGAAGTGCGACTATTTCGAGAACAGTCGACGCGCCACCGTCGTTCAGCGCGAGTACGCCACGCGCAATCCGCACGGCTTCGCGGGCTACGACGCGGACTGCTGGGGCCTCTCGGCCGGCGACGGCCCGAGCGTCGAGCCGCGGCCGGTCGCGGGCCGTCGCCAGGCGTTCTACGGCTATGCCGCGCGTGGGGTGCCCTACGGCCCCGACGACGGCACCATCGCCGGCTCGTCCACGCTCTCGTCGCTGGTGTTCGCGCCCGAGATCGCGCTGCCGGCACTGCGCCGCATGGCGACCCGCGGGCGCGACGGCGGCGACGCGTCGATCCGCGCCAGCGGCTTCAACGCGACCGTCACCGAAGCGGGGCCGACGGGCTGGATCTCCGAAGGCCTCTTCGGCCTCGACCAGGGGATGATCGTGCTGATGATCGAGAACTACCGCAGCGGCCTGCTGTGGCGGCTGGGTCGCGGCAATGCCGTCGTGCGCACCGGCTTGCGCCGCGCGGGTTTCCGTGGCGGCTGGTTGTAGCCGCTCGAATCGGACCCGCACCGATGCGCCGGAACCCCCATCCACCGCTCGTCCGTCCCGCCGAGGGCGCGCACGACCTCGAGTTGTGCGACAACGCACGGCCGCCGGACTGGCGCAATCCGCGCCCGCGCGATCCGTACCATCTGCTGGTGATCGGCGGTGGGCCGGCCGGGCTGGTGGCCGCGCGCGCCGCCGCCGCGCTGGGCGCCCGGGTCGCGCTGATCGAAAGCCACCTGCTGGGCGGCAACTGCCTGAACTACGGCTGCGTGCCGTCGAAGTCGCTGATCCGCACGGCGCGCTTGTACGCCGAGATGCGCGACGCCGCCAACTACGGCGCACGGATGCCGCAGGACATTCACGTCGACTTTCCGCTGGCGATGGAACGCATGCGGCGCATTCGCACGCGCATCAGCCGCGTCGATTCGGCATCGCGCCTGATGGCCGAGGGCATCGACGTGTTCTTCGGCACGGCGCGATTCACGAGCGGCGAGGCGGTCGAGGTCGAAGGCACGCGCCTTCGCTTCAGGAAGGCGCTGATCGCCACCGGCTCGCGCTCGGTGCTGCCGACGATTCCGGGGCTGGCCGAGGCCGGCTATCTCACCAACGAGACCGTCTTCGACCTGACGGTGCTGCCGAAGAGCCTGCTGGTGATCGGTGGCGGGCAGGTGGGCTGCGAACTGGCGCAGGCTTTCGGCCGCTTCGGCGCGCGCACGATCATTGCCCACGACGAACCTCTGTTCCTGCCCCAGGAAGAACGCGACGCGGCGCAGATGGTCTCCGACGCGCTGGCGCGCGACGGCGTCGAGATCCACCTCAACACCCGCGCCGTCACGGTGCGCGTCGAAGGCGGCCGCAAGCTCGTCGAGACGGTCAACGACGGGAACGTCGCGACGATCGCGGCAGAGCAGATACTGACCGGCATCGGGCGCGCCCCGGCGGTCGGCGGCCTGGACCTCGAAGCCGCGGGCGTCGTCTACGACGTCCAGGCCGGCATCCGGGTCGACGACTTCCTGCGCACCAGCAACCCGCGCATCTTCGCGGCCGGCGACGTCTGCCTCGAACACCAGTACACCGACACCGCCGACGCCTCGGCCCGGATCGTGGTGCGCAACGCGCTCTTGCTCGGCCGCCGGCGCGTCAGCGCGCTGACGATTCCGTGGTGCACCTACACCGACCCCGAAGTCGCCCACGTCGGCCTCTACGTCAAGCAGGCGCGCGAGCGCGGCATTCCGGTGAAGACCTTCACGGTGCCGATGCACGACGTCGACCGCGCGATCGCCGACGGCGAGGAAGACGGCTTCGTGAAGCTCCACGTTCGTGAAGGCACCGACACCATCCTGGGCGCGACCGTGGTCGCGCGTCACGCGGGCGAGATGATCAACGGCATTTCGCTGGCGATGGTGGCCGGCATCGGCCTGCGCACGGTGGCGCGCGTGATCCACACCTACCCGACCCAGGCCGAAGCGATCCGGATGGCGGCCAACAACTGCGTGCGAACGCGGCTGACGCCGTTGCGCCGCTGGTTGCTTCGCCGCTGGGTCAGCCGCTGAGGGCCGTCGCGCGACCCCGCGTCTTGCCGCGACGGCTCAGCACAGCGCCCTGCCGCGGATCTGGCCGGCGCGCCCGACCAGATGGCGCATCTGCGTGGCGGCATGGATCGTCATGCGGTGCTGGGTGCAGCCGCGCCTGGGCGATATGTAGCTCGCCATCTCGCGAGCCAGGTCGAGCTGCGGCGCGGACGCTTCGGAGAGCAGCGTGATCAGCAGGCTTTCCATGGCGATCACGCGGATGCGCAGTTGCACCAGCTCGGAGTTGCCGAGCGCCGGGGATTCGGTCTCGCAGTCCCGTGGGAAGTCAGCCTCCGGCAACGCAGGGGCCCCCGCGCCGCCCTCGTTGTCCCACCTCGAAAGGGCCATCTCGCGCAGCCGTGAACGATTCATGAGATCCCATCCTTGTCTGTCGTGCCATGAAGGCCCTCAAGATGCACGCGATTCGAAGGCGCGTCTGCGCGTCAGCGCACCGAGCCTCGCGACGGACAAGGATCGCGTCATCGGGCCGCGGTGGCCGATCCCGAGGCGGTGAAGGCGCGTCGCGCCGGGGGGCATCGGGTCCGTCGAAGGTCCCGTCCTCGACGGGAAGAGAATGACTGGATGAACGCGAACAAGCCGCCTGCCCCCCAGCCGCCGACGCCCGCGTCGCCGCTGCCATGGAAACCCGGCAACCTGTGGCTGCTGATGCTCGCGCTGGTGGCGCTGTTCTGGATGCGCGACCTGTGGGTCACGTCGACCCAGGTGCAGCCGATCCCGTACAGCGAGTTCTTGCACGCCCTGAAGGCCGGTCAGCTGGAATCGATCTCGATCGGCAGCCAGTTCATCACCGGCAAGCTCAAGGCACCGACCCCCGATGGCCGCACGCGCATCGTGACCACGCGCGTCGCACCCGATCTCGCGCGCGAGCTGGAACCCTACAACGTGCGCTTCGAAGGGGTCGTCGAGAACACGCTGCTGCGCGACCTGCTGTCGTGGGTCGTTCCGGCGCTGCTGCTGCTGGCCGTCTGGAGCTTCATGGGCAAGCGCCTGGCGGCCCAAGGGGGGCTGGGCGGGCTGCTGTCGGTGGGCAAGAGCCGCGCCAAGCTGCATTCGGAAACCGACGTGAAGGTCAGCTTCGACGACGTGGCCGGCGTCGACGAGGCCAAGGCCGAACTGCGCGAGTCGGTCGACTTCCTGAAGAACCCCAAGGCCTACGGCCGGCTCGGCGCGCACATGCCCAAGGGCATCCTGCTGGTGGGACCGCCCGGCACCGGCAAGACGCTGCTCGCGCGCGCGATGGCGGGCGAGGCCGGGGTGCCGTTCTTCAGCATCACCGGCTCGGAGTTCGTCGAGATGTTCGTCGGCGTCGGCGCGGCGCGGGTGCGCGACCTGTTCGAGCAGGCGCGCGCGTCGGCGCCCTGCATCATCTTCATCGACGAGCTCGACGCGCTCGGTCGCGCGCGCGGCATCGGGCCGATGAGCGGCGGCCACGACGAGAAGGAGCAGACGCTGAACCAGCTGCTCGCCGAGATGGACGGTTTCGACGCCAGCACCGGCGTCGTGATCCTGGCCGCGACGAACCGGCCCGAGATCCTGGACCCGGCGCTGCTGCGCGCCGGCCGCTTCGACCGCCAGGTGCTGGTCGACCGGCCCGACCGCAAGGGCCGCGCCGACGTGCTGCGCGTGCACCTGAAGAAGGTCACGCTGGGGACCGACGTCGACCCCGACGCGGTGGCCGCGCTGACGCCGGGCTTCGCCGGCGCCGACCTCGCCAACCTCGTCAACGAGGCGGCGCTGCTGGCCACCCGGCGCGGCGCCGATGCGGTCGCGATGCCCGACTTCACGGCGGCGGTCGAGCGTGTCGTCGCCGGCCTCGAGCGCCACCAGCGCGTGCTCGGCACGAAGGAGCGGCGCACGGTGGCCGTGCACGAGATGGGCCACGCGCTGGTCGCGATGACGCTGCCCGGCGCCGACCCGGTGCACAAGATCTCGATCGTGCCGCGCGGCGTCGGCGCACTCGGCTACACGATGCAACGCCCGAGCGAGGACCGCTATCTCGCCAGCCGCAGCGAACTGCGCAACCGCCTGGCGGTGCTGCTCGGCGGCCGCGCGGCCGAGGCGCTGATGATCGGCGAGGTGTCCACGGGTGCGGCCGACGACCTGGTCAAGGCCACCGACATCGCGCACGACATGGTGGCGCGCTACGGCATGTCGCCCGAAGTCGGCCAGGTGGTCTACGAGCGCCAGCGGCCGCAGTTCCTGGACCTGCCCGACAGCATGGCGCTGGAGCGCGGACTGTCCGAAGACACGGCGCGGCGCATCGATGCCGCGGTGCGCGCACTCGTCGACGAGGCGTTCGCCCGTGCCAGCACGGTGCTCACCGAACGGCGAACGCTGTTGGAACAGGGCGCGGCCCGACTGCTCGCGCAGGAGACGCTGACGGAGTCGGAGCTGCTTCCGATCGCCGAGGCTGCAAGGCAGGGCGCGGCGCCGGCTTGAAGGGTTTGCCGACGCGGCCGAGGGCGCCGCCTTTCACCACCGATCCGGTGGACCTGCGTCGCCCGGCGCCGAGCCGCGCTTCGAATCGTCGGATCGGTCGAGGCTGGCGAGGTGGCGAGCGCGCGGGGCCATGACACCCTTGTGTGCGACTGCGTACAGACCGCGACGGGCCTCATGAATGATGCTGCGCTTCGATCTTCCGGGAGCGTTGAACATGAATGCCTTGTTGAGAGTCCTGCTGGCGCTGGCCGGAGTGGTCTTCGCCGCTCAGGCGGCGGCACAGGCCACCGTCTACGAACAAGAGGGTTTTGCGGGGCGTTCCGTCACGACGGCCAAACAAGTCGCCAACTTGCAGCGTTCCGGATTGAACGGCCTCGCCGCCTCCGCGGTGGTGGTCGGCGGCCGGTACGAGGTCTGCGATGACGTCCGGTTCCGCGGTCGATGCGTCGTGCTGCGTCCCGGCCGCTATCCGTCGCTGGCCGCGATGGGTTTGAACGACCGCATCTCGTCGGTACGGGCCGTGGCCTCGAACGCGCGCATCGGCGACGATCGCTATGCGCCGGCCCCGGTGGTCGGCCAGTTGACCTTCTACGAAGGTGAAGGTTTTGCCGGCCGCACCTTCACGACGGAAGAACCCGTCGCCAACCTGCAGCGTTCCGGCTTCGGCGACCGCGCCTCGTCGGCGGTGGTGATCGGGGCTCGGTACGAGGTCTGCGACGACGTCCAGTTCCGCGGACGATGCGTCGTGCTGCGCCCCGGCCGCTATGCGTCACTGGCCGCGATGGGCTTGAACGACCGCATCTCGTCGGTGCGGGCCGTGGCCTCGAACGCGGGCATCGGTGACGATCGCTATGCGCCCGCCCCGGTGGCGGGCGAGGTGATCTTCTACGAAGCCGAAGGCTTTGCCGGCCGTTCGTTCACGACCGGAGCGCAGGTCGCCGACTTGCAGCGTTCCGGCTTCAACGACCGCGCCTCGTCGGCGGTGGTGCTCGGCGACCGCTACGAGGTCTGCGATGACGCCGGGTTCCGCGGCCGGTGCACCGTGCTGCGTCCCGGCCGCTATCCGTCGCTGGCCGCGATGGGCTTGAACGACCGCATCTCGTCGGTGCGCCCCGTCGAATGGAACGCACGCATCGGCGACGATCGCTATGCGCCCGCGCCCGAGCCGGTCTACGACAGCCGCCGCCGCAGCGGCGAACAGCTGTACGAGGCGAAGGTCACGTCCGTGCGGGCCGTGCTCGCCACGTCCGGGCAGCGCTGCTGGGTCGAGCCCGGACAGGTCTCGCAGGATCGAGGCAGTGCCAACGTTCCGGGGGCGATCGTCGGCGCCATCCTCGGTGGCGTTCTCGGTCACCAGGTCGGTGGCGGGACCGGCAAGGACATCGCCACGGTCGGTGGTGCCGTCGCCGGTGCCGCGGTCGGCGCCAACGTCGGTCGCGGCGGCCAGGCGGCGACCCAGGACGTCCAGCGCTGCGAAGACGTGCCCGGCGGGGCCCGGCCCGCGTATTGGGATGTCACCTACAGCTTCCGGGGCCAGGACCATCGCATCCAGATGACCGTCGCGCCGGGATCCACGATCACGGTCAACGAGCAGGGCGAGCCGCGCGAGTGAGGATGGATGCCGCGAACCGCGGCGAGGCGGTCGCGGGCGATGGCGGGGGGCTGCAGCGAAGCCGCCGCCCGCTGTCGGCCAGGACCGTCAGACCGTGCGCCGCAAGGCCTCGAAGAAGAGTTCGGATTGCAGGCGCTCACCGAGCGTCTGATCGCGGACACGCCGGGCCAGCGAGTCGTCCACCGGGACCAGCGGCTGCCCGGTGGACCGGGCCAGGACCTGCGCCATGCAGGCGCGCTCCAGGTAGTAGAGGTCGTCGTAGGCGTGGGCCATGCGGTCGCCGCACACCACGACGCCATGGTTGCCGAGAAAGACGACATCGGCGCCCTGCATCGCGCGCGCGATGCGCTCGCCCTCGGCGATGTCTAGCGCCAGGCCGTTGTAGTGGGCGTCCACCGCGACTCGCCCGTGAAACCGCATCGCGGTCTGCGACAAGGCCGTGTTCAAGGCCCGGTCGATCGTCAGCGTCAGCGCGGTGGCGTGAGGCATGTGCGTGTGCAGCACGCAGGCCTTGGCGCACAGGCGGTGGATCGCCGAGTGAATGAACATCGCGGTCGGTTCGACGGCGTGTCGTCCGGCGAGCTTGTTGCCCTGGTCGTCGATCAGCACGATGTCGTCGGGGCCGACCTCGCTCCACAGCAGGCCGCGCGGGTTGAGCAGGAAGCGCCCCGATCGGTCGGGCAGCTCCACGCTGAAGTGATTGCAGACCCCTTCGGCGAGCCCGTGGTGTGCGGCGGCGCGCAACGCCACGGCCAGATCGGCCCGCATGCGGCCCACCTCTTCGCCTTCGAAGTCCAGCGGTTGCGGCACGGGGGTTTTCATCGGGCTCGGCCTTCTTGGGAAATGAACGATTGTTGACTGGGGGACGACGAAGTCGACGCCGGCTGCGGCCACGAGACGCGCGCCTGGGCGAGGTCGGACCGACCCGATGCCCACGGTTCGCTGGCCTGCGAGCCGGCCATCGCCGGGCGAAGCAGCGGGGTGCCCATAATGTCCGCTTCCGTCTCCATTGGGTCAGAACATGCTTGAAGTGGATGCGCAGCAATGCGCCGAGCAACTCGATGCCGGGGCGTGGCTGGTGGACGTGCGCGAGCCGCATGAAACCGCGCGCCTTGCCTTCGACCACGCCCACTGCGTGCTGATGCCGCTGAGCCAGTTCCAGCGCCGGTACACGGAGCTGGTGCGCGACAAGCCGCTGGTGCTCGCCTGCGCGACCGGGGGTCGCAGCTTCCAGGCGATGCAGTTCCTGATGCACCACGGCTTCACCCACGTCGCCAACCTGCGCGGCGGCATCGGCATGTGGGCGGCGCACGGACTGCCCGTGAAGCGCGAGATGCCCTGACCGGCTGCCGACCGAGCCCCGTCGATCGGCGGACCTCGAGCCGGCTCAGCGATAGCGCTTCAGCGGCTGGTAGCGGCCGTCGGCGGTCGACTGCACGAGCGCATAGCCGGCGACGCGCCAGCGCAGTGGCTCGTCCGGCGCCGCGGGCTGCGCGCCGCGCCGCGCCAGCGTGACGTGGGGACGAAACGCGCGCGCCTCGACCGGCAGCGCCAGCTGCCGCAGTGCCGCGGCCAGATCGGCGTGCAGCTGGTGCAGGCGAGGGGGGACGGCCCGCGGCCGCAGCACCGCGAGCCCGCCGTGCCAGCACTCGGCGACCTCGAGGCGCAACTCGAAGGCCTGCACCGGCACCTGCAGCGCGGTCGCGACCTCGGCCACGCGCGCGGCCGGCACGTTGCCGATGAAGTGCAGCGTCAGGTGCAGCCGGTCGGTGGCGGTGGGCGCGGCGCCGGCCGGCCAGCGCGTGCGGTCGCGGCACGCCGCGAGCGCCCGACGCACCGGCGCGCCGGGCCACAGCGCGATGAACAAGCGCACCGAGGGCGCAGCGCGGGCCGCGGTGGGCGGTGATCGCCGTGGCCCAGGGTCCGGGCGTGGCGCGGCGTCGCCCGTCACGGCGGCAGTCATCGGTGTGTCGACCGACGCCTGCCGCGTGCCACTACATTCCGCTGCCGTCCGGCAGCAGCCGTTGGTACTCGTCCCTGACGACCGCATAGCACTCGCAGGTGCGCTTCTCCAACCCCGGCCGGTCCAGCACCTTGATGTGGCCGCGGTGATAGCTGATCAGCGCCGCGCGCTGCAACGACAGTGCGGCCTCGGTCACCCCTTCGCGACGCACGCCGAGCATGCGGGCGATCAGTTCCTGGGTCACCACGATTTCATTGCCGGGCAGCCGGTCCAGGCTGAGCAGCAGCCAGCGGCAGAGTTGCTGGTCCAGCGTGTGGTGCCGGTTGCAGACCACGGTCTGCGCCATCTGCGCGATCAGCGCCTGCGTGTAGCGCAGCAGCGTCCGCATCACGACATCCGAGCGCGAAAACGCCTCGCGGATCGCCGGCCCGGGCATCCGGAACCCGAAACCTGCGCTGCGCACCACCGCCCGGCCGGGCGTCGAGCTCCCGCCCATGAACAACGGGACGCCGACGAGGCCTTCGTTGCCGACCACGGCGATCTCGGAGGACGAGCCGCTCTCGGTCATGTACATCAGCGACACGATGGCCGTCGTCGGAAAGTAGCCATGGCTGAGCGTCACGCCCGATTCGTAGAGCACCTGGCCCAGCGGCATGGGCACCGGCTCGAGCTGCAGCCGCCAGCGCTGCCATTCCGCGTCGGGCAGCGCCGCCAGCAGCCGGTTGGCGCGCGGATCGCCGGCCAGCCCCGGCCGCGCGGGCCCGGGCGGGTTCCGCGGCGCGAGCGCTCCTGCGGACGGCGCCGGCGGCGTGGAAGGGGGCGAGGCCGGCATGCGCACTACCGGACCGGACCCGGGTCGACCGCTGCCGGCCCGGCTTCAGGCAGCGCCGGCAGCGCCGGATCGCGCGCCGCCAGCGGCAGCGTGACCACGAACTGGCTGCCCTGCGACAGCCCGGCACTGTGCGCGGTCAGGGTGCCGCCGTGCGCCCGGACCAGGGCCAGCGTGACCGTGAGTCCGATGCCCAGCCCGACGCCGTTGAAGCCGATCGCCTGGGTGTCCTGCACGAACGGGTCGAACACGTGGGCCAGCATCTGCGGCGTGATGCCGATGCCGTTGTCGGACACGGTCATCGTCAGCGTCTCGGCCGTCGCGTCGACGGACAGGCTGATCCGGCCACCGTCGTGGGTGTGTTTGGAGGCGTTGTCGAGCAGGTTGCTGACGATCTGTTCCAGACGAACCGGATCGCCCAGCACGTCGAACGCCCCGGCGGGCCGCTGCAGTTCGAAATGCTGCCCGCGTTCGGCCATCATCGGCTGGTGGCCGGCGATGGCAGCGTCGATGACGCTGAGCCATGTCGACCCGGCGCTGCTCGAGCGTCAGCCCGCCGGTCGCCACGTTCGAGGCATCGACGAGGTCGCCGACCAGGCGCGACATATGGGTCATCCGTTGCTCGACGATGCCCTGCACGCGGGGCAGCAGCAATTCGTCGGCGGCCGGCCGACCCAGCATCGCCGCCGCGATGCGGATGGGCGCCATCGGGTTGCGCAACTCGTCGGTCACGGCGGCCATCAACGCCGACTGCCGCTGCCGAGCCAGTTCCGCCGCCGCTTTCAGCTCCTGCGCGGAGAGCGCTGCCAGCACCAGCTTTTCATTGGCTTCACGCAACAGCGCATACCGGCGCTCGGCGTCGGCACCGTGCGCCGCGTGCGTCTGCAGCGACGCGGGGGCGACCGGCGCGGCACCGGGCCGGCCCTGGGCGTCGAGACGCTGGCGCTTGCTCTCGTACATGGCCGCATCGGCGCGCGCAATCAAGGTCTCGACGTCCTCGCCGTCATCGGGATACAGCGCGATGCCGATGCTGACCGTCACGACGACGGTCCGGCCCTCCAGTTCCGCCGGCGCGCGGATCGCGGCCATCAACTTCTCGGCCACCACCCGCGCGTCGCCCGGCTGGTCCAGCTCGTCGAGCAGGACGAGAAACTCGTCCCCGCCGTGGCGACCGACCGTGTCCACCGCGCGCACCACCGACCGCATCCGGTCCGCCACCAGGCGCAGCACCTTGTCGCCGAACGCATGCCCATGCGTGTCGTTCAGCGGCTTGAAGTCGTCGATGTCCACGAACAACAGGGCCAGACGAGAGCCGTGGCGCTTGGCGTGGGCCATCGCCAGCATGAGCCGGTCGATCAGCGTGGTTCGATTCGGCAACTGCGTCAGGCCGTCGAGCGTCGCGGCCTGGTGCGCGCTCTCGAGCGTCTGCGCCATCGTTTCGGCCTCGGCCTGGTTCGCCAGCGCGGCGAGCACCAATTGCTCGTTGGCCTCGACCAGCTTCTCCGCCTGGCTGTGGCCGAGACGGCTTTCCGCGCGAACCACGTCCTGCAGCAGGCGCACCAGCACCGCCTGCATCGCCTCGAACTCCACCCCCAGTCGCGCCAGCTTGTCCTCGGCGAGCGCGATCGACGCGGCCGTGGGCTCGGTGTCTGGCGTCACGGGGTCCGGCCCAGGCACCACCGTTCAATCCCCATGACCCGGCGCCGGGATCGACGGCCGGTCGGTCGGCCTCTTGCGGGTCGGCCGCCCGCCGAGCAGGCCCTCCTGGTCGGGCAGCATCTCGCCCACGTGGATGCCGCCGTCGTCGATGCTGTACAGGCGCAATTCGTTCGAATGGTCGCTCGCGCGCACCTTGACCACCGCCATCACGCGCAGCAGCTGGCTCGCGACCTCGATGTAGCGCTGCACGATGATCGCGTCGGTCAGGAACGCGGCGCCGTAGGGGCTGAAGCGCAGGTCGGTGTAGCGGTCTTCCAGTTCGGACGTCATCAGCACCGTCACGCCGGATTGCGCCAGGGCGCTGACCAGCCCCAGCAGCGACTCGCGGAAGTCGGCGCGGAAGGTCGGCGACAGCGCCAGCTCGAAGCCGCTCAGGGAGTCGAGCACGACGCGGCTGGCCTTGAGCCGCCGCACCTCGGTCAGGATCAGCAGCACGATCTCGTCGATCGACAGGTCCGGCTCGCGGCTGTCGATCAGACCGACCTGGCCGCGTGCGATCAGGTCGACGAGCACCGGGTTGCGCGACCGGTTGGGGTGTTGCTCGAACGCGGCCACGACGCCGGTCTCGCCGACGCGGACGCCCTCGGCCAGGAAGGCCGCGGCGAGGATGCTCTTGCCGGACCCCGACGGGCCGGCCACCAGCAGCGAGTAGCCGCGTGGCAAGCCGCCGCCGAGCATGGCATCCAGTTCGGGCACGCCCATCAGCGCGCGCGCACCGATCGCGGCCTCGTCGGCCCGGGCGCTGCCCGCGGCCACCGCGGCAGCCGGTGCGAAGACGCGGACACCGGCGTGGTCGATGCGGAAGGTGTGCAGCCCCGGCAGCGTGGGCTGGCCGCGCATCTTCATGATCTCGATCTTGCGCACCATGGAGTTGCGCTGGACGGTCTGGCGCAGCCAGATCAGGCCGTCGGCCACCGTGAACACCGGGTTGGCGTCGGTCTCGTTGAAGTATTCGCCGATCAGGAACGTGGTCGCCTGCCAGCTCGTCATCAGCATGCCCAGCTGCTGGACGAACTGCTGCAGGCCGATCGGCGGATTGCCGTCGATCTCGCTGGCAAAGATCACCGACCGGAACGAGTCCACGAAGACCAGCCCGGGGTTGTGGGTGGTGACCTCGTCGACGATGCGCTTGAGCACCCGGTCGAGGTCGCCGGTCATGGCGTCCTCGGACAGGTTGACGAAGCGCACGCTGCGGTTGATGGCGTCGGTGTCGAAGAAGTCGAACTGCTGCTGGTAGCGCAGCATCTTCAGCGGCGGCTCCCCCAGCACCGTGAAGTAGATCGCCGGGCGTTCGGGCGTGGCCAGCGCGAACATGATCTGGTGCGCGAGCGTGGTCTTGCCGCAGCCGGGCTGGCCGGCGATGAGGTTGAACGAGAACTCGGGCAGGCCGCCGCCGAGCACCTGGTCCAGCCCCGGGACGTTGGTGGCCAAGCGGTTGATGCTTACTTTGGTGGTCATGAGGATGGGTCCTGCGCAGGCGAGGCGACCGATGAGTGAGCCCAGACGGGAAGAAGCAGCCGGTCGGTGAGCGAAGGGCCGACCAGGCTGGTGAGCAACTCATGGAAGGCCTGGAAGAGCGCGCGGCCGCCCGCGGCCGCCTCCGCGGCCGTTTGCTGCGCGAGGGCGGCCTTCAGCGCGGTGGCATCGACGGTGCTGGAGACTCCCTGGTGGCCCGTCAGCAACCACGGACGCGATGCCCCGGCGACGGTCAGGCTGCGGTCGTAGAGCGCGGCCACGCCGCGCTGGCCGATGATCGGGTGCAGCACCTGGACGATCTCGAGCCAGACCGCGCAGACCCGATCGGCGATCTGCTCGGAATCCGCGCCATCGGGGGTCTGGCCGGCCAGCGGCCCGATCCAGTGTCGACCGTCTTCGCTTTCCATGGACATGAAGCGCAGGCCGCTCGGTGATTGGTCTTGGCCGATGGTACGCCCTCGCACGAACCCGGCCCCGATCATGGCGAACTGCCGCGCAAGGCCTACGATGTCCGGTGGAGACCGGGCTCGCCGGTCGCGGAGAAAGCCAGCCATGCAAACCACCCGACTCGGCCGCACCGGGCTCGAAGTCTCGCGCCTGTGCCTGGGCTGCATGAGCTACGGCGTTCCCGAGCGTGGCAACCACCCCTGGACGCTGGGCGAGGCCGAGAGCCGGCCGTTCCTGCGCCGCGCGCTCGACCTCGGCATCAACTTCTTCGACACCGCCAACGTCTATTCCGACGGCACGAGCGAGGAGATCGTCGGCCGCGCGCTGCTCGAATACGCGCCGCGCCACGACGTGGTCATCGCCACCAAGGTGCAGGGCCGCATGCACCCGGGGCCGAACGGCGCGGGCCTGTCGCGCAAGGCGATCATGACCGAGATCGACGCGAGCCTGAAGCGCCTGGGCACCGACCACGTCGACCTGTACCAGATCCACCGCTGGGACGACGGCGACGCCGATCGAGGAGACGATGGAAGCGCTGCACGACGTCGTCAAGGCCGGCAAGGCGCGCTACCTCGGCGCCTCGTCGATGTTCGCCTGGCAGTTCGCGCAGGCGCTCCACGTCGCCGAACGCCACGGCTGGACGCGGTTCTCGACGATGCAGAACTACGTCAACCTGCTGTACCGCGAAGAGGAACGCGAGATGCTGCCGCTGTGCCGGGCCGAGGGCATCGGCGTGATGCCGTGGAGCCCCTTGGCGCGCGGCCGGCTGACGCGCGACTGGGACGCGGCCAGTGCGCGCTCGGAGACCGACGAATTCGGGCGCAGCTTGTACGCGAAGACCGCCGACGCCGACCGCAAGGTGGTCGAGGCGCTGGGGGCGGTCGCCGCCCGGCTCGGCCTGCCCCGGGCGCAGGTCGCGCTCGCCTGGCTGCTGGGCAAGAGCGAGATCAGCACGCCCATCGTCGGGGCCACGAAGCTGGCGCAGCTCGACGACGCCGTTGCGGCGCTGAGCGTGCGCCTCGCGCCCGAGGACATCGCGGCGCTCGAGGCGCCGTATGTTCCGCATGCCGTGGTCGGGTTCTCCTGAAACGGGGGTCGCGGCACGCTGGTGCGGCCACGCGCCTGCAGGTTCCCCGACTGAGGACTCTCCTCCAAAGCGCGAGCCGGTGCGTTGCGTCGGCGCGGCGAGTCTTGATCGCCGTCGGCATGCCCAAACATGGATGCATCGAGGGAGCAAGCCATGACCACCATCCGATCTGCCGCCGTGGCCGGAACGTTCTATCCGGTCGATCCACTGGTCCTGCGCGAGGCGCTGGCCGGCCATCTGGCGTCGGCAGGCGAGCCCGGGGCTGCCGAGAGCGACCGCCCGCCCAAGCTGCTGGTGGTGCCGCATGCCGGCTACGTCTATTCGGGCGACGTGGCCGCGCGGGCCTATGCGCCGCTGGCGCGTTGGCGCGGGCGCATCACCCGCGTCGTGCTGCTCGGCCCGGTGCACCGCGTGCCGGTGCGCGGGCTGGCCGCGCCCACGGTGGGTGCCTTCGAGACGCCGCTCGGGCGCGTGCCGCTCGACCGCGCCGCGCTGGCCTCGCTGGACGACCTGCGCCAGATGGTCCGGGCCGACCTGCCGCATGCCCAGGAGCATTCCTTGGAGGTGCAGCTGCCCTTCCTGCAGACCGTGCTCGGCGACGCCTTCACGCTCGTGCCGCTGGCGGTGGGCCAGGCCAGCCCGGCCGAGGTGGCCGAGGTGCTGGAGCGGCTCTGGGGCGGCGACGAGACCCTGATCGTGATCAGCTCCGATCTCTCGCATTACCTGCCTTACGCCGAGGCCAAGGCGCGCGACGCCGCCACCGTGCAGCGCATCCTGCAGTTCGCGACCGACCTCGACCCGCACGAGGCCTGCGGTGCCGCACCGCTGAACGGCGCGCTGCAGGCGGCGCGCCGGCATGGCCTGGTGCCGCGGCTGCTCGGCCTGCGCAACTCGGCCGATGCCGCCGGGCTCGCGCGGCCGGACCGCGACCGCGTCGTCGGCTACGGCGCGATGGCGTTCGACCGCGCCCCGGTGGCGGCGGCAGCGGACGACGAGGGCACGCTCGCCCGCTCGCTCGTGGGCGCCGCGCGGCACACCATCGCCAGCGCGCTGGGCCTGGCGCCGGCCGCTGCGCTGCCCGATCACCCGGCGCTGCGCCGGCCGGGCGCGAGCTTCGTCACGCTGCATGGCGCCGATGGCCGGCTGCGCGGCTGCGTCGGCCGCTTGGAGGCTTTCCGTGCGCTGGGCGAGGACGTGCGCGCCAACGCGCTGGCCGCGGCGTTCGAGGACGCGCGCTTCGCGCCGCTCGGCGCCCACGAGTGGGCGGGCCTGACGGTCGAGGTCTCGGTGTTGGCCCCACCCGAGCCGCTGGCCGTGCGCAGCGAGGCCGAGGCGCTGGCCGCGCTGCGCCCGGGGATCGACGGCGTGATCCTCGAATGGCGCAGCGCCCGCGCCACCTTCCTGCCCCAGGTCTGGCAGCAGCTGCCCGACGCGGCCGGCTTCATCGGCGCGCTCAAGCGCAAGGCCGGGCTGGCAGCGGACTTCTGGGCCGCCGACCTGCGCCTGTCGCGCTACCGCGTGCGCAGCTTCGCCGACCACGACCTGGCGGCCGCATGAACGAGACCGACCGCTCCGATCTCGGCGCCGGCGCGCCGGCGCGCTGGTGGCATGCGCTGCCCGACGGCCGCATCCAGTGCGACCTGTGCCCGCGCGACTGCAAGCTGCACGAGGGCCAGCGCGGGCTGTGCTTCGTGCGCCAGCGCGTCGGCGACGCGATGGTGCTGGCCACCTACGGGCGCAGCTCGGGCTTTTGCATCGACCCGATCGAGAAGAAGCCGCTGAACCATTTCCTGCCCGGCTCGAGCGTGTTCTCGTTCGGCACCGCCGGCTGCAACCTGGCCTGCAAGTTCTGCCAGAACTGGGACATCTCCAAGAGCCGCGAGATGGACCGGTTGATGGACGCCGCGTCGCCCGAGCGCATCGCCGAGGCCGCGCAGGCCAGCGGTGCGGCGAGCGTGGCCTTCACCTACAACGACCCGGTGATCTTCGCCGAGTACGCGATGGACACCGCCGACGCCTGCCACGCGCTGGGCCTCAAGACGGTGGCGGTGACGGCGGGCTACATCCATGCCGTGCCGAGGCGCGAGTTCTTTGCCAAGATGGACGCGGCCAACGTCGACCTGAAGGCGTTCACCGACGAGTTCTACCAGCAGCAGACCGGCTCGCACCTGGCGCCGGTGCTGGACACGCTGCAGCACATCCGCCACGAGACCGACTGCTGGCTCGAGATCACGACGCTGCTGATCCCGGGGTTGAACGACAGCGACGCCGAACTCGACGCGATGACGCGCTGGATCGCGGACCACCTGGGGCCCGACGTGCCGCTGCACTTCAGCGCCTTCCACCCCGACTACAAGATGGGCGACGTGCCGGCGACGCCGAAGTCCACGCTGACGCGCGCGCGCCGGATCGCGCTGGCCAACGGCTTGCGCCATGTCTACACCGGCAACGTCCACGATGCCGAGGGCGACACCACCTTCTGCCCGGGCTGCGCCGAACCGCTGATCGAGCGCGACTGGCATGCGGTGCGGCACTATGCGCTCGACGCGCAGGGCGGGTGCCCGCATTGCGGCACGCGCATCGCCGGGCACTTCGCGCCGCGCTTCGAACGCGGCTTCGGCCGTCGGCGCATCCCCGTGCGGGTGTCGGCGGCGTAGCGCGCGGCCGGCCCCGGTCACGGCGCGCACCCGCCGGCGCGAGAATCGGACCGGTGTTCGCCGTCCTCCTCGTCGTTGCCGGCACGCTGCTGCAGGCCTATGTCTTCTGGCGTGCCGGCGCCGTGCCATGCCTGCGGCGCCATCTGACGCGGCGAGGGCTCGCCGCCGTCGGGCTCGCGCTGTGGGCCATGTAGTGCTGGGCGTCACGCCCGTCCGCGACCTGCTCGGCCGCCTCGGCGTCGGGTTCGAGCTGTGGAGCATGACCTGGCTGGGAGCGCTGTTCCTGACCTCTGTCGCGCTGCTGGCCGTCGACGCGATCACCGGCTTCGGCTGGCTGCTGCCCAGGCTTGCCGTTCCGGCGACGTGCGGCCGCGCTGGTGGCCGGCGCAGTGCTGTCGGCCGTCGCCCTCGTCCAGGGGCTGCGCGCGCCGGTGGTGCAGCGGTACGACGTCACCGTCCAGCGCCTGCCCGCCGCGCTGGACGGAACGGTGATCGTCGCCTTGTCCGACTTGCACCTCGGCTCCCTCCTCGGCCGGGAATGGCTGGCCGCGCGCCTCGGGCAGGTGAGGGCCGAACGCCCCGATCTGATCGTCCTGCTCGGCGACGTCTTCGAGGGCCATGGCGCGCCCGACGCGGCCGTGGTCGGCGCGCTGAAGACGCTGTCCGCGCCGCTGGGTGTCTGGGGCGTCGTCGGCAACCACGAGCGGTATTCGGGACACGCCGACAACGCGGCGCCCTTCGAGCAGGCCGGCATTCGCCTGTTGCGCAACGCGTGGACCGAGCTTCGGCCGGGCCTCGTGCTGACCGGCGTGGACGATGTCCCGGCCGGCGAGGCGAACGGCAAGGCGGCCGCCGCGCTCGGCGCGGCGCTCGCCGGCCGGCCGCCTGGCGCCACGGTCCTCATCGTCCATGCACCGCTGCCGCCGGCGCTGGTGGCCGGCTCGGGCGTCGCGCTGATGCTGTCGGGCCATACGCACGGGGGCCAGCTGTGGCCTTTCGGCTACGTCGTCAGGCATTGGTTTGCGCTCTTCGAGGGGCGTTACCAGGTCGGCGCGACGACGGTCATCGTGTCCCGCGGGACGGGCACCTGGGGGCCGCGGATGCGGCTGTGGCACCCGGCCGAGATCGTCCGCGTGACGCTGCACGCGGGGGTCGGCGCGCCGACCCCCGCGCCGGCCGCCAGCGCGACCCGGCGCAGCGCGACCCGATAGGCGCCCGCATGTTCAACGTTCCCAATGCGATCACGTTGCTGCGCTTCGCGCTGGTGCCGGCGCTCGCGCTGGTGCTGCTGCGCGGCGAGTACGGCACGGCCTTCGTGCTGTTCAGCGTGTCCGCCCTGTCGGACCTGGCGGATGGCATCGTCGCCCGGCGATGGAATCTGGGCACGCGTTTCGGCGCCGTCGCCGATCCGCTGGCGGACAAGCTGACCATGCTCACCGTGACCGGGCTGCTGACCGTTCAGCACGCGCTGCCGTGGTGGTTCGCGCTGGCGGTCGTGCTGCGCGACGGTCTGATCGTCGGCGGCGCGCTGGCCTACCATGTCTGGATCGGGCCGGTGGAGATGGCGCCGAGCCGCATCTCGAAGCTCAACACCGCGCTGGAGTTCCTGCTCCTCTTGTCCGTGCTGGCGATTGGTGCCGGTCATCTGCCGGACGGCCGCTGGCGGCAGTGGCTGCTCGTCGCGACGCTGGCGACCCTTGCGGCGTCGGGCGGGCACTATCTGTGGGTGTGGGGCCGAAAGGCGGCGCAGGCTCGCCGGAGATCGACCTAGGGTCGAACGGCCGGCCCGCCATCCTCCGGCCGGCCGCGCGGTGTCGAAGGACGTGCATGGACGGGTTCTGGCTGGGTCTGCGTTTGCTGGTGCTGCTCGGGTTGGCCAATACCACGCCGTTGGTGGCCAAGCGTTGGCTGGGTTCGCGCTGGGTCACGCCGCTCGATGGGGGCCTGCGCTTTTTCGATGGCCGACCGCTTCTCGGGGCCTCGAAAACCGTTCGCGGCGCGGTCGTGGCGATCGCCGCCACGGGGCTCGCGGCGCCGGTCCTGGGGCTGCCGATGACGACCGGCGCGTTGCTCGGTGCCGGAGCCATGCTGGGCGACGCGACCTCCAGTTTCGTCAAGCGGCGCATCGGGACCGCGCCCAGCAGCCGCGCGACCGGGCTCGACCAGATCCCCGAAGCCCTGGTGCCGCTGCTGCTGCTTCACGGAACGCT
Source organism: uncultured beta proteobacterium (assembly GCA_963788635.1). Lineage (GTDB taxonomy): Bacteria > Pseudomonadota > Gammaproteobacteria > Burkholderiales > Burkholderiaceae_C > Rubrivivax. Next base: position 310,937 of record CAWBHE010000015.1, on the reverse strand, counting down.
CGCGCTGACGTGGGTGCAGATCAGCGTTGTCACGCTGGCGTTCTTCGTGTTGGAGATTCCGCTGGCCCGGCTGTCCCATCGCTGGGGACTGCGCGATCAGCCTTACTGACGCGGCGCTGGTGTTGCCGCCGGCGCCGGGCGTTCGGCTCCGCGCGAGCGCTTCAGCCCAGGGTGTTCAACAGCGAACCGGTCATCCGGTCGCTGACCTTGAACACCGCCAGGTTCGCGAGGAACGCGTTCTTGGCCTGAAGCAGGCCGACCATGTCGGTCTCCAGCGAGTTGCCGGGCATCGAGGCTGGCTGGAGGCTCGCCGTGGTGCCGCCGGCGACGTTCTGCGTCTGGACCATCTGCTGCCGCCGAAACCCGGTCGTGCCCAGGTTCGCGATGTTGTGCGCGGCGGCCTGGAGAGCGGTCTGCGCGGCATTCATGCCGGACAGGGCGATGGCGGAGGGGGAGTTCATGATCGGCGGTTCGTTCCAGGGCGCCAGCCTACCTCGTCCAGCGCCACGCGCGCGCGCCGACGCACGGTCGCCGGAGCCGGCGAGCGGAAGAATTCACGAGGCGGCCGTCCGGTCTGCGACGGACGGCACCCGCACGCCCTGCGCGGCGGCCCGTGTCCGCCGGTCGCGCGCCAGCAGCGCCAGGTCCGCGCCTTCCTGCACCGGCGCACGGCGACGGCCTTGCCGATGCCTTCGCGGCCCCGGTGACGAGCGTGCGCTTGGTGTCGAATGCCCGGTCCCTCAACGCCTTTCTTCGACGAGACGGGCGATGGCAGCGAGCCGGTGTCGCATCGGACGGACCGCGCCGCGCCGCGACTCGCTCTGTCCGTCTCCCAGGCGACAGCCGTGCCGCGCCTGAACTGAGACGATGGCGATAGCGGTCACCATGGACTTCGCGCCCTCACCCACGAGCCAGGCCCTGCAAGCCCAGTTGCAGCGCTTCATGGACGACCTCGTGCTGCCGTCGCTGCCCGACTGGCACCGCTGGGCCGATGCCGGCGTCTACCCGCTCGACGTGCTCGAGCCGCTGAAGGCCCAGGCGCGATCGGCCGGGCTCTGGAACCTCTTCCTGCCCTCGCTGCGCGCCGACCAGCCGGGCACGCGGCTGGACCTTCTGGACTACGCGCCGCTCGCCGAGACGATGGGCCGCGTGCCGTGGGCGGCCGAGGTCTTCAATTGCAGCGCGCCGGACAGCGGCAACATCGAGTTGCTGCAGCAGTTCGGCAGCCCGGCGCAGCGCGAGCGCTGGCTGGATCCGCTGCTGCGCGGCGAGATCCGCTCGTGTTTCGCGATGAGCGAACCCGACGTCGCCTCGTCCGACCCGACCCAGCTGCGCACGAGCATCGTGCGCGACGGCGATCGGTTCGTGATCAACGGCCGCAAGTGGTTCATCACCGGCGCCGCGCACCCGCTGTGCCGCGTCGCGCTGGTGATCGGACGCCGCGGCGCGAGCGTGGGCGCCGGCGACGACGCGCACCGCAGCCATTCGATCGTGATGCTGCCGATGGACGCGCCCGGGCTCGTCGTCGAGCGCAACATTCCGGTGCTCGACCACCAGGCGCTCGAGGGCCATTGCGAGATCGTGCTGCGCGACGTGCGCGTGCCGGCCGACCACCTGCTCGGCGAGGAGGGTGCGGGCTTCGCGATGGCGCAGGCGCGCCTCGGGCCCGGCCGCGTGCACCACGCGATGCGCAGCATCGGCCAGTGCGAGCTGGCGCTCGAGCTGATGTGCGAGCGAGCGCTGCAGCGGCGCGCGTTCGGCGGCCGCATCGGCGACTTCGCCAACGTGCAGGACTGGATCGCCCACTCGCGCCTCGAGATCGACCAGGCGCGGCTGCTGGTGCTGCGTGCGGCCTGGAAGCTGGACCGCGAGGGCAGCGCCGCCGCGCGCACCGACGCCGCGGCGATCAAGCTCGTCACCGCGCAGCTGCAGTCGCGCGTGATCGACCGCGCGATCCAGGTCTTCGGCGCGATGGGCCTGTCGCCCGACACGCCGCTGGCCCGGCTGTGGAGCTGGGGTCGCGCGTTGCGGCTGCTGGACGGGCCCGACGAGGTGCATCTGCGCAGCGTGGCGCGTGCGGAACTGGCGCGCGCCAAGGCGCGCGGTGCGGCCAACGCGCTGCAGTTGCGGCGCTGGCTGCCGCCGGCCGCGGACTGAACACCGTCACGGCGTCGCGTCCCGGCTCGGGCCGCCTGCCATCTGCCGATCCGCTCAGGACGCGCCCGGGGCCGAGGTTCGGAGCAAGGTCGGCTCGGGGGTCCTCGCCCCTTCGGCAACGTGGAGGCCCTTCGGGTCCACCGTGACCCGCGTGCCGGGGACGACGGGGCTCGCCTGCGTGAACCGGCGCTCGCTGCCGTCGTCCATCCGGACCACCATTTCGTAGACCGTCTCGGCGCGCTGGCGCTTCTCGATCTCGTTGCCGGCCACCCCGCCGCCGACGGCCCCGAGCAAGGTCATCGCGGTCTTGCCGGAGCCGCCGCCGATCTGGTGTCCGACGACGCCGCCCAGCACGCCGCCGACGACCGCACCGAGGCCGGTTCCCTGGCCCGACCGCCGAACGGCGCGCACGCCCTCGATCACGCCGCAGTCGCTGCACAGCTTGACCACCCGCACCGGCCGGTCGCGCGCGGCCGGCTCGCGGGCCGCCGACGGCGCGGGCCTGGCGCCAGCTCGGGTCGTGTTCGTGGGCGCGGGCGCGGAGGGTGCCGCGGCGACGGTCGTCGCCGGCGCCGCATCGGGCGGCCCGGACGGCGTGCGCAGCATCAGGCCGGCGGCCAGACCGATGCCGGCCAGACCGAGCCCGCCCGCGGCGATGAGCGCTTGACGGGGCAGGGGGGACGAGCGGGTTGGGGCGCTGTTCGATCCGGACATCATCACTCTCCAGGGCAGAAAAACCTCGCAACGCGGCGCGGCCCGGCGAGGATGTCTGCGTGGGCGTCGACGGTGTAACGAACTGCAGAGCGCGGGTGGCGTGAATCGGGCGCTGATCCGCAGGCACGCGGTGCTCGCACCGCGACGGGACCGGTAGCATTCGCTCGCCAAATCGCGACGTTCGAGGCAGGTTCGTGCACGAGGCAGTGGGGCACCACCAGCCGGCCGGGCTTCGCCCGACCCCGACCTCGCGGTGCGGCCGACGGGTCGACGTGAATGTCTAGACTCCCACAGCGAGTCCGAAGATTCGCTGCGGCTGCCCCGCGGGCCATCGGGCCGGGGCTGGCGACCGGGGCCGATCGCCGGGGCGCGACCGGCCGTCGAATCGACCGATCAGGTCGCGCTTGCCATGGCGAGTTCCCGCCGTGTCGTTCGACCGACTGGTTCGCACGTCGCGCCGAGCGGCGCCGCCCGCTCTTCGGGCAGCAGCCGGTCGTATTCCTTCCTGACCACGGCGTAGCATTCGCAGGCGCCGTGCTCCAGTCCGCTGCGGTCGAGCACCGAGATGTGGCCGCGCGCGTAGCGGATCAGTCCGGCGTTCTGCAATCTGAGCGCGGCCTCGGTCACGCCTTCGCGGCGCACCCCCAGATTGTTGGCGATGAGTTCCTGCGTCATCACGAGGGTGTCACCCTGCGTGCGATCCATGCAGAGCAGAAGCCAGCGGCACAACTGCTGATCGACCGAATGGAAGCGGTTGCACACGGCCGTCTGACCGATTTGCGCAAACTGCGCTTGTGCGTAGCCCAGCAACAGATGCCGGACCGGTGCGTAGCGTTCGAACTCATGCCGGACGAACTCGGCCGTCAACCGGTAGCCCTGACCCGCGCTTTGCACGACGGCCCGCTGCGGTGTCGAGTCGCCGCCCATGAAAGGCGCGAGGCCGATCATGCCCTCGTTGCCGACGATGGCGATCTCGGCCGAATGGCCGCTCTCGGTCAGGTACAGCAGCGAGACGATGGCGGTCGTCGGAAAGCAGACATAGGGTTGTGCGACCGCCGGTTCGGCCAGGGTCTGGCCCAGCGGCATCTCGATGAACTCGAGCCTTGCACGCCAGCGCCGCCACTCGGCGTCGGGCAACGCAGCGAGCAAGCGGTTCTGCAACGGATCGGTCCGAAGGTTCATGGCGGCTCCCCATGCCAGGCCCATGCCCGACACCAGGGTTCTAGGGCCCGGGTCAGGAACCGTCGTTGCGGTCGATCAATGGCTCGGGTCATATCTGTTCGCTGGCGCACAGACCCCCGGGAGCACCGGACTCAAGCTTCGCAGCGTATTTCTGTCGCTTCAACAACACTCTTTCATCTATCGGAGATCTGCCATGCTTATCCGTTTGACCATTGCTGCCGCTGCCGCCGCTGCTTCGCTGGCCATGCTCGCCGGATCCGGCTGCGCCGTCGCCCGCGACCAGCAGTCCGTCGGGGAGTACGTCGACGACGCCACGATCACCACCCAGATCAAGAGCCGATTCGTCAAGAACGAGGTCGTCGCTGCGTCCAGCATCAGCGTCGAGACGCTGAATGGCACCGTCATGCTGTCCGGCTTCGCCAAGAGCGCCGCCGAGAAGAACACCGCCGAGGCCATCGCGCGGGACGTCAACGGGGTCAAGGCGGTCAAGAACGCGATCGTCGTTCGGCCTTGAGCTCGGGTGCAGGCATCCGTGCCTGCTCGATTCACCACCGCAGGAGATCAGCATGAACTGGGACCAGATCAAGGGCAACTGGAAGCAAGTCACCGGCAAGGCCAAGGAGCAGTGGGGCAAGCTCACGGACGACGATCTGGATGTCGTCGCGGGCCGTCGCGACCAACTCGCCGGCAAGATCCAGGAGCGCTACGGCATCGCCAAGGACGAAGCCGAACGCCAGTTGGCCGACTGGGAGAAGAAGGCGACGGATTCGTGGTTCACGAAGGACAAGAAGTAGAACCGCAACCTCGTCGACGCCGCGCCAGGCGGCCGGCCATCACGGACCGGTTTCGCCAGCGCCAAGGAGTTTTCAAATGCTCGAAACCATTGCCGTCGTTCTGATCATCCTGTGGCTGCTCGGCCTCGTCACCTCGTACACGATGGGCGGGCTGATCCACATCCTGCTGGTCATAGCGGTCGTGGTGATTCTCATCCGTGTCATTCAGGGACGGCGTCTGTAGCCTCACCGGCTCGGAACGCCGAAGGAGTCAACGATATGAATGCAGCCAAGATCGCCGGAATCGTCCTGATCGTCGCTGGCGTGCTGGGCCTCGTGTACGGGGGCTTCAGCTACACCAAGGAGACGCACCAGGCGAAAGTCGGACCGATCGAACTGTCGGTGAAGGAAAAGCAGAACGTCAACGTGCCGATGTGGGCGGGCGTGGGCGCCATCGTCGTGGGCGGACTGCTGCTCGTCTTCGGCAAGGGCTCGTAGCCCACGCCGCCGCGCATGAAAGCCGGCACGGTGGTTTCGGGGGTTCTCGGCGCGCGGCTCGTTCCTCTGCTCTGCGCCCTGCTGATGGCAGGCTGTGCGCAGATTCGGCGTGCACCCGAGGTTGCGCCCGAAGCCGCACCCCCGCGCGAGGCACCGGCCGCCGCGACCGCCCCGATCGAGCCGATCGAGCCGATCGGCACGTCCTCCGCGCCATCGCCCGAGCTGCCGCCGGCGCCGATGGCAGCGCGTGAACCGGTCGTGGCCGAGCCGAAGGTCCCGCGCGCTGCGCCGGCCAAGCCGGCCTCCAACGCGCAAGGCGGGCCCAGGGCCGTTGCTTCCGCGCCCTCGGCCCTCAAGGCGCCGGCATCGCCCATGGCCGCTGCGCCGGCCGCGAAGAAAGAGGCGCCGGCACTGGCGAAGCCGGCCGCGCCGCCGCCGCTGGACATCACGTCGCTCGAGTCGCGTCTCAAGGAGACGAAGGCGATCGGCGTGTTCACCAAGCTCACGCTCAAGAATCAGGTCAATGACCTGCTCGAGCGCTTCCGCGAGTTCTACCGGGGACAGCTCAAGACCTCGCTGGCTTCGCTGCGGCAATCGTACGATCTGCTCGTCCTCAAGGTGCTTGCGCTGCTGCAGGACACGGACCCGCCGCTTGCCAGCGCGATCGCGGCTTCGCGTGAATCCATGTGGGGCATTCTGTCGAACCCCGACAAGTTCTCGGCGATCAAGTAGGTTCTTCGGAGAGTACCCGTGAGCAAGTGCATCAGAACCTGGGCAGCCGTCGCCTTGTCGACGCTGGTCCTTGCCCTGCCGTCCCGCGCTGCCGATGACGCCGCGCTGCTCAAGGACCTGACCTCGGTGATCGCGCTTCTGGGCCTGCCCTGTGGGCAGGTGGTCAGCGCCGTGAGGCTGAGCGACAACGACCACATTGCCTCGTGCCAGGACGGCCATCGCTACCGGGTCTTCATCAACGCCGAGGGCCGGGTCGTCGCGCAGTCGCAGTAGGAGCGGCGCAGACTCGATCGCGATCGGCGTCGTGGGGCGCGACTCTCCTTCATGGGGCGGGTGCTGTCCAAACTCGGGTTGATCCTCGCGAGCCGGTACCGGGGTCGGGATTGCATTGCGCGGCGGCGTCGGGCGCGAGCCGGCCGTGGTTGATCCGGTGTCGGGCCGCCGTGGGTTGGCCTGCGCGGTCTCCCGCCGTTGATTCCCCTCAAGATCGCACAGAGGTCTGGTCGTCAGAATCGACTCTCAAGCATCGGCTGTGCGCGGCGACGGCGGGTGCATCCAGGACTTTCCGCCGCCCCCAATCTTGACCGCGCCACAGCTGCTCGCCTACATCGTTGCAGCGCTGTTGATCCAGCTTGCAGCGGGGGTCGGTGTGGTCGCGTGGCGGCGGCGCGGCGTCGAGGCGCCAGGCGCCTGCCGCGCGTCTCGACGAGGCGACCGAGCGTTCGACAGGGGCCTGGCCCGGCTGGCGCGAGTTCCGGGTGGTGCGCCGCGTGTTCGAGGATCGAGCGCAGACCCAGTGTTCCTTCTATCTCGAACCGGTCGATGGCGCGTCGCTGCCGCCGTTTCTGCCGGGTCAGTTCCTGACGTTCTCGCTGCAGGTCGCCGATGGGGCCGCGCCGCCGGCACGAGCGCAACGCGCGATCGTCCGCTGCTACTCGCTGTCGGACCGTCCGGATCCCCGCCACTATCGCGTCACGATCAAGCGCTTGCCGCCACCCGCCGGGCGCGCCGATCTTGCCGCCGGTGTGTCGTCGAATCACTTTCATGACCGGGTCCACGAAGGCGACGTCCTCGAGGTCAAGGCCCCGGCCGGCCACTTCGTCATCGACCCGGACCCGAACGTCCCGACGGTGCTGATCGCCGGCGGCATCGGCATCACGCCGATGATGAGCATGCTGCGCTGGTGCCTTGCCGAACAGCCCGGTCGCCGCGTGCACCTGTTCTACGGGCTGCGCAACGGCAGCGAGCACGCGTTCAAGGAGCCGCTGGAGCAGTGGGCCGCGCAGCACCCCGACTTCCATCTGGACGTCGTCTACAGCCGCCCGGGTGCCGACGACCTGGCGGGGCGGGACTACCGGCATGCCGGCCATGTCGGCGTCGAGTTGCTGCGCCGCACGCTGCCGCCGGGCCGGCATCGGTTCTATGTCTGCGGGCCGCCCGCGATGATGGAGAGCCTGGTCCCGGCGCTGGCCGCCTGGGGCGTGCCGCGGCAGGATCTGCACTTCGAGGCCTTCGGGCCCGCCTCCGTGCGCCTGCCCGGCGACGAGTCGAACGACGTGGCGGCGGGCACGGCCGCACCGGTCGAGGTGAGGTTCAGCCAGTCCGGGCGCACGCTGGTATGGGACGGCCAGGACGCGAACCTGCTCGACTTTGCCGAGCGGCACGGCCTGTCCGTCGAATCCGGCTGCCGCTCCGGCGGCTGCGGCAGCTGCGAGACGACGCTCGTCAGCGGCACGGTCCGCTACGCGAGCCCGCCCGACCACGACGTGGCGCCGGGTCGATGCCTGCTGTGCGTGGGCCGGCCCGCCTCGGCGCTGGTTCTCGAAGCCTGACGCTCATGCAAGCCCGGCTGATCCGCCGCGAAGTGCTGCCCTTCCTGCTGAGCATGGCCGCGCTGGTCGGGTCGGCATTGCTCGTCGACGCGGTGCTGCACCTGCTCGACAAGGTCTGGATCGGGCGCTACCTCGGCATTCCCGGCGTGCTGCTCATCCTGGCCTCCACGACCTACTCGCTGCGCAAGCGAAAGCTCATCAAGTCCGGCCAGCCGGCCCAGTGGCTGCGCCGGCACGAGTGGCTGGCGTGGCTGGGTTCGCTGCTCGTGCTGGTCCATGCCGGCATTCACTTCAACGCCATCCTGGGCTGGCTGGCGGTCGGTGCCATGCTCGTCAACGTCGGCAGCGGACTGACCGGCAAGTTCCTGCTCGATCGTTCGCGGCGTCGCCTGGAGGAGGCCCGGCAGCGCATGCGCGAGCAGGGGCTCAGCGCCGAGCAACTCGAAGACCGCACCTACTGGGACAGCCTGACCTTCGACGTCGTCAGGAAATGGCGGGTCGTGCACTTCCCGATCACGCTGGCCTTTGCGGTGCTCGCCACCGCGCACATCGTCGCGGTGTTCCTGTTCTGGGGCTGGAAGTGAAGCGCCGCTGGCTGCCCTGGGTCATCGCCGCCAACCTGGTGGTGCTGGTGGCGCTGGTGTTCGTCTATCCGCACCTGATGGTGAGCCCGGGCCCGCTGGTGCAGGCACACGCCGAGCTGGCCACCGACTGCTTCGCCTGCCATGCACCCTGGCGCGGTGCGGCGTCGCAGCGATGCGTCGCCTGCCACGCGGTGGCGGACATCGGGCTGCGCACCACGAAGGGCGTGCCGTTGGCACGGGTTGATGTGAAGGCCGCCTTCCATCAGGACCTGGTCGAGCAGGACTGCATGGCCTGCCACAGCGACCATGCCGGTCCGAAGCTGACGCATCGAAGCCGCAAGCCCTTCTCGCACGCGCTGCTGCGCGCCGACGTGCAGCAGCGCTGCGAGACCTGTCACGCCAAGCCGGACGACAAGATCCACCGCGACCTCGGCGTCGGCTGTGCTCAGTGCCACTCGGCGCAACGCTGGACGCCGGCGACCTTCGACCATGCGCTGCTGGCGCCGGCGGTGCGGGACCGTTGCGAGGGTTGCCACAAGGCGCCCGCCGACGCGCTGCACCGGCAGGTCAAGGGCCAATGCGTGCAGTGCCACGGCCAGGACCGCTGGAAGCCCGCGACCTTCGACCACGCCAAGTTCTTCGTGCTGGACCGCGACCACGACGCCGAGTGCGTGACCTGCCACGTCAACGGCGACTTCAGCCGCTACACCTGCTACGGGTGCCACGAACACACGCCCGCCAAGGTGCGGGCGGAGCACCTGGAGGAAGGCATCCGGGACTTCGAGAACTGCGTCGAGTGCCACCGCAGCGCGAACGAGGAACCGAAAGGCAGGGGGGCCGGCGACAGGCGGGAGCGGGACTGACAGGCAGGCCGCGTGCCGCGAGCCTCGGCGTCGTGGGCCCGTGGTCACCGGCAATGCCCAGCGCGGTCCGATGCCCGGCGCTAGCGGTAAAGCAAGGTCGGCAGCCACATCGTCAGCGGTGGCCACAGCGCAGCAAGATGCCGGCCTGCGGGGTGAGCATGCCGAGGGCGAGGTGGGTCACGACGAGCACGCCCAACTGGACCGGGTCCACGTTCATCTGCGGCGTCAGCAGCGCCAGCACCTGCACCGGCACCACCGCCGAACCCAGGCCGAATGCGCAGGCGGCTCCAGTCAACATGCGTGAGATTGATTTCCTGCGATGAAGGCAGCGGTTCGAGCCACCTGTCAGCTGACGCCGGGGCCCGACCGGCGACGCGAGGTGCTCGCAGAGTTTCCAGGCCGGTCGGGGGCGTCGAGGCTGCCCTGGACCACCAGCATCGCCGCGGCCAGGTCCTCGAGCGCGGTGCCGACCGACTTGAACACCGTGCGCTCCTGCGCGCCGAGGCGACCCGAGCGACTGCCCCGACACAGCTCGGCCAGCGTGCCCTGGACGTCGTCGGGTTGGAAGACGCCGCGCGCCATCGGTCCGAGCAGGTCGCCGCTCTTGTGCAGCGCCTCCTGGGTGTCGACGAACAGGCGCGCACCGGCGAAGCAGTCGTCGTCGGCCTCGCGCATCTGCGGCGTGAAGCCGCCGATCAGGTCGAGGTGGCTGCCCGGGCGCAGCCAGGCGCCGCGGATCAGCGGCTCGGTGGACAGCGTCGCGCTGCTGACGATGTCGGCTTCGGCGGCCGCCGCGGCGAGGTCGGTCGCGACCTCGGCGGCGAAGCCCTGCGCGCGCAGGCCCTCGACGACGGCGGTGGCGCCGGCCGTGCTGCGGTTCCAGACCTGCACCGTGTCGATCGGCCGCACGCAGCGGTAGGCCGCGGGCAGCAGCCGGGCGACGCGGCCGGCGCCCAGCACCAGCAGGCGGCGCGCGTCGGGCCGTGCCAGCCGCGACGCCGCCAGCGCCGACGCGGCGGCGGTGCGGCGCGAGGTGATCTCGTTGCCGTCGATCAGCGCGACCGGCTCGCCGGTGCGCGCGTCGTACAGCAGGTAGGTCGAGTGCAGCCCGGGCAGGCCGCGCTGCGCATTGCCGGGGACGATGGTCACGGTCTTGATGCCGAGGTAACTCTCGGCGCGCCAGGCCGGCATGATGAGCACGGTGCCTTGCGCGCCCTCCGCGCCGGCCACTTGGTGCACGTGCCGCGGCGGCACTTCGCAGCCTTCGACGAACAGGCGCTCGAGGGCTGGAATCAGCCGCTCGAAAGGCAGCGCGCGGCGCGTCGCTTCGGCGTCGAAGGTCTTCAAACCGGGCTCCTTGGCCGAAAGTCCGGGCCGGACCGCGACGCGCTCAACCGAGCCAGCGCCGCAGCTGCGCCGTCACCGCGGCGCTGCCGAGCAGCTCGAGATGGCCCACGCCCTGCGCGATCCATTGCCGGTCCGCCGGGAAGGCCAGCGTGCGCGCCGGGTCGGGGTGGCGGCCCAGGGCGCTGTCCAGCGGCACCAGGCCGTCGCCGAGCAGGCGGGCCTTCAGCGTGGCGCTGCTCTTGCCCAGGCAGCCGGCCAGCGCGAAGCAGCGCACGCCGGCGGGCAGCGGTACCGGCAGCCGGGTGTCGTCGGCGTGCGCGAAGCGGTCGTGGCCGACCCAGTCTTCGTCGAGCAGGTTGCCGTGGCGCAGGTCGGTGATGCCGGCACTGCGCAGCCGGCCCAGGCGCGCCAGCGGTGCCGTGTAGGGCGTGGCGGCGAGCAGCCGGTCGACGCCGTGGCCGGCCGCGCTCCAGCGGCGCGCCGTGGTGCGGCGTGCCGAGGAACACCAGGTCGCCCAGGCGCGCCGGCCAGCGATGACGGTCCTGCAGGCCGGCATGGAACGCGCTGCGCGCGAGCAGGCCGCCCATGCTGTGGCCGAGCAGCACCAGGCGCTGCACCGGCTGTGGCCATTGCGTCGAGCAGCTGCTCGAGCAGCAGCGCCAGCGCACGGCCGTTGGTCGAGACATGCAGGCCGCTGTTGTAGTGCAGGGTCAGCGGCGTGTAGCCGCAGTTCGCGCGCCAGCGCCGCGCCGTGGTCGTGGCCGGCGCGCGACCACTGCCGATCGTTCAGGCACAGGCCGTGCAGCAGCACGAGCAGCCGGCCGCCGGCCTGCGGCAGACGCTCGGCCAGAGCCGTGGCGTCGAGCACCAGCGGCCGGCCCTCGTGGCGCAGCGCCATCGTGATCGCCAGCGGGTTGCCGGTCGCCGCCAGGTGGTCGCCGAGCACGCCGTTCAGCGCCGCGACGAGGGCCTCGCGCGCCGGCGGCGAGGCGTCGGTCGCGAGCGCCGGGGCGAGCCGGCCGATCAGCGCGTCCAGCCCGCCCCCGACCACGCGCGTGGTGCCGCGGATCGTGCGGTAGACCAGGCCGGTGAGGCCGCGCGTGCGCCCGTCCGGGGACGCCGTGCCGAACCCGGGCACGCGTGCGATGCGTTCGTGCATCGCTTCCACCAGGTCGGCCAGGCCGGCGGTGGCCTCGGTGGCCAGGCGCAAGGCGCCGCGCAGGTCGGCAGGGCGCAGCGGGGCGGGACGGGACATCTCGACAGTCTGACACGGGCGTCGGGGCCGGTGCGGCGTCGAGTCGGCTCGGCAAAAGGCCGAAAGTCGAGACAGAGTGCCGGGCCGACGGGGCAGGTCGGCACGCCGCTTGCACGGCGTTCACCCCGAGACATGCCCACCGCCAACCCCTTCAGCCGCCTGCTCGCCCGCCTGAGCGTCGGCCGCAAACTGATGCTGATCTACCTGCTGGACCTTTCGGCAGTGATCTTCATCAGCAGCATCCTGATCAACGAGAAGTTCATCGCGATCGACTTCGCGCGCAAGGAGATCGCCGGCAACGCCTACATCGGCGAGCTGCGCGACGGCCTGATCGACGCCGCGCTGATCTCCGCCGGCACGCCGCCCGCCGGCCCGGGGCTGGCCGCGCGCCGGGCGGCGCTCGCGCGGACCGAGGCCGCGCACGGCGCGGGCATGCTCAGCAGCGAACCCGCCGCGGCGCTGGCCGCCGCCTACGGCCGCCTGGCCGCGGCGGCGCCGGCGCAGCGCCGCGAGGCGCTCGACGCGGTGCTGGCGCGCGGCCGCGGCCTGCTCACCCGGGTGGGCAACCAGTCGAACCTGATCCTCGACCCGGACCTCGACAGCTACTACACGATGTCGCTCATCGTGCTGCGCTACCCGGAGCTGCTGCAGGACGTCGACGAGATCGGCGTGCGGCTGCGCATGCCGCCGGGCGACGGCGGCCGGGCCGAGGCGCGCACACGGTATCTGATCCTCGAAGGCAAGCTCGACGCCACCCGCCAGGGCCTGGCCAGCGACTACGACGAGGCGATCGCGGCCGGCGGCGCTGCGCTGAAGGCACGGCTGGCGCCGTCGCGGCAGCGGCTGCAGGCCGCGCTCGAGGACTACCGTCGCAGCGCGCGGGCACTCATCGACGCCGGCGCCACGCCGCTGGCGCTGGCCGACGTGCGAGGCGCGCAGGTCGCGCTGGTGCGCGCGCTGCAAGCGACCTGGGCCGCGTCCGACGGTGCGCTCGACACGTTGCTGCGCGCCCGCGTGGACGGCCTGCTTCGACGCATGTGGTTCCACCTGGGCACGGCTTTGGTGCTGTTGTGCGCGATTCTGGCGATGGTCTACTTCGTCGCGCGCCAGATCGCGCGGCCGCTGCGCCACCTGGCCGAGGTCACCGACACCGTGCGCCGTACCGGCGACCACACGCTGCGTGCCGAATGGCACAGCAGCGACGAGATCGGCCGGCTGGTGGCCGGCTTCAACGGCATGCTCGCCCAGCTCGACCGCGAACGCGAGGCGCAGAAGGAGCTGGCCGCCAGCGCCCGCGCCGCCGACGCGCAGCGCGCGCTCGTCGAGGCGACGCCGATCCCGCTCGTCGTGACCTCGATCCCCGGCCACGACGTGCTGCATGCCAACCCGCCGGCCGAGGCCTGGCTGAACGGGCATCGGGCCGACCCGTGGAAGCCTGGCCTCGAATCGGCGGTGCGCGCGCGCTTCTTCCAGCAGCTCGCCGACCGCGGTGCGGTCGACGAATTCGAGGTTCGCTGGCGCGCCGGCGCAGAGCCGGCCTGGGCCGTGCTGTCGGCGCGGCGCGTGCGCTACCAGGGCCAGGACGCGGTGCTGACGGCCTTCGCGCCGATCAACCACCTCAAGCTGATGGAGCGCCGGCTCGAGCTCTGGGCCAAGGTCTTCGAGGCCTCGAGCGAAGGCATCCTGATCGTCGACGCGGCGCGGCGCATCGTCACCGCCAACCAGGCCTTCTCGCGCCAGACCGGCTACGAGCTGCAGGAGGTGGTGGGCGAGAAGCCCTCGCTGATGCTGGCGCCGGGCGACGAGGGCGAGCCCGGTGGCCTTCACGACGCGCTGTGGCAGGGTGCGGCCCTGCGCGGCAGCTGGCAGGGCGAACTGCCGGTGCGCCGGCGCAACGGCAGCGAATACCCGGCCTGGGTGATGGTGAATGCGGTGCGCCAGGCTGCCGGGGCGCACGCAGCGCAGGCGTCGCACGGCGACATCGCGCACTACATCGTGACCTCGATCGACATCAGCGACCGCAAGAAGAGCGAGCAGCGGATCCGCTTCCTGGCCCAGCACGACGTGCTGACCGAGCTGCCGAACCGGTCGCTGTGCATCGAGCGGCTGCGCCTGGCGGTGCAGCAGGCCGCGCGCAGCGGCGAGCAGGTGGCGGTGATGTTCATCGACCTGGACCGCTTCAAGGACATCAACGACTCGCTCGGACACCACATCGGCGACGGCCTGCTGCGCTCGGTGGCGCGCCGGCTGGTCGAGGCGGTGCGCGCCGGCGACACCGTCAGCCGCCTGGGCGGCGACGAGTTCGTGATCGTGCTCGGCGCGTTGCAGGACGTCGACGAGGCGGCGCAGATCGTCGAACACCGGCTGATCCCGCTGATCCGCCAGCCGCACCTGGTGGACGGCGCCGAACTGCATGTCTCGTGCAGCGTGGGCATCGCGATCTACCCCGACGACGCGACCGACCTCGACGAGCTGATGCGCCACGCCGACACCGCGATGTACCAGGCCAAGGCCGGCGGCAAGGACGCGGCGCAGTTCTTCACCGCCGAGATGACCGAACGCGCGCAGTCGCGCATGCGGCTGGAGGCGCATCTGCGCCGCGCGCTGGACGCCGGGCAGTTTCGCCTGCATTGGCAGCCGCGCGTCGACGCCGGCAGCGGTGGGCTGCTCGGTGTCGAAGGCTTGTTGCGCTGGCAGCATCCCGAGCGCGGCATGGTGTTGCCGGGGCACTTCATCCCGCTCGCCGAGGAGACCGGGCTGATCGTTCCGATCGGCGCCTGGGTCGTCGAGGAAGCCTGCCGCCAGTGGGCGGCCTGGCGTGCGCAGGGACTGGCGCCGTTCGGCGTCTCGATCAACCTGTCGGCGCGCCAGTTGCGCGACGAGGCGCTGATCGGCGTCGTGCGCGACGCGATGCAGCACCACGGCGTCCCGCCCGGCGTGCTCGAACTCGAGCTCACCGAGTCGATGGTCATGGACGAGGCCGAGCGCAACCTGCGCCAGCTGCACGCGCTGCGCGACCTGGGCGTCGGGCTGTCGATCGACGACTTCGGCACCGGTTACTCGAGCCTGGCCTACCTGAACCGCTTCCCCATCGACAAGCTCAAGATCGACCGCTCGTTCGTGCACGACATGGTCGACGACCCCACCGACCGCGCGATCACGACCGCCATCGTCGGCCTCGGCCACGCGCTGGGCCTGCAGGTGGTCGCCGAAGGCGTGGAGAGCCAGCGCGCCGCCGCGCTGCTGCGCGAAGCCGGTTGCGACGAACTGCAGGGCTTCCTGTTCGGCCGCCCGATGCCGGCCGACGCGATCGTTGCCTGGGTCGCCGAACGCGAGGCAGACATGGCCTGATTCGCCTGCGACCGACGTCGGTTTGACCGGGTTGCGCCTTTGCCTGTATCGTCGCAACCCGATTCAATTCAAAGGCGCCACCATGACGTCGGTCACCATCGGCATCAAGATCGACGACAGCCTGCGTGCGCGCATCAAGGACGCCGCGGCGCGCCAGGGTCGCACCTCGCATGGCCTGATCAAGCAGGCGGTGATCGACTGCGTGGAGCGGATCGAGCGCGACGCTGCGCTGCCGCCGGTTCCGGGTGGCGACGGCGTCGCAACCCGGTCGCTGACGATGGCCGAGGCGGCCGCCGACGCGCCGCCGTCCAACGCCGCGCCGACGCCCTTCCTGGACTGGGCGCAAAGCGTCCTGCCGCAGACCGAACTGCGCGCGGCGATCACCGCCGCCTGGCACCGGCCGGAACCGGACTGCCTGCCCGCGCTGGTGCAGGCGGCGCAGGTCGCCGACCCGGCGCAGCGCGACGCGATCCGCGCGCTCGCGACCCGGCTCGTCGAGGGCTTGCGCGCGAGCCGGGCCAGCGGCGGCGTCGAGGCGCTGGTGCAGGAGTTCTCGCTGTCGAGCCAGGAGGGCGTCGCGCTGATGTGCCTGGCCGAGGCGCTGCTGCGCATCCCCGACAACGCGACGCGCGATGCGCTGATCCGCGACAAGATCAGCCGCGGCGACTGGCAGGCGCACCTGGGCCACTCGCCGTCGCTGTTCGTCAACGCCGCGGTCTGGGGCCTGATGCTGACCGGCAAGCTGACCGCGACCGCGAGCGAGAAGAACCTGGCCAGCGCGCTCACGAGGCTGATCGGCAAGGGCGGCGAGCCGCTGATCCGCCAGGGCGTGCACCGCGCGATGAAGCTGATGGGCGAGCAGTTCGTCACCGGCCAGACGATCGCCGAGGCGCTGGCGAACAGCCGCGCCGTGGGAGAAGAAGGGCTTCCGCTATTCGTACGACATGCTCGGCGAGGCGGCCACCACCGAGGCCGACGCGGCGAAGTACCTCGCCGCCTACGAGCAGGCGATCCACGCGATCGGCAAGGCCTCGCACGGGCGCGGCATCTTCGAAGGGCCGGGGATCTCGGTCAAGCTCTCGGCGCTGCACCCGCGCTACGGCCGGGCCCAGCGCGAGCGCGTGATGGGCGAGCTGCTGCCGCGGCTGGCCGGACTCGTCGCGCTGGCGCGCCGCTACGACATCGGCCTCAACATCGACGCCGAGGAGGCCGACCGCCTGGAGCTGTCGCTCGACCTGCTCGAGGCGCTGTGCTTCGACCCGGCGCTGAAGGGCTGGAACGGCATCGGCTTCGTCGTCCAGGCCTACCAGAAGCGCTGCCCGGCGGTGATCGACCACCTCGTCGACCTGGCGCGGCGCAGCGGCCACCGGCTGATGATCCGCCTCGTCAAGGGCGCGTACTGGGACAGCGAGATCAAGCGCGCCCAGCTCGACGGTCTGGACGGCTACCCGGTCTACACGCGCAAGGTCCACACCGACGTGGCCTACCTCGCCTGCGCGCGCAAGCTGCTCGCCGCGCCGGACGCGGTCTACCCGCAGTTCGCCACGCACAACGCGCAGACGGTGGCCGCCATCCACCAGCTGGCGGGTGCGAACTACTACGCCGGCCAGTACGAATTCCAGTGCCTGCACGGCATGGGCGAGCCGCTGTACGCGCAGGTCACCGGCGCGGTCAGCGAAGGCAAGCTGGGCCGGCCCTGCCGGATCTACGCGCCGGTCGGCACGCACGAGACGCTGCTCGCCTACCTGGTGCGCCGGCTGCTCGAGAACGGCGCCAACACCTCGTTCGTCAACCGCATCGGCGACCCCGCCGTGCCGGTGGCCGAGCTGGTGCAGGACCCGGTCGAACAGGCGCGTCGGATCGAGGCCGAGGCCGGCGACGCTCGGCGCGCCGCACCCGAAGATCCCGCTGCCGCGCCAGCTCTTCGCCGCGCTCGGCGCGCAGTCGCGGCTGAACTCGGGCGGGTTGAACCTGGCGCACGAGCAGCAGCTCGCGTCGCTCGCGGCCGGGCTGCTGCGCAGCGCGCACGCCGATTCGACGGCGGCGCCGACCGGTGCCGCCGCGCCGCCGGCCGACCCGGCGCAAGCCGCCGCCGAGGGCTGGCGGACGCTGCCCAACCCGGCCGATCCGCGCGACATCGTCGGCCGCGTTCGCCCGGCCCGTGGCGCGGAGGTGGACGAGGCCGTGCGCCGCGCCGCGGCCGCAGCGCCGATCTGGCAGGCCGCGCCGCCGACCGAGCGTGCGGCCTGCCTGAAGCGCGCGGCCGAGCTGCTGGAGCAGCGCACGCAAGGCCTGCTCGGGTTGATCGTGCGCGAGGCCGGCAAGTCGCTGCCCAACGCGATCGCCGAGATCCGCGAGGCGGTCGACTTCCTGCGCTACTACGCGGCGCAGGTCGAGGCCACGTTCGACAACCACAGCCACCGGCCGCTGGGCGTGGTGGCGTGCATCAGCCCTTGGAACTTCCCGCTCGCGATCTTCACGGGCCAGGTCGCCGCGGCGCTGGCGACCGGCAACGCCGTGCTTGCCAAGCCGGCCGAGCAGACGCCGCTGATCGCTGCCCGGATGGTGGCGCTGCTGCACGAAGCCGGCGTGCCGGTGGATGCGGTGCAGTTGCTGCCCGGCGACGGCGAGACGGTGGGCGCCGCGCTCGTCGCCCAGGCGCAGGTGGCCGGCGTGATGTTCACCGGGTCGACCGAGGTCGCGCGACTGATCGCACGCACGCTCTCGACGCGGCTGAGCGCGCAAGGCCGCAGCATCCCGCTCGTCGCCGAAACCGGTGGCCAGAACGCGATGGTGGTCGACTCGTCGGCGCTCGCCGAGCAGGTGGTGGCCGACGTGCTCGCGTCGGCCTTCGACTCGGCCGGCCAGCGCTGCTCGGCGCTGCGCCTGCTGTGCGTCCAGGAGGACGGCGCCGAGCGCCTGGTCGGGATGCTCAAGGAGGCGATGCGCGAGTGCGTGATGGGCAACCCGGACCGCATGCCCACCGATATCGGCCCGGTCATCGACGAAGCGGCGCGCGCGCAGATCGAGCGCCACATCGAGCGCCTGGCCGCCGAAGGCCTGCCGGTCACGCGGCTGGCGATCGACGAAAGCGGCGGGCGCGGCCACTTCGTGACGCCGACGCTGATCGAGATCGACCGCATCGACCGGTTGCAGCGCGAGGTCTTCGGCCCCGTGCTGCACGTGCTGCGCTACCGGCGCGAGCAGCTCGGCGAGGTGCTCGACGCGATCAACGCCACCGGCTACGGACTGACCTTCGGCGTGCACAGCCGCATCGACGAGACCATCGCGCAGCTCAGCGACCGCGTCCGGGCCGGCAATGTCTACGTCAACCGCAACGTGATCGGCGCGGTCGTCGGCGTGCAGCCTTTCGGCGGCATGGGGCTGTCGGGCACCGGCCCGAAGGCCGGCGGGCCGCTCTACCTGTACCGGCTGCTGCAGCCGGGCGCGGGGGCTGCGAACGCGGCGCTGGCCTCGTTGCCGATCTCGCCGCTGGCGCGCACCGGCGCGCCCAACCCCGCGCTCGAAAGCGGCGAGCCGCCGGCAGTGTTGCGCGCGCTGGACAGCCTGGCCGCGGCGCTGCAGGGCCCGGCGCTGGCACCGATGGCGGGGCCGCAGGTGGCGGCGGTCTGCGCGGCCTACCGTGCGCACAGCGTGCTCGGTCAGGTCTTCATGCTGCCCGGGCCCACCGGCGAATCGAACCGTTACCGGCTGCTGCCGCGCGGCGCGGTCTGGGCCTGGCCGCAAACGGTGCTCGGCTTCGTGCACCAGCTCTGCGCCGCGATGGCCAGCGGCAATGCGCTCGCGATCGAAGCGCCGGCCGAAGACAGCCGGATCGGCCAGCTGCTCGCCGCACTGCCGGCCGACGTGAAGGCGCAGGTTCAACAGCGCGGCGCGGCGCAACTGCAAGGCGACGCGATGCTCGGCGCACTGCTGCTCGAAGGCGATGGCGATGCGCTGCGCACGCTGGCCGAGCGCGTCGCGCAGCGCGATGGCGCGATCGTGCGCATCGAGGCGCTGAGCAGCGCGCAGCTGCTCGACGGTGCGCTCTACGACCTGAGCGCGCTGATGCACGAGCAAAGCATCAGTACCAACACCGCCGCCGCCGGCGGCAATGCGCAGCTGATGACGATGGGCTGACGGCCCGCGCCCGGCCGCTCAGGCCGGCGCTTCGCTGCGCTCGGGCTTTGTCGAGCGCACCAGCGCCGCGACGACGTCGGACTGGGTGATGATGCCGACCAGGCGCTGGTTCTCGTCGACCACCGGCAGGTGGTGGTGGCCGGTGCTGGCGAACAGCGGCACCAGGTCGGACAGATGGCTGCCGGTGCCGGTGACGCGCACCTGCCGCGTCATGATGCGCGCCACGGTGTCGGGGGCGCCCGGGGCCGTGCGCGACCAGCTGCGCATGCGGCGGCGGCGTTCCTCGTGGCCGTCGTCGCCGGCGTCCTCGGCTTCGCGCATGAAGTCGGCCGGCGTCACGATGCCGACCACGCTGCCGGTGGCGTCCACCACCGGCAGCGCCTTGATGCGGTGCTCGCGGAACAGGCCCCAGGCCTGGGCGATCGTCGTCTCGGGCGTGACCGTCACCGGCCGCGGCGACATGATGTCGGCGCAGCGCAGGTCGGCGAGCCGGCGCTGGTAGCCCTGCAGCTGGGCGTCTTCGAGCAAGGCCTGCAGGTCGTCGCGGCTGATGTCGAGCACCTGGTTGTAGCGCGCGATCACGGTGTCCAGATCGGCGTTCGCGCCCGGCGGTGCGGCCGGCGGGCGCGCCTGCGGGTGCGGGTAGGCGCGCCGCGTCGCGGTGTTGTAGGCGATGCCGGCGAGCACCAGCAGCAGCGAATTCAGCAGCACCGGGTCGAGCGCGAAGCGCGGGTCGGTGATGCCGCCGAGCGCCGCCACCAGCGCCGCGGCGCCGCCCGGCGGGTGCAGGCAGCGCAGCGCGAACATCAGCGCGATCGCGGCGCCCACCGCCACCGGCGCGGCCAGCATCGGGTTGCCCAGCCAGCGCGCGCAGGCGATGCCGGCGAGCGCCGACACGGTGTTCCCGCCCACCACCGACCAGGGCTGGGCGAGCGGGCTGCCGGGAACGCCGAACACGAGCACCGCGCTCGCGCCCAGCGGTGGCACGAGCCAGGGCCAGGCGTGGCCGACGGGCGAACCCACCGCGCGCGCCAGCACGGCGGTGACGAGGATGCCCAGCGTGGCGCCGAGCACCACGCGCCAGCGTTCGCGCGCGGTCACCGAGGTCGGTGCCGGCAGGAACGTGCGCAGCCAGCGCGCCAGCGGGGCCACGCTGTCGGGGTCGGCGTCTGCGATCGATGGGGGCTGGGTCATGCGGCGCACGGTCGGGTGAACAGGCGCCGGATCTTAGTGGGCCGGGCGGCGACGTCCGCCGCCCGGGTCAGCCCGGCATCACTGCGGCGTTCGGATCAGGTGGTCGAACGCGGACAGCGCGGCCTTCGCCCCTTCGCCGGCGGCGATCACGATCTGCTTGTACGGCACCGTCGTCGCGTCGCCGGCGGCGAAGACGCCGGGCAGGCTGGTCGCGCCTTTCGCGTCGACGATGATCTCGCCGTACTTCGACAGCTCGACCGTGCCCTTCAGCCACTCGGTGTTCGGGCACCAGGCCGATCTGGACGAAGACGCCGGCGAGCTCGATCCGATGCTCGGCGCCGCTGGCGCGGTCCTCGAAGACCAGGCCGTTGACCTTCTGGCCGTCGCCGGTGATCTCGGTGGTCTGTGCGTTCGTGTGGATCGCGACGTTGGGCAGGCTGCGGAGCTTGGCGACGAGCACGGCGTCGGCCTTCAGCGCGTCGGCGAACTCGATCAGCGTGACGTGTTCGACGATGCCGGCGAGGTCGATCGCGGCCTCGACGCCGGAGTTGCCGCCGCCGATGACGGCGACGCGCTTGCCCTTGAAGAGCGGCCCGTCGCAGTGCGGGCAGTAGGCCACGCCCTTGTTGCGGTACTCGGCCTCGCCCGGCACGTTGACGTTGCGCCAGCGCGCGCCGGTGGACAGGATCACCGAGCGGCTCTTCAGCACCGCGCCGCTGGCCAGCGTCACCGTGATCGGGCCGCCCGGCCGCGCCGCGGGCTCGAGCGCGGCGACGCGCTGGCCGTTCATGAGGTCGACGTCGTAGGCGCGCGCATGGGCTTCGAGCGCGGCGGCGAACTTCGGGCCCTCGGTCTCGGGCACCGAGAGGTAGTTCTCGATGCCCAGCGTGTCCAGCGTCTGGCCGCCGAAGCGCTCGGCGACGATGCCGGTGCGGATGCCCTTGCGCGCCGCGTAGACCGCCGCCGCCGCGCCGGCCGGGCCGCCGCCGACGATCAGCACGTCGAAGGGCGCCTTGGCCGCCAGCTTCGCCGCGTCGCGCGCGGCCGCGCCGGTGTCGATCCTGGCCAGGATCTCGCCGATCTCCATGCGGCCCGAGCCGAAGACTTCGCCGTTCAGATACACCGTCGGCACGGCCATGATCCGGCGCGCGTCGACCTCGTCCTTGAACAGACCGCCGTCGATGGCAACATGCCGGACGCGCGGGTTCAGCACCGCCATCAGGTTCAGCGCCTGCACGACGTCGGGGCAGTTGTGGCAGGTCAGCGACAGGTACGTCTCGAAGACGAACTCGCCTTCCAAGGCCTGGATCTGCGCGATCGTCTCGGCGTCCAGCTTCGGCGGGTGGCCGCCGGCCTGCAGCAGCGCGAGCACCAGCGACGTGAATTCGTGGCCCATCGGGATCGCGGCGAAGCGCAGGCCCATGTCGGCGCCGGCGCGGCTGATCGAGAACGAGGGCCGGCGCGCGTCGTCGCCGTCGAAGCGGACCGCGATCTTCGGCGACAGCGCAGCGATCTCGTCGAGCAGTTCGCGCATCTCGCGCGAGGCCGTGCGCTCGTCGAGCGAGGCGACGACCTCGACCGGCTCGGTGACGCGCTCGAGGTAGGCCCCGAGCTGGGCTTTGAGCGGGGCGTCCAACATGGCGGTCTCCAGGGGCGTGGAATCGATGGGCGTGTTGGGTCCGGCCCGGTCGACAGCGCCGCGTCGCGGTGGACAGGGCGTTGTCGACAGGGCCCGAAGGCTCCTGTCGGGGGGTGGCGGGCTTAGATCTTGCCGACCAGGTCCAGCGACGGCGTCAGCGTCGCGGCGCCTTCCTGCCACTTGGCCGGGCAGACCTGGCCCGGGTGCGCGGCCACGTACTGCGCCGCCTTGACCTTGCGCAGCAACTCGCTCGCGTCACGGCCGATGCCGTTGTCGTGGATCTCGCACAGCTTGATCTGGCCTTCCGGGTTGATCACGAAGCTGCCGCGCAGCGCCAGGCCTTCCTCTTCGATCATCACGTCGAAGTTGCGCGTGAGGGTGCCGGTCGGGTCGCCGATCAGCGGGTAGCGCACCTTCTTGATCGCCTCCGACGTGTCGTGCCAGGCCTTGTGCGCGAAATGCGTGTCGGTCGAGATGCCGTAGACCTCGACGCCGAGGTCCTTGAAGGCGGCGTACTGCTCGGCCAGGTCTTCCAGTTCGGTCGGGCAGACGAACGTGAAGTCGGCCGGGTAGAAGACGAAAACGCTCCACTTGCCCTTGAGCGACTGCTCGGTGAGCTCGACGAACTTGCCGTTGTGGAACGCGGTGGCCTTGAAGGGCTTGACCTGGGTATTGATGAGGGACATCTTCGATTTCCTTCGGAGTTGGAGGCGGCGCGAGCCGGAACACAGCCTGAATTCTGCGTGCAGCGCAGCATTGCGTGTTTCGATTGAATTGATATCTGCTATCGCAAAAAGCTATCGAGCCAGGGCGACCCGATCCTGCCGTCCGTCGAACGGCGCCCGCCGCCGATCAGCGGCTCTTGCTTCGGCGGCCGACGGGCGCTGCGAAGGCCGCGCGCTCGAGGACGGTGCGTTCGAGCTGGCGCGCGATGTTGCCGCAGACCAGGTCGCACAAGTCGTAGACGGTGTTGTCGGCGATATGGAAGAACGCGCTGTTGCCGCGCGTCTCGCGCGAGACCAGACCGTGCTGGGTCAGCAGCGCCAGGTGGCGCGAGACATTGGCCGAACTGCAGTCGCACAACTGGGCCAGCTCGCCGACGCTGCGCTCCTGCTGGCGCAGCAGGTTCAGGATCTGCAGCCGGGTCGGCTCGGACAAGGCCTGGAAATACGCCGCGACCTGGACCAGCGCTTCGTTCGGAAGACCTTCCATGCTCGGACACGCGGAACGTTGACGGGTCGCAATCATGCCTCGGAGCTCCCTTTCTAGACTTGCACCTGCCGTGCTCACTGCTTGACTATTTAGCTACATGCGCAAATAATACTCCACAAGTCGTTGCCGATCCAGTACCTTTCAGTGCTTTTGCCGGCGGCGACCGCCGAACTTCATCGAGGAATCCGCCCCCCATGGACAAGCGCAATCCGTTCGCCGCCGCCGTCTTGGCCGCGATGCTGGCCCTCACCGCGTCGCAAGCCGGCCGTGCTGCCGAACTGCCCACCGTGACCGCGCAAACGGCCACCGGCGTTGCCTCGTCGGGCTTCGACGGCGTCGTCGAGGCGGTGCGCCAGACGGTCGTCGCGGCCCAGGTCGGCGGCGCCGTCGTCCAGCTCGACGTCAAGGCCGGCGACCGCGTCAAGGCCGGCCAGGTGCTGCTGCGCATCGACGCCCGTGCGGCCGACCAGAGCGCTGCCGCCAGCGACGCCCAGGTGCAGGCCGCGCGCGCGATGCTGGACGTGGCCACCAAGGAATACGAGCGCCAGCGCGCGCTGTACGCCAAGAGCTACATCAGCCAGGCCGCGCTCGAGCGTGCCGAGTCCGAGTTCAAGGCGACGCAGGCGCAGGTCAGGGCGCAGCTCGCGCAGGCCGGCGTCGCGCGCACGCAGACCGGCTTGCACGTCGTGCGCGCGCCTTACGCCGGCGTGGTTTCCGACGTGCCGGTGACGCTGGGTGACATGGCGCTGCCCGGCCGCGCGCTGATCACGATGTACGACCCGTCGGCGCTGCGCGTCAGCGCGGCGGTGCCGCAGACGGTGGCCGCGCGCCTGGTCGCCGGCCAGATGCCGCGCGTCGAACTGCCGGGGCTGCCGGCCGCCGACCAATGGCCGGTGCCGACCCGGCTCCAGGTGCTGCCCACCGTCGACGCTGCCACCCACACGGTGCAGTTGCGCGCCGACCTGCCGGCCGGCCTGGCTGCCGCCACGCCCGGCCTGTTCGCGCGCCTGTGGCTGCCGGTCGGCGGCGACGCGGTCGGCGCACCGGCCAGCCCGCGCGTGCCGCTGAAGGCGGTGGTCCGACGGGCCGAGTTGACCGCGCTGTACGTGCTGGACGCGGCCGGCAAGCCGCTGCTGCGCCAGGTCCGGCTGGGCCGCACCGAAGGCGAGCAGGTCGAGATCCTGTCCGGCCTGAACCCCGGAGAGCGCGTCGTCACCGACCCGCAGGCCGCGGCCCGCGTGCATTGAGGTCGCGGCCATGACGACACAGCACGAATCGGCCCCGCTGGGCATTTCCGGCCGCATCGCGGCCTACTTCCAGTCGGCCCAGATCACGCCGCTGCTGGCGCTGGTGGCGTTGCTGCTGGGCATCTTCGCGGTGCTGGTCACGCCGCGCGAGGAAGAGCCGCAGATCAACGTCACGATGGCCAACGTGCTGATCCCGTTCCCGGGGGCCGGCGTGCGCGACGTCGAGCAGATGGTCGCGAGCCCGGCCGAGCAGGTGCTGGCGCAGATCAGCGGCATCGAGCACGTGACCTCGGTCTCGCGGCCGGGCTTGGCGATCATCACGGTGCAGTTCAAGGTCGGCGTGCCGCGCACCGAGGCGCTGGTGCGCCTGTACGACACGATCAACTCGAACGCCGACTGGCTGCCCAAGGGCCTGGGCGTGCTGCCGCCGATCATCAAGCCCAAGGGCATCGACGACGTGCCCATCGTCACCCTCACGCTGTACAGCCAGAACCCCGACACCGGTGCGTTCGACCTGGAGCGCGTCGCGCACAGCATCGAGGCCGACCTCAAGCGCGTGCCCGGCACGCGCGAGGTGACGACGATCGGCGGCCCCGGCCGCGCGGTGATGGTCGAGATCGACCCGGCGCGCATGGCCGGCGCCGGCGTCACCGTGCCCGACCTGCGCCAGGCGCTGCAGTCGGCCAACCTCGGCCTGCCGGTCGGCGATCTGGTCTCGGGCAACCGCGCGGTGGCGGTCGAGGCCGGGCCGTTCCTGCGCAAGGCCAGCGACGTGGCCGACCTCGTCGTCGGCGTGCACGCCGGCAAGCCGGTCTTCCTGCGCGACGTGGCCACGGTGCGCGACGGCCCGCTGCCCGCCAGCCGCTACGTCTGGTACGGCGCCAAGGCCAAGGACGGCGCCGCCGCGGCCGAATACCCGGCGGTGACGATCTCGGTCACGAAGAAGCCGGGCGAGAACGCGATCGACGTCGCCGACGCCGTGATGACGCGCGTCGGCGTGCTGCGCAACACCGTGATCCCGGCCGACGTGAAGGTCGCCGAGACGCGCAACTACGGCGCGACCGCGAACGACAAGGCCAAGAAGCTGATCGAGAAGCTGCTCTTCGCGACCGCGTCGGTGGTCGCGCTGGTGTTCATCGCGCTCGGCCGGCGCGAGGCGGCGATCGTCGGCAGCGCGGTGATCCTGACGCTGACGGTGACGCTGTTCGCGTCCTGGGCCTGGGGCTTCACGCTGAACCGGGTCTCGCTGTTCGCGCTGATCTTCTCGATCGGCATCCTCGTCGACGACGCGATCGTCGTCGTCGAGAACATCCACCGGCACCAGATGCACCACCCCGGGCGGTCGTTGGCGCAGATCATCCCGGCCGCGGTCGACGAGGTCGGCGGGCCGACGATCCTGGCCACGCTGACGGTGATCGCGGCGCTGCTGCCGATGGCCTTCGTCTCCGGACTGATGGGCCCGTACATGAGCCCGATCCCGATCAACGCCAGCATGGGCATGGTGCTGTCGCTGGCGATCGCCTTCGTCGTCACGCCCTGGCTGGCGCGCAGGTGGATGAAGCCGGTGCCGGCACCCGCCGAAGGCCAGCGCGACGTCGCCGCGCACGCCGGCGGCCATGGCCTGGCGGGCAAGCTCGGGCCGGTCTTCGAGCGCCTGTTCCGCCCGCTGCTCGACGAACGTCGCGGCGGCCGCAACCGTGGCCTGCTCGGCCTGGGCATCGCGGTGCTGATCGCGGTGTCGGTGGCGCTGCCGGTGGCGGGCCTGGTGATCCTGAAGATGCTGCCCTTCGACAACAAGTCGGAGTTCCAGGTCATCGTCGACATGCCGGCGGGCACGCCGCTCGAGCAGACCGCCGCCGCGCTGCACGAGCTGGGCGCGTATCTCGCCACCGTGCCCGAGGTCACCGACTACCAGGCCTATGCCGGCACCGCCGCGCCGATCAACTTCAACGGCCTCGTGCGCCAGTACTACCTGCGCGCCGGTGGCGAGGTCGGCGACCTTCAGGTCAACCTGCTCGACAAGCATCAGCGCGACCAGCAAAGCCACGAGATCGCGATGCGCGTGCGCCCGGCGCTGCAGAAGATCGGCCTGCGCTACGGCGCCAACGTGAAGGTCGTCGAAGTGCCGCCGGGCCCGCCCGTGCTGTCGCCGATCGTGGCCGAGATCTACGGCCCCGAGGCCGAGGGCCGGCGCGAGGTCGCGAAGGCCGTGCGCGCGGTGTTCGAGAAGACGCCTGGCCTGGTCGACGTCGACGACAGCGGCATCGCGGCCGCGCCGCGCACGCTGCTGCTGGTGGACCGGCGCAAGGCGGCGCTGCTCGGCGTGCCGCAGCAGGCGATCGTGACCACGCTGCGCGCCGGCCTGGCCGGCGACGCGGTGGCCTACCTGCACGACGAGAGCAAGTACCCGGCGGCGGCGACGATCGAGCTGCCGCCCGAGCGCCAGGGCAGCCTGAACAACCTGCTGCAGCTCGGCGTGCGCGGTGCGGCCGGCCAGATGGTGCCGATCCGCGAGCTGGTCACGGTGAGCGACACGCTGCGCGAGCAGCCGGTCTATCACAAGGACCTGCTGCCGGTGGACATGGTCGTCGGCGACATGGCCGGCAAGCTCGACAGCCCGCTGTACGGCGTGTTCGAGATGCGCCGTGCGATCGCCGCCATCCCGACGCCGGGCGGCGGCCACCTGCAGGAGTACTTGATCCACCAGCCCGACGACGAGTACCGCGACTACGCGCTCAAGTGGGACGGCGAGTCGCAGATCACCTACGAGACCTTCCGCGACATGGGCCTGGCCTACGCGGTCGGGCTGGTGCTGATCTACCTGCTCGTCGTGGCGCAGTTCGGCTCGTACCTGACGCCGCTGATCATCATGGCGCCGATCCCGCTCACGATCATCGGCGTGATGCCCGGCCATGCGCTGCTCGGCGCGCAGTTCACCGCGACCAGCATGATCGGCATGATCGCGCTGGCCGGGATCATCGTGCGCAACTCGATCCTGCTCGTCGACTTCATCAACCTGCAGGTGCGCCAGGGGGTGGAGTTCAAGCGCGCGATCGTCCATTCGGCGGTGACGCGGGCGCAGCCCATCGTGCTGACCGGGCTGGCCGCGATGCTGGGCGCCTTCTTCATCCTCGACGACCCGATCTTCAACGGCCTGGCGATCTCGCTGATCTTCGGCATCTTCGTCTCGACCGTGCTGACCCTGGTCGTGATCCCGATCCTCTATTACGTCGCCTACCGGCATCGGCTGGGCGCGATCACCGGCCGCCCCGAGGCCTCGTCCGATTCCGAAACCGTCAACACCCAAGGAGCTTGACATGACCACCTGGCAAACCGTACGCGTCATCGCCGGCGCATTCATCCTGCTGTCGCTCGCGCTGGGCATCCCCGGCAGCCCGATCTTCGTCAGCCAGTGGTGGCTGGCCTTCACCGCCTTCGTCGGCATCAACCTGTTCCAGAGCGGGCTGACGAAGTGGTGCCTGATGGAATCGATCCTGCGCAAGCTGGGTCTGCGCCCGGGCGCCTGAGATCGCGTAGAGCGCCGAAGCGCGGCCGGCTTGCCGCGCGATGGAGATGCGAACCATGAACCTCGTCTGTCCCCAATGCGGCACCACGAACCGGGTGCCCGACGCGCGGTTGCAGGATCAGCCGGTCTGCGGCCGCTGCGGCGCCGAGCTGATGGCCGGCCACCCGGTGGCGCTCACCGACGCCAGCTTCCCCGGCTTCATCGCCGGCACCGAGATGCCGGTGCTGGTCGACTTCTGGGCCGAATGGTGCGGCCCGTGCAAGATGATGGCACCGCATTTCGCCACCGCCGCGGCGCAGATGCCCGAGTTGCGCTTCGCGAAGGTCGACACCGACGCCAACCCGAAGGTCAGCGTCGGTCACCGCATCCGCAGCATCCCGACGATGATCCTGTTCCACGCTGGGCAGGAGGTCGCGCGCCAGTCCGGCGCGATGTCGGCCGGCGATCTGCAGCGCTGGGTGCGCGCGCAGCTGGCGAACGTGGTGCGCGCGTGATGCAGCGCCCGATCCGCCTTGGCGCGTTGGCGTTGGCGCTGGCGCCGCTGCTCGCCTTGCCGCAGGCCGCTGCCGCGGCCGACCTGGTCCAGGTCTGGCAGGCCGCCTTGCAGAACGATCGCGACTTCGCCGTCGCCCGCGCGGCCCACGAGTCCGCCGCGCCGCGTCGCGACCAGGCGACCGCGCTGTGGCGGCCGAACGTGGGCTTCAGCGCGACCGTCGGCGCCGCGACGAGCGAGACCGACACCAGCGGTGCGCGCTTCTCGGCGCCCGGTTTCGGCGAATCCACCGGGGTCGGATTCAGCACCTCGGTGACCGGCGGCACGCTCGGTCGCTGGTCGCTGCAGGCCTCGCAGCCGCTGTACGACCCCGAGCGGCGCGCGCAGCAGCAGCAGTTGCGGCTGTCGGCCGACGTCGCCGACAGCGCCTGGCAGGCCGACCAGCAGACGCTCGCGCTGCGCACCGCCGAGCGCTACTTCGACGTCGCGCTGGCCGAGGAATCGCTGCGCGTGCTCACGAGCCAGCAGACCGCCGTCCAGCGCGCCGCCGACGAGGCGCAGGACCGTTTCCAGCTCGGCTCGGTGCCGGTCACCGACACCCAGGAAGCGCGCGCGCGGCTGGCCGCGGTGCGCGCCCAGCTGCTCGCCGCCGAGAGCGACCTGCAGCTCAAGCGCGGCCTGCTCGCCGACAGCACCGGCCTGGCGCTGGCGCAGTTGGACGCGCGGCTGCCCATCGCCGCAGCGGCGGCCGGCGCGCCGCGCCCGCTGGACGCCTGGCGCACCGACGCCGAGGCCGGCAACCCGGGCCTGCGCATGCAGCAGCTCGCGGCCGAGGTGGCGCGCCAGGACGCCGCCAAGTACAGCCTGGCTGCCGCGCCCAAGGTCGACCTGGTCGCGCAGGCCTCGCGTGACCGCCTGTCGGGCAGCGGCGACTACGGCCCGGCCGGCAACACCGGCGTCAACCAGATGATCGGCATCCAGGTCTCGATCCCGCTCTTCACTGGCGGCTACCGCAGCGCCAAGCAGGCCGAGGCGCTGCGCCTGGCCGACAAGGCCGCGGCCGAGGTCGACCGCACGCGCCAGCAGATCGCGCAGCAGGTGCGTGCGGCCTGGGTCGGCTTGAGCGTCGGCGCCGAGCGCGCGCGCGCGCTGGACGAGGCGCTGAAGGCCGCCGAGGCGCGGCTCGCGGCCACGCGCCTGGGCCATGACGTCGGCGACCGCACGACGCTGGACCTGCTCAACGCCGAAAACGACACGGCGTCGGCGCGGCTGGCGCTGGCGCAGGCGCGCGTGGGCCTGCTGATGGACCGTCTGCGCCTGGACGCGCTCGCCGGTCGGCTCGACGAAGGCGCGCTGCGCGCCGCCGATGCCGAGCTCGAACCGGTTCCGGGACGTTGAGCCCGCGCGACGTCCCTCTCCAGGCACCCACCGAACGATGCAGACCTTGACGATCGGGCCGCTGGCCTTTCCCTTGCCGCCGCTGCTGTTGTTGCTGGCGATCGCTGCCGCGAGCGGGGTCGCGTCGCTCGTCGCCGGCCGCGAGCGCGCGACCGTCGCGGGCAACGTGATCTTCCACGCCGCCGTCGTCGGCCTGCTCGCGGCGCGCCTGGTGCATCTGGCGCAGAACGCCGCCCTCTACGCCGCCACGCCGCTGGCGGCGTTCGACCTGCGCGATGGCGGCTGGAACGCGAGCGCCGGGCTGATGGCCGGCGCGGCCTGGCTGGTCTGGCGTGGTCGGCGGCTGCCGGCGCTGCGCCGCGCGCTGGCCGGCGGCGCGCTCGCCGGGGCCGCGCTGTGGATCACCGCGTCGGCGGCGACGGGCCAGCCCGACGCGTCGAAGAACCTGCCCGCCCTGGCGCTGAACCCGCTCGACGGCGGCGCGGCCGTTGCGCTGGCCCAGGTGGCACCAGGCCAGCCGCGCGTCGTCAACCTCTGGGCCAGCTGGTGCCCGCCCTGCCGCGCCGAGATGCCCGAGCTCGCCGCCGCGCAGCAGCGCGAGCAGGGCGTGGCCTTCCTGTTCGTCGACCAGGGCGAGTCGGCGTCGGCGGTCCACGCCTACCTGACCGACCAGGACCTGCCCTTGCGCAACGTGCTGCTCGACCCGAAGTCCGCACTCCTGCGCGAAGTCGGCTCGGCCGGCCTGCCGACGACCTTGTTCTACGATGCGCGTGGCCGCCTGGTCGATGCGCATGTCGGCCCGCTGAACGCCGCTGCGCTGGAAGGCCGGCTGCGCGCGTTGCGCGCCCAGCCCTGAACCGCGGCCGGCCCCGGCCCCTCCTGGAGAAGCGAGCCATGAACACCGCAACCGAAGACGCCCTGCCGCAGATCGCGGACGAACTCGATCTGCTCGCCGAGCTGGTGCCGCTGGCCGGGCGCGACATCGTCGAACTCGGCTGCGGCGCGGCAGCGCTGGCGCGCGAGTTGCTCGACCGACATCCCGACAGCCGCGTCACCGGGCTCGAGGTCGACGAGCGCCAGCACGCGAAAAACCTTGCCCACCCGAAGGCCGGGCTGAGCTTCGTCGCCGCCGGTGCGCAGGCGCTGCCCTTCGCCGCCGCGAGCTTCGACCTCGCGCTGATGCTGAAGTCGCTGCACCACGTGCCGATGCCGCTGATGGCGCAGGCGCTGGGCGAGGTCGCGCGCGTGCTGCGCCCCGGCGGCCATCTCTATGTCTCGGAGCCGGTCTACGCCGGCCCGTTCAACGAGGTGGTCCGCGTCTTCAACGACGAAGGCGTGGTGCGCGCCGCAGCGCAGGCCGCGGTCGACGCGGCCTTGCGCGACGGCGTCTGGACGCAGGTCGCCGAACGGCGCTTCGCGATGCCGGTGCACTTCGACGATTTCGACGATTTCGAGCGCCGCCTGATGCGTCCGACCTTCGCCGACCACCACCTCGACAGTGCCAAGATCGCCGCCACGCGTGCGGTCTTCGAGCGCCTGGCCGGCCCCGACGGCGCGGCCTTCCGGCGCCCGATGCACGTGCGGCTGCTGCGCCGCGCCTGACCGGCGCGATCATCGCCCGCGCCGGCCCGGCGCGCGTTCAGCCGCCGGACGACGACGCCGCGGGTTCCGGCGCCGACGCGTCCTGGCCACTGCAGCCGGGGACCTCGATGTAGCGCGCTGCCAGCGTGCTGCCGGTCAGCGAGCCGACCGCGTCGACCTTGGCGCCGGCGACAACGCAGCTCACGTTGCCTTCCTTGTAGATCGCGCCGGCCGGGTCGACGGTGTAGGTGCCGGCGGCGTACGGCCCGTCGGGCTGGGTCACGTCGACGGTGAACGTGCCGTCGGCGTTCAGCGTCGCGACGGCGCCGTTGAGATCGGTGAAGTGCACGCCCGGGTTGCTCTCGCGCTCGTGGGCCGACGGTGCGCCCTGCACGTCGATGGATTGGGCCAGCAGCTCCGCCGTGCTGCCGGTGCCGCTGACCGTGCCGCGGAATTCGACCGTCACGCCGGTCGTGATGTCCGACGCCTGTCCGTGTTCGAACCGGGCCGACGCGATGTCCACCACGATGCTGTTGCTGCCGGGCAGGAAGTTGGCCTCGCTCACGTTGACCGTCACCAACGTGCCGTTGACGGCGCTCACCGTGCCTTCGCCGTGCGCCGGCGCATTGCTGCTCGCCGGCTCGACGTGGATCACCGAGGCGAGCACGGTCACCGGATCGGCCGTCGTCGCGCCCGGCGTCACCGTGCCGCGGATCTCGACGTTCTCGTTCGCGACCAGGCTGGCCAGCGTGACGGTCTGACCGGTCGTCTCGTCGACGATCACCGCGTCGGCGGCCAGGCTGACGACCACGTTGCTGCCGAGTCGCGGGTCGCTGATCGTCAAGGTGTTCGCGGTCGTGTCCACGCTTTGCACCGTGCCGTGCACCTCGGCCTGCTCGCGCACGAACTTCTTGAACGCGTCCGCCGGCTTGGGCACGTCGATGGTCGGGGTCACGAGGCCGGTCGCGGCGTCGTAAGTGAACTTCGCGAGGTTGAAGTCCAGCACGATCTGGCCGGTGGTCGACGCGTCGAGCGAGAGTTTGTCGACGGTCCAGACGAAGTCCGTTCCGGTGCTGTCGAAGGTCGCGTTGGTCGTCGTCGTGCCGTCGAGCGAGACGAGCTGCACGCTGTTGCCCAGCGTGACCTGGATCTCGGTGTAGATCCCGGCCGGGAGGGCCACGCTGGACATCAGCTGGCCGACCGAGGCCAGCGACGACAGGTTGACGACGACCGGCGCCGCGCTGGCGTCGAGCAGCGTGACCGCGTTGCCGCTGGCGTCGACGACGGTCAGCTTCTTGATCGTGACCCAGACCTTCGAGTAGTCGGTGGCCAGGTTGTCGGTGATGTAGGTCTGGACCCTGACGGCGCTCGCCTGCGCCGTCGCCCCGGGGGTCGAAGCCCCGCCGCCCCCGCAGGCGGTGAGGGCGGCGGCCGCGGCGGCGGTCAGTGCGAGCAGGGTGTGGGGGATCTTCATGGGATCGAGCTTCCTTTCGGGGTGGCACTTGAATGTGCACAATGCACAGTTCAATGGGGCCGAGTTTGCACCCAAAACACCGCGCCGAAAGTGGCTTTGCCGTCGGATTTACACGCTTTCACCACGATGACAGTCTTGTCATGCGGCGGTCGATGGCGATCGGCGCGACCGGGCTCGCCGGCGGCGCGAGCCGGGCGTCCTTCAGCGCTTGAACGCCATCACCACGACCCCGGCGCCGACCATCAGGATGCCGGTCCATTCGCGCAGCGTCGGGCGCTCGTGCAGGAAGACGAAGGCGAACAAGGTGACGAGCAGCACGCTGAGCTTGTCGACCGGCGCCACCTGCGACGCCTCGCCGACCTTCAGCGCGCGGAAGTAGCAGACCCACGACGCGCCGGTGGCCAGCCCGGAGAGCACCAGGAACAGCCAGGTGCGGCGCGAGAGCTGGAACGGGTTGGCCCACTTGCCGGTGAAGACGACGAAGGCGCCGAGCACGAAGAAGATCACCACCGTGCGCACCAGCGTCGCGAGGTCGGAATCGACGCCGGCCAGGCCGAGCTTGGCGAAGATCGCGGTCAGCGCCGCGAAGGCGGCCGACATCAGCGCCCAGACCAGCCAGTTCGAAGTGCTTGCCATGCGTTGCCCTTGCCCTTGTCGATTGCCTGCTTCCGCACCGGCCCGCCCGGGGGAAATGCCGACGCACTATATTGCCCGCATCGAATCGATCCTTCCTCCTGGAACAACGAATGAACGCCCGCGATTCCTCCCTGAAGCCCGACGAACAAGCCGTCGCCTACCAGTTGCCGCAGGCGCCCGACATGGCGCGCGACCTCGTTCACCCCGGCGTGATGCGCGAATGGCTGGCCGACGACGAGCTTTGGGTGCCGTCGACCGCGACCGTCTCGTTCAAGCCGCTGCTGTTCGGCGCCAGCCAGGGCTACTACGTGAACCTGCTGCGCGTGCGCGGCAGCGGCGTCGTCTCGCGTCATCGGCACAGCGGCGCGGTGCACGCGATGGTGCTGAAGGGCCGCTGGTACTACCTCGAGCACGATTGGGTCGCCGAGGAGGGCGGCTACGCCTTCGAGCCGGCCGGCGAGACGCACACGCTGATCGTGCCGGACGACGTGCCGGAGATGATCACCTGGTTCCACGTCAGCGGCGGCTACACCTACGTCGACCCGCAGGGCGTGGCGCAAGGCTACGAGGACGTGTTCACCAAGATCGACGCGGCGCGCCGGCACTACGCGGCGATCGGCCTGCCGGCCGACCACGTGCAGCGCTTCATCCGCTGAGGCCGGGAGGGCGACCATGGGCAAGACGGTGCAAGCGCTGCGTCCCGAGCGCGGGGTGCTCACGCGCCAGCGGCTGCCGTACTTCGTCGGCATCTCGGGCCAGACCGTCGGCGCCACCGGCCTGGCGATGCACCTGGTGGTGATCCCGCCCGGCGCGCGCGCCGAGCCGCACAGCCACCAAGGCCACGAGACCGCGATCTACGTGCTGCAGGGGCGCGTGCAGACGCGCTGGGGCGACGGGCTGGCGCAGTCGGTGGTGAGCGAGGCGGGCGACTTCCTCTTCATTCCGCCGGACGTGCCGCACGAGGCGATCAACCTCAGCGACACCGAGCCGGCGCGCGCCATCGTCGCGCGCAACGAAGCGTCGGACCAGGACAAGGTGCGGCCCTACGCGCCGGGCCCGGCCTGATCGAAGACCAGCAGCAGGTTGTTCGCCGGCATCGCGATGCGCTCGCCCAGGCGCAGCCCGGCGCGCTGCGCTTCGCCCACGACGTCGACCAGCCGGCGCACGCCCCAGGCCGGGTCGCGCGCACGCAGGTCGGCATCGAAGGCCAGGTTGCCCGGTGCCGCCGGCTCGCCGTCGACGAAGAACGGGCCGTAGAGGAACAGTCGCCCGACCGGCGCCAGGTGGCGTGCGGCGCCCTGCATCAGCCCCGCCGTGGCGGCCCAGGGCGCGATGTGCAGCAGGTTGGCACAGAACATCGCGTCCACGCCCGCGGGCACGCCGGGCCAGGCCGGCGCCAGCACGTCCAGCGGCAGCGCCGGCAGCACGTTCGCGAGGCCGGCGCACCAGTCGGCGATCGAGGCCCGCGCCGCCGGGTCGGCCTCGGTCGGCTGCCAGCGCCAGCCGGGCAGGCCGGCGGCGAAGAACGCCGCGTGCTGGCCGCTGCCGCTGGCGACTTCGAGCGCCAGCCCGCTCGGCGCCAGCCGGCGCTGCAGCTCGGCCAGGATCGGCGCCCGGTTGCGCTCGGCGGCGGGGCTGTGGCGGCGCGGTGCGGCTTGCATCGGCGCAGTCTACGGCGGGTGCGCGCGTGCGCCGCCGCGGCGTGCCGTCAATGGGCCATCAATGGGCCATCAGCACCGGCAGCGTCATCGACTGCAGCACCGTGCGCGTGGCGCCGCCGAGCACCCATTCGCGCGCCCGGCCGTGGCCGTAGCAGCCCATCACCAGCAGGTCGGCGCTGGTGTCGGCGGCGAGCGAGAGCAGAGCCTCGCCGGGCGATTCGTCGCCGACGGTGTGCATCGTCACCTGTGCCGCCACGCCCTGCAGACGCAGCCAGAACTCGAGCGCGTTG
Source organism: uncultured beta proteobacterium (assembly GCA_963788635.1). Lineage (GTDB taxonomy): Bacteria > Pseudomonadota > Gammaproteobacteria > Burkholderiales > Burkholderiaceae_C > Rubrivivax. Next base: position 275,158 of record CAWBHE010000015.1, on the reverse strand, counting down.
CCGCCGGCGCGGCCTTCCATGCCCTGCGCCGCCGCGCAGGCCAGATGCACGCGGCGCGCGCGGCGCAGCAAGGGCAGCGCCGCGCTGACGGCGCGCGCGGCCTCGCGCGAGGCCTTCCAGGCGACCAGGACCTCGTCGCCGACGCGCTCGTACGTGCCGACCCGCGGCAGCACCAGCGCCGGCTTGCCGGTGTCGTTGATCAGCATCGGCACGAAGCCGACCGGCAGCGCGCCGGTCTGGGCGTCGTCGGGGTCGCTCTGGCCGAGCACCAGCAGGTCGGCAAGCAGCGCATGTTCCAGCACCGGGGTGGGGAACGGATCGCTGCCGACCTCGGCCCAGGTCATGGGCCCGGCGGCCGATTCACGTTCGAACAGCGCATGCGCGCGCTCGCGCAGCTCGCGGTCCAGTTCCTCGTAACCCGAGGCCAGCGCCCAGGCGCCTTCGCTCGCCGCATACGGCGTGATCAGGCTGGGCAGCACCGCGTACAGCGCGGTGAGCGCGGCGCCATGCTCGCGCGCGATCCGGTGCGCCAGGGCCAACCGCATGGCCGACCGCGGCGAGGCATCGAGGTGGACGAGCAGGCTTTTCATGGCGGCCTCGCGAACGGGTGGGACAGGGCCGCCATCATCGCGGCGCGGCCACCGGCCGGCCTTGATCCGGCGCAACTCGGCCCGGCCCGCGCAGCGGGCCGGGCGCCGGTCCGGCGACGGACCGCTTCAGCCCAGCTTGAGCGGTACGAAGATCTTCTCGCCGCTGCGGTCGATCAGCAAGGCGACGTTGCCCGGCTTGCCCTTGAGCAATTGGCGCACCTGGTCGATCGAGTCGACCGGCCGGCCGTTGATCGCCAGCAGCACGTCGCCCTGTTCGACGCCGGCGCGCGCGGCCGGGCCGGCCACGTCCTGGATCACCAGGCCGCCGTCGAGCTGGGCCTGCTTGCGCTCTTCGGGCGTCAGCGGGCGCAGCGTCAGCCCGAGCTGGCCGCCCTGGCTGGCGCCGCCGCTGGCGTCGGCCGACGCGACCAGGTTGTCGTCGGCGGCGTTGCCGAGCTTGACGTCGACGTTCTTCCAGGCATGGTTGCGCCAGACCTTGAGCGTGACCTGGGCGCCCGGCGCCGACAGCCCGATCAGGCTGGACAGGCTGCCCGAGCGCTGGACCGGCTTGCCGTCGACCGCGGTGACCACGTCGCCCGACTTCAGCCCGGCCTTGGCCGCCGCGCTGCCGGGCGAGACGTTGGCGACGAGCGCGCCGTCGGGCTGCTTGAGCCCGAACGAATCGGCCAGCCCCTGGTTCAGATCCTGCACCGTCACGCCCAGCCGGCCATGGCTGGCCTTGCCGGTCGCGACGATCTGGTCCTTCACCTGAAGCGCGACGTTGATCGGGATCGCGAAGCTCAGCCCCTGGAAGCCGCCGCTCTGCGAGTAGATCTGCGCGTTGATGCCGACCACCGCACCCGTGCCGTCGAACAGCGGGCCGCCGGAGTTGCCCGGGTTCACCGCGGCGTCGGTCTGGATGAAGGGCACCACCGCGTCGCCCGGCAGCGAGCGGCCCTTGGCGCTGACGATGCCGGCGGTGGCCGTCTCTTCGAAGCCGTAGGGCGAACCGATCGCGAGCACCGGGTCGCCGACCTCCAGCTTGCCCGGGTCGCCCAGGCGCACCACCGGCAGGTTCTTGGCGTCGATCTTCAGCACCGCGATGTCCGTCACCGGGTCGCTGCCCAGCACCTTGGCCGGGTACTCGCGCCGGTCGCTGAGCTGGACCGTCACGTCCTTCGCTTCGTGCACGACGTGGGCGTTGGTCAGGATCAGGCCGTCGGGGCTGATGATGAAGCCCGAGCCGAGGCCGCGGAACGGCACTGCGGGCGCCGCGCCGCCGCGCTGCTGGAAGCCCGGCACGCCACGGAAGAACTGGAAGAAGGGGTTGTTCTCCATCCCCGGCGGGACGCCTTGCTCCTGCGCCGAGACCTTGTGCATGCCGTCGACCTTCACGCCGACGACGGCCGGCGCTTCGGCCTTGACGATCGCGCGGTAGTCCGGCACCAGGCCCTGGGCGGCGACCATCGGCACCGGCGGCGGCGCGGTCGGGCCGTTCTGGGCCTGCGCGATGGTCGCGCTCTTGTTGTCGTTCTGCAGCCACTTGGGCAGGCTGAACGCACCGGCGGCGCCGGCGCCGAGCAGTCCGCCGGCCAGCAGCGCGGCGGTGATGGGCTTGAACTTCATGGTCTGGCTCCTTCGTCGATTCCCACGGCGGGATCACCGCATGCGACGAAAGGTAGCGGCCCAGGATGAGGGCTCGATTAGCGCGGGGTGAGGCGAAAATTAAGGCTTGAAGCGCACGCTCGCGCGCAGCCCGCCGAGCGGCGAGTCGGACAGCTGGACCTCGGCGCCATGCCGCTCGGCCACCTTGCGCACGATCGCCAGGCCCAGGCCGCTGCCTTCGCCGGCAGCGTCGGCGCGGCGGAAGAAGCGGTCGAACACGCGCTCGCGATCCTCCGGCGGAATGCCGGGGCCGGCGTCGTCGACGGTCAGCGTCGGCGCGCCGTCGGCCGGCGCGATGCGCACCTCGACCCGGCCGCCGGGCGGCGAGTGGCGCACCGCGTTGTCGACCAGGTTGCGCACCAGCACCGTCAGCGAGGCGGCGTCGCCTTGCACCGGCAGCGGTTCGTCGGCGTGCAGCTCGAGTTCGCAGCCGCGCGCCAGCGCCTGCGGCACGGTGGCGGCGAGCGCGGCGCGGCCGACCTCGGCCAGATCCAGCGCCACCATCGGCAGCGGCGGCGCGCCGGGCTCGTTGCGCGCCAGCGCGAGCAACTGCTCGACGAGCCAGGCGGCACGCGCCGTGCCCTCGCCCAGCGATCGCTGGGCCGCGGCGCGTGCCGCGTCGTCGCCGGCGCGTTCGAGCACGCTGAGCTGCAGCTTGAGCGCGGTGAGCGGCGAACGCAGCTCGTGCGCGGCGTCGGCGACGAAGGCGCGCTGCGCGTCGAAGGCCTGCGACAGGCGCTGCAGCAGCTCGTTGAGCGCGCGCACCAGCGGCGCCAGCTCGTCGGGCAGACCGGCGGTGGGCAGCGGTGCGAGCGACTGCGAGTCGCGCTCGCGCACCGCGCCGGCGACGCGCTGCAGCGGGCGCAGCGTCAGCGCCGCCAGCCACCAGATCAGCAACGCCATCAGCGGCGCGACGCCGAGCAGCGGCGCGACGCTGCGCAGCGCGGCGTCGGCGGCCAGCTTCTGACGGATCTTGCGCGGCTGCGCGACCTGGATCACGCGCGTGCCGGTGAACACGCTGTAGGCGCGCCAGACCTGGCCGCCGACCTGAACGTCGGCCAGCCCGAGCAGCGCGCGCGTGGGCAGCACGTCGTGCGGGCGCGACGCGTAGATCGCGCGGCCGTCGGCGCTCCAGATCTGGATCACGAAGTCGAGCTCGCTGTCGGCCAGCGCGCCGGCCTGCGCGGGCGCGATCTCGCCCTGGTCGCGCAGCGACAGCGCCATCTGGCGCAGCTGGTAGTCGAACAGCGACTCGGTCTCGGCGAGCACGTTGCGGTAGGTCACCGCGCCCATCACGAGCGCCGCCAGCGCCAGCATCGCCAGCAGCAGCGCGAGCAGGCGCAGCCGGATCGAGTTCACTTTTCGCCGTCGAGGAAGTAGCCGACGCCGCGCATGTTGCGGATGAACTCGGCCCCCAGCTTGCGGCGCAGCTGGTGCACGTAGACCGAGACCGCGTTGCTCTCGATCTCCTCGCCCCAGCCGTACAGCCGGTCCTCGAGCTGGGCGCGCGAGAGCACCGCACCGGGGCGCACCATCAACGCTTCGAGCACGGCGAACTCGCGCGCCGACAGCAGCACCGGTTGGCCGTCCTGCGTGACCTGGCGCGTCGCCGGGTCGAGCGTGACGCCATGGTGCGCGAGCAGCGGCTCGGCGCGTCCACCGTGGCGGCGCAGCACGGCGCGCATGCGCGCGTTCAGCTCCTCGAGCTCGAAAGGCTTGACGAGGTAGTCGTCGGCGCCGCTGTCCAGCCCGCGCACGCGGTCCCCCGGACCGTCGCGCGCGGTGAGCACGATCACCGGCGTCGCGTCGCGGCGGTCGCGCAGTTCGCGCAGCAGCGTCAGTCCGTCGGCGGGCTCGGCGCGCGCGGTCCCGCCCGGCGGCAGGCCGAGGTCGAGCAGCACGAGGTCGAAGCGTTCGCTCGCCAGCGTGGCGCGCGCCGCGGCCAGGTCGCGCACCCAATCCACGGCATGCCCTTCCAGGCGCAGCGCCGAGCGCAGGCCCTCGCCGATCATCCGGTCGTCCTCGACGAGCAGCAGTCGCATGGGTGCGCAGCATAGCGAGGCGTGGCGGTGCACGAGAATCCGGCTCCAGCGCAGCGTTCGAAGAGGTGGGAGATGACGGACCCGATCGTGATCGTCGGTGGCGGCCACGCCGCGGCGCAGTTGTGCGCCGGCCTGGCCGAGGCCGGGCAGGGCGCGCGCGTGCAGCTGGTCTGCGCCGAGGCCGAGCTGCCCTACCAGCGCCCGCCGCTGTCCAAGGCCTTCCAGAAGAGCCCGGCCGAGACGCTGCAACTGCACCGCAGCGAGGCCTGGTATGCCGAGGCCGGCATCGCGGTGCATCGCGCCGACGCTGCCGTGGCGATCGACCGCGCGGCGCGCCGGCTGCGCCTGCGCTCGGGGGCCACGCTGCCCTACGCGCAGCTCGTGCTCGCCACCGGGGCGCGCTCGCGCCTGCTGCCGCACCTGGGCGACGCGCTGACCAACGTCTGCACGCTGCGCAGCGCGGCCGACGCGTCGCGCCTGCGCGAGAAGGTCGCCGGCGCGGCGTCGCTGACCGTGCTCGGCGGCGGCTTCATCGGACTCGAGATCGCCGCCACCGCGCGCGCGCTGGGCAAGGCGGTGACGCTGCTCGAGGCGGCGCCGCGGCTGCTCGCGCGCTCGGTCTCGCCCGAGCTGGCCGAGCATGTGCTGCAGACGCACCGCGGCGCCGGCATCGACATCCGGCTGGGCGTGGCCGCCGGCGGCTTCGAGGTCGAGGACGGCCGCCTCGCGGCGCTGACGGTCGACGGCCGGCGCGAAGCCGTCGAGCTGCTCGTGCTCGGCGTCGGCGCGGTGCCCGAGGAGCGCCTCGCCGCCGACGCGGGGCTGGCCTGCGCGAACGGCATCGTCGTCGACGCGAACCTGCGCACCGACGACCCGGCGATCCTGGCGATCGGCGACTGCGCGAACTTTCCCGAGGCCGGCAGCGGCCGCCGGTTGCGGCTGGAGTCGGTGCAGAACGCGAACGACCAGGCGCGCACCGCGCTGGCCACGCTGCTCGGCCGCGACGAGCCCTACCGCGCGCTGCCCTGGTTCTGGTCCGAGCAAGGCAGCCTGCGCCTGCAGATGGCCGGCCTGATGCCGGCCGACGCCGTGCGCCACCGCCGGCCTGGCGCGACGCCGGCGAGCTTCTCGATCCTGCATTACGTCGGCGAACGGCTGGCCTGCGTCGAAAGCGTGAACGCGCCGCACGACCACCTCGGTGCGAAGAAGCTGCTCGAGACCGGCCGCAGCCCGGCGCCGGCCGCGGCCTGCGACCCGGCGACGCCGCTGAAGGCGCTCCTCTAACCGCCGGCGCGCCGCGAGCCTCGGCATGTCCACGCTCGAACACCGGCGCCAGCACTGGCGCAGCAATCGGCGCCTGACGGCGCTGCTGCTGCTGCTCTGGTTCGGCATCAGCTTCGGCGCGAGCTGGTTCGCGCGCGACCTGAACTTCGACTTCTTCGGCTGGCCGTTCGGCTTCTGGGTCGCGTCGCAGGGCGCGCTGCTGGTCTACCTGGCGATCGTCGGCGTCTACGCCCACGCGATGAACCGGCTCGACCGCGCGCACGGGCTGGACGAAGGCGAATGACGGCGCAGCGCGCGTTTCGCCGCCGGCTGCACCGGATCTACGGCGCCTACACCGTCGGTTTCGTCGCCTTCGTGCTGCTGCTCGCCGGGCTCGAGCGCATGGGCCTGCCGCGCCGCTGGATCGGTCTGATCTTCCTGCTCGCGACGGTCGCGCTGTACGCGGTGATCGGGCTGCTCAGCCGGACGACGAACTCCGACGAGTACTACGTCGCCGGCCGGCGCGTGCCGGCGTTCTACAACGGCATGGCGATCGGCGCCGACTGGATGAGCGCGGCGTCGTTCATCGGCCTGGCCGGCACGCTCTACCTCAGCGGTTACGGCGGCCTGGCGTTCATCCTCGGCTGGACCGGCGGCTTCTGCCTGGTCGCGCTGCTGCTCGCGCCCTACCTGCGCAAGTTCGGCCAGTACACGATCCCCGACTTCCTGGGCGAGCGCTTCGAGGGCCGGCTGCCGCGCTTCGTCGGCGCGCTCGCCGCGGTGCTGTGCTCGTTCATCTACCTCGTCGCGCAGATCTACGGCGTCGGGCTGATCACCGCGCGGCTGACCGGGCTGTCGTTCGAGATCGGCATCTTCGTCGGCCTCGGCGGCGTGCTCGTCTGCTCGTTCCTGGGCGGGATGCGCGCGGTGACCTGGACCCAGGTCGCGCAGTACATCGTGCTCGTCATCGCCTACCTGGTGCCGGTGGTCTGGCTGTCGGCGCAGCAGACCGGCGACCCGGTGCCGCTGCTGTCCTATGGCGAACAGCTGAAGAAGGTCAGCCAGGCCGAGGAGCGCTTGCTGCACGACCCGCGCGAGGCCCAGGTCATCGCGGCCTTCAAGGCGCGCGCCGACGCGCTCGACGCCAAGCTGCGCGACGTGAGCGCGGCCCTCGCCGCCGACCGCGGCGCGGCCGCCGCCCGGCTCGCCGCGCTGCAGGCCGCCGACGCGCCGCTGGCCAAGCTGCAGACGGCAGCGCAGGCGATGAACCGGCTGCCGCGCGACGCCGACGACGCGCGGCGCGCGTGGACCGCCGCGCGCGACGCCGATCTCGAACGCGCGCGTCCGCTGGCCGGCATGCCGCGCCACGCCCAGGAATTCGCCGGCGACCCGAACGGCGACGCCACGGCGCGCGCCGCGTTCGACGAGTCGCGGCGCAACTTCCTCGCGCTCACCTTCTGTCTGATGGTCGGCACCGCGGCGCTGCCGCACATCCTGACGCGCTACTACACCACGCCGTCGGTGAAGCAGGCGCGCGAGTCGGTGACCTGGAACCTGCTCTTCATCGTGGTCCTCTACCTGACCGCGCCGGCGCTCGCGGTGCTGGTGAAGTACGAGGTCTTCAACGTGCTCGTCGGCACGCCGTTCGACCACCTGCCGGCCTGGATAGCCAACTGGAGCCGGGTCGACCCCGGGCTGCTGTCGGTGGCCGACGTCAACCACGACGGCATCCTGCAGCTCGGCGAGATCCGCATTGGCGGCGACATCATCGTGCTCGCGACGCCGGAGATCGCCGGCCTGCCCTACGTCGTCTCGGCGATGGTCGCCGCCGGCGGGCTGGCCGCCGCGCTGTCCACCGCCGACGGCCTGCTGCTGACGATCACCAACGCACTCAGCCACGACCTGTACTTCTGCATGATCGACACCGCCGCGCCGGCGACGCGCCGGGTCACGATCTCGAAGGCGCTGTTGCTGATGGTGGCGCTGGCCGCCGCCTACCTGGCGGCGCAGAAGCCGGCCGACATCCTGTTCCTCGTCGCCGCCGCGTTCTCGCTCGCCGCCGCCGCGCTGTTCCCGGCGCTGGTGCTGGGCGTGTTCTGGAAGCGCGCCAACCGCTGGGGCGCGACGCTGGGCATGGTCGCCGGCCTGGGCGTCACCTTGTTCTACATGGCGAGCACCCAGCCCTGGCTGCGCGGCGTGCTCGGCATCGAGTCGCCGGTGGCGCTGTGGTGGGGCATCCAGCCGATCTCGGCCGGGCTGTTCGGCGTGCCGGTCGGCTTCGCGGTGATCGCCGCGGTGAGCCTGCTCACGCCGGCGCCGAGCGCGCGCACGCAGGCGCTGGTCGAGAGCTTGCGCTACCCGGCGGCCGAGACGCCTTGAGCGCAGCGGTGACTCATACCCACTCGCGATCGATCGTTGAAAAGGCCATGTGTCGGCTCGCGGCCCGTTGCGGCCGTTCGTTCTGCGTGCCGGCATGGGCGCGAGATCGGCCGCCGGGCGCTGCTCCGCTCATGTCCCCCGCGTCGGGCTTCGCCCGCCGCTCCTCCTTTACTTCGCTCCACGGCACGCCCCACCGTCCCGATCCGAACCGCGGTGGCAGGGCACCGGTCGCGCGCCACCCGTGGCGGCCGGGCGGGGGTGGCCGGCGGAGCGAAGTAAAGGAGGAGGGCTGGGCGGCCCGCCCGGGGGACATGAGCGGAGTCGGCCACCCGGCGACCTTGGCTTGCGCGGTTGCGGCGCGAGCGACCGCAATGGGCCGTGAGCCACCCCTCATGCCTGGTCGATCGATCACAGGTCGGTATCAGCGCGCGGCGGCCGAGGCGGCGGTCTCGTAGGACGGCGCGGCGCCGGTGCCCACCGACAGCTCGTCGATCACGCCTTCGACGTCGTCGATGCGCCGCACCCGGGCCACGATCTCGCGCGCCTGGGCGGCGCTGGCCACGCAGCCCATCAGCCAGACCACGCGCCGCTGGCCCATCGCCCAGAGGCTGGTGCCGGCGTAGCGGTCGTCGACCGTCAAGGTGATCGCGACGCGCGGGACGATCTCCTTGTCGTAGAGATAGCTGTTCGACAGCCGGCAGCGCCCGTCGAGGTAGCAGCTCACGCCGCGCTGGGCGCGGCCGTGCGATTCCGCGATCGCCTGCGCGTGGGTCAGCAGCGGCCCGGCCGGCACCGGGCAAGCGGGCAGGCCGTGGGTGATCGCGATGAAGGGGTCGCCGAAGACGTTGCTGCGCGGCAGCGGCGCGGCGGTTGCCGTCGCGGCGGCGAGCCCGCCGACACACAGAGCGCGGAGCATGCTCATCGGCGCATTCTGCGCCGGCCGCGCGCGCCTTGCAGCGCGTCGCGCCCGCTAGGCCGCAGCGCGCGTGTAGTGCATCAGCCGCCCGCTGTAGGGCCCGCCCGGACCGAGCGGGTCGCGGATCGTCGTCTCGTCGACGCGGTAGCCGAGCGCGGCCATGCGGCGCTGGAACGGCGCGCGGTTGCCGCGGTTCGGGTCGATGATCAGGATCTCGCTCGCCGGCGCCGCGTGGCCGGCGATGAACCGGGGCAGCACGCCGGCCTCGTCGCGCTCGTAGAGCACGTCGCTGCCGATGATGGTCTCGAAGCCATGGGCGCCATCGGCGTCGGCCCAGGCGCCGCCGACGAAGGGCAGCGGCGGCAGCCCGTTCAGGCGCAGGTTCTCCAGCAGGAAGGCACCCGCCAGCGGGTGGCTGTCGCTGGCCGTGACGAGGGCGCCGCGCCGGTGCAGCACCAGGCTGGCCAGCGCCAGGCCGCAGCCGATCTCGAGGATGTGCTCGGCGCCGCGCAGCGGCCGGCGCACCATCGCCGCGGCCAGGTGGCGCCCCGACGGCCAGAGCAGCCCGAACAGCGGCCATTGCGCCGACGAGATGCCCAGCGCCGCCGCCGCGCCGAGCGGGTCGTCGAACTGCTGGCCGTCGAGCAGCGAACGGACGGTCAGCGCCGCGACGCCGGTGACGGCGATGCTCTCGAACTTGACGTCGTAGCCCGGCGCGGTGCGCATGGTCAGTAGCGCGAACTGCGCCGAAAGATAGGCGCCATGCTGACGCCGCGGCTGCAGCGCCGGCGCGATGCGGCCGAGGTCGACCCAGGCCAGCGTCAGCGACAGGTGCTTGTTCGGCGCCCAGGCGACGAAGGCGTCGTACCAGTCGTCCTCGGCCAGCGCGCCGTCGCCGAGCACGCTGCGGTGCAGGTTGTCGGGCTTGGCGCGCGCCTCGACGCCGAGCGCGAGGTGACGGTTCACGAGATAGGCCACCGAGACCTCGGGCTCCAGCTTCGCGCCGCCGCCCTGCGCACCGCCGAAGCCGAGCAGGCCGTCCTGGTTGGCCTTCGTCAGCCGCAGCGTGCCGTTGACGAGGAGGCCCTGGGCGAGGAAGAGCTTGGTCGCGCTGACGTAGAGGTCGGTGCCCTGGTCGCTGGCGCCGAGCGGGCCGAACAGCGTCGGCCCGAGCGCGCCGGCGTCGACGCGCTTGTGCAGCAGGCCGATGGCGACCTGCGGCATCAGCCGGTCGCTGTCGAGCACCGCGTCGCCGGCGACGCGCAGCTTGACGCCGACGATGTCCTGCTTCAGGTGCAGCCCGGCCAGGCCCAGCGGCGCCAGGTTGTCGCGGGTGTCGAAGTCCTGCTGCGCGAACGAGACCTCGACCCGGTCGTTCCAGGCCAGCGCGACGCCGCTGCCGAGCAGCGAATAGTCCTGCGTCTTCACCGTGGTCGCGAAGGCGGTGGCGCCGACCTGGCCGCGCGTCGCGTAGCTGCCGGTCACGGCCCAGGGTGTGAGGCCGCCGCCGGCCGCGCCGTCGATGCTGCTCACGCCGCCGGTCAGCAGCAGCTTGCCGCTGGCGGCCAGGCCGGTCGTCGGCACGGCGACGCCGACCCACGTGGCCAGGCCGAGGTGCAGGACGGTGCGGACGATCGGAGACATGAACAAGGGCCGGGAAAGCGACGACGCCCGAGGCTACGCCAAGCGTGCGCGGCACGCCGGGCCGCCGGCGTGAACTCCTTGCCGCGGCGGGGCCGCGCGGCGCTGCGTCGGCGTCATGCTGCGGCGTCACGCCGCGGCGCGTGCGCCGAGCTGGGTCGACAGCTCGGCGGCGCAGCGCCGCAGCGCGAGCGCGGGCGCGCCCTGGGCCGAGACGTCGAAGGCGGCGGTCGCGCCGATCGCGGTCAGGCTCAGCACGATCGCGCCGCTGCCGTCGAACACCGGCGCCGCGATCGCGCTCACGCCGGGCACCGCGGCGTCCACCGTGTGCGCCAGGCCGGCGCGGCGAACGGCGGCGAGCTCGCGCTCGAAGGCGGTGTCGAAGCGGGTCTCCGGCGTCGCCGCGAGCACCGCGTCGCGCGCCAGGTAGGCGGCGAACAGGCGGCCCGACGCGGTGCCGCGCAAGCTCATCACGGTGCCGTGGCGCATGTTGACGTGCACCGGCGACGGCGCCTCCTCGATGCGCACGATGGTCGCGCCGCGGTTGCCCCAGACCGCGATCGCGACCGTCTGCCCGGTCGCCAGCGCGAGCCCGGGCAGGCGCGCGGTGGCCAGGCGCACCGGGTCGAACTGCTGCAGGCTGATCAGGCCGAGCTGCATCGCGAGCGGGCCCAGGCCGTAATGGCCGCTGGCGGCGTCCTGCGCGATCAGGCCGAGCTTGCCGAAGCTCACCAGGTAGGGGTGGGCCTTGGCCGGGCTCATCCCGGCGGCCTGGGCGAGGTCCTTCAGCGCCATCGGCCGGCCCACGTCGGCCAGCGCCAGCAGCAACCGGCCGCCGACCTCGACGCTCTGGATGCCGCGCTGCTGGTTCATGTCGATGTTTTCACTAAGACGAATCGATTAGACATTAACAAACCGCTGCACTAAGATCAAGCCTTGTCTTCACCCGGGCCTCCGCCATGACCGTCAAAGCCTTCGCCAGCCAGGCCGACCTGCAGGAAAAGAAGGTCAGCTTCACCAAGCTGTCCGACCATGCCTACGCGTACACCGCCGAGGGCGACCCGAACACCGGCATCGTGATCGGCGACGACGCGGTGATGGTCATCGACACCCAGGCCACGCCGGTGATGGCCGAGGACGTGATCCGCCGCATCCGCGAGGTCACCGACAAGCCGATCAAGTACGTCGTGCTCAGCCACTACCACGCGGTGCGCGTGCTCGGCGCCGCCGCCTACCAGCCCGAGCACGTGATCGCGAGCGAGGACACGCTGAGACCTGATCAAGGAGCGCGGCGAGCAGGACAAGGCGAGCGAGATCGGCCGCTTCCCGCGCCTGTTCCGCAACGTCGAGAGCGTGCCGCCGGGGCTGACCTGGCCGACGCTGACCTTCACCGGCAAGATGACGCTGTGGCTGGGCAAGCTCGAGGTGCAGCTGCTGCAGCTCGGCCGCGGCCACACCAAGGGCGACACCGTGGTCTGGCTGCCGGCCGAGCGCATCCTGTTCAGCGGCGACCTGGTCGAGTTCGATGCCACGCCCTACGCCGGCGACGCCTACTTCAGCGACTGGCCGCAGACGCTGGACAACCTCGCCGCGCTCGAGCCCGTCAAGCTGGTGCCGGGCCGCGGCGCCGCGCTCGAGAACGAGGCCCAGGTCGCGGCCGGGCTGGCCGGCACGCGCAACTTCATCGCCGACGTCTTCGCCGCGGTGAAGGCCGGCGCGGCCGCCGGCAAGGACCTGAAGGCGGTCTACAGGCAGACGATGGACGCGGTGCGGCCGAAGTACGGGCACTGGGTGATCTTCGACCACTGCATGCCCTTCGACGTGACGCGCGCCTTCGACGAGGCCACCGCGCACCGCGACCCGCGCATCTGGACCGCGGAGCGCGACATCGAGATGTGGAAGGCCCTGGAGAGTTGACGTGCCCCCGAGCTCGCTCGCGCTCGCTACCCCCCGAGGGGGCCGTCCGCCGACGGACCGGCGGAGCCGGATCCGTGGCGGGAAGCTTGGCTGGCAACGACGGCACGCGACGCAGGAGAACCGACATGGCCATTGAACGTATTCATCACGTCGCGTACCGCTGTCGCGACGCCAAGGAGACCGTCGAGTGGTACGGCCGCCACCTCGGCATGGGCTTCGTGCTCGCGATCGCCGAGGACCAGGTGCCGTCGACGCACGCGCCGGACCCGTACATGCACGTCTTCCTCGACGCCGGTGGCGGCAACGTGCTGGCCTTCTTCGAGCTGCCGAACTCGCCCCCGATGGGCCGCGACGAGGCGACGCCGAATTGGGTCCAGCACCTGGCGTTCAAGGTCGGCAGCGTCGAGGAGCTGGAGGCGACGAAGGCGCGGCTCGAGGCTGCCGGCATCGAGGTCGTCGGCGTCACCGACCACACGATCTTCAAGTCGATCTACTTCTTCGACTGCAACGGCCACCGCGTCGAGCTGGCCGCCGACACGGCGACGCCCGAGATGCGCAAGAAGCTCGACGACGTGAAGTGGGCGATGCTGGACGAGTGGAGCCGCACCCGCCGCGCGCCCAGGCACGCCGCCTGGATGCACGAGAAGGAACTCGGCAGCGCCTGACCCGACGGAGGCTCGCCCGCGATGCTCAGCACCTACACCTGGCCGAAGTACGCGGCCGCCCCCGCGCCCGAAGTCGGCGCCACCGCGGTGCGGCGCGTCCCGCTCGTCATCGTCGGCGCCGGGCCGGTCGGCCTCGCGGCCGCCATCGACGCCGCCCAGCGCGGCCTGAAGCCGATCCTGCTCGACGACGACGACACCGTCTCGGTCGGCTCGCGCGGCCTGTGCTACGCCAAGCGCACGCTCGAGATCCTCGATCGCCTGGGCGTCGGCGACCGCGTCGTCGACCGTGGCGTGACCTGGAACGTCGGCCGCACCTTCCACCGCGACCGCGAGGTCTTCAGCTTCGACCTGCTGCCCGAGGCCGGCCACCGCCGCCCGGGCATGGTGAACCTGCAGCAGTACTACCTGGAGGAATACCTCGTCGACCGCGTGCGCGAGTTCCCCGGCGTCGAGCTGCGCTGGAAGCACAAGGTGCTCGCGGTCGAGGCGCGCGACGACGGCGCGCGGCTGCAGATCGAGACGCCCGAAGGCCTCTACACCCTCGACGCCGACTGGCTGATCGTCGCCGACGGCGCGCGCAGCCCGATCCGGCGCGCGATGGGGCTGGACATCGAGGGCAAAGTCTTCCAGGACCGCTTCCTGATCGCCGACGTGCTGCTCGACGGCGAACCCTTCGCCGTCGAGGCGACCGAGCGTCGCTTCTGGTTCGAGCCCAGCTTCTTCGCCGGCCAGAGCGCGCTCATGCACCGCCAGGCCGCCGACGTCTGGCGCTTCGACTTCCAGCTCGGCTGGGACGCCGACCCCGAGGCCGAGCAGCGCGCCCGAGCGCGTCGAGCCGCGCATCCGCCGGCTGCTCGACCAGCAGGGCTTCGGGTCCATCGGCTTCCGGCTCGAGTGGGTCAGCGTCTACACCTTCCAGTGCCGGCGCATGACGAGCTTCCGTCACGGGCGGCTGCTGTTCGTCGGCGACGCGGCGCACCAGGTCTCGCCGTTCGGCGCCCGCGGCGCCAACTCGGGCATCCAGGACACCGACAACCTGCTGTGGAAGCTGGCGCTGGTGATCGGCGGGCAAGCGCGGCGAGTCGCTCCTCGACAGCTATGGCGCCGAGCGCGAGGCGGCCGCCGACGAGAACATCATGAACTCGACCCGCGCCACCGACTTCATGACGCCGAAGAGCCGCGCCGCGAAGACGCTGCGCGACGCCGTGCTGTCGCTGGCGGGCGAGGTGCCGGCCGGCCGCGCGCTGGTCAACAGCGGGCGGCTGTCGGTGCCCAGCACCTACGCCGGCTCGCCGCTGAACAGCGCCGACGGCGAGGACTTCGCCGGCTGGATGCGCCCGGGCGCGCCGATGGACGACGCGCCGGTCGCCGGCACCCACCCCTGGCTGCTGCCGCACCTGGGCGATGGCTTCACGCTGCTGACGTTCGGCGCGCCGACAGCGGCCGAGCGCGACGCGCTGGAAGGCCTCGCCGCGGGCCGCGTGCCGGTTCGCACGCTGGTCGTGCGCGAGCGCGGCGCGCCGGCGCCCGAGGGCCTCGCCTCGGTCGAGGACACCGAGGGCCTCGTCGCGCAGCGCTACGATGCCAGGCCGGGCACCAGCTACCTGATCCGCCCCGACCAGCACGTGGCCGCGCGCTGGCGCGGCCTCGACGTCGCCGCGGTTCGCCGGGCGCTCGCGCGTGCGCTCGGCGAAGGAGATACGCGATGACCCCGAAACACCTGAACGTGCAGCCGAACTTCGGCATTCCCGGCGAGCGCTACCGGCATCCGTACATGCCGGGCGACGCGTTCTACGAGCGCCTGGTCGACGCGCACCGGGACCTCGACGACGCGGCGAGCGAGCGGCTCAACGCCCGCCTCGTGCTGCTGCTGGCCAACCACGTCGGCGACCTGCGCGTGCTGGGCGAGGCGATCGACCTCGCGCGCGACGGCGTCGCCGCGGAGGACGACACACCATGACCGAGCTCGCCTGCCAGACCGGCTTCGGCAACCAGTTCCAGAGCGAGGCCGTGCCCGGCGCCTTGCCGGTCGGGCGCAACAGCCCGCAGCAGGTGGCGCATGGGCTCTACGCCGAGCTGCTGTCGGGCAGCGCCTTCACCGCGCCGCGCGCCGAGAACCGCCGCACCTGGCTCTACCGGCGCCAGCCCAGCGTGATCGTCGGCGCCTACGAGGCCTACGCGCAGCCGTACTGGAAGACCGGCGCGGCCGAGGGCGAGGTCGTGCCGCCGGACCCGCTGCGCTGGCATCCGACGCCGGTGCCGGCCGAGGCGCAGGACTTCATCGACGGCCTGCGCACCGTGGCCGTCAACGGCGACGTCGACGCGCAGACCGGCGTCGCCGCGCACCTGGTGCTGGCCAACCGCAGCATGCAGCGCGCCTTCGTCAACGCCGACGGCGAGATGCTCGTCGTGCCGCAGCAGGGCGCGCTGACGATCACCACCGAACTCGGCGTGCTGCAGGTCGCGCCGGGCGAGATCGCGCTGCTGCCGCGCGGCATGGCGTTCAAGGTCGCGCTCGACGGGCCGACGCGGGCCTACGTCTGCGAGAACCACGGCGCACCGTTCCGGCTGCCCGAGCTGGGCCCGATCGGCAGCAACGGACTCGCCGACGCGCGCGACTTCATCGCGCCGCAGGCGGCGTTCGAGGCCGACCCGCAGCCGACCGAGATCGTGCGCAAGTTCGGCGGCAGGCTCTGGCGCGCGAGCGCGAAGGCGTCGCCGTTCAACGTCGTCGCCTGGCACGGCAACCTGGTGCCGTTCAAGTACGACACGCGCCGCTTCATGACGATCGGCTCGATCAGCCACGACCATCCGGACCCGAGCATCTTCACCGTGCTGACGAGCCCGAGCGACACGCCGGGCACGGCGAACTGCGACTTCGTGATCTTCCCGCCGCGCTGGATGGTCGCCGAGGACACGTTCCGCCCGCCCTGGTACCACCGCAACCTGATGAGCGAGTTCATGGGCCTGGTCTACGGCCAGTACGACGCCAAGCCCGAGGGCTTCCGCCCCGGCGGCATGAGCCTGCACGACTGCATGGTCCCGCACGGCCCCGACGCCGAGGCCTTCGACCGCGCCAGCCAGGCCGCGCTCGCGCCGCACAAGCTCACCGACACGCTGGCCTTCATGTTCGAGAGCCGCTGGCGCTTCAAGCCCACGGCCTGGGCGCTGAACGGCGGCGCGCTCGACCGGTCCTACGCCGACTGCTGGGCCGGGCTCGCGGACCGGTTCGAGGCTTGAGCAAGCTGATGGCGACTCACCGACCGCACCCACGACCCCGCGCTGCGCAGCTGGGTCGCCTCGGCCAACCTGCCCGGCGCCGACTTCCCCGTGCAGAACCTGCCGCTCGGGCGCTTCCGGCGCCGCGGCGTCGACGAGCCGTTGCGCGTGGGCGTGGCGATCGGCGACCAGGTCCTCGACCTCAAGCTCGCCGCGGCGCAATGCCCCTGGGCCGAGGAGATCCACCCGCTGCTCGAACCGCTCGCCGAAGGCGACCTGGCGGCGTTCATGGCGCTGGGCCAGCCGGCGTGGAAGGCGCTGCGCGCGGCGCTGTCGGCTGCGCTCGCCGAGGGCAGCGACCAGGGGCCGTTCCTCGAGCTGTGCCTGCTGGCGCAGAGCCAGGCCGAGATGACGCTGCCGTGCCGCATCGGCGACTACACCGACTTCTTCGCCGGCATCCACCACGCGCGCGCCGCCGGGGCGCTGTTCCGGCCCGAAAACCCGCTGCTGCCGAACTACCAGTGGGTGCCGATCGGCTACCACGGCCGCGCGTCGTCGGTCATCGTCGGTGGCGGTGGCGTGAAGCGCCCGCACGGTCAGGTCAAGACCTCGGCCGAGGTCCCCTTGTTCGGCCCGAGCCGGCGCCTGGACTACGAGCTCGAGCTCGGGCTGTGGGTTGGCGTCGGCAACCCGCTCGGCACGCCGGTCACGATGGCGCAGGCCGAGCAGCGGCTGTTCGGCATCACGCTGCTCAACGACTGGTCGGCGCGCGACCTGCAGGCCTGGGAGTCGCAGCCGCTCGGGCCTTTCCTCGCGAAGAGCTTCGCGACCTCGGTCTCGCCCTGGGTCGTCAGCTTCGAGGCGCTGGCGCCGTTCCGCCGCCCGCTGACGCGGCCGGCCGGCGACCCCGAACCGCTGCCCTACCTGGACTCCGACTTCAACCGCGCCCATGGCGCGATAGCGATCACGCTCGAGGCCTGGCTGCAGACGGCGCGCATGCGCGAGCAGGGGCTGCCGGCGCTGCGGCTGTCGCAGTCGAGCGCGCTCGACGCCTACTGGACGCCGGCGCAGCTGCTCGCCCACCACACCAGCAACGGCTGCAACCTGAACACCGGCGACCTGCTCGGCACCGGCACGCTGTCGGGCGCGCAGCCGGGGCAGGGCGGCTGCCTGCTCGAGCTCACGCGCGGCGGCCGCGAGCCGCTGACGCTGGCCGACGGCGAAACGCGCGCCTTCCTCGAGGACGGCGACACCGTCACGCTGAAGGCCTGGTGCGAGGCGCCGGGCGCGGTGCGCATCGGCCTGGGCGCGGTGAGCGGGACGGTCGCCCCGGCCTGAGCCCTTGGGCCGTCGGCGCCGCACTGCCGACGACCTGCGCGCTGCCGCGGTATGCCCATCGCCGGCACGGGCCGTCACCGGTCGACGTTGACGGCCGGGGCTCCGAGAACCACACTGGTATTCAGGGTTTCCAAGGAGCTTCGCGATGGCCCAGCAACACACCCAGTCGGGCATCGTGGTCGGCGTGCGGCCGTTCGGTGACGAAATCTTCGCCGCGCGCACGACGGCGATCCTGAAGGCCGAGCAGCTCGAGATCGTGCGGCTCGTGCTGCACGAAGGCCAGAGCCTGCGCGAACACAGCACCGCGGGCGAACTCACCGTGCACTGCCTCGAAGGACGGATCGAGTTCCGCACCGGCGACGTGCTGCAGGTGCTGAGCGCAGGCGATTTCATCCATCTGCGCCGGAACGAGCCGCATTCGCTGCGCGCGCTCAGCGACGCGTCGGCGCTGCTCACGATCTGCCTCGCGGCGGGCTGAGCTCGCTGTCGGCACGCTTGTCTGTCCGAGGTCAAACGCGCTGCACTCGATGCGGCGTCCAATGCGGGATTCGCCGGTCCTGCGGCCGCCGTGGCGGGGCCGTGGGTTGTCGCCGGCCTGCCTGACCCGAACCCCGACCATGCCTGCTGTCACCGACCCCACCCCCGCCATCGTGCCGCTGATGGAACGCCTGGCGTCGTCCACGCTGCGCCCCTTGAGGCTCGGCGGGCGCGAGTTGCTGCCCATCGTGCAGGGCGGCATGGGCGTCGGCGTCTCGGCACACCGGCTGGCCGGCAGCGTGGCCGCGCTCGGCGCGGTCGGCACGATCTCCTCGGTGGACCTGCGCCGCCACCACCCGGACCTGATGGAACGCACCCGGCCCTGCCACTCGGGCCGCGCCGGCGCCGCCGACAAGGCCGCCATCGACGCCGCCAACCTCGAGGCGCTGGAGCGCGAGATCCGCGCCGCGCGCGCGCTGGCGCAGGGGCGCGGGCTGCTCGCGGTGAACGTGATGCGCGCGGTGGGTGAGTACGCGCCGTCGGTGACGCGCGCGCTCGAGGCCGGCATCGACGCGGTGGTCGTCGGCGCCGGGCTGCCGCTGGACCTGCCCGAGCTGGCGCGCGAGCACCCGCGCACCGCGCTGATCCCTATCCTGTCCGACGCGCGCGGCGTCGCGCTGGTGGTCAAGAAGTGGGAACGCAAGCAGCGCCTGCCCGACGCGATCGTCATCGAGCACCCGCGCTGGGCCGGCGGCCACCTGGGCGCGGCCAAGGTCGCCGACCTGACCGACCCGCGCTTCGACTTCGAGAACGTGATCCCGCAGACGCTGGCCTTCCTGCGCGGCGCCGGGATCGAGCGCGAAGTGCCGCTGATCGCCGCCGGCGGCATCCGCAGCTTCGAGGACATCGCCCGGTTGCAGGCGCTGGGCGCGGCCGCGGTGCAGCTCGGCACGCCCTTCGTCGCGACCGAGGAATGCGACGCGCACCCGCTGTTCAAGCAGGTGCTGGCCGAGGCGCGCGACGAGGACCTGGTCGAGTTCACCAGCGTCGCCGGGTTGCCCGCGCGCGCGGTGCGCACGCCCTGGCTCGTCAACTACCTGGCCGCCGAGCCGCGGCTGCAGGCCGGCGCGCACAGGAAGCCGCGCTGCACGCTGGCCTTCGACTGCCTGGCGCAATGCGGGCTGCGCGACGGGCTGCCCGGCTGGGGCCAGTTCTGCATCGACACCCAGCTCGCTGCCGGGCTGCGCGGCGACCTGAAGAAGGGCTTGTTCTTCCGCGGCGTCGGTGCACTGCCGTTCGGCGAGCGCATCGTCGCCGTGCGCGAGCTCGTCGAGCGGCTGCTCACGCCGGCCGCGGCCGCGGCCTGAATCGCCCGCGCTTTGCGCCTGAGCAAAGCGGCGCACCGTTGCCCCGCCTAGAGTGGCCGCTCATGGCGCGCCGCGATTGTCGGCGCCGAGGAGAGCCCACCATGTACCGACGCCTACTGGTTCCCGTGGATGGCAGTGATCTGAGCGACCGTGCCATCGCCGCCAGCATCGATCTCGCGCGCCAGCTCGGCGCGTCGATCACCGGCTTCGTCGCCGAGCCGATGCCGCCCGTGCCGTTGGGCCCGCGTTCGATGCAGTCGATCGAAGACGATGCGCGCGACCACGAGGCGATGACGCAAGCCCATGCGCAGGAAGTGCTGTCGCGCTTCGAGCGCAGCGCGCACGACGCCGGGGTGCCCTTCGTCGGCTACTGTGACCGCGTGCCGCGGATCGACCGCGCGATCATCGAAGCCGCCGAGTCGAGCGGCTGCGATCTCATCGTGATGGTCACCCATGGCCGCGGCGCGTTCGGCGAATTCCTGTACGGGTCGCAGACCAAGGCGGTGCTGTCGGGCAGCAAGCTGCCGCTGCTGGTGCTGCATTGAGCACGGCCCGGCGCAACCCTGGCGGCCGCGTGGCGCCGCGCGTGGGCGCATGATCCCGGTCCATGGCTTTGCTGTCCTGGGTCCCGCAGATCAAGCTCGCCCACGTCGCGCTGGTGCTGACCAGCGGGTCGCTGTTCGCGGCGCGCGGGGCCGGCGTGCTGGCCCGTCGACCCTGGCCGATGACGCCGGCGCTGCGCCGCGCCAGCGTCGTCATCGACAGCTTGCTGCTCGTCGCCGGCGCCACGCTGTGGGCGTCGCTCGCGCTGAACCCGCTGCGCGACACCTGGCTCGGGGCCAAGCTGCTCGCGCTGCCGGTCTACATCGTGCTCGGCACGTTCGCGCTCAAGCGCGGCCGCACGCGCGGCCAGCAGGCGTTCTTCTATGCCGCGGCGCTGGCGGTCTTCGTGTACATCGTCTCGGTCGCGGTCCGGCGCGACCCGTTGCCGGGCCTGGGCGCCTGGTGGCATTGAGGCGCTGAAGGATCGCCGGTGAGCTCGCCCCTCGTGTTGCACGCCGCGCCGGCCGCCGGTTTCGAGCAGCCGTTCGAGATGCTCGAGGCCTGCCACGAGCGCGTCGAACGCATGCTCGGCCTGATGGAGCGCCTGGTGCAGCACCTGGCCGAGGCCGGCGCCGACGCGTCCGCCCGCCAGGCCGCGCGCGACGTGATGCGCTACTTCGACCTCGCCGCGCCGAACCACCACGAGGACGAGGAGCGCCACGTGTTCCCGGCCTTGCGCGCGCTCGGCCAGGGTGCGCTGGCCGACCGGCTGCATGCCGAACACGAAGCGATGGCCGGCCTGTGGACGGACGTGCGCGCCTCGCTGACGGCGGTGGCCGACGGCAGCGCCGACCCCGTGCCCGGCGCGCTGTGGCGCGACTTCGCCGCGCTCTACCGCCGCCATCTCGCCGACGAGGAGGCGCTCGCCTACCCGCCGGCCGCCGACGCCACCGACGCTGCCGGCCGCCGGCGCATGGCCGACGAGATGGCCAGCCGGCGCGGCATTCGCTGACCCGGCCGGACACGCAGGGGCCGTCGTTGCGCAAGCCCTGGACGCTGACCCGCAAGCTCGGCCTGCTCGGCGGCACCTTGTTCGCGCTGGCGCTGGCTTCGATCGGCGTGACGCTGGCGCTGACGTGGCAGCTCGAAGGCGGCGCGGCGGCGGTCAACGAGGCCGGCCGCATGCGCATGCAGACCTGGCGCCTGGCGCAAACGCTGGCCGGCGGCGACCGCGCGCGCCGCGACGCGCAGCTGCAGCGCTTCGAGCAGAGCCTGGCGCTGCTGACGAGCGGCGACCCCGCGCGCCCGCTGTCGGTGCCGCGCGACCCGCGCTCGGCCGCCGCCTTCGCCGACGTGCAGCAGCATTGGCAGACGCTGCGCCGGCGCTGGACGGCCGATCCGGTGCCGTCGCCGACCGAGGCCGCGGCCGAGGCAGACGCCTTCGTGCACCGCGTCGACACCTTCGTCTCGGCGATCGAGTTGCGGCTCTCGCGCTGGACGGCGATCCTGAACGCGGTGCAGCTCGCGATGGCGGGGCTGGCGATCGCCTCCGCGGTGAGCCTGCTCTACGCCGCCCACCTGTTCGTCTTCGACCCGCTGGCGCGGCTGCAGCGCGCGCTGGCCAGCGCCGAGGCCGGCGACCTGTCGGCCCGTGTCGACGTCGCGTCGCGCGACGAGTTCGGCGCGCTCGCCGCCGGCTTCAACCGGATGGCCACGATGCTGCAGGGCCTGTACCAGAACCTCGAGGCCAAGGTGCGCGAGAAGACGCTCGGGCTCGAGGCCGAGCGCGCGCGCCTGGTCGCGCTCTACGACGCGAGCGCGTTCGCGTCGCGCGCCGCCACGCTGGACGAGCTGGCGCACGGCTTCGTGCGCCGGCTGCGCCAGGCCGGGCATGCCGACGCCGCGGCGATCCGCTGGGCCGACGAGTCGAACCGGCGCTACCTGCTGCTGGCCAGCGACTGCCTGCCGCAGGCGCTGACCGACGCCGAAGGCTGCGTGCCCACCGGCGCATGCCTGTGCGGCCAGCCGAACGCGGCGGCGAGCCCGCGCGTGATCGCGATCCGCAGCGACGCCCCGCACGACCACTGCGCGCGTGCCGGCTTCGAGAACCTGCTCAGCGTGCCGGTGCGCCAGCACGAGCGCATGCTGGCCGAGGTCGACCTCTTCTACCGCGGCGAGCCGCGCCTGAGCGACGACGACCGTGCGCTGCTCGACACGCTCGCCGCGCACCTGGCCGGCGCGATGGAGGGCCAGCGCGCCGCCGCGCTCGAGCGCGAGGCCGCGGTCGCCGAGGAGCGCGGACTGCTCGCGCGCGAGCTGCACGACTCGATCGCGCAAAGCCTGGCCTTCCTGAAGATCCAGGTCCAGCTGCTGCGCGATGCGCTGCGGCGCGGCCCCGCGGCGCAGGTCGAGCGCGTCGTCGACGAACTCGACGCCGGCGTGCGCGAGAGCACCGGCGACGTGCGCGAGCTGCTGCTGCACTTCCGCACCCGCACCAACGCCGAGGACATCGCGCCCGCGTTGCAGACCACGCTGCGCAAGTTCGAGCACCAGACCGGGCTGCAGACCCGGCTCGCGGTCGAAGGCGACGGGATGCCGCTCGCACCCGACGTCCAGGTGCAGGTGCTGCACGTGGTGCAGGAGGCGCTGTCCAACGTGCGCAAGCACGCGCGGGCGCAGCGGGTCTGGGTCGACGTGCAGCAATCGCCGCGCTGGCGCGTGAGCGTGCGCGACGACGGCTGCGGCCCCGGCGCCGCCGCCGCCGGCGACGAGACCCATGTCGGGCTGCGCATCATGCGCGAGCGCGCCGCGCGCATCGGCGCCAGCGTCAGCGTCGAGCCGGCGGCCGAGGGCGGCACCCGCGTCGTGCTGACGCTGCCGCGGGCGCAGGCGGTGGACGCAGGCGCCGCCGGCGCCGTGGAGGCGACATGAGCGCGCGCGGCCGCTCCAAAGCGCTGATCCCGGAGCGCGCAGCGCGGAGGGCAGTCCAGTGACCACCATTCGCGTGATGGTGGTCGACGACCACACCTTGTTCCGGCGCGGGCTGATCGCGCTGCTGGCGGCCGACGCGCGCTTCGAGGTCGTCGCCGAGGCCGGCGACGCGGGCGAGGCGCAGCGCCGTGCCGGCGCGGCGCGGCCCGACGTGATCCTGCTCGACAACCACCTGCCCGGCGTGACCGGCGTCGCCGCGCTGCCCGGGTTGCGCGAGGCGGCGCCAACGGCGCAGGTGCTGATGTTGACGGTCAGCGAGGACGGCGAGGACCTGGCCGCCGCGCTGCGTGCCGGCGCGCGCGGCTACCTGCTCAAGACGGTGGACAGCGAGATGCTGGCGAGCGCCATCGAGCGCGCGGCGCGTGGCGAATCGACGGTCAGCCCCGAGATGACGGCCAAGCTGGCCGACGCGTTCCGCTCCACCACGGGCGATGCCGCAACGGCGAGCGCGGACCCGATCGACAACCTGTCGCCGCGCGAGCGCGAGATCCTGGCCCAGATCGCGCGCGGCGCGAGCAACAAGGAGATCGCGCGCGCGCTCGCCATCGCCGAGGCGACGGTGAAGATCCATGTCCAGCACGTCCTGCGCAAGCTGGGGCTGGCGTCGCGCGTGCAGGCGGCCGTGTACGCGACCGGTCGCGGCGCCTGAAACGCGCCGCGGCGGGCTCGGCGCGCGGGCCGTGACGCACAATCGCCGGCGGAGGTACACAGCGCCATGTCGTCCGGAAAAATTCTCGTCGCCCAGGGCGGCGGCCCCACCGCGGTGATCAACCAGTCGCTCGTCGGCGTCGTGCTCGAGGCGCGCCGCCACCAGGGCATCCGCCGCGTCTACGGCGCGCGCCACGGCGTGCGCGGCATCGTCGACGAGGACTTCGTCGACCTGACGCAGGAGACCAGCCACAACCTCGAGCTGGTCGCGGGCACGCCGGCCGCGGCGCTGGGCAGCACGCGTGACAAGCCCGATCTGGCCTACTGCCGCGAGATGTTCAAGGTGCTCGCCGCGCACGAGATCGAACATTTCTTCAACATCGGCGGCAACGACTCGAGCGACACCGTGCGCATCGTCGCCGAGGAAGCGGCGAAGGCCGGCTACCCGCTGCGCTGCATCCACATCCCGAAGACGATCGACAACGACCTCGTCCTCAACGACCACACGCCGGGCTTCCCGTCGGCGGCGCGCTTCGTGGCCCAGGCCTTCGCCGGCGCGAACCTCGACAACGCCGCGCTGCCCGGGATCTACGTCGGCGTCGTGATGGGCCGCCACGCCGGCTTCCTCACCGCGGCGTCGGCCTTGGGCAAGAAGTTCCCCGACGACGGCCCGCACCTGATCTACATGCCCGAGCGCAGCTTCGTCATCGACGACTTCCTGGCCGACGTCAAGGCCGTCCACGACCGCCTGGGCCGCTGCGTGATCGCGGTCAGCGAGGGCATCCACGATGCCCGCGGCCAGCCCATCCTGGCCAGCCTGGCGAAGGACCTCGAGCGCGACGCCCATGGCAACGTGCAGCTCAGCGGCAGCGGCGCGCTGGCCGACCTGCTGTGCGAGGAGATCCGGGCCAAGCTGAAGATCAAGCGCGTGCGCGGCGACACCTTCGGCTACCTGCAGCGCAGCTTCGTCGGCTGCGTCAGCGACGTCGACCAGCGCGAGGCGCGCGAGGTCGGCGAAAAGGCGGTGCAGTACGCGATGTGGGGCGACCGCGACGGCTCGGTGGCGATCAAGCGCACCGGCTTCTACTCGGTCGACTACGAGCTGCTTGCCGCTGGCGGACGTGGCCGGCAAGACGCGCACGATGGACGACGAGTTCATCGCCGCCAGCGGCACCGACATCACCGACGCGTTCCGCTTGTACCTGCGCCCGCTGCTCGGCTCGGGCCTGCCCGACGCGTTCCGGCTGCGGCCGAACCCGGTGCCCAAGGTGTTGAAGCGCTGAAGCGTTGAAGCGCTGAAGCGGCCGGCGCCGGCGGCCTCGCAGCGCGGAGCCCGCGTTCAGGCCAGTCGGAACACGGCGGCCGATTCGGCCAGGCGCGCCGCCTGGGTCTTCAGGCTGCCCGCGGCGGCGGCCGATTGCTCGACCAGCGCGGCGTTCTGCTGGGTGGCCCCGTCGAGCTCGCTGATCGCCTGGCCGATCTCGCCGATCCCCTGGCTCTGCTCCGCCGCAGCCTCGCTGAGCCGGCCGATGAGCCGGTTCATCTGGTCCACCCGCTGCACGATCTCGACCATCGCCTGTCCCGCCTCGGTCACGACGGCCGCACCCCCCGCCACGCGTTCGACGCTGGCCGAGATCAGCGACTTGATCTCCCTGGCCGCGTCGGCGCTGCGGCCCGCGAGGCTGCGCACCTCGGCGGCGACGACGGCGAACCCGCGCCCTTGCTCGCCCGCGCGGGCGGCCTCGACCGCCGCATTCAGCGCCAGCACGTTGGTCTGGAACGCGATGCCGTCGATCACGCCGATGATGTCGGCGATGCGTCGGCTCGAGGCCTGGATCTCGTCCATCGTCGCGACGACCTGATCGACGAGCCGACCGCCGCGTGCCGCCACCGCGGTCGCGCCGGCGGCGACCCGTGCCGCGCCCCCGGCGGCTTCGGCGCCGGCGCGCACGGTGTTCGACAACTGGGTCATCGTCGCCGCGGTCTGCTGCAGGTTCGACGCCTGCTGCTCGGTGCGGCTCGACAGGTCGAGGTTGCTCTGCGCGATCTCGGCGCTGGCGCCGGCCACGCCGTCGGCGCTGTCCTTGATGCCGGCCACCAGCGCGCGCAACGCGTCCTGCATGCCGGCGAGCTGCCGCGTCATCCGCGCCAGCTCGTCGTTGCCGTGGGCGGCGATCGCTTGGGTGAGGTCGCCGGCGGCGACCCGATCGAGCGCGGTCATCGCGCTGGCCAGCGGGCGGGTGATGCCGCGGCTGATGGCCCAGGCCAGTCCGGCGAGCAAGGCCGCGGCGGCCGCCACCGTCGCCAGGCTGATCGCGAGCTGGCGCTGCGCCGCGGTCGACGAGGGACCGTTCTTCGCGACTGGACGCGCCGTTCGACCAGATGCACCAGATCGTCGAGCCCTTGGTCGATGGCCTCGACCTGGGGCTTGAGCGGCTCGACGGCCTTGGTCGCCGACCAGGGATCGTTGATCTCGCCGCTCCTGATCCGCTGGACGATGGCCTCGATCCCTTGGCGGTAGCTGGCGAGGTGGACGAGCATGGGTTCGACGCGGAGGCGGTCGGCCGGATCCAGCCGGCCGATGCACGCGCGGACCTGGGCCTCGGCGGCGCGCTCCTCGCGGCCCCACTGGCCGTAGAGCGAGGCCAGGGCCTTCTCGTCGCCGAGGTTGAGCAGCAAGTCCTTTTCGTCGCGCAGCAGGTTGCTGACCGAGACGCGGGCCTGGCCCAGGCTGCCGACCGCGACGAGCTCGTTGTCCATGATGCCCAGCGCCGAGGCGCTCGCGGACGACAGCGCGACCAGCCCGCTGCCGGTGACCGCGGCGAGCGCGGCCAGCGCCATGGCGACGATCAGCGCCAGCTTGGCGGTCACGGACATTCGAGAGAGCCAGTTCGTCATGGGGGTTCGTCGAGTTGCAAAGCGGGGACGCGGCAGCGCAGCGTGCCGGGGCGGCGACGGGCGTCGCCGCCGCTGAAGGGCGTGATCGGCGGCGTCGCGCCGCCGCGGTCAGGCGGTTTCGATGGCCAGGCCGAGGCTCGAGAGCTTGGCCTTGTGCTTGGCGGCCGCCGCGGCGGAGGCCACCTGTTCGGGCCGGTTGAAGATGCCCGGACGGACCGGCACCGCGCCGATCGACAGCGTGGTGCATTTGAAGAACCGCATCACGCCGTGGCGGTCTTCGGCCTCGATGCCGCCGCGGGCGAGCGCGTCGTCGTCGAACAGCGACCGCGCACCGTCGTTGAAGGTCGCGACGATGCGTTCGCAGCGGTCGAGCCAGTCGTCGCTCTGGAACAGCACCACGAAGTCGTCGCCGCCGACGTGGCCGACGAAGTCGCGCCGCGGGTCGCAATGCGACACCAGCGTGCGCGCGACGAGGCGGATCATCTCGTCGCCGCGCCAGTAGCCGTAGTGGTCGTTGTACGGCTTGAAGTCGTTCAGATCGCCGTAGCAGGCGACGAACGCGCCGCCGCTCGCGAGCAGCCGTTCGATGTGCTCGGTGATCGGGATGTTGCCGGGCAGGAAGGTCAGCGGGTTGGCGTGCCGCGCCGCTTCGATGCGCGCCTCGGTGACGACTCTGACGAGCTGGTCGCCGAAGCCCAGGCCCAGGTAGCGCCCGCCTTCGGTGACGATGAAGCCGTCGGTGAGGTAGCGCTGGTCGGACGACGTGAGCACCGCCGTCAACGCGTCCAGTCCGGTGTGCTTGTCCAGAAGCAGCGGCGTCGTGTTGGCGAAGATGATGCAGGGCTTGCGACCGTAGAGTTCCTTGGCGTAGGGCTTCGCATAGCGGTCGACGAAGGCCTGGCGGTTGAGCAGGCCGACCGGGCGGCCGTTCTCGACCAGGGCGACGCCGCGCAGGTCCGAGCTGTCGGCGAAAGCCTTGGCGACCTCGTCGATGGACAGGTCGGGCCGGATCGGCGCAATGCTGTTGACCAGCCGTCTCGACCGTGAAGCCGGCGCCCGCGGCGCGGGTCATCTCGGGCAGCACCGCGATCTCGGCGCTGGCGATCACCGCGCCGGCGGGCACCAGCACGGTGTTCGCCGGCTGCGGCGCCGGCAGGCCGAGGAAGTAACCCTGCCCGAGCTCGATGCCGAGGTCGCGCACGGTGCGAAGCTCGGCCTCGGTCTCGATGCCCTCGGCGACCAGCGTCGTGCCGAAGGTCTCGGCAAAGCGCGCCAGACCCTTGAGGGTCTGGATCTTCACCGCCTCGCTGTTCACGTCGCGGACGAAGTACTTGTCGATCTTCACGATCTCGGGCAGCAGCTCGGCCCACAGGCGCAGGCTGGACCGCCCGTCGCCGAAGTCGTCGAGCGCGAAGCGCAGCCCTTGCGCGCGCAGCCCGGACGCCACCTGGATCAGCCGCGGCAGGTCGGCGACATGCTCGTGTTCGGTGATCTCGATGACCAGCGCCGACGGCGCGACCCCGAACGCCTCCAGCGCCTGGATCACGCCGGCCAGCGTCAGGCTCTCGACGAGCTTGACGACCGAGTCGGCGCTGAGATTGACGAACAAGCGCCGGTTCTGGCCATGGCTGGTCCACGAACGCAGGCCTTCGTTGAGGCACGCCTGCTCCAGGCGCAGCGTGAGCCCTTCGGCGCGCGCGGCGCGGAACAGCGCATCGGGCAGGCGCAGCGGTGAATCCGCCGGCCCGCGGATCAGGCTCTCGTGACCCATGACCTCACCGTCCTTCAGCCGCACGATCGGCTGGTAGTGAGCCTGAAGCGCCTGGCGGGTCAGGACCTGGGCGACGGTCTGGATCTTGAGGGCCTCGTCGAGACTCCTTCGCATGGCCGCCATGGCCGGCGTGGACAGAGGCGCGTTCATGGGCAGTTCACTCCTGGTTGAGCAGCTCGCGGCAAGCCCGGCTGCACGCTGCTTATCGGTCCGCGGCAACCGGCACTGAAGACGATCCTCGCGCGCCGTCGATCGACGCGGTCGGGACCGGCGCCGCGACGTTCGCGCCGGCTGCCGGAGCGCGCGGGATGGCGCGCGCAGCGTCATGCCGACGCGACCCGGCGTCTGTTCGAAGCGCGCGAGTCTGGGCCGACTCGATGACAGGACGATGTCGGTCCCGACGCCGTGGGATCGCGGCGCGCGCCGACATCCGATGTTCATGTGAACGTCACGGCCCTGCAATATCGAGCGTCGAACATGCTCGTATGAACACCGCCGGACCCGACGCGCGAGAGATCGCCGCCCTCGACGAGCTCGGCTCCGGCTCGCGCGTCGACCGGATCCTCGAGCGCGTGCGGCGCCACGGCTTCCAGTCCGTCGAGAACCTCGCGCTGCAGTTCGGCGTCACGACGCAGACGATCCGCCGCGACGTGAACCTGCTGTGCGAGCGCGGGCTGTGCCGGCGGCGGCACGGCGGCATCGACCTGCCGCCGGTGGCCGAGAACATGGCCTACGCGCAGCGGCAGGTGCTGAACCACGACGCCAAGCGGCGCATCGCACGCTGCGTGGCGTGCTTCGTGCCGGACGAGGCGTCGCTGTTCCTCGGCATCGGCACCACGCCCGAGCAATGCGCCCGCGCGCTCGTGCACAAGCGGCATCTGCGCGTGATGACGAACAACCTCCACGCCGCGCTCGCGCTCAGCCGCAACCCGTCGTGCGAACTGACGATCGCCGGCGGGCGCCTGCGCAACCTGGATTGCGACGTGATCGCGGGCGAGGCGCACGGCTTCTTCCGCAGCTTCGCGGTGGACATCGGGATCTACGGCGTCGGCGGTGTCGGCGACGACGGCAGCCTGCTCGACTTCAACCACGACGAGGCGCGCATGCGGGGCGAACTCGCGAGCCACTGCCGGCAGCGCTGGCTCGTGCTCGACCGCTCGAAGTTCGGCCGCGGCGCGACGGTCCGGTCGGGGCACATCACCGACGCCTCCGTCGTCTTCACCGACAGCGCCGTCCCGCCGGCCATCCACGACCAGCTGGCGCAGGCCGGCGTGCGGCTGGTCGTCGCCGACGTCGAGGGCGTCGCGCCTTCATCCGCTTCATCCCCTCCCCAACCCTGAAGGAATCCCGCATGTCCTTTCCCGCATTCAAACGCCTCGCGTTCGTGGCCGCGCTCGGCCTGTCCGCGTTCAACGCCGCGCAGGCCCAGCCCCAGGCCGTCTGCTACAACTGCCCGCCCGAATGGGCCGACTGGGGCTCGCAGCTGAAGGCGATCGACGCCCGCCTGGGCATCCAGGTTCCGCCGGACAACAAGAACTCGGGCCAGGCCATCGCCGCGCTCATCGCCGAGAAGGCGCATCCGGTGGCCGACGTGACCTACCTCGGCGGCATCGCGGCCGACCCGGCCAAGGACGCCGGCGTGCTGGCGCCGTACAAGCCGAAGAACTGGGACAAGATCCCGGCCGACCTGAAGGACCCCGCGGGCTACTGGTTCACGATCCACTCCGGCACCCTCGGCCTGTTCGTCAACACCGCGGCGCTGGGCAAGATCCCGGTGCCGCAGAGCTGGGCCGACCTGCTCAAGCCCGAATACAAGGGGCTGGTCGGCTATCTCGACCCGACCTCCGCGGCCGTCGGCCAGCTCGGCGTGATGGCGGTCAACCTGGCGCTGGGCGGCAGCTACGACAACCTCGATCCGGGCATCAAGTTCTTCAAGGCGCTGGCGAAGAACCAGCCCATCGTGCCCAAGCAGACCTCGTACGCGCGCGTGATCTCGGGCGAGATCCCGATCCTGCTCGACTACGACTTCAACGCCTACCGCGGCGAGTACACCGACAAGGCGCCGGTGCGCTTCGTGATCCCGAAGGAGGGCACGCTGGTCTTCCCGTACGTGATGGGGCTGGTCAAGAACGGCCCGAACCCGGACAACGCCAAGAAGATCCTCGACTTCGTGCTCAGCGACGAGAGCCAGGCGATGTGGGGCAACGCCTTCCTGCGCCCGGTGTTCGCCGACCGTCTGTCGAAGCAGGCCAAGGCCAAGTTCCTGCCCGACAGCGAGTACGCGCGCGCCAAGCCGGTCGACCTGAAGAAGCTGGCCGCCGCGCAGGCCAAGATCGTCTCGCGCTACCAGGCCGAAGTGCAGTAACCGACGGTCTGCCGTGCGCCGCGAAGAACGCATCCCGCTGCTGATGCTGCTGCCCGCGGCAGCCTTCTTCGCGGCCTTCTTCCTCCTGCCGATGGCGCGCCTGTTCGTGATCGGCGGCACCGGCTCCATGGGATGGCGGGCCTACGCCGCCATCGCCACCGATGCCGGCTACTTCCGCGCGCTGCTCGCGACGCTGGCGGTGGCCGCGGCGACGACGCTGGTCACCTTGATCGTCAGCGGCGTGGCCGGCGTGTTCCTGCAGCGCCACCGCTTCCGGGGCCACGCGGCGCTGGTCGCGATGCTCACGCTGCCGCTGGCCTTCCCCGGCGTCGTCGTCGGCTTCATGGTGATCATGCTGGCCGGCCGCCAGGGGCTGATCGGCCGCATCACCGAAGCGCTGACCGGCGACCGGCTCGTCTTCGCCTACTCGCTCGCCGGCCTGTTCATGGGCTACGTGTACTTCTCGATCCCGCGCACCCTCCTGACCCTCATGGCGGCGGCCGAGAAGCTCGATCCGCGCCTCGAAGAAGCGGCCCGGTCGCTGGGCGCCTCGTCGTGGCAGGTCGTGCGCGACGTGATCCTGCCCGGCCTCAAGCCGGCCGTCATCTCGGCCGGCGCGATCTGCTTCGCCACCGCCGTCGGCGCCTTCGGCACCGCCTTCACGCTGGCAGCGCGCATCGACGTGCTGCCGATGGTGATCTACACCGAGTTCACGCTGTCGGCCAACATCGCGATGGCCGCGGCCCTCAGCTTCGTGCTCGGCGCCGTGACCTGGCTCGTGCTGGCCTTGGCGCGCAGCGCGGCCGGCTCGACCGTCGCCGCCGCGGGCTGAGAGGCTCCGAGACCACCATGGTGCGCAAGACCCTGCTCTTCCGTCTGCAGCTCGCGTTCACGCTCGCGGTGAGCGCCTTTCTCGTCGTGCCGGTGCTGCTGTCGATGCTGGCCGGGCTCACCGTCGACTACTTCGTCGGCGTGAGCAGCGGCCTGACGCTGCGCTGGGTCGCCGAGGTCTGGTCGGGCTACCGCGACACCTTGTTCCTGTCCATCGGCATCGCGCTCGCCTGCGTCGGCCTGTGCCTGCTGCTCGGCGTGCCCGCCGCCTACGCGCTGGCGCGCGGCCGCAGCCGCTGGACGCGCCTGCGCGGAGGAGCTGCTCGTGATGCCGGTCGCCGTGCCCGGGCTGGCCACCGCGCTGGCGCTGATCACGACCTACGGCGCGCTCGGCAACTTCCGCAGTTCGTGGACCTTCATCCTCGTCGGGCACGTGCTGTTCACGCTTGCCCTTCATGGTGCGCTCGGTCGTCGCCGTGCTGGCGGCCATCGATCTGCGCACGCTGGAGGAGGGCGCCGCCTCGCTGGGCGCGGGATTCGCGCGCCGCTTCTTCGACATCGTGCTGCCGAACTGCCGCAACGGCATCCTGGCCGGCTCGCTGATGGTCGTGACGCTGTCGCTGGGCGAGTTCAACATGACCTGGCTGCTGCACACGCCGTTCACGAAGACGCTGCCGGTCGGCCTGGCCGATGCCTATGCGTCGCTGCGGCTCGAGATCGGCAGCGCCTACACCCTGATCTTCTTCGTCGTGATCGTGCCGCTGCTGCTGGCCATGCAGGCGCTGGCCCGGCCGCGCCAGGCGCGCTTCGACGTCGACCCGAACCCGCCCGCCCCGGAGTCGCCGTGACCCAGCCCGCCGCCTCGCTTTCCATCACGCTGCAAGCCTGCAGCAAGACCTTCGACGACGGCACGCGCGTGCTCGAGCCGCTGGACCTGCGCATCGAGGCCGGCGAGACGCTGGTGCTGCTCGGCCCGTCGGGCTGCGGCAAGACCACCACCTTGCGCCTGATCGCCGGCCTGGAGCAGCCCGATGCCGGCGGCCGCGTCCTGTTCGACGGCGACGACGTCACCGCGCTGGGCATCGAGCGGCGCAACGTCGGCATGGTGTTCCAGTCGTACGCGCTGTTTCCGAACATGAGCGTCGCCCAGAACATCGGCTACGGCCTCAAGCTGCGCCGCACGCCGGCCGCCGAGCGCGAGACGCGCGTGCGCGAGATGCTGGCGATGATGCGCATCGAGCCGCTCGCGGACCGCAGCGTCGACCAGCTCTCGGGCGGACAACGCCAGCGCGTCGCACTGGCGCGGGCGCTGGCGGTGCGGCCGCGCGCGCTGCTGCTCGACGAGCCGCTGACGGCGCTCGACGCCAAGCTGCGCGACGCGCTGCGCGTCGAGATCAGCACGCTGCTGCGGCGCCTGCGCATCACCTCGGTCTACGTCACGCACGACCAGGCCGAGGCGATGGCGCTCGGCGACCGCATCGTCGTGATGTCGCACGGCCGGGTCGAGCAGGTCGGCAGCCCGCGCGAGGTCTACCAGCGGCCGGCGTCGCGCTTCGTCGCCGACTTCATCGGCACGATGAACCGCCTGCCCGGGCACATGGCCGGCGGCGCGTTCCATTGCGCCGGCGGACGCATCGCGTGGCCGGGCGGGCCGGAGGCGGCGCGCGAGATCCTGTTCCGCCCCGAGCACGTCCGCATCGCCGAGGCCGAGGCGCCCGCCGACCTGCACGGCACCGTGAGCGCGGCGTTCTTCCTCGGCGACCGCAGCCGCGTGCTGGTCGACGTCGGCGCCGCGCAGACGGTGGTCCTCGAAGGCGCCGTGCGCCGGCCGCTGCAGGTCGGCGAGCGGCTGGGCCTGCGCGTCGATGCGCAGGACCTGCTCGTTCTTTAGCGCCAAGGAGACGCGCCATGCTGATCGCGCAGATCACCGACACCCACGTCAAGCTGCCCGGCGCGCTCGCCTACGGCCGGGTGGACACGGCCTCGATGCTCGAGCGCTGCGTGGCCGCGCTGGGCCGGCTCGACCCGCAGCCCGACCTGATCGTCGTCACCGGCGACCTGGTCGACCTCGGCCGGGCCGAGGAATACGCGCACCTGCGCGCCTTGCTCGCGCCGCTCGTCCCGCCGCTGATCGTGATCCCCGGCAACCACGACGACCGGGCCGCGCTGCGCGCCGCGTTCGCCGACCATGCCTACCTGCCGGCCGAGGGCTTCCTGCACTTCACGGTCGACGCGCCGTACCCGGTGCGCATCGTCGGGCTGGACACCGTGGTGCCGATGCAAGGCGGCGGCGCGCTGTGCGAAGAGCGGCTCGCGTGGCTGGACGCCGCGCTGGCGCGCCAGCCGCAGCGGCCCACCGTCGTGCTGATGCACCACCCGCCGTTCGTCACCGGCATCGGCCACATGGACCAGCTCGGCCTGGCCGGGCGCGAAGCATTCGCCGAGGTCGTCGCGCGCCATCCGCAGGTCGAACTCGTGCTGTGCGGACACCTGCACCGCAACATCCAGGCAAGGGTCGGCGGACGCGCCGCGATGACCGGCCCGAGCACGGCGCACCAGGTCGCGCTCGACCTGCGCGCCGACGCGCCCAGCCGCTTCAGGATGGAGCCGCCCGGCTACCTGCTGCACTGGTGGACGGGAGCCGGCTTCGTGAGCCACCAGGCCTGCATCGGCGAGCACGCCGGGCCGTTCCCCTTCTTCGCCGACGACGGCAGCCTGATCGAGTGACCCTGCCGCCGCCGGCTTTCGCCGCCGCTACAGCCGCAGCGTCGCGAGCCTGAAGTCCGGGTCTTCCGGGTAGGCCGCGACGCTGAAGCCCAGGTGCGTCATCAGGCGCAGCATGTTGGTGTTGTTCACCAGGATCATGCCGACGATCTCGGCCAGGCCCTTGCTGCGCGCGATCTCGATGATCGACAGCATCAGCCGCGAGCCCAGGCCCTGGCCCTTGAAGTCGTCGGCCACCGCGAGCGAGAACTCGGCGCTGGTCTGGTCGGGGTTGGTGATGTAGCGCGACACGCCGATCAGCCGCTCGTCGTCGGTGACGCTGCCGTCGGCCGCGGTGTGGCGTTCCTTGATCACCGCCACCAGCGCCATCTCGCGGTCGTAGTCGATCAGCGTGTAGCGCGCCAGCATGCGCGCCGGCATCTCGGGCATCGCGCTGGCGAAGCGGAAGTAGCGGCTCTCGGCCGACATGTTGCGCACGAAGGTCTGCAGCATCTCGGCGTCGTCGGGCCGGATCGGGCGGATCGTGTACATCGCGCCGCCCTTGAGCGGCCAGTCGCGCTCCTGGCTCGCCGGGTAGGGCAGGATCGCCAGGTGCGCGTAATGGCTCGCGCCGCCCGAGGTGGCCGGCGTCTGGTCGACGACGATGCGCGCGTCCACCGCCACCGCGCCGTCGGCGTCGACGAGGATGGGGTTGATGTCCATCTCGCGCAGCTGCGGCAGCTCGCAGACCATCTCCGACACGCGCAGCAGGATGCGCTCGAGCGCGGCAATGTCGGCCTTCGGCGCGCCGCGCCATTCGCCCAGCGCCTCGGCCACGCGCGAGCGATCGATCAGCCGGCGCGCGAGGAACTGGTTCAGCGGCGGCAGCTCGAGCGCGCGGTCGGCGAGCAGCTCGACCATCGTGCCGCCGGCGCCGAAGGTGATCACCGGGCCGAAGGGATCGTCGGTGCTCAGGCCGACGAAGACCTCGCGCGCCGGCCCACGCCGTCGCGGTCGATCCCGTGCCCGCGCCTTCGCGCGGGTGGCCCGCGCGCGGCCGGCCGGCCATCGGCTGCACCGTGACGCCTTCGATGCGCGCCGCCGGCTGCGCGCGCGCCACCGCGTCCATCATCTCGAGGTAGCGGTCGCGCACCTGGGTGGCGGTGTTGACGTCCAGCACCACGCCCTGCACGTCGCTCTTGTGCGCGATGTCGGGCGACGCGATCTTCAGCGCCACCGGGTAGCCGAGCTGGCTCGCGATCAGCATCGCCTCGTTCGCGCTGCGCGCGAGCATCGTGCGCGTGACGGGGATGTGGAAGGCCGCGAGCAGCGCCTTGCTCTCCATCTCGGTGAGCACGCGCCGGCGCTCGGCGAGCACGCCCTCGATGAGCAGGCGCGCGCCTTCGGCGTCCGGCGGCGCCAGCTCCGACAGCGGCGGCGGCGTCTGCGCCAGCAGCTGCTGGTTCTGGTAATGGCTGGCGATGCTGTGGAAGGCGTCGACGCCGGCCTCGGGGGTGCGGAAGTTCGGCATCCCCAGGGCGTTGAGGTGTTCGCGCGCGGGCTTCACGCTCGCGTCGCCGATCCAGCAGCCGAGCACCGGCTTGGCCGCCGGCGAGAAGCCGGCGCCCACCGCGCGCGCCACCGCCTCGGGGTCGCCGCCGGCCTTGGGCGAATGGATCAGCAGCACGCCGTCGGCGCCGCGGTCCTTCAGCGCGGCGTCGAGCGCGGCGCGGTAGCGCGCGCCGTCGGCGTCCTCGCCCAGGTCGTGCACCGCGGCCACCTCGATCCCGATCTCGCCGGCCCAGTCGGCGGCCAGCACGCCCGGGCCGCCGCCGTTGGTGACGATGGCCAGCCGCTGGCCCACCGGCCGGAAGCGCGAGGCCAGGCACTTGGCGGCCGAGAACAGCTGCGTGAACGCGCGCACGCGCACCACGCCGGCGCGGCGCAGCACGGTGTCGAACACGTCGTCGGCGCCGACGATGGCCGCCGAATGGGTGAGCGCCGCGCGCGACCCCGCCGGCTTGCGCCCGGCCTTCAGCACCACCACCGGCTTGGCGTAGGCGGCGGCGCGCAGCGCGCTGACGAAGCGGCGCGCGCTGCGTATGCCTTCCATGTAGACCAGGATGCTCTGCGTCTGCGCGTCGCTGGCCAGGAAGTCCAGCACCTGCGGCAGCTCGACCGCGGTGTTCGGCCCGAGCGAGACCACGGTCGAGAAGCCCACGCCGTTGCCGCGCGCCCAGTCCAGGATGCCCGCCGTCAGCGCGCCCGACTGCGACACCAGCGCCATCGCCCCGGGCGCGGCCAGCGGGCCGAGCGCGCTCGCGTTCAGGCCCAGCGCCGGGCGCTGGAAGCCCAGGCTGTTCGGCCCGAGCAGCAGCGTGCCGTGGTGGCGCGCGATGGTGTGCAGCTCTTCGCACTGCCCCGGCGTGAGCCCGCAGGTCAGCACCGCCGCGGCGCGGCAGCGGATGCGGCCGACGATTTCCAGCGCCGCGGCGATCTGCTCGGCCGGCAGCGCGATCAGCGCCAGGTCGGCGCGCGACGCGGCCAGGTCGGCCAGCGTGCCGCTCATGCCGATGTCCAGCCAGGTCAGCGTGCCGGTGTAGCCGCCGTCGCGCAGCGCGCGCTGCAGCGTGCGCGCCAGCGGCGTGGGGGGCTCGGCCGCTTCGGGCGCGCCGGCGAAGACGACGATCGCGCGCGGCGCGAACAGCGGGCTCAGGATGTGGCGGTCCATGGCGGGCCTCGTTTCAGGCTGCGGCGGGCGTGGCCGGCTCGGGCGGGCTCTGCGGATAGAGGCCGCGCTGGCGCGCCATCAGCCGCGCCAGGCCGAACAGCGCGTCGAGGTTCGGCGTCGGCAGCGCGAGGTGGCGGCCGATCTCGTGCACCGCGCCGACGAGCGCGTCGATCTCCAGCGGCCGGCCGGCTTCCACGTCCTGCAGCATCGAGGTCTTGAACGCGCCGAGCTTGCGCGTGATCGCGTGGCGCGCCTCGGGCTGCTGGTCGATGGGGATGCCGAACGCCGCGCCGACGGCCTGCGCCTCGAGCATCAGCGCGCTGCAGTAGGCGCGCACCAGGGGGTCGTCGAGGATGCGGTCGCAGGTGGCGAGCGTGAGCGCCGAGATCGGGTTCGTCGTCATGTTGCCCCAGAGCTTGAACCAGATGTCGCGCTGGATGCGCTCGGACACGGTGACCGCGAAGCCCGCGCGCGCGAGCAGCGCCTCCAAGCGCGCGACGCGCTCGCTGCGGCCGCCCGCGGGCTCGCCGATGATGAGCCCGTTGCCGCCCGCATGCGCCACCCGCCCCGGCGCCGGCGCGGAGGCGCTGAGGTGGACCACGCAGCCGATCACCCGGCGCGTGGGGATCAGCTCGCGCACCACGTCGCCGGGGTCCACCGAGGCCAGGCGCAGCCCGGCGCAGGCGCCGGGCAGGCCGTCGAAGAACCACCAGGGCACGCCGTTCATCGCGACCAGCACGTCGGTGTGCGGCCCGCACAGCGCGCGCACCGCCGGCGCCACCGCGGCCAGCGCCGGGCCCTTGACGGCGACGACCACCAGGTCCTGCACGCCCAGCGCGGCCGGGTCGTCGCTGGCATGGATGCGCACCGGCGCCTGGGCGTCGATCTGCAGCCCGCGCTCGCGCAAGGCCTGCAGCGTGGCGCCGCGCGCCAGCGCCGACACCTGCACCTCGCCCGCCGGCAGCCGCCCCGCGAGCCAGCCCCCGACCAGCCCGCCCACCGCGCCCGCGCCCACCACCGTGATCTTCATGCGCTCTCCTGTTGGCACCGGGGCGATTGTTCACGCAAAGCGGGGTGGCGGGCGCGGGGCCGGGTGGGGCGGCGTGGGCGGAGGGCGCGGGGCCAGGTGCCGGCGAGGGTTTGGGCGAAATGGCGGCTGCGGGTTGACGCGGGTTGGAATCCCGGGGTGGACTCGGCCAGAATGAAGACGAATGGAAACCACGTGCGTGTCATTTGCTGAGCGGCGAATGGTCATTAATGACTTTTTGCCGATCGACGGACGCTCGATGAGGTGGAAAGCGCGCTTCAAGCGCATTGGCGCCAAATACCCGCGGTGGCCGCCGACCGGTTACGCGGCGGAACTGCAGTGCGAACCGCCGTGTTGCGCGGCACAACTTCACCCGATATCGGGTTGGGTGCGGAACACTAACTTAGTGCGAAGTCGATTGTAATTGCTTCGGGAGAATGACACGTGAGCAAGGGAGCCGGCGTACGCGTTGACGTTCGCATCCGAGCAATAAAGCTAATCAGCGATAGCTTTGGCAAAATATCAGATTTGCCTGAGAGCTCAGGTCGGTGATTTGGGTCACGACGTATAGATCGTGCGAAGTCACGATGAATATGGAAGCCAATGGTGGCGCGAATGCGCTCGTAAAGGTGGCGCTGCAGCAGGGCGGACAGGCCGCCTTTAAGATGGAGCAGGCTATTAGAAGATTCGGTCTCTTAAAGGATATTATTCCGATAATTCGGAATGCCAAGTCAAATTTGGAGCGCCTAGCTGATACGCAGCTTTTGGTAGATATGCTTAAATGGGATATCTCAAACGCTGGAGAAAAGTCCTCTGGATTCAGACCAGCGCTGGCTCGAAAACTCGCAAAACCTGACGGTCTGTTTGAGATGCCGCCCCCGAACGAGATACTGTAATTGCGAGTTCTTGTGCCTCAAGGGCGGTCTGCGCCTGACTCGCGGGTGAACCGGATCAGCTGTCGACAGGCCGGTTGCCCACACCGCTAGGTGCTATGCATGCTGCGTATATATATTTTTCTCGGCAAGACGCACCCAGAGGTGTGGGCGGTGTGCTTTGCCGGCGGTGCGCTGTTGCTCGGTTTGTATGCCGCCTGGACCTCTCAGGCAGTATGGCTTAATCGGGCAGGCGCATTCATTGTCTATCGTTGGTGTGCTCCTTGCCGCATCGCACTTTCTACGAATGGGTTCGATCCAAGGCGCAGCCCTTCATTGATCAGAACTTCGATTCGATTGCGAGGAGTGCAATCGGCACAGTCGAGCGAGAAGTCGGAACTTTATTGAACCCTGAGCGGCGCAGTGCGATATTGGCAGAGGTACTTATCCGAAACCATGGCCGAACTGGATCAAGTCTTCGAGCAAGACAAGAAGAGATATCAAGAATCTTGAGGTGATATTGGTTGTTATTTGGAACGTTCCTTAATGGATTTGGCGACGACTTGATCGGGCTACTCAAGAGTCCTCAATGACGCCTAACCCTCTACAGGGACTTCCCGCTGAGTCAACGGTCTTCTCGGTTCGCATTGCCTTTCTGATCTTCTCGAACGCGGCCCCGTGAAGCGGCATCGCCACAGAGAATGGACTGCACATCCCCAGGCAACCCAGTGTCAGGCGCCATGCAAACCGCCTTCCTCCGCGACATCTCGCTCAATCCGGCCAACGCCACGATCCTCTCGCGCTGGAAGCAGCTTG
The DNA here is from genome assembly GCA_963788635.1 of uncultured beta proteobacterium. Lineage (GTDB taxonomy): Bacteria > Pseudomonadota > Gammaproteobacteria > Burkholderiales > Burkholderiaceae_C > Rubrivivax. The sequence goes on along the minus strand of CAWBHE010000015.1, from coordinate 235,483 downwards.
AACTTCCGAACGCATGGCTCGTCGCAGGCTGCCTGTTCCAGACGGTCTGGAATCTGAATGCCGGGCGCCCGCCCGCGTCCGACATCAAGGATTACGACATCTTCTATTACGACGCCGCCGACCTCAGCGAGGTCGGCGAGCAGCAGGCGCAGGCACGGGCAGACGCCGTGCTCGGCGACCTCGGGGTCACCGTGGAAGTGGCCAACCAGGCCCGCGTTCATCTCTGGTATCCCGGGTTCTTCGGTCGCCCCTATGCCGAGCTTGCCTCGGCCGAAGACGGGATCGAACGCTTTCTCGTGCGCGAGACCTGCGTTGGCGTTCGGCCGGGTCGATGCCACGCACCCTTTGGTCTTTCGGGCATCTACGCCGGCACGCTCACGCCGAATCCGCTGACGCCGTACCCCGAACTGTTTGCGCGCAAGGTCGCGAGCTACCGGGCGCGCTGGCCCCGCCTCGCCGCTTGCGACGCACTCGCCAGTGACGTCCCTTTGCAGGCACTCTGAACCGCCATTCCCGTGACCCGGACCTCGGCTTGTCGATGGCCGCAAGGGCTGGATCGAGCTTGCCTGCCGCCGGTCTGACCTGTCAGGGCAGTGTCGTGTTGTCGTCTACGCGCGGACGATGGATCAGGCGGTCACGCCGCTGCCGGCTCGACCCTGGCCGATCTGGCGCCCTGGTTCAGCAAGCTGCGCAGGGATCTGTCGCCACGGCGCGTGATGCGTCCGCGCTGGTTTCGTACTGCCGCTGGAATGCTGGCGCGCCTCGATGCCGCACCAGGCGCCGAACTGCGTGCCCTTTTTGAATCACCGCGCGTTCCATAGCCTGAACTCGACATGCTTCGCCGCGGATTGAAAGTCCTTGTCCGTGGTCAGCAGAACCAGATCATGGCGGCGGCTGAGTTGGATCAGCAGCGCGTCGATGGTTCCGATCTGGACGCCGCGCCGGCGACAGGAGTTTCGGACCTCGGCGGCTTCTACGTGGTCCTCGCGATCCGGTACAAGGAAGGCCAGGGCCGAAAACCGCTCTACGAGCTGATCCCGCGCCTTGGGTCCGGCGAAACCCTGAAGCAGCTCTTGGAGTACGAGACCCGTCGTGAAAACCTGATCCGAGCCGAGGAGCGCGTCGCGCAATGTCGATACCTCCGGCGCGCTCTGCTGGGCGTCGCGGCGCAGCGCGAGCGACCACACGCTCGTGTCGACGAACAGACTCACGGTTTGCGCGAGCGCTCGGCCTTGTAGTCGAACGTCGTGTCCCACTCCAGCTTGCCGAAGAGTTCGGCGACGCGTCTCTGCTCGCGACGCGCGATGAACTCCTGCAGGGCTCGGGTGACGGCGGCCTTCTTGGTGGGCTCGCCGCTGACGCGGAAGGCGCGCTCCAGCAATTCGTGGTCGAGAGCGAGGTTGGTAGCCATGTGTGACTCCTCCGACTTCAGTCTACACATTCTTGGCGAGATCGATCCCGGCGTACAGAATCGCCGTGGACTTTCCGGGGTCTAGCGAGAACGGAGGACTGGCATGGCCGAACCGCAACCCTCATTCGACGCCGCGAAGTACAAGAACGCGCAGCGCGAGCAGTGGAACAAGGACGGCGCGGCCTGGCGGCGCTGGACTCCCACGCTGGAGCGCTGGTACGGCGAGGCCACGCGCCAGATGCTCGACCTGGCCCGGGTCCGGCCGGGCCAGCGCATCCTGGACATCGCCGCCGGCGCGGGTGAGCCGGCCGTCAGTGCCGCCGAGCGGGTGGGCCCCGGCGGTTACGTGCTGGCGACCGACATCTCGGAAGGGATCGTCGAGCTTGCGCGCCAGGTGGCCCGTGAACGCGGGCTCGAACAGATCGAGACCCGCGCCATGGACGGCGAGAAGCTGGATCTCCCCGACGCGGCCTTCGACGCGGTGCTGTGCCGGCTGGGCCTGATGTACATGCCGCACCCCGTGACGGCGCTGCGCGAGTGGCGCCGTGCGCTGAAGCCGGGCGGCCGGGTCGCCGTCGCCGTCTTCTCCACGCCCGATCGAAACCCCTGGGGGGCCGTGCCCGCGACCATCATCCGCCGGCGTGCGCAGCTCCCGCCTCCCGTGGCCGGGCAACCCGGGCCGTTCGGCCTGGGCGGCGCCGGGGGTGCTCGAAGGGCTGTTGCGCGACGCCGGCTTCGCCGACGTCGAGGTTCGCGCCGTGCCGGTGCCCCACGGCGCGGCGCGCGCCGCCGACTACGTGCAGGTCGCCCGCGAGGCCTTCGGCGGCTTCAACGCGATGATGGCCGCGCTGCCCGCGCAGGAGCGCGAGTCCGTGTGGAACGAAGTCGAAGCCGCTATGCGCAGCTTCGAGTCGCCGCAGGGGTTCGAGGCGCCGGGCGAGTGCCTGGTCGGCGCGGCGACGAAGTGATCGTTCGCTAGCCACCGCAACCCCGGCCATGACCCCAGCGCCCACGCACCTGCCGACCCTCGCCCTCGTGGGCAGCGCCATGCTCATCGCCTGGCGCTTGGTCGTCCGGGTCCGCAGGCTGGTCGGGCGCCAGCGGTTCAGCCGCTCTCGCTCCTGGCTGTCCGTCGTGGTCTTCGCCGTCGTCATCCTCGCCTTGCTGGCCGGCTCGCTGGGCGAGCCCGGGCGCGCCCTGGCCGAGCTCGCCGGCGTTGGCCTGGGCGTGGGCCTGGCGGTGTACGGCTTGCGCGCAACGCGCTTCGAAGCCACGCCGGGCGGTCTGTTCTACACGCCGAGCGCGCACATCGGCATCGTGTTGTCGGTGGTGCTCGCCGCGCGAATCGGCATCCGGCTGGTGCAGGTCTACGCCGCATCGGCCGCCTTCAGCGAGCCGCCGTTCGGGCTCGTGCGCAGCCCGCTCACGATGTTCGTGGTCGGCACGCTCGCGGCGTACTACGCCTGGTACGCGATGGGCCTGCTTCGCTGGAGCGACGCTGCCGGGGTGGTGGAGTAATGGGGTGCGAGGGTCTGCGGTGGGGTCTGGCGGCTCGGCTCGAACGTTGCGCCTCCTCGAGGCCCGGGGTGGTTCACAACCCATGTCCGTAGCTCATGGGCTACACTTCATTTATGCGGGTCGAGAAGACCGATGAGTACCGAGTCTGGATCGACGGTCTGAAGGACTTGGCCGGACGAGCGAGGATTCTCATGCGCGTTGATCGCCTGATCCACGGCAACCCGGGAACCCATCGCAACCTGACCAAGGGTGTGTCGGAACTGAAGATCGACGTCGGGCCCGGCTACCGCGTCTACTACGCTCAGCGCGGCGATCGCCTCCTCTTGCTATTGGCTGGCGGGGACAAGGCGAGCCAGGACAAGGATGTCGCCAAGGCGCTTCGCCTGTCGGAGCAGTTCGAGGATTGAAGCAATGGCAAGAGCAGCACGCAAGAAGGTCGCGAAAGTCAAAACGACGCCCTATGACGTGGCAGAGCACCTGCGAAGCCCGGAGGAAATGGCCGCCTACCTCGATGCATGGTTCGACGATGCGCCAGACGACGTGTCGGGAATCGCGCGGGCGCTTGGCGACATTGCTCGAGCCAAGGGCATGTCGCAGGTCGCCAAGGACGCGGGGCTTAGCCGGGAGAGCCTTTACCGCGCACTCAGCGAAGACGGCAATCCAAGCTTTGCGACGATCTTGAAGGTGGCCAAGGCCCTGGGTGTGCGGTTGCACGCGCAGGCGGCGTAAGCACGCGGTGCGGCCGCGCCCGCGCATGCGCCGTCCCTTCGACCACCGTCCTGCGTTCAGGAGGTTGAACCCATGACCCGACCCGCACGGACGCTCCTGGTTTTCGGCATCTACCTCGCGTGCGTCGGCCTCGCGCTGATGCTGGTGCCCAACGTCGTGCTGCGGTTGTTCGCGATGCCGGTCACGTCGGAGGTCTGGATCCGCGTCGTCGGGATGTTGGCGCTGTACCTGGCCGTCTACGACCTCGCCGCGGCGCGCGGCAACTGGACCGGGTTCATCGCGCTGTCGATACCGCTGAGGCTGGCCGCGATCGTCTTCTTCGGTCTGTTCGTGCTGCTGGCGTCCGCCCCGCCCATGCTCCTGCTTTTCGCGCTGCCCGACTTCGCCTTTGCACTGTGGACCTGGGCCGCCGTGCGGCGCGCGCCCGAGGCTTCGAACCGCTGAGGCCCGAGCCCCTTCGCGCGGTCCTTGGCCACCAGGACGCTGCGCCAAGGGGCGACCCTGGGTCGAGCGGCCCGGCGACCGCGTCATGCGTCGGAAGAACCGCCCGGTGCGTCGCCCCGTCGGCGCCAATACCCCGGCTGTCTTCGGTGGTGCGAAACTGCCAACACGGTCACTTGCGAGCCAGCGAGGTCGTAGTGCACGCTGTACGGGAATCGGTTCAGGATGCGGAAGTGAATGCCGTCCTCGTCCTTCGGCCAGATGTCCGCATCCGCGGCCAAGTCATCGATCTTGTCGAACACCTCGGCGCGAAAGGCGTCGGCCGCGAGGGGGCTGCGCTCGAGGTACCAGACGAGGGCCTCGCGGATCTCCGCCTCGGCCTCGGGAAGAATCTCGATCTGGAACCGCGTCACAGCGCGCTCAAGCGCGCGCGGGCCTCTGCCCAGGGTGTCGGCTTTGCCGCGCCCGACCGTAGCGCCTCCCGGCGCTTCAGCAACTCCCGTCTCCACGCCTCGGAAACGGTCCCGTCGGCCGCGCCTTCGAGGCTGTCGATCAACGCCGCCGCCACAGCGGAACGCTCCTCAACGGACAGGCCGAGGGCCTCATCCAGTAAGTGGTCAACACGGGCGTTCATGAGCAACGACTCTAGCACTCGGCGTGAAGTCCACAGCGCAGCCCGCATGAGCCATACAGGATCGTGGGAACGAACGTCCAAGCGTCGCACGAGCCACCTCCAATCTTCCAACGCCGATGGCCGGTTCGTGCGCAAGGACGGGACGCCCTGTCCGTAGGCGAGCCCCGTGAAGGCGGACCCGGCGAAACCCGCCGAGCGGCCTGCCTCGAAGCATCCGGGGCCCCGCGTTGTCCCCGGCTTCCTTTCGTGCATCATCTCGTCCGCCAATTCGTCGGAGGTGAAACGCACATGATCGAAGGATCCTGCCTCTGCGGCTCGGTGCGCTGGCGCTTCGAAGGAACGCCGGAAGGCGCCACGGCCTGCAACTGCACCGCATGCCGCCGCTACGGCGTGCTGTGGGCCTACGCCTACGAAGGCGACGGCATCGAGGTCACGGGCGAGACGCGGCCGTATGTCCGCGGCGAGGCGCTGAGCTTCAACTTCTGCCCCACCTGCGGCTGCGTCGCATACTGGCGCGGGCTCCAGCTCGATCAGGAAGGGCGCCGCCGGATCGCGGTCAACCTCCGTCTCGCGGAACCCGACGACGTGGCGTCGATTCCCATCGATCACTTCGACGGGCTGAACACCTTCGACGACCTGCCCCGCGACGGCAAGTGCGTCGCCGACTACTGGTTCTAGTCGCCGCCGCCGAAGGGCGGCCGCTGAAGTCGCTCTCGATAGACTCCGAACCCGACCTCACCATGCGTACCTTCCTCGCCCTCGCGCTGCTTGTCGCCGTCGCCCTCGCCAACGCCGCCGGCAAACCCTACGACGAAGCGGCCGACGCGAAGGCCCAGATCCAGGCCGCGCTGGCGCAAGCCCGGCAGGCGGACCTTCCGGTTCTGGTCGTCTTCGGCGCGAACTGGTGCGGCGACTGCCAGGTCCTCGACATGGCGTTCAAGACCGGCGCGAGCGCGCCGCTGATCCACGCGCACTTCGAGGTCGTCAAAGTCAACGTGGGCAAGTTCGACCGCAACGTCGACATCGCGAAGTCCTACGGGCTGCCGCTGCAGAACGGCATTCCGGCCGTGGTCGTGCTGTCGCCGCAGGGCAAGGTGGTCTACGCCACGCGCGCCGGCGAGCTGGCCGACGCCCGGAACATGGGCGACACCGCGATCTACGACTTCTTCGCCCGGGTCTCGGGCTCGAAGCCATGAGTCGCTCGCACCGCGTCGCCGCAGCCATGTCCCGTCCGCGCAAGGCCGTCACGGTCCTCCGGGCCCTCGTCGCGCTGGCGCTCGGGGGCGTCGTCACCTTTCCCGCCCATGCCATCTCCTGTGACGCGCTCCGCTCCGCGGTCGAAGCCAAGATCCGTCGCAACGGCGTCTCGAACTTCAGCCTCTCGGTGGTCGACGCGAACCAGGCCGCGGGCGGCAAGGTCGTCGGCAGCTGCGAGCTGGGCACGAAGAAGCTGGTCTATGTCCAAGGTTCGCAGCCCGCTGCGCCCGCTCCGGCAGCGCCGAACCGTCCGCCGCCCATGACCAGTGCCAAGGCCGGCGGCGAACCGATGATCGTCGAGTGCTTCGACGGCAAGGTCTACACCGAGGGGCCGTGCAAGAAGTGAGCGCGCCGCGCGACGGCGGTGCGGCTGCGCTCGCCGCGAGGCGGCGGTATGAGACCGCCCTCGATTCGAACCTTGGCCGTGCCAGCGCCGACCTTCCATCATGAAAACTGCCCTCCTCGTCATCGACATGCAGCGCGCGCTGTGCACCGGCGACGACGCCGCCTTCGACATCGAGCGCGTCACCGAGCGGATCAACGGCTTGTCCGCCAGGGCCAGGGCGGCGGGCGTGCCGGTGGTCCTGGTCCAGCACGAGGAAGGCGAGGGGCCCTTGCAGTTCGGCAGCGCGGGCTGGCAGCTCGCCGACGGCCTGGTGACGGCCGCGTCGGACCTGCGCGTGCGCAAGACGACGCCGAACTCGTTCCACCGGACCGAGCTGCAAGGCCTGCTGCAGGCGCGCGGCGTCGACCGCCTCGTCGTCTGCGGCCTGCAGAGCGACTACTGCGTCGACACGACGGTGCGCCAGGCGCTGGCGCTGGGCTACGCGGTCGCGCTCGCGGCCGACGCGCATTCCACCGTCGACAACGCCGTGCTGTCGGCGGCCCAGATCACGGCCCACCACAACGCCACGCTCGCGCACTTGTCGAGCTTCGGCCCCCGGGTCACGGTCGCGCCCGCCGCCGCGGTGGCGTTCGACGCCTCGTAGGGCGCCGCTCGCGGGCGGTCGCTCCCGCGCAGCGACTTCGGGCCGCCCGAGCGACGGTGACGAGTCGCAGGGCGGGCGTGCTCCACGCGCCCGGTGAGCACCGTTCGGACAGCCCGCGCGCACTTGCGGGCCGACGTGGCATGAGCCTTGCGTCGATGGCGCCGACCCGACCGTCGGCGCACTGCGCCTGTGCCCGACGCGCCACGGACCGACCCGCCCTGCCTGCCGCTCGCTCGATCGCGGCAGGCCTGGATCGCCTTGGTGCCGGGTTCGCGATCGCGCGACAAGAACGACCGTCTCCGTCTCTTCAATCAACCGAGGGATCTCCGAAGATGTTTGCAGAACAGAACACCCGGCGCGTGCGCGCGCAGGCCTTGCAGGCCGCGCTGGCATCGGCGCTGATGCTGGCGCTGCCCGCGCTGGCGCAGACGGCGGGCGCGGCGGCCGACAAGGCCGAGCGCATCGTCGTCACCGGTTCGTCGATCAAGCGCATCGACGGCGAGACCGCCCTGCCGGTGCAGATCCTGACGCGCAGCGACATCGAGCGCAGCGGCGTGTCCACCGTCGAGCAGCTGCTCGCGACCATTTCGGCGAGCGCGACGCTCGGTGGCACCAGCGTCGCGAACACCGGCGCCGGCGGCGGCCAGGGCGGCACCGGGTCGGTCTCGCTGATCTCGTTGCGCGGCCTGGGCTCGGCGCGCACGCTGGTGCTGATCGACGGGCGCCGCAGCGCGCCGGCCGCCGGCTCGTCCGCGGTGGACATCAGCACCATTCCGGTGGCCGCGATCGAGCGCGTCGAGGTGCTCAAGGACGGCGCGTCGGCCATCTACGGCAGCGACGCCATCGCCGGCGTGGTGAACTTCATCCTGCGCAAGAATTTCAAGGGTCACGAGCTCAGCGTCACGCTGGGCACGCCGACGCGTGCCGGCGGTGGGCAGGAGAGCCGCTTCTCCATCTATTCGGGGTTCGGCGACATCGACGCCGACCGCTACAACATCGCGCTCAGCGCCAGCTACCAGCATGTCAAGCCGATCTTCGGCGCGTCGCGCTCGTTCGCGCGCAACCTGAACGTCGCCGAGCAGCTCGACAAGACGAGTTCGATCGCGTTCCCGGCCAACGTCTACCTGCCCAACGGCAAGGTCGCGAGCCCGAACTACCCGAACGACTGCGGTCCGTATTCCTTCGTCTCGCCGCTGCTGCCGGGCCTGTGCCGCTACGACAACGCGCCGTACATCGCGATCCAGCCCGAGACCCAGCTCGCCAGCCTGCTGCTCGACGGCCGCTTCAACGTCTCGGCCGACGCCGAGGCCTATGTCCAGACCTGGGTCACGCGCAACAAGACCCTGAACACGCAGCAGCACACGCTGCTCTACGGCGCGGCGCTGCCGGCGGGCGCGCCCTACGCCACGACGCTGGCGAACCTGATCAACACCCAGTATTCGGCGTTCCCGTACCTGCAGAAATACATCGGCACCGCCATCGCGCTGCTGCCGCCCACCAGCCCGTACTACCCGACCGCGTTCGCCGACGCCAACGGCATGACCGGTGCGCCCTTGCCGCTGCTGTTCCGGTCGGTCCCGACCGGCACGCGCAAGACGGAGGACGTCGCCGACAACGTGCGGCTGCTGGCCGGCTTGCGCGGCAGCGCGAAGGGCTGGGACTACGACACCGGCGTGCTGTACAGCCGGAACAAGATCACGACCAGCCTGACGCAGGGCTGGGCCGAGACCGACAAGTACCTGAGCCTGGTCGACACCGGGGTCATCAACCCGTTCGGCCCGACCACGGACCCCGCCGCCGCGGCCGCGGCGATGGACAGCAACTACAACGGCGTGTTCAACGTCTCGACGACGTCGATCACCAGCGTCGACGCCAAGGCGTCGCGCGACCTGTACGCGCTGCCCGCCGGCATGGTGAGCCTGGCGCTGGGGGCCGAGGCGCGAAAGGAGACGCTGGACATCGCGCCGTCGGACGCGAACCGGCAGTTCCTGGTGTCCGGCTTCGGCAGCGCGGGCGTGCCGATCAACGCGTCGCGCAACGTGACCTCGGCCTACGCCGAGGTCAACGTGCCCATCCTCAAGACGCTGGAGGCCGACGCGGCCATCCGCTACGACAACTACCAGCGCGTGGGCAGCACGGTGAACCCGAAGGCGTCGATCCGCTGGCAGCCCGTCGCGCAGCTGCTGGTGCGCGCCTCGGTGGGCAGCGGGTTCCGCGCGCCGACGCTGACCGACCTGTACTCGCCGCAGTCCAACGGCATCACCACCAACGGCCAGCGCGACCGCGTGCGCTGCCCGGTCGTGGACCCGAGCAACATCGACTGCAGCACGCAGTACGTGACGGTCGGCGGCGGCAACCCGGCCCTCGAGCCCGAGAAGTCGCAGTCGACGACGCTGGGCTTCGTCTACGAGCCGACGAAGAACTACTCGATGGGCCTGGACTTCTTCCGCGTCACGGTGAAGGACGTGATCCGCACCGGCCTGACCTACCAGACCATCCTGGCCGACCCGGTCACCTACGCGAGCTACCTCGTTCGCGGCGCACCGGACGGCAATGCCAGCGGCGTCGGCCCGATCCTCGGCATCAACCAGCTGCTGACGAACCTGGGCAAGACGATCGTCGGCGGTGTCGACGTCGACCTCAAGGGCCGCGTGCTCGACACCCCCGAGCACCGCGTGACGCTGCGCCTGAACGGCACGTACATGTCCCAATACGACCAGCAGAACCTGGACGGCAGCTACACCTCGTCGATCAACACCCCGGCCGGCAGCGGCGCGATCGGCGTCGTCCTGCGCTGGCGCCACACGGCGAGCGCGACCTGGGAGACCGGCCCCTGGGCCGCCACGCTGGCCGAGAACTTCCAGGTCGGCTACCACGACCTGCGCACCAGCCTGCAGCCCGCCGGCACGGTGCCGCGCGACGTCGCGTCCTACAGCACCTTCGACGCGCAGCTCACGTACACCGGCATCAAGTCCACCCGACTCACCGTGGGCATGAAGAACCTGGCCGACAAGAACCCGCCGTACACGAACTACGGCGGTGGCTTCGTCGGCAGCTACGACCTGAGCTACACCGACGTGCGGGGGCGCTTCGCGTACCTGAACGCGACCTACGAGTTCTGAACAACGCGGCGCGGACGGGGCGTGCGTGTCCGCCCCGACAGCGTGCGCGGTTCGCTCCACACTTCACCCCCGCCACCCATCCGTTCGAACGATGCCGACCCGGCCTTCCCAGACCCTCACGACGCCACGTGGCGCACCGATCGACGTCGTGGCCGAGTTCCCGTCCGGCGCCGGTCCGTTCCCGGCGCTGATCCTGGCGCCCGGCCAGCGCTACCCGATGGGCCGCCCTATCCTCGAGCGGGTGGCCCGGTCCGCGCTCGCGTGCGGCGTCGCGGTCGTCCGCTTCGACTGGGCCTATCTCTCGGCGCCGGCGGGCCAGCCCTCCGAAGGGCTGGCGCTGGAACAGGAGGACATGCTCGCCGTGCTCGACTGGGCGCGGCGCGATGCCCGGCTCGCCGAGGACCGGCTGTTCGTCGGCGGCAAGTCGATGGGCTCGGTGGTCGCGTGGCGGCTGTTCGCCGCCCAGCCGCGCCTGTGCGGCGCGCTGCTGCTGACGCCGCTGTGCACCCGCCTGGAGCGCGCCGGCGGTGCCGCGCTCGCCGTCGGCAGCGAGAACTACCCCGGCCTCGGCCTCGAGACGCGGCCGCTGTTCCTGCTCGCCGGTGACCGCGACCCGCAGTGCGCCGCGGCGGACCTGTACCGCCTCGCCGCCCAGGCTGCCGGCCCAGCCCGCGTCACGGTGCTGGGCGGCGACCACGGCCTGATCGACGGCGCCGGGTCCGAGGCTGGGCACGACCGGTCCGAGGCGCGCAACGCCGAACTCGCCGGCACGCTGGCGGCGGATTTCATCGCCACGGTGCTGCGCCGTCGCGAAGCCTAGCGTCCATCGCCGCAACCCCGAGGCAGGTGACAATATGACGATGAAGATCGGCAACTGGACCAACCCCTACCCGACCATCCGCAGCCCGCTGATGGCCCGCAACGTGGTCTCGACCTCGCAGCCGCTGGGCGCGATGGCGGGCTTGCGCATGTTGCTCGCCGGCGGCAACGCCGTCGACGCGGCGATCGCCACGGCCGCCGCGATGGCGATCGTCGAGCCCTGCTCGAACGGCCTGGGCAGCGACAACTTCGCGATCGTCTGGGACGGCAAGGCGCTGCACGGGCTGAACAGTTCGGGCGTCGCACCGGCGGCCTGGAACCCCGACTACTTCCGCCGCAAGCACGGCGCGGCGATGCCGATGCGCGGCTGGGACACGGTCACGACGCCGGGCGCGGTGGCGGGCTGGGTGGCCTTGTCCGAACGCTTCGGCAAGCTGCCCTTCGCCGACCTGCTGCAGCCGGCGATCGAGCTCGCCGAGCGCGGCTACGGCGTCGGCGTCGTCACCGCCGACAAATGGGCCAAGGCGGCGCCGCTGCTGCAGGACCAGCCGGGTTTCGCGCAGGCCTTCCTGCCGCGCGGGCGCGCGCCGCTGCCGGGCGAGCGCTTCGTCTTCGCCGAGGCGGCGGCCACGCTGCGCAAGATCGCGGCGACCAAGGGCGAGGCCTTCTACCGCGGCGAGATCGCCGAGAAGCTGGCCGCGCACGCGGCGGCGAACGGCGGCTCGATGACGGTGGCCGACCTGGCCGGCTACGCGCCGAGCTGGGTCGAGCCGATCCGCAAGGACTTCGCCGGCCACACGGTGCACGAGATCCCGCCGAACGGGCAGGGCATCGCGGCGCTGATGGCGCTGGGCATGCTCGACCAGCTCGACCTCGGCCGCTTCGCGCCCGACAGCGTCGAGGCCCAGCACCTGCAGATCGAGGCGATGAAGCTCGCCTTCGCCGACACCTACCGCTGGGTCGCCGACGCGCGCTTCATGGCCGAGGTCAGCGCCGCCGACCTGCTGAGCGACGCCTACCTGGCCGAGCGCGCGCGGCTCATCGACCCGAAGCGCGCCGCCGACCCCGGCCCGGGCCGGCCGCCCAAGGGCGGCACGATCTACCTGACCACCGCCGACGCGAGCGGCATGATGGTCAGCCTGATCCAGAGCAACTACATGGGCTTCGGCAGCGGCATCGTCGTGCCCGGCACCGGTGTCAGCCTGCAGAACCGCGGCCACGGCTTCACGCTCGACGAAGCGCACCCGAACGTGGTGGCCGGCGGCAAGCGCCCGTTCCACACCATCATCCCGGGCTTCCTGACGAAGGACGGCGCGCCGGTGATGAGCTTCGGCGTGATGGGCGGCAACATGCAGCCGCAAGGCCATCTGCAGACGCTGGTGCGCATGCTGGTCCACGGCCAGCCGCCGCAGGCCGCCTGCGACGCGCCGCGCTGGAAGGTCGCGACCGGGATGGCGATCGACTGCGAGCACACGATGGACCCGGCGCTGGTGCAAGGCCTGCGCGACCGCGGCCACCAGATCGTGCCGGTGGCCGACACCTACATGGACTTCGGCTCGGGCCAGTTCATCGCCCGGCTCGGCGATGCCGACGACGGCTACGTCGCCGCGAGCGACTCGCGCCGCGAAGGGCAGGCGGTCGGCTTCTAGCGCGGTCTAGGGCTCGGCCAGCAGCGCGCGCCAGCCGGCGGGGCCGAGCCGGCGCAGCGTCTCGATGTTGCGTTCGTAGATCGTTGCCGCGTCGGGGAAGGCCTCGATCGCACGCTCGAGGCTGGCTTCGCGCAGCAGGTGCAGCATCGGGTGCGGCGAGCGGTTGCTGAAGTTCGCCGGGTCGTCGGCGTCGGCATCGGCGAAGCAGTAGTCGGGGTGGAAGCTGGCGACCTGGATCACGCCGGCCAGGCCGAGCTCGTCGACCGCCGCGTCGGCGAGGTCGAGGAAGTCGTTGTAGTCCAGGAAGTCGGCCAGCGCCCGCGGGTGGATCAGCAGCGTGGTGTCGACCGCGTCGGGGTCGGCGGCGGCCAGGCGCTGCAGTTCGACGACGAGGTCGGCGAGCAGCGTTTCGGCATCGGTGGCCTCACTCTCGACCCAGCGGATCTGCTGCTTCAGGTGCACCGCCTTCGCGAACGGGCACAGGTTCAGGCCGATCACGGCGCGCTCCAGCCAGCGGCGCGTGGCGGCGATGGCGTCGGGTTCGTTCATGCGCTCCGCGGTGCGCCCCACAGTTCGTGCAGCATCTCGCCGAGCAGCGCGGTGCCCTGCTCGACGAGCGGCCCGCGCGGGCGCTGCGCCGAGGTCGCGATCCACAGCCGCGCGGCCAGCGGCGGCTCGCCACGCGCGGACGCGATCGGGCGCGCGACGAAGGCCTCTTCGCGCCCGCGCAAGGCGTTCAGCGACAGCACGGCGTGCAGCGGGTTGCGCTCGACCAGGTCGAGCATCGCCGGCACGCTGTCGATCTCGAGTTCGATGCGCGGCTTCAGCCCGGCGCCGGCGAGCGCGGTCTCGAGCAGCATCCGGATCGAATGCGGCCGGCTCGGCATCACCAGTTCGTGCTGCGCGAGCTGGGCCAGCGTGACCGGCTTGCCGACCGGCTGCGCCTCGGACGCCGGCCGCGCCGAGACCAGGAACAGCGGCTCGTCGAGCACCGGCACGAGCTCGATCGCCGCCGCCGGCGCGACGTTGTAGACCACCGCGCAGTCGATGCGGCCGAGCACCAGCCATTCGAGCGCGTAGGTCGAGAGGCCCTCGACCATCGTCAGCGTCGCTTTCGGGAAGCGCTGGCGGAAGGCCTCGACCAGCGGCCCGGTCAGCGTGCGGCTCACGCTCGGCGGCAGCCCGATCGCGAGATGGCCGGAGGCGGCGCCGCGCTGGTCCTCGAGGTCCTGGCGCGCGCGATCCACCTGCTGCAGGATGCCGCGGCCGTGCGCCAGCAGGCGCTTGCCGGCCTCGGTGAGCGTGACGCCGCGGCCGTTGCGGTCGAACAGCGGCTGGCGCAGTTCGACTTCCAGGCTGCGCACCTGCCGGCTGAGCGCCGGCTGGGCCACGCGCAGCACCGTCGCGGCGCGCGTGAAGCTGCCCAGCTCGGCCACGTGCACGAAGTATTCGATCTGCTTCAGGTCCACGGTCGCCATGCTAAACGGGTCTAGCAGCTAGTGCGGGAATCGCGTTGATGAATACGAGGCCTTGTTCAAGAATGCCGCTCTCCACGACACCGATCCCCCGCTGGGCGCGCACCGGGCGCGCGACGACATGAGCCCCACGATCACCTGCATCTCGTCCATGGCCACCCGCCAGGTGCTGGCCGAACTGGCCGCGGCTTTCGAGCAGCGCTCCGGCCACCCGGTGCTCATCGAGTCGGTGGGCGGCGTCGACGCCGCGCGGCGCGTGCAGGCCGGCGAGCCTTTCGACGTCGTGGTGCTGGCCTCCGACGCGATCGACAAGCTGATCGCCGGCGGCCACCTGGTCGCGGGCAGCCGCGTCGACCTGGTGCGCTCGCCGGTGGCCGTCGCGGTGCGCGCCGGCGCGCCGCGCCCCGACATCGGCAGCGAAGCGGCGCTGAAGCAGGCGGTGCTCGCGGCGCGCAGCATCGGCTTTTCCACCGGGCCGAGCGGCACGCACCTGCTCCGGCTCTTCGAGCGCTGGGGTCTGGGCGCCGAGCTGAAGGACCGCATCGTGCAGGCGCCGCCCGGCGTGCCGGTGGGCGCGCTGGTGGCGCGCGGCGAGGTCGAGCTCGGCTTCCAGCAGCTCGCCGAGCTGATGCACATGGACGGCATCGCCGTCGTCGGCACGCTGCCCGGCGACACCGCGTTCATCACCACCTTTTCCGCCGGACGCTGCCCCGGTCCGGCCAGGGCCGAGGTCGCGCAGTGGCTCGCCTTCATGACCTCGGCCGATGCCGACGCGGCCAAGCGCCGCCACGGCATGGAACCGGCCTGACCGGCACGACATTCTTCAGGAGACACCGCACATGATCATCGACGTCCATGGCCACTACACCACCGCGCCGAAGGCGCTGGAGGCGTGGCGCAACCGGCAGATCGCCGGCATCCAGGACCCGGCGCTGATGCCCAAGGTCAGCGAGCTGAAGATCAGCGACGACGAGCTGCGCGAGTCGATCGAGACCAACCAGCTCGCGAAGATGAAGGAGCGCGGCAGCGACCTCACCGTCTTCAGCCCGCGCGCCAGCTTCATGGCGCACCACATCGGCGACTTCGAGGTCAGCAGCACCTGGGCCGCGATCTGCAACGAGCTGTGCTACCGCGTCAGCCAGCTGTTCCCCGACCACTTCGTTCCGGCGGCGATGCTGCCGCAGAGCCCGGGCGTGGACCCGGCCACCTGCATCCCCGAGCTGGTGAAATGCGTCGAGCAGTACGGCAACGTCGGCATCAACCTGAACCCCGACCCGTCCGGCGGCCACTGGACCAGCCCGCCGCTGAGCGACCGCCACTGGTACCCGATCTACGAGAAGATGGTCGAGCTACGACATCCCGGCGATGATCCACGTCAGCACCAGCTGCAACGCCTGCTTCCACACCACCGGCGCGCATTACCTGAACGCCGACACGACGGCCTTCATGCAGTGCCTGACGAGCGACCTGTTCAAGGACTTCCCGACGCTGAAGTTCCTGATCCCGCACGGCGGCGGCGCGGTGCCTTACCACTGGGGACGCTTCCGCGGCCTGGCGCAGGAGATGAAGAAGCCGCTGCTCGGCGAGCACCTGCTGAAGAACATCTTCTTCGACACCTGCGTCTACCACCAGCCGGGCATCGACCTGCTGACGAAGGTGATCCCGGTCGAGAACATCCTGTTCGCGAGCGAGATGATCGGCGCGGTGCGCGGCATCGACCCCGAGACCGGCTTCTACTACGACGACACCAAGCGCTACATCGAGGCGTCGACGCAGCTCACGCCGGCGCAGAAGGCGATGGTCTACGAAGGCAACGCGCGCCGCGTGTTCCCGCGGCTCGACGCCGCGCTGAAAACGAAGGGGAAGTGAGTGCCCCCGAGCTCGCTTCGTTCGCTACCCCCGAGGGGGCCATCGTGCCTCCCGGAAAACCCGTGAGGCACCAACCATGACCGAACTCGGAGTCGTCTACCGCAACATCCAGCGCGCCGACCGCGTCGCAGCCGACCAGCTGGCGCAGTACGGCTCGGCGACCGTGCACGAGGCGATGGGTCGCGTCGGGCTGATGAAGCCCTACATCCGCCCGATCTACGCCGGCGCGCAGGTCTCGGGCACCGCCGTCACCGTGCTGCTGCACCCGGGCGACAACTGGATGATGCATGTCGCGGCCGAGCAGATCCGCGAGGGCGACATCGTCGTCGCCGCGGTCACCGCCGACTGCACCGACGGCTACTTCGGCGACCTGCTCGCGACGAGCTTCATGGCGCGCGGCGCGCGCGCGCTGATCATCGACGCCGGCTGCCGCGACGTGAAGACGCTGCACGAGATGGGCTTCCCGGTCTGGAGCAAGGCGATCAGCAGCAAGGGCACGATCAAGGCGACGATCGGCTCGGTCAACATCCCGGTGGTCTGCGCCGGCGCGCTGGTGAACCCGGGCGACGTGATCGTCGCCGACGACGACGGCGTCGTCGTCGTGCCGGCCGCCGCGGCGCGCAAGACCGCCGACGCGGCCGCCGCGCGCGAGGCGCTCGAGGCCGACAAGCGCGCCAAGCTCGCCGCCGGCGTGCTCGGGCTGGACATGTACAAGATGCGCGAGCCGCTCGAGAAGGCCGGCCTGCGGTACATCGACTGACCATGCGCATTGCACTGATCGGCTACGGCGAGGTCGGCCGCATCCTGGCCGAGGACCTGCGCGCGCAAGGCCTGCCGGTGACGGCCTTCGACCTGAAGCTGCACAGCGAATCGGGCGAGCCGCTGCGCGAGCATGCGCTGCGCTTCGGCGTCGCGGCTCGCCGCCTCGGCGGCGCAGGCGGTCGAGGCGCCGAGCTCGTGGTCTCGGCCGTCACCGCGAGCCAGGCGGTCGCGGTGGCCGAGGCCTGCGCGCCGGCGCTGGCGCCGCGAATGCTTCTTCCTCGACTTCAACTCGGCGTCGCCGGGCGCGAAGATGCGCGCCGCCGAGTTCGTCGACGGCGTCGGCGCCCGCTACGTCGAAGGCGCGGTGATGACCTCGGTGCCGCCGTACCGCATCAAGGTGCCGCTGCTGCTCGGCGGGCCCGACGCCGCGGCGCTGGCGCCGCTGATCGAGGCGATCGGCTTCGCGCCGCGCGTCGCGAGCGAGCGGCTCGGCGTCGCGTCGGCGACCAAGATGTGCCGCAGCGTGATGATCAAGGGCCTGGAGGCGATGGTCATCGAGAGCTTCACCGCGGCGCGCCATTACGGCGTCGAGGACGCGGTGCTCGCGTCGCTGAAGGAAACCTTCCCCGGCATCGACTGGGAGAAGCAGGCGAGCTACTTCTTCCAGCGCGTCATCGAGCATGGTCGCCGGCGCAGCGAGGAAGTGCGCGAGGTCGCCGAGACGGTGCGCGAGGCCGGGTTGACGCCGTGGTCGGCGGCCGGCACCGCCGAGCGCCAGGCCTGGATCGCCGACCTCGCCGACGCCGGGCTGTTCGGCCAGCGCGGCACGCCGGGCTTCGCGCGCAGCGCCGACTGGCGGACCGAGGCCGACCGCATCCTGGCCTCGCTGAAGAAGGATTGAGATGAGTTTCGAGAAGACCCCCGGCTGGCTGGACTGGTACGCCGGCCCGAGCAAGCCCCGTTTCCAGCTGCCTGCCGGCAGCGTGGACGCGCATTGCCACGTGTTCGGCCCCGGCGACGAGTTCCCGTTCGCGCCCGAGCGCAAGTACACGCCCTGCGACGCGAGCAAGGCCCAGCTGTTCGCGCTGCGCGACCACCTCGGCTTCGCGCGCAACGTCGTCGTGCAGGCCACCTGCCACGGCGCCGACAACCGCGCGATGGTCGATGCCTGCATCGCGTCCAAGGGCCGGGCGCGCGGCGTCGCCACCGTCAAGCGCAGCGTCGGCGACGCCGAGCTGCAGGCGATGCACGCCGCCGGCGTGCGCGGCGTGCGCTTCAACTTCGTCAAGCGCCTGGTCGACTTCACGCCCAAGGACGAGCTGATGGAGATCGCCGCGCGCATCGCCCCGCTGGGCTGGCACGTGGTGATCTACTTCGAGGCGGTGGACCTGCCCGAGCTGTGGGACTTCTTCACCGCGCTGCCGACCACCGTGGTCGTCGACCACATGGGCCGGCCCGACGTGAGCAAGCCCGTCGACGGCCCGGAGTTCGAGCTGTTCGTGAAGTTCATGCGCGAGCACCCGAACGTCTGGAGCAAGGTCAGCTGCCCGGAGCGGCTGTCAGCGTCGCCGGCCCGCAGGCGCTGAACGGCGAGCAGGCGGCCTACCGCGACGTGGTGCCCTTCGCGCGCCGCATCGTCGAGACCTTCCCCGACCGCGTGCTCTGGGGCACCGACTGGCCGCACCCGAACCTGAAGGACCACATGCCCGACGACGGCCTGCTGGTCGACTTCATCCCGCACATTGCGGCGCGCCGACGCGCAGAAGCTGCTGCAGAACCGAAGCCTGCTGGTCGAGACAACCCCGATGCGCGCTGTACTCCGGGCCGCTGCGGCGAAGCCGATCGCGAAGGCTACCGCTAGGAGCCCGATGTCCCTCGACAAACCCTATCTCGACGTGCCCGGCACGACGATCTTCGACGCCGAGCAGTCGCGCAAGGGCTACTGGCTGAACCAGTTCTGCATGTGCCTGATGAAGGCCGAGAACCGCGCGCGCTTCATGGCCGACCAGCGCGCCGTACCTCGACGAATGGCCGATGACGGAGGAGCAGAAGCAGGCCGTGCTGGCGCGCGACCTGAACCGCTGCATCGCCGATGGGCGGCAACATCTACTTCCTGGCCAAGCTCGGCGCGACGCACGGCAAGAGCTTCCAGCAGATGGCCGGCAGCATGACCGGCATGACCGAAGAGGAATACCGCGACATGATGATCTCCGGCGGCCGCTCGGTCGAAGGCAACCGCCGCACCGGCGAGGACGGCAACGCGCAGCCGCAGCACCAGCCGCAGGGCAGCGCAGAAAGGCCGGGGTTCTGACCATGGCAAGGATCACCGCCTCCGTCTACACCTGCCACGTGCCGGCCATCGGCGCCGCGATCGACCTGGGCAAGACCACCGAGCCTTACTGGCAGCCGGTGTTCAAGGGCTACGAGTTCTCCAAGCAGTGGATGAAGGAGAACGAGCCCGACGTGATCTTCCTCGTCTACAACGACCACGCCACCGCCTTCAGCCTGGAGATGATCCCGACCTTCGCGATCGGCACCGCGGCCGAGTACCAGCCCGCCGACGAGGGCTGGGGGCCGCGCCCGGTGCCCAAGGTCGTCGGCCACCCGGAACTGGCCTCGCACATCGCGCAGAGCGTGATCCAGGACGACTTCGACCTCACCATCGTCAACAAGATGGACGTCGACCACGGCCTGACCGTGCCGCTGTGCCTGATGTGCGGCCAGCCGCCCGCAGTCCGATTTCGCCTGGCCCTGCCCGGTGATCCCGTTCGCGGTCAACGTGGTGCAGTACCCGGTGCCCTCGGGCCGGCGCTGCTTCAACCTGGGCAAGGCCATCCGCAGGCCGTCGAGAGCTACGACTCGCCGCTGAAGGTGCAGATCTGGGGCACCGGCGGCATGAGCCACCAGCTGCAGGGGCCGCGCGCCGGCCTGATCAACAAGGAATGGGACAACGCCTTCCTCGACGAGCTGATCGCCGACCCGGCGGCGCTCGCCGCCAAGCCGCACATCGACTACGTGCGCGAAGCGGGCAGCGAAGGCATCGAGCTCGTGATGTGGCTGATCGCGCGCGGCGCGATGAGCGACAACCGCCGGTGGCAGCCGACCAGGTGCGCGCACCGCTTCTACCATGTGCCGCGCACTGACGCCCAACACCGCCGCTCGGGCCATCCTGCATCCTGGAGACGGCTCGACGGAGGCGGCATGACGATCAAAGTCGCCCTCGCCGGTGCCGGCGCCTTCGGCATCAAGCACCTCGACGCCATCAAGCTGATCGACGGCGTCGAGGTCGTCTCGCTGGTCAGCCGCGATCTCGGCAAGACGAAGGAAGTCGCCGACAAGTACGGCATCGAGCATGTCACGCACCGACCTCGCCGACAGCCTGGCGCTGAAGGAGGTCGATGCGGTGATCCTGTGCACGCCGACGCAGATGCACGCCGCGCAGGCGATGGCCTGCCTGAAGGCGGGCAAGCACGTGCAGGTCGAGATCCCGCTCGCCGACAGCTTGCGCGACGCCTACGCGCGTCGTGCAGATGCAGGAGAACACCGGCCTGGTCGCGATGTGCGGCCACACGCGCCGCTTCAACCCCAGCCACCAGTGGGTGCGCCAGCAAGATCACCGCCGGCGAGTTCAATCTCCAGCAGATGGACGTGCAGACCTACTTCTTCCGGCGCACGAACATGAACGCGCTCGGCCAGGCGCGCAGCTGGACCGACCACCTGCTCTGGCACCACGCCGCGCACACGGTGGACCTGTTCGCCTACCAGGCGCGGCAGCCCGATCGTGAAGGCGAACGCGATCCAGGGCCCGATCCACCCGACGCTGGGCATCGCGATGGACATGAGCATCCAGCTCAAGGCCGCCAACGGCGCGATCTGCACGCTCAGCCTGTCGTTCAACAACGACGGCCCGCTCGGCACCTTCTTCCGCTACATCGGCGACACGGGCACCTACATCGCGCGCTACGACGACCTGTTCACCGGCAAGGAAGAGAAGATCGACGTCAGCCAGGTGGCCGTCTCGACGAACGGCATCGAGCTGCAGGACCGCGAGTTCTTCGCCGCGATCAAGGAAGGCCGCGAGCCCAACGCCAGCGTCGCGCAGGTGCTGCCCTGCTACGAGGTGCTGCACGACCTGGGACGCCAGCTCGCCGAGGGCTGACACCGATGGCCTTGCCGGTTCGCCGCATCGGAGCGTTCGAGGTCTCGGCCCTCGGCCTGGGCTGCATGAACCTCAGCCACGCCTACGGCGCACCGCCGCCGGCGGAAGACGCCGAGCGGCTGCTGCTGACGGCGCTGGACGAAGGCGTCACGCTGTTCGACACCGCGGCGCTGTACGGCTTCGGCGCCAACGAGACGCTGGTCGGCCGCGTGCTCAAGCCGCATCGCTCGCGCATCACGCTCGCGAGCAAGGGTGGCATGGCCGGCGTCACGTTCCCGGACGGCGTCAAACGCGTCATCGACGGCCGGCCGGAGGCGATCCGCCGCAACTGCGAAGACAGCCTGAGGCGGCTGCAGACCGACGCGATCGACCTGTACTACCTGCACCGCTGGGACAAGAAGGTGCCCATCGAGGACAGCGTCGGTGCGATGGCCGACCTGGTGCGCGCCGGCAAGGTGCGCGCGCTCGGGCTGTCCGAGGTCTCGGCGGCGACGCTGCGCAAGGCGCACGCGGTGCACCCGATCGCCGCGGTGCAGAGCGAATACTCGCTGTGGACGCGCAACCCGGAGATCGCGGTGCTCCAGGCCTGCCGCGAACTGGGCGCGACGCTGGTCGCCTTCAGCCCGGTGGCGCGCGGCTTCCTGACCAGCGCGCCGCCCGACGTCGCGACGCTCGATGCGAAGGACATCCGCCGCGCGATGCCGCGCTTCGAACCCGCGGCCTACGCCGAGAACCTGAAGCTGCTCGCCGGCTTCGACGCGCTCGCCGCCGAGGCCGGCTGCACGCCGGCGCAGCTGGCGCTGGCCTGGCTGCTGGCGCGCGGCGAGCAGGTCGTGCCGATTCCCGGCACGACGAGCCTGGCGCACCTGCGCGAGAACCTCGGTGCGGCCGAGGTCACGCTCGACGCCGCGCTGATCGCGCGGCTCGATGCGCAAGTCAACGAGCGCACCGTGACCGGCCAGCGCTACAGCGCGGCGAGCCGGGTCGAGGTCGACAGCGAGGAATTCGCCGACCCGTCTTGACGCAGCGCGCAGCCCGCGCTCACTTCAGCTTGTGGCCGCAATGGCCACAGAACACGTCGTCGGCGGCAGCGGGCGCTCCGCAGGCGGGGCAATTCGATGGGACCGCCGGCGCTGGGTCGGCGGCCGGCGGCACCGTCGGCGCGGCGGCCGCATTGCGTTGAGCCTGGGCGGCGCGCGCCTGTTCGAGCTTGTGTTGGGCCGCCGCCTGCGCCTCCTGCGCGCGGCGCCGGGTTTCCTCGGCCGCCTGCTGGGCCTTTTCCTTGGTCTTCGCGATCGCCGCGTCCATCGCGGCTTCGGCGGCCTCGGCGTCGACGCCGACGTTGAGCTTCAGGTAGACCAGCGCCAGGCCCAGGAAGAACATCGCGGTGACCAGGGCCACCGTGACGGCGAAGACGATCGCGCCGCCCAGCATGCCGGCGATCACCAGGCCGCCGCCCGAGGGCTCGTAGCCCCCACCGCCGTAGCCGCCGCCGTATCCCCCCATGCCACCCATCATCGAGCCGAACAGGCTGCCGAAGCCGCCCGTCATCTGGCCGCCCAGGATGCCGGCGGACAGCCCGGCGGTCATGCCGAAGCCGGCGAAGACCACGCCCGACACGACGGCCGAGATCACGCCGGCGATCACGAACAGCAGCATCACGTTCAGCAAGGCCTCGACGGGCCGCTGGCTGACCACCGCCCACAGTCGCGAGAGCGCGGACTTCAGCGAATGGCCTTCCCACAGCGCCGGAGCGGCGAGGAAGGTGACCACCGTGTTGCCCAGGAACACCAGCGCGCCGGCAAAGGTCAGCAGCGGCAGCACCACGACGTAGACGATGGGGCCGAGGAAGGGGATCTTGCAGACCAGCAGCAGGATCGCCGCCACCGCCGCGAAGGCCAGCCCGACGGCGACGATGATCAGCACCAGGCCCAGGCTGCGCAGCACGACCATCGGGCTGGCCATCAGCGCCGACAACGTGCCGTTGACCGGGTTGCCTGCGGCCTGTTCCATGAACTGCGTGCCCGCCGCCGCGAAGCCGAGCAGGTAGACCACGAACGAGACGAAGGCGAGCAAGGCCATCAGGGCTGCCGAGTGGCTGGCGATGCCCAGCACCCAGAGCACGGCGACGCAGACGAAGGTGGCCAGCAGCGTCGTCAGCCCGGCGCGGTTGCGCCAGGCCTCGCCCAGCCGCAGCAGGCTGTAGGGATCGCCCGGGTTCGCGGCGGCGGTGGTGTTCATGGCGATCCTTTCTCAGTTCGGAGCCTGGCCCTGGCTGGACTTCTCGCACTCGGGGACCTCACCCCAGTGGTTGCCCGGCTCGCAGTAGCGTGACTTCGCGTGCTGTATGCAGATTCCGCGGCTGAGGAAGTTCTTGCCCTCGCAGCGGGCGAGCTCGGCCTTCAGCGCGGCGTACCACGCCGGTGCCGCGGGCGCCGGGGCAGGGGCCGGCGATGCCGGTGCCGGCGCGGGTGCCGCGACGGCCGGCCTTTGTGGCGCGGCCGGTGCGGGCTCGGGCGGTGGTGCCACCGGCTTGACCCCATGGACCGGCGGGCGCGGCGGCGGCGCCTCGGCGCGGTGCGGACGCGGCGGCACGACGCGCGCCGGCGCGGGCGCTGCCACCGGGGCCGGCGGCGGCAGCGGCTCGACGGCCGGCGGGGGCGGTGAGGGCTCGGGCGCAGGCGCAGGCGCAGGCGCAGCCAGTGGGGCGGGCTCGGTCGGCGCGGGGGCCACCGGTGCCGGAGCGGTCTCGGGCGCCGCCGGGGCGGCTGCTTCCGGAGCCGGCGCCGATTCGGGTGCCGGCTGGCGGCTCAGGGCCCAGTAGCTGCCGCCGGCCGCCAGGGCCACGGCGACCGCCGCCACGCCGATCCACAAACCGCGCCGCGATCCGGCCGCTGCCGGCGCGGCGGGTGTCGGTGCCGCCGCTCGCGCAGGAGACGGGGCCGGTGGTGGCGGAGGACGGGGCGGCGGCGGTGGAGGAGGCGGTGGAGGAGGCGGCCGCACCGCCGGTGCTGCGCTCGGCGGCACGACCATGGTCGCGTCGGCGTCGGTGACCATCGGGCGCCCGCAGGCAGCGCAGAAGCGCGCGGTCGGCTTGTTCGGCTGTCCACAGTGCACGCAGGCCAGCAGCTGCGGTGCGGGCTCGGCGGCGGGCGCCGAAAGCGCCAGCCGCGTACCGCAGGCCTTGCAGAACTTGGCGCCGTCGGCGTTCTCGGTTCGGCAACTTGGACATTGCATGAGCAGCCTCGTGGTCCGTGGTCGTGAACCGCGCTCCAGGCGCGGCCCGCCTTCGCATCACCGCATCGGATCGGGCCTTGGAGGCCGGTGCCGTTGCGCTCCCGTCTTGCTGTGTCCGAATGTGTCACAGAACCAAGGGCCGGACAATCCGCGCGACCGCTCGGCGGGCGATCGACGCCGGGCCATTGATGCGCGGCATCGATCAATCGATCGGCACAGAGCAATTGCCGTGCCCGAGGGGCCGCCCTATCGTTCACGCCATGAGGTGCAGCGTGCGCCGCGCCATAGCATTCGCCGGGCCCACGGAGACCGCGATGAACCCGACCCCCGAACCCCTGGCCGCCTGGATCGGCCGCAGCGAGACGCTGCACGACGTGATCGGCGCAACGCCGGTGCGGGCGCTCGCCGCCACGCTCGACCGCGAACCGGCGCCGGTCGAGACCGGCACGCCGCTGCCGCCGCTGTGGCACTGGCTGTACTTCCTGCCGCTGCACCGGGCGAGCGAGATCGGCCCCGACGGCCATGCCAAGCGCGGCGGCTTCCTGCCGCCGGTGCCGCTGCCGCGCCGGATGTGGGCCGGCAGCCGCTTCGACTTCCGCGCGCCGCTGCGCGTGGGCGACCGCGTCGCGCGCACCTCGACGATCGAGAACGTCGCGAGCAAGCAGGGCCGCAGCGGGCCGCTCGTGTTCGTCACCGTGCGCCACGAACTGCGCGCCGACGGGGGCACCGAGCCGGCGCTGGTCGAGTGGCACGACATCGTCTACCGCGACGCGAAGACGCCCGGCGAGGCCGAGCCGGCGCCGCAGCCCGCGCCGGCCGACGCGCCCTGGCAGCGCGAACTCGTGCCCGACGACGTGCTGCTGTTCCGCTACAGCGCGCTCACCTTCAACGGCCACCGCATCCACTACGACCGCCGCTACGTCACCGAGGTCGAGGGCTACCCGGGCCTGGTCGTGCACGGCCCGCTGCATCGCGACGCTGCTGATGGACCTGCTGCGCCGCCATGCGCCCGAGGCCGAGGTCGCGCGGCTTCCGCTTCAAGGCCGTGCGGCCGACCTTCGACGGGCGGCCGATGCGCGTCAACGGCCAGCGCGACGGCGACCACGGTCAGGCTCTGGGCGCAGGACTTCGAGGGCTGGCTGACGATGGACGCCGTCGCGACGCTGAAGTGAGGGACACGAGATGCAACCGCTGAAAGGCCTCACCGTCGTCACGCTCGAGCACGCGATCGCGGCGCCGTTCGCGACGCGCCAGCTCGCCGACCTGGGCGCGCGCGTGATCAAGATCGAGCGCCCCGGCGTCGGCGACTTCGCGCGCGGCTACGACCGGCGCGTGAAGGGCCTGGCCTCGCACTTCGTCTGGGTCAACCGCAGCAAGGAAAGCCTGACGCTGGACGTCAAGCACCCGCGCGCGGCGGCGCTGCTCGAGCGCCTGGTGCTCGAGCGCGCCGACGTGCTGGTGCAGAACCTCGCGCCCGGCGCGGCGGCGCGGCTGGGGCTGTCGTACGAGGCGCTGGCGCCGCGCAAGCCCGCGCTCATCGTCTGCGACATCTCGGGCTACGGCGACGACCCGAAGACGCCCGGCCCGTACCGCGACAAGAAGGCCTACGACCTGCTGATCCAGAGCGAATCGGGCTTCGTCTCGATCACCGGCACGCCGGACGAGCCGAGCAAGGCCGGCGTCTCGATCGCCGACGTCGCCGCCGGCATGTACGCCTACAGCAACGTGCTGGCCGCGCTGCTGCAGCGCGCGATCGACGGCCGCGGCCGGCGCATCGACGTCTCGATGCTCGAGGCGATGGGCGAGTGGATGGGCTACCCGATGTACTACGCGTTCGACGGCGCCGAGCCGCCGCCGCGCAGCGGCGCCAGCCACGCCACGATCTACCCCTACGGCCCGTTCCCCACCGGCGACGGCCACACGGTGATGCTCGGGCTGCAGAACGAGCGCGAATGGGCCGCCTTCTGCGCCAAGGTGCTGCAGCAGCCGGCGCTCGCGACCGACCCGCGCTTCGCCGGCAACGCGCAGCGCAGCGCCGAGCGCGCGGCGCTGCGCGCGATCATCATCGAGACCTTCGCCGCGCTGAGCGCCGAGCAGGTGGCGGCGCGGCTGGAAGAGGCGCAGATCGCCAACGCCCAGGTCAACACCTTGCACGCGCTGTGGCAGCACCCGCAGCTGGCCGCACGCAAGCGCTGGCGCGAGGTCGGCTCGCCGGCCGGCCCGCTGCCGGCGCTGCTGCCGCCAGGCTCGTGGGACGACGGCGACCCGCGCCTGGACCCGATCCCGGCGCTGGGCGAGCACACCGACGCGATCCTCGCCGAGCTTGGATTGGGCGCCGACGAGATCGCCGCGCTGCGCGAGGCGGGGGCGGTGTGAGCGCCGCGACGCTGCCGCGCAGCTACCTGTTCGTTCCCGGCGACCGGCCCGAGCGCTTCGCCAAGGCGCTGGCCTCGGGCGCCGACGCGGTGGTGCTCGACCTCGAGGACGCGGTCGCGCCCGAACACAAGGCCGAGGCGCGCGCCGCGGTGCGCGCCGCGCTCGCGCACGGTGACGCGCGCTGGGTCGTGCGCATCAACGACGCGGCGACACCCTGGTTCGACGACGATCTGGCGCTGCTCGGCGCGGCCCGCACCGTGATGCTGCCCAAGGCCGAGACCGCGGCCCAGGTCGCGCGCGTCGTCGCGGCAAGGCCGGGCATCGCGGTGCTGGCACTGGTGGAGACCGCGCGCGGCGTGCTCAACGCGGCGACGCTGGCCGAGGCGCCCGGCGTGCAGCGGCTGGTGTTCGGCACGATCGACTTCGCGCTCGACCTCGACCTGTCCGGCGACGCGGCTGGCTTCGACACCGCCGCCGGGCTGCTCGCGCTGGCCTCGCGCGCGGCCGGCATCGCGGCGCCGGTGGCCGGCGTCACCGCCGCGATCGACGACGAGGCGCTGCTGCTCGCCGATCTGGCGCGCGCCCGGGCCCATGGCTTCGGCGCCAAGCTCTGCATCCACCCGAAGCAGGTCGCGCCGCTGCACCGCGCGCTCGCGCCGAGCGCGGCCGAACTCGACTGGGCGCGACGTGTCGTCGCCGCGACCGAAGGCGCGGCTGCTGGCCTGGGCGCGGTGCGCGTCGACGGCCGCATGGTCGACAAGCCCGTGCTGCTGCGCGCGCAGCGGCTGCTCGCGCGCGCCCCCGACTGAACCCGAACCGAGAAAGCCTCGCCATGCCATCGACGATCATCGACTCCGCCATCTTCCAGGGCATCTTCTCCAGCGACCCGATGCGCCGGGTCTGGTCCGACGAGAACCGGACGCAGAAGTACCTGGACATCGAGGCCGCGCTGGCCCGCGTGCAGGGCCGGCTGGGGCTGATCCCGCAGCAGGCGGCCGACGAGATCGTCAGCCATTGCCGGCTGGACCAGATCGACATGGCCAAATTGCGCGAGCAGACCGAGCGCATCGGCTACCCGATCCTGGGCGTGGTCTCGCAGCTCAACGCGCTGTGCCGCGACAAGCTGGGCGAGTACTGCCACTGGGGCGCCACCACGCAGGACATCACCGACACCGCCACCGTGCTGCAGATCCGCGAGGCGCTGGTGCTCGTCGACGCCGAGCTCGCCGCGATCGCCGACGCGCTGGCCAAGCTCGCCAAGGAGCACCGCGACACGCCGATGATCGGCCGCAGCAACCTGCAGCAGGCGATCCCGGTGACCTTCGGCTACAAGATGGCCGGGCTGCTGTCGGCCGTGCTGCGCCACCGCGAGCGGCTCGCGCAGTTGCGCGAGCGCGTTCTCGTCGGCGAGTTCGCCGGCGCGGCGGGCACGCTGGCGTCGCTGGAGCGCGGCGCGATGGAAACGCAGGCCGGTCTGTGCGCCGAACTCGGCCTGGCGCAGCCGGTGATCGCCTGGCACACGATCCGCGACAACATCGCCGAGGTCGGCACCTTCCTCGGCCTGGTCGGCGGCACGCTGGGCAAGCTCAGCATGGACGTCAAGCTGATGATGCAGACCGAGGTCGGCGAGGTCTATGAGCCCTTCGCCCATGGCCGCGGCAGCAGCAGCACGATGCCGCAGAAGCGCAACCCGATCAGCAGCTGCTACATCCACGCCGCGATCTCGGTCGTGCGCCAGCACGCGGCGGCGCTGATGGACGCGATGGTCGCCGACCACGAGCGCAGCACCGGCCCGTGGGAGATCGAGTGGATCGTGCTGCCCGAGGCCTTCTGCCTGATGGCCGGCGCGCTGAAACAGAGCCGCTTCGTGCTCGAGGGGCTGGAGGTCGACGTGGCCGCGATGCGGCGCAACATCGACCTCACGCACGGCCTCGTGATGAGCGAGGCGGTGATGATGGGCCTCGGCCCGTACATCGGCCGCGAATATGCCCACGACCTGGTCTACGACATCTGCCGCGACGCGGTGAAGCAGCAACGCCCGCTGCTCGATCTGCTCGCCGAGCACCCCGAGATCGCCCAGCATGTCGACCGCGCGACGCTGGCGCGGCTGTGCGACCCGGCGAACTACCTGGGCCAGTCGGGCGTGATGGTCGACCGCGTGCTGGCGCGGATGGCGGCAGGCTGAGACGCTCGCGTCCGGCTCACCGGTCGCGAGCGTCATTTCTGCGCTCACTTCCGGTAGGGCTATCCAGCCGCGGCCCTGGTCCGCGACCAGGCGATGTCGTCGCGGCAGGGCCGAATCGGGCCCGGCTTGCGGGGAAACACCGGCTTGCCCATCCGTCCGCCTGCTCACACAGTGCGTCCTGTCGTCATAAAACACGTCAGGAGACAGAAATGATCGATCTGGATGTGGGCAAGTCCGCGGCGCAGGACGCCGCGCCGCCGGCGCGCCGGCGCTTTCTCGGCAGCGCGGCTTCCGGTCTGGCCGGCGCCGCGGCGATGGCGGCACCGATGATCGCGGTGGCCCAGTCGCCGGTGGTGCTGAAGATGCAGGGCGCCTGGGGCGCGAAGGACATCTTCAACGAGATGGCCGAGGAATACGTCAAGCGCGTCAACGAGATGTCGGGCGGCCGGCTGCGCATCGACTACCTCGTCGCCGGCGCCGTCGTGAAACCGTTCGAGGTGATGGACGCGGTGAACAAGGGCGTGCTCGACGCCGGCCACCACGTGCCGGTGTACTGGTACGGCAAGAGCAAGGTCGCGTCGCTGTTCGGCTCCGGTCCGATCAACGGCTGCGACGCGCCGCAGACGCTGGCCTGGATCTACCGCGGCGGCGGCCTGGATCTCTACCACCAGCTGCTCAAGAAGCTCAACCTCGACGTCGTCGGCTACTTCGCGATGCCGATGCCGACCCAGCCGCTGGGCTGGTTCAAGAAGCCGGTGAAGAGCGCCGACGACCTGAAGGGCTTGAAGTACCGCACCGTGGGTCTGGCGGCCGACCTGATGCAGGAGGTGGGCTGCAAGGTCACCCAGCTGCCCGGCGGCGAGATCGTGCCGGCGATGGACCGCGGCGTGATCGAGGCCTTCGAGTTCAACAACCCGACCTCGGACCGCCGCTTCGGCGCCCAGGACGTGGCCAAGTACTACATGATGGGCAGCTTCCATCAGGCGATGGAGTTCTTCGAGATCATCTTCAACAAGAAGAAGCACGACGCGCTGCCGAAGGACCTTCAGGCCATCCTGCGCTATTCGGCCGAAGCGTCGTCGTCGTCGAACTGGTGGACCGCGATGGACAACTACTCGCGCGACCTCGACGAGCTGGTGGTCAAGGACAAGGTCACCGTCCAGCGCACGCCGAAGTCCGTTTTCGACGCGCAGATGAAGGCCTGGGACGTGGTCACCAAGCGGCTGTCCGACGAGGACCCGTTCTTCAAGCAGGTCGTCGAAAGCCAGCGCGCCTGGTCGAAGCGGGTCGCCAAGTACATGTTCCTCAACGAGGCCGACTACCAGCTCGGCTACGAACACATCCACGGCAAGATCCCCGGCCTGGCCTGACGGGGGGCGACGTCCGCGCGGGGAGGCCGGCCGGCCTCCCTCGTTCTTTGAGGAGCCGAGATGATCCGCAGCGTCATCAAGACCATCGATCTGCTGAACAAGTCGGTGGGCCACGCGTTCGCGTGGTGCATCGTGATCCTGACCCTGGGCGTGAGCTACGAGGTCTTCGTGCGCTACGTGCTGCGCGACCCGACGAGCTGGGCCTTCGACCTCAGCTACATCCTGTATGGCGCGCTGTTCCTGATGTCGGGTGCCTACACGCTGTCGCGCGGCGGCCACGTGCGCGCCGACGTCTTCTCGCGCCGCTGGCGGCCGCGCCGGCAGGCGGCGGTCGAGCTGGTGCTGTACTTCCTGTTCTTCTTCCCCGGCGTGCTGGCGCTGGTGATCGCCGGCTGGGGCTACGGCCACGACGCCTACGCGATCAAGGAGGTCAGCGTGAACAGCCCGGTCGGCGTGCCGATCTGGCCGCTGAAGATGCTGATCCCGGCCGCCGGCGTGCTGCTCACGCTGCAAGGCGTGGCCGAGGTGCTGCGCTGCCTGCTGTGCCTGCGCGAGGGTGCCTGGCCGCCGCGGCTTCACGACGTCGAGGAGTTGGAAGCCCAGCTCCAGCAAAGCCATTCGACCGAGCGTGCCGCCGGAGCCCAGCCATGAGCAACCCGCAGCTTGCCCTGTTGATGCTGGGCCTGTTCATTTTCATCATCATGCTGGGCTTCCCGATCGCCTTCACGCTGATGGCGATGGGCATCGCGTTCGGGTTCTACGCCTACTGGCAGCCCGACCAGGCCTTCTTCGACAACCGCGTCTTCTACCTCTTCACGCAGAACACCTTCAGCGTGATGAACAGCGACATCCTGGTCGCGATCCCGCTGTTCCTGTTCATGGGCTACATGATCGAGCGCTCGAACATCCTCGACCAGCTCTTCCTGAGCCTGCAGGTGGCGCTGCGCCGCGTGCCCGGCGCGATGGCGATCGCCGCGCTCGTGACCTGCGCGCTGTTCGCCACCGCGACCGGGATCGTCGGCGCGGTCGTCACGCTGATGGGGCTGCTCGCCTTCCCGGCGATGCTGAAGGCGCGCTACGACCAGGGCATCTCGGCCGGCGTCATCTGCGCCGGCGGCACGCTCGGCATCCTGATCCCGCCGTCGATCATGCTCATCGTCTACGGCGCGACCGCCGGGGTCTCGGTCGTCAAGCTCTACGCGGCGGCGCTGATCCCGGGCTTCCTGCTCGCCGGGCTGTACATGGTCTACGTCGTGATCCGCGCGGTGATGAACCCGGGCCTGATGCCGCGCCTGCCGAAGGAGCAGGCGACGCTGGGCTTCGTCGAAGTCGTGCTGCTGCTCGTCAAGGCCTTCCTGCCGCTCGCGCTGCTGATCATGTCGGTGCTCGGCGCGATCCTGTTCGGCCTGGCGACACCCAGCGAGGCGGCCGCGATCGGCGCGCTCGGCTCGGTGATCCTGGCCGTCGCCTACCGCGCGATGAGCTGGACCAAGCTGCGCGAGGCGGTCTACCTGACGGCGCGCACCTCGGCGATGGTCTGCTACCTGTTCGTCGGCTCGTGGACCTTCTCGTCGATCTTCAGCTACCTCGGCGGCGAGGGGATCGTCAAGGACTTCGTGCTCGGGCTGGACCTGAACCCGGTGACCTTCCTGCTGCTCACCCAGCTGATCATCTTCCTGCTCGGCTGGCCGCTGGAATGGAGCGAGATCATCATCATCTTCGTGCCGATCTTCCTGCCGCTGCTGCCGCATTTCGGCGTCGACCCGCTGTTCTTCGGCATCCTGGTCGCGCTGAACCTGCAGACCTCGTTCCTGACCCCGCCGATGGCGATGTCGGCGTATTACCTGAAGGGCGTCGCGCCACCCTCGGTACAGTTGGTGACCATCTTCAAGGGCTGCCTGCCTTTCGTCGGCATGGTCTTCATCGCGATGGCCGCGATCTACGTCATGCCGGGTCTGGTGAACTGGCTGCCCGAGGTCCTCTACAGGCGCTGAACCGATGACTGTTTTCCCGTCCCCGCTCGCCGGACTGAGCGCTACCGACACCCGTGCGCGCCTGGTCGCCGGCGAGATGTCGGCCACCGACTACGCGCACGCGCTGCTCGAACGCGTCGCCGAGGTCGAGCCGCAGGTCCAGGCCTGGGTCCACCTGGACCGCCCGTACCTGCTCGCGCAGGCGCGCGCGGCGGACGAGGCGCACGCGCGCGGCGACGCGGACGGGCCGCTGTTCGGCCTGCCGGTGGGCGTGAAGGACATCATCGACAGCGCCGACCT
Source organism: uncultured beta proteobacterium (assembly GCA_963788635.1). Lineage (GTDB taxonomy): Bacteria > Pseudomonadota > Gammaproteobacteria > Burkholderiales > Burkholderiaceae_C > Rubrivivax. The sequence goes on along the minus strand of CAWBHE010000015.1, from coordinate 203,208 downwards.
GCCCACCGAGGACGGCACCGTGCTGCACGCCGGGCGCCAGCCGCGCGACGACGCGTTCGTCGTGCGCCGCCTGCGCGCGGCGGGCGGGCTGCTGATGGGCAAGACGGTGACCACCGAGCTGGCCACCTACGCGCCGGGCGTCACGCGCAACCCGCACCACCCGGGGCACACGCCCGGCGGCTCGTCGAGCGGCTCGGCCGCCGCGGTCGCGTCCGGCATGGTGCCGCTGGCGATCGGTACCCAGACCAACGGCTCGGTGATCCGGCCGGCGTCCTTCTGCGGCGTCTACGGCTTCAAGCCCAGCGCCGGGCTGATCCCGCGCACCGGTGTGCTCACGCAGTCACCGCCGTTGGACGCGATCGGCGTCTTCGGCCGCACGCTGGACGACGTGGCGCTGCTCGCCGAGGTGCTCGCGGGCCACGACGCTGACGACCCGCTGACGCGGCTGCGCGCGACGCCGCCGCTGGCCCGGTTCGCCGCCGCCGACGCGCCGCTGCCGCCGACGCTGGCCTGGGTCGCGACGCCGTTCTGGGACCGCGTCGCACCCGACGCGCAGGCCGCTTTCGGCGAACTCGTCGAGGCGCTCGCCGGCCGTGTCGCGCCGTTCGAGCTGCCGGCCGCGGCGGCGCTGGCGCTGGACTGGCACCGGACGATCATGGAGGCCGACATCGCCGGCTCGTTCGAGTTGGAGTACGAGCGTGGCCGCGAGCGGCTCTCGGCCTCGCTGCGCGCGCAGATCGAGCGCGGCCGCTCGGTGAGCGCGGTCGCCTACCGGCAGGCGCTGGCGAGGGTGCCGGTGCTGCTGGACGGGCTGGAGACGCTGTTCGACCACTACGACGCGCTGCTCACGCCGGCCACGCTGGGCACCGCGCCCGAAGGGCTGGCGAGCACCGGCGACCCGGTGATGTGCACGCTGTGGACGCTGCTGGGTCTGCCCGCGCTGAGCCTGCCGCTGCTGCACGGCGCGAACGGGCTGCCGATCGGCGTGCAGCTGGTCGGGCGCCGCGGCGACGACGCGCGGCTGCTGCGCACCGCGCGCTGGCTGGTGCGCGCCGTGCAATCCGCGGCCGGCCGGGGCCGATGACGAGGAGACGGGAATGAAGCTGCTGTTCGGTCTGGTCGGCGCGGTGATGATGATCGCGTTCCTCGCGAGCTTCGTCGTCAAGGTGCGCGAGCCGGCGATGATCGCCGTCGTGCTGATCGGCGTCGTGATGATGGTGGTCGACCTCTGGCAGGCGCGCAACGAGCCCGACGCCTGAAGCCGCCCCGCCGGCGGACGGCTGCGGCCGGCGCTACGCCGCCGGCTTCGCGCGCCGCGGCAGGCGCCGCGCGCCGAAAGCCTTGCGCATCTCGACGCACAGCGCATAGAGCTGCTGCGCGGCCGGTGACAGCGAACGGCCGCGGCGGCGGATCAACCCCAGCTTGCGCGTCACCACCGGCTCGACCAGCGGCACGCTGACGAGCAGCGGGTGGTCGGCGCCGGGCATCGCCATCGCCGGCACCGCCGCGACGCCCAGGCCGGCCTCGACGAGGCCCAAGGCCGTCGTCACGTGCCGGGTCTCGTAGATGCCCTGAGGCTGCCCGGTCATGCCGGCCAGCGCCTGGTCGAGCAGCAGGCGGTTGCCCGAGGTCTTGCCGACCGAGATGTAGTCGTGGCCGGCCAGATCGCGCCAGCTCACCTGCTTCTTGCGCGCGAGCGGATGGTCGCGCCGGCACGCGGCGACGAAGCGCTCCTCGAGCAGCGGCTCGAATTCGACCTCGCCTTCCTGCGCGCCGATGAAGTTGATGCCGAAGTCGGCCTCGCCGCCGGCGACCGCCGAGAGCACGTCGTTCGCGTCGGCGTCGATGATCTTGACCCGCACCTTGGGGCATTGCTCGTGGTAACGCGCGATCACGTGCGAGAGGAAGTGGCAGACGGTCGACGGCACGCAGGCGACCGAGACCTCGCCCATGCGCGTCGCGGCGACGCCGCGGATGCCGAGCAGCGTCGCGTCCAGGTCGTCGAGCAGCAGGCGCACCTTGCGGTCGAAGTCGCGGCCGACGGCCGTCAGGCCGACGCGGCGGGTCGTGCGGTCGAGCAAGCGCACGCCCAAGGCCTGCTCGAGCTTGTCGATGCGCCGGCTGAAGGCGGGTTGCGAGATGTGCACCGACTCGGCCGCGCGGCCGAAGCTGCCCATCTCGGCCACCGCGCGGAAGGCGAGCAGGTCGTTGAGGTCGAAGTTGATGGCCATGGCCGGGTGCGCCGGAGCGGGTGACTCATGCGCATTTTCGATCAATCGATCTCAAACATGCAATTCACGGCAGGGCGGCGGCCGCCGATCATCGCGCCGTGACGCGGCGAACCGCGTCGCGCGCCGATGCGGGTCGGGCCCTGCGCGGCGGCTTCGCCCTGCGCGTCGGGTGGCCGCCGACCTCGGGGCGGCCGCTCGGCGGCGGGCACCGGGCCGAGGGTGGCCGCATCGGCGCGGTCGGCGGTTTGCGAGATTACCCCGAGATGTCCGAGGGCCAGAGCTACGCACAATCCCGCGTGATCCGGCGCCCAGACCACCGCGGCGCGCGTCGGTGAAACCCGCTCGATTCACCAGGAGACAGAAACATGCAACGTCGTACCGCAATGACCGCCGTCGGCGCGCTGGCGCTGGCCGGGACGCAAAGCGTCTTCGCGCAGCAGCCTATCGTCGTCAAGTTCAGCCACGTCGTCACGAACGACACGCCCAAGGGCAAGGGCGCGCTGAAGTTCAAGGAACTGGCCGAGAAGTACACCGGCGGCAAGGTCAAGGTCGAGGTCTATCCGAACTCGACCCTGTACAAGGACAAGGAGGAGATGGACGCGCTGAACAGCGGCGCGGTGCAGTTCCTGGCGCCGTCGACGGCCAAGTTCCGCCCGATCGGCGTGCCCGAGTTCGAGGCGCTGGACCTGCCTTACGTGTTCAACGGCGATGCCGGCTACGACAAGGTCGTCAACGGCCCGATCGGCAAGGGGCTGCTGAAGAAGCTCGAGGCCAAGGGCATCACCGGCCTGGCGTTCTGGGACAACGGCTTCCACATGGTCTCGGCGAACGTGCCGCTGCTGATGCCGGCCGACTTCCAGGGCCTGAAGATCCGGATCTCGGGCTCGAAGATCGCCGACCTGTACTTCCGCACGCTCGGCGCGCTGCCGCAGATCCTGGCCTTCTCCGAGGTCTACCAGGCGCTGCAGACCGGCGTCGTCGACGGCTGCGAGAACACGCCGTCGAACTACTACACGCAGAAGTTCTACGAGGTGCAGAAGCACATCACGGTGTCGAACCACGCGCACCTGCAGTACGCGGTGATCACCAACACCAAGTTCTGGATGGGGCTGCCGCCGGACATCCGCGCCCAGCTCGACAAGGCGATGAACGAAGCCAGCGACTACGCGAACTCGATCGCCAAGCAGGAGAACGTCGACGCGCTCGAGAAGATCAAGGCCTCGGGCAAGACCACGCTGCACTACCTGACGCCGGCCCAGGTCGCGGCCTGGAAGGCGGCGTTCAAGCCGGTCTACAAGGAGGCCGAGGGCCGCGTCGGCAAGCAGATCGTCGACGACCTGCTGAAGTCGGCGGGCATGACGGTCTGAAGCGACAGCGAACCTGCGCCCGGAGACAGAGCCTTGCCGAAGACGCTGAACAAGCTGCTGAACCACTTGGAGGAGTGGCTCATCGCCACTCTCATCGCGGCGGCGACCTCGCTCGTCTTCGTCGCCGTGCTGCACCGCTACGGCACCGCGAACACGATCGACTTCGCCAAGTGGCTCGAAGCCCACGGCATGGCGTTCGCGTCGCCGCCGTTCCGCGCCGCGTTCAGCTGGCTGGCGAGCCTGGACCTCTCCTGGGCGCAGGAGTTGACGATCTACATGTTCGTCTGGATGGCCAAGTTCGGCGCGGCCTACGGTGTGCGCACCGGCATCCACGTCGGGGTGGACGTGCTGGTGATGCGGCTGCCGCCGGCGCGGGCCAAGAAGGTGATCCTCTTCGGCCTGCTCGCCGGCGCACTGTTCACCGCCGTCATCGCCAACTTCGGCGCCCACTTCACCTGGAGCGTGTTCGAGTCGGGCACGCGTTCCAGCGACCTCGAGGTCCGGATGTGGATCGTCTACATGGCGATCCCGCTCGGTTCCTCGCTGATGTGTTTCCGCTTCCTGCAGGTGGCCTGGCACTACGCCAAGACCGGCTCGCTGCCGCACCACGAGGTGGCGCATGTCGAGGGCATGGAAGACGATGCCAAGCCGCCGGTGGTCGACCCGCAACCCCGGCGCCAAGCGGCGCCCGGCAGCGGCCGGCCCTTGAGCGTCGTGCTGATCCTGCTGCCCTTCCTGCTGCTCGGCCTGGGCCTGATGGCCAAGCACGGAATGATCCCGTCGGGTGGCGGGGTGCGCGCGGCCATCGTGTTCGGCCTGCTGATCTCGCTGATGCTCACCGGCATGCCGATCTCGATCGCGCTCGGTCTGACCGTGCTGAGCTTCATGTACACGCTGTCCGATGTCCCCCTGGATTCGGTCGCGATGAAGCTGTTCACGGGAATAGAGAACTTCGAGATCATGGCGATCCCGTTCTTCATCCTCGCCGGCAACTTCCTCACCCACGGCGGCGTCGCGCGGCGGATGATCAACTTCGCGACCTCGATGGTCGGCCACTGGCACGGCGGGCTGGGTCTGTCGGCCGTCGTCGCCTGCGCCTTGTTCGCCGCGGTCTCGGGCTCGTCGCCGGCGAGCGTGGTGGCCATCGGTTCGGTGATGATCCCGGCGATGCTCGCCCAGGGTTTCCCGCCGCGCTTCGGTGCCGGTGTCGTGACGACCGCGGGGGCCCTGGGCATCCTGATCCCGCCGTCGATCGCGATGGTGCTCTTCTCGGTCTCGACCAACACCTCGGTCGGCAAGCTGTTCATCGCCGGTGTCGTGCCCGGCATCATGCTGGCGACGATGCTCGGCATGACGACGGCCTACCGCGCCTGGCGCAACGGCTACCCGCGCATGCCGCGCGCGAGTTGGACCGAACGCGTGAAGGCGGGGCGCGAGTCGTTCTGGGGCCTGATGCTGATCGTGATCGTCATCGGCGGCATCTACACCGGCATCTTCACGCCGACCGAGGCCGCCGCGGTGAGCGCGGTCTACGCCTTCGTGATCGCCGTTTTCGTCTACAAGGACCTGCGCCTGAAGGACGTGCCGCGCGTGCTGCTGGCGTCGGCCAACATGAGCGCGATGCTGCTGTACATCATCACCAACGCGGTGCTGTTCAGCTTCCTGATGACCAGCGAACAGATCCCGCAGGCGATGGCGGACTGGATGGTGGCGCTCGGCTTCGGGCCCATCGGTTTCCTGCTCGTCGTCAACGTGATGCTGCTGCTGGCCGGCAACGTGATGGAGCCATCGTCGATCATCTTGATCATGGCGCCGATCCTGTTCCCGGTCGCGATGAAGCTCGGCATCGACCCGATCCACTTCGGCATCCTGATGACGGTGAACATGGAAGTCGGCATGTGCCACCCGCCGGTCGGGCTGAACCTGTACGTGGCCTCGGGCATCACGAAGATGGGCATCACCGAGCTGACGATCGCGGTCTGGCCCTGGCTGCTGACGATGCTGGTCTTCCTGGGTCTGATCACCTACATCCCGTCGATCTCGCTGTTCCTGCCGCACCTGCTGGGCATGTGACGGCGGTGGCTTCGATGACCCCGCTGCTGCTCTTGCCCGGCCTGTTGTGCGACGCGGCGGTCTGGGCGCCTCAGCTGGCGGCGCTGGGCCGCAGCGCCACCGTCGTCCACTACGGCGCCGCGCGCTCGCTCGGCGCGATGGCCGAGCAGGCCCTCGCCGTCGCGCCACCCGGCCGCTTCGCCGTCGCCGGCCATTCGATGGGCGGCCGCGTCGCGTTCGAGCTGCACCGGCTGGCACCCGAGCGCATCGAGCGCCTGGCGCTGCTGGACACCGGCTGCCAACCGCTGGCTGCCGGCGCCGCGGGCGAGGCCGAGCGTGCCGGCCGCCTGGCGCTGCTGGATCTGGCGCGGCGCGAAGGGATGCGCGCGATGGCGCGGCAATGGGCGCGCGGCATGCTGCACCCGAGCCGGCTCGACGGGCCGGTGTCGGAGGCCGTGCTCGAGATGTTCGAGCGCCGCGACCCGGCCACCTTCGAGGCCCAGATCGAGGCCTTGCTGGCGCGGCCCGACGCGACGCCGCAGCTGGCGGCGATCGCCTGCCCGACGCTGCTGCTCACAGGCGCGCAGGACGCCTGGAGCCCGCCCGCCGCGCACCGCGCGATGCAGCAAGCCGTTCCCGGCGCGCGGCTGGTGGTGGTCGAGGACTGCGGCCACATGAGCACGATGGAAGCACCCGCTGCCGTCAACGCCGCGCTGGCCGACTGGCTGGCGGTTTGACGGCCGTCAAGCGCGGCGTTCCAGCCGCGGCGCACACTGGCCGGGCGCTGCGCCAGGGGCCGTGGCGCGGAGATCCGGCATGGCACAGAACATTCCGGGCACCACGCTGTTCGACGGTGTCCAGGCGCGCAAGGGCTACGCGCTCAACAAGATGTGCTTCTCGTTCAACGAGAAGCGCAACCGCGACGAGTTCGTCCGTGACGAGGACGCGTACTGCGCGCGCTACGGGCTGAACGACGAACAGCGCGCGGCGATCCGCGCGCGCGACGTGCTGGGCCTCGATCGCCGCCGGCGGCAACGTCTACTACCTGGCCAAGTTCGCCGGCATCCTGGGGCTGGACGTGCAGGACCTCGGCGCGTTGCAGACCGGCGTCAGCAAGGACGAGTTCAAGGCCCGCCTCGTGGCCGCGGGAGCCGCGTGATGGCCCGCCTCGTCGGCGCCGTCGCCACGTCCCATGTGCCGGCCATCGGCCGCGCGATCGCCCGCAACCTTCAGGCCGACCCGTACTGGAAGCCGTTCTTCGACGGCTTCCCGCCGGTGCACGCCTGGCTCGACCGGGTCAAGCCCGACGTCGCGGTCGTGATCTACAACGACCACGGGCTGAACTTCTTCCTCGACAAGATGCCGACCTTCGCGGTCGGCGCCGCACCCGAATACCGCAATGCCGACGAGGGCTGGGGCATCCCGACGGTGCCGCCGTTCCGCGGCGAGCTGGACCTGTCCTGGCACCTGATCGAGTCGCTGATCGGCGACGAGTTCGACATCACCACCTGCCAGGAGATGCTCGTCGACCACGCCTTCACGCTGCCGATGGCGCTGCTCTGGCCGGGCAGCGGCGGCTGGCCGGTGACGACGGTGCCGGTGTGCATCAACACCGTCCAGTTCCCGCTGCCGTCGGCGAAGCGCTGCTGGGCGCTGGGGCAGGCGATCGGCCGCGCGATCGCGTCGTGGGACAGCGACCGGCGCGTCGTCGTCATCGGCACCGGCGGGCTGTCGCACCAGCTCGACGGCCAGCGCGCCGGTTTCATCAACAAGGCCTTCGACCAGAAGTTCATGGCCAGCCTGGTCGACGACCCGACCTGGGCGACGCGGTTCACGACCGAACAGCTGGTCGAGCAGGCCGGCACCCAGGGCATCGAGTTGCTGATGTGGCTGGCCACGCGCGGCGCGCTGCAGGGCGCGCGCCCGGGCGCGGTGCGCCAGGTACATTCGAACTACCACATCCCGATCTCGAACACGGCGGCCGGGCTGCTGGTGCTCGAGAACCGCGACTAGCGTTCGGCGCTCGGCGACAATCCGGCGCCTTGAAACGGGGCCGGATGGCCCCATTGTGGCTTCGCCTTCACTCTCTTTCTTCCCGCACGAGCATGGACAAGAAAACGCTGTCGTTCCAGGCCGAGGTCAAGCAGATCCTGCACCTCGTGACCCATTCGCTGTACTCGAACAAGGAGATCTTCCTGCGCGAGCTGGTGTCCAACGCGTCGGACGCCTGCGACAAGCTGCGCTTCGAGGCGCTCGACAAGGCGGCGCTGTACGAGGACGCGCCCAACCTCGAGATCCGGGTCTGGTTCGACGAAACGGCCAAGACGATCACGATCCGCGACAACGGCATCGGCATGAGCGCCGACGAGGCCGTCGCCCACCTGGGCACCATCGCGAAGAGCGGCACGCGCGAGTTCATGGCCAAGCTCGAAGGCGAGCAGAAGAAGGACGCGAACCTGATCGGCCAGTTCGGCGTCGGCTTCTACTCGGGCTTCATCGTCGCCGACCGGATGACGGTGGAGACGCGCCGCGCCGGCGCCGCGCCGGAAGAGGGTGTGCGCTGGAGCAGCGAAGGCACCGGCGACTTCGAGGTCGAGACCATCACGCGCCCCGAGCGCGGCACCGACGTGATCCTGCACCTGCGCGACGGCGAGGACGAGTTCCTGTCGGCGTGGAAGCTGAAGTCCATCATCGGCAAGTACAGCGACCACATCTCGCTGCCGGTGCTGATGCCGAAGACGAAGTGGGACGAGGACAAGAAGGAACAGGTCGCCACCGACGAGTGGGAGCCGGTGAACAAGGCCGCGGCGCTGTGGACACGCCCCAAGAGCGAGATCACCGACGCGCAGTACCAGGAGTTCTACAAGCAGATCAGCTACGACAGCGAGGCGCCGCTGGCCTACACGCACAACCGCGTCGAGGGCCGCACCGAGTACACGCAGCTGCTCTACGTGCCGGCGAAGGCGCCGTTCGACCTCTGGAACCGCGACAAGCGCGGCGGCGTCAAGCTCTACGTCAAGCGCGTCTTCATCATGGACGACGCCGAGGCGCTGATGCCGGTCTACCTGCGCTTCGTCAAGGGCGTGATCGACAGCGCCGACCTGCCGCTCAACGTGAGCCGCGAGCTGTTGCAGGAAAGCCGCGACGTGAAGGCGATCCGCGAGGGCAGCGCCAAGCGCGTGCTGGGCATGCTCGAGGACGTGGCCGAGAACCAGAAGGACAGGTACGCCGAGTTCTGGCGCCAGTTCGGCGCCGTGCTCAAGGAAGGCATCGGCGAGGACCACGCGAACCAGGAACGTCTTGCCAAGCTGCTGCGCTTCGCGTCGACCCAGGCCGACGAGGGCGTCTCGTTCGCCGACTACGTGGGCCGGATGAAGGAAGGCCAGGACGCGATCTACTACGTCACCGCCGACACGCTGGTCGCGGCGAAGAACAGCCCGCAGCTCGAGATCTTCCGCAAGAAGGGCATCGAGGTGCTGCTGCTCGTCGACCGCGTCGACGAGTGGATGCTCTCGCACCTGTACGAGTTCGAGGGCCATGCGCTGAACAGCGTCGCCAAGGGCGGCGTCGATCTCGGAAAGCTGCAGGACGAGGACGAGAAGAAGGCCGCCGAGGCGACCGCGACCGCCTTCAAGCCGGTGCTCGACCGGCTCAAGGACGCGCTCAAGGAGCGCGCGAAGGACGTGCGCACGACGACCCGGCTCGTCGATTCGCCGGCCTGCATCGTCGTCGACGAAGGCGACATGAGCTCGCACCTGGCGCGCATGCTCAAGCAGGCCGGTCAGAGCGCGCCGAAGTCCTTGCCGATCCTCGAGGTGAACCCCGCCCATGCGCTGGTCAAGCGGCTGGAGTCGACGCCGGGCGACGACGAGCGCTTCGGCGACCTCGCGCAGATCCTGTTCGACCAGGCCTTGCTCGCCGAGGGCGGCCAGCTCGAGGACCCGGCGGCTTACGTGCAGCGGGTCAACCGGCTGCTGACGGCATAGCCTCGAGTTGCTCGCGCAGCTGGGTGACCTGCTGCGACCAGTAGGCCGAGCTGCCGAAGTAAGGAAAGTTGAGCGGGAAGGTCGGGTCGCTCCAGCGCTCGGCCAGCCAGGCGCTGTGGCGCACCATGCGCAGCGTGCGCAGCGGCTCGACGAGCGTCAGCTCGCGCCGGTCGAAATCCATGAACTGGGTGTAGCCGTCGAGCAGCGTCTCGCGCTGGCGGACCAGCGTGTCCGCGTCGCCGGAGACCAGCATCCACAGGTCCTGCACCGCCGGGCCCTGCATCGCGTCGTCGAGGTCGACGACGTTGGGGGCGCCATCGCGCCAGAGCACGTTGCCGGGGTGGCAGTCGCCATGCAGGCGCAGCGTGACCAGCGGTGCGGCGTCCTCGAAGGCCGCTTCGACGGCGGTCAGCGCCTGTTCGCAGGCCTGGCGCCAGGCAGGTTCGACGTCGCGCGCGATGAAGCCGCCGTCGAGCAGCAGCGCCATCGCGCGACGGCCGTCGGCCCGGGCCTCCAGCCGGTGCCGGTGCTCGAAGGGGCGGCGCCGGCCCACGGCATGGAGCCGGCCGATGAAGCGGCCGAGCTGGCGCAAGGTGTCGGGGTCGTCCAGTTCGGGTTCGCGCCCGGCGCAGCGCGCGGCCACGGCGTAGCGGTGCTCGTTCAGGCAGGCCAGCGTCGGTGGCTCGCCGTGCAGCACCAGACCGCGCGCGCCGGGCTCGGCGCTCAGCACCAGCGGTGGCACGACCGGCACTTCGGCCGCTGCGAGTTCGAGCGCGAAGGCGTGCTCCTCGACGATCTGCGCATCGCTCCAGCGGCCCGGACGGTAGAACTTCGCGACCACCGCGCGGCCGTCCTCGAGCATCACCTGGAAGACGCGGTTCTCGTAGGAATTGAGCTGCAGGATGCGGCCGTCGCCGCGCAGGCCGACGGCGTCGAGGGCGTCGAGGACATGCTGCGGCGTGAGATCGGCGTAACCGGGAAGCGGGGTCATCCGCCGATCGTAGCGGCCTCGGCCGGCGCCGGGGACTTGCCCGGGCGAATCAATGCCGCGTCGGCGGTGGGGGCGGATCGACCCGCACGCCACCCAGTTCGGCAGGCGGCAACTCGCGCCCACCGAGGTTGCGCAGTGGGTCGAGCTCGCTGGAAAAGCCGGTGTCGCTGCGGGTGTCCGGGCCGAAGAAGGAATCCTGGAAGAACCCCGAGTCCTGCCACAGCGTGGCGCGCTCGCGGCGTCGCGCCGGCCCGGTCATCGGGTCGCGCGTCGCGGCCGTGGTGGGCGCCGGTTGCGGTCCGCGTGCGTTCGCGCCGCTGTGCGGCACGAGCAATTGCAGTTCGGGGATCGATGGCAGGTGATCGATCGGGCAACGCAGATAGCGCACGCGGCAGGCGCCAAGCACCGACTGCTTGATCTGCTGCACGCGGCGCGAATTGGCACGGTCGTTTTCGAGGTCGATCGCCGCGAGCACGCGCCCGTTCGCGCTGCAGACCGCGAACGTGACGTGGATCGCACCGAGCAAGTCGTACCAGAAGCGCACCTCTTGCGGATCCGAGGGCTGGCAGAAACGCACCAGCGGCAGCTTGGACAGCACGATGTGATGCGGCAAGGCCTCGCGCAACTGCCGATAGACGCGCCGCTCGTCGCTGCTGAAGACGGGCCGCGCGGCCAGCGCCCATTCCGAGGGCAGCGGCTTGATCTTGGGCTTGCGGTCGCTGAACAACCACAGCGCGCCGGCGCTGGCCAACAGGGTCAGCGAGACCGAGGCCAGGATCCATGGGAGCGCTTGGAGCATGTCGCTGGAGTTGCCGGTGATGCGCTGCCGTCCGTGTCGGGCGATGCGCAATCGGTGGGGGCTGGGATGGGTGGCGGCGATGTTAAACCGCGGTGTTCTGCGCCGTATCCCGTGCTTGGGTGGCCGGCGCATCCCCGGTTCACGGGTGGGTGGGCATGAACCGACGCCAGAACGCGTCGATCTGCCGCGCCTGCCGCTTGAGCCCATAGTCGAATTCCGCTGCTTGCCGTTCCGCCAGTGCCTCGATGTGGGACACGAAGTCCTCGCCGGGCAGCGCCAGCCGCGAGACCGTGTCCGGCCCGTCACGGTCGATCCGGGCGCCGGCCCGCTGCACGATGCGCAGCATCGACGCGTTCTCGGACAAGGCGTGGATCACCAGCGTGTCGACGCCGCGGTTGCGGGCGAGCAGCATCGCACGCTCGAAGAGTCGGGCGCCGAATCCGCGGCCGCGAACCTGCGGCAGCACGGAAACACCGAACTCGGCGTCCTGCTCGACGACCGCCAGGTGCGCCAGGGCAACCACGTCGAGGCGATGGTTGAAGATGCCGAAGACCTCGTCGCGGGCGAAGTCGATCCGGTCGACGTAGCGGGCGATCTGGGCGTCGCTGGCGACCTGCCCGAAGCGCAGATAGCGGTCCCGCTCGCCGAGCGCGAGCAGATGCTTCAGCATGCGCGGGCGGTGCCGCTCGGCGAGCGCGCGCACGGCAACCCAGCGAAAGCGCGTCCGCGTTTCGCCGTCGGCATGCAGGGGACCGGACGGGACGACGGGTTCGGTCATGGCGGGCAGCCTCGAAGCGGACAAGGCCGTACTGTAGTCTGAAAATCAGGGTTTACCCTTGATTCTGATCTTGCGCTCGCCGCGTGGCCAGCGCCGGGCATGGCGGGCGGCAGCGGTGCGATATATACTTGTCGGCTTCCCTTGAATCGGCGGGGGAACTGCATCCATCCCGAGAGGCCGCCTGGCGAGACGCCTGGTACAAGCGGCGCCGAAGGTACGGTGCGGAACATCGAGCCGACGAACCCGGCATGCCTGCGGGCATGCACTTTGGAACCCTCTCATGAAGACCTTCAGCGCCAAGCCGGCCGAAGTGAAGCACGAGTGGTTTGTGATTGACGCCACCGACAAGGTGCTCGGACGTGTTGCCAGCGAAGTGGCACTCCGTTTGCGCGGCAAGCACAAGGCCATTTACACGCCTCACGTCGACACCGGTGATTTCATCGTCATCGTCAACGCCGAGAAGATCCGCGTCACCGGCTCCAAGGCCACCGACAAGATCTACTACCGGCACTCGGGCTACCCGGGCGGCATCACCGCGACGCCGTTCAAGGACATGCAGGCCCGCCACCCGGGCCGCGCGATCGAGAAGGCCGTCAAGGGCATGTTGCCCAAGGGCCCGCTCGGCTACGCGATGATCAAGAAGCTGAAGGTCTATGCCGGTGCCACGCATCCGCACACCGCTCAGCAACCCAAGCCGCTCGAGATCTGAGGACTGGTGATGATCGGAAATTGGAACTACGGCACCGGCCGTCGCAAGAGCTCGGTGGCACGCGTCTTCATCAAGAAGGGCAGCGGCCAGATCGTCATCAACGGCAAGACCGTCGATGACTATTTCGGTCGCCAGACGTCGATCATGATCGTCAAGCAGCCGCTGCTGCTGACGGCCAACGACGGCGCCTTCGACATCAAGATCAACGTCCATGGCGGCGGCGAATCGGGTCAGGCCGGCGCGGTGCGCCATGGCATCACCCGGGCGCTGATCGATTACGACGCAGCGCTCAAGCCCGACCTCAGCCGTGCCGGCTTCGTGACGCGCGACGCGCGCGAGGTCGAGCGCAAGAAGGTCGGTCTGCACGGCGCCCGTCGTCGTAAGCAGTTCAGCAAGCGCTGACGCGGCAAGGCACGCCGCAGCCGCAGCCCGGTCGAACCGGCCTGCGGCTGTTTTCTTTGGCGGGGTGAAGCCAATGCCCGCGACCCTGGCAAGGTGAAACCCCGGCATGGGATCATGCACGTCGATTCCATCATCAACTTGCGCGGGCTGTCCGGTGCGCGCGGAGATGTTGTCTGACAACGCCCGAGTGGAGACGAAATGAACGCAATGGCCGAGCCGATCCAGACTGTCGCCGACGACATGCCTTCCCCGCTGATCTTCACCGACAGCGCGGCCGACAAGGTGCGCCAGTTGGTGGACGAAGAAGGCAACCCCGACCTCAAGCTGCGCGTCTTCGTGCAGGGCGGCGGCTGCTCGGGCTTCCAGTACGGGTTCACGTTCGACGAGGTGGTGAACGACGACGACACGCAGATGGCCAAGAACGGCGTCACGCTGCTGATCGACGCCATGAGCCTGCAATACCTGCTCGGCGCCGAGATCGACTACAAGGAAGATCTGCAGGGCGCGCAGTTCGTGATCAAGAATCCGAACGCGACCACCACCTGTGGCTGCGGTTCGTCCTTCTCCGCTTAAGCCTAAGCGGGGTACAGCGCGCCGAGCACGCGCGCGCCGCGGGCGCCGGTGACGGCCGGCAGACTGCCGGTCCGTCGCTCGCAATGGGCTGCCGCCAGCCACGTGAAAGCCAGCGCTTCCACCTGATCCGGCGCCACGCCCACATCCGCGGTGCTTTGCACCGCGACGCCTGTCAGTTGCGCCTGCAACCGCTGCAGTAGATGCATGTTGAACGCGCCGCCGCCGCACACCCGCAGCGTGCGCGTGCCGGGTGCGTGTCGCCGCAACGCGTCGCTGGCGCCGCGTGCTGTCAGCTCGGCCAGCGTGGCCATCACGTCGGCTGCGTCCAGATCCGCAGGCAACCGGGCTTGCAGCCATGTGGCGTTGAACAGGTCGCGGCCCGTGCTCTTCGGGGGGGCACGGTCGAAGAATGGCTCGGCGAGCAAGGTTTCCAGCAGCGCCGGGTTCACGCGCCCGCTGGCCGCCCAAGCGCCGTCGGCGTCGTAGGGCTGCCCGCGATGTCGTTGGCACCAGAGGTCGAGCAAGGCATTGCCGGGTCCGCAGTCGAAGCCCCGCACGGCGCCCGAGGCAGGCAGCAGCGTGAGGTTGGCGATGCCGCCGAGGTTGAGGACGGCGACATCCTGGCTCGGGTCGGCGAAGCAGGCGGCATGAAAGGCCGGAACCAGCGGCGCGCCTTCACCGCCGGCGGCGACGTCGCGACTGCGGAAGTCGCAGATCACGTCGATGCCGCACGCCTCGGCGAGCAGTGCGCCGTTCATCAACTGGATCGTGTATCCGGTGCCGTCGAACTCGCGCGGTCGGTGACGCAGCGTCTGGCCATGCGCGCCCAGCGCCTGCACTTCTTTGGCCGTGCGGCCCGACTCAGCCAGCAGCGCGCGCACGACGTCGGCGTAGACCGCAACCAGCGCATTGGCCGCCAGCGCGGCGCGGTGCAGTTCGTTGTCGCCCGCGCCATTCAGCGCCAGCAGTTCGGCGCGCAGCGCGGGATCGAAGGGACGGTGCGCATGGGCCAGGGCCTTCGCACCGCCGTCGGAGACGTCCGCCAGCACGCCGTCCACGCCGTCGAGCGAGGTGCCCGACATCAAGCCGATGAACAGCGCCACCGGGGGCTCGAGGTTACTGGAGCTGCGGGCGTGCGCCGTTCATCGACTCGGCGACCTGTAGCTTGGCTTGAAGATCCTGCGCCACCGCCGTGAAGCGGGCACGGGCGGCCGGGCTCAGCGCCACCGACTCCGAAGCCTTGGCGACGGTCAACGGATCCAGGTGCACGCCGTGATCGATGAACTCGAAGTGCAGATGCGGCCCGGTCGCCCAGCCGGTCATTCCGACGGCGCCGATGTGCTCGCCCTCGGTCACGCGTTCGCCGCGCTTGACGTCGATGCGGCTGAGGTGTGCGTACAGCGTCTCGCGGCCCCGGCCGTGCTGGATCTCGACCACGTTGCCGTAGCCGTTCTGTTGCCCCGCGAACGACACCGTGCCGTCGGCCACCGTCCGCACCGGCGTGCCGATCGGAGCGCCGTAGTCGATGCCCTCGTGTTTGCGCCACTTCTTCAGGATTGGGTCGAAGCGCATCTTGAATCCCGACGTGATGCGCGAGAACGCCATCGGGCTGGCCAGGAAGGAGCGTTGCTTGCTGGTGCCGTCGGGCGCGAAGTACGCGCCGCGGCCGCTGCCGTCGGCAAACCACATCGCGTTGTAGGCATGGCCGCCATTCACGAACTCGGCGGCCAGCACGCGGCCGGCGCCATCGTTCCAGGAGATCACTTCGCCGTCGGCGGTGGGCGCCTCGTAGACGACGCTGAAGGTGTCGCCGCGGCGCAGCTCGCGCCGGAAATCGATATCGGTCGAGAAGATCTCGGCCAGCTGCGATCCCACGGAATCGGGCAAACCGGATTCGTCGGTGGACGCGAACAAGGAGCTGCGGATCGTGCCGCTGCCCAGCCGGACCTCGGCGGACAGCGGTGCCACCTCGACATGTGCCGACCACGCCTGGCCGTCGCGCGCGATCGTCAGGCGCGTGAAGTGCGTCTTCGCCAGCTTGCCGTCCGCGGCCGGGTAGCGGGCGACCAGCTCGAGAAGGGAGCCGTCGCTGTCGGCGCGGGCCTGGACCATCTTGCCGCCGCGCCCTGCCAGCAACTGGCGCGCCGTGGCGTCGCTGCGCAGAAAAGCCGCGGCCGACGGATCGGTCACGCCGAGCCGCGCAAGCAGGCTCTCGGCGGTGTCGGTGCCGCGGCTGACGTCGTTGCGCTGCAGCGACAGCGGGTGATCGGCCAGAGCCTCGATCTGTTGGCTCAGATCGTCCGGCGTCACGGGCTGCGTGATCAGACGCTGTGGCAGCTGCGCGGCGTCGGGTGCCAGCGGGGCGATGCCGAAGGCCGTGACCGCTGAACCCCCGAGCAGGATGACCACGGCGGCCACGATGCCGCGCCGGTGCTGGTGGCCGAAATCCTGGGCTCGCTGCAGCCAGCGTTCGGTGTGCTTGTTCAATGTCTGAGATCCGGCTGGCGGGTCGGCTGGGCCGGACCCGGGGTTGCAACGCACTCCGGCGTCGGTACCGGGCGGCGGAAAAAGCGTCCACTAGAATCTGCGGCCCGTCGCGGACCGCCCACCCAGCAAGCTCGAAAGTTGCTGGCCACACTCCCCGCAAGAGCTGGGCCCGAGTATATCGACCCCCCCTGAATGAATAGTCCCCGAGATTGCCCGGAGAGTCCCGACATGTCACAAGTCCAGGCCCCGATCACCGACCGCGTCCGCGAGGCGATGGCGGTCTCGCTGCGCGGCTGCGACGAGTTGCTGCCGCAGGCCGAGTGGCTGGCCAAACTGGCCCGCTCCGACGCCACCGGCACGCCGCTGCGCATCAAGCTCGGCCTGGACCCGACCGCGCCGGACATCCATATCGGCCACACGGTGGTGCTGAACAAGATGCGCCAGCTCCAGAACCTGGGGCATACCGTGATATTTCTCATCGGCGACTTCACTTCGATGATCGGCGATCCGTCCGGCCGCAACAGCACGCGCCCGCCGCTGACGCGCGAGCAGATCGAGGCCAACGCGCAAACCTACTACGCGCAGGCCAGCCTGGTGCTCGACCCGGAGCGCACCGAGATCCGCTACAACAGCGAATGGAGCGACGCCCTCGGCGCGCGCGGCATGATCCAGCTGGCCGCGAAATACACCGTCGCGCGCATGCTCGAGCGGGACGACTTTACGAAGCGTTTCAGGTCCGGCGTGCCGATCTCGGTGCACGAGCTGCTCTACCCGCTGATGCAGGGCTACGACTCGGTGGCGCTGAAGTCCGACCTCGAGCTCGGCGGCACCGACCAGAAGTTCAACCTGCTCGTCGGCCGCGCGCTGCAGGCCGAATACGGCCAGGAGCCGCAGTGCATCCTGACGATGCCGCTGCTCGAAGGGCTGGACGGCGTCGAGAAGATGTCCAAGAGCAAGGGCAACTACATCGGCATCACCGAGCCGGCGAACACGATGTTCGCCAAGCTGCTGTCGATCAGCGACGAGCTGATGTGGAAGTACTTCACGCTGCTGTCGTTCCGGCCCGAGGCCGAGATCGCGGCGCTGCGCGCCGAGGTCGACGCCGGGCGCAACCCGAAGGACGCCAAGGTGATGCTGGCGCGCGAGATCACCACGCGCTTCCACGACGCCGCGGCGGCCGATGCGGCCGAGCAGGACTTCCAGCGCCGCGCCGCCGGCGGCGTGCCCGACGAGATCCCGTCGGTCGCGCTCGGCGGCGCGCCGCTCGCGATCGGCGCGCTGCTCAAGGCCGCCGGCCTGGCGCCGTCGACGAGCGAGGCGCTGCGCCTGGTCGAGCAGGGCGGCGTGCGCATCGACGGTGCGGTCGTCAGCGACAAGGCGCTGAAGGTCGGCGCCGGCACCTGCGTCGTCCAGGTCGGCAAGCGCAAATTCGCGCGCGTCACGCTCGCCGGCTGAGCACGGGCCGGCCGTGATC
Source organism: uncultured beta proteobacterium (assembly GCA_963788635.1). GTDB lineage: Bacteria > Pseudomonadota > Gammaproteobacteria > Burkholderiales > Burkholderiaceae_C > Rubrivivax. The sequence goes on along the minus strand of CAWBHE010000015.1, from coordinate 185,359 downwards.
GCCCTGCTGCAGCGCGTCGTGTCGGCGCGCGTCTCGGTCGCCGGCGCTGTCGTCGGCGAGATCGGCGCCGGTCTGCTGGCGCTGGTCTGCGCCGAGCCCGCCGACACCGAGGTCCAGGCAGCGAAGCTGGTCGACAAGATGCTCAAGCTGCGCGTCTTCGCCGACGCTGCCGGCAAGATGAACCTCAGCCTGCAGGACGTCGGCGGCGGCCTGCTCGTCGTCTCTCAGTTCACGCTCGCGGCCGACGCGTCGAGCGGCAACCGGCCCAGCTTCACCGGCGCTGCGCCGGCCGAGGCGGGCCGCAGGCTCTACGAGGCCGTGCTGCGCCTGGCGCGCGAGCGCCATCCCGTCGTCGAGGCCGGCGTCTTCGGCGCCGACATGCAGGTCGCGCTCGTCAACGACGGGCCGGTGACGATCCCGCTGCGAATTTCCTGAGGCACGGCGCCGAGCCTCATTCGAGCCGGCGCGCGTCCTCGATCACGCGGCCGTCGTTGGGCAGGCTGCCGGGCGCGAGCAGCGCGACCTCGCCGCGCAGCTTGGTCACGTCGCGCAGGCTCTGCGCCAGGCGCTCGGCCAGGCCTTCGGGCGCGCCGGCGCACTCGGCGCGCAGCGTCATCCGGTCGTTCGCCATCTCGCCTTCGACGACCAGCCGCGCGCGCAGAACCTCCGGGTGGCGGCGCAGCACCTCGGCCACCTGGCCCGGGTGCACGAACATGCCGCGCACCTTGACGGTCTGGTCGGCGCGGCCGAGCCAGCCGCGGATGCGGCGGTTGCTGCGGCCGGTCGGGCAGGGCCCGGGCAGCAGCGCCGACAGGTCGCCGGTGCCGAAGCGCAGCAGCGGGTAGTCGGGGTTCAGCGTCGTGACCACCACTTCGCCGACCTCCGCGGCCTGGCCTGGCTGCGGCTCGGGCACCGGGTCGCCGGTGCCGGGGCGCACGATCTCGACGATCACCCCCTCGTCGAGGACCAGCCCGGCGCGCGCCTCGGTCTCGTAGGCGACGAGGCCGAGGTCGGCGGTGCCGTAGCTCTGGTAGGCCTCGATGCCGCGCGCGCGCAAGGCGTCGCGCAGCGCCGCCGGAAAGGCCTCGCCGCCGACCGAGGCCTTCTTCAGCGACGGCAGCGACAGCCCGAGCGCGTCCGCCTTCTCGAGCGCGATGCGCAGGAAGCTCGGCGTGCCGACATAGGCGTCGGGGCGCAGCTCGGCCATCGCCTGCACCTGCAGCTCGGTGTTGCCGACGCCACCCGGGAACACCGTGCAGCCGATCGCGTGCGCGCCGGTTTCCATCATCGATCCAGCCGGCGTCAGGTGGTGGCTGAAGCTGTTGTGCACCAGGTCGCCGGCGCGCAGGCCGGCCGCGAACAGGGCGCGCGCGAAGCGCCAGTAATCGACGCCGGCGCCCTCGGGTTCGTAGATCGGGCCTGGCGACTGGAAGACGCGGCGCGCCGGCCGCGCGCTGCCGAGCGCACGCCAGCCGATCGCCGAGAAGCCGCCGAACGGGTCGCCGCCGGCCGCGCGCGCGGTCTGCTGGCGTTCGAGCAGCTCGTGCTTGCGCGTGACGGGCAGCGCGGCGAGCGCGGCGCGCGTCGTCACCGCCGCGGCGTCGACCGTCGCCAGCGCGGCCGCGAACGCGCGCGTGCGCTTCGCCGCCGCCACCTGCGCCGGCAGCGCGGCCATCAGCGCGGCCTCGCGCTGCGCCGGGTCGCGCGTCTCCAGCGCGTCGTAGAACTCAGTCATCGCGGTCGCCCCAGGCGGCCAGCTTCTTCTTCAGCTCGGCGACGAAGTCGCGCAGGTCGGCAATCGTCTTCAAGGCCTTGCCCTGCCATTCCGGGCTGTTGCGCGACGGCCGCTTGACGATCGCGGCCTGGATCACCGCACCGTCGACCGCGGCACGGGCGATCGCGACGCTGCGGCGCTCGAAGCGCCCTTCGCGCTCGGCGAGACCGAGCTCGCGCAGTTCCTTGCGCAGCCGCTGCAGCGCCTCCTCGGGATTGAACGGTGGCGGCGCCAAGCCGAAGTCATCCATCAGTGCCTCCACGGCAGCGGTACGGCCAGCAGCCGCCGTGGGTCCGGCTCTGCCGGCCCGCCGGCGGCGCCCCCCTGGGGGGGAGCGCCGAAGGCGCTACGGGGGGGTCAACTCAACCACCGCTTGCGCCGCTTGTAGCTCTTCACGTCGCGGAAGCTCTTGCGTGGGCTTCCGTCGGTAGCGCCGCCCATGCCGAGGTAGAACTCCTTGACGTCCTCGTTCTCGCGCAGCGCGCTCGCTTCGCCGTCCATCACGATGCGGCCGTTCTCGAGGATGTAGCCGTGGTCGGCGTAGCGCAGCGCCATGCCGGTGTTCTGCTCGGCGAGCAGGAAGGTGACGTTCTCGCGCTGGTTCAGATCCTTGACGATCTCGAACACCTCCTCGACGATCTGCGGCGCCAGCCCCATGCTCGGCTCGTCGAGCAGCACCATCTTCGGATTCGCCATCAGCGCGCGGCCGATCGCGCACATCTGCTGCTCGCCGCCCGAGGTGTAGGCGGCCTGAGAGCCGCGCCGCATCTTCAACCGTGGGAAGTAGCCGTAGACCTTCTCCAGCGTCGCCGCGACCGCGGCGCGGCCGTCGCGCCGCGTGTAGGCGCCCGTCATCAGGTTCTCCTCGATCGTCAGGTGCGCGAAGCAGTGCCGACCTTCCATCACCTGGACCACGCCGCGCTCGACCATGTCCGACGTGCTGAGCCGCTCGATGCGCTCGCCGCGCAACTCGATCGAACCCTTGGTGACCGCGCCGCGCTCGCCGGCGAGCAGGTTGCTCACCGCGCGCAGCGTGGTCGTCTTGCCGGCACCGTTGCCGCCGAGCAAGGCCACCACGCCGCCCTCGGGCACCTGCAGCGAGACGCCCTTCAGCACGAGGATCACGTGGTTGTAGATGACCTCGATGCCGTTGACGTTGAGGAACGGTGAGCCCCCAAGCTCGCTTTGCTCGCCACCCCCCGAGGGGGCCGTCCGCGAGCGGCCCGGCAGAGCCGGTTCCGCCGCGGGAAGCTTGGTCGCATGGGGGTGCGTCATGGCTCAGGACTGGCAATCCGCGGGGGTGCGCCGGGTGATCTTCTTCTCCGCCGCGTACTTGTCGGCGGCCGCGCGCACCATCGGCTTGATGATCTGCTCGTCGGCCTCGATGAAGTCGCTCGTGATGTTCCACTTCGCGCCGTCCCAGGTCTGGATGCGCGCCGTCATCGAGCCCATGTGGTCGGCGCACGAGGTGCTGACCGGCCGGATCACGCCGTTGAAGCCCAGTGCGTCGAGCTTCTTCTGGTCGAGCGCCAGATTCTCCAGGCCCCAGCGCACCTGCTCGCCGGTCATCACCTTGCCCTTGCCGAAGCGCTCCTGCGCGCGCCGCACGGCCTCGATGCCGAGCATCTGGATCACGACGCCGCGCGTGTAGAGCACGCTGCCGACCTCGTCACGCGGGCCGGTGCCCTGGCCCTTGTCGTGCACGAGCTTCAGGATGTCCTGGATCACCTTGGGCTGGGTGCCGGCCGAGTTCAGGTTCAGCGCGTTGTAGCCCTTGGCGCCCATGCCGACGTCCTTCACGTCGGGCTCGGCGCCGGACCACCAGACGCCGTACATCCTGTCGCGCGGGTAACCGGTGGCCTGGGCTTCCTTGAGCGCGGTCGAGTTCATCACGCCCCAGCCCCAGAGCAGCACGTAGTCGGGGCGCTGCTGACGCACCTGCAGCCAGACCGACTTCTGTTCCAGCCCCGGCGGCGTGACCGGGATCTTGACGAACTGGAAGCCGTGCATCTTGCTGCGCTCCTCGAGCAGCGGCATCGGCTCCTTGCCGAACGGGCTGTCGTGGTAGACGAGCGCGATCTTCTTGCCCTTGAGCTTGTCGAAGCCGCCTTCCTTCTTCGCGATGGCCTGGATCAGGATGTCGGCCGCGGTCCAGTAGCTGCCCAGCAGCGGGAAGTTCCACTTGAAGACGCCGCCGTCCTGCGACGCGGCGAGCCCGTAGCCGAGCGTGATCAGCGGCACCTTGTCCAGCGGCGCCTTGTCGGTCAGCGCGAAGGTGATGCCGGTCGACTGCGGGTCGAACAGCGAGGCCTTGCTCTTCAGCCGCTCGTAGCATTCGACGCCCTTGTCGGTGGCGGCGTAGGTGGTCTCGCATTCCTCGAACGTGATCTTGACGCCGTTGATGCCGCCGTCGCGCGCGTTGACGAGCTTGATGTAGTCCTGCTTGCCGTTCGCCCACGGCGTGCCGTTCGGCGCGTACGGGCCGGTGCGGTAGACGAGCAGCGGGAAGAACTGCTCCTTGGCCTGCGCGTGCGCGGCCGGTGCGGTGAGGGCGGCGCCCAGGCTCGACGCCAGGACGGCGGCCATGAGGGCCAGGGATTTGAGTCTCTTCATGCTTGTCTCTCCAGGGGTGGAACAACGCGCCTTGCTGCGTGGCGCTTCTTGGGTCAATGGGGGAACGGCCACAGCCGCAGCTTCTCCTTCGCGGTCGACCACAGGCGCGCGATGCCGTGCGGCTCGACGATCAGGAAGAAGACGATCAGGCCGCCGAAGACCATGTAGGTCAGGTGCGCGGCGAGTGCGGTGTCGACCGGGATGCCGGCCCATTGCGGCAGGCTGTCCAGCACGATCGGCAGCACGACGATGAAGGCCGCGCCGAAGAAGCTGCCCATGATCGAGCCCAGGCCGCCGATGATCACCATGAACAGCAGCTGGAACGAGCGGTCGATGTTGAACGCCGCCGGCTCCCACGAACCGAGGTGGATGAAGCCCCACAGCGCGCCGGCGACGCCGACGATGAACGAGCTCACCGCGAACGCGGTCAGCTTGGCGTAGACCGGGCGGATGCCGATCACCGCGGCGGCGACGTCCATGTCGCGGATCGCCATCCATTCGCGGCCGATCGCGCCGCGCACGAGGTTCTTCGCGAGCAGCGCGAACAGCGCCAGGAAGCTCAGGCAGAACAGGTACTTCTGCACCGGCGAGACGATAGGCACGCCGAACACGTTGAGCCCGGCCACGCTGACCGAGCCCGACGACGAATCGTTGGTGAACCAGCGGATGCGCAGGAAGGCCCAGTCGGTGAAGAACTGCGCCGCCAGCGTCGCGACCGCGAGGTACAGCCCCTTGATGCGCAGCGACGGGATGCCGAACAGCACGCCGACCGCGGTGGCGCAGACGCCGCCGAGCAGCACCGACGCGACGAGCGGCATGCCGTCGATGCGCGCATGGAAGTTGTAGGCCGCGTAGGCGCCCACCGCCATGAAGGCGCCGGTGCCGAGCGAGATCTGCCCGCAGTAGCCGACGAGCACGTTCAGCCCGAGCGCCGCGAGCGACAGGATCAGGAACGGGATCAGGATCGCGCGCAGCAGGTACTCGGGCGCGAACAGCGGCACCGCGACGAAGGCCAGCGCGAGCAGCAGCGCGATCGCGATGCGGTCCTGCCGGATCGGGAAGATCTGCAGGTCGCTCGCGTACGAGGTCTTGAACTGGCCGTTCTCTCTGTAGAACATGGTTCAGACCCGGTCGATGATCTTCTCGCCGAACAGCCCTTGCGGCCGCACGAGCAGGAACACGAGCGCGAGCACGTAGGCGAACCAGACCTCGATGCCGCCGCCGAAGTAGGGGCCGATGTAGATCTCGGAGAGCTTCTCGCCGACGCCGATCAGCAGCCCGCCGACGATCGCGCCCGGCACCGAGGTCAGCCCGCCGAGGATCACCACCGGCAGCGCCTTCAGCGCCACCAGCGAGAGCGAGAACTGCACGCCGAGCTTGCTGCCCCAGATCATCCCGGCGACCAGCGCGACGAAGCCGGCCACGCTCCAGACGATGACCCAGATGCGGTTGAGCGGGATGCCGATCGACTGCGCCGCCTGGTGGTCGTCGGCGACCGCGCGCAGCGCGCGGCCGGTGGCCGTCTTCTGGAAGAACAGCGAGAGCCCGGCCACCAGCGCCGCGGCGATCGCCGCCGCGTACAGGTCCTCGCGGCTGATCAGCACGCCGCCTTCGAACACCGACGTCAGGACGAAGGTCGGGTCCTTGGGCATGCCGATGTTGATCTCGTAGATGTCCGAGCCGAACAGCATCTGGCCGAAGCCGTCCAGGAAGTAGGCGATGCCCAGCGTCGCCATCAGCAGCGTGATGCCCTCCTGGTTGACGAGCCGGCGCAGCACCAGCCGCTCGATGACCCAGGCGACGCCGACCATCACGACCATCGCCGCGGCGAAGGCCAGCAGGTCGGCGAGCAGCAGGCTCTGGAAGCCGAACCACTTCGGGAACCATTCGGCGAAACGCGCCATCGCGAGCGCCGCGAACAGCACCATCGCGCCCTGCGCGAAGTTGAAGACGCCGCTGGCCTTGAAGATCAGCACGAAGCCGAGCGCGATCAGCGAATACAGCATCCCGGCCATCAGGCCGCCGAACAGGGTCTCGAGGAAGAAGGCCATCAGTGGGTGGTGCCGAGGTAGGCGCTGATCACGTCCGGGTTCGAGCGCACCTCGTCGGGCGCGCCGTCGCCGATCTTCTTGCCGTAGTCGAGCACGACGACGCGGTCGCTGATGTCCATCACGACGCTCATGTCGTGCTCGATCAGCACGATCGTCGTGCCGTACTCGGCGTTGACGTCGAGGATGAAGCGGCTCATGTCCTGCTTCTCCTCGACGTTCATGCCGGCCATCGGCTCGTCGAGCAGCAGCACGCTGGGCTCCATCGCCAGCGCGCGGCCGAGGTCGACGCGCTTTTGCAGCCCGTACGGCAGCCGGCCGACCGGTGTCTTGCGCCAGGCCTGGATCTCGAGGAAATCGATGATGCGTTCGACCGCCTCGCGCTGCGCCACCTCCTCGCGTTCGGCCGCGCCCCAGCGCAGCGCCTGCTGGAACAGGTTCGCGCGCATCTTCAGGTTGCGCCCGGTCATGATGTTGTCGAGCACGCTCATGCCCTTGAACAGCGCCAGGTTCTGGAACGTGCGCGCGATGCCCATCTCGGCGACCTGGCGGCTGCTCAGGTGGCCGAAGGTCCGGCCGCGGAACGCGATCTCGCCCTGCTGCGGCGAGTACACGCCGTTGATGCAGTTGAGCAGGCTGCTCTTGCCCGCGCCGTTGGGGCCGATGATCGCGCGCACCTCGTGCTCGCGCACGTCGAAGCTGATGTCGGTCAGCGCCTGCACGCCGCCGAAGCGCAGGCCGATGTGGCGCGCGTCGAGGATCACGTCGCCGACGGGTCGCCGCGCCATCAGGCCGCCCTCGCGAGCGCCGGGAAGGTCCGGGCGTCGACGATCGCCAGCGTCGCCGAGACGCTGCCGCGGCGCCCGTCCTCGAAGGTCACCGCGGTCTCGATGAACTGCTCGCTGCGGTCGCCGTACAGCGCGTCGACGAGGACGCGGTATTTCTCGCCGATCGGGCCGCGGCGCACCTTGCGCGTTCGCGTCAGCTCGCCGTCGTCGGCGTCGAGCTCCTTGTGCAGCACGAGGAAGCGGCTGATCTGGCTGCCGGCGAGCCGCGCGTCCTGCGCCAGGTCGGCGTTGACCGACTCGACGCAGTCGCGCAGCAGCGCCAGCACCTGGGGCTTGGCGGCCAGGTCGGCATAGCCGGCGTAGGCCAGGTTGCGCCGCTCGGCCCAGTTGCCGACCGCGTCGAAGTCGATGTTGACGAAGGCGCAGACCTTCTCGCGCCCGTCGCCGAAGGCCACCGCCTCCTTGATGAACGGGAAGAACTTGAGCTTGTTCTCGACGTACTTGGGCGCGAACATCGCGCCGTCGTGGGGTCCGCCGCTGAGACGGCCGACGTCCTTCGCGCGGTCGATGATCTTCAGGTGGCCGCCGGCGTCCAGGAAGCCGGCGTCGCCGGTGCGGTACCAGCCGTCGGCGCCCAGCACCTCGGCCGTCGCCTCCGGGTTCTTGAAGTACTCCTTCAGCAGCCCGGGCGACTTGACCAGGATCTCGCCGCTGTCGGTGACGCGGATCTCGACGCCCGCGATCGGCACGCCCACCGTGTCGGCCCGGACCTCGTGGTCGGGCTGCAGGCAGACGAAGACCGCCGTTTCGGTGCTGCCGTAGAGCTGCTTCAGGTTGATGCCGATCGAACGGTAGAAAGTGAACAGGTCCGGGCCGATCGCCTCGCCGGCGGTGTAGGCGACGCGCACGCGCGAAAAGCCCAGCGTGTTGCGCAGCGGGCCGTAGACGAAGACCTTGCCCAGCGCGTACTTGACGCGGTCGAACGCGCCCACCGGCTTGCCGTCCATCAGCGCCGGGCCGACGCGGCGCGCCACGTCCATCGCGCGCCGGAACATCCAGCGCTTCGGGCGCGACGCGTCCTCCATCCGGATCGTCACGCTGGTCAGCAGGCCTTCGAACACGCGCGGCGGTGCGAAGTAGTAGGTCGGCCCGATCTCCTTCAGGTCGATCGTCACGGTGGCCGCCGACTCCGGGCAGTTCACCACGTAGCCGCAGGCCAGCCACTGCGCGTAGCTGAAGATGTTCTGCCCGATCCAGGCCGGCGGCAGGTAGGCCAGCACCTCCTCGCGCTCGGTCAGGTGGTCGAAGTCGGCGCCGGCGCGGGCGCGGTCGATGAGCGAGAAGTGGGTGTGCACCACGCCCTTCGGGTGGCCGGTGGTGCCCGAGGTGAAGAACATCGCGGCCACGTCGTCGGGGCGGCCGGCGGCGACCTCGGCGTCGAAGAATCCCGGCGTGCGCGCAGCGCGGGCGCGGCCGGCCTCGACGAGCGCATCGAGCGGCGCCAGCCCCGGCTCGTCGTAATGGCGCAGCCCGCGCGGGTCGTCGTACCAGATGCGGGCCAGCTGCGCGCATTCGGGGCGCAGCTCGAGCAGCTTGTCGACCTGCTCCTGGTCCTCGACGATCGCGAACGCGACCTCGGCGTTCTGGATCGGGAACAGGTACTCGGCGCTCGCCGCATCCTGGTACAGCGGCACCGGCACCGCGCCGAGCGCCTGCGCCGCGAGCATGGCCGCGTACAGCCGCGGCCGGTTCTCGCCGATCACCACCAGCCGGTCGCCGCGCCGAAGCCCGGCCTCGGCCAGGCCGCAGGCGAGTTCGCGCACCAGCAGTGCGAGTTCGGCCCAGCTCAGCGTCTGCCAGATGCCGTAGACCTTCTCGCGCAGCGCCGGGGCCAGCGGGCGCGTCGCCGCATGTTCGAGCATCAATCGCGGGAAGGTGCTTTGCACGGCCGTCAGATCTCCAGGCTGCGGAGCCATTCTGGGCAAAAGTTTGACGTCCGGCTGTCGGCCTGACGACAATCCTAGGGTCGACACCCCCCGGTCTTTCCCGCAGGCCATGCCCCAAGACCCTGCCCCGACCGCCCGCGCTGGCGCGCCGCTGGCGCAGCGCTCGCGCCGTGCCAGCGCGCCGGACCTCGCCGGCATTCCCTGGCTGCCGCGGCTGGCCGCCGCCGAGCGCGAATGCGTCGTGGCCGACCTGCGCGTCGTCGACGTCGCCGCGGGCGAACGGGTCTGCCGGATCGGGCGCCCGGTGACCTACTGGTTCGGCCTCGTCGACGGCCTGCTCAAGATGAGCAACGACGGCGCGGGTGGCGTCGGCATGCCGATCACTTTCGCCGGCCTGTCGCCCGGCGGCTGGTTCGGCGAAGGCACGGTGCTCAAGCGCGAGCCCTACCGCTACAACGTCCAGGCCCTGCGCAAGAGCGTGGTCGCGGGCATTCCGGCGGACACCTTCCACTGGCTGCTCGACCGCAGCATCGGCTTCAACCGCTTCGTGATGATGCAGCTCAACGAGCGCCTGGGCCAGTTCATCGCGGCGCGCGAGATCGACCGCCTGACGCACCCCGACGAGCGCGTCGCGCGCAGCCTGGCGGCGCTGTTCCACCCGCAGCTCTATCCGGGCGTGGGCGAGCTGCTGCGCATCACGCAGCAGGAACTGGCCTACCTGGTCGGCCTGTCGCGCCAGCGCGTCAACGAGGCGCTGCGCGCACTGCAGGCGGCGGGCGTGATCCGCATCGAGTACGGTGGCGTGCGCGTGCTCGACCTGGATCGACTGCGCATCTACCGCCAGGGCGGGTGAACCCAGGCCTCGCCCCGGGGGCGGGTGGGGTCAATTCCAGCGTCGGTGCGCACCCTAAACTGCGCGCTTCGTTTTTGCGCGCCCGCCCCATGAACCGATCCCGCCTGCTCGCCTTCGGCCTGGCCTTGTTCGCCGCGGTCGCCACCGCGCAGCCGTCGGCTCCGCTGCCTGCCGGGCTGCACGAGGTCACGCGGGTCGAGGGCATCACCGAGTACCGCCTGCCCAACGGGCTGCAGGTGCTGCTCGTCCCCGACGACTCGAAGCCGACGACGACCGTCAACGTGACCTACCACGTCGGCTCGCGCATGGAGAACTACGGCGAGACCGGGATGGCGCACCTGCTCGAGCACCTCATGTTCAAGGGCTCGCCCGCGCACCCGGACCCGAAGGCCGAGTTCTCGCGCCGCGGCATGCGCTTCAACGGCAGCACCAGCTTCGACCGCACGAACTACTTCGCCAGCTTCTCGGCCGACCCCGAGAACCTGCGCTGGTACCTGGGCTGGCAGGCCGACGCGATGGTGAACAGCTTCATCGCGCGCAAGGACCTGGACAGCGAGATGACGGTCGTGCGCAACGAGATGGAAAGCGGCGAGAACAGCCCGAGCCGGATGCTGCTCCAGGAAACCATGGCCGTGATGTACGACTGGCACAACTACGGCAAGGCCACGATCGGCGCGCGCATCGACGTCGAGCGCGTCGACATCCCGCGCCTGCAGGCCTTCTACCGCCAGTACTACCAGCCCGACAACGCGACGCTGATCATCACCGGCCGCTTCGACCCCGCGCAGGCGCTGGCCTGGGTCGCGCAGGACTTCGGCGCGATCGCGCGCCCGGCGCGCGTGCTGCAGCCGAGCTACACGCTGGACCCGGTGCAGGACGGCGAGCGCAGCGTCACCGTGCGTCGCGTCGGCGGCTCGCCGCTGATCTACGTCGGCTACCACGTCGCCGCCGGGCCCGCGCCCGACTTCGCCGCCGCCGAGCTGCTCGCCAGCATCCTCGGCGATGCGCCGGCGGGCCGGTTGCACAAGGCGCTGGTCGAGACCCAGCTCGCCGCGTCGACCTTCGGCTTCGCGTGGACGCTGGCCGAGCCGGCGCCGATGTTCGTCGGTGCCCAGCTCGCGCCCGGGCAGGACGTGGCCCAGGCGAAGGCCGCGCTGCTTTCGACGATGGATGCGCTGAAAGACCACCCGATCACGGCCGAGGAGCTGGAGCGGGCGCGCACGCAATGGCTGAACAGCTGGCAGCTCGGCTTCACCGACCCCGAGCGCGTCGGCGTCCAGCTCTCGGGCGCGATCGCGCTCGGCGACTGGCGGCTGTACTTCCTGCAGCGCGACCAGGTGAAGCGGCTCACGCTGGCCGACCTGCAGCGCGTCGTCGACGCCTATCTGGTGCCGGACAACCGCACCGTCGGCGTCTACCTGCCCACCGCGCAGCCGCAGCGCGCGCCGGCACCGGCGCGGGTCGATGTCGCGGCGCTGGTCGCGGGCTACCAGGGCGACCCGAGCGCGGCCCAGGTCGAGGCCTTCGACGCGACGCCGGCGAACCTGGACGCGCGCACGCAGACCGCGACGCTGGCCAGCGGCATGAAGATCGCGCTGCTGCCCAAGGGCACGCGCGGCGGCGTCGTGCGCGCACGCCTGGCGCTGCACTACGGCGACGTGACGAGCCTGAAGGGCCTGGACACGGTGGCCGCCCTCGCCGGCAGCCTGCTCGACAAGGGCGGCGCCGGCATGACGCGCCAGCAGATCAGCGACGCCTTCGACCGCCTGCAGGCCGAGGTCGGCTTCGGTGCCGACGGCCAGACGCTGACGGTCTCGATGACGACCACGCGCGAGCACCTGCCGGCGCTGATCGAGCTCGTCGGCCGGCTCCTGCGCGCGCCCGCTTACCCGGACGACGCGCTGGCCGAGACGCGTCGCCAGTGGCTGGCCGCGATCGAGCGCCAGCGCAAGGATCCGGCCGGCCTGATCGCGAACCGGCTCCAGCGCCACGGCAACCCCTACCCGCGCGGCGACCTGCGCTACGCGCCCAGCTTCGACGAGATGGTCGACGACGTGAACGCGGTGACGGCCGCGCGGCTGGCGGACTTCCAGCGCCGCTTCTACAGCGCCGCGCATGCCGAGTTCGCCGCTGTCGGCGACCTCGACCCGGCTGCGGTGCGCCAGGCGCTGGACACCGCGTTCGGCGACTGGCGCCAGCCGGCGGCCGGCCCGCAGCCTTATCTGCGCGCGCCGCAGCCGCTGGTCGCGGTGGCGCCCGAGCGCTTCGTGTTGAACGCGCCGGACAAGGCCAACGCGAACCTGCTCGCCGAGCTGGCGCTGCCGCTGTCCGACAACGACGCCGACTACGCCGCGATGCTGGTCGCGAACCGGATCTTCGGCGCGTCCAGTGCGTCGCGGCTGTGGACGCGCATCCGCGAGCGCGACGGCCTGAGCTACGACGTGCGTTCGAACGTCGACTGGAGTTCGATCGAGCCGAACTCGACCTTCGCCGTCTCGGCGATCTTCGCGCCGCAGAACCAGCCCCGGGTCGAGGCTGCGTTGCGCGAGGAGACCGCGCGCGCGCTGAAGGACGGCTTCACCCAGGCCGAGCTGGACGCCGCGCGTGTCGGCCTGCTCAGCCTGCGCCGCCAGTCGCGTGCGCAGGACGGCGTGGTCACCGCGCAGCTGCTGCAGAACCTGTACCTCGGGCGCAGCTTCGCGCTGTCGCAGCGCGTCGACGACGCGATCGGCGCGCTCACGCTGGACCAGGTCGACGCAGCGTTCCGCAAGTACGTCGATCCCGCGCGCTGGTCCATCGCCTGGGGCGGCGACTTCCGAGCAGCCCTGAACCGATGCGCGGACTTCGGTGGCGTTCGGGCGCGCTGCTGGCGCTGGCGTTGGCGCTGGCGCTCGCCGCGCCCGCACTCGCCGCCGATGCCGACCTGCTGGCCGAACTCGACCGGGCCGGCCGCGCCATCGTCGCCGCCGGCTGCGCGCACCCGGTCGAGCGCAAGACCAGCTTTGTCGGCGCCGCGGCGGCGGGGGAGGGCGTCGACGAGATGCACTCGATCGACTGCCGCAGTTTCCGCACCGCGACCTGGGTCGAGCGCCATGCGGCGCAGGAGCGGGTGGCACCGATGGCGCTGGTCGTGCTCGGCGTCGAGCCCCGGCTGCCGGCCGGCATCGCGGTCGGCGCGACGCCGGCGCAGGTGCAGGCGCTGCTCGGCCTGCCGAGCCTGCACCTGGGCCACGCCTTCGGCTACGCGCTGGGGCGCGCGCACCCGCCGCGCGACACGCTGACCTTCGAGGTCGTCGACGGCCGCGTCAGCGCGATCTCATGGAACTGGGCGGTCGATTGAGAGCCTTCACAGGCTCTGTGCGATGAACTCGCGCAGCCGCGCGAACGCCGCGTCGGGCTCGTCGCGCCAGGCGCCGTGGCCCGAGTTCGCAAAGCTCGCGAACTGCCGCCAGCGCGCCGGCAGCGCGGCGAAGATGTCCTGCGCGTCTTCGAGCGGGCAGACCGGGTCCTGTTCGCCCGCCATCACGAGCACCGGGCAGCGTGCGTTCGCCAGGCCGGGCAGCAGGTTCATCGTCTGCTGCTCGCCGCTGGCGGACGCGAACAGGATCGCCTCGTTGAAGACGATGCGCTGCTGGGCGTCGTCGTCCTGCGGCGGCCGGGTGTTGTAGTGGCGCTTGCAGACGCGGTTGTAGTCGGCCCAGGTGCCCGGGTTCGGTGCGGTCCAGAAACGCTCGGCGACCGCGCGCGCCTCGGGCCCGCCCAGGCGCTCGAACATCGCGAGCTTGCGCGCCAGGCCCAGGTGCGGCGAGGTGCTGGACAGGATCACCGCCGCCGGGTGCGCCGGATGACGCTCGATGTAGCGCTGCGCGACGAAGCCGCCGAAGGACTGGCCGAGCACGATGGGCTTGACGATGCCCAGCGCGTCGCACAGCCGCACGACGTCGTCGGCGAAGTGGTCGAGCGTCCATTCCGCCGCCGGGCGGCGGTCGCTGCGGCCATGGCCGCGGTGGTCGACATAGACGATCTGCGCGAGGTCGGCCAGGCGGCTGAACGCCGGCTTGAAGCCCGAATGGTCGTAGCCGGGGCCGCCGTGCAGCAGCACCAGCGTCGGCTTCTCGCGCAGCGCCGGGCCGTCGGGCACCAGCGCCGGGCCCTCGACGTCGACGAACAGTCGCACGCCGGGTTCGATCGCTATCTTCATCGCATCCTCAGTCCATGGGCCAGGGCATCGACGTCGGCAGCGTCGTCGGTGCCGGAGCTGCGGTCGGGGCGGTCGGGGCGCCGGTGTCGACGCTGCGCCACCAGGGTGTCACCGTTTCGACCTGCACCGGCTCGACCGCCTCGCCCAGGCGCGGCATCAGAAGCTGGACGCCGCGCCGCGGCGCGAGTTCGAACAAGGTCTCGGCCGGCTCGTCCCAGGCGTGCATCGCGAGGCTGAACGTGCCCCAGTGCACCGGCAGGAAAGCGCCGCCGCCGAGCAGCGCATGCGCTTCGAGCGCGTTCTCCGGGCCGAGGTGGATGTGGCCCCAGGACGGGTGGAAAGCGCCGACCTCGAGCATCACCAGGTCGAACGGACCGAGCCGTTCGCGGATCGCGGCGTACTCGCTCGTCAGCCCGGTGTCGCCGCTGAAGAAGACCGAATGCCGCGCCGAGCGGATCACCAGGCTGGACCACAGCGTCGCGTTGCGGTCCTTCAGCCGCGGCCGGAGAAATGCTGCGACGGCGCGGCCGTCACCGTCAGTTCGGCGCCGGGCAGCGCGAAGCTCTCCCACCAGTCGAGCTCGGTGATCCGCTCGGGCGGCACGCCGAAGGCCTCGAGGTGCGCGCCGACGCCGAGCGAGGTGACGAAGGGCACGCCGGTCGCCGCGAGCGTGCGCACGGTGACGTGGTCGAGGTGGTCGTAATGGTCGTGCGACAGCACCACCAGGTCGATCGGCGGCAGCCGCTCGAGCGCCACCGGCACCGGCTGGAAGCGCTTCGGGCCGAGCCACTGCGATGGCGAAGCGCGCGCGCCCCAGACCGGGTCGGTGAGCACGCGCAGGCCGTCGATCTCGATCAGCACCGTCGAGTGGCCGAGCCAGGTCGCGCGCAGGCCGCTGGCCGGCGGCCGCGTCCAGGCATCGAGCGGGTTCAGCGACGGCAGCGGCCCGTTCGGCACCCGGCGCGAGCCGCCGCGCAGGAATTCGGCCAGCGTCGGCCGCGGCACCGCCGGGTCGCGCAGCCCGGGCAGCATCGGGTGGACGTTGTGAAAGCCGGTGCCGGCCCAGCGCGGCGAGGCCTGCATGCGTTCCAGGCGTTCGTGCGCCGCGCGTCGGCCGAACGAAATCATGCGGCGGCGGGGATCAGTCCGCCCGCGATGCGATCAGCACCGCGTTCGTGCCGCCGAACGCGAACGAGTTGCTCATCGCGTGGCGCAGTCCCGGCAGCGGTCGCGCTTCACGCTGGACCAGATCGATCTCGAACGCCGGGTCTAGCGCGGCGGCATGGCCGGTCGGCGGCGCCAGGCCGCGCTCGAGCGCGCGCAGCGTCGCCAGCAATTCGACCGCGCCGCCGGCGCCGAGCAGGTGCCCGAGCACGGATTTCGTCGCGGTGACCGCCGGTCCGCCGGGGCCGAAGGTCCGGCGCAGCGACTGCGCTTCGGCGGCGTCGCCGGCGACGGTGGCCGTGCCGTGCGCGTTGACGTGGCCGATGTCGGCCGCTGCCAGCCCGGCGTCCGTCAGCGCCGCCGCCATCGCGCGGCTCTGGCCGCCGGCATCGGGCTGCGTGATGTGCATGCCGTCGCAATTGGTCGCGAAGCCCGACAGCACGCTGGTCCAGCGCGCGCCGCGCGCGCGCGCATGCGGCTCGGTCTCGAGCACGAAGGCGGCTGCGCCTTCGCCGAGCGCAAACCCGGCCCGGTCGGCGGCGAAGGGCCGGCAGGCATGCGCCGCGTCGTCGCCCGGCGGCGCGAGCACGCGCATCGCCTGCCAGGCGCCGATCACGCCGGGCGACAGCAGCGCGTCGCTGCCGCCGACGACGGCCACGTCGAGGCGGCCGTCGCGCAGCGCGCGCATCGCCTCGCCGATCGCGACCGCGGCCGACGCGCAGGCGCAGGCGAAACCGATCGCCGCGCCACGCGCGCCGAACAGCAGCGCGAGTTCGGCCACCGGCGCGTTGGGCATCGCGGTCACGACGCTGGTCGGCCGGATGCGCCGCGCCTCGCCGTAGACCTGGCGGCAGGTCGCGTCGAAGGTCGACGCGCCGCCCATGCCGCTGCCCCAGAAGACACCCAGCCGCTCGGGGTCGACGCCGCCGGCACTCAGCCCTGCGGCGTGGGCGGCCGAGGCGGCGCTGGCCAGCGCCATCGCGGTGCCGCGGTCGGCGGGCACCTTGGACGGCGTGCGCGTCGCGCTCTCGTCGAAGCGGCAGCGCGCGACCGGCACGTGGACCGGGTCGCTGCCGGGCAATCGGAGCTCGTAGGCTTCGACCGCCGAACGGCCACCGAACAGCGCGTCGTCGAACGTCGCGAGGTCGTTGCCGATCGGCGAGACGACGCCGCAGCCGGTCACGCAGACGCGCCGCATCGCGGCTCTCAGGCCACCAGCGGTCGCTGGGCCAGGCCTTCGTCGAGCGCGTCGCACAGGTCGGTCAGCGTGAGCTGGCTCTGGCGCGGGTCGAGGCGCTCTTCGGGGATGCGCAGATCGAAGCGGTCCTCGATCGCGAAGACGAACTCCATCAGCGACAGCGAATCCAGCCCCAGCGCGTGCAGCGAGCTGTCCGGCGCGATCTTTCCCGGCTCGACGTGGAACTGCTGCTGCAGCACGTCGGCGACGACCTCAAACGTATGCGGGTTCACGATGTCTCTCTCCAGAGCAGGGAGCCGGCGACAGCAGGGCGCCGACGAAGCTCACGGTCTCACGGGCCACCTGCTGGCGGTCATTGTCGATCGTGATCATGTGGTGACTGTCTTCGAGCACGACGCTGCGCAGCGTCGTGCGGCCGAGCCGCCGTGCGAGCAGCTCGACATTGGCCAGGCTCGCGACCTCGTCGTCGCGGGCATGCAGCGCGAGCACCGGAGGACAGTCGAAATGGCCCAGCCGGCGCAGCAGTTCGCGCCGCAGCCGATCGTGTTCGCGCAGGTGGTCGACCCCGATCACGGCCGCACCGGCGCGAGAGACCCGGCGCGACCGCAGTTCGCGCTCGATCCAGCGCCGCACGCGCGGATTTTTCACGCCGTAGGGCGGGCGCTCCTCGTATTGCCAGAAGCGCCCGAGCGGCGTGTACAGCGCCAGCGGCATCAGGAACTGGTACCAGGGCACGGACCAGCCGTCGTAGCGCAGCGGCGTGGACATCAGCACCAGGCCGTCGATCGCGACCTCGCCGAGCATCACCGTGCCGAGCGCGAGCGAGGCGCCGGCCGACAGTCCGACCAGCACGACCGTCGAATGCCGCTCGCGCAGCGCGGCGGCCTGCGCCGTCACCTGGCCCAGCCAGTCGCGCCAGGTCGACGCGCGCTGGCGCTCGGCCGAGGCGTCGAACGAGTAGCCGGGCAGCGGTGCCGAACGCACCTCGTGTCCGGCGCCGCGCAGCGCGGCTTGCACCGGCAGCAACTCCTCCGGTGTACTGCACAACCCATGCAGCAGCAGCACGCCGGCGGGCTCGCGGCCGGGGCTCATCGAGCGGCCATCGCGGTCGACGCCTGAATGGCCGGGCGGTCGGCGCTGGAAGCCGCTGTGGATGACAAGAAAGTGATTCGCAAAAGGGCCCGCCGAGGCGACCGTCAATTGGGTAATTTTACTAAACGCACTGGGATGGGTCGCGGTTGACGATGCCGGAGGCGACATGCCCGGCCGGCACATGGCCGGCCGCACTCTCGACATGGCCGGTCTGGTCGTCGAAGAAGAAGTCGGGCTCGAACTCGCGCAGGAATTCACCCTTCGCGAGGCCGCCGAGGAACATCGCCTCGTCGACCTCGATGCGCCAGTCCATCAGCGTGCGGATCGCGCGCTCGTGGGCCGGCGCGCTGCGCGCGGTGACGAGCGCGGTGCGCACGCGCATGCGCTGTCCGGGTTCGCGCTGCAGCCGGTGCAGCGCCTCGAGCAGCGGCTTGAACGGGCCCGGCGCCAGCGGCGTCGCCGAGTGGTCGCGCTCGTGGCTCTGGAAGGCGTCCAGCCCGTCGCGCCGGAACACGCGCTCGGCCTCGTCGCTGAACAGCACCGCGTCGCCGTCGAACGCGATGCGCACCTCGCCCGGGTGGGCGTCGCTGGCGTGCTTGCTGTGCGGAAACACGCGCGCCGCGGGCACGCCGGCGGCCAGCGCCGAGCGCACGTCCGCCTCGTTGGTGGACAGGAACAGGTTCGCCGCCAACGGCCGCAGATAACGCCACGGGCTCTCGCCGCGCGTGAACACGCCGCGTTCGACCTTCAGCCCGAAATGCTGGGCCGAGCGGAACACGCGCATTCCCGAGACCGGGTCGTTGCGCGAGAGGATCACCACCTCGACGCGCGATCGCGCGTCGTTGAAGGCGAGGAGCTTGTTGACGAGCGAGAAGGCGACTCCGGGTCGCGCCGGGAGGTCCAGTCGCTCGAGTTGGAGCTGCATGTAGGCGCGGTCGTCGGCAGCCTCGAAGACGCGGTTCTCTTCCTCGAAGTCGAACAGCGCGCGCGACGAGATGGCCACGACGAGCCGGCCTTCGAGGGTGGTGGACATGCCCGGCCATGATAGCGACGCGTTCGCGCCACGGTCGTCACGGTCACCGCCGCCGCGCTTGCAAGCGGATACCCATTGACATCAAGTTGAAACCAAATCGGGGCAAAGTGGAGGGCCATGAACTCCCTGTCCGCGCTGCCCACGCTGCCGGCCTCGCTGCTCGAGGCCGAGGCCTGGCCGGACACGCAGCCCGGGCTGTACCGCAGCGAAGCCTTCGCCGAGGACCTGGACCCGCCCAGCCCGTGGCCGCCGGGCGCGTTGCCGCCCGAACGCCGGCCGCCGCGGCCGGCGCTGTGGCGGCTGACCGCCTGGCGGTCGTAGACCGCGTCGGGCACGTCACAATCATCGCTTGCCGCTGCGGCCTGCCGAAGGCCATGCCGCGCCGGCCGGTGTCGCGCGTGCCGCTGGGCCGCTGACACTCCGCCACCTTTTCGCAAGGCCGCCGCCCGATGAGCCGACCCGACATGCCCGACCTCGCGCGCACCACGCTGGTGGTGCTCTTCATCGGCGCGCTGATCGGCGCCTCGCTGTGGATCCTGCGCCCGTTCCTGGGCCCGGCGATCTGGTCCACGATGATCGTCGTCGCGACCTGGCCGGTGATGCTGCGGCTGCAGGCGCGATTGCGCGGTCGCCGTTGGCTGGCGTCCGCGCTGATGACGCTGGCGCTGCTGCTGCTGTTCGTGCTGCCGCTGACCTTCGCGATCGCGACGCTGGTCGACAACGCCGACCGCATCGCCGGCTGGGCGAAGTCGCTCACCTCGCTGCGCCTGGCCGACACGCCGCCGTCCTGGCTGGCGGGTCTGCCCTACGTTGGCGACCGCGTGGTTGCCGCCTGGGAGCAGGCGGTGGCGGCCGGCCTGGACGGTCTGCTCGTCCGGCTGCAGCCCTATGCCGGGTTGGCCACGAAATGGTTCGTCGCCGAGGTCGGCGGCATCGGCTACCTGGTCCTGCAGTTCCTGATCACGGTGGTGATCGCGGCCGTGATGTACACGCACGGCGAGGCGGCGGCGGCGCTGGTGCGGCGCTTCGCGCGCCGGTTGGCCGGGGTGCGCGGCGAGGAGGCGGTGCAACTGGCCGGCGACGCGATCCGCGGCGTCGCGCTCGGCGTGGGCGTCACCGCCATCGTGCAGGGAGTGCTCGGCGGCATCGGCCTGGCGGTGGCCGGCGTGCCCTTCGCCGGGCTGTTGACCGCGCTGATGTTCATGCTGTGCATCGCCCAGATCGGCGCGCTGCCGGTGCTCGTGCCGGCCGCGATCTGGGCCTTCTGGAGCGGTGCCACCGGCTGGGGCGTGTTCCTCGTCGTCTGGTCGGTGATCGTCGGCACGATGGACAACTTTCTGCGCCCGTTGCTGATCCGGCTCGGCGCCGACCTGCCGCTGCTGCTCATCTTCGCCGGCGTGATCGGCGGGCTGTTCGCGTTCGGGTTGGTCGGCATCTTCGTCGGCCCGGTGCTGCTGGCGGTGGCCTACACGCTGCTCGACACCTGGCTGACCGACGGTGATGGCGACGGCGCCGGCGCCGCCGCGCCGCCCGAAGCCTGACTACGGCGTGCCGAGGAAGAGGTAGGCGTTGGAGACGCCGCGGGTCGAGTAGGCGACGCCCACGTAGACCGGTCCGAACGGCGTCTGCCCGCCGAGGTAGAGGGTGGTCGAATCGAGCCAGCCGGTGCGCTGTGTCTCCGAGAACGGGTGAGCGACCTTGCCCGCCTCCAGCGCGACGCCGAGCCGCAGGTCGCCGCGCAGGCCCAGCGGCGCGCGGCCGACGATGCGCTCGACCCGCACGTGCGCGTAGCGCGCCTGGTCGGCCAGCAACTGGCCGCTGGCGAACGCGGACAGGTTCAGGAAACCGCCCAGCGAGGCCGCGTCGTACGGCGGCAGCACGCCGTGCGGCGAGCCGGTGTAGGTCACGCGCGTGCCCAGCACGTAGGCGCCGAAGGTGTGCGCCGAGCGCAGGTCGACCGCGAGGCGGCTGTAATGGTTGGCGGGCGAATCGAACCAGTTCGCGCTCGCCGACCAGCCGCGCGACGGAAAGTACAGCCGGTTCAGCCGGTCGAGGTCCAGGTCGGCGAGCCAACCGCTGTCGTTGACGCTCTGGTCGGGCACCACCGGCAGGCCGGTCTCGATGCTGATGTTGCGCCGGCTCGCGCGCCAGCCCAGCCGCGCCTGGCCGGCCAGGCCGAGGTTCACGCCGGCCGTCAGCTGCAGCGTGCCGGTGCCCAGGATGTACTCGGCCACCCGGTGCTCGTCCTGGAAGAAGCCGATCCGGTCGCGCCGGTAGGACAGGCTGCTGTCGGCGAAGAAGCGGTGCGCGCCGTCCAGCGGCTGGTACCACTCGACGCCGGCGCCGGCATTGCTGCCGATCTCGGCGCTGTAGAGCAGCTCGCCGCCGAGCGGGTTCAGCCAGGTGTTCTGATAGGCCGCGCGCAGGCTGTAGGTCGAGCCCTGGCTGAGGCTGGAGTTGAGGTTGAGCGCGAAGCGCAGGTAGTCCGGCCCCCAGCTTTTCTCCAGCGGCGTGATGCGCAGCACGTGGCGGCCGTGTTCGTCGAGCAACGCGTAGTCGACGTTCTCGAAATCGCCGTCGCCATAGACGCGCATCAGGTCGCGGTCGAGCTGCGCGGTGTCCAGCGGCTGGCCGGGGCGCTGCTTCAAGTAGCGCGCCACGGTCCGCGGGTTCACGCGTTTCAAGCCGGCGATCTGGATGCCGTCGACCGGCGGCGCCACGCGCGACGGGCCGATCCGGTGCGCGTCCCAGGCGGCGTAGTCGGCCTCGGGCACGGCCAGCGCACGCAGCCGGGGCGCCAGCGCCTCGGCGGCGGCGCGGCCGAGGTCGGCGGTCTCGCCGCTGCGCGCGAAGTCGAGCGAGCCGATGCCGTCCAGCGCCGGGCGGATGTAGAGGTCGTCGGCCGTCAGCAGCGCGCGCGACTGCGCGACGTTCTGCTCGGTGAGGATCTGGATCACCTGCGTCGAGATGCCGAGCAGGCCGTTGACCTGGTCGCGCGGCAGCAGCGGCGAGCCGACGTCGACCGCGATCACGACGTCCGGATGGCAGCGCTCGCGCACCTCGCGCACCGGCAGGTTGTCGACGAGGCCGCCGTCGACCAGCTTGTGGCCGCGCCAGTCCAGCGGCGCGAGCAGACCCGGCACCGACATGCTGGCGCGCATCGCCTGCGTCAGGCTGCCGTCGCGGAAGACGACCCGCTCGCCGTTGCCGATGTCGGTGGCGACGATCGACACCGGCAGCGGCAGGTCCTGGATCCGATG
The DNA here is from genome assembly GCA_963788635.1 of uncultured beta proteobacterium. GTDB lineage: Bacteria > Pseudomonadota > Gammaproteobacteria > Burkholderiales > Burkholderiaceae_C > Rubrivivax. The sequence continues at coordinate 163,389 of CAWBHE010000015.1, read as the reverse complement.
CTCGCCGGTGTCCTCGTGGACGAGCTGGTTGAAGAAGAGCTTGATCTTCTGGCCCGAGATCACGCCCGGCGGGTAGAACACGCCGCCGGCCGTGACGCCGGCCTCGCTGCCGGGCAGGTAGCGCTGCGAGAGCTGCTTGTTGCGGTAGGTCTGGTCGCGGTAGTCGGCGCTGTCCTGGAACATGTCGGCCCAGTCGGCGCTGGCCAGCGCGCGGCGCATCTCGGCCGGCGACAGGCCGGCGGCCCAGGCGCCGGCGACGAGTGCGCCCATGCTGGTGCCGGCCACGCAGGCGATCGGCACGTGCAGCTGCTGCAGCACCTCGAGCACGCCGATGTGGGCCGCGCCACGTGCGCCGCCACCGCCGAGCACGAGGCCGACGCGCGGCGGCGCGGCCGCCTGGGCCGTGGCCGCGCAGGTCAGCAGCAGGGCCGCCAGCGCGCGCCCGGATCGCACGAGAGTCGTCATCGCCGCCGATTGTCGCGGCGTGCCGCGGCCGCGACGGCGCCGCGCGTTACTGCATGAAGCCGATCGCGCCGCGCTTGGCGCCGCCGTCGGGCAGGTCGGCCAGCTCGACGCAGCCATGTCCGGCCAGGCGCGCGTTGCCGAACGCCGTCATCCACGCGCGGCGCATCTCGCGCGGCGCGAGCGTGCTCATGCGCTCGAGCACCGCGTCGCCGGGCTCTTCGTCGAAGCGCTGGCCCCAGTCGTGCTGTTCGCGCAGTCTGCGGTACAGGCGCAGCGCGATCGCGCGCGCGGCGTCGGCATCCGGGGCCTGGACCTCGAAGACGTTCATCCGGTTCAGGATCGGCTCGGGGATCGCGCGCTCGTCGTTCGCGGTCGCGACCCAGATCACCTGGCTGGCGTCGATCGGCACTTCGGCGAACTCGTCGGTGAAGGCGAGCGCGGTGTCGTGCTCGAGCAGGCTGTAGAGCGCGCCGAGCGGGTCGTAGGCGTGCTCGCCGCGCGCCTTGTCGATCTCGTCGACGACCATCACCGGGTTCGCGTAGGCGCCTTCGACCAGCGTCTCGAAGACCTTGCCCGCTCGCGCGCCCTTCCACTGGCTGGACGCGCCGCTGAGCACCCAGCCGGCGGTCAGGCTGCTCATCGAGATGAAGCCCAGGCCGGTGCCCAGCAGCTGCGCGACCTGGCGCGCGAAATGGGTCTTGCCGATGCCCGGCGGGCCGAGCAGCAGCATCGGCGTGATCTCGAGCGCGTCGCGGCTGTCCTGACACAGCGCGAGCTGGCGACGGACATCGTCGAGCACCTCGCCGAAGTTGGGCAGCTCGTCGTAGAGGTGGTCCATTGCGGGCAGTCCCGAGGGCTTGACCTGGAAGCGCTCCGGGCCCTTCTCGAGCATTCGCTCGTAGGTGTTGCGCAGGCTCTCGTGTTCCTTCGGCGGCAGCCGGGTCAGGCGCCGCTCGACCTCGCCGACCTGGTAGACGCTGCGCATGCGCGCGATCGGGATGCGGCCACTGTCGGCGGCCACCGGGACCAGTTCGTGGGACGACGCCATGCACACCTCCAGGAGACCAGCACGCGAGGATCATTCAAGCAAACCGGCGCCGCTGGCAAGCCCCGATCACCCGGGGAAAGCCCGGCCATTTGGGGCAAGCAAGCGCCGGGCCCGGTGCTCGGCCTTCAGTGGACCCAGGTGTTGAGCTGGATGATCGGCAGCAGCACCGCCAGCACGATCAGCATCACGACGCCGCCCATCGCGACGATGAGCAGCGGCTCGAGCAGCGTGGCCAGCGCCATCGCGCGCCGCTGCACCTCGGCGGCGAGCTGCACCGCGGCGCGGTCCAGCATCACCGGCAGCTGGCCGGTCTGCTCGCCCAGGCGGGCGAACATCGCGAGCAGCCCGGGGAAGCGCTTCTTGCCGGCCAGCGCGCTGGCCAGCGGCGCGCCCTCGCGCACCTGGGCCAGTGCGTCCATCGCGTCGGCGCGCATCGCGCGGTTGGCCAGCGTCTCGGCGGCTGCCTGCAGCGCCTTCAGGATCGGCACGCCGGCGCCGGCCAGCATCGCCAGCGTGCCGGCGAAGCGCGCCGCGTTGTAGCCGCGTGCGAGCCGGCCGACGAGCGGCAGGTTCAGCAACGCAGCGTCGATGCGCTCGCGAAACGCCGGTCCGCGGCGCAGCGCGACGAAGCTGCCGATCGCCGCCGCGACGACGAGCGCCAAGGCCCAACCCCAGTGGCGCACGAAGCCGCTGGCCGCCATCATCACCACCGTGAGCGTCGGCAGCGCGTGCTTGGAGCTGGCGAACACCGAGGCCACCTGCGGCACCACATAGGTGACGCAGGAAGGTCACGATGACGAGCGCGATGAGCGAGACGATCGCCGGGTAGAGCATCGCGCCGATCAGCTTGCCGCGCAGCGCCTGGCGCTCCTCCAGGTCGTCGGCCAGGCGTTCGAGCACCGGCCCGAGCGCGCCGCTCTGCTCGCCCGCGGCGACGACCGCGCGGTAGACGTCGTCGAACTCGCGCGGCGCGGTGCTCAAGGCGCGTGCGAACGGGCTGCCGGCGTTGACCTCGCTCCTCAGGTGCGCGACCAGCTCGCGCTGGCGCTCGCCTTCGGATTCCTCGGCCAGCGCGGTGAGCGCGCGCTCGAGCGGCAGCCCGGAGCCGACGAGCCCGGCGAGCTGGCGCGTCCACACCGACAGCCCGGTGGCGTTGAACACGCGCCGCGTGAAGCGCGCGGCGCTGCCGTCGGTGCTGGCCGCGGTGACCGGTGCCACCGTCAGCGGCACCAGCGCGCGCGAACGCAGCTGCGCGCGCGCGGCCTTCGCGTTGTCGGCGTCGACGAGACCGGTCTGCGCCTTGCCGGCGGCGTCCAGCGCTTCGAAGCGGTAGGCGGGCATGTCAGCGGCGAACGGCTGGTGGTGGAACGGTGAACGCGAACGAAGACGGTGGTCGGCCCGAAGCGGCCGTTGGCCGCCGCCGGCGCCGAGATCGGCCGCCTGTGCACCGCTCCGCTCGCGCCCCCTCGCGCGAGCTGCGCGCGCTCCTGCTACGTCGATGACGCAGTCGCGCCCTCAGGCCGACCCGACATCTCGAGCCAGGCGGCGCTGTGGGTACGTGCAGCGCCTCGAACGACGCGCCGGCCGCGAGGCCGGCGCGAGCGAGTCATGGCAGGGCTGCCCGCCTCAGCCGGAGGGGGCGGGGGGAGCCGTGCGACACGGCGCCCTGGCTGCGCGAAGCGGCACGAACGGCCGCTTCGGGCCGAAAGTCGACCTTTGCCGGCAGCCACTTCGCACCACGACCGAGTTCCGCATCCGGGTCATCTCAATCCCGCGTGACGCGCATCACTTCCTCGGCCGAGGTGATGCCTTCGCGCACCAGGCGTTCGCCGTCCTCGCGCATCGAGCGCAGGCCGGCATGGCGCGCGGCGGCGACGCAGGTCGTGTTCGGCGGCGCGGTTGTGGATCAGCGCGCTGCATCGTCTCGTCGACGACCATCAGCTCGTAGACGCCGGTGCGGCCCTTGTAGCCGGTCTGGCTGCATTCGGTGCAGCCGACCGGGTGCCAGCGCCCGCGCGTCGTCCTGTCGCTTGCAGTCCGGGCACAGCTTGCGCACCAGGCGCTGGGCGAGCACGCCGAGCAGCGAGCTCGACAGCAGGAAGGGCTCGACGCCCATGTCGATCAGCCGCGTCACCAGGCTCGGCGCGTCGTTGGTGTGCACGGTCGCGAGCACGAGGTGGCCGGTGAGCGAGGCCTGGATCGCGATCTGCGCGGTCTCGTAGTCGCGGATCTCGCCGATCATGATGACGTCCGGGTCCTGGCGCAGGATCGCGCGCAGCGCCTTCGCGAACGTCAGATCGATCTTCGGGTTGACCTGGGTCTGGCCGATGCCGGGCAGCTCGTATTCGACCGGGTCCTCGACCGTCAGCACGTTGGTGGTGCTGGTGTCGATGCGCCCGAGCGATGCGTACAGCGTCGTCGTCTTGCCCGAGCCGGTGGGCCCGGTGACGAGCACGATGCCGTGCGGCTGCTGGATCAGGCGGTCGAAGGCGGTCAGCACGTCGCCGCTCATGCCCAGCCCTTCGAGCGTGAACTTCGACTCGGCCTTGTCGAGCAGGCGCAGCACCGCGCGCTCGCCGTGCGACGACGGCAGCGTCGAGACGCGCACGTCGATCGCGCGCCCGCCGATGCGCAGCGAGATGCGGCCGTCCTGCGGCAGGCGCTTTTCGGCGATGTCGAGCTCGGCCATGATCTTCAGCCGCGAGATCAGCGCCGCGTGCAGCGCCTTGTTCGGCTGCACCACCTCGCGCAGCGTGCCGTCGACGCGGAAGCGCACCGCGCTGCTGCGCTCGTAGGGCTCGATGTGGATGTCGCTCGCGCCGTCCTTCGCCGCCTGCGTGAGCAGCGCGTTGAGCATGCGGATGATGGGCGCGTCGTTGGCCGCCTCGAGCAGGTCTTCGACCGCCGGCAGCTCCTGCATCATGCGCGACTGAGGTCGACGCCGCTCTCGACCTCGCCGATCACCGCCGCCGCGCTGCTCTCGCCGCCGGCGTAGGCCGCGGCGATGCGCTGGACCAGCGTGCTGGCGGGCTCGCGCTCGAAGCCGGTGACGTCGTAACAGCCGCGTCACTTCGGACAGTGCCGACGCCGGTGTCGTCTCGGCGGCCCAGAGCACGAGCTGCTGGCCGTCGTCCTCGAGCAGCAGCGTGTTCGCCTTCGCGAACGCGTAGGGCAAGGGGTGGCGGGCGCCCATCGTTCAGCGCCGCTCAGTTGACGAGGCGGTCGGAGGTCGGGCCCGCGCGCGGTGTCGGGGCGACCGGGGCCGGTGCGGCGGGCGCCGTCTGCAGCGGCGCCGTGCGGCCCGGCGTCGCCGGCAGCACCGGCGCGCTCGCCGACCGGCATCACCGGGCTCGGCGCCGGCTGCGCCAGCTGCTGGCGGTCGCGGATCTCGTCGTAGCGTTCGCGCGAGAACTTGTTCGCCGCGTCGCCGTCGCGCATCACGATCGGGCGCAGGAAGACCATCAGGTTGGTGCGCTTCTTCGTCGCGGCTCTCGCTGCGGAACAGATGGCCGATGAACGGCAGGTCGCCGAGCAGCGGCACCTTGGACTTGTTCTCGATGAAGCGGTCTTCGATCAGGCCGCCGAGGACGAGGATCTGGCCGTCGTCGACGACCACCGTCGACTCGATCGAGCGCTTGGTCGTCGACGGGCCGGCATTGCTGGTGCCGACCGCGGCCGTCGCCTCCACCGCCGACTGCTCCTGGTAGATCTGCATCCGCACGGTGCCGTTCTCGCCGATCTGCGGCTTGATGCGCAGCGTGATGCCGACGTCCTTGCGCTCGATGGTCTGGAACGGGCTGGTCGTGCCGGTGCCGGTGTTCGTGTACTGGCCGGTGACGAAGGGCACGTTCTCGCCGACGACGATCTTCGCCTCCTCGTTGTCCAGCGTGACGAGGTTCGGCGTCGAGATGATGTTCGTGTTCGCCTGCGTCTGCAGCATGCGCGCGATCGCGGCCAGCGCGTAGGCGCCGCCGTAGTTGCGCAGGATGCCGATGTTCAGCCCTTCGCCCGGGACCGTGGTGCCCGAGCCGGCGACGGTCTGCGACAGCGAGATGATGCTCGGCCCGCCGACCGTGAAGTTGGTGCCGGCCACGAGCCCGGTCTTGTCGCCGCTCTGGCCGAGCAGGCCCTGCCACTGGAAGCCGAAGTCGGCGGCGTTGTCGCCGCTGACCTCGACGATCATGCTTTCGATGTAGACCTGCGCGCGCCGCTCGTCGAGCTGGTCGATCATGCTGCGCACCTGACGGTACAGCGGCTCGGGCCCGCTGATCACGAGCGAGTTGGTCGACGGGTCGGCCTGGATGAAGCCGCCGGTGCTGGGCTCGGGCGATGACGACACCGGCGTGGCCGCCGGGCTGGCCGCGCCGCCCGCCGTCGCGTTGTTGAGCCCGGCGCGCGCGCTCGGCGGCGTCGCCGCGGCGGCGCCCGCGCTGCTGCTGCCGCCGCCGCCCGAGAACGCCGCGCGCAACACGGTGGCGAGCTTGACGGCGTCGGCGTTCTTCAGGTGCACCACCCACATGCCGCCGTTCGGGCCGATGCCGCCGGACGGCCGGTCGAGCTTGGCGATCGTCTCGCGCACCATCGCCAGCCGGGCCGCGTTCGGCGCGCGCACGATCAGCGCGTTGCTGCGCGGGTCGGCGATCACGGTCGTGCCGCCGGCGGCCGTCGGCGCGCCGGGCACGACGCCGACCGGGCCGCTGTCGGCCAGGCGCTGCACCAGCGGCGCCAGGTCGGTCGCGACCGCGTACTGCAGCGGCACGACGTCGATGTCGGTCGACGCGGGCTGGTCGAGTGCGGCGATGATGCGGCCGATGCGCTTCAGGTTGTCGGCGTAGTCGGTGATCACCAGCGAGTTGCTCGCCGGGTTGGCGTTGATCGTGTTGTTGGCGCTGATCAGCGGGCGCAGCACCGCGACCAGGTTGTTCGGGTTCTCGTAGTGGAGCTGGAAGATCTGCGTGATGACCTGGTCGCCACGCACCGCGCCGCCGCCTGCGCCGCCGACCGAGACGGTGCCGGTCTGCAGCTTGGCGTCGGCCTCCGGCACGACCTTGCAGCAGGCCCGCGCTCTCGACCACCGCGTAGCCCAGCCCGCGCAGCGCGGTGAGATAGCTCTGGTAGGCCTGCGCGACGCTCTGCGGCTGCTCGCTGTAGACCGTGATGACGCCCTTCACGCGCGGGTCGACGACGATCTGGCGCCCGATCATCGCGGCGAAGGCGCGCGAGACGGCGTCGATGTCGGCGTTGACGAAGTTCACCGTCACCGGCGCGCCGTTCGCGGGCGCGGCGAACCCGCCCAGCGGCGGCACCGCCAGCGCGATGGCCAAGGCAAGGGCGAGGGCTTTCTGGTGCGGGGGATTCATGCTCATCCGATCGATAGAACGGCCTGCGTGCCCTGACGCCGGCCGAGATGTTCAACAGATTGTTCAGCGCCGCCTCGTAGCCGGCGGCCGCGCTGGCGTCGCCGCGGAAGCGCAGGCCGGTGGCCGTCCACTGGCCGCTGCCGGACAGCAGCAGCGGGCCGGCGGTGGTCGACAGCGTCATCCGCGGCGGCTCGCCGCCGGCCAGCGCGAGCCGGTAGCTGCCCAGCACGGGCAACGGCGACAGGCGCGACGAGAGGCCGTCCAGCTCGAGCGCCGCGCTGCCTTGCAGTTGCCAGCGGCCGGCCGCCGACTCGGCGCGCAGGCCGCCGTTGGACAGGGCCAGCCAGCCGTCGAGCTGCAAGGTGTTGAAGGGCGTGCCCAACCCGGCCAGCCAGGCCGCCGGCCATTGGCCGAGCACACCCGCCGACGCCGGCAGCGCGACCGTGAACCCGGCCAGTCCCGGCGTCACGCGCAGCCGCAGCGTACCGGCGATGCAGCAGTCCTGGCGCGCCGCGAGCGTCAACGCCAGGCCGTCCAGGCCGAGCCGCCAGTGCAGCCGTCCGGGCAGCGCGCGGGCGTCGCGGCTGCCTTCGCCGCCGGTCAGCACGGCCACGGCGCTGCCCGACCAGAGGCTGCCGCGCGCGTCGGCGAGCAGCAGGTGCTGGTTCGTGGCCGAAGCCACCGCCGCCGCCAGCCAGGCGGCCGGCGCGAACGCGATCCCGCCGGCGAGCGTGCCGACCGCCGCGCCGGCCAGGGCCCAGCGGGCCGCGCCGCCGCGTCCCGCCGTGCTGCGCTTCAAGACGCGCCCCCGATGGTCACCACGATGCTGCCGCTGAAGCCGCCCGCGCCGCGCGCCAAGCGCGCCTCGACTGGCCGTGCGCGCGCGCCCGAGCGCGCTTCGGTGAGCCAGCCGCGCAGCTCGCGGCTGCTCGCGCCGGTGACGGTGAGCACCGCGCGCTCGCCCTGGACGACGAGCCGGCCGCGGCTGCCCAGCCGCTCGCTGGCCGCCTGCAGCGCGGCGATGGCCTGCGCCGGCGCCACGGGCGGCGTGGCGCGCAGCGTCTTCGCCTCGTCGGCGAGCTGCTGCATGGTCTGCAGTTCGGCGTCCAGACGGTCCCGTTCGGCCGGCACCGCGGCCAGCGTGCGCCAGGCCGGCTGGATCGCGATCGCGAACACCAGGTACAGCCCGAGCACGACGCCGGCCAGCACCAAGGCCTGCCGCTCGCGCGCGGCCAGGCCGGTCCACCAGGCGCGTGCGGCGGCCCACCGGGCGCCGCTCATCCGAGGCCTCGCGGGCGGGTGCTGACGACGACGCGGCCGTCCTTCAGTTCGGCCGCGTAGCCTGCCGGCTGCAGGCGCGCGCGGAACTGGGCGATCTGGGTCTCTCCCCAGCCGGGCGCGGCCAGCGTCAGGTGGCCGCTGTCGAACTGCAGCGTCTGCACCGGGCCCTGGCCGTCGGGCCAGGCCGCCGCCGCCGCGGCGAGCAGCACCTCGAGGTCGCCCGCCCCCGGCCGGCCGGCCGCGGCGCGCAGGCGCTCGGTCTCGCGCAGCATCTGCAGCGGCGGGTCGATGATCGCGTGCAGCCCCGGCTGGCTGGCCTGCAGCAGCGCGACCATCTCGGCGCGCTTGGCCTCGAGCAGGTGCCGTTGGCGCCAGGCGTCGGCGTTCAAGCCGACCAGCTGCACCGCCAGCAAGGCGGCCAGCCCGAAGCGCACCGGGCGCCAGGCCGGGCTGAGCAGGCGACGACCCGCCTCGCGCAGCGCGCGCGTCCCGCGGTGGCGCGGTGCGAGGTCGAACTGGCGCAGGTTCCAGGCCGAGCGCGCCGATTGCAGCGCGCGTTCGGCCTCCGTCAGCACCGGCACCGGGGCGCCGAGCCAGCGCTCGGCCGCGGCCGCGGCGGCCGGGGTGGCGCTCCAGCGCATGCGGGTGGTGTCGGCCGGCAGCAGGGCTCGAGCCAGGCTGCCGTCGACGCGCAGGCAGCTCAGGCCGTCGGCCTGGGCCAGCGCGAGCCGCGGCGCGGCAGCGCCGGCCTCGTCCGCGGGGCCGGTGAAGAAGTGGCCGCTGGCCGCTTCGTCCGGCGCGGGCGGTGCGCTGGCCGGCACGACGCGCTCGACGACCAGCCCAGCGCCTTCCAGCGCCGCCAGCGTCGCCGCCAGCCACGGGCGATGCACCACCGCGACCCAGGTCGGCTGGCCGGCGGCGGCCTGCGGCGCGAGCGCGAAGTGCGAGGCCTCGTCGTCGTCGAGCAAGGCCTCTTCCATCAGCCCGGCGAGCGCTGCGCGCAGCCGCGCCGGCGGCGCCTTCGGCAGCGTGATGCGATGCCAGGCGACGTCGGCGTCGGCGAGCACGGCGACGACGCTGGCGGCCTTGGGCAGCCGGGCCGCCGGCGCGCGGCCGCTGCTCGCCACCGTGCGCCCGTCGGTGCTGAGCAGGTGGTCGAACTCGGCCGCGGCCCGCGCCAACGCTGCCGGCTCGCCGGTCGTGCGTGCGCCGAGCCGGGGTCGGGCGGGGATCTGGATGACCAGCATGGACATGGTCGCTATTGTCGCCGGCCGGCTGCGCGCAGCCTGGCCCGGTTCACGGGCTGTCGGCGGCCAGCGTGCGCCGTTCGGTGCGGATCGCGGCCACGTTGAGCCCGCTGCGTTCGACCAGCGTGCGCTGCTCGATGACCATGCCGTCCATGCGCAGCCGGCCGGCGACGTCGAAGTAGGCCGAGCCGACGCCGACACGCGTGGGGTCGGGTGGCGTCAGGCCGGTGGGCAACTGGGCCTGGACTTCGGCCAGGCTGCGGAACGGGTTGCGCTGGCGGACCTGGATCAGCCGCTCGGCGGTGCCGAGGTCCAGGCCGTCGATGGCGGCGAGCAGCACCTCGCGCGACGCGGTGTTGACGTTGATCGGCGTGCGCCGCGGCAGCAGGCTCACGTAGGGCGCGAGCTGGGCGACGGTGGCCGCGTCCAGACCGAGCCAGCCGAGATCGGCGACGCGATCCGGCGCCAGAGGCGCGGCCGCGACGTCCGCGCCGCCGTCCCAGGCTGCCTGCAAGCTTTCGGCCAGGCGCGGCGCGATGTCGCTGGCCAGGCCCGCGGCGTCGCACAGGCGCTGCAGCGCGGCCAGTTCGGCGGGCACGAGCCGGCCCTTGTCGTCGACCAGGTCGCGCAGGTTGAAGCGCGACTGGGCGTCGGTGATCGCGCCGGAGAGGAAGGCGTCGGGGCCGGTGTCGACGTTGTTGTTCGGGTCGGCGGCGAGGAAGGTCGACAGCCGCGCCTCGGCCAGCGGCGTGGCCCAGGGCTCGCTCAGCGAGTCGACGCCGCCGCTGCGCGCGTCTTCGCGCAGGATCAACCGCGCCCAGTCGAGCGCGCCCTGCAGGATCCACGCGGCCTGCGCGCGTGCGCGCTCGGCGGCCTCGACCTGGACCGCGCGCGACTGCTGCCAGACCATGCCGGCGGCCAGCGTCGAGACCAGGGTCAGGATGATCATCGCGAGCAGCAGCGCCGCGCCGCGTTGGGTTCGGCGGCTCGCTGCAACCCCCACGGCACCTGCCCCCCGAGGGGGCGCTCGCCGGCTTGGGGTGGCCCGGCACCGGCTCATGGGCGGTGCGGTCCGAGCGCGATGTCGCGCGTGAGCGTGCCGGCGGGCAGCGTGACGACCAGGCGCACGCCGCCAGGCAGCGCCTCGTGCACTGCGGCGCTGGCCGCGCCGCCGGGTGCGCGGGCCAGGTCGCCGGTGGACTGCGCGTTGCTCCAGCCGTTGCCGCGGTAGAAGTAGACCTGCCAGCCCGTCACGCCGCCTTGCAGCGTGACCTGGCCGGGCTCGTTGCCCAGCAGTTGCTGGCTGCGCAGCCAGGCGTCCTGCAGTTCGGCCACCCGCGTCACGGGTGCGCTGGCCCAGCGCTGCCAGGTCGCGCCGTTGCAGCGACCAGGCGACGACCACCAGCCCGTTCGGCAGGCTGCGCGTCAGGCGCAGCGTGCGGCCGTCGAAGGCCAGCGCCGGCACGACGCCGCTGTCGTCCAGCGTCGCCAGATCCTGCTCCCATTGCGCGAGGATGGTGTTCAGCCGGGCGCTGCGCTCGACGGCCTGCTGACTGCCATCGCGCGCGCGCTGCATGCCGTCGAGGCCGCGCCAGGCCAGCCCGGCCAGCACCGCCATGATGACGAGCGCGACCAGCACCTCGACCAGCGTGAAGCCGGCGGCCGCGCGGATCACCCCCGCATTCCTCGCAACTGTGCGTGGCCTGCGCCGCTCGGGCCCGAGCGGCCGCCGTGGATCCGGCTTCGCCGGTCCGCCGGCGGCGCCAGACGGCTTGCAGGCCGGTTGGCCCTCGCAGGCAAGGAACAGTCCGAAGGGACTGTTCCTCGTCCGGGCTCGGCCCCCTCGAGGGGGAGCGCCGAAGGCGCTTCGGGGGTGGTCCACGTCAGTACCGCGCCATCACGGTGGACAGCGTGACGAGCGGGTGGCCGGCGTCGTCGCTGACGACGGCGTCGACGCGGCGGAAGTTGGGGTTCGGCGTCGGCCGCGTGCGCAGGTGGCCGGGGTAGCTGCGGCCGAGCTGTTCGCAGGCGAAGTCGGCGTCGCCGATGTCGGGCAGCCGGTGTGCCAGGCGCAGCCCGGTGAGCTGGTTGTCGGCGCACCATTGCGCGGCGCTGACCTGGGCCAGGCGGTCGGCGTTGCCGCTCAGCGCGCCGGCCGCGCGCATGCCGGCGCCAAGCGTGATCGCGACGATCGCCAGCGCGACCAGCACCTCGATCAGCGTGAAACCGGCCGCGAGTGGTCGGCTCGACGAAGTCAAACCGGCCGCGTGCGGTCGGCTCGGCGAAGTCAAACCGCGCGACTTCATGGTCACGACGCCGGCGCGTCGCCGGCAGATTCGACCTCGAAGGCGCCCAGGCCGTCGCTGCCGATCTCGATGCGCTGGTCGTCCAGACGCAGCATGACGCGCTGCGGCGGCAGGATCGCCTCCGGCCCCAGCGTCAGGGAGTCGGCGCCGATCACCTCGGCGCTGACGCGCGCGTCCAGCCACTGCGTGGGCAGGGCCAGCGCCGCCGGCAGGCCGACGAAGCGAAAGGCGTCGCCCTGGGCGTCGGTGCCGGGCACCCAGGCCACGGCCAGGCCGCTGGCGCGCGCTTCGGTGCGCGCCGTCTCGAGCAGCGCGACCAGGCGCGCGGCCTCGGTATCGAGCCGCGTGCGCGCGGGGTCGGGGATCGCGAGCGAGACCAGGCCGACGCCGATCGCGATGACGGCCAGCACGACCATCACCTCGATCAGCGTGAAGCCGGCAGCGAAGCGCCGGCTCGGCGGAGCCGAACCGGCCGCAGGCCGGTTCGGAGAAGCCAAACCGCGGCGCGCGTGCCGCGCCGGGCCGGACCGGATGCCTGGTCTACTGCCAGGAGCCGATGTCGGCATCCTTGCCTTCGCCGCCGGGCTGGCCGTCGGCGCCGATAGCTGAAGACGTCGATCTCGCCCTTCACGCCCGGGTTCAGGTACTGGTACGGACGGCCCCAGGGGTCGGCCGGCAGCTTGTCGAGGTAGGGCTTCCAGTTCGGCGGGATCGGGCCGCTGGTGGGCTTGCTGACCAGCGCCTGCAGGCCTTGCTCGCCGGTCGGGTAGCGCTGGTTGTCCAGCTTGTACAGCTTGAGCGCCTGCATCAGGTTGTTGATGTCGCTGCGCGCCGCGGTGACGCGCGCGTCGTCGGCGCGTTCGAGCACGTTGGGCACGATCAGCGCCGCCAGCACGCCCATGATGACGAGCACGACCATCACCTCGATCAGCGTGAAGCCGCGCGCGCGGCGGCAGGGGGATTTCGGCGTCATCGGGTGGTCGGGTCCAGGGTCAACGCTGCATGATAATCGTCGCATGACGACAGCACGATGGCTGACTTTTGCCGTCTGGGCCGGTGCCGCGGCGAGCGCGCTGTTCTGGGGTTTGCGACTGTTCGTTCATTCGGCTGCCGGTGCCCCGCGACACGCGCGTGGTGGCCATCGCCGCCAGCCCGCAGGGAGATCTGAGCCGATTGTTCGGCAGCGACGCGCCCGCCATCGCGGCGGCGGGGCCGGCGGCCGGTTCGCGCTTCCATCTGCTGGGGGTCGTCGCGCCGCGCAGCGCAGCGGCCACGCGCGAAGGGCTGGCGCTGATCGCGGTCGACGGCAAGCCGGCGCGGAGCTACCGCATCGGCGCGCAGGTCGATGGCGACCTGGTGCTGCAGCAAGTGCGGCCGCGCGGTGTTTCGCTGGGCCCGCGCGACGGGGTCGCGAACATCTCGCTCGAGATCCCGCCGCCGGTCGCGGCGGCGACCGGTGCGCTGCCGCTGCGCAGCCCGCCGGCGCCGCCGCCGCCGTCACCGGTTGCGCCGAACTTCAGGCCGCCGTTCGGCGCGGCCGTGCCGGGCGGGCCGGCACAGCCGCAACCCGACGACGCCGAGCCGCCGCCGGCATCGCCGGCCGGTGGCAGCGCTTTGCCGACGTTGTAGGCGCGGCCGCCGGTCAGAACCGGCTCGACGGCGGCGCGCCGGGCGCGTCGTCGTCGGCCAGGCCTTGCGGGCGCGACGGACCGGGGTCCTCGCCGTCGGCCACTTCGGTGAGCAGCGCGGCGGCGCTGCTGCACCAGCGGCCAGGCGAGCGCGGCGCCGGTGCCGTCCATGCTGTCCAGGCCGAGTTCGAGCAGCGCCGACGCGCGGAACAGGTTCAGCGCCTGGTCCAGGCCGAGGTGGCCGTGGCTGCGGCAGAACACGCAGTAGTCGGTGACCGGCGGCGCGATGCGCGCGGCGAGCATCAGCGCGGCGCAGGCGGGCAGGCCGTCGACCATCAGCAGGTGGCGCTTGCTGGCCGCCATCAGCATCACGCCGACCATCACCGCGACCTCGAAGCCGCCGAACGCGGCCAGCACCTCGACCGGGTCGGTGACGTCGCGGTGGCGCGCTCTGCGCGCCCTGCACGATGGCCAGCAGGTGGGCGAGCCGCTCCGGGTTCATCCGCGGGCCGGAGACGATCAGGTCGTGGATCGGGTGGTCGGCCAGTCGGGCCAGGATCAGCGCCGCGCTCTCGTGCGCGCCCACGCCGAGGCCGGCGCAGAGGGTCAGGTTGCCGCGCAGCTTGTCGCCGATCTCCATGCCGGCACGCATCGCGGCGTGTGCCTGCTCGACGCTCATCGCGTGGGTGACGCGCGCGTTGCGCGTGCCGTGCGCGATCTTGCGCATCAGCAGCCGGTCGTGCGTGGGCAGGTTCTCGGCGATACCGCAGTCGACGACCGCCAGCTCGAGCTGCTGGCTGCGCGCGAACACCGCCAGTGGCAGCCGGTTCGCGAGCAGTTGCCGCACCTGCTCGTGGGTGGACTTGCGCTGCGGCGCGGGGATGCTGTCCACCGCGAGACCGTGGTCGGCGGCGAAGACCAGCAGTTGCGGTTCGCGGAAGCGCGGCTTGAGCGTGTTCTGCATCAGGCCCAGCCGGATCGCCAGCGGCTCCAGCTGGCCCAGGCTGCCGCTCGTTTCGTTGCGCCGCTGCAGCTTCTCGCGCAAGGCCCGCTCGAGCAGCGGATTGGACGTGGGCGTGACGAGCGAGCGATTGGAGACCATGCGCGGCCAGTGTAGCGACGTGCCTAGTTTTGGCGCAGGAACAGGCGGTACACGGGATTGTCCGTCTCGTCGACGCAAGGGTAGGCCAGGCGTGTCGCAGGAAGGCGCGGAACGCGGCCTCGTCGCCGGCCGGCACCTGGATGCCGACCAGGATGCGGCCGTAGTCGGCGCCCTGGTTGCGGTAGTGGAACAGGCTGATGTTCCAGCCCGGGTGCATGCTGGACAGGAAGCGCATCAGCGCGCCCGGCCGCTCGGGGAAGACGAAGCGGTAGAGGCGCTCGTCGCGTGCCAGCTCGGATGCGGCCGCCGACCATGTGGCGCACGTGCTCCTTGGCCAGCTCGTCGTCGGTCAGGTCGACGGTGGCGAAGCCGTGGCGCACGAAGTTGCGCGCGATGCGTGTCGGCCTCGTCGCGGTTGGCGATCGCGACGCCGACGAAGACATGCGCGACGCTCGCGTCGGAGATGCGGTAGTTGAACTCGGTCACCGCGCGCGGGCCGATCAGCTCGCAGAAGCGCTTGAAGCGGCCGCGCTCCTCGGGGATCGTGACCGCGAACAGCGCCTCGCGCTCTTCGCCGACCTCGGCCCGCTCGGCGACGAAGCGCAGGCGGTCGAAGTTCATGTTCGCGCCGCAGGTGATCGCGACGAAGGTCTGGCCCTTGAGCTTGTGCGTCGTCGACGTACTGCTTGACCGCCGCCACGCCCAGCGCGCCGGCCGGCTCGAGGATGCTGCGCGTGTCCTGGAAGACGTCCTTGATCGCGGCGCAGACGGCGTCGGTGTCGACGACGACGAAGTCGTCGACGAGCGCGCGCGCGAGGCGGAAGGTCTCCTCGCCGACCAGCTTGACCGCGGTGCCGTCGGAGAACAGGCCGACGTCGGCGAGCTGTCACGCGCTTGCCGGCGCGCACCGAGCGCAGCATCGCGTCGGAGTCGATCGATCTGCACGCCGATCACCTTGATCTCGGGCCGCACCGCCTTGATGTAGGCGGCGATGCCCGAGATCAGCCCGCCGCCGCCGATGGCGACGAACACCGCGTCGATCGGGCCCTGGTGCTGGCGCAGGATCTCCATCGCGATCGTGCCCTGGCCGGCGATCACGTCGGGGTCGTCGAACGGGTGCACGAAGGTCAGGCCGCGCTGCTGCCATTCGAGCGGCATCGCGTGCGTAGGCGTCGGAATAGCTGTCGCCGTGCAGCACGACCTCGCCGCCGAGCGCGCGCACGGCGTCGATCTTCAGCTTGGGCGTGGTCACCGGCATCACGACCACCGCCTTGCAGCCGAGCCTGCGCGCCGCCAGCGCGACGCCCTGCGCGTGGTTGCCCGCCGACGCGCAGATCACGCCGCGCGCGCAGCTGCGTCGGCGCTCAGGTGCGCCATCTTGTTGTAGGCGCCGCGCAGCTTGAAGCTGAACACCGGCTGCTGGTCCTCGCGCTTGAGCAGCACCAGGTTGCCCAGCCGCGCGCGACAGGCTGCGTGCCGGCTCGAGCGCGGTCTCGACCGCGACGTCGTAGACGCGCGCGGTGAGGATCTTCTTCAGGTAGTCGGCCGCGATCGCGCGCGCCGGCGGGTCGGGCTTGCGGGCGAGTCGCCACTTGTCGCTCGGCGGTCCCTGCGGAGGGGCGCCGCATCATACGGCCAGGCGGCGGCGCGCGACAGAACCCGGCGCCGAGAAGAAAAGAGCCCGAGGCATTGCAGCCTTGGGCTGAATCCACCATTGGAGGAGGTGGAGGAGACAATCGGCGGGTGGCACCTGCCACGCCATGCAGCGCAGTCTACCGGCTCGGATGCTGCGCTGCAATATGCGAATTGAATGATTTTCAGGGAGCCGAACGTCGCAATTTGCGACACGCGTCCCGCGCATGCACAACCGAGGAGCGACTGCGGCATGGAATGCACCATCGACTGGATGCCGGGCACCGGCATGGGGTTCGTCGCCGAGACCGGCAGCGGCCATCTGCTGACGATGGACGGCGCGCCCGACGGCGGCGGCCGCAACCTCGCGCCGCGGCCGATGGAGACCGTGCTCGCCGGCACCGGCGGCTGCACCGCCTACGACGTGGTGCTGATCCTCAAGCGCGGCCGCCACGACGTGCGCGGCTGCCAGGTCCGGCTCAGTGCCGAGCGCGCGGCCGCAGGACCCGAAGGTGTTCACGCGCATCCACCTGCATTTCGTCGTCAGCGGCCGCGCGCTGCCGGCCGACGCGGTGGCGCGGGCGATCGCGCTGTCGCACGAGAAGTACTGTTCGGCGACGATCATGCTGGCGCAAGACGGCCGAGATCACGACCAGCCACGAGGTCGTCGAGGCCTGACCCGGACGCTGGCGCAGCCGGCCTGGCTCGACGTCGCATGGGACGGCTCGCGCGCTACAGACGGTGCGCGGTGCTCGTCATCACCTTGGCGGCGGCGCGCATCGCCCAGCGCACCGGCAGCGGCAAAGGCAGCGCGCCGGCGCGCTCGGCGTTCTCGGCGTGGCGGCGCTCGTCGTCCTTCATCGCTTCGACGATCGCGCGCGATCGGGTGTCGGCGGCAGGGAGCCGGTCCAGATGGCCGGCCAGGTGCTGCTCGACCTGGCGCTCGGTCTCGACGACGAAGCCCAGGCTGACGCGGTCGCCGAAGCGGCCCGCCAGCGCGCCGATGGCGAACGCGCCGGCGTACCACAGCGGGTTCAGCCAGCTGACGCGGTCGCCCAGTTCGGCCAGGCGCTGCTGCGTCCACGCGAGGTGGTCGGTCTCCTCGCGCGCGGCCTCGGCTCATCTGGGCGCGCAATTCCGGGCTGCGCGCCGTCAGCGCCTGCGCCTGGTAGAGCGCCTGGGCGCAGACTTCGCCGACATGGTTGACGCGCATCAGCGCGCCGGCCAGTTGGCGCTGTTCGGCGTCGCAGCGGCTCGGCGTCCGGTGCGTCGCCGGCCGGATTCGGCCGCGCGGCGTGCACGGCGCCGGAAATCGTGCGCAGCGCGTTGTCGGCGCTGATCAGGAATCGTTCCAATGTCATCATCGGCTGGCAGCATAGCGGAGCCCGTGCCGGTTCCTTACGTTGTTGTCAGACAACATCCGGCGGGCTTTTCGGGTCCCGGCCTTTGCAAGCCGGGGAGGGGTCTGGTGCAATACGCCCAACTTCCGCTGAGGAGGTTGGCCTGATCAGCCCCTCGCCGGGTGACCTCCCCGATCGGGACCTCTTGTTCAACCTAGGAGATAGTCGCAATGAAAAAATCCCTGCTCGCCCTGGCCGTTCTCGGCGCCTTCACCGGTGCGGCTTACGCGCAGTCTTCCGTCACCATCTTCGGCATCGTCGACCAGAGCGTCAACTACGTGAAGAACGGCGACGCTCACAGTCGACGATCGATGCAGAGCAACCAGCTCAACAGCAACCGCCTCGGCTTCCGCGGCGTCGAAGACATGGGCGGTGGCCTGAAGGCCGGCTTCTGGCTCGAAGCGCGCCGATGTCGCAACGAGACACGGCAACGTCGCACGGCGGCGCTGACCTTCGTGCGTCGTTCGACCGTCAGCCTGATGGGCAACTTCGGTGAACTGCGCCTCGGCCGCGACTACACGCCGTCGTTCTGGAACACGGTGTTCGACGACGTCAACGGCGCCAACGGTCTCGGTCAGTTCCTGAACGTGGGCAGCGTCGGCAACCTGGGCAGCGGCGCGACGACGCACCGTCCGTGCCAACAACTCGGTCGGCTACTTCCTGCCGGGCGGCCTGGGTGGCTTCTACGGTCAGGTGCAAGGTGCGCTGCGGCCAAGGCGTCGACGACAACAAGTACTACGGTGCCCGCTTCGGCTACGGTGCCGGCCCGATGGACGTGAACATCGCCTACGGCCAGACCGAAGACGGCTCGGTCGCGCGACTTCAAGATCGATGAACCTCGGCGGTTCGTACGACTTCGGCGTCGCGAAGCTGTACGCCGTGTACAACGAGAACAAGTTCGGCGGCGCCAAGCACGACGCCTACGGTCTGAGCGTCGGCGTTCCGGTCGGTCCGGGCCAGTTCCGTGCCGCCTACGCGCATTCGAAGGCGACGGGCGGACCGCACGGCGTGTCGTCGACGGTCAGAAGGCCGATCTGATGTCGGTCGAATACGTCTACGACCTGTCCAAGCGCACCTCGGTCTACACGACCTACGCCTACCTGAAGAACAAGGGCGGCGCGGCGTACTCGGTGCTCGGCGGCACCATCGGCAGCAGCGGCAACGCGAGCCTGGTCGACGGCAAGTCGGAAGGCTTCAACGTCGGCATCCGCCACTCGTTCTGATCGCGGCTTCAACCGCGTCGACGACGAGCCGCCCTTCGGGGCGGCTTTTTTTCGTCCGCGCGGCGCCGGGTTCCTCAGGTCTTTCCCCTTTGCGGCCGGCATGCGAATTGCGGATGATCCGCCACCTTCGGCCTTGTCGCCCGTCCTGACGTCCTGATGCTCGTTTTCATACTTCGCCGGCTGCTGCAGTCCCTGGTGGTGATGCTCGCGGTGGCCTTCATCGCGTTCACGCTGTTCCAGTACGTCGGCGACCCGGTGGCGCAGATGGTCGGCCAGGACGCCACGCAGGCCCAGCGCGACGAACTGCGCCACGATCTCGGGCTCGACCAGTCCTTCCTGGTGCAGTTCGCGCACTTCGTCGGCAACGCGGCGCGCGGCGAGTTCGGTCTCAGCCTGCGTCAGGGGCGCAAGGTCTCGTCGCTGATCGTCGAGCGCTTCCCGGCCACGCTCGAGCTGTCGGTCACCGCGGCGGTGATCGCGCTCGTCGTCGGCATCCCGCTCGGCGTCTACGCGGCGCTGCGCCGCGGCACGCTTCGGCTCGCAGCTGACGATGACGCTGTCGCTGCTGGGCGTCTCGCTGCCGACCTTCCTGATCGGCATCCTGCTGATCCTGTTCTTCGCCGTCCGGCTGAGCTGGCTGCCGAGCTTCGGCCGCGGCGACGTGGTCGAGCTTCGGCCGCTGGACGACGGGCTTCCTCACGCTCGACGGCTGGCGCCACCTGGTGCTGCCGTCGATCACGCTGGCGATCTTCCAGCTCGCGCTGATCCATGCGCCTGGTGCGCGCCGAGATGCTCGAAGTGCTGCGCGCCGACTACATCAAGTTCGCGCGCGCGCGCGGCCTGCCGAACCGCAGCGTCTACTTCGGCCACGCATTGAAGAACACGCTGGTGCCGGTGATCACGATCACCGGGCTGCAGCTCGGCTCGCTGATCGCGTTCGCGATCATCACCGAGACCGTCTTCCAGTGGCCGGGCATGGGCCTGCTCTTCATCCAGGCGGTGCAGTTCGCCGACATCCCGGTGATGGCCGCCTACCTGTGCCTGATCGCGCTGATCTTCGTGATCATCAACCTGGTCGTCGACCTGCTGTACTTCGCGGTCGATCCGCGGCTGCGCATCGAACGTCCGGCCGGAGGAGGCCACTAGCCCATGAGTTGCCCATGAGTTCGACCACGGTGCCTGGCCGGTTGGCGCGCTTTCTCGACGGCGACGTCTGGCACAGCTTCAAGCAGTCGCCGATGGCGATGCTGGCGGCGGCGATCGCCGCGGTCTGCATCTTCTGCGCGGTCTTCGCGCCCTGGGTCGCGCCGCACAACCCGTTCGACCTGGCGACGCTGGACCTGTCGGACTCGCGGCTGCCGCCGGCCTGGATGGAAGGCAGCAAGCCGCAGTACCTGCTCGGCACCGACGACCAGGGTCGCGACATCCTCTCGGCGCTGATGTACGGCGCGCGCATCTCGCTGCTCGTCGGGCTGGCCTCGGTGCTGCTGTCGCTGCTGGTCGGCGTCGCGCTGGGGCTGCTGTCGGGCTTCGTCGGCGGCAAGGTCGACGGCTTCATCATGCGCGTCTGCGACGTGATGCTGTCGTTCCCGTCGATCCTGATCGCGCTGCTGATCGACGGCGTCGGCCGCGCGCTGTTCCCGAACGCGCACGACACGCTCGCCTTCGGCGTGCTGATCCTGGCCATCTCGCTCACCGGCTGGGTGCAGTACGCGCGCACCGTGCGCGGCTCGACGCTGGTCGAGCGCAACAAGGAATACGTGCAGGCCGCGCGCGTGATCGGCGTCGCGCCGGCGCGCATCATGGTGCGCCACGTGCTGCCCAACGTGATGGGGCCGGTGCTGGTGCTCGCGACGATCCAGGTCGCGGCCGCGATCATCACCGAGGCGACGCTGTCGTTCCTGGGCGTCGGCGTGCCGCCGACCTCGCCGTCGCTGGGCACGCTGATCCGCATCGGCAACGACTTCCTGTTCTCCGGCGAATGGTGGATCACGATCTTCCCCGGCCTCGCGCTGGTGCTGATCGCGCTGTCGCGTCAACCTGCTCGGCGACTGGTTGCGCGACGCGCTGAACCCGCGACTGCGCTGAAGTGGATCCACCCCCGTAGCGCCTTCGGCGCTCCCCCTCGAGGGGGCGCCGCCAGCGGCCCGGCAGAGCCGGATCCGCGGCGTCCGCTCGAGCTTTCCGGCTCCTGCGACGAAAGCGGCGGTCGGCGCCATGGAAAACTGAATCGATGACGCCCTTGCTCGAAGTGCGCCACCTGCGGGTCGAATTCCCGACCCGTCGCGGCACGTTGGTCGCGCTCGACGACGTCTCGTTCGACATCGCGCCGGGCGAGGTGCTGGGCGTGGTCGGCGAGTCCGGCGCCGGCAAGTCGCTCACCGGCGCGGCGATCATCGGCCTGCTCGAGCCGCCCGGGCGCATCGCCGGCGGCGAGATCCGGTTCGAGGGCCAGCGCATCGACAACCTGCCGTACGAGAAGATGCGCGCGATCCGCGGCCGGCGCATCGGCGCGATCTTCCAGGACCCGCTGACCTCGCTGAACCCGCTCTACACGATCGGGCGCCAGCTCATCGAGACGATCCGCACCCATCTGCCGGTGAGCGCCGACGAGGCGCGCCGGCGCGCGATCCGGCTGCTGCAGGAGACCGGCATCCCGGCCGCCGAGCAGCGGCTGGACCAGTACCCGCACCAGTTCTCCGGCGGCATGCGCCAGCGCGTCGTGATCGCGCTCGCGCTCGCCGCGCGAGCCCAAGCTGATCGTCGCCGACGAGCCGACCACCGCGCTCGACGTCTCGATCCAGGCGCAGATCATCTCGCTGCTCAAGCGCCTGTGCCGGACCACGGCGCGGCGGTGATGCTGGTCACGCACGACATGGGCGTGATCGCCGAGACCTGCGACCGCGTCGCCGTGATCTACGCCGGCCGCATCGCCGAGATCGGGCCCGGTGGCCGACGTGATCCACCGCCCGCAGCACCCGTACACGCGTCGGGCTGATGGGCTCGATCCCGGCGATGGACGAGGACCGCGAACGGCTCGCGCAGATCGACGGCGCGATGCCGCGCCTGAACGCCATTCCCGCCGGCTGCGCCTTCAACCCGCGCTGCCCGCAGGCCTTCGAGCGCTGCCGCAGCGAGCGGCCGGACCTGATGGACGCCGGCGCGACGCGCGCCGCCTGCTGGCTCGTGCCGGGCCAGGGGGCGGCAGCATGACGGCGCTGGTCGAGGTGCAGGACCTGGCGAAGACCTTCGACGTCTCGGCGCCCTGGCTGAACCGCGTCATCGAGCGCAAGCCGCGCCAGTTCGTCCATGCGGTCGACGGCGTCTGCTTCGCGATCGAGCGCGGGCGCACGCTGGCGCTGGTCGGCGAATCGGGCTGCGGCAAGAGCACGGTCGCGCGGCTGCTCGTCGGCCTGTACGCGCCCACGCGCGGCTCGGTGCGCTTCGACGGCCAGGCCACCGATGCGACGCGCGACCCCGGCGAGCTGCGCCAGCTGCGCCGGCGCATGCAGATGATCTTCCAGGACCCGTACGCGAGCCTGAACCCGCGCTGGCAGGTGCTGCACATCGTCGGCGAGCCGCTGCGCGAGCACGGCCTGGTGCAAGCGGGCCGCCGCGCTGCGCGCGCGCGTCGGCGAGCTGCTGCAGGCGGTGGGCCTGGCGGCGGCCGACTGCGAGAAGTTCCCGCACCAGTTCTCCGGCGGCCAGCGCCAGCGCATCTCGATCGCGCGCGCGCTGGCGACGCAACGCCGAGTTCCTGGTCTGCGACGAGCCGACCTCGGCGCTCGACGTCTCGGTGCAGGCCCAGGTGCTCAACCTCATGAAGGACCTGCAGCGCGCGCCAGGGCCTGACC
The DNA here is from genome assembly GCA_963788635.1 of uncultured beta proteobacterium. Classification (GTDB taxonomy): domain Bacteria; phylum Pseudomonadota; class Gammaproteobacteria; order Burkholderiales; family Burkholderiaceae_C; genus Rubrivivax. Next base: position 140,843 of record CAWBHE010000015.1, on the reverse strand, counting down.
TACCTGTTCATCTCGCACAACCTGGCGGTGGTGCGCCACGTGGCCGACGAGGTCGGCGTGATGTACCTCGGCCGGCTCGTCGAGCTCGCGCCGACAAGGCCGCGCTGTTCGCGCACGCCGCGCCACCCGTACACGCGCATGCTGCTCGACGCGATCCCCGACATCCACATGACGGGCCGTGCGCGCACGCCGGTGCAGGGCGAGGTGCCGAACCCGCTGCAGCCGCCGCGCCGGCTGCAGCCTTCCACCCGCGCTGCCCGCACGCGAACGCGCGCTGCTCGGCCGAGCGGCCGGCGCTGAAGACGATCGGCGGCATCCAGGTCGCCTGCCACGCGGTGGACGAAGGGCGGATCTGACGTTGCCGCTGCGCGGCGTCGTCAGTCCGGGATCAGTCGCTCGCCGGCGAACAGGTCGCGCACGGCTTCGCGCTCGCGCATCGAGGTGGGCGTGTTCGCCGTCGACCAGGACCTCGGCGGCGCGCGGCCGGGTGTTGTAGTTGCTGGCCATCGCCATGCCGTAGGCGCCGGCCGACAGCACGGCGAGCAGGTCGCCGGGCTGCACGCACAGCCGGCGGTCGCGGCCGAGCCAGTCGCCGGACTCGCAGACCGGGCCGACGACGTCCCAGCTCGCGGCCGGGCCGTCGCGCAGCGCGCAGGGCTCGATCGCCATCCACGCGTCGTACATCGCCGGCCGCATCAGGTCGTTCATCGCCGCGTCGACGATGCAGAAGTTCTTCGCGCTCGCGTCGCCGGCGGCGCCGGGCTTCAGGTACTGCACCTCGGTGAGCAGCACGCCGGCGTTGCCGACCAGCGAGCGGCCGGGCTCGAACAGCAGCTCGCGCCCGCCGTAGCCGCGCGCGTCAACGCGTTCGAGCAGGGCGCCGATCAGCCGGTCGGCCGGCGGCGGCGTCTCGTCGGCGTAGGTGATGCCCAGGCCGCCGCCGAAGTCGATGTGTGCCAGCGCGATGCCGGCGGCCTCGACCTCGGCGACGATGTCGAGCACGCGCTCGACCGCGTCGAGGTAGGGCTCGACCTGGGTGATCTGCGAGCCGATGTGGCAGTCGATGCCCACCACCGCCAGCCCGGGCAGCGACGCCGCGTGTCGGTAGGCCGCCAGCGCCTCGTCGTGCGCGATGCCGAACTTGTTGCCCTTCAGCCCGGTCGAGATGTACGGGTGCGTGCCGGCGTCGACGTCCGGGTTCACGCGCAGGCTCACCGGCGCGCGCCGGCCGAGCGCGAGTGCCTCGTCGTTCAGCCGGTCGAGCTCGGCGACGGCTCTCGACGTTGAAGCAGCGCACGCCGGCGAGCAGCGCCTGGCGCATCTCGGCGCGCGTCTTGCCGACGCCGGAGAAGACCACGCGCGCCGGGTCGCCGCCGACGGCGAGCACGCGTTCGAGTTCACCGCCGGAGACGATGTCGAAGCCGCAGCCGGCCTGGGCGAAGGTCTGCAGCACGGCGAGGTTGGAGTTCGCCTTCATCGCGTAGCACAGCAGGTGCCGGCGGCCCTGCAGCGCGCGCTGGTAAGCGGCCAGCGCGGCGAGCATCGCGGCGCGCGAATAGACGTAGAGCGGGCTGCCGTGGCGGCGCGCCAGCTCGCGCAGCGAATGGCCTTCGAGGCGCAGCTCGCCGTCGTCGCCGCGGGCCAGGTGCGGGGCGCCGGGCAGCATCAGCGCGCCGGTGCGGACGCCGCCGTCGAGGCCGCTGCCGGGCCCGCCGAGGCGGGCGCCGGCAACTCGAGCGGACCCTTCTGCCCGCAGCCGGCCGCAGCCGCGCACAGCCCGGCCAGCAACAACAGCCGCGACAGGGTCGCCGGGCGCAGGGCTACACTCGTTCGAGGAGACTTTCGCATGCGCAGGATTCTATGAGCACGGCCCTGAGCGACGCCGACTACGACCGGCTGACGAGCGTGCTGCTGGCCCGCATCGAGGCCGCCGCCGATCAGTGGCTGCAGGACGACGTCGTCGACGTCGACACCCACCGCACCGGAGGCCTGCTGGAGCTGGCCTTCCCGAACGGCAGCAAGATCGTCGTCAACACGCAGCCGCCGCTGCAAGAGGTCTGGCTGGCCGCGCGCGCCGGTGGCTTCCACTACCGCCATGTGGCCGGCCGCTGGCTCGACACGCGCGACGGCAGCGAATTCTTCGAGTCGTTGTCGCGCCAGGCCAGCGCGCAGGCCGGGCTGGCGCTGCAGGTTTCGGCTAGCGCTTGAACAGGTCGAGGATGCTGCGCCGCTCTTCGGTGGTCGGCGCCTGCGGCACGTGCTGGTCGCCGCCGAGCACGCCGATGCCGCCGCCCTGCGCGAACTCGTCGAAGATCCAGTTGCCGCCGATGTTGACCACGCCTTCGGGCGGTGCCAGGTCCTGCACCGGCGTGTTGCGCAGCTCGTAGCCCATCAGGTCGATCCACACCGGCAGCGCGAGGCCGCCGCCGGTTTCGCGGTCGCCGAGCTTGCGCGGGTTGTCGTAGCCGATCCAGACGACGGCGGTCAGCGTCGGGTTGAAGCCGGCGAACCAGGCGTCCATCGAATCGTTGGTGGTGCCGGTCTTGCCGTACAGGTCGGGCCGTTTGAGCACCGCCTGCGCGCGCGCGCCGGTGCCAGAGCGCGTGACCTCCTGGAGCATCGTCGACATCACGAAGGCGTTGCGCGCGCCCAGCGTGCGCATCGATTCGTCCAGCGCCGGCGGTTGGGTGTCGATCAGCACATGGCCCTTGGCATCGGTCAGGCGTGAGATCAGCATCGGATTGACCCGGTAGCCGCCGTTCGCGAACACGCTGTACGCCACCGCCATCTGCATCGGCGTGACCGAGCCGGCACCCAGGGCCATCGTCAGATAGGGCGGGTTCTTGCTCGGGTCGAAGCCGAAGCGCGTGGCCCAGTCCTGCGCATAGGGCACGCCGATCGCGCGCAGCACGCGGATCGAGACCAGGTTCTTCGACTTCGCCAGCGCCTCGTGCAAGGGCATCGGGCCTTCGGGCGTGCCGTCGTAGTCCTTCGGCTCCCAGGGCTGGCTGCCGGTCTCGTCGGCACTGAAGAACAGCGGTGCGTCGTTGACGATGGTCGCCGGCGTGAAGCCCTTTTCCAGCGCGGCCGAGAAGATGAAGGGCTTGAAGCTCGAACCCGGCTGGCGCCAGGCCTGGGTGACGTGGTTGAACTTGCTCTTGTCGTAGTCGAAACCGCCGACCAGCGCGCGCACCGCGCCGGTCCGCGGGTCGAGCGCGACGAGCGCGCCCTCGACCTCGGGCACCTGGGTCAGCAGCCAGTGGCCCTTGTCGTCCTTCATCGCGCGCACGACGGCGCCGCGCCGGATCTGGGTCTTCGGGCCGGCCTTGTTCGACAGCCCCGAGGTCACCGGCCGCAGACCTTCGCCGGTGACCGTGATCGTGTCGCCCGACTGCAGCATCGCGACCACCTTGCCGGGCGAGGCCTGCAGCACCACGGCCGAGCGCAGGTCGCCGTTGTCGGGGTGGTCGGCCAGCGCCTCGGCCACCCGGCCGTCGATCTCGGCCGGATCGGCCGGCAGGTCGACATAGGCCTCCGGGCCGCGGTAGACCTGGCGCAGCTCGTAGTTCATCAGGCCGTGGCGCAGCGCGTGGTAGGCGACGGTCTGATCGGCCGCGTTGATCGTCAGGTAGACGTTCAGCCCGCGCGTGTAGGCCGCGTCGCCGTACTGCGCGTAGACCAGCTGGCGCGCCGTCTCGGCGGCGAACTCGGCGTGCACCGGGACATCGGACGGCGTGCGGTAGTGCAGCACCTGCGCCAGGGCCTCGTCGCGCTGGGCCGCGGTGATGTAGCCGTTGTCGAACAAGCGCGCGATCACGTAATGCTGGCGCAGCGTGGCCCGTTTCGGGTTGTTGATCGGGTTGTAGGCCGAAGGCGCTTTCGGCAGCCCGGCGAGCATCGCCGCCTCGGCCACCGTGACGTCCTTCAGCGGCTTGCCGAAATAGACCTGCGCCGCCGACGCGAAACCGTTCGCGCGCTGGCCCAGGTAGATCTGGTTCATGTACAGCTCGAGGATCTGGTCCTTCGTGAGCACCTGCTCGATCCGCATCGCGAGCAGCACTTCGTAGATCTTGCGCGTGAAGGTCTTCTCGGTGGACAGGTAGAAGTTGCGCGCGACCTGCATCGTGATCGTCGATGCGCCCTGGCTCTTCACGTCGCGCAGGTTCTCCAGCGCCGCGCGGATCACGCCCTTGAAGTCGACCCCGCCGTGCTCGTAGAAGCGCGCGTCCTCGGCCGACAGCACGGCCTCCTTCATGATCTGCGGGATCTGGCCGATCGGCGTGAAGTTGCGCCGCTCCTCGCCGTACTCGCCGAGCAGCACGCCGTCGGCCGAGAACACGCGCATCGGCAGCTTGGGCCGGTAGTCGGTGAGGCTGGCGATGTCGGGCAGCTGCGGGTAGGCCACCGCCAGCGCCACGCCAACGACCATCGCGAGCGCCGCCAGGCCGGCCGCGAGCAGGCCGCCGGCCCAGCCCAGCGCGCGCAAGATCGTGCGCGCCCAGCCGGGCAGGGACGACGTCGCGCCCCGTTTGGTGACGGATTTGGGAGTTGGAGCTGGCGCGTTGTCGGGTGACGGCATAAAGGTCCCGGGGTCGGGTGCCGATGATTATAGGAAGCGGGTCTTGCGCACTCGGGCAAGGGTCGGGTTGGGGTTCGAGGGCGCCGTTCGTGAGATTGCTCACACGGCGGCGGCAGAGATTCAGGGTTCACCCGCAACGGGCTTTCGGCTTGTTTCAACTGCCCGCGACAGCGTCAGCGCCAGACAACGAGACAGGGCTTGGAGGCGTCCCTTTTTCTTTGGTTCACAAGGGCTTTACTGCTAGCATTGAAGTAACTTCTTAACAAGCCTGCGGGTCGACCCGGGGCATATGGGGAGTGTGACCGTTGAGTTTTCTGGACGTCTTTCTGGGCCGCAAACACCCCCCCATGATCGGTTTGGACATCAGTTCGTCCAGCGTCAAGCTGGTTGAATTGGGGCAAACCGCGACGGGCGAGTTCGTGCTCGAGCGTTTTGCCTCCGAGCCCTTCGAGAAGGGCTGGATCACCGACGGCACGATCGAGAAATTCGACGAGGTCGCCGAAGCCGTGCGCAAGGTCGTCGCCAAGAGCGGCACGAAGACCAAGCAGGTCGTGATGGCGATGCCGCAGTCGGCCGTGATCACGAAGAAGATCATGCTGCCGGCCGGCCTGCGCGACGAAGAGATGGAGCTCCAGGTCGAGTCCGAGGCCAACCAGTACATCCCGTTCTCGCTCGACGAGGTGAGCCTGGACTTCTGCGTCATCGGCCCCAGCGCCACCTCGGCCGGCGACGTCGAGGTGCTGATCGCGGCGTCGCGCAAGGACCGGGTCCAGGACCGCCAGGGCCTGGCCGAAGCCGCCGGCCTGAAGCCGGCCGTGCTCGACATCGAATCGCACGCGTCGCGGCTCGCGATGAGCCGCGTCGTCGCGGCGCTGCCCAACGAAGGCAAGGACGCGCTCGTCGCGCTGTTCGAGATCGGCGCCGACACCACCAGCCTGAAGGTGCTGCGCGACGACGAAATGCTCTACGACCGCGACCAGGCCTTCGGCGGCTCGCAGCTCACCCAGCTCATCAGCCGCCAGTACGGCTTCTCGTTCGAGGAAGCCGAAGCCAAGAAGCTCAGCGGCGACCTGCCCGAGGACTACGAAGCGGCGATCCTCGCCCCCTTCGTCGACAGCCTGTCGCAGGAGATCGGGCGTGCGCTGCAGTACTTCTTCACCAGCACGCCGCACCACAAGGTGCATTACGTGATGCTCGCCGGCGGCACCGCCACGCTGCCCGGGCTGAAGGACCGCGTCACCGACCTCACCGGGTTCGCGTCGCAGGTCGTCAACCCGTTCGACAACATGCAGCTCGGCTCCGCGGTGCGCGAGAGCCGCGTGCGGCGCGAGGCGCCGTCGTACCTGACGGCCTGCGGGCTGGCGATGCGGAGGTTCGTGCAGTGATCCTCATCAACCTGCTGCCGCACCGCGAGGAGAAGCGGCGCCAGCGCAAGCGGGCGTTCTTCGTCGGCCTGGCCGGCAGCGCGATCGTCGGGCTGGGTGTCGTCGGGCTGTGGTACTCGGTGCTGCAGCAGGTGACGGCCGCGCAGGCTTCGCGCAACGAGTTCCTCACCGCCGAGATCAAGCGCCTGGACGTGCAGATCAAGGACATCGCCAGCCTGCGCTCGGAGATCGATGCGCTGAAGGCGCGCCAGAAGGCCGTCGAAGACCTGCAGACCGACCGCAACACGCCGGTCTACCTGCTCAACGAACTGGTCAAGCAGACCCCCGAGGGCGTCTACCTGACGAGCATCAAGCAGAACGGCCAGGTCGTGGCCGTGAACGGTGTTGCCCAGACCAACGAGCGCGTCTCCGAATTCCTGCGCAACACCTTGTACAACTCGCCGTGGCTCGAGAAGCCGGAGCTGGTCGAGATCAAGGCGGCCAAGGTCACCACCACCGGCCGCGACCCGCAACGACTGTTCGAGTTCTCGATGAAGGTCACGATCAAGCGACCGCAGGGTCCGGCGGACACCGTGCCGGCCGCCAAGCCGACAGCGGCCAAGTCTTCGTGAGGCAGGCATGGCCAAGGCATCGACCCTGAATTTCGACATGACCAGCCTGCTCGACCAGGCGGTCTCCCAGTTCCGCGGACTCAACCCGAACGAGCCCGGCCAATGGCCGACGCTGCCCAAGGCGGCGGCCTGGGCGGCCACCGTGATCGGCGTCGTCATCGCCGGCTGGTTCGTGCTGCTGTCCTCGGCCAGCGACGACCTGCAGCGCGAGCGCGACCGCGAGCCCACGCTGAAGGCCGACTACCGCGCCAAGCTCGGCCAGGCGGTCAACCTGAACGAGCTGCGCAAGCAAAAGCTCCAGGTGCAGGAATACGTGACCCAACTCGAGCGCCAGCTGCCCGGCAAGGCCGAGATGGACGCGTTGCTGTCCGACATCAACCAGGCGGGCCTCGGCCGCGGGTTGCAGTTCGAACTGTTCCGCCCGGGCCAGGTCGAGGTCAAGGACTACTACGCCGAGCTGCCGATCGCGATCCGGGTCACCGGCCGCTACCACGACATCGGTGCGTTCGCCGCCGACGTGGCCAACCTGTCGCGCATCGTCACCTTGCAGAACCTGGCGATCTCGCAGCAGCAGAAGGAACCGAACGGCAGCCTCGTGATGGAGGCCACCGCGCGCACCTACCGCTACCTGGACGCGACCGAGCTGGCCGACCGCAAGAAGGCGGCCGACGCGGCCAAGAAGGGGCCGAAGAAATGAGGCCCGCAAGCCGCTTGGCCGTGAGCTTGGCCGTGAGTACCCTGGTGCTGCTGCTCGGGGCGTGCAGCGCCGACAACGACCAGCTCCAGCAGTGGATGGACCAGCAGCGCCGCGAGGTCAAGCCCAACGTGCAGCCGCTGCAGCCGCCCAAGAAGTTCGATCCCGAGCCCTATACCGAGGCGCAGGCGGTCGAGCCGTTCAGCACGCAAAAGCTCACCGTCGCCATCAAGCAGGAGGCGCGGCAGCCCAATTCGCTGCTCGCGGCCGAGCTGAACCGGCGCAAGGAGCCGCTCGAGGCCTACCCGCTGGACAGCATGACGATGGTCGGCAGCGTCAAGCGCGACGGGCGCGAGTTCGCGCTGCTCAAGGTGGACAACCTGCTTTACCAGGTCAAGGTGGGCGACCACCTGGGCCAGAACTACGGCCGCGTCACGAAGATCGCGGAGACCGAAATCGCGTTGCGCGAGATCGTGCAGGACGCGGCCGGCGAGTGGATCGAACGCCCGGCCACGCTGCAGCTCCAGGAGAAGGCGCGATGAGGAAGATCGAGGAGATTTGCACCATGTTCAAGTGGCGTGCCGCCCTTGCCGCCTTCGCGACCGCGGGGGTCGCGTTCCTGGCACCGACCGCCGCGCGGGCCGAACCCAAGATCCAGTCGATCAGCAGCAGCCAGCAGGCGGGCGCCGAGGTCGTGCGCATCGAGCTCAGCGAACCGCTGGCCGCGGTGCCGGGGGGCTTCTCGGTGCAGAGCCCGCCGCGCATCGCGATCGACCTGCCCGGCGTGACCAATGCGCTCGGCCGCAACAGCGTCGACATCAACCAGGGCAACCTGCGCTCGGTGAGCGTGGCCCAGGCCGGTGACCGCACCCGCCTCGTGCTGGTCCTCAAGCAGGCCTCGGGCTACAAGGCCGAACTGCAGGACAAGGCGCTGCTGCTGGTGCTGGACAACAACAGCACGCAGCCGCCGCCGGTGGCTGCCGCGGCGGCCGCCGTCGCGCCGAGCGCGAACTTCGCGCCGCCGCAGAACACCGTCGCGCAGGACCTGCGCACGATCGACTTCCGCCGTGGCCCGGACGGCGCCGGCCGCATCATCGTCGGCCTGCCGAGCACGCAGGTCGGCGTCGACATCCAGCAGCAGGGCAAGAAGCTGGTCGTCGACTTCCTGCGCTCGTCGCTGCCCGACAGCCTGCGCCGCAAGCTCGACGTCACCGACTTCGGCACGCCGGTGAAGACCATCTCCACCTACCAGAGCGGCGACAAGGTGCGCATGGTGGTCGAACCCACCGGTTCGTGGGAGCACAGCGCCTACCAGACCGACAACCAGTTCGTGCTCGAAGTGCGGCCGCTGAAGCTCGACCCGAACAAGCTGACCCAAGGGCCGGGCTACCAGGGCGAGAAGCTGTCGCTGAACTTCCAGAACATCGAAGTGCGCGCGCTGCTGCAGGTGATCGCCGACTTCACCAACTTCAACGTCGTCACCAGCGATTCCGTCACCGGTACCGTGACGCTGCGCCTGAAGGACGTGCCCTGGGATCAGGCGCTGGACATCATCCTGCAGAGCAAGGGCCTGGGCGTGAAGAAGTCCGGCAACGTGCTGTGGATCGCGCCCAAGGAAGAACTGGCCGCGAAGGAGCAGGCCGACCTCGAGGCGAAGAAGAAGGTCGCCGAGCTCGAGCCGCTGCGCACGCAGTCGTTCCAGCTCAACTACACCAAGGCCGAGGACATCGCGAAGAGCCTGACCGGGCAGACGCTGAACCAGGGCTCGTCGGGCGGCAGCGGCGGCGGCAGCAACCAGCCCACGCGCATCCTCTCGCCGCGCGGCAGCGTGATCTTCGAGACGCGCACGAACCAGCTCTTCGTCTCCGACATCCCGAGCAAGCTCGAGGAGATCCAGGAACTGATCACCAAGATCGACATCCCGGTGCGCCAGGTGCTGATCGAGGCGCGCATCGTCGAGGCCGACGACACCTTCGGCCGCTCGCTCGGCATCAAGCTCGGCGGCTCCGACCTGCGCGCGGCCAACGGCGGCCTGCCCAACACCGGCGTGACCTTCGGCGGCAACTACGCGGCGATCGGCGCGCAGACCGCGCAGGGCCCGGCGGTGGACTTCAACAACACCCAGTTCGTCAACCTGCCGGCCAACGTCTCGGGCAGCTCGTTCGGCGGCGCCGCCGCGGCGACCGTCGCGCTGTCGCTGTTCAGTTCCACCGCGAACCGCTTCCTGAACCTGGAGCTGTCGGCGCTGGAAGCCGAAGGCAAGGGCAAGATCGTCTCCAGCCCGCGCGTGATCACCGCCGACCAGGTGGAAGCGCTGATCGAGCAGGGCACCGAGCTGCCCTACCAGGCCGCGACCTCCAGCGGCGCGACCCAGGTCCAGTTCCGCAAGGCCAACCTGGCGCTCAAGGTGACGCCGCAGATCACCCCGGAAGGCAACGTGATCCTCGACGTCGACGTCAACAAGGACAGCGTCAGCGCCTTCACCACCGCGGCCGGCCCGGCCATCGACACCAAGCACGTGAAGACCCAGGTGCTGGTCGAGAACGGCGGCACGGTGGTCATCGGCGGCATCTACACCCAGACCGAGAACGACTCGGTGAACAAGGTGCCGCTGCTCGGTGACCTGCCGTTCGTCGGCGCGCTGTTCCGCAACACCGTGCGCTCGCACAACAAGACCGAGCTGCTGATCTTCATCACGCCCAAGATCGTGACCGACCGGTCGGCGGCCCGCTGACCCCGACCCTTCAACGGCTGCCGACAACGCCCGCCTGAGACCGACGCAGGAATGCCGAGATGACCTTCTTCAAGCGCCTACTCCCCACGCTGGCCCTGCTGGCGCTGGCCGCCTGCGGCGGCGGCAGCAATTCGTCCAGCACGCAACCTTTCGGCGGCACGGGCAGCGGCACCGGCACGGGCACCGGCGGCGGCACGACCACCGTCGCGGTCGCCGACTTGATCGTCGCCGTCAATCCGACGACCGTCACCGCGGCGTCGCCAGGCATCGTCACCGCCCAGATCAAGACGGCCGCCGGAGCCGGAATTCCCGGCCAGGTCGTCCAGTTCACGAGCCAATCCAATTTCGGCACCTTCAGTGCACCGAGCGCGTTGACGGACGCGAACGGCGACGGCGACGGTGACCCTCAAGCCCGCCAGCGCTCTGACCACCGGCGCCGACCTGGTTCAGGCCGCCGCCACGGTGGCTGGAACGTCCCTCACGGCGTCGACAGGGTTCCAGCTGACAGCGACCAACTTCACGATTTCGAGCTTTACCGCCGATGTCGGCTCGACGGCGCTGCAGTCCTACGGCCAGACGACGTTGACCGTGGCCTTGTCGGCCGGCGCGGCGGGGACGCCGGTCAGCGTGGCCGTCTCGTCGACCTGCGTGACGCAGGGCCTGGCGACGTTGACCCCGGCGACGACGACGACGACGACCGGCATCGCCACGTTCACCTACCGGGACAATGGCTGTGGCGCGAGCGGCGGCGATTCGCTGCAGGCCTCGGTGGCCGGCAGCAGCGCGACCGCGTCGTTGAAGCTCACGCTCGCGGCGCCGGCCGTGTCGAGCATCGCCTTCGTCTCCGGCTACGCCGAGCACGATTTACCTGAAGGGCTCCGGCGACGCAGAGAACTCCAGCGTGACGTTCCAGGTGCGCGACAGCGGCGGCCATGGCATTGCCGGCCAGACGGTCCAGATCACACCGACCACGCTGGCCGGCGGCCTCCAGGTCGAAGGCCAAAGCGATCCGGCACAGTTTCCCATGCCGACCGTCAGCGACGCGAACGGCAACGTGGTCGTGCGAGTGAACTCCGGGACGGTACCGACCCCGGTTCGCATCAAGGCGAGCATGGTGGTCAGCGGCGTAACGATCTCGACCGTGTCCAGCACGCTGGCAATCGCCGTCGGCCTGCCCTCGGAGATCAACTATTCCCTTTCCCAGGCCGCCATCAACATCGAGGGCTACAGCCGCGACGGGGCCAACAACACCTATACGGTGATCGCCTCGGATCGAATGGGCAATCCGGTACCCGATGGCACGGCGGCCAACTTCGTCGCCGAAGGCGGGCAGGTGCAGTCGATCGTCTTCACCGCGACCGCCAACGGACTGTCCAGCGCTACAGCCAACTTCCAGTCGTCGTCGCCACGTCCTGCGGATGGCCGTATCACCGTGATGTCCTACGCCCTCGGCGAGAAATCGTTCATCGACGAGAACGGCGACAACGTCTTCACCGCGGCCGACACGCACCAGTGGTTTCAGGACGTTGGCGATCCGTATCTGGACACCCTCTACAACGGCGTCTACGCTTCGTCGGCGTTGAATCAATACGTGGCCCAGTCGCCGACCGGGACCAGCGCCTGCAATACCGATGCATCGCCTTCGGCGCTCCCGCCGTCACTGCAACTCGACGTCTCGATCCCGAGCCGGCCCAACACCTGCACCGGAGCCTGGGGCAGCGCCTACGTCAGGCGCGCGGTGGAGACGATCTTCTCGACCTCGTCCGCGCGGCCGGTGTGGGGCACGAAGTGGCCCCCGGGATCTGCCGTGGCCTCGGGCAGCTGCCCGAGCGTGTCCCTCATTCGGCCGAATCTGCCGGCGTTGCCGGCTGCCGATGCGCTCGGCAATCCGCAGATCCAGACCTTCTACCCGTTCGGTGATGCCGGTCTGTACACCGGTTCCACCAGCGGCATCGTCTCGTTCCTGGTCGCGGATGCCAATCCCGTCGCCCTGAACCCGGTGGCGGCGAAGAGCACGATCGCCGTTTCTGCCACACCAGGCCTGACCGCGACCTTGGTCGGCGGGTCACCGGTGCCGAGCACCAATGCGCCGAGTTCTGCTGCGGTGAGCTACTCCTTCGCTGCTGGCACCCCCAACGGCACGATCACGGTCACGATCACGTCGCCGAGCGGTGTCGCGACGACGGTGTCTCAGTTCATCTCGCCTTCGGCTCTGCCGGCCGGGTACGTTGCCTGCCCCTGATTCGGGCCCGGAACGGTCAGTGGCGACCGGCTATCGAGAATAATGGGGCCACCTGCAGGTGGCCCCACGGCCCTTCCGGCCGGACGAGAGTCAGCGCCAGCGGGTGCCGTGTGACTGGCCGGTAGCGTTGGTCGACCTCACTCGCACGGCGACCCCGATCAGCATACTGACGACTCGGCAATCTGCGGTCGGACGTTGCGCCGCGTGATCACGTGAAGCGATCCGATTGCTGCGGACGCGCTGTTGCGTGCGTTTGGACGACGCTGAAAAGGCTCGCCCACCAGGCGCGGCATCCAGCATTGCAGCGGCCACCAATATGCGGCCGCTATGTCTTGCCGGGGGTTATTTCGTGCATCCCTGGAGGTCATCCGACGGGACGAGCCACTCGTTGCCATCTCGGCCGAGCGCGTCGACCGACTTGACCCACCAAGCAGTTCGCCCGCTGGGAAGTCTGGCCGGCTCAATCGCGACCACATGGAGCAGACGCGGCCTGTTGACCCAAGGCATGGGCGCGTGCCAGCAAAGCGCTGCACCCGAGACAATCGCAATTGCCAGCACTATCGAGGCCCCCTATTCGCGACGTTCCCAGCGCGACAGATCTCGCTGGATGCCGAGCCAACCTGTATTGCCCCACGACGGTTCGTCGCCGTGGCCGCCGAACAGCATGTCCGCGACAGCATGCGGCGAGTGGCAACTTCCGAGGGCCTCATCGCCGAGCAGTACGTGGAACCGCCCGTCGCGTTCCTCGATCACGAAGGTTCCTACCCGCGTCTTGAAGCCCCAGCTTGGCACTTCCTGCCGTCCGTTCCTGTGATCAATGACCTGGCTCAGATCTCGGCCGGCAGCTGCACCTCTTGAGGTGTGTCGCAGACGAACTGTCAGTGCTCCGGCGAGAGCAGCGTTCCTCTTGGGCTAGATCTCTACCGGTCATAACCACGATGCCCAAGATGGCATTTCACCATCGGATGTCGTTTGATGTCAAACAGTTATTGGAGCGAATGCCAGTCTTCATGAACCCCCTGGAGGCCACGTCGACGGGTCGCCCGTCGACGTGCGACGATTCAGCGCAGGCGCGCCGCAGAGAGGGTGCAATGCCCGTCGTTGCCGGCGGCCGCTACCAGCACTCGGCGCTGTTCTGGGTGTTCCCGGAGTTTGACTGCGCGCCCAGTTGGTCGAGGCTGTAGGTGCCGCAGGGGTCGTTGGCCTGGTCGCCGATCGGCGTGGCGGTCAGCGTGAAGGCGGTCGCCGACGCTGCAGTGACGTCGATCTGGTAGTAGGCCTGGCTGCCGGTCAGCACGTTTTGCGGGAAGGCAGCGCTGTAGCCGAGGTTCGCTGCATTGTTCGTGTAGGTGTTCTGGGTGCTGAAGAAGCGCTCCTGCCGGGTTGCGAGGTCGAGCAGGGCCGACTTGGCGTCGGCCCGCCGCGACTTGCGAACCTGGTTGATGTACGACGGGTAGGCGATCGCCGCGAGGATCGCGACCACTGCGACCACCACCATCAGTTCGATCAGCGTGAAGCCGAAATCGCGGCGCCGCGGGAATTGCTTCGAAAGTTTCATCATGGCTCAGCGCAGCCGGATCCAGTTCAGGCGCCCGCCGGTGCCGTTCGCGCCCGGATTGATCTGGGTCACGACGCCGGTGCCATTGACGGTCCGCTGCACCAGGTAGGGGTTCTGCTGCGCGGTGACGATCGACGGTGTGCCAGTGCCGCTGAGGCCGATCCCGCTGACGATGGCGCCGTTGACGGTGACGTAGTTGTTGTTCGGGTCGCCGAAGAACGAGCTCGGCGCAGCGCCACCGGCGCCCATCGTCACCGCCATCGTGTACCCGGAGGCCGGTTGATTGCCGCAAGTCAGGACGTTGTTGACGGCCGGAATGGTCGTGTTGACGATGAACATGCCGTAGGCCAGGATGGGGTTGTAGATCACCTGCTCCTGGCTGCCGGGCAGCGCGAGTTTCCAGCCGAATTGCGTGTTCCCCGACGCGCAGGCGGACGATCCGGACCAGCACACGACGGCATTGCTGACGGTCCGATAACTCGGGGTCGAGCTGCTGCTGGCTGTTGTGTTCGTCACGGTCTGGGTCGCGAGATTGCTGGTACTCACCGTCTGAGGTGCTGCGAGGGACGCGTACTGAGCGGTGGCACTCGCCTTCGCGTTCCAGCCGGAGAGGTTCCAATCCCAGATGCCATACAGGGACTGTCCGCCGCTCGCGTAAGTGGCCGCGCTGGTCAGCGTCTGCGGCATTTGCTGCCCCGTCCCGAATGCGACCATCACGCCGGTCTGGCCGGCGCTGCCGATGCCCGGCACCGAGCCCACCGCGACCTTGGTCGTGATCGGCTGGCCTCCGGTCGAGAAGAGAGGAGCCGAGGGCGCCGACCACGAATTCGGGTTGTTGCTCGTCAGGTCGAATCGCCACACGTTGCCGAATTGATCGCCCGCGTAGACGAAGTCGGTCACGTGGTCGCCGTCGAGGTCGGCCGAGGTGACGTAGGCGATGCCGTTCTTCGAGCTCGTGCCGGTCGGATCCTGGCTCGGCCCATAGCCGGTGTCGATGAAGCGGAAGGACCGCGCACCGGTGGCCGGATCGACCAGCATGATGAACATCCCCGCGGTGCCGCTGGCGCTGTTCAGGCCATTGCCGAACAGGACCGCCCATTGACCGTTGTGCAGGCGCCGGACGATCGGCGTGCCGTAGGTGCTGCCGAGCGCGGTGCCACAGGTCGAGACGTTCACGCAGCTGATCGTCGACGAAGACCAGTCGCCCAGAACGAGATTGCCCGCATTCGACTCGGCGAACTGGGTCGGGTCGGTGATGTCGAGCGCGAAGAGGTTGCCGAGGCCGGTACCGGTCTTGCTCGCGATCGCGCCGCCGGCATTGCCGCCGGCGCCGGTGCCACCGACCAGCCAGGTATGCCAGGCGCCGTTGTAGAAGAGATCGCCGGTGCCGGGGGTCGCATCGACGTAGAAGTTGTGCGAATACTGCGGCGAGCTGAAGTCCAGCGCAGCGGTCGTCGAGTGAATGCTGCCCAGCACCGTCGAAGGCATGTAGGCCAGCACCTCCAGCCCGTCGTTCGGCGCGGTCGAACTCGACGACCCGGTGCGGAAACCGTGCAGGAAGCCGTCGTTCGCGCCGGCGTAGACCACGTTCTGGCGTGCGCTGTAGCTGCTCTGGAACGCACGCAGTAGGTCTGACCGCCGGCCTCGGGTGACGTCGCGGTCGGGTACAGCTGATCGGCCCAGGCGCCGGTGTAAGGCAGTGATGGTGGGCCGACCCAGGTCGGGCTCGAGTCGACGATATCGCCAAGCACGCCGGTGCGCTTGCGGAACTTACCCGTTCCGCTGGAAGTCAGCTCGTTGCTGCGGTCGCCGCGCAGATACATCAGTCGGTCGCTGGTGACCGAACTGTCGCCTGCCGTCAGCACGCTCTGCTGCGCCGAGCTGAGGCTGCCCCACTCGAAGGGAATGCCGCCGCTGCCACTCCAGGTCAAGATGCTGCGGCTCGTGGGCCCCTCTGCCGTCGTCGACGATCCCGTCGCCTGGCAGTTGCCTCCCGTCAGCATGCAACTCGCATCCCAGGTGGCCGTCGGACTGATCGAGACGATGTTGCCTGACAAGAGCAGCGAGTTCGCGGTGAGCTGGCCCCACCAGTTGCCGGGGTGGTAGTAGGCCAGGTAGACCTGCGAGCCGGCCTCGACCCGCGCCGACTGCTGGACGTTCGAACCCGCCGAGCTCTGCGACTGGTTGAGCGGTGCGGCCTTGAAGCAGGTGATCTCGTGGACATTGCTGCCGCCCCCCGTGCCGGCCGAAAAGCCGAACCGGAACGAATCCGGTATGGGTCCGTTGGAAGCGCTGATCGACCGGTTGCTGATGACCTGCTGCGCGGCGCCACCATTGACGCTGTACGAGACGCTGAGCAGGCCGTCTTGCGTGATCTGAAGGTTGTAGGTGATCGGCGTCGCTTGTCCGCGCAACGGCATGTTCACCGCTTCCTGGTTTGAGATCGCAACGCCGGACGGCAGGTTGCTGTAGGCCAGGAGCGGATAGTTGTAGGCGAGCGTCGTAGGCAGCTGAGTGCCGTTGGCGTAGCTGCTGGATCCAATCGTCACCGAACCGCCGCTGTAGTTCCAGAGGTGGCCTGTCTTGCAGGTGCTTTTTACCGCGCTGGCCTGGTTGCTGGAGGAGAGCGTCGAAGGGTAGTAGACGGGGTAGTTCGCCGTCAGCCAGCGCCAAGCCGTGTTACCGGCTCCCCGCAGGCCGATGCGGCCGGCGTGGAAGCCGGGCCCGGTGTTGGTGTTGTCGCCAGGGTTGGAGAAGTTCCCGTATTCGTCGATGCCCACGCCGATATAGCCACCCACCACACCGTCGTACCGGCTGTTGACGTTGGAGCAGCTGTACCCCAGGCTGCCGCCCAGGGCGCCGACCGAGGGGGGTTGCGCGCCATCCATCAGATAGAAGCTGATGCCGTCGGCCCCGGTGCCGTTCAAGCCGTCACCGCCATAGGTCACGGTGGTGAAGGTGACCTGCAGGCCCTCGTCCGACGGAAACGTGAAGTTGGAGACGACGGCACCGGTCTGGTTATCGCCGTTCGAGCCCGTCGTCGTGTCCCCGTTGGTCAGCCGCAGCGCACCCTGACCCGCGATATCGGGCAGCCGCCCGCTGACACCGCCTACCAGCGTCTTGCCGTTGTAATAGGGCAGCCCCGAGCAGGCCGGAATCGATCCCGAGTTGTTGCCTGCCGTGAGGCAGGCGCCATTCAGGGCCTGCCAGTTGTAGGACGAGGACGCGCCGGTCAAGGTGTCGCTGACGATCAGCTGGGCATGGGCCGCTCCATGCCAGGCGCCCAGCACGACGCCCAGCACGATCAGGATCACACGCGAGAATTTCTGCATTACGGGCTCCCGAGATCTTTCACGCTGGTGGTCATCTGGTAGGTGCTCTGAACGACCGCGGCTGTCGTTGCGCTGCCGCCGTAGCCGAAGGCCGTCACCTGGTAGAGCTGAGCGGTGCCGTTGGCCGACAGGCCGAGGTAGCTGATGTACAGCCCCGGCTGAGCCTGGTAATTGATGTCACCGCTGGCGCTGAGCCCGCCGCCGCTGGACACCGTCATGCTCGGCGGCAGGTAGTCGGCGCGAACGGCCCAGGGCAGCGTCGCCGGATTGGTCAAGGCGTTCGAACACACCTGCATCTGCGTGAGCACGTTCGCGCTCGTGACCGCATTGCAGTTCGCGCCGGTGCCCCGGTTGGCCTGGCCCAGCCACCATTCGCCGTACTGGAGCGCGCTTTGCGCGGCCTCGAGCGCGCGCTGCTTCTCGCGTGTGTTGCCGGCAATGCGCTCCTGCAACCCACCGCTGCGGAACAGCGCCACGGCCAACAGGGTTAGTACGAGCAGGAACAACAGCGCGACGACAAGAACGAAGCCCCGCTCCGCGTTGCGTGCCGGCCGGCCGGGCCGTGGGGGAAGCGTCTTCATGACTTGTTCATCAGGGCGATGGTCTGCGTCCAGCTGATGGTCGGGGGTTGTCCGGTCTGGCTCGCGAACGGATTCACGAATGCGACCGTGACCCGGGCGGTCTTCACGCGCGACCACAGGCCGGCGGTGGTGACGGCAGCTGCGTTCAGGTAGCTGTAGGCGGTGCCAGCCCCGTTCGTGTCGGTGCCATAGAGCACGCTCAGCGACGAGACGCCACCGACGATGGCGGTCGTCGTGACGCCACCGTCGGTAGAGCACAGGAGTTCGTTCGCGGCACTGACCGCGAATGTGTTGACGAAGACCTGCTTCGCGCCCGTGGTGTTGACCTGGCCCAGGCAGTTCATCAGGCCGTCACCGCTGTTTGTCGTGAACCGCGTGGTGATCGAGTCGCTGGAGCCGCCGCTCAGTCCCACCAGGCCCTGGCCCGCGGCAAGGTTTCCGTAGCTGCCAGTGGTGGCGGGCAGATCGGCGGCCGCGGTGCTCGACATCGGGTCCGGGAAGTACCCCGAGGCCTCGATCGTCGTCGTCAGCATGATCAGCGCGAGCCGCTCGTTGTCCTGCAGCCGCGCAAGCGCGTCCTGGGACGTGAAGGTCTGCTTCAGATTCAGGAAGACCGCACCGATGCCGCCGAGCATGAACAGCCCGATCGTCACCGCGACCATGAGCTCGACGAGGCCGAAGCCGACCTGCCTATTGCGGCGAGAGGTTGGCACAGGGTGTCTCATGGCTCGACCAGCAGGGTGTACTGCTGGGTCGTGGTTTGCTGCGCCGCCGATGCTGCTGTACCGCGATTGATGGCGACCGTCTTCTCGAGCCAGCTCAGCTGGATCGAGCAACTGATGGGGGCACTCAGCGCGGTCGTGCAGGTGACGTTGGCGTTATAGGTCGGGAATTGGCTGTTCATGTTCGCGACCCAGGTCTGGACGTCGTAGGCCGCGAGAGAGGGCGGGTCGCAGGTGCTGCCGCCGCCGCAGTTCACGCCTGCGTTGCTCAGGACTCCGGACGGATCGTTGACGGTCGATCCGGTGGCTGTCCAAGCCGCAGGTGCAGCACCGGCGGCCCAGAAGCCTCGGTTGGCGTGCATTGCGGCAGCGAGGCTTCGAGCCTGAAGCGCCATCAACGACTGCACGCGCGAAACCTGGGTGTTCGAGACTGCAGCGGCCTGCATCTTGGCGACGCCGAGCAAGCCGATTGCGACGATCACGATCGCGATCAATACCTCGATCATCGAAAAGCCTGCGTCCTGGCTTGTGTTGGAGCGCTTCACGAGCAGGCTCCAGTTCCGGGCGTTTGAATCGTCTGGTGCCCGACGAGGGTCAACGCGAGGCAGCGGGTTGCGGAAACATTGACCGGGCTGGTGTGCAGGGTCAGCGTGACCGTGGCCCCCGGCAGGTTGATCGCGAAGCCGTCGCGGCTGTAGGTCACTGCAGTGACCGCCGGGTTCGCGGTCAAGGTGTCGCCCTGTGACATGCCTTGGCGAACGCGCAAGGGCGTCACGCCGGCTGCCACCGTGCCGGAGGCGGTGGGGTCGGGAAAGGCGATCCAGCCGCTCTGCCAAGTGTTGGAGCCCAGGCAACTCGTTCCGTTCGACGACGCGCAGACGCTCACCGGGATGCCCTGCTTGATCGCTTCGGATCGGGCGAACTGGAGGTCGCTGTCCAGCGAGCTGATCTCGGTGGCGACGCGGTTGCTCTGGATGAACGACACGAGCGATGGCAAGCCAACCGTCAGCAGGATCGCTGCGATCACCAACACGACCATCAGCTCGATCAGCGTCAGGCCGCGGGCCGCCCGCCGGCGTTGAAGCGCCGGGCAGCGAGGCCGGCTCGATTCGGCGGCACGGATCATCGTCACTGTCCTCTTGGCGATCGCTGGTTGCATTGGTGGTCGTTGCTTCGCTCCGCCGCACGCTGCTGTCGAGCGCAGGTACGCTGGAACCCTGATGGATCTCGGCAGGACACTTCCCGCCTCATGTTTGTCGGCATTCGGTCTGGAATTGTTGAGCACCGATTGGCAACAAGACGTGACGCAGTTGGCAGCGCGGCGTGACCGGTCGAAGGTGCAGGCGAGAAGTGAGAAATCTCTCACCCTGAGCCCGCCCCGGTCTACTGCGAGATCGCCACCGTGACCATCAGCTCGATCAGCGTGAAGCCGCGCTGGAGGCGCAGACGGGCGGCGGCGGTAGCAGGCATACGATGGACTCCACGGGCGGGGATGTCCCCCTTCTGGTTGTCGGCCGGGGTGGGCGATTGTTGAGGCCGCGTCCGGCAACAAGGTGTTAAGTTCGTCACAGCGGGCTGGGTCGGCCCGGGTCGGCCGATGGGCCGCGCGAACTCGTTCACGGGCCCCGAGGCCAGCACTGGCCGGCCCCGATTCGCTGCGATACTGCGCCGCGTGAATTCGTCCCCGCGCATTTCGCTGGTCGGCATGCCCGGCAGCGGCAAGTCCACCGTCGGCCGCCACCTCGCGCGCCAGCTCGGCCTGCCTTTCGTCGACAGCGACACCGAGATCGAGCGCCGGCTGGGCATGCCGATCCGCGACTGGTTCGCCGCCCATGGCGAGGCCTCGTTCCGCGACGTCGAGCAGGAGGTGATCGACGCGCTGACGCAGCGCCCGGGCCTGGTCCTCGCGACGGGCGGCGGGGCGGTGCTGCGGCCGTCCAACCGCGACGCGCTGCACGCGCGCACGCATGTCTTCTACCTGCGCTCGACGCCGGAGGAGCTGTTCCGCCGCCTGCGCCACGACACGCACCGGCCGCTGCTGCAGGTGGCCGACCCCCAGCTGCGCCTGCGCGAGCTGTTCCGCGAGCGCGACCCGCTGTACCGCCGCGTCGCGCATTTCGTCGTCGAGCCGCCGCGGCCCTCGGTGTCGGCGTTGCTCGGCATGGTGCTGATGCAGCTCGAGCTGGCCGGGCTGGTGGACCCCGGGCGGGTGCCGTCGCCGATCGACTCGCACGACGGCGCCGGGGCTTGAAGACCGCGCCGTAAACTCGCCGGACATGTCCGCCGTCGACCCAGCCACCGTCGTTCAAGTCGCCACCACCGAGCGCTGCTACGAGATCCTGATCGCCGGCGGCCTGCTCGGCGCCGAAGCCGCGTGGCAGGGGCTGCCGCAGGCGGCGCAGGCGGTGATCGTCACCAACGTCACGGTCGACCCGCTGCACGGCGCCGCGCTGCGGCGCGCGCTGGAGGGCCGCTATGCACGCGTGACCACGCTCGCGCTGCCCGACGGCGAGGCGCACAAGGACTGGGCCACGCTGAACCTGATCTACGACCACCTGCTGCGCGAAGGCTGCGATCGCAAGACGGTGCTGTTCGCCCTGGGCGGCGGCGTGGTCGGCGACATGACCGGCTTCGCCGCCGCGACCTACATGCGCGGCGTGCCCTTCGTCCAGGTGCCGACGACGCTGCTCGCGCAGGTCGATTCGTCGGTCGGCGGCAAGACCGCGATCAACCACCCGCTGGGCAAGAACATGATCGGCGCGTTCTACCAGCCGCAGCGCGTGGTCTGCGATCTGGACACGCTGGACACGCTGCCGGCGCGCGAGCTGAGCGCCGGGCTGGCGGAGGTCATCAAGTACGGGCCGGTCGCCGATGCGGCCTTCCTCGACTGGGTCGAGGCCCGTCTCGACGCGCTGCTCGCGCGCGACCGGGCGGCGCTGGCGCAGGCGATCCGGCGTTCGTGCGAGATCAAGGCCGCGGTGGTCGGCGCCGACGAACGCGAAGCCGGGCTGCGCGCGATCCTCAACTTCGGCCACACCTTCGGCCACGCGATCGAGGCCGGCCTGGGCTACGGCGAATGGCTGCACGGCGAGGCCGTCGGCTGCGGCATGGTGATGGCGGCCGAGCTGTCGGCGCAGCTCGGTCTGGTGCCGGCCGACTTCGTGACCCGGCTGCGCCGCATCGTCGAACGCGCCGGCCTGCCGGTGCGCGGCCCGGACCTGGGCGTGGCGCGCTACCTCGAGCTGATGCGCGTCGACAAGAAGGCCGAAGGCGGCGAGATCCGCTTCGTCGTCATCGACGGCGTCGGCCACGCCGCGCTGCGGCCGGCGCCGGATGCGCTGGTCGAGCGCGTGCTCCGGATGCACAGCGGCGCGGCGTGAGCGCGGCCGGGGCCGTGGACCGACTGGCGCCCTGGGCCTGCGACCCGCGCTCGGCGCGCGGCCGGCGCATCAAGGAAGCGCCGGCCACGCCGCGCACCGAGCACGAGCGCGACCGCGACCGCATCGTGCACAGCAACTCGTTCCGCCGCCTGGTCTACAAGACCCAGGTCTTCGTCAACCACGAGGGCGACCTGTTCCGCACCCGGCTCACCCATTCGCTGGAAGTGGCCCAGCTCGGCCGCTCGATGGCGCGCCAGCTGCGCCTGAACGAGGATCTGGTCGAGGCGATCGCGCTCGCGCACGACCTCGGCCACACGCCGTTCGGCCACGCCGGGCAGGACGCGCTGCACGACTGCATGCGCGAGCATGGCGGTTTCGAGCACAACCTGCAAAGCCTGCGCGTGGTCGACGCGCTCGAGATCCGCTACCCGGACTTCGACGGGCTGAACCTCACGTTCGAGACGCGCGAAGGCATCCTCAAGCATTGCTCGCGCCGCAACGCCGAGCGGCTGGAGCGGCGCGAGCCGGGCGGCCCGGCGCGCCGCTTCCTCGACCGCACCCAGCCCAGCCTGGAGGCCCAGCTCGTCGACCTGGCCGACGAGATGGCCTACAACGCGCACGACATCGACGACGGCGTGCGCGCCGGCCTGCTCACGACGGCCCAGCTGGAACTGGTGCCGCTGTTCGTGCGCCATCGCGACGCGGTGCTCGCCGCGCACCCGGCGCTGGCGGCCCAGCCCGGCCGGCGGCTGCTGCTCGAGACGCTGCGCCAGATGCTGTCGGCGCAGATCGGCGACCTGGTCGCCACCACGTCGGCAGCGGTCGCCGCGCTCGCGCCGGCCGACGCCGACGCGGTGCGCGCGGCGCCGCCGCTGGCCGGCTACAGCGCCGCGCTGCGGGCGCAGGTCGACGAACTCAAGCGCTTCCTGTTCGGTTCGCTCTACCGCCACCCGCAGGTGATGCAGAACACCGAGCGCGCGCGCACCGTGGTCGCGGAGCTGTTCGCGGCCTACGCGGCGGCGCCGGCCGAGATGCCGGCCGACTACGCCGGCGCCGCCGACCGTCACGCGCGCGGTGGCGGATTACATCGCCGGCATGACCGACCGCTTCGCGCTGCGCGAGCACCAGCGCCTGACCGGGCGCGCGCTGTTCACCGTCTGAGGATGGCCCGCCTGGCGCGACTGGTGGTTCCCGGCCTGGCGCATTACGTCGTGCAGCGCGGCCACAACCGGGGCGCGGTGTTCACCGACGCCGAGGACCGGGCCGAATTCCTGCGCGCCTTGCGCGAGGCGGCGGCGGCGCAGAAGGTCGGCGTGCACGCCTATGCGCTCGCCGACGACGAACTGCAGCTGCTGGTGACGCCGCCCAGCGCGCCGGCGCTGAGCCGGATGATGCAGACGCTGGGACGCCGCTACGTGAGCGCCTACAACCGCCGTCACGGCCGCAGCGGAACGCTGTGGGAAGGACGCTACCGGTGCGCGGTGGTGGAGCCCGGCGCCTGGCTGCTGGCGGCATTGCGCCTGATCGACAGCCAACCGGGGGCCACCAGCGCCGGCCACCGGACCGGCGCCGCGCCGGACCCGCTGGTCACCGACCCGAGCGAGTTCTGGCAACTGGGCAACACGCCGTTCGAGCGCGAGGCGGCCTGGCGCGCCTTGCTCGCCCAGCCGCTGCCGCCGGCCGACGCCGCGGCGCTGCGCCATGCCGCACTCGGCGGCTGGGCGATCGGCTCGAGCGCGTTCCTGGCGCAGATGGCAGCCGCCGGCGCCCGCCCGGTGCGGCCGCGGCCGCGCGGGCGGCCGGTGCGCAGCCCCAAGGCTTGACGTTCCAGCCGGCACACGGCGTGCTGGCGGGTGGCGGGCCGACACGATCCATTGACTATGTCCCCATTTATAAAGGTCAGTTTTTCGGATGTCATTAAAACGACACTGACCCCATTTATTCGTTCTTGATGGCTTTGCTGCACTGCGGTAGTCTCTGAGGCCCCGTGATTCGCCAGGAATGCGCCATGACCGACGCCGCCCCCGCCCCCGCGTCCGCCGAAGAGATCCGCGCGCTCGCCGACAACGGCTTGTACAGCCCGACCCATGAACACGACGCCTGCGGCGTCGGCTTCGTCGCCCACATCAAGGGCGTGAGGAGCCATGCGATCGTCGAGCAGGGCCTGAAGATCCTGGAGAACCTGGACCACCGCGGCGCGGTCGGTGCCGACAAGCTGATGGGCGACGGCGCCGGCATCCTGATCCAGATCCCCGACGACTGCTACCGCGCCGAGATGGCGGCGCAAGGTGTCGAACTGCCCCCGCCGGGCGAGTACGGCGTGGGCATGATCTTCCTGCCCAAGGAACATGCGTCGCGGCTGGCCTGCGTGCAGGAACTGGAGCGCGCGGTGAAGGCCGAGGGCCAGGCGCTGCTGGGCTGGCGCGACGTGCCGGTCGATCGCGAGATGCCGATGTCGCCGGCGGTGCGCGCCAAGGAGCCGGTGATCCGCCAGATCTTCATCGGCCGCGGTGCCGACGTGATCGTGCCCGACGCGCTCGAGCGCAAGCTCTACGTGATCCGCAAGACGGCGTCGGCGGCGATCCAGAAGCTGCAGCTCACGCACAGCCGCGAGTACTACGTGCCCAGCATGAGCTGCCGCACCGTCATCTACAAGGGCCTGCTGCTCGCCGACCAGGTGGGCCAGTACTACCGCGACCTGGCCGATCCGCGCGTGGTCTCGGCGCTGGCGCTGGTGCACCAGCGCTTCTCGACCAACACCTTCCCCGAGTGGCCGCTCGCGCACCCGTACCGGATGGTCGCGCACAACGGCGAGATCAACACCGTCAAGGGCAACTTCAACTGGATGCGCGCACGCGAAGGCGTGATGAAGTCGCCCGTGCTCGGCGACGACCTGGGCAAGCTCTACCCGATCAGCTTCGAGCACCAGAGCGACACCGCCACCTTCGACAACGCGCTCGAGTTGCTCACGATGAGCGGCTACCCGCTCGCCCACGCGGCGATGATGATGATTCCCGAGGCCTGGGAGAACCACGAGCTGATGGACGCGCGCCGGCGCGCCTTCTACGAGTACCACGCGGCGATGATGGAGCCCTGGGACGGCCCGGCGGCGATGGTCTTCACCGACGGCAAGCAGATCGGCGCCACGCTCGACCGCAACGGCCTGCGCCCGGCGCGCTACATCGTCACCGACGACGACCTGGTCGTGATGGCCAGCGAATCCGGCGTGCTGCCGATCCCCGAGGCGCGCATCGTCAAGAAGTGGCGCCTGCAGCCGGGGCGCATGTTCCTGATCGACCTCGAGCAGGGCCGCATCGTCGACGACGAAGAGCTGAAGAACCAGTTCGCCAATGCCCGCCCGTACCGGCAGTGGATCGAGAACGTGCGCGTGCGGCTGGACTCGCTGCCCGCCGAAGGCGCCGCGCCGGCCGCCACCGAGAGCCTGCTCGACCGCCAGCAGGCCTTCGGCGTCACGCAGGAAGACATCAAGTTCCTGATGGCACCGATGGCCGCGAACGGCGAGGAAGGCATCGGTTCGATGGGCAACGACTCGCCGCTCGCGGTGCTGTCGGACAAGAACAAGCCGCTGTTCAACTACTTCAAGCAGCTCTTCGCGCAGGTCACGAACCCGCCGATCGATCCGATCCGCGAGGCGATCGTGATGTCGCTGAACAGCTTCATCGGGCCGAAGCCGAACCTGCTCGACATCAACGCGGTGAACCCGCCGATGCGGCTGGAGGTGACGCAGCCCATCCTCGACTTCGACGACATGGCGCGGCTGCGTTCGATCGAGCGCCACACGTCGGCCAAGTTCAAGAGCATCGCGCTCGACATCACCTACCCGCTGGACTGGGGCCGCGAAGGCGTCGAGGCGCAGCTCGCGTCGCTGTGCGCCGAGGCGGTGGACGCGATCAAGAGCGGCCACAACATCCTCATCGTCAGCGATCGGCGCATGGCGCGCGACCGCCTCGCGATCCCGGCGCTGCTGGCCTTGTCGGCCGTGCACCACCATCTGGTGCGCGAAGGCCTGCGCACGACCGCGGGCCTGGTGGTGGAAACCGCGTCGGCACGCGAAGTCCACCACTTCGCGGTGCTCGCCGGCTACGGCGCCGAGGCCGTGCACCCGTACCTGGCGCTGGAGACGCTGGTCGACCTGCATGCCACGCTGCCCGGCGCGCTAAAGCCCGAGAAGGCGATCGCGAACTACATCAAGGCGATCGGCAAGGGTCTCTCGAAGATCATGTCGAAGATGGGCGTCAGCACCTACATGTCGTACTGCGGGGCCCAGTTGTTCGAGGCCATCGGTCTGGACAAGGGTTTCGCCGACAAGTACTTCCGCGGCACCGCGACGCAGGTCGGCGGCATCGGCGTGTTCGAGGTCGCCGAGGAAGCGCTGCGCATGCACCGCGCCGCCTTCGGCAACGACCCGGTGCTCGCGACGATGCTCGATGCCGGCGGCGAATACGCCTGGCGCACGCGCGGCGAGGAACACATGTGGACGCCGGACGCGATCGCCAAGCTGCAGCACAGCACGCGCGCGAACCGCTTCGACACCTACAAGGAATACGCCCAGCTCATCAACGACCAGAGCCGCCGTCACATGACGCTGCGCGGCCTGTTCGAGTTCCGCGTCGACCCTTCGAAGGCGATTCCCGTCGACGAGGTCGAGCCGGCGAGCGAGATCGTCAAGCGCTTCGCCACCGGCGCGATGTCGCTCGGCTCGATCAGCACCGAGGCCCACACGACGCTGGCGATCGCGATGAACCGCATCGGCGGCAAGAGCAACACCGGCGAGGGCGGCGAAGACCCGGCGCGCTACCGCAACGAGCTGAAGGGCATCAAGGTCACGGCCGGTACCAAGGTCAGCGACATCGTCGGCGCCAAGGTCATCGAGTCCGACACCGTGCTGCAGGACGGCGACAGCCTGCGCAGCAAGATCAAGCAAGTCGCGTCGGGACGTTTCGGCGTCACGACCGAGTACCTGGTCAGCGCCGACCAGATCCAGATCAAGATGGCGCAGGGCGCCAAGCCCGGCGAAGGCGGCCAGCTGCCCGGCGGCAAGGTCAGCGAGTACATCGGCATGTTGCGCTACAGCGTGCCGGGCGTGGGCCTGATCAGCCCGCCGCCGCACCACGACATCTACTCGATCGAGGACCTGGCGCAGCTGATCCACGACCTGAAGAACGCGAACCCGCGCGCCAGTGTCAGCGTCAAGCTGGTCTCGGAAGTGGGCGTCGGCACGATCGCCGCCGGCGTCACCAAGTGCAAGGCCGACCACGTGGTGATCGCCGGCCACGACGGCGGCACCGGCGCCTCGCCGTGGTCATCGATCAAGCATGCCGGCACGCCCTGGGAGCTGGGCCTGGCCGAGACCCAGCAGACGCTGGTGCTGAACCGGCTGCGCAGCCGCATCCGCGTGCAGGCCGACGGCCAGATGAAGACCGGCCGCGACGTCGTCATCGGCGCGCTGCTCGGCGCCGACGAGTTCGGCTTCGCGACCGCGCCGCTGGTCGTCGAGGGCTGCATCATGATGCGCAAGTGCCACCTGAACACCTGCCCGGTCGGCGTCGCGACGCAGGACCCGGTGCTGCGCAAGAAGTTCGCCGGCAAGCCCGAGCATGTCGTCAACTACTTCTTCTTCGTTGCCGAGGAAGCGCGCCAGATCATGGCGCAGCTGGGCATCCGCAGCTTCGACGAGCTGATCGGCCGCGCCGACCTGCTCGACACGAAGAAGGGCGTCGAGCACTGGAAGGCGCGCGGACTGGACTTCAGCCGCATCTTCCATCTGCCCGCGGTGCCGGCCGACGTGCCGCGCCACCAGACCGAAACGCAGGACCATGGCCTGCACAAGGCACTCGACCTGAAGCTGATCGAGCGCTGCAAGCCGGCGATCGAGCGCGGCGAGAAGGTGCAGTTCATGGAGGACGCGCGCAACCTGAACCGCAGCGTCGGCGCGATGCTGTCGGGCGAGCTGATCCGCCAGCGCCCGGAAGGTCTGCCCGACCACACCATCTTCATGCAGATGGAAGGCAACGGTGGCCAGAGCTTCGGCGCGTTCCTGGCGCGTGGCATCACGCTGTACCTGATCGGCGACGCCAACGACTACACCGGCAAGGGCTTGTCGGGCGGGCGCGTCGCGGTGCGGCCGAGCATCGATTTCCGCGGTGACGCCACCAAGAACATCATCATCGGCAACACCGCGCTCTATGGCGCGACCAGCGGCGAGGCCTTCTTCCGCGGCGTCGCCGGCGAGCGCTTCGCGGTGCGGCTGTCGGGCGCCACCGCGGTCGTCGAGGGCACCGGCGACCATGGCTGCGAGTACATGACCGGCGGCACCGTCGTCGTGCTCGGCAAGACCGGGCGCAACTTCGCCGCCGGCATGAGCGGCGGCGTGGCCTATGTCTTCGACGAGGACGGCCAGTTCGGCCGGCGCTGCAACACCAGCATGGTGGCGCTGGACAAGGTCGTGTCGCGCGACGAGCAGACGGGCCCGGCGATCGGCTGGCACCGCGAACTGCCCGACGAGACGCTGCTGAAGAAGCTGATCGAGGACCACCACCGCTGGACGGGATCGCTGCGCGCGCGCGAGATCCTCGACGCCTGGGCCGAGATGCGCGGCCGCTTCGTCAAGGTCTTCCCGCACGAGTACAAGCGCGTGCTCGCCGAGCGCGCGGCGAAGGCCGAAGCGGCGGTCGCCACCGGCAAGGCCAAGGCATCGGCCGCCAGCGTCGCCGCCAAGTAAGGATCACGGACATGGGAAAAGTCACCGGCTTCCTCGAATACGAGCGTCTCGAAGAGGGCTACGAGCCCGTGCCGCAGCGGCTCAAGACCTGGAAGGAATTCGTCATCGGCCTGAGCGAGGAGCAGGCCAAGGTGCAGGGCGCGCGCTGCATGGACTGCGGCACGCCGTTCTGCAACAGCGGCTGCCCGGTCAACAACATCATTCCGGACTTCAACGACCTCGTCTTCCGCGGCGACTGGAAGAACGCCATCGAGGTGCTGCACTCGACGAACAACTTCCCCGAGTTCACCGGTCGCGTCTGCCCCGCGCCCTGCGAGGCGGCCTGCACGCTGAACGTCAACGACGACCCGGTCGGCATCAAGAGCATCGAGCACGCGATCGTCGACCGCGCCTGGGCCGAAGGCTGGATCCGGCCGCAGCCGCCGGCGGCGAAGACCGGCAAGACGGTCGCGGTGGTCGGCTCGGGCCCGGCCGGCCTGGCCGCGGCGCAGCAGCTCGCGCGCGCCGGCCACGCGGTGACGGTGTTCGAGAAGAACTCGCGCATCGGTGGGCTGCTGCGCTACGGCATCCCCGACTTCAAGATGGAGAAGAGCCACATCGACCGCCGCATCGAGCAGATGAAGGCCGAGGGCGTGGTCTTCCGCACCGGCGTGCTCGTCGGCGACCTGGGCCCCGGCAGCAAGGTCACCAACGACGCGAAAGAGACGATCGCGCCGGAACAGCTGAAGGCGCAGTTCGACGCGGTGCTGCTGACCGGCGGCGCCGAGACCAGCCGCGACCTGCCGGTGCCGGGGCGCGAGCTCGACGGCGTGCATTTCGCGATGGAGTTCCTGCCGCAGCAGAACAAGGTCGTTGCCGGCGACAAGGTCAAGGGCCAGATCATGGCCACCGGCAAGCATGTCGTCGTGATCGGTGGCGGCGACACCGGCAGCGACTGCGTCGGCACCAGCAATCGCCACGGCGCCGCCAGCGTGACCCAGTTCGAGCTGATGCCGATGCCGCCCGAACACGAGGACAAGCCGCTGACCTGGCCGTACTGGCCGGCCAAGCTGCGCACCAGCTCCAGCCACGAGGAAGGCTGCGAGCGCGAGTTCGCGATCGCGACCAAGGCTTTCGTCGCCGCGAACGATGGCAAGGGCAAGGACAAGGGCCGCGTCGCGGCACTGAAGACCGTGCACGTGCAGTGGCAGGGCGGCAAGATGGTCGAGGTGCCGGGCAGCGAGAAAGAGGTCAAGGCCGATCTCGTGCTGCTGGCGATGGGCTTCGCCGCGCCGGTGGCGTCGGTGCTCGAGGCCTTCGGCGTCGAGCGCGACGCGCGCGGCAACGCGAAGGCGAGCACCGACGCGGTGGGCGGCTACAAGACTGGCGTCGACAAGGTGTTCGCCGCCGGCGACATGCGGCGCGGCCAGAGCCTCGTCGTCTGGGCGATTCGCGAAGGCCGGCAGGCCGCACGCGCGGTCGACGAGCATCTGATGGGGTGCAGCGACCTGCCGCGCTGAGTCAGGACGTCGGGGTCCGCCTGCGCGGACCCTGTCGCCTGACGAAGGCCCGAGCGCGTCTCGCGCGCGAGGGCTGAGCCCGCGCGGCGGTCGCACTGCTTCACGTTTCGCCATGCGGGGGAACCCGCATGTCTTGCGCGTGCGTGAGACAATTCCCGCTGCATGAGCACCTGCGCCCGGCCGTCGCCCGGGCCTTCCGGCTTGAACCCCGACACCTTCATCGAGATCGATCACGTCACGTTCGGCTACGACGAGCGTCGCACCATCCTCAAGGACGTCAACCTGCGTTTCGCGCGCGGCAAGGTCACGGCGGTGCTGGGCGGCTCGGGGTGCGGCAAGACCACGCTGCTGCGGCTGATCGGTGGCGTGCACGGCGTCAACGCCGGCCGCGTGGTGTTCGACGGCGAGGTGATCGACGTCCACGACCGCGCGCAGCTCTACCGGCTGCGGCGTCGGCTGGGCATGCTGTTCCAGTTCGGCGCGCTGTTCACCGACTTGTCGGTGTTCGACAACGTTGCCTACCCGTTGCGCGAGATGACCGATCTGCCGGAGCCGATGATCCGCGACATCGTGCTGATGAAGCTCAACGCGGTCGGCCTGCGCGGCGCGGCCAACCTGAAGATCAGCGAGGTGTCGGGTGGCATGGCGCGGCGCATCGCGCTGGCCCGCGCGATCGCGCTCGACCCCGAGCTGATCATGTACGACGAGCCCTTCGCGGGGCTGGACCTGATCTCGATGGGCGTGGCCGCCAAGCTGATCCGCACCCTCAACGACGTGACCGGATCGACCTCGCTCGTGATCTCGCACGACGTGCCCGAGTGCATGGCGATCAGCGACCACGTCGTGCTGATGGCCACCGGCGGGCGCATCGTCGCGCAAGGCACGCCGGCCGAGCTGATGGAGTCCACCGACCCCGAAGTGCGCCAGTTCGTGCGCGGCGAGCCCGACGGGCCGGTCAAGTTCCACTATCCGGCCCCCGACATCGCCACCGACTTCGGGCTGGGGGCCAACGCATGAACGCGTTCGCCTTGCTCGGCGAGCGCACGCTCGCGGTGTTGCGGGGTTGGGGCCGCGCGGCGCTGTTCTTCGTCGACCTGCTGGCGGCGCTGCCGCGGGCATTGCGCCGCTTCGGGCTGGTGGTGACGCAGATCCATGCGATCGGCAACCGCTCGCTGGTCATCATCCTGGCGTCGGGGCTGGCGGTGGGCTTCGTGCTCGCGCTGCAGCTCTACAACACCTTGATCACTTTCGGCGCCGCCGAGTCGCTGGGCCTGGTCGTCAACCTGTCGCTCGTGCGCGAGCTCGGGCCGGTGGTCACGGCGCTGCTGTTCGCCGGCCGTGCCGGCACCTCGCTGACGGCCGAGATCGGCCTGATGAAGGCCGGCGAGCAGATCGCCGCCCTCGAGCTGATGGCCATCGATCCGCGCCAGCGCGTGCTGGCGCCGCGATTCCTCGCCGGCATCATCTCGATGCCGTTGCTCGCGATCCTGTTCTCGGCGATCGGCATCCTGGGCTCCTGGGTCGTGGCGGTCGGCCTGATCGGTGTCGACGCGGGCAATTTCTGGGCGATCCAGCAGAACGGCGTCGACGTCTGGCGCGACGTCGGCAACGGCGTCGTCAAGAGTGCGGTGTTCGGCGTCATCTGCACCGCGGTGGCGCTCTACCAGGGTTACGAAACCGAAGCCACCCCCGAGGGCGTGGCCTACGCGACCACGCGCACCGTGGTCATCTCGTCGCTGGCGGTGCTGGGCATGGACTTCATCCTCACCGCGTTGATGTTCTCGACAGGGCGCTAAGAAGGCACAAGATGGGAAAGAGAACTATCGAGATCCTGGTCGGGCTGTTCGTCGTGCTCGGCCTGCTCGCGCTGCTGTTCGTGGCGCTGAAGGCCGCGAACCTGACCAGCTTCAGCAACGGTGACACCTACCCGCTGGTGGCGCGCTTCGACAACATCGGCGGCCTGAAGGCGCGCGCGCCGGTGCGCAGCGCCGGCGTCACCGTCGGCCGCGTGGCGAGCATCTCGCTGGACCCGAAGACCTACCAGGGCGTGGTCCGGCTCGAGATCGACCAGCGCTTCAAGTTCCCGGCCGACTCGTCGGCGAAGATCCTCACCGCCGGCCTGCTCGGCGACCAGTACATCGGCCTCGAGCCCGGTGGCGACGACAAGGATCTCGCGCCCGGCGCGACGATCGCGCAGACGCAGTCGGCGGTGGTGCTGGAAAACCTGATCGGCCAGTTCCTCACCGGCCGCGCGGCCGAGGCCGGCAGCACCGCGGCGTCGGGCGCCGGGTCGTGAAGGCGCTCGCCGGGTTCGCGCTCGTCGCCGCCTTCGCGCTCGGCGGCTGCGCCAGCGTGCCGCCCGGCACGGCGCTGACGCCGGCGCAGAAGGCCGACCCCTGGGAGGGCTGGAACCGCAAGGTCTTCGCCTTCAACGACGCGGTCGACAAGGCGGTCGCCAAGCCGGTGGCCGAGGCCTACCAGAACGTCGTGCCGTCGCTGGTGCGGCGTGGCGTGAACAACGTGCTGGGCAACCTGGGCGACGTCTGGTCCACCGCCAACCAGTTCCTGCAGGGCAAGTTCCGCTACGGGCTGGAAATGGGGATGCGGGTCATCTCGAACAGCTTCTTCGGCCTGGGCGGGCTGCTCGACCCGGCCACCGAGATGGGTCTCGAGCGGCGATCCGAGGACTTCGGCCAGACGCTGGGCCGCTGGGGCGTCGGTCCCGGTCCCTACGTGGTGCTGCCGCTGCTCGGCCCGTCGACGCTGCGCGACACCGCCGGCACCGTGGTCGACCACCAGGCCGACCCGTCGCGTCTGGGCGCCGAGCAGACGGACCGCTACGCGATCACGGCGCTCGAACTGGTCAACACGCGCGCGAACCTGCTCGCGACGACGAACCTGCTCGGCCAGATCGCGCTCGACCCCTACACCTTCGTGCGCGACGCCTACCTGGCGCGACGCCAGGACCAGGTCTACGATGGCGCCCCGCCGCTGGAAGAGATGGACGACGACAGCGCCGAGCCGCCGCCCAAGTGAACCGGCGGGCGACCTCGCGCGTTGAATGCACAGTCGGGCCGACCTGCGGCCCGGACGACGAAAGGGAAACCGTGCTGAAGAGACTGCTGACCGGATTTGGATTTGCACTGCTCGCCGCGCTGACCGGCCCGGCCTGGGCCAACACCGCGCCCGACGCGCTGGTGCGCCAGATCTCCACCGACGTGATCGACAGCGTGAAGGCCGACAAGAGCCTGCAGGCCGGCGACATCGACCATGTCATCGCCCTCGTCGACGCCAAGGTGATGCCGAGCGTCAACTTCGAGATCATGACCCGCTCGGCGGTCGGTCCGAAGTGGCGCAGCGCGACGCCCGAGCAGCGGGCCAAGCTGCAGGCCGAGTTCAAGACCCTGCTCGTGCGCGCCTATTCCGGCGCGCTGACGCAGATCAAGGACCAGACGGTCGAGATCACGAAGACGATGCCGGTGCCCGGCTCCGAGCAGGTCGTCGTGCAGTCCGAGGTGCGCGGCAAGGGCGAGCCGATCAAGCTCGACTACCGGCTCGTCAAGGACGGCACGAGCTGGAAGATCATCGACGTCAACGTCGCTGGCATCTGGCTCGTGACGAGCTACCGCTCGCAGTTCGCCGAGGTCACGAGCACGAGCGGCATCGACGGCCTGATCGCCAAGCTCGCCGAGCTCAACAAGTCGGCCGCGGGCAAGCGTTGAGCAGCTTCGAACTGCCCGCCACCGCGACGCTGGCCCAGGCGAGCGAGTTGCTGCGTGCGTTGGCCGACGATCCGACCGAGATCGATGCCGCCGCGTTGAAGGATTTCGACACCTCGGCGGTGGCGCTGCTGCTCGAGGTCGCGCGCCGCGCCGAAGCCCACGGCGCGCGGCTGGTGGTGCACAACCCGCCGGCCAAGCTGGTGCAGCTGGCGCAGCTCTACGGCGTCGACGAACTGCTCTCGCTGGCGGCACCGACATAGCGCCGCACGCGCAGGTTCTTCTTGATCTCCTGCAGCATCGGCCGCAGCGCGGCCGAGCCCAGGCGCAGCGCGACGCCGGTGGTCAGGATGTCGATGATCAGCAGGTGCAGCAGGCGCGAGACCATCGGGCTGTAGCGGTCGGCGTCCTCCGGGTGATCGGCGGCGAGCAGGATATGGTTCGGTGCGCCCTGCGCCTGCAGCGCCAGCGGCGAACCGCTGGCCGTGATGACGATCACCGTCGCGCCCTTCTTGCGCGCGATCTCGACCACGTCGAGCAGGTCGCGGCTGCGCCCCGAATTGCTGATGATCACTGCCACGTCGCCGGCCTTCAGCATCGTCGCGCTCATCACCTGCACGTGGCCGTCGCTCACCGCCGCGGCGCTGACGCCGAGGCGGAAGAACTTGTGCTGCGCGTCCTGCGCGACGATGCCCGAGTTGCCGACGCCGTAGAACTCGATGCGCCGCCCGCTGCGGCCGGCCTCGGCGAGCGCGGCGATCGCGCGCTCGACCGACTGCCCGGCCGCGGCATTGCGGTAGCGCAGCATCGCGGCGACCGCGTTGTCGATCACCTTGACGACGATGTCGCCGGCCTTGTCGTCGTCGTCGACCGCGCGGTGCACGAAGGGAACGCCTTCGTTGACGTTGCCGGCCAGCTTGAGCTTGAAGTCGGCGAGCCCGTCGTAGCCGACGCTGCGGCAGAAGCGCACCACGGTCGGCTTGCTGACATGGGCGCGCTCGGCCAGTTCGCCGACCGGCAGTCCGGCGAAGCTGCGCGGGTCGGCCAGCACCAGCTTGGCGACGCGCTGCTCGGCCGGCGGCAGGGCCGGGATCGAGGCGCGGATGCGGTCGAGCATCAGTTGCCCCCACGGGCCGCAGCGCCGGGCCGCTCCCAAGCAAGGCCCGATCCCCGCGGGGGATCGACCCATGTACTCGTGGGGCGAGGGGCTGTCATCACTGTTCTTCGGCCCAGGCGCAGCCGTCGCGCGCGACGAGCGCGCTCGCCGCCGGCGGGCCCCAGCTGCCGGCCGCGTACGGCCGCGGGCCGACCGCGTCGTCGGTCCAGGCGTCGAGCACCGGCTCGACCCAGCGCCAGGCCTGCTCCTGTTCGTCGCTGCGCACGAACAGGTTCAGCCGCCCGGCGAGTCGCGTCGAGCAGCAGCCGTTCGTAGCCGCCGACGCGCTCGCTCGCGAAGGCCTTGTCGAAGTCCAGGTCCAGCGAGACCGGCGCCAGCATCTCGTTGCCGCCCACGCTCTTGGACGCCAGCAGGTGCAGCTCGAGCCCGTCCTCGGGCTGCAGCTTGATGACCAGCTTGTTCGCGCGTGTCGTGCCCGGGAAGATCGGGTGCGGCACCTGCGCGGAAGTTGACGACGATCTGCGAGTCGCGCGCGGCCAGGCGCTTGCCCGTGCGCAGGTAGAACGGCACGCCGGCCCAGCGCCAGTTCTGGACCTCGGTGCGCAGCGCGACGAAGGTCTCGCAGCGGCTGTCGGGCGGCACCTTGGCCTCGTCCAGATAGCCCGGCACCGGCTTGCCGTCGACGGTGCCGGCGCGGTACTGGCCGCGCACGACGTCGCGCGCGACACGCTCGGGCGTGAACGGGCGCAGCGACTTGAGCACCTTGAGCTTCTCGTCGCGGATCGCGTCGGCGTCGTTGGTCGACGGCGGCTCCATCGCGATCATCGTCAGCAACTGCAGCGCATGGTTCTGGATCATGTCGCGCAGCGCGCCGGTCTGGTCGTAGAAGTCGCCGCGCGTGCCCACGCCCAGGCCCTCGGCGAGCGTGATCTGGATGTTGGCGATGCTCTCGCGCCGCCACAGCGGCTCGAACAGCGCGTTGCCGAAGCGCAGCGCCATCAGGTTCTGCACCGCCGGCTTGCCCAGGTAATGGTCGATGCGCAGCGCCTGCTGCTCGGCGAACGACTCGCGCACGACGCGGTTGATCTCCTGCGCGCTCGCGAGGTCGTGGCCGAGGGGCTTCTCGAGCACGACGCGCACGTTCGGCCCGTTCAGCCCCACCGCGCCGAGCTGGGCGCAGATCTGCGGGAACAGGTACGGGCTGGTGGCGAGGAACATCACCGCCACGTCGGCGCCGCGCTCGTCGATCCAGGCCTTCAGGCCGGCGTAATGCTCGGGCTGCGACAAGTCCATGCGCCGGTAGTGCAGCATCTCGGCGAAGCGCGCGAACTCGTCGTCGGTGGGACGCTTGCTGGGCTCGACCTCGGCGAAGCGCTCCTTGATGAAGGCGCGGTACTCGTCGTCGCTGCGCTCGTCGCGCGCCACCGCGAGCAGCCGCCCGCCCGGCGGCAGCTTGTGGTGCCTGAAGGCCTGGAACAGAGCCGGCATCAGCTTGCGCCAGGTCAGGTCGCCGGTGCCACCGAAGAAGACGAGGTCGAAGGACATGCTGCGCGCCGCTGTCCGGCGTGTAACTTAATTACACGCGAATGATGCCGGAGTTTCGTGTGCCGGTCAACGCGGCCCGGCCGGCCTCGCGGCGCTCAGCGCTGGAAGGCGCCCGGCGTCCAGCGCGTCAGCGGCGGCAGCTTGCGCGTGCCGACCGGCATCTGGAACTCGGCCTTGGGCGACAGGTCCTGTCCGCCGATCTTGCGCGGGTCGACGCCGCGCCCGCGCAGCCAGGCACCGGGGCGCAGCTCGAAGTCGAGCGTCGCCGGGTCGACCAGCATGCTCGCCAGGCCACGCCAGTTGCCGTCGAACTCGCCCGCCGCGCCCCAGTTGAACAGGCCCCAGCCGATGGTCAGGTTGTTCACCGCGTAGACCTCGGTCGAGTCGGGCAGCCGGTCGCGCCAGACGCGCAGGAACCAGGCCGGTAGCCAGGCGTCGTTGACGAGCGTGTTGTGCGCCAGGTAGAGCGCGTTCTTCGGCCAGCGCGATTCTTCCGAGCCGTAGGCGACGACGACGGGGTTCTGCGTTGCCGCCGACTGCTCGATCACGTTGCCGATGATCCACGCCAGCCCGCCGTTGGGCAGGTCGATCTCGTAGGACGCGCCGCCGGCCGGGCCGTCATGGATCAGGTTGTAGGCGATGCGCGTCTCGCGCGCGCGCGACTTGATCAGGTGGCCCTCGAAGCCCTGCTGGAAGCGGCTGCCGGTGATCGAGAGCTTGCCGATCCGCCCGACGTAGAGCAGGTGGTGCAGCCCGCCGACGACGCGCGGCGCTTGCGTGAAGATGCTGGCGTCGATGTCGAGCTCGGCGTCGGGCTCGTTGCCGGTGAGGATGCCGCTGTCGTTGTCGGCGAACACGCAGTGCCGCACGATCAGGTGGCCGCCGTCGAAGCGGATCCCGGCGCCGTCGACGTCGCTGCCGCGGGCGCCGCGGAACTCGACGTTCTCCACCGTCACGTCGCCGCCGCGCACGACCCAGATGCCGCGCCCCTCGGCGAGCCGCCCGTCGGCGATGAACACTGGCCGCTGGCTGACGCCGCGCAGCGTCAGCCGCTTGCCTTCGATCACTGCACCCTCGGCGCGGTAGTTGCCGGGCAGCAGGTCGATCACGTCGCCGTCCTTCGCCGCCGCCACCGCGTCGGCCAGCGCGAGCGGGCGCCCGGCCGGGCCGACGAGCAGGGTTTCGGCGCGCGCGCCGGAATGCAGGGCGAGCGCGGTGAGGACGATGATGGCGGCGGCGAATCTCATGGCGGGCAACGCTGAAGTAACGACGAGTATCTCAGGCCGGCATCGAACGCTGGCGGCGAATCCACCGCGAACGTGCGGCGGGTTTTCACGGGCCGGTTGCCCGCGGGGCGGGGTCGGATCAGTAGGCGACCGCGTAGCGCCAATCGTGCCAGCGGAAGACGGCGGACTTGGGCTCGATGTGTTCGAGCACGACGCCGGGCGCCACCGAGTCGCCTTCGTGGAACAGCTGGCCGCCGATGATGAGGATGCGCTGGGCAGGCTGCTCGGAGTAGACCGAGCCGTCCACCGCCAGCCGCGGCAGCTGCCGGCGCACGTCGTCGGGCAAGCGTTCGTAGGGCAGGACCGGCAGCGCGTTGGCCGAGGCCGCCCGCGACTCCGGCTTCGGCGCCGGCGCGGCCACCGGCGGCTGCGGCCGGGACCGGGTCTCGACCGGCTCGGCGCGTGGTGCGGTCACGGTCGGTGCCGCGACCGGCGCAACGATCGCCGCGGGCACCGAAGGCGCCACGGACGCCGCGGGTGCCGCGGACGCAGGCGCTGCGGCCGGCAAGGCCGCCGCCGGAGGGTTGCGCGAGCCCAGCCACCAGACCAGGGCGACCAGCAGACCGATCCCCAGGCCGATCGCGCCCCAAACCCAGCCCGGCAACGCGCGCGAAGCGTCGGCCTGCGGGCCCGGCGCGGACAAGGCCTGGGTGTGCAGTCCGGGCACGCCGCCGCGTTCGCGTTCGCGTTCGGCGTCGGCCCGGCGCAGGGCATCGAGGATGTAGGACATTCAAGGCTCGGTGTGCAGGCGCGGTTCGTCGACGCCGCTGGCGCGGTTGATCTGCATCAGCGTCAGTGGCCCGGCCAGGCCGTCGGGCTTCAGGTCGTGCGCGACCTGGAAGGCATGCAGCCGCGCGTCCAGCGGCGCGCCGGCGGGGCTGCCCGGCAGCCGGTCGGCCAGCCAGCCGGCGAGCGCTCCGCCGGCCGGGACCCGCGACGACTCGTCCCAGCCCGGCGGCGCGCGCCAGAAGGTGATGAAGCCGCCGCGCCACAGGCCCGGCCAGCGAGGCCAGCGCCACGCGCCGTTCGCGGCCGCCGACGAGCAGCGTCGCGGTGTCGTCGGTCAGGCCGGTCAGCAGCACCTGTTCGGGCCGGTTCTGCGCGTCGTAGACGGTGAGCAGGCCGGGCCGGTCGAGCTGGCGCACGAGGCCGAGACCGCCTTCGCCGCGGTAGCAGACGAGTTGCTGGCGCAGCGCCTGCGCGCAAGGCTCGCCGGCGCCCAGCGTGACGCCGAAGCGCTGCGCCAGCGCCTGCCAGGCGGCTGCGTCGCCGGGGCCGGCGGCCGCCAGCAACGCCGCCGCGTCGACCGGCATGGGCCGCGATGCGGCAAGCGCAGGCTGCGACGCTGCCGCGGCCGGCTGGCTCGCGGCGCGCGCCGGCGCTGGGGCCGTGGCGCGGTCGCGCGAGGACCACCAGGCCAGCCCGAGCGCGGCCGCGGCCGTCAGCCCGACCAGCACCGCGACGGCCAGCGTTCGTCCGCGCTTCGGCGGCGGCGTGCCGAAGACCTCGCGCGCCGCGCGCTCGACGATGCCGCGGTCGACGCGGCGGCGGCCGCCGGCGTAGCCGCCGAGCAGCGCGCGGTCGGCGAGCAGGTTGATGCGCCGCGGCACGCCGCTGCACAGTGCATGGATGCGGCGCAGCGCCACGGCGTCGAACGGCAGTTCGCCCTGCAGCCCGGCGACGGCGAGTCGGTGGCGCAGGTATTGCGCGGTCTGCGTCTCGGTCAGCGCGGGCAGGTGGTAGCGCGCGATCACGCGCTGGGCGAGCTGCTCGAGTTCGGGTCGGGCGAGCAGCTCGCGCAGCTCGGGCTGGCCGATCAGGACGATCTGCAGCAGCTTGCGCTCGGCGGTCTCCAGGTTGGTGAGCAGGCGCAGCTGCTCCAGCACCTCGGCCGACAGGCTTTGCGCCTCGTCGATGATCAGCACGCTGCTGCGCCCGGCGGCATGCGAGCGCAGCAGGCGGGCGTTGAGCGGGTCGA
This sequence comes from uncultured beta proteobacterium, assembly GCA_963788635.1. Classification (GTDB taxonomy): domain Bacteria; phylum Pseudomonadota; class Gammaproteobacteria; order Burkholderiales; family Burkholderiaceae_C; genus Rubrivivax. Next base: position 101,139 of record CAWBHE010000015.1, on the reverse strand, counting down.
CGTAGTCCTTCACCGACGAAGCGCCGGTCGCCCCCTGGATGCCGAACTCGTCGCAGACCGTCTGCAACAGCTCGATCACGGTGAGCTTGGGGTTGAAGACATAGGCCACGTCGCAATGCGCCGGGATCTGGTCCAGGAAGCAGCGCCCGACGGTGGTCTTGCCGGCGCCGATCTCGCCCGTCAGCAGCACGAAGCCACCGCCGCCCGAGACGCCGTAGAGCAGATGCGCGAGCGCCTCGCGGTGCGCCTCGCTCATGAAGAGGAAATGCGGATCCGGCGCGATCGAGAACGGCGCTTGCCTGAGACCGTAGAACGGCGCGTACATGGGCGGCAAGGATAACCATGGCTGCCGCTGCGGCTCGTGCGGCCTCATGACCGTGGGCTCGGGTCTAATCCCGTGTCGTGGCCCTCGACCCGAATCCGACGCCGATGTATGCGCTCGACCCGCTGCGCCGATTCACGATCGCGGTCGCCGACACCGGCAAGTTCAGGCCGCTCGGCGCATTCGCCGCCGACGCGCAAAGACCGGACCCTCTGATCGAAGGAGCGCCAACATGATCCGCTGCGACACCACCGAAGCCTGGGCCGCGCTGCAAGGCCATTACGAGGCGCATGGCCGCGACCTCGACCTGCGCGAGGCCTTCGCGCGCGACCCGGGCCGTTTCGCTGCGCTGTCGTTCGAGGCGCCCGAGGTCTTCGCCGACCTGTCGAAGAACCTGACCGACACCGCGACGCAGCATTTCCTGCTCGACCTGGCACGCGAATGCGGCCTCGAGGCGCAGCGCGACGCGATGCTGCGTGGCGCGCCGGTCAACCTGACCGAAGGCCGCGCGGCGCTGCACACCGCGCTGCGCGCACCGAAGGGCGAGGGCCTGCCGAGCGCAGGCGCGAGCCCATTCAACGACGAGGTGCACGCCGTGCTCGACGCGATGCTCGGCTACGCCGAGCGCGTGCGCGCCGACGACGGCCTGACCGACATCGTCAACATCGGTATCGGCGGCAGCGACCTCGGGCCGCAGATGGTGGTGCCCGCGCTCGACGCGTTCTGCCATCCGGGCAAGCGGCTGCATTTCGTGAGCAACGTCGACGGCCACGACATCGCGCCGCTGCTGCGCGACCTGGACCCGCAGCGCACGCTGTTCGTCGTCGCGTCGAAGACCTTCACGACGCAGGAGACGATGGCCAACGCGGCGGTCGCGCGCGACTGGTTCGTCGCCCGCGGTGGCACCGACATCGCGCGCCACTTCGCGGCGACGACGACCAACGTCGAGGCGGCGGCCGCGTTCGGCATCACGACCACCTTCGGCTTCTGGGACTGGGTCGGCGGCCGCTATTCGCTGTGGAGCGCGATCGGGCTGCCGATCGCGATCGCCATCGGCGAGGCGAACTTCCGCGCGCTGCTCGCCGGCGCGCATGCGATGGACCAGCATTTCGCGACCGCGCCGCTGGCGCGCAACCTGCCGGTGCTGCTCGGCCTGCTCGACCTCTGGTACCGCAATTTCCACCGCTTCACCAGCCGCAGCGTCGCGCCCTACCACCAGGGCCTGAAGCGCCTGCCGGCCTACCTGCAGCAACTGGAGATGGAATCGAACGGCAAGCAGGTCGACCTGGACGGCCATTCGCTGCCCTTCGCCACCAGCCCGGTGGTCTGGGGCGAGCCGGGCACGAACGGCCAACATGCGTACTTCCAGATGCTGCACCAGGGCAGCGACGTGATCCCGGTCGAGTTCATCGTCGTCAAGCACCCCACCCACCCCTATGCGGATCTGCAGGCCAAACTGGTCGCGAACTGCCTGGCGCAGAGCCAGGCGCTGATGCTGGGCAAGAGCGCCGAGGCGGCGCGCGCCGAGCGCGCACCGACCGCGTCCGCGACGCTGGACCGCGAGGTGCTCGCCCGACACCGCCGCTTTCCCGGCAACCGGCCGAGCACGACCTTCGTGCTGGACGCGCTCACGCCGCGCGCGCTGGGCGCGCTGATCGCGATGTACGAGCACCGCGTCTTCACGAGCGGCGCGCTCTGGGGCATCGACAGCTTCGACCAATGGGGGGTCGAGCTCGGCAAGGCGCTCGCCGGCGACCTGCTGCCGCGTCTGGCCACGGGCGACAGCGCCGGCCTGGACCCCAGCACCGCCGGGCTGCTGAACCGGCTGCGCGCATGAAGATCGTGTTCGACTTCGGCGGCGTGCTGTTCGATTGGCGGCCGAGCGAGCTGCTCAAGCGCGAACTGCCGCAGCGCGCCAGCGACGACGCCACGGCCCGCCACTGGGTGGCGCAGATCTTCCAGGACTACGGCGGCGACTGGGGCGAGTTCGACCGCGGCACGGTCGAGCCTGCCGTGCTCGTCGAGCGCATCGCCCGCCGCACCGGGCTGGCCGCGCATGAAGTGCAGGCGGTGGTCGACGGCGTGCCGGCCGAACTGCAGCCGGTGCCCGCGACGGTGGCGCTGCTCGGCCGGCTGCGCGCCGCGGGCGCGCCGCTGTACTACCTGTCGAACATGCCGGCGCCGTATGCCGACCACCTGGAAGCGGAACACGATTTCGTCGGCTGGTTCCGCGACGGTGTCTTCTCCAGCCGCGTGAAGGCGATCAAGCCCGAGCCCGGCATCTTCGCCCTCGCCGCCGCGCGCTTCGACGCCCGCGCCGAGGACCTGCTGTTCTTCGACGACCACCTGCCCAACGTGCTCGCCGCGCGCGCGGCCGGCTGGCAGGCGCTGCAGTTCAGCGACGCCGCCGCCGCCGAAGCCGCGCTGCGCGAGCGTGGCTGGCTCGTGCCGGTGCGCCCCGAGACCGTGGAGAGATCCAACCCCCGGAGCGTCGGCTGAACCCGCCGGCCTTTTCCGAATTCGAGGCCGGCGTCGGGCGCCGCGTCTGACGCGGCCCGCGCTTGTCAGCCAGGCGCCGACTCCGGCGCGTTCGCGCGCCGCGCGCGCAGCCGCCGCCACTGGCGGTCGCCACCGATGCCGGCCGCGGCCAGCGCCCGTCCAGGCGCCAGGCCGACACGCAGCGCACGCTCGGCCACCGCGACACGCACCGCCTCGAGGTATTGGCGCGGCGAGCGGCCGACATGCTCGCTGAACAGGCGGCTCAGGTGGCGCGGCGTGACATGGGCCACGGCGGCCATCGCGGCCAGCGACCAGGCGTCGCCGGGCCGGTCGCACACCGCGTCCTGAACACGGTGCACGGCCGGGTGCAGGTGGTGGCGGCCGGCGAGCAGTGGCGACAGTTGGGGGTCGTCGGGGCCGCGGCGCTGGAACACGACCATCGTCTGCGCCACCGTCGCGGCCACCGTGTCGCCGCATTCGGCGCCGATCAGGTGCAGCGCGAGGTCGATGCCGGCGGTGATGCCGGCGCTGCTGGCGAGCGGGCCGTCGATGACGAACACCCGGTTGGCCAGCACCTGGGCGCTCGGCGCCATCTGCTGCAGCCGCGCCAGCATCTCGTGGTGGGTCGTGCAGCGCCGGCCGGCGAGCAGTCCGGCGTCGGCGGCCAACAGGGCGCCGGCGCAGACGGTGAGCAGCTTGAGATCGTCGCCCAGGTTCGGCGCGACGCAGCGCGCGAGCCAGCGCCGGGTGTCGCTCCAGGCGCGCGGCAGCGGCCGCCGCAGAGGGCTTTCGCTGCCGCTGGGCTGGCCCAGCAGCACGAGCCAGGTCGGCCGCTCGAAGGCGGGCGGCAGCGGCTCGATCGCCGCCAGCGTGGCGCCGACCGAGGTGCCGGCCTCGGCCTGCGGGCCGACATAGCGCAATCGGAAGGCCGGCCCCTGGCCCCGGCGCGCCAGCGCCTGGTTGGCGAGCCGGAAGGCCTCGGCCGGGCCGGCCAGGTCGAGCAGCAGCGTGTCGGGCAGGACGAGGAAGAGGACGTCGATCATGGCGGGTTCCATCGCTGGGCGGGCCTCCTCGGGTCGGTACGCCGGCCTTCGCGGGACGGTCCGGCGCGAGCCTAGGCCGCGCGTTGCAGCGCCTGCTCGACGGTGCAGACCGTCGCGAAGCGGCCGGCCAGCACGGTCTCGGTGCGCTCGCGGATCTGTGCCGCCGTCAGGCGGCCGCCGCCGGGCGTGGCCATCTCGAAGGTCAGCGTCGCCTCGGTGACGTAGTCGACCTCGAAGCCTTCGTCGCTGGCGTGGCGCGTCGTCGTCTCGCAGCACTGCTCGGTGCGGATGCCGGCGACGACGAGGCGCCGGATGCCGTGCTGGTGCAGCCAGACCGTCAGCCCGGTGCCGACCAGCGCGCTGTGGCGGTGCTTTTCGAACGTCGCCGCGGCGTCGAACGGCGCCAGCCCGTCGAGCGGACGGATCAGGCCACTCTCGACGGCGAACGGGTTGGACGCGTCGCGCGGACCGTCGGTGTGGAAGATGCGCAGCACCGGCACGCCGCGCGCGGCGGCGCCGGCGAGCAGCGCATTGCAGCGCTCGAGAAAGGCCGGGACCTCGGCCGGGTCCCAGTACGGACGGCGGGTGAAGGACTGTTGAACGTCGATCAGCAGCAGGGCGGTTTGCATCGGGTGGCTCCGGATTGAAGGAGCCGCGATGGTGCACCGTCGCGACGCCGCCGCCGGTGCCGAGTCGGGACCGAAAGCGGACAGATCAGGACATCAGGCCGGCGACCGCCTGCCGCGCCGCCTCGAAGCCCTGCTCGACGATGCGCTGCTTCCACTCGTCGGTGTCGGTGTAGAAGGCCTCGAGCATGCGGCGCTTGATCGCGTCGCGCTGCGGCGCGCCGGCCTCGGGGTGGTTCTCCAGCCACTGGTCGCCGCGCAGCGCGGCGATCGTCTCGGCCATCGGCACCGTGCCGTACTCGAGCGCGATGCCGGCGTATTCGGCCTGCGCGCATTCCTCGTAGACGGCGTTGAACATCAGGCCCGAGAGCAGCGCCGAGGTCGACGAGCCGTCGTAGATCGAGGTCACCGACGGGCCCCACCAGGCGCGCGCACGCGCGATCGCGGCGGCGTCGTCGCGGCCGGCGAAGATGCGCTCGCCATGGCCGGGCGGGCCGAGGCCGGTGTGCAGGTCGATCCAGGCCAGCCGCGTGCAGCGCCGGCCGTGTTCCTGCAGCACGTGGCGCAGCGTCTGCTGGCTCCAGGTGGGATTGCGGCCGCCGTAGAACAGGCCTTGCGGGTGGTCGTACTGGCCGCCGGAGACCGCCGCTTGCAGCGCGCGTTCGCCGTGGCGGGCGACGAAGGCGCCGATCGCGGCCTCGACCTCGGGTGCCGGTGGCCAGCGTCGGCGGCACGAGCAGGTGCGCGATGGCGTCGTAGGCCTCGTTCCTGGGCAGCGGCCGGCTGAAGTCGTGCCAGTTGCGGTTCAGGTCGACGTTCTCGTGCGTCGTGCGCCGCCACCACGAGAAGCCATAGGGGTTGAGTGCGTGCACGTAGAGCACCGCGACGCCGGCCTGGGCCGCTGCGGCGTGAAAGCCGGGGTCGGCGAGGAGCGCGTTCTGCACGCCCGAACCGCAGAAGCCCTCGACGCCGTGGCAGCCGCTGCTCAGCAGCAGCAACGCTCGGGCATCGGCGGCGCCGAAGCGGGCGACGTCCATCGCCAGCGCCTCGCCGTCGCGGCCGAGCAGCGGGTGCGCGTGCGACTGAACGTCCAGCCCGGCGGCCTCGGCCGCGCCGATGAACTGGGTCCGTGCCTCGGCGTAGCTTCGGGCGAAGTGGCGCCTGCTCATCGGGCCGTCCCGAGCCACTTCTCGGCCAACCGCACCCAGGCCGTGGCGCCGAGCGGGATCAGCTCGTCGTTGAAGTCGTAGCTCGGGTTGTGCAGCATGCAGGGGCCCAGCCCGTGGCCGCCCTCGCGGTGGGCGCCGTCGCCGTTGCCGATCAGGAAGTAGCAGCCGGGCTTTTGCTGCAGGAAGAAGCTGAAGTCCTCGGCACCCATCGTCGGCTCGAAGTCGAGCACGTTCTCGGGGCCGACCACCTCGCCGAGCAGGCCGCGCGCGAATTCGGTTTCGGCCGGGTGGTTCACGGTGGGCGGGTAGTTGCGCTTGAAGGCGAATTCGCAGCGCGTCTCGAAGGCAGCGCAGGTGGCCTCGGCGATGACCTGCATGCGCCGCTCGACCAGGTCCAGCACCTCGGTGGTGAAGGTGCGCACCGTGCCCTGCAATTCGCAGCTGTCGGGGATGACGTTGGTGGCTTCGCCGGCGTGGATCATCGTCACCGAGATCACCGCGGTCTCGAGCGGCCGCTTGTTGCGCGTGACGATGGTCTGGAAGGCCTGCACCATCTGGCAGGCCACCGGCACCGGGTCGATGCCGTTGTGCGGCATCGCCGCGTGCGCGCCCTTGCCGCGGATCGTGATCCTGAATTCGTTGGAGCTGGCGAAGACCGGGCCACTCTTCAGCGCGAACTGGCCCACCGCCATGCCGGGCCAGTTGTGCGCGCCGAAGATGGCTTCCATCGGGAACTTCTCGAACAGCCCGTCCTTCATCATCTCGTGCGCACCGCCGCCGCCTTCTTCGGCCGGCTGGAAGACGAGGTAGACGGTGCCGTCGAAGTTGCGGTGCTTCGCCAGGTGCTTGGCCGCGGCCAGCAGCATCGCGGTGTGGCCGTCGTGGCCGCAGGCGTGCATCTTGCCGTGATGCTGGCTGCGGTGCGGGAAGTGGTTGTGCTCGGTCATCGGCAGCGCGTCGATGTCGGCGCGCAGGCCCACCGCGCGGCCGGACGTGCCGTTCTTGACGATGCCCACGACGCCGGTCTTGCCCAGCCCCCGGTGGATCGGGATGCCCCAGTCGCCGAGCGCCTTGGCGATCAGGTCGGCGGTGCGCACCTCCTCGAAGCACAGCTCGGGGTGGGCGTGGATGTCGCGACGCAGCGCCGTCACCAGGGCGGCGTCGGCAAGGATCGGTTCGATGAGGTTCATGCGCGCTCCCCGCGGCGGTGGCTCGAAGGAAGCATCTTATGGCGGCGGCGCGTTTCCCGCGCGGCCCGGCCGCTTCCTAGCGCCTGACCTTGCCGTCGCCGGTGAGCATGGTCAGCTCGACGAAGCTGGAGCCGCGGTGGTCGCCGGGGCCGAAGTTGACCTGGAAGTCGCCGAGGTCGAAGTGCTGCAGGCTTTCCAGCCCGGCGATCAGGCTGTCGTGCGTGGGGTTGCCGCCGGCGCGGCGCAGGCCCTCGGCGAACACCTTGGCCGCGACATAGCCTTCCATGCTCGTGTAGTCGGCCTTCGCGCCGCCACCGGCGCGGCGCACGGCATCGAGGTACTCGCGCGCGATCGCGGTGGTGGTGCCGTACGGGTAGGGCATCACCTGGCTGATCACGACGCCCAGCGCGTCGCGGCCCAGCTCGTCGGACAGCGCCTGCGTGCCGACGAACGAGACGTTGTAGAAGGTGCCGCCATAGCCGGCGCTGCGCGCGGCGCGGATGAACGCGGCGCAGCTCTTGTAGGCGCTGATCTGCACCACCGCCTGCGGCATCTTCGGCACGATGGCCTTCACCGCCGCCGCGACGTCGACCGTGTTGCGCTCGACCAGCCCGACCGCCGCCGGCTCGAGCTGGTGCGCCTTCAGCGCACGCACGACACCGTCGTAGCCGGCCTGGCCGTAGCTGTCGTTCTGGCGGAAGACCGCGATCCGCGTCAGGCCGAGCTCGACGAGCTGGCGCACGATGAGCGCGGTCTCGTCGAAGTACGAGGCGCGCACGTGGAAGATGTCGCGGCTGAACGGCTGGCGCAGCGCCTCGGCGCCGGTGAACGGCCCGAAGAACGGAACCTTGGCGCTGTTGATGAGCGGCAGCGCGGCCAGCGAGGTCGGCGTGCCGACATAGCCGAACAGGCCGAAGACGCCGTCCTTGTTGATGAAGGTCTCGGTGTTCGCGCGGCAGCGGTCGGGCTCGTAGCCATCGTCCAGCGCGCGCAACTCGATCGCGCGGCCGGCCACGCCGCCTTGCGCATTGACGCGGTCGAAGAAGATGCGCGCACCCAGGTTCATCTGCAGCCCGAGCTGCGCCGCCGGGCCGCTGAGCGCACAGGACTGACCGAGCACGAAGCGTTTGGATTGCGCCCAGGCCGGCAGGGCGATCGCGGCGGCGGTGCCGGCGGCGAGATGCACGAGAGCACGGCGTCGGTTCATGGGCTCGGCGGTCGGCTGAGGAAGCGGCCATCGTAGCGGCCCGGCCCGCTCGCGCCGCGCGGGCAATGTGCAATAGTTCGTCAATGTCGAATGCCCGCACCCTCGGCGCGACGCCCGCGCGGGCGGGCGCATCGGACCGCATGCAGCCCGAAGGCACGGCATCGCCAGGCGGAGTGCACACCGTGGGCGCAGACCCATCAGGCGCCACGCACACCGTGCGCGGCGCATGCCCGCACGACTGCCCCGACACCTGCGCGCTGCTCGTCACGGTCGAGGCCGGCCGCGCGACCCGCGTCCAGGGCGACCCGGAGCACCCGACGACGCATGGCGCGCTGTGCACCAAGGTCAGCCGCTACACCGAGCGCAGCTACCACCCCGAGCGCGTGCTGCACGCCGCTGAAGCGCGTCGGGCCCAAGGGGCAGCGGCCAGTTCGAGCCGGTGGGCTGGGACGAGGCGCTGGACGACATCGCGGCGCGGCTGAAGGCGATCGCGGCGCGCGACCCGCAGGCCATCCTGCCCTACAGCTACGCCGGCACGATGGGCCTGGTGCAGGGCGAGAGCATCGCCGCACGCTTCTTCCACCGGCTCGGCGCCTCGCTGCTCGACCGCACCATCTGCTCGTCGGCCGGCGGCGACGCGCTCATCGCCACCTACGGCGGCAAGGTCGGCATGCACGTCGAGTTCTTCGCCGAGAGCCGGTTGATCCTGATCTGGGGCAGCAACTCGATCGCGTCGAACCTGCATTTCTGGACCTTCGCGCAGCAGGCCAAGCGCGCCGGCGCGAAGCTGGTCTGCATCGACCCGCGCCGCACCGAGACGGCCGACAAATGCCACCAGCACGTCGCGCTGCTGCCCGGCACCGACGGCGCGCTCGCGCTCGGCCTGATGCACGAGCTGATCGAGCATGACTGGCTCGACCACGACTACCTGGCGCGCCATGTCGAGGGCTGGCCGGGGCTGCGCGAGCGCGCGCTGCAATGGCCGCCCGAGCGCGTGGCCGAGGTCTGCGGCATCACGGCCGACGAGGTGCGCGGTCTGGCGCGCGACTACGGCACGTCGGCCCCGGCGGCGATCCGCCTGAACTACGGCATGCAGCGCGTGCACGGCGGCGGCAGCGCGACGCGGCTGATCGCGCTGCTGCCCTGCCTGGTCGGCGCCTGGCGCCAGCGCGGCGGCGGCTTGCTGCTGTCGGCCTCGGGCTGGTTCAAGGGCGCGCGCAACGACGCCTGGCTGCAGCGGCCGGACCTGTTGGCCGGACGCGCGCCCGCGCACGATCAACATGAGCACGATCGGCGACGACCTGAACCGCGACGGCCTCGCTCGACTTCGGGCCGAGGATCGAGGCCGTCGTCGTCTACAACAGCAACCCGGTCGCGGTGGCGCCCGAGAGCCGCAAGGTCGCCGCCGGCTTCGCGCGCGAGGACCTGTTCACCGTGGTGCTCGAGCATTTCCTGACCGACACCGCCGACCATGCCGACTACGTGCTGCCGGCGACGACCCAGCTCGAGCACTGGGACGTGCACACCGCCTACGGCCACACCTACGCGCTGCTCAACGAGCCGGCGATCGAGCCGGTCGGCCAGAGCCGGCCGAACACCGCGATCTTCCGCGCGCTGGCCGCGCGCCTGGGCTTCACCGAGGCCTGCTTCGCGCGACGACGACGAGACGCTCGCGCGCGGCGCCTTCCGCAGCGAGGTCGTCGACTTCGAGCGCCTGCTGCAGCAGGGCTGGGTCAAGCTGCCGATGCCCGACGCGCCGTTCGCCGACGGCGGCTTCCCCACCGCCAGCGGCAAGGCGCGTCGGCCGACGCGCCCGGCCTGGGCCTGCCCGACCATGTGCCCAACTACGAGAGCGCGGCTGTCGGCGCCGGCGCTGGCGGCGCGCTATCCGCTGGCGATGATCTCGCCGCCGGCGCGCAACTTCCTCAACTCGACCTTCGTCAACGTGGCAAAGCCTGCGCGCCATCGAAGGTCGAGCCGCTGCTCGAGATCCACCCCGCCGACGCGGCAGCGCGCGGCATCGCCGACGGCGCGACGGTGCGCGTCTTCAACGACCGCGGCAGCTACCTGTGCAAGGCCGCGCTGAACGAGCGCGCGCGGCCCGGCGTCGTCAACGGCCTGGGCGTCTGGTGGCGCAAGCTCGGCCTGGCCGGCACCAACGTCAACGAGCTGACGCACCAGCGGCTCACCGACATCGGCCGCGCGCCGACGTTCTACGACTGCCTGGTCGAGGTCGCGCCCGCTTGAGACGCCTGACGCTCTGGATTGCCGCCTTGCTGGCGGCGCTGGCCGCCGGGGGCTGCAGCACGCTGGGCTACTACGCGCAGGCGGTCGGCGGCCACCTGGACATCGTGCACCGCGCGCGGCCGGTGGCCGACTGGCTGGCCGACCCGGCCACGCCGCCGGCGCTGCGCGAGCGGCTGGCGCTGGCCGAGCGCATGCGCGACTTCGCCGTCACCGAACTCAAGCTGCCCGACAACCGCAGCTACCGCTGCTTATGCCGACCTGCGGCGCAGCGCCGCGGTGTGGAACGTGGTCGCCGCGCCCGAGCTGTCGCTGACGCTGAAGACCTGGTGCTTCCCGGTCATGGGCTGCGTCGGCTACCGCGGCTACTACCGGCAGGACGCGGCCGACGCGCTGGCGTCGACGCTGAAGGCCGAAGGCTGGGAAGTCAGCGTCTACGGCGTGCCGGCCTACTCCACGCTGGGCTGGACCAACTGGCTCGGCGGCGACCCGCTGCTCAACACCTTCATCGCCTGGCCCGACGGCGAACTGGCGCGGCTGATCTTCCACGAACTGGCGCACCAGGAGGCCTACGCGGACGACGACACGACCTTCAACGAGTCGTTCGCGATCGCGGTCTCGCGCATCGGCAGCCGGCGCTGGCTGCGCGAGCATGGCAGCGCGCGCGCGCGCGCCGAGGACGCCGCCGTCGCGCTGCGCCAGCACGACTTCCGCGAACTCACGGCGCGCACGCGCGCTCGGCTGCAGGCGGTCTACGAGAGCCACTCGCCCGACGCCGACAAGCGCGCCCGCAAGGCCGAGATCATGGCCGCGATGCGCGCCGACTACGCCGCGCTGAAGGCCGGCCGCTGGGGCGGCTTCGCCGGCTACGACGCCTGGTTCGCGCATGCGAACAACGCGTCGCTGGGCGTGCAGGCGGCCTACAACGAACTGGTGCCCGAGTTCGAGCGGCTCTTCGAGCACGATGGCGAGGACTTCACCCGCTTCTACGCCGACGTGCGACGTCTGGCCGCCTTGCCCAAGGCCGAACGGCGCGCCACACTGGCTGCCATTCGCTGAGGAGGAAGACGCATGCCGGACATCAGGATCCACCGCGAGCACGGCCTCGGGCTGGCCAAGGCGCGCAAGGTCGCGCGCGCCTGGGCCGAGGAGGTCGAGTCCAAGTTCGACATGGAATGCACGATGGTCGAAGGCGAGTCCAGCGACACGTTGGAATTCAAGCGCAGCGGCGTCAACGGCACGCTGATCGTCGCGCCCGACCACTTCGACCTGAACGCGAAACTCGGCTTCCTGCTCGGCGCGTTCAGCAAGACGATCGAGGGCGAGATCGAGAAGAACCTCGACGCGCTGCTCGCGAAGAGCACGGCGGCGAAGAAGGCGAAGAAGAAGCCGTAGCGGCCTACTTCAGCGATTCGATCAGGTCGACGTACTGCTGCATCGCCGCCTCGGCCGGCTCGCCCGTCACCGCCGCCCAGGCGTCGTACTTGGCGCGGCCGACCATGTCGCCGAAGCCGGGGCGCTTGCCGTCGACGTCGCCGGCGGTGGCCTGCTTGTACAGCGCGTAGAGCTTCAGCAGCGTCATGTTGTCCGGCTTCTCGGGCAGCAGCTTGCTGTCGGCGACGGCTTTCTCGAAAGCGGCTTTGAGGTCGGCCATGATGCGATGCTCCGTGGGTGAAAGTCTGAGCTTGACGCCAGGGATCTTACCCAGCATCGTGATCCGCGCAGGACAACGCGCCGTCGAGGAGTAAGCCCATGAGTCTGGCCGCCGAACGCATGTCGCGCGTCGACACCGCGTGGCTGCGCATGGACAACGACGTCAACCTGATGATGATCGTCGGCGTCTGGCTGCTCGAGCCGGCCATCACGCTGGCGGCGCTGCGCGAGCGCGTTGCCGACAAGCTGCTGCACTACGAGCGCTTCCGCCAGAAGGCGGTGCAGGACGCGCTGGGCGCGAGCTGGGTCGAGGACGAAGCCTTCGACATCGAACGCCACGTGGTGGGCACCCGGCTCAAGCGAAAGAAGGGTCAGACCGAGCGCGAGGCGCTGCAGTCGCTGTGCGGCGAACTCGCTGCGACGCGCTTCGATCCGGCGCACCCGCTGTGGCAGTTCCACTTGGTCGAGCGCTACGACGGCGGCTCGGCGATGATCGCGCGCGTGCACCACTGCATCGGTGACGGCATCGCGCTGATCTCGGTGATGCTGTCCATCACCGACGGCGGCCAGGTGCCGCCGCGCCGGCGCCGGCGCGCTGCCGCCGACGACGCGCAGGACGGCGACTGGCTGGCCGACGCGGTGCTGCGGCCGCTGGCCGACCTCGGTGTCAAGGCGATCGGCCTGTCCGGCAGCGGCATCGCGAGGGCGATGGAGATGCTCGCTCACCCGCAACGGCCGCTGCAAGGTTCGCTGGACCTGGCGCGCTCGGGCGCGCAGGTGCTGAAGGACGCGGTGGCGTTGGCGGCGATGGCCGACGACTCGCCGACGCTGCTCAAGGGCCGGCCGAGCGGGCGCAAGGTCGTGGCCTGGGGCGAGCCGATCCCGCTCGACGCGGTCAAGCTCGTCGGCAAGGCGCTGAACTGCTCGGTCAACGACGTGCTGCTCGCCTGCGTGGCGGGGGCCATCGGCGCCGACCTGCTCGCGCGCGGCGACGATCCCGCGGGCAAGGAGATCCGCGCGATGGTACCGGTGAACCTGCGCGCGCCGGGCGAGACCTGGCAGCTCGGCAACCGCTTCGGCCTGGCGCCGCTGGTGTTGCCGGTGGGCATCGCGAACCCGGTGGAGCGGCTGTACGCGGTGCGGCGCCGGATGGGCGAGCTCAAGGGCAGCTATCAGCCGCTGCTGGCCTTCGCGATCCTCGCGATGACCGGGTTGTTCGTGAAGCCGGTGCAGGACTTCGTCCTCGGCCTGTTCGCGAAGAAGACCACCGCGGTGATGACCAACGTGCCCGGCCCGGCCGAAGCGCTGAAGCTCTGCGGCGCGACGCTGCGCCAGGCCATGTTCTGGGTGCCGGCCTCGGGCGAGGTCGGCGTCGGCGTCAGCATCCTCAGCTACGGCGGCGGCGTGCAGTTCGGGCTCATCACCGACGTGGCCTTGTGCCCGCACCCGCAGGCCATCATCGACCGCTTCGCGCCCGAGTTCGACCGCCTGCTGCTGCTCGCGCTGATGCTGCCCTGGGGCGAATCAGCGTAGCGGCCGCTCGCCCGCCGACGCCGGTCGCGCCGGCGCCGCCTCGAAGCGCATCGCCAGCGCCTGCTCGCGCAGCCAGCGATGGCCGGGGTCGTGGGTGGCGCGCCAGCTCCAGTGCATCGCCACCGTGAACGGCGGCAGGCCGAGGTCGGGTTCGACGACCTGCAGCTCGTGGCGCGCGGCGAAGCGCAGCGCCGGGCGCAGCGGCATGATCACCGCGAGGTCGCTCACCGCGAGGATGGCCGGCGCCACCGTGAAGTGCGGCAGCGTGAGGCGGATGCGCGACTGCAGCCCGAGCAGGTGCAGCGCGCGCGCCGGCTCGCCGTGGCTGGCGACGAGGATGAAGTCCAGCCGCTCGAGCGCGTCGCGGTCGCGCAGCGATTGCGCCAGCGGGTGGCCGCGGCGCAGCAGCACCACGTAGCGCTCCTGCAGCAGCGGCGCGCTCTCGGTGCCGGCCAGGCCGGGCAGGAAGCCGAACGCGACGTCGAGCCGGCCTTCGTCGAGCGCCGCGGCCGATGGCCTCGGGCGCGAGCTGCATCGCCTCGACGCGCACGGTCGGCGCCTGGCGGCTTATGGCGGCCATCAGCAGCGGCAGGAACTCGTCGGCGCCGATGTCGCTCATGTGCACCGCGAAGCGGCGCTGCGAGCGCGCGGCGTCGAAGTGCTCGACGTCGCGCAGCGCGACGTCGAGCAGCTGCAGCGCCGCCTCGACCTGGCGCGCCAGCTGGTCGGCCTTGGGCGTCGGCCGCACGCCGCCCGGCGCGCGCGTGAACAGCGGGTCGTGCAGCACCAGCCGCAGCCGCGTGAGCGCATGGCTGACGGCCGGCTGCGACAAGCCCAGCGTGTCGGCCGCGCGGCTCACGCTGCGCGCGGCGTGGACGGCGGCGAAGACCTGCAGCAGGTTGAGGTCGAGGTCTCGAATATTCACGGCGTGAATCGTAATCACAAAGAACATCGCATGGACGAATGGCGCGCCGCTGCCTACATTGCGCGATCGAGACGGCCACGAGACAAGCCGCATGGAAGTCCAGTTCACCGAACAGATCGAACAACTGCAGCTGGGCGAAGGCGCCACCTTCCATGGCGAGGGCATCCTCGCGATCACGAAGGCGCTGCTGCAGTCGGGCGTGGCCTACGTCGGCGGCTACCAGGGCGCGCCGGTCTCGCACCTGCTCGACGTGATGGTCCAGGCGCGGCCCTACCTCGACACGCTGGGCGTGCACGTCGAGGCCTGCTCGAACGAGGCCTCGGCCGCGGCGATGCTGGGCGCATCGATCCACTACCCGCTGCGCGGCGCCGTGACGTGGAAGAGCATCGTCGGCACCAACGTCGCGGCCGATGCGCTCTCGAACCTGGCGTCGCCGGGGGTCGTCGGCGGCGCGCTGATCGTCGTCGGCGAGGACTACGGCGAGGGCGCCAGCGTGATCCAGGAACGCACCCATGCGTTCGCGATGAAGAGCACGCTCGCGCTGTTCGACCCGCGCCCGGACCTGGCCAACATGGTGCGGCTGGTCGAGCACGCGTTCGCGCTCAGCGAGGCGAGCAACATGCCGGCGGTGATGGAGCTGCGCATCCGCGCCTGCCACGTGCGCGGCCATTTCACGGCCAAGGCCAACCGCGCGCCGGCGCTCTCGACCAAGCACCTGATCGAGGAGCCGGCGGCGTTCGACTACATGCGGCTGGCGCACCCGCCGGTGACCTTCCGCCAGGAGAAGCTGAAGATCGAGCAGCGCCTGCCGGCGGCGCAGGCCTACATCGCCGAGCACCGGCTGAACGAGCATTTCGACGGCCCGCGCGCCGAGGTCGGCCTGGTCGTGCAGGGCGGGCTGTTCAACGCGCTCGTGCGCGCGCTGCAGCAGCTCGGCCTGGCCGGCGCGAACGGCGTCAGCGAACTGCCGCTGCTGGTGCTCAACGTGACCTACCCGCTGGTGCCGGCCGAGCTGAGCGCGTTCTGCGCCGACCGGCGCGCGGTGCTGGTGCTCGAAGAGGGCTCGCCCGAGTACATCGAGAAGGACCTCGTCCAGTCGCTGAACCGGCAGGGCGTGGCCACGCCGGTGCACGGCAAGGACATGCTGCCGCCGGCCGGCGAGTACACGGTCGAGGTCGTCGCGCAGGGGCTGATCGGCTTCGTCGAGAAATACCTGCCCGACGTGGACCTCACGGCGGCGCGCGCCTGGCTCGCCGACAACGCGGCGCGCCGTGCCGACGTGGCCCGCGCGATCGGCCCGCTGCCGCAGCGGCCGCCGGGCTTTTGCATCGGCTGCCCCGAGCGGCCGGTGTTCTCGGCGCTGAAGCTGGCGCAAGCCAACGTCGGCCCGGTGCACGTGGCGGCCGACATCGGCTGCCATGCGCTCGCGACCTTCGAGCCCTTCAGCTCGGGCCACTCGATCCTCGGCTACGGCATGAGCCTGGCCAGCCGCGCCGGTGTCAGCCCGATGATGCAGCGGCGCACCCTCGCGATCATGGGCGACGGCGGCTTCTGGCACAACGGCCTGCTCACCGGCGTGCAGGCGGCGCTGTTCAACGGCGACGACGCGGTGCTGCTGATCATGAAGAACGGCTACACCTCGGCCACCGGCACGCAGGACATCCTGAACACGCCCGACGACGAGGCCAAGGCCGAGGCGCTGGCCGACGCCAGCGCGCACCAGAGCCTGGCGCACAAGAACCGCACCATCGAGGCCACGCTCGAAGGCATGGGCGTGCAGTGGATGCGCGTCGTCCACACCTACGAGGTCGCGGCGATGCAGAAGACGCTCGAGGAGGCCTTCACGAGCAGCTTCGACGGCCTGAAGGTCATCATCGCCGAAGGCGAATGCCAGCTCGAGCGCCAGCGCCGCATCAAGCCCTGGATCGCCGGGCTGCTCAAGCGCGGCGAGCGCGTCGAGCGCGTCAAGTACGGCGTCGACGAGGACGTCTGCAACGGCGACCACGCCTGCATCCGGCTGTCGGGCTGCCCGACGCTGACGATCAAGGACAACCCCGACCCGCTCAAGGTCGACCCGGTGGCCACCGTGATCGACGGCTGCGTCGGCTGCGGGCTGTGCGGCGCGAACGCGCACGCGGCGACGCTGTGCCCGAGCTTCTACCGCGCCGAGGTCGTGCGCAACCCGAAGTGGCACGAGCGGCTGCTCGCCGGCCTGCGCGCGCGCATGGTCTCGATGCTGGTGCCGGCATGAACGCGCCGGGCCGCTCCCAAGCGTTCATCCCGGCGCGCGCAGCGCGGAGGGTCGTGCCATGAGCGGGACCCCGATCACCTTGCTCGTCTGCGCCCTCGGCGGCGAAGGCGGCGGCGTGCTGTCCGAGTGGCTGTACGACGTCGCGGTGCGCTGTGGCCACGCCGCGCAGAGCACGTCGATCCCCGGCGTCGCGCAGCGCACCGGCGCGACCACCTATTACGTCGAGATCGCGCCGCAGCCCGCGACGGCGGGCGACGCGCGGCGGCCGGTGTTCAGCCTGAACCCGGTGCCGGGCGCGATCGACCTGCTGGTCTCGTCCGAACTGCTCGAGACGACGCGCCAGGTCGGCCTCGGCATGGCCAGCGCGGCGCGCACGCTGGTCATCAGCTCGAGCGCGCGCGCGCTCACGGTGGCCGAGAAGATGCAGCTCGGCGACGGCCGCGTCGAGGCCGCCGCACTGCTGGCGGTGCTGCAGCGCCATGCGCAGGCCTGCCAGGTGCTGGACATGTCCGCACTCGCGCGCGAAGCCGGCACCGTGATCAGCGCGGTGATGTTCGGCGCGGTCGCGGCCAGCGGCCGGCTGCCGTTCGCGCGCGAGGCCTTCGAGGCGACGATCCGCGCCGGCGGCAAGGGCGTCGACGCCAGCCTGCGCGGCTTCGCGCTCGGCTTCGACGCGGTGCAGCGCAGCGTCCAGCAACAGCAGGCGCTGACCGCGCTGCTCGCGCCGCCGAAACCGACCACCGATGCTCCCGCCTTGCCCGAGGCCTTGCGCGCGCGCTTCCCGGAGGCGGTGCACGAGATGCTCGCGCTGGGCCACGCGCGGCTGCTCGACTACCAGGACGCCGACTACGCCGCGCAATACGTCGAGCGGCTCGCGCGCGTGCTCGCCGCCGAGCAGGCCGCCGATCCCGGTGCGGCCCACGGCCACGCCGTCACGCGCGAGATGGCGCGCTGGCTCGCGCTGTGGATGGCCTTCGACGACATCGTCCGCGTCGCCGCGCTGAAGCTGCGCGCCAGCCGTGCGCAGCGCGTGCGGCGCGAGGTCGCCGCGCGCGACGACGAGATCGTCAAGCTGTTCGATCATTTCAAGCCCGGCGTGCCCGAGTTCGCCGCGTTGCTGCCGGCGTCGCTGGCCAAACGGCTGTCCGCCTGGGACGCGCGCCGCCAGGCGCGCGGGCTCGCGCCATGGGCGCTGCCGCTGAAGGTGGGCACGCACACGGTGGCCGGCGCGCTGGCGTTGCGCGTCGTCGCCGCGCTGAAGGGCCAGCGCCGGCGCGGCAGCCGCTTCGCGCTCGAGCAGTCGCTGATCGAGCACTGGCTCGCCGCGGTCGAGCAGGGCACGCGCGAGCACTGGGCGCTGGGCCACGAGCTGGCGCTGTGCGGGCGGCTGATCAAGGGCTACGGCAGCACCAACGAGCGCGGCAAGCACAGCCTGCTGCACGTCGTCGACCACCTCGCGAACGCGCAGGCGATCGCCGAACCCGCGGCGCGCACGGCCGCGGTCGCCGCGGCGCGAACCGCGGCGCTCGCCGACGACGCCGGCCGCGGCCTCGACGCCGCGCTGCTCGCGCATGGCGCACCGGCGCGGCCGGTCGTCGCGCAGCCGATCCGCTGGCACCGCCGCACGCCGGCCCCCGGGAAGAGTCCCTAGACGGCACCAGCGGCGCGCCAACCACAATCACGACATCCGCCACACCCCGAAGGAGACAAAAGATGACGAAGACCCGACTGTCGCTGCTGTGCGCCGCCGCACTGCTGGCCATCGGCGCCGCGCAGGCGCAGGACAAGCCCGTGATGCTCAAGCTGTCGAGCTGGGTGCCGGCCCAGCACCCGCTGAACCCGTCGCTGCAGGCCTGGGCCGACGACATCAAGAAGGCCTCCGGCGGCACCATCACCTCGGTGCTGTTCCCGAGCGAGCAGCTCGGCAAGGCCTTCGACCACTACGACATGGCGCGCGACGGCATCGCCGACTTCGCCTACGTCAACCCGGGCTACCAGCCGGGCCGCTTCCCGATCTTCGCCGCTGCGTCGCTGCCCTTCCAGATCGCCAACGGCAAGGGCGGCAGCGCCGCCGTCGACGCCTGGTACCGCGCCTACGCCGGCAAGGAAATGAAGGACGTGCACTACTGCTTCGCCTTCGTGCACGACCCCGGCACGCTGCATTCGACGAAGAAGATCGTGATGCCCGGCGACCTGAAGGGCATGAAGGTGCGCCCGGCGACGAGCACCATCGGCCAGATGGTGACGCTGCTCGGCGGCACCAACGTGCAGTCGTCGGCACCCGAGGCGCGCGACATGCTCGAGCGCGGCGTCGCCGACGCGATCACCTTCCCCTGGGGTTCGCTCGGCCTGTTCGGCATCGACAAGGTGACCAAGTACCACGTCGACACGCCGCTCTACGTGACGCCCTTCGTCTGGGTCATGAACAAGGCCAAGTACGAGGCCATGTCGCCGGCGCAGAAGAAGGTCATCGACGACCACTGCACGACCGAATGGGCCGAGAAGGTGGCCGCACCGTGGGCCAGCTTCGAGGCCGCCGGCCGCGGCAAGATCGCCGCCGAGCCCGGCCACGTGATGGTCGAGCTCAAGCCCGACCAGCTCGAGGCCTGGCGCAAGGCGGTCGCGCCGGTGGTCGACGAGTGGGCCAAGGGCGCAGCCAAGACCGGTGCCGACCCGAAGCAGGTGCTCGACGCGCTGCACCAGAGCCTGGTGAAGTACAAGTCGGCGCTCTGACCCCCGGCCCATGAAGAGAAAGCGCCTCACCGACCGGATCATCGAGGTCATCGAATGGATGGCGGCGATCTTCGTCGGCATCGTCGCGGCCGACATCTTCATCTCGGTGATCCTGCGCAAGCTCTTCTCGACCTCGATCCCGGACAGCTACGACTTCGGCCGCCAGCTGCTCGGGATCCTGATCTTCTGGGGCATCGCGGCCACCAGCTACCGCGGCGGGCACATCACGGTCGACCTCGTCTGGTCGGCCGCGGGCCCGCGCCTGAAGCGCTTCATCGACGTCTTCGCGACGCTGGTGCTGCTCTTCGTCGTGACGGTGCAGACCGCGATGCTGTTCGACAAGGTGCGCTCGACCTATGTCGACAACGTGCTGACCTTCGACCTGAACCTGCCGACCTGGCCGCTCGCCGCGGTGGCCTGGATCGGCGATGTCTGCGCCGTGGTGCTGATCGCGATCCGCACCTGGCGGCTGATCTTCCAGCCCGAACTGCTGAATGACGAACATCCCGAAGAGCGCGTGCAGGAGTAGCGGGCGATGACCCTGAGTCCGGACTTCATCGCCGTCGCCGGCTTCGTGATCCTGTTCCTGCTGATGCTGCTGCGCGTGCCGGTCGGCATGGCGATGGGGCTGGTCGGCGTCACCGGCTACGCGCTGATCGCCGGCGTCGAGCCCGCGCTCAAGCTCGTCGGCCAGACCTCGATGCGCACCGTCACCGACTACACCTTCGGCGTGATCCCGATGTTCATGCTGATGGGCGCGCTGGTCTCGGTGTCGGGGGTGAGCAAGGAGTTGTTCCGCGCCGCCGACGCCTGCATCGGCCACCTGCGCGGCGGGCTGGGCATGGCGACCGTGCTCGCCTGCGGCGGCTTCGCGGCGATCTGCGGCTCGTCGGTCGCGACCGCGGCGACGTTCTCGACCGTGGCCTACCCCGAGATGCGGCGCTACGGCTATCCGCAGTCGTTCTCCACCGGCGTCATCGCCGCCGGCGGCACGCTCGGCGCGATGCTGCCGCCGTCGACCGTGCTCGCGGTCTACGCGGTGATCACGCAGCAGGACATCGGCAAGCTGTTCATGGCCGGCATCCTGCCGGGGCTGCTCGCGATGTCGATGTACGTGCTGACCATCGTCGGCATCGTCGCCGTCGCGCCGAAGCTGCTGCCGGCCGGCCCGCGCCGGCCGTGGACCGAGCGGCGCGCCGCGCTGAAGGACGTCTGGCCCTCGCTGCTGCTGTTCGTGTTCGTGATCGGCGGGCTGTACGGCGGCCTGTTCACGCCCACCGAGGCCGGCGGCATGGGCGCCGGCGGCGCCTTCATCCTCGGCGTGCTGCGGCGCAAGCTCGACCGCCGCAACCTGCGCAGCGCACTGCTGCAGGCGACGCGCACCGCGGCCGCGGTGTTCACGGTGCTGATCGGCGCGCTGCTGTTCGGCTACTTCCTGACCATCACGCAGACGCCGCAGAAGCTGACCGAGTTCCTCACCGGGCTGGGCGTCGGCCGCTACGGCGTGCTCGCGCTGATCATGCTGATGTACCTGGTGCTCGGCTGCCTGATGGACGCGATGGCGATGATCATCCTGACCGTGCCGATCATCTTCCCCGTCATCACCCACCTGGGCTTCGACCCGATCTGGTTCGGCATCATCATCGTGATGACGGTCGAACTGGGCCTGATCCACCCGCCGGTCGGGATGAACGTGTTCGTCATCAAGAGCGTGATCCCCGAGGTCAGCTTCACGACCATCTTCAAGGGCGTGATCCCGTTCGTGCTGACCGACATCCTGCGTCTGGTGATCCTGATCGCGTTCCCGGCCATCGCGCTCTGGCTGCCGAGCCGGATGTAGCGCGCGGCCGGGCGATACTTCGGGCTCTCGTGCTCGACAGGATCGTCCCGATGACCGACTCCCCCCGCTTCACCCGCCGCGAGATCGGCGCCGCCGCGTTGTCGCTCGCGGCCACCGCCGCGCTGCCGGCGCGCGCCGCCACGCCGAAGGACACGCTCGTCGTCGCGATGGCCTTCGACGACATCATCACGCTCGACCCGGGCGAGTCGTTCGAACTCTCGACCGGCGAGCTGCTCGGCAACTGCTACGACCGGCTGCTGCGCTTCGACCTGAACGACCCGTCCAAGCTCGTCCCCGACCTGGCACGGGCCTGGAGCGCCGGCGCCGACGGCCGCAGCTACAGCTTCGAACTCCAGCCCGGCCTGAAGTTCGCCAGCGGCAACCCGCTCGGCGCGGCCGACGTGGTGTTCTCGCTGCAGCGTTCGGTGCTGCTCGACAAGTCGCCGGCCTTCATCCTGACCCAGTTCGGGCTGACCAAGGACAACGTGAAGGACCGGGTCAAGGCGACCGGGCCGTTGAGCCTGAGCTTCGAGACCGACAAGGCCTATGCGCCGAGCTTCGTCTACAACTGCCTGACCGCCAACGTCGCCGCGGTCGTGGACCGCCAGCTCGTGCTGCAGCACGAGCAGAACGGCGATCTCGGCAACGGCTGGCTGAAGACGCATTACGCCGGCTCCGGGCCGCTGACGATCCGCGACTGGCGCGCGAACGAGATCATCGCTCTCGAGCGCAACCCGAACCGCACCGGCACGCAGGCCCGGCTCCAGCGCGTGATCTACCGCCACGTCAAGGAGTCGACGACCCAGCGCCTGATGCTGGAGAAGGGCGACATCGACATCGCGCGCAACCTGAGCCCGCAGGACCTGGCCGCGCTGGCCGCGAACAAGGCGCTGCGCAGCACCTCCACCGCGAAGGGCTCGGTCTACTACTTCAGCCTGAACCAGAAGCACCCGATCCTGTCCAAGCCCGAGGTGCGCGAGGCCTTCAAGTGGCTGGTCGACTACCAGACGATAGGCGCGACGATCATCAAGAACATCGGCGTCGTGCACCAGAACTTCCTGCCGCGCGGCCTGCTCGGCGCGAGCGAGGACAACCCGTTCAAGCTCGACGTCGCGCGCGCGAAGGCGCTGCTCGCGAAGGCCGGGCATCCGAACGGCTTCAAGGTGACGATCGACATGCGCTCGATCCAGCCGATCCAGGGCATCACCGAGGCGATCCAGCAAAGCGTCAAGCTCGCCGGCATCGACCTGCAGATCCTGCCCGGCGACGGCAAGCAGACGCTCACCAAGTACCGCGCGCGCCAGCACGAGATCTACATCGGCAACTGGGGCGCCGACTACTGGGACCCCCACACCAATGCCGACACCTTCGCCAGCAACCCCGACAACAGCGACGACGCGCAGACCAAGCCGCTCGCCTGGCGCAACGCCTGGGCGATCCCGGAGCTGACGAAGAAGACCGCGGCTGCGGTGCTGGAGCGCGACAACGCCAAGCGCGCGAAGATGTACCAGGACATCCAGGCCGAATTCCGCCGTACCAGCCCGTTCGTGATGCTCTACCAGCAGACCGAGGTCGCCGCCTACCGCGCCAACGTGGCCGGCCTCAGGCTCGGCCCGACCTCGGACACGACCTATTTGTTCAACGTGAGCAAGAGCTAGGGTGAAGTCGGCCAAGGCCCTGGGCCGTTTCCTCGTCGTCGTCGTCCTCACCTACACCGGGCTGCTCGCCGTCACCTTCTTCATCGGCCGGGTGATCCCGGTCGACCCGGTGCTGGCCATCGTCGGCGACCGTGCGCCCGAGAACGTGGTCGCGCGCGTGCGCGAGGAACTCGGCCTGAACAAGCCGCTGGTCGTGCAGTTCGCGATCTACGTCGACCGTGCCTTGCACGGCGACTTCGGCACCTCGGTGCTGACCTCGAACCCGGTGCGCGACGACATCGCGAAGGCCTTCCCGGCGACGCTGGAGCTGGCCACCGCGGGCATCATCCTGGGCGCCGGACTCGGCGTGCCGCTGGGCGTGTGGGCGGCGGTGCGGCGCGGCGGCGCGGCCGACCACGCGGTGCGCGTGATGGGCCTGGTCGGCTACTCGGTGCCGATCTTCTGGCTCGGGCTGATGGCGCTGGTGCTGTTCTACGCCAAGCTCGGCTGGGTCGCCGGGCCGGGGCGCATCGACGTCGGCTACGAGTATTCGGTGACGCCGGTGACCGGGCTGATGCTGGTCGACACCGCGCTGGCCGGCCAGTGGGACGCGTTCGCGAACGCGCTCTCGCACCTGCTGCTGCCGGCGGCGCTGCTGGGCTACTTCTCGCTCGCCTACATCAGCCGGATGACGCGCTCGTTCATGCTCGAGCAGCTCGGCCAGGAGTACGTCGTCGCGGCGCGCGCCAAGGGCTTGAGCGAGGCGCGCATCGTCTGGCGCCACGCGCTGCGCAACGCGATGGTGCCGCTGGTGACGGTGATCGCGCTGTCCTATGCCGGGCTGCTCGAAGGCTCGGTGCTCACCGAGACCGTGTTCTCGTGGCCAGGCCTGGGCCTGTACATCACCAACTCGCTGCAGAACGCCGACATGAACGCGGTGCTCGGCGGCACGCTGGTCGTCGGCAGCGTGTTCATCGCGCTCAACTTGCTCAGCGACTTGCTTTACCGCCTGCTCGACCCGAGGACGCGCGCGCGATGACGGCCTGGCAAGACTGGCTTCTGACCGAACGCCCGCAGTCGCGCCGGCAGGCGGCGCTGGGCCGCTTCTGGGCCGGCTGGCGCCAGTTCGCGCGCAACCGGCTCGCGATGGTGGGGCTGGCGATCGTGCTCGGGCTGGTCGCGCTGGCGCTGTTCGCGCCGCTGCTCGCGCCGGACTCGCCGACCGTCGGCGACCTCGCCGGCGCGCGGCTGCTCGCGCCGTCGGCGACGCACTGGTTCGGCACCGACGACCAGGGCCGCGACATCCTCTCGCGCGTGGTCTGGGGCTCGCGCATCACGCTGCAGGTGGTGGTGCTGGTCGCGGTGCTGGCGGCGCCGATCGGGCTGCTCGTCGGCACGGTGGCCGGCTATGCCGGCGGCTGGCTCGACGCGGCGCTGATGCGCGTCACCGACATCTTCCTCGCGTTCCCGCGCCTGATCCTGGCACTGGCCTTCGTTGCCGCGCTCGGCCCGGGGATCGGCAACGCGGTGCTCGCGATCGCGATCACGTCGTGGCCGCCGTACGCCCGCATCGCGCGCGCCGAGACGCTGACGCTGCGCCAGGCCGACTACATCAGCGCGGTGCGGCTGATCGGCGCCGGCCCGGCGCGCATCGTGCTGCGCCACATCATGCCGCTGTGCCTGTCCAGCGTGATCGTGCGCGTGACGCTGGACATGGCCGGCATCATCCTCACTGCCGCCGGGCTGGGCTTCCTCGGCCTGGGCGCGCAACCGCCGAGCCCCGAATGGGGCGCGATGATCGCCAACGCGCGCCAGTTCGTGCTCGACCAATGGTGGGTCGCCGCCGCGCCCGGCGCCGCGATCTTCGTCGTCAGCCTGGGCTTCAACCTGCTCGGCGACGGGCTGCGCGACGCGCTCGACCCCAAGGCCCAGCGCTAGCCGCGCCGGCACGGCCGGCCCCTATACTGCGGGCGCCGTCGTGGCCAGGGACCCGCATCCGACGCGTCGACGCCCGCATGAACGCCAACCCGCCGCTGACGCAGCTCGGCCGCTACCGCATCGTCAAGGTGCTCGGCCGCGGCGCGATGGGTGTCGTCTACGAAGGGCTGGACCCGCGCCTCGAGCGCCCGGTGGCGATCAAGACCATCCTCAAGGGCCACCTGCTCGACGAGACGCTGGCCGACGAGTACTCGGCGCGCTTCGTGCGCGAGGCGCAGGCCGCGGCGCGGCTGAACCACCCGAACATCGTCACCGTGTTCGACTTCGGCGAGCAGGGCGACGTCGCCTATCTGGTGATGGAGTTCATCCGCGGGCACGAGCTCGCCGAGGCCTTCGACCGCAGCGAGCGCTTCGCGCTGCCCGAGGCGATTCGCATCATGGGCGAGTTGCTCGACGCGCTCGCCTACGCCCACGCGCAAGGCGTCGTCCACCGCGACGTGAAGCCGGCCAACGTGATGATCGACGCCGGCGGCCGCGTCAAGCTCACCGACTTCGGCGTCGCGCGCCTGGCGGACGCGAACCAGGACCGCACCGCGCCGGGCACGATGGTCGGCACGCCGAGCTACATGTCGCCCGAGCAGATCCAGGGCCTGCCGGTGGGTTCGCGCGCCGACCTGTTCGCCGCCGGCATCATCCTGTACCAGTTCCTGACCGGGCAGCGTCCGTTTGCCGGCGGCGGGTCGTTCGCGATCCAGAAGCAGATCGTCCACGACGATCCCGAGCCGCCCAGCCGGCGCAACCCGGTGCTGCCGCCGGTGTTCGACGCCATCGTCGCGCGCGCGCTGGCCAAGTCGCCCGACGATCGCTACGAGTCGGCGGCGATGTTCGCCGCCGCGCTGCGCGCCGTGCCGCTGCCCGAGCCCGACGCGGCGCCGACCCGCGCCGAGGGCCTGCCCGACCCGGACGCGACGGTGATTCGAAGCCTCGCGCCGGCACCGGCCGTTGCCGCGCCTGCTGTCGGCCGCGGGGTTCCGACCGCGGACAGGACCGAGCGCCAGGCGCCTGCGCCGGCCGCCGCCATCGCACCCGGCGGGCCGCGCCGGCGGCGCATGCTCACCGTCGGCGGCGCGTTGGGCGCGGGAGCGCTGGTCGCTTGGTTCGTCATCGCATCTCGGCCGCCGGCGCCCCAGCCCACCCCCGCGCCGAGTCGCGCCGAGCCGGTGGCCGTGCCCTTGCCGACCGCCCCGGTCGCGATCCTCGTCGCGCCGCCGTCGGCGTCGGCAGCGCCGGCAGCGCCGGCCTCGGCGCCGGCCAAGGTTGCCGCGCCGAGGGTGGCCGCATCGACCCCCACGATCATGAGGACAAAACCGCCGAAGCCGTCGTCGCTCGACGAGCGCGGTGTGGCAGCATCGGCGAAGCGGGCGGATTCGCGCTGCGGCGATCTGCTGACGCGCATGCAACTCGGCGAGCCTTTGTCGCCCGATGGCCAGGCCTTCTTCGACAAGGAGTGCAAGCGATGAACCAGCCCTCCAGACCTGCGATGCCGGCGCGACATTGGCTGGCGATGGCGATGGCGCTGGCGGCCGCCGTTGCTGCATGTACCGGGATGCCGAACCGGGCGCCGGCACCCGCCGCCGTGGCGCCGGCCGCGCCGGTGGCCGCCTCGGCAAGCGCGCCGCCGGCCAGGCCGGTCGTCGCCGCGGCGTCCGCGCCGGCGCCGGTGGTGGCCGCACCGCCGCCGATCCTGCCCTACGACGAGGCGGTGCTCAGCGCCGCCAACAACCTGCTCGGCAAGGCGCAGCTGCCCGCCACGCCCGGCGTGCGCCACACCATCGTCATCGATCCGCTCATCGACGGGCTGACCGGCGCGCAGTCGGTGACCACGCAGGCGATGGGCGCACGCATCGTCGAGCTGATCCGCGAGCGCTACCCGCAGTACGAGGTGCAGCCCTTCACGCCGGGCTCGGTGGCGCAGTCGCCGCTGGTGCTGGTCGGCACCTTCACCGGTGTCAACAAGGAGCGCAAGACCGAGGGCGAGCGCGTGGCCTACCGGATCTGCCTGGGGCTGGCCGACCTGAAGACCGGCAAGCTGGTGAGCAAGGGACTGGCCTTCGCCAGCGCGGTGGGCGTGATGTTGACGCCGCTGCCGCATTTCCGCGACGCGCCGGTGGTGGAGGACGACCCGGCGACGACGGGTTACATCAAGACCTGCCAGGGCACCAAGGCCGGCGACCCGATCAACCCGCTGTACATCGACCGCATCCTCGCCGCGACGATGATCAGCGAAGCGATGGACGCCTACGGCGCCGGCCACTACCAGCAGGCGCTGTCGCTGTACGAGAACCTGCTGGCGGTGCCGTCCGGGCGCCAGTTGCGCACCTACACCGGGCTGTACCTGACGAACTGGCGACTGGGCCGCAAGGACGCCGCGGCCAAGGCCTTCGGCGAGATCGTCGATCAGGGGCTGGACAGCAAACGCCTGGGCGTGAAGTTCCTCTTCAGGCCCGGTTCGACCGCGTTCTGGTCGGACCCCAGGGCCGGTGCCACGCCCTATCCGCTGTGGCTGCGCGCGATCTCGGCCGAGGCCGGGCGGCGCCAGGCCTGCCTCGAGGTCGTCGGCCACACCAGCGCCACCGGGCCCGAGCCGCTCAACGAGCGCCTGTCGCTGCGCCGCGCCGAGTACGTCAAGCGGCAGATCGAGCAGGACGCACCGGTGCTGGCCCAGCGCATGATTGCCTCCGGCGCCGGCTCGCGCGAAACGCTGGTCGGCAACGGCCGCGACGACGACTCCGACGCGCTCGACCGGCGCGTCGAGTTCAAGGTCGTCGGCTGCTAGCGTCGGCGGGCCGGTGCCCGCCGACGGCAATCAGCGGCGGTCGATCACGACCTCCAGGTACTCGCAGGGCAGCACCAGCGTGGCGTCGCCCGACCGGTTGCCCCGGTCGAGCAGGGCGAGCAGGTCCTGCGTGAAGGCCTCCTGCCGGCCGGCATCGAGCGCGGCGAAGGTCTTGTGCATCGGGCCGTAGTAGGTGCGGAAGACCTCGATCCAGTGCGCCGGCGAGCGGTAGCGGAAAGTGAACTCGCGCCGCGTCGTGCGGATCTCCTTCGCGGTGGCGCCGAAGAGCTCGGTCAGGCGCGCCTTCGTGCCCCACAGCCCCGGCGGCTTGACGCCCGGCGGCGGCGGGACGTAGCTGGCGATCGTCCTGAACAGCTGCCCGATGAAGCTCTCGGGGGTCCAGTTGGCCAGGCCGATCTTGCCGCCGGGCCGGCAGACGCGTGCGAGCTCGGCGGCCGCCTGGTCCTGGTTCGGCGTGAACATCACGCCGAAGGTGGACATCACGACGTCGAACGACGCGTCGGGGAAGGGCAGGTTCTCGGCGTCGGCTTCCAGGAAGCGGATCGGGTGACCTTCGGCCTGCGCGCGTGCCCGCCCGGACTCGAGCAGCGTGGGCACGTAGTCGGTCGAGGTCACGTCGCACCAGCGGCGTGCGGCCGCGAGCGTGGCGTTGCCGTTGCCGGCGGCGACGTCGAGCACGCGGCTGCCGGAGCGCAGGTCGAGCGCCTCGCACAGCTGCTCGCCGACGATCTGCAAGGTGGTGCCGACGACGGCGTAGTTGCCGGTGCCCCAGGCCGCCTGCTGGCGCGTCTTGACGGCGGCGAGGTCGGTCGCGGGCGGGGGCGTCGAAATCACTGCGGACATGGTGGTTCTCCTCGGGCGGGCCGCGATGGATTGAACGGCGCGCTGCCGCGGCCCCTGTGCCGCGCGCCGACCGGGGGTTGCCCGCGCCGTGGTCAGCGCCGCAGCACGTCGCCCTTGAGCGAGTACAGGATCGCGACCACCTCGTTCTGCACGGACGCGTCGAGCTGGTTCTTGGTCATCGCCGCGACGATGTCGTCGATCGCCGCGATCAGCTCCTGCTCGCTGACGTTCATGCCCTGGTGGACCGAGAGCAGGTCGCGACCGGTGTAGGCCTGCGGCCCGCCGCTGCCGGCGCAGAGGAACTCGACCGAATGGCGCTCGAGCGCGGCGCGGTCCTTGACGCGCTCGAAGCGGGTGCGGATGAGCGGGTTGCGGTAATGGTTGTCGACGATGTCGGTCACGAGGCGCTGGATGCCGTCCTCGCCGCCGAGTCGCTCGAAGAGACTTGCTGCCATGGCGATGCTCCTTCTGACCAGGGGGGGCGGCGCCTGCCGGGAAGGGGCGCTGCCGTCGTTGCCGTCGCCGGGCGCGGGTGCCGCTCGACAGGTCGCCATTCGACGCCGCGGACCTTGGCCCCGGGTCCCGCAAAACGGGACAAGGAGCGGGACAAGCTCATAAGATCGTCGTCTCCCGGCCGCGGAGGGTCAGGCAAGGTGGACGACCGGACGCATTCGTTTGGCTACTGGCTGCGACGTCGCCGCAAGGCGCTGGACCTGACGCAGGAAGCGCTCGCCCAGCGGGTCAGTTGCTCGGGCTTTTCGATCCGCAAGATCGAAGCCGACGAGCGCCGCCCGTCGCGGCCGCTCGCGGAGCGGCTGGCCGCAGCGCTGGCCGTCCCCGACGACGAGCGACGCGATTTCCTCGACGCGGCTCGCGCGCTGCACGGTGTCGACCGTCTGCGCCTGGACGCTGCGCCGGTCCGGGCCGCCACGCGCGTCGCGTCGTCCGCCGACGCCGTTGCGTCGGTCCCGTCCGCGCCCGATCCGCCGGCCGGCGCCGCCGGCGACCCCTCGCCCTTCGTCGGTCGCAGCCACGAGCTCGGCCTGCTCGTCGGGCTCGTCGAGCGGCTCGCCGAGGGCAGGGGTTGCACCGTGCTGGTCGAAGGCGAGCCGGGCATCGGCAAGAGCCGGTTGATGCGCGAGGTCGCGGTCCACGCGGGCGCGCGCCGGATGCCGACGCTGGCGACGAACTGCTACGAGATCGAGCGCGCGACGCCGTACCAGCCGGTGATCGACCTCGTCACGCAGGCGCTCGACCGCGTCCCCGACGCCGCGCTGCGCGCGCTGGCGCCGGTCTCGCTCGCCGAGCTCGCCGCGCTGGTGCCCGAGATCGGCGAGCGCATCGCCGGGCTGCCGCAGCTGTCGAACGACTTTCCCGAGGCGCGGCGCGCGCGCCTGCCGCGCGCGGTGGACCAGCTGCTCGAGGCCGCGCGCGGCGGCGCTCCGGCGCTGCTCGTCGTCGACGACATCCAATGGGCCGACGACGCCAGCGCCCAGGTGCTCCAGTACATCGCGCGCCACGCCGCCCGGCGCCCGGTGCTGGTGATCTACGCCTGCCGCGACGACGAGATCGCCACCGACGAGCGCCTCGCGCGCCGCGTCGAGAGCCTGTGCCGCGAGACCGACGCGCTGCGCCTGCCGCTGACCCGGCTCGGCGCCGCGGACACCGAGCGTCTGGTGGCGGCGTTCGCCGATCCCGGCCTGCGCACGCCCGGGCTGGCCGAGCGCCTGCACCGCGAGACCGAAGGCCATCCGTTCTTCCTGATCTCGATCCTGCAGTCGCTGCGCGAGGGCGAGGCACGGCTGGCGCCGCGCCCGAGCGGCGAGCCCGGATGGCTCCCCGACGCGCTGCGCGCCGCGGTGCGCGTGCGCCTCGCGCATGTGCCCGCGGCGTACCGGGCGCTGCTCGAGACCGCCGCGGTGCTCGGCCGGCGCTTCGACTTCGACACCCTGCTCGACGTCAGCCGCGAGCCCGAAGCGCAGCTGCTCGAGGCGGTCGAGGCGCTCGTCAGGCGCCGCCTGCTGCGCGAGGAGCCCGAGGGCGGCGTCTTCGACTTCGGCCACGACAAGATCCGCGAAGTGGTCTACCGGGACCTCGGCGGCACGCGGCGCCGGATGCTGCACCGGGCGGTGGCCGAAGCGCTGGAACGCCGCGGCGAGGGCGCGGCGCACGAACGCGACGCGCGGCTCGCGGAGCATTTCGAGCGCGCGCAGGTCTGGGCCAAGGCGCTGCACTACCTCGTCCTCGCCGGCGAGCGTTCGCAGGCGCTGTTCGCGCTGCGCGATGCATTGCACTGGCTGGACCGGGCCGTCGCGCTGGCCGAGGCGCACCCCGAATCGCTGGACGAGGGCCAGCGCCTGGCGCTCTACGAGCGGCGCGGGGCGGCCCGCGCGCAGGCCGGCCAGACGCGAGGCGCGGTGACCGACATGCGCCTCGTCGTCGATGCCGCCCGCGCTGCCGGCCAGCGCGAACGCACGCGCGACGCGCTGGTCCGGCTCGGCATGGCCTACCGGCGCGCCGACGCATACGACGACGCGACCGCCTGCCTCGCCGAGGCGCTGGCCGAGTCGCGCGCGATGGGCGACGAACGCAACGCCGCCGACACGCTCTACCACCTCGGCACGGTCGCGTGGAGCAGCGGTCGCAACGACGAGGCGATCCGCTTCCACCAGCAGGCGGTCGAGATCTGCGAGCGCAAGGGCTACGCGGACCTGGTCGCGGTGCAGGCCTACCACGGCCGCGGCGAGGCGTTCTTCGCGAACGCCGAGCCGGCGGCGGCAATCGCCTGCTACACGCGCTCGCTGCGGCTCGCGCGCGGCATCGGCGACCGGAGCTACGAGTCCGAGAACCTGATGATGATCGGCCACGCCTGCGTCGGCGCGAAGGGGCTCGGCGACTACGCGCGCGCGATCGCCCACTTCGAGGCCGCGCTCGAGATCGCGCGCGCCGCGGACCTGCAGTGGCACCTCGGGCCGACGCTGCTCGGGCTCGAGCACGCGCGGGCCTGCACCGGGCGCTACGGCCAGGCGTGGTCGGCGATGCAGGAGACGCTGCGCTGGCTCGAGAGCCTCGGGCAGGTGCGCTACCAGCTCATCGCGCACGACTTCCTCGGCCAGCTGTTGCTCGATCTCGACCTGAACGAGGCCGCCGCCCGGCAGCTCGAGCGCGGCCTGGCCGTCGGCGACGAGACCGGCATCCTGTTCTGGCGCCCGACGATCGAGGCCCAGCTCGCCGTCGCGCGCTCGCGCCTCGGCCAGCGCGTCGTCGGTTCGGCGCTGCAGGCCCTGCTCGACCGGACGCGTCGCAGCTCGGAGCGCTATCTGATGGTCCGCTGTCTCGACGCGATGGCCGAGATCGCGCTCGCGGCGGGCGATCCGCCGCGCTGCCGCGCCCATGCCGACGAGCTGCTCGCCGTCGCCGTGCCGAACGGCTTGCGCGAGATCGAAGCCGGCGCGCGGCGCTGGCGCGGCGAGGCCTGGCTGGCCGAGAACGACTGCACCGCGGCCCGGGCCGAGCTGGCGCGCGCGGCCACGCTGGCGCAGGCTGGCGGCCGTCTGCGCCTGCAACGCGACGTCGACGCCGCGCTGGCGCGCCTGTCGGCGGCGCAGGGCCGGACCGATGCCGCGCAGCGCCACCGCGAGCGGGCAGACCGGACGACGCGGGCTATCGTGGACAGCCTCGTCGGCTCGGACCTCGACGGCCGGCTCGGCTGACCGGCGCGCCGTGCGCACCGGCGGGCCGCCGGCGCCGTCGAGGCCGCGCGGCCGTTGTCTAATATCGAAAATTCAGATGCCGCTGCATGAGCCCCTTGCTGTCCGTCGATGACCTGCGCGTGGCCTATCCGTCGCGCGATGGCGGCGTGACCGAGGTCGTGCGCGGCGTCTCGTTCACGCTCGGCCGCGAGCGCCTGGGCATCGTCGGCGAATCGGGCTCGGGCAAGAGCCAGACCGGACGCGCGATCCTCGGCCTGACGGCGCCCGGCGCGCGGGTGAGCGCGAAGCAGCTGTCGTTCAACGGCATCGACCTGCTGCATTGCCCGGCGCGCGAACGCCGGGCCTTGCGCGGCGCGCGCATCGCGATGGTGTTGCAGGACCCGAAGTACTCGCTCAACCCGGTGATGCGCATCGGCGCGCAGATCGAGGAGACGCTGCGCGCGCACCGGCCGGTGTCGGCGCGCGCGGCCCGGGCCGAGATGCTGCGTTCGCTGGCCGCGGTGCAGATCGACGACCCGGAGCGCGTCGCCCGGCTCTACCCGCACGAGGTCTCGGGCGGCATGGGTCAGCGGGTCATGATCGCGATGATGCTGATCGCCGGCCCCGAGCTGCTCATCGCCGACGAGCCGACCTCGGCGCTCGACGTCACCGTGCAGCTGCAGGTGCTGGCGATCCTGGACCGGCTCGTCGCCGAGCGCGGCATGGGGTTGATCTTCATCTCGCACGACCTGCGTCTGGTGTCCTCGTTCTGCGACCGCGTGCTCGTGATGTACGCCGGCCGCGTCGTCGAGGAAATCGCCGCCGCCGAGCTGGCGCACGCGAAGCACCCCTACACCCGAGGTCTGTTGAACTGCCTGCCCAAGCTGGGCGCGTCGACGCACCCGCTGCCCACGCTGGAGCGGCAGCCGGAGTGGGCGGCATGATCGGCTTGCAGGTCGAACAGCTGCGCGTCGTCTTCGACGCCTTCGTCGCCGTCGACGGCGTCTCGTTCGAGATCGCCCCGGGCCAGAGCTTCGGCATCGTCGGCGAATCGGGCTCGGGCAAGAGCACGGTGCTGCGTGCGATCTGCGGCCTGGCGCCGATCGCCGGCGGTGGCGTTCGGTTGACGGGCGACGGCGCGCAGCCGGCACCCGGCAGCAAGGCTTACCGCCGCGCCGTGCAGATGGTCTTCCAGGACCCTTACGGCTCGCTGCACCCGCGCCAGACGGTGGACCGGCTGCTCGCCGAGCCGCTGGCGATTCACGGCATGGTCGACGCCGAGGCGCGCATCGAGCAGGCGCTGGCCGACGTGGGGTTGGGCCGCGGATTCCGCTTCCGCTACCCGCACCAGCTCAGCGGTGGCCAGCGCCAGCGCGTCGCGATCGCGCGCGCGCTGATCCTCGAGCCGCAGTTGCTGTTGCTCGACGAGCCGACCTCGGCGCTCGACGCCTCGGTGCAGGCCGAGGTGCTGAACCTGCTCGAGGCGTTGCGCCAGCGCCGGCGCCTGAGCTTCCTGATGGTCAGCCACGATCTCGCGGTGGTGACCCACCTGTGCGAACGGCTGATGGTCATGCAGCGCGGCCGCAGCGTCGAGGAGGTCGGCGCCGACGACCTCGCGGCGCAGCGCGTCGAGGCCGACTACACCCGAACCCTGATGAACGCGTCCGCGGGCTTTCGCCGCGCGGCCACCACCCCATGAACACACCGCCCGTCGATTCCCCCGCGCTGTACCGAGTCAACGTCGAATTCGGCGACTGCGACCCCGCCGGCATCGTCTACTTCCCGAACTTCTTCCGCTGGATGGACGCCGCCAGCCGGCACTGGTTCGTGCACCGCGGGCTGCCGACCTGGCGCGAGACCGAGGCGCGCTGGGGCGTGATCGGCACGCCGATCGTCGACGCGCACTCGAAGTTCTTCAAGGCCGCGATGTACGGCGAGCGGTTGGCGATCGAGACCACCGTCGCCGAGTGGCGCACGAAGAGCTTCGTCCAGCGTCACCGCATCTGGCGCGACGCCGACCTGCTCGTCGAAGGCACCGAGGTGCGCGTGTTCGCCGCGCGCGGCGAAGGCGGCACCGGCATCCGCGCGGTCGCGGTGCCCGAAGAAGTGCGCGCCCTGGTCTGAGAGCGCGCCCGGACTTCAGGCGGCTTCGCGCGCCGCGGTGCCGGTGCCCAGGATGCGGTCGAGCGCGGTTTCCAGCGTGGCCACGGTGCGGTCCACGTCGGCCAGCTTGTCCAGGCCGAACAGGCCGACGCGGAAGGTCTTGAAGTCGGCCGGCTCGTCGCAGCGCAGCGGCACGCCGGCGGCGGTCTGCAGGCCTTCGGCGAGGAAGGCGCGGCCGGTGTGCAGGCCGTCGTCTTCGGTGTAGCTGACGACGACTCCCGGCGCCTGGAAGCCTTCGGCGGCGACGCTGCGCAATGCCGCGTGCGGCGAACACGGCGCGCACGCGCCGGCCCAGCAGTTGCTGGCGCTCGCGCAGCGCCTCGAAGCCGGTGCGGCGCGTCTCGAGCATCGCGTCGCGCGTGTGCGCCAGCGCGTCGGTCGGCATCGTCGCGTGGTACGCGTGGCCGCCGCCTTCGTAGGCTTCCATGATCTGCAGCCACTTCTTCAGATCGGCCGCGAAGCTGGTGCTGGTCAGGCCGTCGATCGCCGCGCGGGCGCGTTCGCCGAGCATCACGAAGGCGCAGCAGGGCGAGCCGCTCCAGCCCTTCTGCGGCGCGCTGATCAGCACGTCGACGCCGGTCGCGCGCAGGTCGACCCAGCACGCGCCGGACGCGATGCAGTCGAGCACGAACAGGCCGCCGACCTCGTGCACCGCGTCGGCCACCGCGCGCAGGTAGGCGTCGGGCAGCATCATCCCGGCGGCGGTCTCGACATGCGCCGCGAAGACGACCGCGGGCCGTTGGGCGCGGATCGTCGCGACGACCTCGTCGAGCGGCGCCGGCGTGAACGCGGCCTGGCGGCCGGGCGCGACCGCGCGCGCCTTGAGCACGATCTCCTCGGACGGGATGCGGCCCATCTCGAAGATCTGCGTCCAGCGGAAGCTGAACCAGCCGTTGCGCAGCACCAGCACCTTGCGGTCGGTCGCGAACTGGCGCGCCACCGCCTCCATGCCGAAGCTGCCGCTGCCGGGAACGACGATCGCCGAGCGCGCGCCGTAGGCGTCCTTGAGCACGCCGGAGATGTCGCGCATCACCTGCTGGAAGCGCTTGGACATGTGGTTCAGCGCGCGGTCGGTGAAGACGACCGAGTACTCGAGCAGGCCGTCGGGGTCGACTTCGGGCAGCAAGCCGGGCATGGGTGTCTCCTTGTGGTTCGCGTTGGATCGAGGGCGGCCAGCTTATCACCGGGGCCGGCGGCTCGCGCGCGGCCCTGGCCAAAGGCGCCGTGCAGCGCGCTCGACCGTCTGCGGGTGACTGTTCGCAAACGCACAGAAGCGGCGGTGCCCATCGGCTAGGCTCCAACGGCAAGGGCTCGCGATGCGGGCCCGGAACGCAGGAGCCGACGATGCGCAAGGTTTGGTGGGGTTTGGGGTTGGGGTTGGGGTTGCTGCTCGGCGCTGCGACGCCCGCGCTGGCGCAGTTGTCGATCCTGTTCAACACACCGGGGGTGAGCATCGGCATCAACATGCCGGTGTACCCGACACTGGTCCGGATCCCCGGCTACCCGGTTTACTACGCGCCGTCGCAGCGGGAGAATTTCTTCTTCTACGACGGCCTGTACTGGGTCTTGCAGGGCGACAACTGGTACGCCAGTTCCTGGTACGACGGCCCGTGGGGCTTGGTCGCACCCGACGTGGTGCCGCTGTTCATCCTGCGCATCCCGGTGCGTTATTACCGCGCGCCGCCGCCTTACTTCCGTGGCTGGCGCGCCGATGCGCCGCCGCGCTGGAACGAGCGTTGGGGTCCGTCCTGGGAGCGCGATCACCGTGACTGGAACCGCTGGGACCGGCGCGCCGCCCCGGCGCCGGCGCCGCTGCCGACCTACCAGCGCGCCTATTCCGGTGACCGCTACCCGCACGCCGAGGAGCAGCAGCGGGCACTGCGCGAACAGCATTACCGGTACCAGTCGCGCGAGGGCGCGCCGGCGCGGCCCGCACCGCGCCCGGAGAGCAGGCCGCAGCCCGTACCGACGCCTCCGCCGGTGCGGCCCGGCCCTGGCGGTGTCATGCAACCCGGTTCGCGGCCGGGCCCGGCGCCGGCGCAGCGCGAACCGCAGGTGCGACAGCAGGCACCGAACGAGCGCGCGCAGGGTCGGGGTGCGGCCCCGGTGCCGCCGCCGGCCGCCCAGGGGCGCGACAACAAGGACAACAAGGACAACAAGGACAACAGGACGACCGGGGAAACCGCGGCCGGTCCGGCGAGCGCGGGCCCGACCGCGAACGATAGGGCGTCCTGCCGCGAGGCGGGCGGGCGGTTCGTGCACCACAATCGCCGCCTCGTCCCCCGCCTCGCGCGCCCCGCATGGAACTCCGCCAGCTGCGCTACTTCGTCAGCATCGTCCGGGCGCGCAGCTTCAGCCGGGCGGCGGCCGAACTCGGCGTCGTCACCTCGGCGCTGAGCCAGCAGATCAGCCGCCTCGAAGGCGAGCTCGCCACCCGGCTGCTGCAGCGCACCTCCACCGGCGTCGTGCCCACCGACGCCGGCCTGGCCTTCTGGCGCCAGGCCCAGCTCGCGCTGCGCCACGCGGACGACGCCGTCCTCGCCGCCCAGCAGGCGCGCCTGTCCGGCCATGTCAGCGTCGGGCTGGCGCCGACCACCGCCACCGTGCTCGGCCTGCCGCTGATGCAGGCGATGCGCGAGCGCTATCCGGACGTGCGGCTGCACCTCGTCGAGAGCTTGTCGGGCGATCTGGCCGGCATGCTCAACGCGCGCCAGATCGACCTGGCCGTGCTGTTCCGCGCCGACGCGGCGCGGCGCTGGAGCATCACGCCGCTGCTCGACGAGCGGCTGTTCGTCATCGGCGCGCGCTCGCTCGGCCTGCCGGCGACCGCGCGCACGCGGCTGGCGCGCATTGCCGGGCTGCCGCTGGTGCTGCCCAGCAGCGCGCACGACCTGCGCTCGGTCGTCGACGCGGCTTTCGCGCGCGCGCGCCGCGCGCCGACCGTCGTCGCCGAGATCGACGGCCTGGCGATGCTGATGGGCGCGGTCGCGGCCGGGATCGCCGCGACGATCCAGCCCGGCGCCGCCGCATCGCTGCTGCCGGACGGCGACTTCGCCGTCGTCGAGATCGTCGACGCCCACGTGCGGCGGCCGAACCTGCTCGCGAGCCTGTCCGACGACGAGCTGTCGCCGGCCGGCCTGGCCGCGCGCGTCGTGATGGCCGAAGTCGCGCGCGCGCTCGTGCGCGACGGCCGCTGGGCCGGCGGCAGCCTTCACGAATCCTGAAACCCCGTTGCCGCCGGCGCGCTGTCGCCGCGCGGACGCTGCGCCTACAGTTCGCCCTTCGTTGCGGACGAACGGGGTGGCGGTGATCGACGTGCTCGTGATCGGGGGTGGCAATGCGGCGCTGTGCGCGGCGCTGATGGCCGCCGAGGCCGGCGCGCGCGTGCTGATGCTGGAGTCGGCGCCGCGCGAGTGGCGCGGCGGCAATTCCGGCCACACGCGCAACCTGCGCTGCATGCACGACGCGCCGCAGGACGTGCTCGAGGGCGCCTATCCCGAGGAAGAGTTCTGGCAGGACCTGCTCAAGGTCACCGGCGGGCTGACGAACGAGGCGCTGGCGCGGCTCGTGATCCGGGCGTCGTCGACCTGCCGGCCGTGGATGCGCAGCCACGGCGTGCGCTTCCAGCCCTCGCTGTCGGGCGCGCTGCACACCGCGCGCACGAACGCCTTCTTCATGGGCGGCGGCAAGGCGCTCGTCAACGCCTACTACCGCAGTGCCGAGCGCCTGGGCGTGCGGGTGCGCTACGAAGCGCCGGTCGACCGGATCGAGCTGCAGGACGGCCGCTTCGTCGCCGCCTTCGTCGGCAGCGAGCGCATCGAGGCGCGCGCCTGCGTGCTCGCCGCCGGCGGCTTCGAGTCGAACCGCGAATGGCTGCGCGAGGCCTGGGGCCGCAACGAGCGCGGCGAATGGCCGGCCGACAACTTCCTGATCCGCGGCACGCGCTTCAACCAGGGCACGCTGCTGAAGTTCATGCTCGACGCCGGCGCCGACGCGATCGGCGACGCGACGCAGGCGCACATGGTCGCGATCGACGCGCGCGCGCCGCTCTACGACGGCGGCATCTGCACGCGCATCGACTGCGTCTCGCTCGGCGTCGTCGTGAACCGCGACGCCGAGCGCTTCTACGACGAGGGCGAGGACTTCTGGCCCAAGCGCTACGCGATCTGGGGCCGGCTCGTCGCGCAGCAGCCGGGGCAGACCGCGTATTCGGTGATCGACGCGAAGGCCATCGGCCGCTTCATGCCGCCGGTGTTCCCGGGCACCCAGGCCGACACGCTGCCCGAGCTGGCGCGCCGCCTCGGCCTGGACGAAGCCCGCTTCATGCAGACGATGGACGCCTACAACGCGGCCTGCCGCGTCGGCCGCTTCGACCACACCGCGCTCGACGACTGCCACACCGAAGGGCTGGCGCCGGCGAAGACGCATTGGGCGCGGCCGATCGACACGCCGCCCTTCTACGGCTACGCGCTCAAGCCCGGCGTGACCTTCACCTACCTCGGGCTGAAGACCGACGAGACCGCCGCGGTGCGCTTCGGCGGCCGGCCGAGCGACAACCTGTTCGTCGCCGGCGAGATGATGGCCGGCAACGTGCTCGGCAAGGGCTACACGGCCGGCGTCGGCATGTCGATCGGCACCGCCTTCGGCCGCATCGCCGGCACCCGGGCGGCGGCCGCAGCCTTGAAGGAGACCGCCGATGTCGCGGCCTGACGAGCGCCGCCCGTGCGGCGCCGGCGCGCGTGATCACTATCCGCCCGCTGTCCGCGCCCGAGGCCGAGGTCGCGCGCGTGCTGCAGATCTGCAATGCCTGCCGCTACTGCGAGGGCTTCTGCGCGGTGTTCCCGGCGATGACGCGCCGGCTCGAGTTCGGCCACGACGACGTGCACCTGCTCGCCAACCTGTGCCACAACTGCGGCGCCTGCCTGCACGCCTGCCAGTACGCGCCGCCGCACGAGTTCGCCGTCAACGTGCCGCAGAGCCTGGCGCGCGTGCGGCTGGACACCTACGTGGCCCACGCCTGGCCGCAGGCGCTGGGCTCGCTGTACCGGCGCAACGGGCTCACGCTGTCGCTCGCGCTGGCCGCCGGGCTGGCGCTGTTCCTCGCGCTCGCGCTGGCGCTGACCGGCTCGCTGCACCTTGCCGCGGGCGAGAACTTCTACGCGGTCTTCGCGCACGACCTGCTGGTCGGCCTGTTCGCGCCGGTGTTCCTGTTCGCGCTGTTCGCGCTCGCCGTCGGCGTGCGCCGCTTCTGGCGCGGCGCGCCACCCGGGCCGGTGTCGAACGACGCCGCGGCCGAAGCCACGCACGACGTGCTGAGCCTGAAGTACCTGGGCGGCGGCCATGGCGACGGCTGCAACAACGCCGACGACGCCTTCAGCCTGGCGCGCCGGCGCGCCCATCACGCCACCTTCTACGGCTTCATGCTCTGCTTCGCGGCGACCAGCGTCGCCACGCTCTACCACTACGCGTTCGGCTGGGAGGCGCCCTACGCCTACACCAGCCTGCCCAAGCTGCTGGGCGTGGCCGG
This sequence comes from uncultured beta proteobacterium, assembly GCA_963788635.1. Taxonomy (GTDB): domain Bacteria; phylum Pseudomonadota; class Gammaproteobacteria; order Burkholderiales; family Burkholderiaceae_C; genus Rubrivivax. Next base: position 61,247 of record CAWBHE010000015.1, on the reverse strand, counting down.
CGGCGTCGCGCTGGTGGTCGGCACGACTTGGCTTTTCCGGCTGAACCTGGCGCGCCACCCGCTGCAGGGCGACGCCGCGCAGAAGACCATGGACCGCGGTTTCATCGCGCTGCTGGGGCTCACCGGGCTGACCGGCCTGCTGCTCACCGCGCTGCGCGCCACGACGGCGATGACGCCGCTGCTGGTGCTGCACCTGGGCGCGGTGATGGCGCTCTTCCTGACGCTGCCCTACGGCAAGTTCGCGCACGGTTTCTATCGCGCCGCCGCGCTGCTGAAATGGGCGGTCGAGAAGCGCCAGCCGAGCAAGCTGCAACTGGGCGACGAGTAAATTCCATAGCCCGCAGCCGCGCTACGGGCTATCACGAATGGATTCATGCGGCGCCGTTGCCTATAAGGAACGCTTATAGCGAGAGGGTTCTTCGATGGACATGCGGCAGCTCAGGTACTTCGTGCAGATCGTCGAGAGCGGCAGCCTCGCGAAGGCCTCGCGCCAGCTCTTCATCGCCCAGCCGGCGCTGAGCCAGCAGATGGCGCGGCTCGAAGACGAGGTCGGCAAGCCGCTGCTGCTGCGCAGTTCGCGCGGCGTGACGCCGACCGAGAACGGCGAGGCGCTCTACCACCACGCCAAGTTCATGCTGCGCCAGCTCGACCAGGCGGTGGCCGTCGCGCGCCAGGAGACCGCCGTCGTCAGCGGGCGCGTCGCGCTGGGCCTGGCGCCGACCACCGTGTGCCGGCTCGGCCTGCCGCTGCTGCAGCACCTGCGCGCCAAGTACCCCGGGCTGCTGCTCAACGTGGTCGAAGGCCTGAGCGGCCACCTCGAGCACATGACGCGCGTCGGCCAGCTCGACCTGGCGGTGCTGTTCAGCCAGACCGCGGCGTCGGAGCTGACGGTGGAGCCGCTGCTCGAGGAAGAGCTGTTCGTGATCCTGCCCGCCGCGAGCCCGCTGGTGGCGGCCGGCCGCGAGTCGCTGACGCTGGCCGAGGTGGCCGCGTTGCCGCTGATCCTGCCCAGCCCGGGCCATGGCCTGCGCCGGCGCATCGCGCTCGAGTTCGAGCGCCTGGGCCTGCCGCTGGACGCGCTGGCCGAGGTCGACTCGCTGCCGCTGCTGATGCACTGCGTGGCGCAGGGCATGGGCGTCACGATCAAGCCGATGGCCGCGGTGCATGCGCTGGGCGACCAGCCCGAGCAATGGCGCTGCCTGCGCGTGGCCGACGCTTTGATGACGCGCACGAACTACCTCTACGCGCTGCCGCCGCAGAAGCTGTCGCCCTGCGCCGCGATCGTGCGCGACGAGATCCACGCGGTGGTCCGGCGGCTGATCGAGGCGGGGGAGTGGCAGGGCGTCGCGCTGGCCGCGGAACCGGTGACGGCGGGCGTGATGCGGACGCAGGACGACGCCCTGGCCGTGCCGGGCTGAAAGCAGCCGGCCGGGGCCATGCCCGAAAAACGTCACCGAGGTGAGAATTCCTTGCGCATACCGATGACGGCATCTCGTGGGGCGGCTTCTGCCGCGGGCGCAGCGGTTTGCGGCAGATAGACTCCAACGGACGTGCAGCGCGCCGACCCTCCGCCGCAACCCTCGAACCGGCGAGCGAGTCGGAACGGCGAGCTGCTTCCAGCCCGAACAAGGAGCGAGACAAGCATCATGGACAGTCAACGCATCGCGATCATCGGACTGGGCCGCATCGGCTCGGCCTTCCTGCGTCAGATCGGCAAGAGGCTCAACCATGGCCTGGAACTGGTCTGCGTCGCCGAGGTGATGGACACCCCGGGCCGGCAGGCGGCACTGCAAGCCGGCATCAAGGTCTGCTCGCTGGACGACATCGTCGCGATGGGTGACGGCATCGACGTGATCTTCGAACTCACGGGTCTGCCCGAAGTGCGGCGCCAGCTCCGCGAGAAGCTGGTCGGCAGCGAGAACAGCAGGACCGTGATCGCCTCCGAATCGATCGTTCGGGTGATCTGGGCCCTGATCGCCGACGAAGCGCTGCCCGTCATTCCCGGACGGGCCACCGGTTACTGAGGCATCGCGGCCGGACCCGGGCGGACGTGGCCGGCGCGCGGGAGGACGTCATGGTCGAGATGGTCGAGATGGTCGAATAGCTCGACGCTCTGCCGTTCGATGGCTTCGACGCGGCGTCGCCGCCGGTATGTCATGGCATGACATACTGCGACGCTTCCGAACTGCACCCAAGTTTCCATGGCCTCAGCCAGACCCGAAGCCTTGACCAAGGCCGAGTTCGAAGCGCTGTCGGAGTTTCGTTTCCAGATTCGTCGCTTCGAACGCTTCTCCGAGGACGCTGCCCGCGCCTGCGGCATCACCCCTTTGCAATACCTGCTCCTGCTGCACGTCAAGGGCTATCCAGGACGCGCCTGTGCCACCGTCGGCGAGTTGGCCGAACGTCTGCAGGCCAAGCCGAACGGGGTCGTTGCGCTGGTGACGCGTTGCGAGGAGGGTGGCCTGGTCGAGCGGCGCCAGAGCCTGGCCGACCGGCGCCAGGTCGAGGTTCACCTGCTCGCGGCCGGAGAGCGGATGCTGAAGAAGCTGGCCCAGCTCCACCGTACCGAACTGCGATCGCTCGCCACGGTATTTCCGGTTCCGAAGATCAACCGATGACGACCACGCAGTCCGATGGGTCGCAGCGAGGCGCCGCAGCATCCCAGGACAAGCGCCGCGATTTCGCGGCGACCGGGCGACTGCCGGCCATCGCCGCGATGGCGGTGGTGGTCGGTGGCGCGAGCACGCTGATCGCCTGGGTCCTGCTGCACCTGATTCGCTTCTTCACGAACCTGTTCTTCTTCCAATCGTTGTCGGATCGAGCCGTGTCGCCCGCGGCGAACACGCTCGGCGCCTGGGTGATCGTCGTGCCTGCGATCGGCGGTTTGATCATCGGGTTGATGGCCCGCTTCGGGTCGGAGAAGATACGCGGGCACGGCATTCCGGAGGCGATCGAATCGATCCTGTTCGGGCAGAGCCGGATGTCGGTGAAGGTCGCGATCCTCAAGCCCTTGTCGTCGGGCATCGCGATCGGCAGCGGCGGTCCGTTCGGCGCCGAGGGCCCGATCATCATGACCGGCGGTGCGTTCGGGTCGCTTGCGGGGCAGTTCTTTCACCTCACCGGGGCCGAACGCAAGACGCTGCTGGTCGCCGGTGCCGTCGCGGGGATGACGGCCGTCTTCGGGACACCGATCGCGGCCGTGATGCTCGCCGTCGAACTGCTCTTGTTCGAGCTGCGCCCGCGCAGCCTCCTGCCGGTCGCGATCGCCTGTTGCGTCGCCGCCGCCTTGCGCCCGCTGATCCTCGACGGCGGGGCCTTGTTTCCGCTGCAGACCTCGCCCGCCGATCTGCCGACACTCGCGGCCTGCGTGCTTGCCGGCATTGGCGCGGGTGCGTTGTCGTGGACGGTGTCGACATCGCTCTACAAGGTCGAGGACCTGTTTGCCCACTTGCCGATCCACTGGATGTGGTGGCCCGCGCTCGGGGGCCTCGCGGTCGGCATCGGCGGTTGGCTGCAACCTCGGGCGCTGGGCGTCGGCTACGACGTGATCGGCGATCTGCTCCACAACCGCCTGGCGCTGGAGGCCGTGTTCGCGCTCGTTGTCTGCAAGGCGCTGATGTGGGTCATCGCGCTGGGCTCGGGAACATCCGGCGGCGTGCTTGCGCCATTGCTGATCATGGGCGCCGGCCTCGGCGCGCTCGTGGGGCCGCTGCTACCGAACAGCCACGCCTCGTTGTGGCCGTTGGTCTTCATGGCGGCAACGCTCGGGGGAATGATGCGGGCGCCGATCATGGCGGTGATGTTCGCACTCGAGCTGACGCAGGACGTCAACGCGCTGCTGCCGCTGCTGATCGCATCGGCCGTCGCCTACGGCTTCACGGTATTGACGATGCCGCGCTCGATCCTGACCGAAAAGATCGCGCGCCGCGGGTACCACATCTACCGCGAATACGGCATCGATCCGCTGGAGCGTCACGCCGTCGATGAACTGATGACGCACGACGTGGTGAGCCTCCGGGGGGACGCAGCCATCGCGAGCGCGATCGACGAGTACTTCGGGCCGTCGCAGACCCACAGGGCGTATCCCGTGGTCGTCGACGGCAGGTTCCTGGGCATGATCGATCGGGAAGGCCTGATCGCCGGCGCCGCCAGGCCGAGCGCCTGCCGTGTCGCCGACCTGTTCGGCGCCAACGTCCCCATCATGGCCCTGCCGGGCGAGGACTGCCGCACGATCGCCACCCGGCTTGCGGTGCACGGGCTGGAACGACTGCCCGTCGTTGCCGACGCGGCCTCGCGCCGCCTGTTGGGCATCATCAGCCGAAGCGATCTCATCGAACCGTCGCGGGCGCTGTTCGACGAGGAACATCGTCAGGAGCGTTTCCTGGCGTTGTCGCTGCGGGGTCTGAACGGACGCATGCGATCGCCGCTCCAGGCGTCGGTGCGTGACGAGGATTCGCCTTAGCGCTCGCACCGAGGCCCGCACCGGCCGCAGCGATCAACCCGGTGGTCCGGGTGCGGTCGATGGCCTGCTCAGCCGAGCGTCACGGCCTGTCCCGAGGCGTCGAAGGGAATCATGCCGTTCAAGGCGCCCGCGCGGATGCTTTCCACCATGCGCAGCAAGGGCGCCTCGGCAGCCTTGCTGTCGGGCGGAGCGCCGGCCGTTCCGGACAGGGCCGTCACGAAGACGATCGCCCAGCCCGGGCCGGCCCGACGCGACTCGTCGACGAGTGCGGAAAAGCTCGTGATCTCGTCGACGGCCTTGTCGACGCACATCAGCGGCACCAGTTCGCCGCCGTGCCCTTCGGCAAAGGCGGCGCGTTGCTCGGGTGTCGCGTCGGCGCCCAGCTCGGCACCGGCGAACACCAGCAGCAGGCGTTGCGGACCGGGCTGCGCACGCGCAGCCACCAGGAGATCTTCGAAGTTGGTGATGTTCATGAGGTGGAGAAGGAGGAGGAGGCGCTCGACGGTCCGCGGGTTCGGCGACGGGCTGGGATCGCATGATGGCCCGGACCGGTCCGGCCTGCAGCGGCCGCGCGGGTCCGCGCCGGGCGGCGGTCGTGCCGCCCGGCACTCGCGCGCGGCATGCGCGACCGGACGCCGCGGCGTCGCGCATCGGGGCGGGCTGCCGCCGGGGTATCCTTCCGGCAGATGCGCTGCAGTTCGAACCCGACGTCCACCGTGCGACGAGCCCAGAAGGGCGAATCACGGGCGCGCACGAAGCCCGTCGCCAATCCATGTTCAGGCAAGCCTACGCCCACTTGCTCGCGCAACTGACCGAGATGCCTCGGTTTGTGGAGCGGGCGGCGATGTCCGTGCCTCGCGCGCTGCTCTTGCGCCAGCCCGAACGGGACAAGTCCCCGTTGCTCGAACACCTGTGGCACCTGCGGGACTGCGACAGCGACCTGTATGCGATGCGAATCCGAAGGGTGCTTCGGGAGTCCCGGCCGACGCTGGAACCCGTCGACGTCGGCTCCTGGCCGGTCGCCCGCGACTACCTGCACCGGGACGGTGATCAAGCCATCACGGAGTTTGTCGGGCTCCGGGCGGCGCTTGTCGCCGAGCTGGAACCGCTCGATGAAGAGGCGCTGTCTCGCGTGGGCCAGCGACCGGACGGAAGCACGGTGAACGTCCTGCGCCTCATCGAGCAACTCGCGGAGCACGACCAAGATCACCGCTGGCGAATTGCCGCCATCTTCCGCAGCTTCACGAGCCCATCGTGAGAACGTGGCGCGACTTCTCGTTCCGGCCGGCCGCCTTCGGCGGCTGTTGAACCCGAACGTCGGGCACCCGAGAGAGACTGTCGCGAGCATGTTGCCGGCGGGAACCGATCGCGACCAATCGCAAGGGGAAGAAATCGCCAATGGCGTGAGCCACGGCGCCGGGCTCGTCGCCGCACTCGCCGGAATTCCAGTTCTCATCGTTCATGCAGCGCGACGCGGAGACGCGGCATTCGTCGTCGCCACCAGCATCTTCTCGGCGACCATCGTCCTTCTCTACCTTGCGTCCACGGTCTACCACGCGCTGCCCGCAGGAAAGGCCAAGCGCGTCTTCCGGGTCCTGGACCATTCTTCGATCTATCTTCTGATCGCCGGGACATACACGCCGTTCACGCTCGGCGTGCTCCGCGGCGCATGGGGCTGGACGCTCTTCGGCATCGTCTGGGGCCTGGCCGGCACCGGGGTGGCCCTGAAGGCATCCGGCAAGGCCTCCAATCCGATCTTCTCCACCGGCCTCTATCTGCTGATGGGGTGGGTCGTCGTCATCGCGGTGGAACCGATGCTCTCCAGAGTGCCGACGGCAGGTTTGCTGTGGTTGCTGGCCGGCGGGCCTGTGCTACACCGCCGGCGTCTTCTTCTTCGCCACCGATTCCCGGTTTCGGTACGGCCATATGGTCTGGCATTTCTTCGTTCTGGCCGGCACCGTCTGCCACTACTTCGCCGTCCTGGGGTACGCGGCCTGAACCGGCGATGCGCCCGGACTCCTACGCCGACCGCTGCGGTGATCGTCCGCGTGAACAACAGCCGCGGACGAGGTGGCGGGCGGCTCAGCCCGAGCACGGGACGGGTGGACGTCGACTTTAGGGTGTCAACTCGAACAGCCGAAGTCGACCCAGTGCGGTCTCTCGCCTTCCTTCCCTGAAGCGGCCGCCCGAGGTTGCCGCCCAGTGCCTGACCGTCCGGCATGGTTAAATTCACGCGTATGCATCCATTGATCGAAACCCACCGCGCCGAACTGCTGGCTCTGGCACGCAGGCGCGGCGTCACGGGTGTTCGGGTGTTTGGCTCGATGAGCCGTGGCGACGGCAGCGACGGCAGCGACGTTGATCTGCTGGTGACCTTGGCTCCAGGCACCAGTGCTCTCGCCTTGGGGGGACTGTTGCTGGATGCGCAGGAATTGTTAGGCCGCCGCGTGGATGTCGTCACCGAAGCGAGCTTGCACCCGGCTCTGCGCGAGCGCGTGATGGCAGGCGCTGTGCCGCTGTGAATCCAGGCCCCGAGGCGGACCGGGTGCTGCTGGCGCACATGCGCGACTGCCTGGACCGGATCCTCGAGTACACGAACGCCGAACGCTCCCACTTCGACGCTTCGCGTCTGGTGCAAGACGCCGTGATCCGCAACCTTCAGACCTTGGCCGAGTCAAGCCAACGCTTGTCGAGCGAGATCAAGGGCACCGAAACGCAGATCCCATGGCGCGAACTCGCAGGGTTTCGCAACGTGATCGTGCATGGCTACCTGGGCGTTGACCTCGGGGCGGTCTGGCTGGTCGTCGAACAAGACTTGCCAGCGCTGGCCGAGGCTGTTAACCGCATGGCAACGCGCCTCGGCCCTCAGGACTGATCCGAACGACTGCTTCGCCGCTGAGCGACCGGCCGCTCCTGGCCGGCAGTGTGAGTTCGAGCCGGGGTGAAGCCGACCCTGCCGGCGCCTATAAGTTCTTGAAACTCAAGCGCGCCACACCAATCCATGAAGTCGCTCGCTGGTTCCGGGTGGGCCAGGCCCGGCACCAGCGAGCGCCGTCCAGACATCGGCAATCCGGCGTGGCGCTCAGCGCGTCACCGAAAAGACCGCCCGCCCGGTCGATGCGAGAACCGCTTGTCGGTCCGCGGGGTTCAGCCGGCTGGTGGCGGCGAGCGCGTCGTCGACCATCTTCGAATAGTCCATCATCGTGTTCCCCGCGTCGGATCCCCACATCACGTGATCGGCGCCGAACACCTTGACCAGTTCGCCGACGAAGCCCTGCGTCACGGCAACGTCGGACTTGAGGCGCTCGAAGTTCTCGGTCGTGAACTTCAGATAGACGTTGCGGTGCTTGGCCAGCGCGGCATAGGAATCGTCGATGCCGTAGGACGGCGCGCCCTCGGTGGCCGGCCAGTCGCAATGGTCGAGCACGATCTTCGCCTTCGGGAACCGGTCGGCGAGGCGGCCGATGTCCTGCAGGAACCTCGGGTCCGGGCTCCTCGGGTAGGGCATCAGTTCGACGACCAGGCCCTTGTCGTTCGCCAGTTGCCACAGCGCGAGCATGCCCGGCGAACTCAGCCAGGGGTAGCTGCCGTCCGGCGCCCGCTGGCCCAGCTTGCGAAAGCCGACGACGCCGTCGTCGTCGACGAGCCGTGCCAGCGTCTCGGCCGCATGGGGGTCCGCCGGGTCGACGATCGCGACCGGCACGACCTTGCCCTTGTGGCTCGCGGCGACCGACAGCAGGTAGCGGTTGTCGGACTCGTAGGCGGCGCCGTACTGGATGCCGACGCCGGCCCCGACGCCGGTGTCCTGCCATTCACGAAAGACCTTCGTCGTGTCGTTCGGCTGGTTCGCGGCGCGCGCCTCCATCACCGCCTTGCCCATGTAGGCATGCTCGGCGTGGAGTGGGAACTTCGCGAAGTCGCTGCTGTAGAAGTGGACGTGCGTGTCGAACAGCGCGAAGCCCGGGCCCTGTGCCCGGGCCATGGGTGCGAGCGCGCAGGCGATGCCGCCCGCGAGGACGAGATTCGCGACAAGTCTGGAAAGCTTCATTCGGTCTGTCTCCATCTTCGGTTCAGGAACGTCAAGCACAAGGCAACGCAGGGGCGACCCTCCGTCACGACATCCGGTTGTCCCGGGCCGGCGTCAGGAAGGTCGCGGCGAGATACAAGGCCGCCAGCAACGCGGTCGACAAGGCCAGCGAGAACGAGAGGTCCGCGGCGACCTTGGTGAACAGCGACACCAGCACCGGCATCGACCCCCCCAGCGCGAAGCCGACGTTCCACGACAGCGAGGTCCCGCTGGCGCGCAGCGCGGTCGGGAAGCGCTCGTTCAGGACGATCAGCAGCGGCGCGTAGCAGAAGGTGCCGACGCCGCTGAGCAGCACGGCATGCAGGCCGATGGTCCGGAGGTCGCTGGCCGCGGCGAGACCCCGGTACAGGAGCGGAATCGCGACCAGCGAGACCAGGCCGTAGATCACCATCGCCCGCTTCCGGCCGATCCAGTCGGTCAGCGCACCGGCCGCGACGGAAGAGACGATCACGGCGAGGGCCGAGCCGCTGAGGATGAGCCCCAGGTCGGTCGGCTTGACGTGGTTGACGAGCTTCATGAAGGTCGGCAGGTAACCCGAGGTCAGGTACGACAGCCCGCCGCCCGCCGTCGTCAGCAGGATGCCGAGCAGCACCGCCGGCACGAAGGCCTTCAGGCTCGCCGGCGCGGGCGCCGGGTTCGCCGCGGTGCTCTTGCCCGACGCCTTCTCCTTCTGCAGCGCCACCCACATCGGCGATTCCTGCAGACGGGTGAAGACGAAGAGTCCCAGCAACGAGCTCAGCAAGCCGGTGAAGAACATGACGCGCCAGCCCCAGACCTCGAACTCGGGCCCGGGGAAGAGGGCGCCGACGAGCAGGAAGGCGAGCGAGGCGAAGAGCTTCCCGACCCCGGAACCGCCGCCCGAGATGATCCCCGAGGCCAGGCCGCGCCGATGCGGGGCGATCGACTCGGTGCCCAGCGTGTGGGTCGACGCGACCATGCCGCCCATGAACACGCCCTGGACGAGGCGCAGCGCCAGAAAGAGGAAGGTCGCCAGCACGCCCAGGGTCTGCACCGTCGGCAAGGCCCCCATCAGGCCGGTCGAGAGCCCGACCCCGGTCGCCGCCACGACCATCGCGCGCTTGCGCCCGTTCCGGTCGGCATAGGTGCCGAACAGGTAGCCGCCGAGCGGCCGCATCAGCAGCGTCGCGGTGAAGGCGGCGTAGACCCCGGCCAGCGACAGCATCGGGTTGTCCGACGGGAAGAAGACCTTCGCCAGCATCGGCGCGACGTAGAGAAGGATGAACAGGTCGAACAGGTCGAAGGCCCAGCCCAGGCTGGAGAACGCGACCGCGGCCACGACCTGGGCCTGCGTCAGGGGCGGTGCGTCTTGCGCGGCCGGTGAGGTCAAAGCGATGCCTTCCGAAGAGATGCCTGAAGTTGTCGAACGAAGGGTGCGGCAGGCGCGCTACGCGCCGCGGGCCTCACGCGCTGCGAGTCGTCCCGCCCGCCGCCCCGAGACGAAGGCCCACGCCAGGTGGTGCCCGTGGCCCTTGAGCAGCAGCCCGCCCTGGCCGGTGGAGCCCGCGGCGCGCAGCCCGGCGATCGGCCGGCCGTCGCCGTCCAGCACGCGGTGGTCCTCGTCGACGCGCAGCCCGCCCTCGGCGTGGACGAAGACCGATCGTACCGGCCCGAGTGCGAGGTAAGGCCCGGCACCCAGCCCTTCGGCGCTGCGCGCCAGCGCGGCCGGGTCCATGCCGAGCTTCATCGCCAGGGCCTCGGTGCTCGCGGCCTCGGCGCAGAGGTCGGCGCGGTTGCGCCGGTAGTCGGCGAGGTAGGCGTAGGCGATGCCGGGCGCGGTGCTGATGAAATGCGGCCAGGCGCGGTAGCGCTCGGCGATGCGCGCGTCGATCAGGATCCAGCCCAGCTTGTCCGGCTGGTCGGGCAAGCGCCAGGCGGGGCGGTCGCGCTCGTCGCCGAAGCGCTCGCCGTGCCGGTTCACGAGCCGCGCGCCGTCGTCGAACAGCGCGCTCGACGGCGCCAGCATCGTGGTCAGGAACTTCATCATCAGCGGGCGCAGCCAGGCCATCGGCACGTGCTCCATCGCCCATTGCATCGTGCGCGCCAGCGGCCGCCACGGCGGCAGCCGGCGCACGAAGGTCTCGCGTTCGGGGGCGATGAAGCGCAGCTCGGGGCCGAGCGCGAGGTCGCCGTTGACGATGCGCGCGCCCAGGGCTTCGGCCAGGCGCTGGCCGTCGCCGGTGGCGGTGGCGTTGACCGCGTCGACCTTGGCCTCCTGCGCGCCCATGAAGCGCGCCTTGTAGACCGGGTCGTTCGTGAAGTCGCCGGCGGCGAGGACCACGCCGCCGCGCGCATCGACGACCTCGCCGCCGGCCAGGCGCACGCCGGTCACGCGGCCGGCGGCGTCGCGCTGCAGCGCGTCCACGCGCGCATCGCAGCGGATCCGTGACGCCGGCGCGGCGCGCGCGCCGGCCGAGGTGGTAGATGAAGGCGCGCGAGTTCGGCAGCACGTTGTGCATGCGCGGCCGGCGGTGCGGCGGCTCGGGCATCGGGCCGAAGAAGCAGACGCCGCTGTCCAGCAGCCACTGGAAGGTGGCGGGCATCTCGTCGCAGAGCACGCGGCGCAGGCCGTCGTTGTCGCGCGCGGCCAGGTCGCCGGCGAATCCCGGCATGTCGGCCCAGTGGTCGGCCGGGTCGTCCTGGATGCCCTTGCGGCGCTGGTGCGGCGTCTGCGTGGCCGTCACCGAGCCGATGGACCAGGCGGTGGAGCCGCCGAGCCGGGCGTTCTTCTCGAGCAGCACGACGCTCGCGCCGGCCTCGGCCGCCTCGATGGCCGCCGCCAGCCCGGCGCCGCCGCCGCCGACGACGATGACGTCGATGGGCGCCGGCGGCTGCATCGCGTGCGGGGGGCGGATCAGTTCAGCGCCGCGACGCCGGCCTTCGCGACCTGGCCGTCCTGCGGCCCGGTGCCGTTGGAGACGCCGATCGCGCCGACGATCTTGCCGCCGACGACGATGGGCAGCCCGCCCTCGATCGGCACCGCGCCTTCGAGGCCCAGGATGCGCAGCCCGCCGCCGCCGCCGGAGACGATGTCCTCCCAGACCTTGGTCGGACGCCGGTAGCGCGCGGCCGAACGCGCCTTGCCCGTCGCGACCGCGACGCTGGCGGTCTGGGTGTTGTCCATCCGCTCGAGGTAGACCAGGTCGCCGCCGGGGTCGGTGATCGCGACGATCTCCGGGACGTTGATCTTGACCGCCTCGGCCACCGCCGCGGCGGCGACCTTCTTCGCCGTGGCGAGGTCGATCGGCGCGCCGTAGGGCACGGTCTGGGCCAGCGCCAGGCCGGCCGTGCAGGCCAGGCCGAACGCAGCGCCGCAGCGCATCAGGGACTTCAGCAACGTCATCGCAGTCTCCTCGGTTGTTGGCGGGTCAGCCCTCGCGCGTGACATCGCGTTCGGGCCTTCGCCAGCCGTGCAAGGCTCTCCGGCCTTGCACGCGCGGGCTCAAACCATCCCGCCGTTGGGTTGAACGATCTGGCCTTGCACCCAGGAGGCGCGCGGCGACAGCAGGAAGCTCACCACCTCGGCCACCTCGTCCGGCTGACCGACGCGGTTGAACGGGCTCATCGCCGCCGAGCGCGCCTTGGCCTCGTCGGTCTTGCCGGCGCGGAACAGATCGGTGTCCACCGGCCCGGGCGCGACGCCGTTGACGCGCACGCCGCGCCCGGCCAGCTCCTTGGCCATCGATCGCAGCAGGCCTTCGACCGCGGCCTTGCTCGCCGTGTAGGGGCCGCCGCCCGGCACGGCGTGGCGGACCATCGAGGTCGTCAGCGCGACGATCGCGCCGCCGTCGGCGATCTGGCGCGCGGCCTCGCGCAGCACGTTGAAGGCGCCGACGATGTTGACCTCGACCAGCGCGCGAAAGCTCTCGTCGGGGAACTGCGCCAGCGGGCCCGGCGGCACGTTGATGCCGGCGTTGGCCACCACCGCGTGCACCGGCCGGCCGAAGTCGCGTGTGGCGTCGGCGAAGACCTTGGCCACGGCGGCGGCGTCGCGCACGTCGGCGGCGTAGCCGGCTGCCCGACCCGCATTGGGCCGGTGCCGCGCGCAGCGAGCGCCTGCGTGCTCGCGGTGGACGTGTAGGCCACGTCGAAGCCGTCGCGCAGCAGCGCGTCGACGCAGGCCGCGCCGATGCCGCGCGAGCCGCCGAACACGACGGCCAGGGGTCTGGATTCACTCATATCGTTTCCTCGTGATTCGGGTCAGGCCAGGTGCGGCTTGCCGAAGATCGGTTCCTTGTAAGGGATGGGCGGCAACTGCCAGGTGCCGGTGGAAGGGGGGCGAACGTCGGCGTCGACGTGGACGTCGATGACGCAGGGGCGCTTGAACTTGAGCGCCTGCTCGACCGTGGCGCCCAGTTCCTGCGGCCGCGTCACGGTGAAGCCCTCGGCGCCGCAGGCGCGCGCCCAGGCGGCGAAGTCGGGGTTGTAGCGTTCGCCGGTCTGGCCTTTGTAGAAGGCGGTGCCGATCTCGCGGCCGTCGAACAGGCCGTATTGCAGGTCGCGGATCGCGCCCCAGGCGAAGTTGTTCCAGACGATCCACACCACCGGCAGCTCGTACTCGACCGCGGTGCACAGCACGTAGGGCGCCATCGTGAAGCCGCCGTCGCCGACCACCGCGACGCAGGGGCGGTCGGGTGCGGCGAGCGCCGCGCCCATCACGCCGCAGACGCCGAAGCCCATGCTGCTGTAGCCCCAGCTGTTGAGCATGCTCTGCGGGCGCCGGGCCTTCCAGAACTGCATGAACCAGTTGTGGTGCACGCCGCTGTCCAGCGCCAGGATCACGTCGTCGGGCAACAGCTTCTGCAGCGTGCCGACGACGAACTCGGGGCGCAGCGGGCTGGTGCTGTCACCGAAATGCGGGCGCACGAAGGCTTCCCATTCGGCCTGCCAGCCGCGCACTTGTTCGAGCCAGGGCGCGAAGCCGGCGGCGGTGATGCCGGGGCGCGTGGGCAGCGCGTTCAGCAGCTGGCGCACGAAGGTCTTCACGTCGGCGATCAGGCCCAGCGTGGGCGGGTAGTTGCGGCCCAGCTCCTGCGGGTCGATGTCCACGTGCAGCAGCCGGCTCTTCGGGAAGTTCCACGAATAGCCCGGGTGCCAGCTCGAACTGCTGCGGTCGTCGAAGCGCGTGCCCAGCGTGATCACCAGGTCGGCGAAGCGCCCGGCCTGGTTCGCCGGGTAGGCGCCGTTGCGGCCGATGAAGCCCAGCGCGAGCGGGTCGTCGCCGGCGATGCAGCCCATGCCGTTGGGCGAGGTGATGACCGGGATGCCGAGGCGATGCGCGAGCTCGGTGATCTCGGGCCCGGCCTCGGACAGCGTCGCGCCGTGGCCGATGAAGAGTGCCGGCTGGTGCGCCGCGGCCAGCAGGTCCAGCGCGGCGGCGAGGTCGGCGTCGCTCGCGCCGGGGCGGTGCGGCTTGTCCAGGTGCGAGCGCGCGGGCAGCTCGACGTCGGCTTCTTCCTGGAACACGTTGTACGGGATGTCCAGGTTCACCGGGCCCGGCCGGCCGGTGACCATGGTGTCGAAGCCCTGGCGCAGCGCGAGCGGCAGCATGTCGACGCGGGTGGGCTGGAAGGCGCGCTTGACGACCGGGCGCAGCACCTGCGCGAAGTCGGCCTGGTTGTGCTTGTACAGCTCCTGGAACGGCGCGCGGTTGTGCTGGCTGGTCGGCACGTTGGCGGTGATCGCCATGAAGGCCGACGAGTCGCTCAAGGCCGTGGCCAGCGACATCACCATGTTCGCCGAGCCCGGGCCGGTGCTGGTCAGCGTGGCCACCGGCCGATGCTTGACGCGGTAATAAGCGTCGGCCATGTGGCCGGCGCATTGCTCGTGGCGCGGCGAGACGAGCTTGAGCTTGTCGCGCACGTCGTACAGCGCATCGAGGATGCCCACGTTGCCGTGGCCGCAGATGCCGAACACGTAGGGCACGCCCTCTTGCACCAGGGTCTCGGCGATCAGCTGACCGCCTTTCATCGTCGTCATCGAATCTCTCTCCATGCCGGGTCGTGCGTCAGGATCCTCCGAACCGGTGACGCCCTCAAGCGGACGCCGCCGAAGGCCGCTTCGGGGGGGTCACGCCAGCACCGTGACCATGCGTTCCTCGCTCATCTCGCGCACCGCGTGGTGAGGGCCCTCGCGGCCGAAGCCGCTGTCCTTGGAGCCGCCGTAGGGCATCACGTCGACGCGCGAGCTCGAAGTCTCGTTGATGTGCACGCCGCCGACCTCGAGCCGGCGCGCGGCGTGCAGCGCTTCGTCGAGGCGGTTCGTGAACAGCCGGTCGCCAGCCCGAAGGGCGTGGCGTTGACGCGCGCGATCGCCTCGTCCAGCGTGTCGTAGGGCACGAGCGACATCACCGGGCCGAAGATCTCCTGGCAGCCGACGGCCATGCCCGCGTCGACGCCCACCATCAGCGTCGGCGGCACCACGGCGCCCTGGCGCGGGCCGCCGGCCAGGCGCTCGGCGCCGCGCGCGATCGCCTCGTCGACCCACTGCTCGATGCGCCGCGCCTCGGCCTCGCTGATCACCGGGCCGACGACCGTCTTCGCATCCAGCGGGTCGCCGAAAGGCAGCGCGCGCACCATCTCGGTCAGGCGCTGGCGCACGCGGTCGAAGACGCCGCGCTGCACCAGCAGCAGCTGGATCGAGGTGCAGACCTGGCCCGCCTTGCGGTAGCCGGCGCTGACGATCTTGGGCAGCGCGCGCTCGAGGTCGGCGTCGTCGGCGACGATCGTGAACGCGATCGAGCCCAGCTCCATCTGCGTGCGGCGCAGCCCGGCGCGGCGCTGGATGTCGGCGCCGACCTCGGTGCTGCCGGTGAAGGCGAAAAAGCGCACGCGCGGCTCGTCGAGCAGCCAGCCGGCGACTTCGGCGCCGCCGTGGATCACGCTCATCAGCCCGGCGGGCAGGCCCGCGGCGAGCAGCGCCTCGGCCATGAGGCAGGCGGCGGTCGGCGTGTGGCTCGACGGCTTGAGCACGACCGCGTTGCCGGCGGCCAGCGCCGGCGCGACCTTGTGCGCCACCGTGTTCAGCGGCGCGTTGAACGGCGTGATCGCGCACACCACGCCGAGCGGCACGCGCAGCGTGAAACCCAGCCGCCCGGCCTGGTTCGGCGCGCCTTCGATCGGCACCATCTCGCCGCAGAAGTTGCGCGCCTCCTCGGCCGACAGGCGGAAGGTCTGGACGCAGCGCCGCAGTTCGTTCAGCCCGTCGGCGGCGGGGAAACCGACCTCGAGCTGCATCGCGCGCACGAGCTCGTCGCGGCGTTCCTCCAGCAGCGTCGCGGCGCGGTCGAGGATCGCGCCGCGCTCGTGCGGGCCGAGCCGGCTGGCGCGGAACGCAGCGTCGGCATGCGCGACCGCCGCGCGCACCTGCTCGCGCGACGGCAGGTGGATCGAGGTGCAGGGCTGGAGCCGGTATTTGTCGAGCGTGCTGCGGCGGCTTGCGCCGTCGACCCAGCGGCCTTCGATCAGCAGCCGGGCGTCGGGCAGGGTCAGGGCTTGGTTCATGGGCGCGGCGGTCAGACCGGGGCCTCGTCGTCCTCGACGGGCGAGGTCACGACGAGGAAGACCAGCGGCACGAGGCCGTGGTTGGTGAAGCTGTGGCGCACGCCGGGCGGCACGAAGACGTAGTCGTGCCGGCGCATCAGCACGCGGCGGTCGTCCAGCGTCAGCAGGCCCTCGCCTTCGAGCACGTGGTAGACCTGCTCCTGGACCCGGTGCACATGCTCGGCGACATGCGCCATCGGCTGGTAGCTGGAGATGCGGTGGTCGATGCGACGCGAGCCGCAGGTCTCGGGCCGCACCAGCGCCTTGGACAGCGCGCCGCCGAAATGGCCCGGGAATTCCTGCCACGGGATCTCGGCGATGTTGCTGACGAAGGCTTGGGCGGTCGGGCGATCGGAAGGGTTCATGGCGGGCAGCCCAGGGCAGCTGGCGTGGTGCGACGACGGCCAAAGTCTATGAACCGTGAGTGCTTTGCGGAACTACCGATTTCCGACGACGCCTATCGCGCCCGCTTATAGCCGTCTGGCGAAAGCCATCGCCGGCGCTTATAGCGGCTGAAGGTATTCGGTAGTTTTCAGCCGCCGAGGTCGACCCTAGCATCCGCCGCGGCGGTGACGATCGCGTTTCAAGCACGCCAGACGATCGAACCCCGATCCCAACATCAGGAGACCCAGAAAGATGAACATCCGTCGCATCGCTCTCGTCCTCGCGCTGGGACTGTCGATAGGGCTGCCGGCAGCGGCACAGACCTTCCCGTCCAAGCCGATCCACATCCTCGTCGGCTATTCGGCGGGAGGGGCCGTCGACATCCTGGCGCGCAGCGTCGGCCAGCAACTCGCGACGGAAATGGGCCAGCCGGTCATCGTCGAGAACAAGCCCGGCGCCGCCACCAACATCGCGGTGAAGGCCTTGATCGCGAGCCCGCCCGACGGCTACACGCTGATGCTCGCCGCCAACGCGCTCGCCGCGAACATGTCCTTGTTCCAGCCGGCGCCGTTCGACACGCGGCGCGACATCGCGCCGGTGGCGCTGGTCGGGCGGGTGCCGGTCGTCATCGCCACCCGTGCCGATTCGCCGCTGAACACGCTCGCCAAGCTGGTCGCGGCAGCGCGCGCCAAGCCCGGTACGGTCACCTACGCGACGCCGGGCAACGGCTCGACGCCGCATCTGGCGATGGCGCTGTTCGCGCACGAGGCCGGCATCTCCGTGACGCAGATCCCCTACAAGGGCGGCACGCAGGCCATCACCGACGTGATCGGCGGTCGCGTCGACGTCGTCGCCGTCAACGCGCTCGAAGTGCTTCCGCTGGCCCGGGGCGGCAAGCTGCGCGTCCTCGGCGTGATGAGCGCGAAGCGCACGTCCGTGCTGCCCGACGTGCCCACCATCGCGGAGTCCGGCTACCCCGGCTTCGAGGCTTCGGTCTGGTATGGATTCATTGCCCCGGCCGGGACGCCGGCCGCGGTGGTCTCGCGCCTGAATGCCGCCGTGCAGAAGGCGCTCGCCACGCCGGCCGTCGAGCAGCGGCTGAGCAGCGCCGGGGGTGAGGTCGACCCCGGTTCGGCAGCGCAGTTCGGAGCCCTCGTCGAGAGCGAGCGCGTGCGCTACGAGCGCCTCATCCGAGAGGCCGGCATCAAGCCCGACTGAGGCTCGGCTCGGGGCAGCGCGGATCTCGGTCCTGCCATCCCGTCATCCGGCCGGACCGTCCGACGGGGACTTCGGCGCCGACCTTGCCCGACCGGTCCTATCGCATTGGCTTATAGCGCTCGGCCCAGGGCCATCGCAGGCGCTTATAGCGGCTGAAGGTATTCGGTAGTTTTCCGGCGTTGGGGGGCGGCATACGATTCGCCGCCACGACGACGAGGTCGTTCCACCGTCCTCCCGCCGCTGCGATTCGCCATGGTGCACCGGTGGGCCGGGTTCGTTCCGGTTTGTCCGAGATCCGCTTTTCGCGGCCGCTGCGGCCGCTACGACGAGGAGACATCGAATGAAGATCGACACGAACACCCCAGCGTCCGCTCCTTCGCCCCAGCGGCGCCGCGTGCTTCAGGCCGGCGGCCTGGCCGGCATCGCGGCGCTGGGCCTGCCGGGGCTGGGCTGGGCGCAGGCCGGCAAGATCAAGATCGGCCACCTGACGCCGGAGACCGGCTTTCTCGGCGCGCTGGGCGAATACGCGGCGATGGGCGTCAAGATGGCGGCCGAGGAGATCAACGCGGCGGGCGGCGTGCTGGGTCGCCAGATCGACCTGATCAGCGAGGACTCGGTCAACCCGCAGGTGGCGGCGACGAAGGCGCAGCGGATGATCGAACGCGACGGTGTCGCGGTGCTGATGGGCGAGATCAACTCGGCCTCGGCGCTGACGATCTCGCAGGTCGCCGCGCGCCACAAGATGCTGTTCATGAGCACCGGCGCGCGCTCGGACTCGCTGCGCAACAAGGACTGCAACCGCTACACCTTCTACGTCGACATCCCGGTCACGGTGATGGTCAACGCGGTCGGCGAAGCGCTGGTGCGCGACCACATGGTCAAGGGCAAGAAGATCTACAGCCTGACCGCCGACTACTTGTTCGGCCACGACCTGGCCAAGGCGGCGAAGAAGTTCTTCGCGGCCAACGGCGGCAACCCGATCGGCGACGAACTGGTCGCCACCGACGTCACCGATTTCAGCCCCTACCTGCTGAAGATCCGCCAGGCGCAGCCCGACCTGATCGCGACCAACCTGGCCGGCAACCAGGTGACGAACTTCGTCAAGCAGTACGCCGAATTCGGTCTGCCGTATCCGGTGGTCGGCTTCAACCTGAACACCGCCGACGCCTGGGCCGCGGGCGAAGGCAACCTGAGCGGGATCTGGCCGACGGTCTGGTACGCGGGCCTGCAGACGCCGTCGGCCGAGGCCTTCACCGCCGCGTTCACGAAGAAGTACGGCAAGCCGCCCGAGAACCACGCCTGGGTCGAGTACGTGACGCTGAAGATGCTGGCGCAGGCGATGACGGCGACGAAGTCGACCGACACCGACAAGCTGATCGCCTACTTCGAATCCGGCGTCAAGTTCGACATCCTGAAGGCGCGCGAAGGCTACTTCCGCGCGTGGGACCACCAGCTGATGCAGGAGGCCTACCCGTTCACCGTCAAGCCCAAGGGCCAGGCCAAGGACAAGTGGGACTTCCTGAAGTTCGGCGCCGCGGTGCCGGCGCCGAACCAGTCGCTCGAGCTGCTCGCGCCGACGCGGGCCGAGAGCACCTGCAAGATGTGACCCCCCGAAGCGCCTTCGGCGCCTCCCCCCGGGGGCCGAGCAGCGACGAGAAACGGTCCCTGCGGACTGTTTCTCGCCTGCGAGGGCCTTCGGGCATGCCGGCCCGAAGGCGCCACCGGCGGACCGGCGAAGCCGGATCCGCGCTGGCTGCTCGAAGGCGCTGGAGGCGCCCTGACACCATGCAATTCATGTTCCTGCTCGAGCAGGTCGTCAACGGCCTCGTGCTCGGCGGCTATTACCTGCTCCTCGCCCTCGGGCTGTCGCTGATCTTCAGTGTCGGCGGCGTCGTCAACCTGGCGCACGGCGCGTTCTATGCGCTCGGCGCCTATGTCGCGCTCGAGGTCGGCCACCGGCTGGGCTTCGGTGCCAGCATCGTCATCTCGCCGCTGCTGGTCGGGCTGCTCGGCATCGCGTTCGAGCGCTTCCTGCTGCGCCGCTTCTACGCCGCCGACCCGATCCTCAGCCTGCTCGTGACCTTCGGCCTGGCGATGGTCGTCGAGCAGCTGATCCGGATGGTCTGGGGCGCCGCGCCGCTGCCGTCGAGCATGCCGTCGGCCTTCAAGGGCGCCGTGATGGCCGGCGACTTCATGTTCTCGCGCTACCGGCTGCTGCTGCTGGGCGTCGTCACCGCGGTGATGGCGGGGCTGTGGCTGCTGCTGCACAAGACGTCGTTCGGCCGCGTCGTGCGCGCCGGCGTGCAGCGCCCGGACATGGTCGCCGCGCTCGGGATCCGGCTGCAGCCGTACATGACCGCGATCGTCGTGCTCGGCGTCGCCAGCGCCGCGCTCGGCGGCGCGCTGTTCGGCCCGATCACGACGGTGCAGCCGGCGATGGGCACCGAGATCATGACGGTCGCCTTCGTCGTCGTCGTGATCGGCGGCCTGGGCAGCTTCTGGGGCGTGGTGCTCGCGGCGCTGCTGGTCGGCGTGGTGCGCGGCGTGACGATCTATTTCGTCCCCGCCGCCGGCGAGGCGTCGATGTACGTGTTGATGTTCCTGGTGCTGATGTTCCGCCCGCGCGGCCTGCTCGGCGAACGCATCGAGCGTTTCGAATGAACGGGGTCGGGTCGGTGAATCACAACAAGTTCCGCACACTCGCGATCGGCGCCGTCGCGCTGCTCGTGCTGCCGTTCGCGTTGCAGGCCGTCGGCCTGACGCTGGACACCGCGACCGTCGCCGTGGTGCTCGCGATGGCGGCGATGGGGCTGAACCTGCTCGTCGGCAATACCGGCCTGGTGTCGTTCGGCCACAGCGCCTGGTTCGGCATCGGCGGCTACGCGGCGGCGATCGCGCAGCAGCGCTGGTTCCCGGGCCAGATCCTCGCGCCGCTCGCCTTCTCGGTCGTGTTCACGGCCGCGCTCTCGCTCGTCGTCGGCTTCCTGATCCTGCGCCGGCGCGGCGTCTACTTCTCGCTGCTGACGCTGGCGCTGTGCGCGCTCGACCTTCGCGATCGCGTTCCGCTGGACCGCGCTGACCGGCGGCGAGGGCGGCCTCGGCGGCCTGCATCGGGGCACGCTCGGGCCGCTCGACCTGAACGACGACCGCGTCTACTACGCCTTCGTCGCGCTGATCGGCTTCGCGGTGCTCGTTGCGCTGCTGCGCGTGGTGCGCTCGCCGTTCGGTCACGTGCTCGTCGCGATCCGCGAGAACGAGCAGCGCGCCACCTTCCAGGGCTACGACACCAACCGCTACAAGCTGTTCGCGTTCGTGCTGTCGACCAGCGTCACCGCGCTGGCCGGTGCGCTGCTGGTGTTCGACCATCGGCTCGCCGCGGCCGAATCGACCACCGTCGCGTTCTCGGGCGAGCTGCTCGCGATGGTCGTGATCGGCGGCATGCGCAGCTTCCTCGGCCCGGCGCTGGGGGCGCTGTTCTTCCTGCTCTTCCGCGAGCTGTTCTCGATCTACACCGACAACTGGCTGCTCTGGTTCGGGCTGATCTTCGTCGGCTTCATCATCTTCTCGCCGAGCGGGCTGGCCGGCATCTGGGCCCAGCTGCGCCGGCGCTGGCGCCCCGCGCCCGAGGAAAGCGCGGCGATGAGCCGGCGCGTGATCACCGAAGGACTGCCGCTGCCCGGCTTCCTGCAGCCGGCCGCGAACAGCGGCGCGGTGCTCGAGGTCGAGGGGATCGCCAAGCATTTCGGCGGCATCCGCGCGGTGAGCGGCTCGCGGCTGACGCTGGCCGCGGGCCAGGTCCACGCGCTGATCGGCCCGAACGGCGCCGGCAAGACCACCACCTTCAACCTGATCTCGGGCCTGTTCGCGCCCGACCGCGGCACGGTGCGCCTGCAGGGGCGCGCGATCCAGGGCCTGGCGCCGAACCGCATCTGCGAGCAGGGGCTGGCGCGGTCGTTCCAGATCACGAACCTGTTCAAGGGCTTGTCGATCTACGAGAACCTGCGCCTGTCGCTGCAGGCCAAGCACGCCGCGCGCTTCAACGCCTGGCGCGACGTCGACCACTACCCCGAGATCCATGCCGAGACCGCCGAGCTGATGAAGTTCCTCGGCCTCGCGGGGATCGAATCGACGCTCGGCGGCGATCTCTCCTACGGCGGCCAGCGCCTCGTCGACCTCGGCATCGCGCTCGGCTGCAAGCCCAAGGTGCTGCTGCTGGACGAGCCGCTCGCCGGCCTGGCCGCGGCCGAGCGCGAGCGCGTCGCTAACCTGGTCAAGACGATCGCGAGCCGCATCCCGGTGCTGATCGTCGAGCACGACATCGACCGCGTGCTCGGCTTCTCGCAGCGCGTCACGGTGATGAACGAGGGCGAGGTGCTGATGTCGGGCACGCCCGACGAGGTGCGCAGCGACGCGCGCGTGCAGGCGGTCTACACCGGCAGCGGCACGCCGCCGGTGACCGGGCGCGTCGCGGCCGCGGTCGGCGGGCGGCAGACGCTGCTGCGCATCGACGGCGTCAACGCGTTCTACGGCAAGAGCCACATCCTGAACGACGCCGCGCTCGACGTCGGCGAGGGCGAGATCGTCGCGCTGCTCGGTCGCAACGGCGCCGGCAAGTCGACGCTGCTGAAGACGCTGGCCGGCCTGGTGCCCGCGGCGTCGGGGCGGATCGAGTTCGAGGGGCGCGACATCGCCGGCCTGTCCGCGCCCGAGATCGCGCGCGCCGGCATCGGCTACGTGCCGCAGGGGCGCGGCCTGTTCGCCGGCATGACGGTGGCCGAGAACCTGGCGCTCGGCCGGCTCGCGCGCGCCACCGACAGCAGCCACGGCATCGCCTGGAGCGAGGAGCGCATCTACGAGGTCTTCCCGCGCCTGAAGCAGCGCCGCCACGTCGCGGCCGACTACCTCTCGGGCGGCGAGCAGCAGATGGCCGCGGTCGCGCGGGCGCTGTCGGGCAACGTGCGGCTGCTGCTGCTCGACGAACCCTTCGAGGGGCTGGCGCCGACCATCGTGCAGGAGCTGTTCACGGTGTTCGACCGCCTGCGCCGCGAGGTCTCGATCGTGATCGTCGAGCACAACCTCGACCTGGTGCTCGCGCTCGCCGACCGCGTGTTCGCGCTCGAGCGCGGCGCGGTCTTCCACACCGGGCCGGCCGAGCCGCTGCTGACCGACCTGGACTACCGCAAGAAGATCCTCTGGCTGTGATGCGGCGTGGCTTCACAGGCGCTCGTACCCATTCGCGATCGATCGTTGATATAGGCCACGTGTCGGCCCGCGGCCCGTTGCCGACGTTCGTCGAACGTGGATCCACGAACGCGCGTGCGGGCAAGGGCGCGCGTCGCGGTCGTGGGGTGGCCGCTTCCGCTCATGTCCCCCGGCGACGGCCTGCGGCCGTCGTCTCCTCCTTTACTTCGCTACGCGGCCACCCCACGCCCTCGGCCACCGAGCGCGGTGGCGCTCGACGTGACGCCGCCAACGCCGGTGCCCGGATCGGGCCGGTGGGGCGCGCTGTGGAGCGAAGTAAAGGAGGAGACGACGGTCGGCAGACCGTCGTCGGGGGACATGAGCGGAGCAGCCGCCCCGCGACCGCGGCGCGCCCGATCTCCGCGCTGCCATGTCCCGGCACGCAGAACGAACGTCGGCAACGGGCCGCGAGCGGCCCCACATTCCCGGTCGATCGTTCGCAAGTCGGTATCAGGCCTGCCAGACGCCGTAGCCGGCCTCGCGCAGCCCGATCGCGAGCTCGACCTCCATCTCGCGCGCGGCCTCGTAAGGCATCGGGTTGTAGACCTCGTACAGCGTGGGCAGCAGGCGCAACCCGTACTCGAAGACGTAGCGGTTGGCCTGGATGCCGGCCTTGTGCTTGTCGAAGCGCAGGTCGGGGTCGAGGCCGGTCATGCCGACGTAGACCAGCGGCTTGCCGAGCCGGTAGTCCGGGTTGGCGCGGCGGAAGCGGGCTTCGTTCCAGACGCGGTCGGACAGCTCGACCACGTAGACATGGTGGTGGTGTCGGCTCTCGCGGCGTGCGGGCATGGGGCCGCAAAGTCTAGCGGCGCCGGCCACTGCGGACTTGGGCCAGAATCGAGTCGGGTCCATGCCGGACACCGAGCAAGCATCTGCGTGGCGACAGGCTCGCGCAGCGTCACCCAGAGGACACACCATGAAGCGCCGTGATTTCACCCTGAGCCTGGCCGCCGCGTCTTTGCTGAGCGGCACCGCGCGGGCGGCCACCGCGCCGGTGGAGGGCAAGGACTACACCCTCGTCAAGCCGCCCGTGCCGGTCCCCGTGGGGGGCAAGATCGAGGTCGTCGAGTTCTTCGGCTACTGGTGTCCGCACTGCAACGCCTTCGAGCCGCTGCTCGATGCCTGGGCCGCGAAGCTGCCGCCGGATGTGGAGCTCAGCCGCGTCCCGGTCGGCTGGCAGGCGATGCACGTGCCCTACCAGAAGCTCTACTACGCGCTCGAGGCCCTGGGGCAGGTGCCGGCCATACAGTCCAAGGTCTTCCACGCGGTCCACGAGCAGGGCCTGTTTCTCGTCGACGACGCCAGCGTCGCGCCCTTCGCGTCGGCGATCGGGGTCGACGGCGCGAAGCTCGCCGCGGCAATGAAGAGCGCCGCCGTGGCTGCGAAGGTGAAGACGGCGAACCGGCTGTTCAAGGACTACGGCGTCGAGGGCGTGCCCACGCTCACCGTCGGCGGGCGCTTCCTGACCTCGCCCGCGAAGGCCGGCAGCCAGGAGCGGGCCCTGCAGATCACCGATGCGCTGATCGCCGAGGTCAGGGCTTCTCGCTGACCCGCTGACCCGCTGACCGGGTCTCGTCGGAGGGGGGCGAACGCGGATCCGGATCTCGCCCAGCGCCACCTCGTCGCCGGCGCGCAGTTTGCGGCCGCGGCGTGTCTCGACCTCGCCGTTGACGCTCGCCGCGCCGCCGGCGATCAGCGTCTTGGCGGCCCCGCCGCTGGGCGCCAGGCCGCAGGCCTTGAGCAAGGCGTCGAGGGCGATGTGGTCGCCGCGCAGGTCGAAGCTGATGGTTTCCATGGGGCTGCATTGGACCGCATCCGCCCGGGACTCGCCGTACGGCGCGCGCGGCGCGCTACTTGCCGAAGAGATCCTTGAGTTTCTCGCCCAGCTGCTGCTGCGCTTTTGCCTTCAGGTCTTCGGCCTTGGCGTCGAGCTTCTTCTTGGCCATCTCCTGGACCAGGCCGGCGAAGTCGATCCGGTAGCCGATGGCCGAGAACGGGCCGCTCAGACGCACCGGCACCGTCTGCCCGCGCAGCGACTGCAGTTCCGGCCCGCCCTGTCCCTGCAGCGTGTCGACCACCGTGGCCTTGACGAGATAGTCGAGGCGGCCCTGACCGACGTCGATGTCGCCGCTGCCGGTCATGCGCAGCAAAGGTGACTTGACGAGCAGGTCGTCGTTGTGCGCGACGCCGCCGGCGATGGCGAAGCTGCCCGCGAGTTCGCTGAAGTCGGTGGCCTCGGCTTGCGAGCCGGTGCCGGCATGTTCGCCCGCTGCGCCGCCGAGCCTGGCCTTCGCGCTGCGCAGCGCCTGCGCGATGTTGAAGCCGCGCACGCTGCCGTCGCGCAACTCGACGCGCGCGCTGCCCGCCAGGGCCTTCAGCAGCGCGCCGACGCTGCCACCTTGGGCCGTCACGTCGAGCGTGACGTTGCCGCGGCCTTCGAGCAGGTCCTTGCCGAAGGCGTCCTTCAACAACGGGCCGACGCTGACGTTCGACAGGCGCTGCCGGATCGTCACGCGCGGCGGCGTGCTGGCGACGAGCGCGAGGCTGCCCGCGACGCGGCCCTGGTAGAGCCCCGCGTCGAGCGGATCGAGGGCCAGCCGGCCACCGTCCGCGCGCAGGTCCACGCGCAGCGCGCTCATCTGGATGCCGGCGACCTTCAGCGCACCGATGCGCAGGCTGCCCTGGGCGTCGAGGGTGCGCAGCGCCGACAGGTCGAACGGCGTCTCGGGCGCAGGTGCCGCGCCGTCCTTCGCCGGGCCGGCGACGACGCGATAGCGGTCGACATCGATGCGGTCGATGCTCACGTCGAAGCCGACGACCGCTGGCGCGAAGCGGCTCAGGCCGAACCGGGCGTCGAAACTGCTGTCGTCGAGCTTGCCGCTCAGCTTGGCATCCAGGCTGTGGCGGTTCAGGCTGGCGCTGGCGCTGCCGTGGGCGCTCAGCGCCATCGTGCCGCCTTTCGGATTGGGCAACGCGAACTCGGCGGCGATGCGCGGCAGCGCCAGCGTTTGCGCCTTCAGGTCGACGGCCCAGGGGCTGGTGAGCGTGCCCTCGAGCGCGGTGCCGCCCTGCTTGCCGCCGAGCACCAGCTTCGCTTGTGGCGACGAGAAGCGCAGACGGTCCACGTCGCCATCGACGGCGCCGCTCAGCCGGGCCTGGGCATGCAGCGTGCCGTCGTCGACGCTCAGCTCGGCGTCGATCGCCGGCAGATTGAAAGCCTGCGCCGAGCCGGAGAACGCCGGCAGCGAGAGCTGCGCCTGCAGCTTGCGCGGGCCCTGCTGGAGCGAGGCCTTGGCGACGATCTTGCGCGCCGAGACGTGCTCGCCGCCGAGCTCGAGCTGCGGCAGATCGACGCTCGCGGCCAGGCGGCCCTGGGCCGTCTGGCCTTGCAAGCGTCATTTCGACGCCGTTCAGGTTCAGCACCAGCGGCTGCAGCGCCAGGTCGGCATCGCCGCTGAGCCCGAGCTTGGCGTCCGCGAGCGTGGCCACGCGCCCGCCGAGCTCGGCGCTCAGCTTTCTGAAGGCATAGCGCCGCTGCGCCGGATCGAGCATCAGGCTGCCCTTCAGTGCGAGGTCGGCGTCGATCAGCGGCGGGTTCGCGTTGACGTGACCGGTGAAGCGGGCATCGCTCGCGCGGCCGGGCGCGATGCGGCCGGTCTCGAGGTCGGCCTTCGTCAGTTCGATCCGGCGCCCGCTCTGCCGGTCGTCGACGGTGACGGCTGCATCGGTGACGCTCAGGCCGGCGACGTCGAACTGCATCGGCGGCGGCTCGGCGGTCGGGCGCTCGGTCTTGGGCGCCGGCGGGCCGAGCAGGTCGTCGATGCTGGTGCGCCCGTCCGGGTAGCGCGTGATCGTCGCGCGCAGCCCGTCGACCTCGACCCGGTCGACCACCCATTGCCGGCGCAGCAGCAGCGGCAGCAGCGCGAGCGAGACGCGCGCCGAGCGCAGCGACGCGAAGGGCTCGCGGCTGTCGTGCGCCGACAGCGAGACGGCACCGAGGTCACGCCGATGCGCGGGAACAGGCTCAGGCCGATGTCGCCGGGGATCGCCAGCGTGCGCTGGCGGTCCTGCTGCATGCGCTCGACGAGCAGCGGCTTGAGGGCGTTCGGGTCGAAGCGGGCAATGACGATCGCGCCGGCAATGACGAGCAGGCCCGCGACGGCGGCCAGCGACCACAAGGTGTATTTCAGGACTTTCGGCATGGGCGCCAGAGTGCCACGGTCGGCCCCTCGGTGTGTTGAGCGCCGGCAACCGATGGGCCGACCGCGCCGTACCCGCGCCGCCACCCGCGCCGCGCGCCGGCATCACGGCAGCGCCGGCTCCGCGGGTCGCCGCGCCAGCAGTTCGGGGATCAGCGCCTCGTAGGCCGCCGCGGCGCGCAGCAGTTCGGCGTCGGCCTGCGGGCGCGCGATCAGCTGCAGGCCCATCGGCAGCCGGCCGCCCGCGTCGAAGCCGGCCGGCACGCTGATCGCCGGCGCGCCGGCGAAGGTGGCGTAGATCGTGCACTCCATCCAGCGGTGGTAGGTGTCCATCGTGCGGCCGGCGATCCGGCGTGGCCAGGTGCTGCCGATCTCGAACGGCCAGACCTGGGCCACCGGCAGCGCGAGCAGATCGAAGCGCTCGAACAGGCCGAGCAGGTGCTGCAGGAAGTCGCTGCGCACGACGCTCGCGGCCATGAAGTCGGCGAAGGCGAGGCCTTGCGCGCTGTCGTGTTCCCACAGCGCCTCGGGCTTGATCCGTTCGCGCGCGCCGGGCGTCTTCAGCGCCGCGGCGACCGCCGGGGCGACGAGCGCGCGGCGCCAGACGAGCCAGGCCTCCCACAGCCGCTCGGGCGCGAAGCCCAGCGCGAGCGGCTCGACGATCGCGCCGGCGCCGGCCATGCGCGCGAGCGCGGACTCGCAGACCTCGAGGATGCCGGGCTCGACCGCGAGGTGGCCGCCGAGGTCGCCGAGCCAGCCGATGCGCAGACCCTTCAGGCTCGGCGTCGGCGCCGGGAACGAAGCTGCGCGGGCCGTCGGCGAGCGACAAGGGCGCGCGCGCGTCGTGGCCGGCCTGGACCGACAGCAGGTTCGCCAGGTCGCGCACGTTGCGCGCGAGCGGGCCGTCGGTGCCGAGCTGAGCCACCCAGACCTCGGGCTTGGGCCAGCCCGGCACGCGGCCCTGGCTGGGGCGCAGGCCGAAGAGATGGTTCCAGCCGGCCGGGTTGCGCAGCGAGCCCATGAAGTCCGAGCCGTCGGCCACCGGCAGCAGCCGCTGCGCGAGCGCCACCGCCGCGCCGCCGCTGGAGCCGCCGGCGCTGAGCGCCGGGTCCCAGGCGTTGCCGGTGGCGCCGAACAGCCGGTTGTAGGTGTGCGAGCCGAGGCCGAACTCGGGCATGTTGGTCTTGCCGACGACGATGCAGCCGGCGGCCTTCATGCGCGCGACGAAGACGCTGTCCTGCGCCGGCCGCGCGTCCTTCAGCACCTGGCTGCCGAAGGTGGTGGGGAAGCCGGTCGCGTGCGCGGTGTCCTTGATCGCCTGCGGCAGCCCGTGCATCCAGCCGCGCGAGCGGCCCCGAGCCAGCTCGGCGTCGCGCGCGTCGGCCTGGGCGAGCAGATCGTCGTCGGCGCCGAGGTTGACGATCGCGTTGAGGCGCGGGTTGAGCCGGTGGATTCGCGCCAGCGTGGCCTGCATCACCTCGCGGCACGAGAGCTGGCGCGCATGGATCGCGCGCGAGAGCGCGTCGGCGTCGAGGTCGGTGATCGGGTCGTTCATCGGTGCGGGTCAGTCTTCCATCTCGGCCTTGGCCATCTCGACGTCGAGCCGCTCCATCGCGTCCATCGGCTGGCCCGCGGCGGCTTCGGCGTAGAGCGCCTCGGCCTCCTTCATGCGCTTGTCGCCTTCGAGCATCACGAGCCCGTTCGCGTACTCGATGCGGGCGATCGCGCTCGTCGGGTTCAGTTCGAGCGCGCGCCGGAACATCGCCAGGCCGGTGGCGGTGTCGGCGCCCTGGGTCCGGCCGAGCAGCTTGCCGACCTTGTCGATGACCTCGGCGTGGAAGGTGCCGAGCGCGATGTGCGCGTCGGCATGCTTGG
This sequence comes from uncultured beta proteobacterium, assembly GCA_963788635.1. Taxonomy (GTDB): domain Bacteria; phylum Pseudomonadota; class Gammaproteobacteria; order Burkholderiales; family Burkholderiaceae_C; genus Rubrivivax. The sequence goes on along the minus strand of CAWBHE010000015.1, from coordinate 32,222 downwards.
GCGCGAGCCGGATCGTCGTCTCGAGCGCGGTCTTGACCTTGCTGCCGAGGCCTTGCGTCAGCGCCTTGGCCACGCTGATGCCCTGGCTGTAGCGGCCGATCGCGTAGGCCTGCCAGTAGAAGGCGTTCGCGTTCTTCGGCTCGGCCGCCTGCTGCAGGGCGGCGCGCTCGGCGACCTCGAGGAACATCGCGAGCCGGGTCTTCTCGCTCTTCTCGAGGTAGTTGGCGTAGATCGATTGGGCCTTGTTCGCGACCGTGAGGCCTGCCGAATGTCCCGATTCCGCCGTCTTCAGTCCGGCCTCGCAGGCCTTCTGGAAGTCGCCCGCGTGGAACAGCGCCCACGCGGCGAGAACGTTCTCGTCCTTCGGCCAGGGCTCCTGGTCGCCGGCATGCAGCCTGGCCCAGCGCGTTTTCAGCGCTGCCGGGTCGTGGCGGTACGCGGCGGCGTCGTACGGGAACGCAGTCCATCGGGCCATGGTCGTCTCCTCAGTCGCTCAGGTAGGAACCCGCCAGCTTGTGCAGGTGCGCCCTCGAGTCGGGCTCGAGGTAAGGCAGCAACAGGCTCATCACGTGGTAGGCGCCGCTGGCGAAGGCGGCTGCGGCGTGCTCGGGTTCTAGGGCATGGCGGGGGTCGCGCACGTACTCGTAGCTCAGCCAGTAGCTGAGCAGCACGACCATCGCGGTCGACACCGGCGCGGCGTCGGCGGCGTCGATCTGCACGACCCGGCCGCGCGCCAGGCCGTCGAGCAGGCTGCGCATCGCGCGCGACTTGTTCTTCAGCACCGACTGGAAATGCGTCTCCAGGCGGCGGTTCTTGCTGAGCAGGTCGTTCAGGTCGCGGTACAGGAAGCGGTGCTGCCAGATCAGCTCGAACAGCATGTGGATGAACAGCCAGGCGTCCTCGACGTGGGCCACGCCGTCGGCGGCCGGCAGCAGCTCGTCCAGTGCCGCTTCGTAGCGGCCGAACAGCGCGTTGATCAGCTCGTCCTTGGCCGGGTAGTGGTAGTAGAGGTTGCCCGGGCTGATGCCCAGTTCGGCCGAGATCAGCGTCGTGCTGACGTTGGGCTCGCCGAAACGGTTGAACAGGTCCAGCGTCACTTCGAGGATGCGCTCGGCGGTGCGGCGCGGCTTCTTCGGCGGGGCCATGGTGGCTTTCATTCTGGCACCGGCAGCTTTGTGCCCGCCTGCCTACAATCCCGCCCCCATGCCTGCCGTGCGCTTCGACCGAGTGACCAAGACCTACGCCGGCGCGCGCGGCGGCCTGCGCGCGCTCGACGGGGTGTCCTTCGACATCGAGCGCGGCGAGTTCTTCGGCCTGCTCGGGCCGAACGGCGCCGGCAAGACGACGCTGATCTCGGTGCTGGCGGGCCTGACGCGCGCCAGCGGCGGGCGCGTCGCCGTGATGGGGCACGACGTCGTCGACGATTTCGCTGCCGCGCGCCTGGCGCTCGGCATCGTGCCGCAGGAACTGGTGTTCGACCCCTTCTTCAGCGTGCGCGAGGCGCTGCGCATCCAGAGTGGCTACTTCGGTGTGCGCCACAACGACGCCTGGATCGACGAGCTGCTTGCTCAACCTGGGTCTGGCCGACAAGGCCGACGCCAACATGCGCCAGCTCTCCGGCGGCATGAAGCGGCGCGTGCTGGTCGCGCAGGCGCTGGTGCACCGGCCGCCGGTGATCGTGCTCGACGAGCCGACGGCCGGCGTCGACGTCGAGCTGCGCCAGACGCTGTGGCAGTTCATCGCCCGCCTCAACAAGGAAGGCCACACCGTGCTGCTGACCACGCATTACCTCGAGGAAGCCGAGGCGCTGTGCGGCCGCATCGCGATGCTCAAGGCGGGTCGCGTGGTGGCGCTGGACAAGACCTCGGCGCTGCTGTCGGGCATGGCCAGCACGATGCTGCGCTTCAAGACCGACCAGCCGTTGCCGCAGGCCATGGCGGTGCAGGCTCGCGTGACCGGCCGCATCGTCCAGCTGAAGGCGCACGACGCGGCCGAAGTCGAGCGCCTGCTCGCCGCGCTGCGCGAGGCCGGGGTCCGCGTCGAGGACCTGGAGATCGGCCGCGCCGACCTGGAGGACGTGTTCCTCGAGATCATGGGGGGCGAGCGATGAGCAGCCGCTTCGCCGGCGCCGGCACGCTGTTCTACAAGGAGATCCTGCGCTTCTGGAAGGTCGGCTTCCAGACCGTGGCCGCGCCGGTGCTCACGGCGGTGCTGTACCTGCTGATCTTCGGCCACGTGCTGAGCAACCGCGTGCAGGTCTTCGAGGGCGTCGGCTACACCAGCTTCCTGGTGCCGGGGCTGGTGATGATGAGCGTGCTGCAGAACGCGTTCGCGAACAGCAGCAGTTCGCTGATCCAGAGCAAGATCACCGGCAACCTGGTGTTCCTGCTCGTGACGCCGCTGACGCACTGGGCCTGGTACGCGGCCTACGTCGGCGCCTCGATGGTGCGTGGCCTCGTCGTCGGGCTCGGGGTGTTCGCCGTCACCGTCTGGTTCGCGCCGTTCCAGATGGCGCAGCCCCTCTGGGTGCTGGTGTTCGCGCTGCTCGGCGCGGCGCTGCTCGGCTCGCTCGGTCTGATCGCCGGGCTGTGGGCGGAGAAGTTCGACCAGTTGGCTGCGTTCCAGAACTTCGTCATCGTGCCGATGACCTTTCTCTCCGGCGTCTTCTACTCGGTGCATTCGCTGCCCGAAGCCTGGCGCGCGGTGAGCCACCTGAACCCCTTCTTCTACATGATCGACGGCTTCCGGCGCGGCTTCTTCGGCGCCAGCGATGTGTCGCCCTGGACCAGCCTGGCGGTGGTGGGTACGAGCTTCGTCGTCGTCGCCGCGCTGACGCTGCGCCTGCTGCGCAGCGGCTACAAGCTGCGATCTTGAGATAATCGCGCCTCCACTGGAGAACTCCCCCATGCCCAGCGCATCCGAAGACAAGCCCGCGAAGGCGGAAAAGACCGACCGCGCCGGCGGCCCGGTCGAGCAGCTGTCGTTCAAGTCGCGCTTCGTGCTCGTCTTCGGCGAGATCGACGACAAGCTCGCGCGCAGCACCTGCGAGCGCCTGATCGCGATGGCGCAGGAGTCCGACGCACCGATCACGATGCTGATCTCGTCGCCCGGCGGCCATGTCGAGAGCGGCGACGCGATCCACGACATCATCCGTTTCGTGCGCGCGCCGGTCACGACCGTCGGCACCGGCTGGGTCGCCAGCGCCGGCACCCACATCTACCTGGCCGCGCCGAAGGAGCGCCGTGTCTGCCTGCCGAACACGCGCTTCATGATCCACCAGCCGGCCGGCGGTGCCGGCGGCCGCGCGAGCGACATCGCGATCCAGGCCAAGGAGATCATCAAGACGCGCGAGCGCATCGCGCAGGTGGTCGCGCGCCAGACCGGTCAGAAGCTCGAGAAGGTGCTCGCCGACATGGAGCGCGACTACTGGATGAGCGCCGACGAGGCCGTCGCGTACGGCATCGTCTCGCGCGTCGTCGAGCGCCAGCAGGACCTGGCCTGAGGCCGGAGCGGACATGGCCGATCCGACCCCCCAGCAAGTGCGCGACTTCATTGCCGCCGGCCTGGCCTGCGAGCATCTCGAGGTCGAGGGCGACGGGCGCCACTTCTTCGCGACCATCGTCTCGTCGGCGTTCGACGGGCTGCCGCGCGTGCGCCGGCACCAGCGCGTCTACGAAGCCCTGGGCGATAGAATGCGCGAACAGATTCACGCGCTGTCGATGAAGACGCTCACCCCGGCCGAATTCGGCGCCGAGACCGGCGCTTCCAAGGCTCACCACCATTCCTGATCCCACCGGCGGTGCGCCGCGGGTGGGTCGATGGCGCCCGGCCCGCGTGCGCTGAACCGGCCCCCCCGCTGTGCAGCGCCGAGAACCGACGCCACAGCATGGACAAACTTCTCATCCGCGGCGGCCGCCGCCTGCAAGGCGAGATCGCGATCTCGGGCGCGAAGAACGCCGCGCTGCCCGAGATCTGCGCCGCACTGCTCAGCGCCGAGCCGGTGACGCTGCTCAACGCGCCGCATCTGCAGGACGTGGCGACGACGCTCAAGCTGCTGGCCCAGATGGGTGCCGTCGCGCAGACCGAAGGCACCGACGGTGCGCTGACGATCGACGCCGGCCCGGTGAACAACCCGGTCGCGCCCTACGAGCTGGTGAAGACGATGCGCGCGTCGATCCTCGTGCTCGGGCCGCTGCTCGCGCGCTTCGGCGTCGCGATCGTCTCGCTGCCGGGCGGCTGCGCGATCGGCTCGCGCCCGGTCGACCAGCACATCAAGGGCCTGCAGGCGATGGGCGCGCAGATCAGCGTCGAGCACGGCAACATCATCGCGAAGACCTCGCGCCTGAAGGGCGCGCGCATCACGACCGACATGGTCACCGTCACCGGCACCGAGAACCTGCTGATGGCGGCGACGCTGGCCGACGGCGAGACGGTGCTCGAGAACGCCGCGCAGGAGCCCGAGATCCCCGACCTGGCCGAGCTGCTGATCGCGATGGGGGCCCGGATCGAGGGCCACGGCACGAGCCGCATCCGCATCCAGGGCGTCGAGCGCGCTGCACGCGCCGAAGACGCCGCACCGCATCATCCCGGACCGCATCGAGACCGGAACCTTCCTCTGCGCGGTGGCCGCCGCCGGCGGCGACGTGCTGCTGCGCGGCACCCGCGCCGACCACCTGGACGCGGTGATCGGTCAAGCTGCGCGAGGCCGGCGTCGCGATCGAGACCGGCGACGGTTTCATCCGCGTGCGCGCCGACCGGCGGCCGCGCGCGGTGAGCTTCCGCACCAGCGAGTACCCCGCCTTCCCGACCGACATGCAGGCCCAGTTCATGGCCGTGAACTGCATCGCCGAGGGCACGGCGACGATCTCGGAGACGATCTTCGAGAACCGCTTCATGCACGTCAACGAGTTGCTGCGCCTGGGTGCGGACATCCAGATCGACGGCCACACCGCGGTGGTGCAAGGCGTGCCGCGGCTGTCCGGCGCCACCGTGATGGCGACCGACCTGCGCGCGTCGGCGAGCCTGGTCATCGCCGGCCTGGTGGCCGAGGGCCAGACCGTGATCGACCGCATCTACCACCTGGACCGCGGTTACGACCGGATGGAAGCCAAGCTGCGCGCGGTCGGCGCCGACATCGAGCGGGTGAAATGACCCCCCCCCGTAGCGCCTTCGGCGCTCCCCCCCGGGGGGGCGCCACCAGCGGACCGGCGGAGCCGGATCCGCGGTGGCTGCTTGACGCAGCGCCGCTTGCCCAGGTTCTCTTCCGATGATCACGCTCGCGCTTTCGAAAGGGCGCATCTTCGACGACACGCTGCCGCTGCTGCGGCGCGCCGGCATCGAGGTGCTGGAAGATCCGGAGACGAGCCGCAAGCTCATCCTCGCGACCAGCCGGCCCGACCTGCGCGTGGTGTTGGTGCGTGCCAGCGACGTGCCCACTTACGTCCAGCATGGCGGCGCCGACCTCGGCGTGGCCGGGCTGGACGTGCTGCTCGAGCACGCCAAGGCGGGCGACGGCGCCGGTGGCTCGGCCGGGCTGTACCGACCGCTGGACCTGAAGATCGCGCGCTGCCGGATGAGCGTGGCCACGCGCGAGGACTTCGACTACGCGAGCGCGGTCAAGCAGGGCTCGCGCATCCGCGTCGCGACCAAGTACACGCAGACCGCGCGCGAGTTCTTCGCCGCCAAGGGCGTGCACGTGGACCTGATCAAGCTCTACGGTTCGATGGAACTCGCGCCGCTGACCGGCCTGGCCGACGCGATCGTCGACCTCGTCTCGACCGGCAGCACGCTCGTGGCCAACCACCTGGTGGAGGTCGAGAAGATCATGGACATCTCGTCGCGCCTGGTCGTCAACCCGGCCGCGCTGAAGTTGAAGCGCGAGCCGCTGCGCGCGCTGATCGACGCCTTCGAGGCCGCGGTGGGAGCGGCGCGATGACGATCGCGCTGCGCCGGCTGTCCACGCGCGCGAGCGACTTCGAGGCCGAGTTCGCGCGCCTGCAGCACTGGTCGGCCGAGACCGACAGCGCGATCGAGTCGCGCGTGGCCGAGATCGTTGCCGACGTGCGCGCACGCGGCGACGCCGCGGTGCTGGAGTACACCGCGCGCTTCGATGGCGTGACGGCGGAATCGGTCGCCGCGCTGGAGATCGGTGCCGACGAGCTGCGCGCGGCCCTCGAGGCCATCACGCCGGCACAGCGCGCCGCGCTGCAGTCGGCGGCCGAACGGGTGCGGGCCTACCACGAGCGTCAGCTCGACGCCTGCGGCCGCAGCTGGAGCTACCGCGACGCCGACGGCACGCTGCTCGGCCAGAAGGTCACGCCGCTGGACCGCGTCGGCATCTACGTGCCCGGCGGCAAGGCGGCCTACCCGTCGAGCGTGCTGATGAACGCGATCCCGGCGCAGGTGGCCGGGGTCGGCGAGATCGTGATGGTCGTGCCCACGCCGGCCCGAAGGGACGGCTCGTCCCCGGATTCGAAGGGCGAGCGCAACCCGCTCGTGCTCGCGGCCGCCCACGTGGCCGGCGTGCACCGCGTGTTCACGGTCGGCGGCGCGCAGGCGGTGGCGGCGCTGGCCTGGGGCACGGCGACGATCCCGCGCGTCGACAAGATCACCGGCCCGGGCAACGCCTATGTCGCCAGCGCGAAGCGGCGCGTCTTCGGTCAGGTCGGCATCGACATGATCGCCGGGCCGAGCGAGATCCTGGTGCTGGCCGACGGCACGACGCCGGCCGACTGGGTGGCGATGGACCTGTTCAGCCAGGCCGAGCACGACGAACTGGCGCAAAGCATCCTGCTCTGCCCGGATGCCGCCTACATCGACGCCGTCGCCGCGGCGGTCGAGCGGCTGCTGCCCGGCATGCCGCGCCGCGACGTGATCCGTGCCAGCCTCGAAGGCCGCGGTGCGCTGATCCACACCCGCTCGATGGACGAGGCCTGCGCGATCAGCAACCGGATCGCGCCCGAGCACCTGGAAGTGAGCAGCCGCGATCCGCACCGCTGGGAGCCGCTGCTGAAGCACGCCGGCGCGATCTTCCTCGGCGCCTACACGAGCGAAAGCCTGGGCGACTACTGCGCCGGCCCGAACCACGTGCTGCCGACCTCGGGCACCGCGCGCTTCTCGTCGCCGCTGGGCGTCTACGACTTCCAGAAGCGAAGCAGCCTGATCGAGGTCAGCGAAGCGGGCGCCAACATCCTTGGGCCGATCGCCGCCGAACTGGCCTACGGCGAGGGGCTGCAGGCGCATGCCATGGCGGCCGAGATGCGGCTGACGACGAAGGGGCCGCGATGACGCTCGCCGACACGACGCGCCGCGTGATTCGAAGCGACATCCAGTCGATGCATGCCTATGCCGTGCAGCCCAGCGCCGGCTTCGTCAAGGTCGACACGATGGAGAACCCGTACACGCTGTCCGCCGAACTGCAGCATGAGCTGGGCGAGCGGCTGGGTCGGGTGGCGATCAACCGCTATCCCGCCGAGCGCACGGAAGACCTGCGTGCCGCATTGGCCGCACATGCCCGGATGCCCGAGAGTTGCGCGCTCACGCTGGGCAATGGGTCGGACGAGCTGATCACGATGCTCAGCCTGGCCTGCGACGTGCCAGGAGCGGTCTTCATGGCGCCGCTACCCGGCTTCGTGATGTACGGCATGTCCGCGGCGCTGCAGGGCATTCGCTTCGTCGGCGTGGACTTGACGCCCGACTTCGAGCTCGACGAGGCGGCGATGCTGGCTGCGATCGAAACGCACCGCCCGTCGCTGCTCTACCTGGCCTACCCGAACAATCCGACGGCCAACCTGTGGAACGACGCGGTGATCGACCGCTGCATCGAGGCGATGGGCCGCATCGATGGCCTGGTCGTGATGGACGAGGCGTACCAGCCGTTCGCGGCGCGCGATTCGATGGCCCGTCTCGAACGCCACCCGCATGTGCTGCTGATGCGCACGATGAGCAAGTTCGGCCTCGCCGGGGTGCGTATCGGCTACCTCATCGGACGGCGTGAACTGGTCGCCGAGATCGAGAAGCTGCGTCCGCCCTTCAACGTGAGCGTGCTCAACGCCGAGGCGGGCCTGTTCGCGCTGGAGCATGCCCAGGTCTACGCGCAGCAGGCGGCCGCCATCCGGCGCGATCGCGAAGCGCTGGCGGCTGCGCTGGCTGCGCTGCCGGGTGTCCGGCCCTTTCCGAGCCAGGCGAACATGATCCTCGCACGCGTGCCCGATGCCGCGGCCACGTTCGCCGGGATGAAGCAGCGCGGCGTGCTGGTCAAGAACGTCTCCGCGCTGCACCCGCTGCTGGCCAACTGCCTGCGCCTGACGGTCGGGACGCCGCCGGAGAACGGCCTCATGATCGATGCCCTGAAAGCGAGCCTCTGAGATGCCCCGAACCGCCGACATCCGACGCGACACGAAGGAAACGCAGATCCGCGTCCGGCTCGACCTGGACGGCACGGGCGAGGCCAAGCTCGCCACCGGCATCGGCTTCTTCGACCACATGCTCGACCAGGTCGCGCGCCACGGGCTGATCGACCTCGAGATCGAGGCCAACGGCGACCTGCACATCGACGGCCACCACACGGTCGAAGACGTCGGCATCACGCTCGGCCAGGCGGTCGCGGCGGCGGTCGGCGACAAGCGCGGCATCACGCGCTACGGGCACGCCTACGTGCCGCTGGACGAGGCGCTGTCGCGCGTCGTGGTCGACTTCTCCGGGCGCCCCGGGCTGCACATGGACGTGCCGTTCAAGGCCGGCATGATCGGCAGCTTCGACACCCAGCTCACCTTCGAATTCTTCCAGGGCTTCGCGAACCACGCGCTGGTCACGCTGCACGTCGACAACCTGAAGGGCGACAACGCGCACCACCAGTGCGAGACGGTGTTCAAGGCCTTCGCGCGCGCGCTGCGCATGGCGCTGGCGCCGGACCCGCGCGCGGCCGGGGTCGTGCCGTCGACGAAGGGAACGCTTTGAGCGTCGTCGCCGTCGTCGACTACGGGATGGGCAACCTGCGCTCGGTGTCGCAGGCAGTGGCCCATGTCGCGCGCGAATCGGACGTCAAGGTCATCGTGACCGCGAACCCGGAGGAGGTCTTCGCCGCCGACCGCGTCGTGCTGCCCGGCCAGGGCGCGATGCGCGACTGCATGCGCGAGCTGCACGATTCGGGGCTGAAGCAGGCGGTGCTGCACGCGGCGGCGAACAAGCCGCTGATGGGCGTCTGCGTGGGCATGCAGATGCTGCTCGCGCACAGCGAGGAGCAGGACACGCCGGGGCTGGCGCTCGTTCCCGGCGAGGTGCGCCGTTTCCGGCTCGACGGCCGGCTGCAGGAAGACGGCAGCCGCTTCAAGGTGCCGCACATGGGCTGGAACCGCGTGTTCCAGCAGCCGCACGCGCTGTGGACGGACGTGCCCGACGGCAGCTATTTCTACTTCGTGCACAGCTTTTTCGCCGACCCGTCGGACCCGCGCCACACCGCGGGCGAGGCCGACTACGGCGCGCGCTTTACCGCGGCGCTGGCGCGGGATAACATTTTTGCGACCCAGTTCCACCCCGAGAAGAGCGCCGCGCACGGACTTGCCCTGTACCGCAACTTCCTGCGCTGGACGCCCTGATCGTCCCTTTCCTCCCCCGCCCCTTCGCTCCCGACGAGCCATGCTGCTGATCCCCGCCATCGACCTGAAAGACGGCAAGTGCGTGCGCCTTCAACAAGGCGACATGAAGTCATCGACCACCTTCGGCGAGGACCCGGCCGCGATGGCCCGGCGCTGGCTGGATGCCGGCGCGCGCCGCCTGCACCTGGTCGACCTCAACGGCGCCTTCGCCGGCAAGCCCGTCAACGAAGCGGCGGTGAAGGCCATCCTGCGCGAGGTCGGCGACGAGATCCCGGTCCAGCTCGGCGGCGGCATCCGCGACCTCGACACCATCGAGCGCTACCTCGACGACGGCCTGTCCTACGTGATCATCGGCACCGCCGCGGTGAAGAGCCCGGGCTTCCTGAAGGACGCGTGCAGCGCCTTCGGCGGCCACATCATCGTCGGCCTCGATGCGAAGGACGGCAAGGTCGCCACCGACGGCTGGAGCAAGCTCACCGGCCACGAGGTCGTCGACCTGGCGAAGAAGTTCGAGGACTACGGCGTCGAGGCGGTGATCTACACCGACATCGGCCGCGACGGCATGCTCACCGGCATCAACGTCGAGGCGACCGTGCGGCTGTCGCAGGCGCTGTCGATTCCGGTCATCGCCTCCGGCGGGCTGGCCGGCATCGCCGACATCGAGGCGCTCTGCGCCGTCGAGCACGAGGGCGTCGAAGGCGTGATCTGCGGCCGTTCGATCTACACCGGTGCGCTCGACTTCGCCGCCGCGCAGGCGCGCGCCGACGAACTCAACGGCGCGCCCTGAGCGCATGCTGACCAAACGCATCATTCCCTGCCTGGACGTCACCGGCGGGCGCGTCGTCAAGGGCGTCAACTTCGTCGAACTGCGCGACGCCGGCGACCCGGTCGAGATCGCGGCGCGCTACAACGAGCAGGGTGCCGACGAGCTGACCTTCCTCGACATCACCGCCACCAGCGACGGCCGCGACCTGATCCTGCACATCATCGAGGCGGTGGCCTCGCAGGTCTTCATCCCGCTCACCGTCGGCGGCGGCGTGCGCACCGTCGAAGACGTGCGCCGGCTGCTCAACGCCGGCGCCGACAAGGTCAGCTTCAACTCGGCGGCGGTGGCCGACCCGCAGGTGATCCGCGACGCGTCCGAGAAGTACGGCGCGCAGTGCATCGTCGTGGCCATCGACGCCAAGCGTCGCCAGGACGGACACGACGGTGGCGGCTGGGACGTCTACACGCACGGCGGGCGCAGGAACACCGGCCTGGACGCCGTGGCCTGGGCGCGCCGGATGGCCGAGCTGGGCGCCGGCGAGATCCTGCTCACCAGCATGGACCGCGACGGCACCAAGAGCGGCTTCGACCTCGAACTCACGCGCGCGGTGTCGGACGCGGTGCCGGTGCCCGTGATCGCCTCCGGCGGCGTCGGCGCGCTGCAGCACCTGTCCGACGGCATCCGCATCGGCGGCGCCGACGCCGTGCTGGCGGCCAGCATCTTCCACTACGGCGAGTTCACGGTCGGCCAGGCCAAGGCCTTGATGGCGCGCGACGGCATCCCGGTGCGCCTGTGAAGCACCGCGTCCGTTTCGTCGACGGCAAGCCGCAGGCCGTGCGCATCACCGCCGGCCGGCCGAACGAGGTGCGGCTGATCGGTGGCCAGTGGAAACGCAGCAAGCTGCCGGTGGCCGACGTGCCCGGTCTGCGGCCCACGCCGGACCGGGTGCGCGAGACGCTGTTCAACTGGCTCGGCCAGGACCTGACCGGCTGGCGCGTGCTCGACGCCTTCGCGGGCAGTGGCGCGCTCGGCTTCGAGGCGGCGTCGCGCGGCGCTGCCGAGGTGCTGCTGCTGGAGCGCGATCCGAAGCTCGTCGCGAGCCTGAACGCGTCGCGCCAACGCCTGGGTGCGACGACGCTGCGCGTCGAACGCAGCGAGGCGATGTCGTGGATGGCGGCCAGCGCGCCGGCGCGCTTCGAGCTGGTGTTGCTGGACCCGCCGTTCGACGCCGGGCTGGGCGCCGCGGCCGTTGCCGCGAGCGCACGGCTGCTGGTCGAGGGCGGCTTCGTCTATCTGGAGGCCCGCGAAGCGCTGGCCGAGACGCCGCCGGGGCTGGAACTGCACCGCCAGTCGCGTGCCGGTGCGGTGCATTTCCAGCTGTTCCGCCGCGGCTACACTGCCGCCGTCGAACCGTCCAGGACCGCGCCGTGACCACCGTGACCCCGCTGACCGCCGTCTACCCGGGCACCTTCGATCCGATGACGCTGGGCCACGAAGACCTGATGCGCCGTGCCTCCACGTTGTTCGACCGCCTGATCCTGGCGGTGGCCGCCGGCCACCACAAGCGCACGATGTTCACCATCGCCGAGCGGCTGGAGATCGCCACCGAGATCGCCGCACCTTACAAGAACGTCGAGGTCACCGCCTTCCGCGGCCTGCTGCGCGACTTCGTCGTCGACAACGGGGCCAAGGTCGTCGTGCGCGGGCTGCGCGCGGTGAGCGACTTCGAGTACGAGTTCCAGATGGCCGGCATGAACCGCCAGCTGATGCCCGACGTGGAGACGGTCTTCATGACGCCGTCGGACCAGTTCCAGTTCGTCAGCGGCACCTTCGTGCGCGAGATTGCCAGCCTCGGCGGTGATGTCTCCAAGTTCGTGGCACCCTCGGTGCTGCGGCGGCTGAAAGAGCGCGTCGTCCAAACGGAGTGAGGTCGCCGTGGCCCTGTGGATCACCGATGAATGCATCAATTGCGATGTCTGCGAGCCCGAGTGCCCGAACCAGGCGATCGCGATGGGTGTCGAGATCTACGAGATCGATCCGGCCAAGTGCACCGAATGCGTGGGCCACTTCGACGAGCCGCAATGCGTGCAGGTCTGCCCGGTGAGCTGCATCCCGGTCAATCCGCAACAGGTCGAGACGCGGGAGCAGCTGCTGGCGAAGTACCGCGCGCTGCAAGCTGGATCGTCCGCGTCCGCGGCTTCTTCCACTTCGCCTTCGCCGATTTCGGCTTGATCTGCGGCCGCGATTGCGGCTTGATGCCGGCCAGGCCGGAGCCGCGTTCGCCCCATTCCCGCTCGCGCTCGATGCGCTGACGGGTCAGTTCATCGGCCAGCGCGCGTTCGCGCACGGCCACCGCGCGCGCGGCCTCGACCTCCTTCGCGCTGCGCCCATCGGCCACCACGACGGGCCGGCCTTCGGAGCAGGGGCTGTGCGAGTAGCTGTTGCCGCCGGCGCCGCAGCGCCAGACGGTCTGTGCCTGGGCCGCGCCGGCCACGAGCAGGGCGGCGGCGACGAGAACGGTCTTCATGCGTCATCTCCCGGGGTGGACGGCGGCCGTGGCGGTTTGGGTCGCGGGGGCTGGGCGTGGATCTTCTGCAGCGCGCGGTCCATCTCGCCGGCGAGCAGCTGCTCGCTCGCTTCGAGGGAGCGCTCGATGCAGCGTTCGATCGCCTCGCGGTGGTCGGGCGAGGGCTTCTTGAGCACCCAGTTGACGACCTCGGCCTTCACGCCCGGGTGCCCGATGCCCAGTCGCAGGCGCCAGAAGTCCAGCGTGCCGAGTTGGGCGTGAATGTCCTTCAGCCCGTTGTGGCCGGCGGCGCTGCCGCCGAACTTGAGCTTGGCCTGGCCGGGCAGCAGGTCGAGCTCGTCGTGCGCGACCAGGATCTGCTGCGGCTCGATCTTGAAGAAGCGCGCCAGCGTGGCCACCGAAAAGCCCGAGCGGTTCATGAAGGTCATCGGCTCGAGCAGCCAGACCGGGCCTGCAGCCGCCTGTGGTGGATTCACGCGGGCCACCAGCGCCTGGTAGCCGCGCTCGGGCACGAGCCGCGTGCCGAGCTTGTCGGCCAGCGCATCGACCCACCAGAAACCGGCGTTGTGGCGGGTGGTCTCGTATTCAGCGCCCGGGTTGCCCAGGCCGACGAAGAGTCGAATCATGGGGCGGGATTATCGGTGCGACCCGGAACGACCAAACCCCACCGGAGTGGGGTTTGGGTGGGGACGGCGGGGGTGTCACACCCCGCTCGGTCGGGTTACTTCCTGTTCTGCTTCTCGTCCTTCTTGGGCTTGGCGCCCTTGCCCTTTTCGGGGGCCACGACCACCGTCGCCGGCGCGGCCTCTTCCTCGACCTTCGGCGTCGTCACCGAGACGATCACCGGGTTGCGCGTGCCGTGCTTGACGACCTTGATGCCTTCCGGCAGCTTCAGGTCGCTGGCGTGCAGGCTCTGGTTCTTCGCCAGGTTCGACAGGTCGATGGTGACGAACTCGGGCAGTTGCGAGGCCAGGCACTCGATCTCGAGTTCGGTCGCGACGTGGACGACCAGGCACTTGTCGGTCTTCACGGCCGGGGAGGTTTCCTCGCCGGAGAAGTGCAGGGGCACCTTCTTGCGCAGCCGGGTCGTCTCGTCGACGCGCTGGAAGTCGATGTGCAGCACGAGCGGCTTCCAGGCGTGCATCTGGAAGTCGCGCAGCAGAACCTTCTGCGTCACGCCGCCGAGATCCATCTCGAGGATCGACGAATGGAAGGCTTCCTTCTTCAGCGCGAAGAACAGCGCGTTGTGATCGAGCTCGATCATGGCCGGCGTGCCGGCGCCATAGACGATGCCGGGCACCTTGTTGGCGACGCGCAGGCGGCGGCTCGCTCCGGTCCCCTGCAGCGTGCGCTCGAAAGCGGTGAATTTCATGTGGACTCCATGTGGACAGGCCCCGCGACCAGGGCCCGCTTGAAAAGCGGGCCGGATGGCCCGCAAACCTCGAAGGGCTCCGTCAGGAACCCGCTCTAGCGCTAGAAATTGTTGTTCTGGTCGGCAAACAGCGAGGTCACCGATTCGCCGTCGCTGATGCGGCGGATGGTCTCGGCGAACAGGAAGGCCGCGCTCAGCTGGCGGATCTTCGGGCAGGCCTTCGCGGCTGCCGTCAGCGGGATGGTGTTGGTGACGACGACCTCGTCGATCTGCGAGCTGGCGATGCGCTCGACGGCCGGGCCGGAGAAGACCGGGTGCGTGCAGTAGGCGTAGACGCTGCGCGCGCCGCGTTCCTTCAGCACCTCGGCCGCCTTCACCAGCGTGCCGGCGGTGTCGATCATGTCGTCCATGATCACGCAGTTGCGGCCGTCGATCTCGCCGATGACGTGCATCACCTCGGAGACGTTGGCCGCCGGGCGGCGCTTGTCGATGATCGCCAGATCGCAGCCGAGTTGCTTGGCCAGCGCGCGCGCGCGCACCACGCCGCCGACGTCGGGCGAGATCACCACCAGGTTGGGGTAGGCCTTGCTCTTCAGGTCGGACAGCAGCACCGGGCTGGCGTAGATGTTGTCGACCGGAATGTCGAAGAAGCCCTGGATCTGGTCGGCGTGCAGGTCCATCGTCAGCAACCGCTCGACGCCCACCGTCTCGAGCATGTTGGCGACCACCTTGGCGCTGATCGGCACCCGCATGCTGCGCGGCCGGCGGTCCTGCCGCGCGTAGCCGAAATACGGGATCACGGCGGTGATGCGGCGCGCGCTCGCGCGCTTGAGCGCATCGACCATCATGCACAACTCGATCAGGTGCTCGTTCGTCGGCGTGCAGGTCGGCTGGACGACGAAGACGTCGCGCGCACGCACGTTCTGCTGGATCTCGACCGTGACCTCGCCGTCGGAGAATCGCCCGACCGCCGCGCGCCCCAAGTCCACGCCCAGGTGGGTGGCGATTTCCTGCGCCAGCACCGGATTGGCGTTGCCGGTGAAAAGCACGGTGTTGAAGAGCACGGCAGGCAAGCTCCGGGATGGCGGTTGACGCGGAAGACTTGGCAGGGGAGGAAGGACTCGAACCCTCGCATGTCGGAATCAAAATCCGATGCCTTGACCAACTTGGCGACTCCCCTACGCAGGTGACGGGCAGGCCGCCACCTCGAAACCTTTTCAGTCGGCCCACGCCCCCAAGGGGTGGTGGTCCAGACCGCGGCACATTCGACCGACCCAACCCGGCGGAAGTTCTCCCGCCGGAAATGTCGCCATGGGTTGGTCGCCCGTGCCGGCCCTCGCGAACACCGCACTGCCCGAGCCCGTCATCCGGCTGTTGCCGAAACGAGCCTCGAGCCAGCCGGCGGCTTGCGCCACTTCGGGGCAGCGGGTCTGGGCAAGCGGCTGCAGGTCGTTGTGGCCGAATCCTGCCGCCAGCCTTGCTGCAGACACCCCATGCCCCGGGTCGTCAGCGAGGAAGCCCGCGACTATAACAGCTTCGGTGTCGCGGACCAGGCGCGGGTCTTCGAAGATCTCGCGCGTGGCGATCGCCGCCGCCGGCTTGACGACCGCGAACCACTGCGCCGGCAACACGATCGGCGTCAGCCGCTCGCCGATGCCTTCGACGAAGGCGTTGCGTCCGCCGACGAAGAACGGCACGTCGGCGCCGAGGCTCGCGCCCAGCGCGAGCAGCCTCTCGCGCGGCCAGCCCAGGCCCCAGAGCCGGTTCAGCGCGAGCAAGGTGCTGGCCGCGTCCGAACTGCCGCCGCCCAGACCGGCGCCCCAGGGCAGACGCTTGACGATCGAGATGTCGGCGCCGAGCGCGGTGCCGCTTTGCGCCTGCAATGCGCGCGCCGCGCGCAGGCACAGGTCGTCCGCCGGCAGGGTCGGGCCGAGGTCGTGGCGCTGCAGGCGGCCGTCGTCGCGGCGCTCGAAATGCAGCGTGTCGGCCCAGTCGACGAGCTGGAACGCCGATTGCAGCAGGTGGTAGCCGTCCTCGCGCCGGCCCACCACGTGCAGGAACAGGTTCAGCTTGGCCGGCGCCGGCACGTCGAACAAGGCGCGCAGGCTCACGAGTCCGGCTCCAGCCGCGCGCGCAGCGTCACCGCCGGTGCCGCGGCGCGCGTGATCTCGAGCCAGCCCTGGGCGTAGCGGCCGAGGTTCACGGCCCAGCCGAGCTGTTCGAAGCCGGCCGCGGTGGCCCGGCTGTCCGCCCCCGGCCAAGGGCGGCCCCGCAGCCAGGCGGGCAGCGCCTGCAACGGCAGCGCTTCGCCCAGCGCCTCGCGGGCGAGGGCGTCGAGGTCGGTGTAGCGTGTCTCGCCATCGGAGGTGATCAGCCGCGCCTCGCCGGGCGCCCAGAAAGCGTCGGCGACCACCGTGCCCAGCGGCGAGCTGAGCCGCAACTCGCCGCGCTCGGCATCGCCGCGCAGGTCGAAGGCGCTGCTCACGCTGCGCGCCGGCCGGTCGGCCAACGCGGCGACCTGCACCGACAGGCGCCCGCTCAGCCAGTCCGGCGCAGGCGGCCGCGGTGTCGCACAGCCAGCCAAGGCCGCCAACGCTGCCGCCGCCAGCACGAGCGCTGGCGCTCGCCATCGGCCGTGACTCACAAGCCGACCTTGAGCCGCGACAGCGTCTCCTGCAGCACGTCGTTGCCCGCATCGACGGCGTGCGCCTGCTGCCAGACGCGGCGCGCCTCGGCCTGGTTGCCGAAGGCCCAGAGCACCTCGCCCAGGTGCGCGCCGATCTCGGGGTCGGGGCGCGCGGCATAGGCTTGGCGCAGCAGCCGCAGCGCTTCGTCGCGGTTGCCCATCCGGTACTCGACCCAGCCCAGGCTGTCGGTGATGAAGGGGTCGCCGGGCGAGAGTTCGAGCGCGCGCTGGATCAGCTTGCGCGCCTCGGGCAGGCGCACGCCGCGATCGGCCAGCGAATAGCCGAGCGCGTTGTTCGCCTGGGCGTCGTCGGGCTTGAGCTCGATGTCGCGCCGCAGCAGCCGCTCCATCTCGTCGAAGCGCCCGATCTTCTCGGCCATCATCGCCTGCTCGTAAAGCAGGTCGGTGTCGTCGGGGAAGCGCTGGTTCGCGGTCGCGAGCACGTCGAAGGCGTCCGGCCAGCGCTTCACCTCGCGCAGCACGCTGGCCTCGGCGATCAGCTTGGCGCGCGCGTCGCCCGGGTTGCGCTCGGGCACCCGGTGGATCAGTTCGCGCGCCTCGGCGATGCGCCCCTGGCGGGCCAGGATCGCGGCGCGCCGGGTCTGCACGTCGAGCGCGCGCTGCGGGTCGTCGATGCGCGCCAGCCAGGCGTCGGCGGCCTTGAAGTCGCCGCGTCGCTCGGCCGACTGGGCCAGCATCAGGTAGGCCTGGACCAGGCCCTGGTCGGCCGGCTCGGCGGTGGCGGTGAGGTCTTCGGCGGCGGGCGGGGCCGACGCCGCCGAAGCTGCCGACGCCGCAGCGCCTGCCGCGTCGGCCCGCTGGGCCTGCACCATCTCGACGTAATGCAGCAGCGCCGCTTCGCCTTCCGGCGTGCGCCGCAGTTCGAGGTAGAGCGCACCGAGCGACAGATACGGTGGTGCCAGCTCCGGGTGCTCGCGCGTCACCTGCACGAGCTGCGCCACCGCGTCCGGGTAGCGCTGCGCGCTGGTGAGCGCGCGCACGTAGGCCAGGCGCAAGCCGGGCAGCGCGTCCGGCCGGGCCAGGTAGTCGGTGACGATCTTCTCGGCCGCGGGCTTGCTGGCCATCAGGTCGACTGCCAGCAGCGCGGCGCCGGGCGCTTTCGGGTCGTCGCGCTGCGCCTGCAAAGCGAGGGTCAGCGCGCGGTCGCCGTCGCCGGCCGTCAGCCAGCCGCGACCCATCGCCACGTGCGCCGGCGCGCGCAGCGCCGGCTTGTGCGTGTAGGGCTCGAGCACCTTGTCCAGCAACTGCGCGGTCTGCCGCGTGTCGGTGCTGCGGCCCAGGAAGCGCGGCAGCGCGGTGATCAGTGCACCGCGTTCGACGTCGGGCGTGAGGTCGATCAGCGCGCGCAGCGGGTCCACCGCGTCGCTCATGCGGTTCAGCGCGGCGAGGATCTGCAACTCCAGCCGCAGCGCGTCGATCGAGTGCGGGTTCGCGGTGCGCCAGGCGCGCGCCGCGGCCAGGGCCTGGTCGCCGGCATGCGCCTGCAGCGCGATGTCGACCGCGCGCCGGAACAAGGCGTCGTCGTGGGTGCGGCGCGCGGCGTCCAGGATCACCTGGTAGGCCGCACCGGGCTGGCCGGTGCGCAGCTCGATCTCGCCGACCAGCAACTGGTAGAGCAGGGTGGCGTCGAGCGCGGAATTGACGGGCGGGGCGGGCGGGCGGGGCGGCGTCACGGCGCCGCGGGCCGGTCCGACGGCGCAAGCGGCCACAGCCGCCAGCGCGGTGGCGCCGAAGATGCGGCGCCAGCGTGGTTTCAGGAACATCGGGACTCCCGAGGGGATCGATTCATCCTCGCATAATGCCCCATGCCCGAGATGCCCGAGGTCGAGGTCACCCGAAGGGGAATCGACGAGCCGCTGCGCGGCGCCCGCGTGCTGTCGGCGCGGCTGGGCAAACCGCTGCGCTGGCCGCTGGGAGCGGCGCCGGATTCGCTGGTCGGCCGCCGCATCGGACCGGTGATTCGGCGCGGCAAGTATCTGTGGATGCCCTTGCAGTCATCGCCCGGCGAAGCCGCGGACGGCGGCCTGCTGCTGCACCTGGGCATGTCGGGCTCGCTCGCGCTGATCGACGGCCGGGCGCCGCCGGGGCCGCACGACCACTTCGATCTCGTCACCAGCCAGGGCACGTTGCGCCTGACCGACCCGCGACGCTTCGGCGCGGTGGTCTGGTCGGCCTCGCTCGCCGACGAGCCGGCGGCGACGCTGCTCGCGCCGCTCGGCGCCGAGCCATTCGACCCGGCGCTCAGCGCCGAGGTCTTCCACGCGGCGCTGCACCGGCGCCGCGCGCCGGTGAAGACCGTGCTGCTGAGCGGTGCGGTGGTGGTCGGCGCGGGCAACATCTACGCCTGCGAGGCGCTGCACGCGGCCGGCATCCACCCGATGCTGCGCTGCGACCGCATCAGCCGGCCGCGCGCGGCGCGGCTGCTGGCGGCGCTGCGCGCGACGCTGGCCCAGGCGCTCGAGCTCGGCGGGTCGACGCTGCGCGACTTCCGTGACGCGCACGGCATGAGCGGTGGCTTCCAGGACCAGGCCCAGGTCTACGGCCGCGCCGGCCAGGATTGCCGGCGCTGCGGCGGCACGGTGCGCCGCGTCGTGCAAGGCCAACGTGCGACTTATTTCTGCGCCGGCTGCCAAACGCGCTGAAGACGTGACATCTGCGTGTCAGCACATGTTTCGCGGGCGTTTTCGGCGCGTCCTGCTGCGCTAGCATGACCGCGGGCTGCCAAAAACCTCGATGCAAAGCTCCATCGTCAAGACGATCGACGACCTCGCCGCCTGGCGCGCTGCGCTCGACCGTGGCGCGGCCGGGTTCGCGCGCTTCCTGAACGACCACGAGCTCGTCGACGAGCCCGACCTCGCGGTGCTGACCGCGCTGCGCGCAGCGCCTGTCCGGCGAGAAGCTCGTGCTCGCCTTCGTGGCCGAGTTCTCGCGCGGCAAGTCCGAGCTGATCAACGCGATCTTCTTCGCCGACGCCGGTCGTCGCGTGCTGCCGGCCACGCCCGGCCGCACGACGATGTGCCCGGTCGAGCTGTTCTTCGATGCCGCGCTGCCGTCCCGGCTGTCGCTGCTGCCGATCGAAACCCGGCTGCGCGGGCTGTCGCTGTCCGAACTGCGCGGCAGCGACGACGCCTGGCAGCGCGTGCCGCTGGACCCGAAGAACCCGGATGCGCTGGCGAGCGCGCTCGAGGCCGGTCACGCGCACCCGTCGCGTCAGCGTCGCCGACGCCACCGCGCTCGGCTTCTGGAGCGACGACCACCCCGACGAGAACCCGCCGCTCGAAGCCGACGGCCACGGTCGAGGTGCCGGCCTGGCGCCACGCGCTCATCAACTATCCGCACCCGCTGCTGCAGCGCGGGCTGGTCGTGCTCGACACGCCGGGGTTGAACGCGATCGGTGCCGAGCCCGAACTCACGCTGTCGCTGCTGCCATCGGCGCACGCCACCGTGTTCGTGCTCGCGGCCGACACCGGCGTCACGCGCTCCGACCTCGCCATCTGGCGCGAACACCTGGGCGGCGACAGCGTCGAGCGATTCGTCGTGCTGAACAAGATCGACACGCTGGTCGACCCGCTCGCGTCGCCGGCCGAGGTGGCGGCGCAGATCGAGCGCCAGCGCGAACTCACCGCGCAGACGCTCGCACTGCCGCGCTCGCGCGTGTTCCCGCTGTCGGCGCGCAACGCGCTGGCCGCGCGCGTCGGCGGCGACGCCGCGGCACTGGCGGCGAGCCGGCTGCCCGAACTGGAAGACGCGCTCAGCGCCGAGTTGCTGCCGCGCCAGCACGAACTGCTCGTGCTGGCCGCGGCCAGCACCGTGCAGCGCTTGCGCTCGGCGGCGGGCCGGCGGCTGGCCGACCGGCGCCGCCAGCAGGCCGAGCAACTGCTCGAATTGCGCGGCCTGCGCGGCAAGAGCGGCGCCAAGCTGCGCCTGATGCTGCAGCGGATCGACGCCGAGATGCAGGACTTCGAGCGCTGCACCGCCCGCCTGTCGGCGGTGCGCTCGGTGCAGGCACGGCTGCTGCGCGCTGCGCTGGCGCGCCTGTCCAGCGACGCCTTGCGCGCCGAGGTCGCCGCGATGCAGGCCGCTGCCGGCGCCGGGCCGCTCAAGCTGGGTGCGCGCCAGGCCTTCGGCACGCTGTGCGACCGGCTGCGCGGCGCGCTCACCCAGGCCGCTGGCCAGGCGGGCGAGATGCGCCAGATGCTGGACGCCAGCTTCCTGCAGCTGAACGCCGAGTTCGGCTTCGCGTTCACGCTGTCGCTGCCGCCCGAGCTGGACCGCTTCACCGCCGAGCTCGACCTGATCGACCGCAACTACAGCCGTTACCTGAGCCTGTCGCAGGCCTGGCGCCTGGTGACGCCGGGATTCGCCGAACAGTTCCGCCGCATGCTGCTGTCCAAGCTGCGCGTGGTCTTCGAAAGCGCGGCCGGCGAGCTGGAGATGTGGAGCAAGACGGCGTCCGGCCAGATCGACGTCCAGCTGCGCGAACGCCGGCGCGGCTTCAAGCGCCGGCGCGAGGCGCTCGAGCGCATCCAGGTCGCCGCCGGCGAGCTGGAGCGCGCATCGCCGAGGTCGAATCGCAGGACGGCCACCTGGTCGAACTCGAACGCCAGCTCGTGCGCGTTGCCGACGAGATGCTGTCGGTGGCGCGCGGCGTGCTCAACGACCGCACCCAGCCGCTGCCCGACCCGCGCCTGCGCCAGGCTGCCGCCTGATGACCGACGTGGGTATGGCCCAGCGCGTCGTGCGCTGGCAGCGCCGGCACGGCCGCCACGGACTGCCCTGGCAGGGAACGCGCGACGCCTACCGCATCTGGCTGTCCGAAGTGATGCTGCAGCAGACGCAGGTCAGCACCGTGCTCGGCTACTACGCGCGCTTCCTCGAGCGCTTC
Source organism: uncultured beta proteobacterium (assembly GCA_963788635.1). Lineage (GTDB taxonomy): Bacteria > Pseudomonadota > Gammaproteobacteria > Burkholderiales > Burkholderiaceae_C > Rubrivivax. The sequence goes on along the minus strand of CAWBHE010000015.1, from coordinate 10,369 downwards.
CCCGACGTGCGCTCGCTCGCCGTCGCGCCGCTGGACGACGTGCTCGCGCTGTGGAGCGGCCTGGGTTACTACAGCCGCGCGCGCAACCTGCACCGCTGTGCGCAGGCGGTCGTGGCCGAGCATGGTGGGCGCTTTCCGCCCAGCGCCGAGGCGCTCGCCCGGCTGCCCGGCATCGGCCGCTCGACGGCGGCGGCGATCGCCGCCTTCGCCTTCGGCGAGCGCGTCGCGATCCTGGACGGCAACGTCAAGCGCGTGCTGACGCGCGCGCTCGGCTTCGCCGGCGACCTGGCGCAAGGCGCCGAGGAGCGCGCGCTGTGGCAGGCCGCGACCGCGCTGCTGCCGGCGCGCGGCATCGAGGCCTACACCCAGGGGCTGATGGACCTCGGTGCCGGCGTCTGCCTGACGCGGCGCCCGCTGTGCGAGCAGTGCCCGCTGGCCGAACCCTGCGTCGCGCGTGCCGAGGGCGCGCCCGAGCGCTACCCGGTGAAGACGCGCAAGCTCAGGCGCGGCCGGCGCCGCCACGCGCTGCTGTGGCTGGAGCAGGGCGGCTCGCTCTACCTCACCCAGCGTCCGGCGCAGGGCGTCTGGGCCGGCCTGTGGAGCCTGCCCGAGTTCGACCAGGCCGACGCGCTGGCCACCCTCACCGAAGGCTGGCCGGGGCGGGGCGAGTGGCTGCCGACGATCGAGCATGCGCTGACCCATTTCGACTGGACGCTCGCAGCCGCTGCGCTGGACGCTGCCGCGGCCGGCGCGGGCCGAGGTCGCGGCGGCGCTGCCGGCCGGTCGCTGGGTCACGCGCGACCAGGCGCTGGCGCTGGGCCTGGCCGCGCCGGTGCGGCGGCTGCTCGAGGCCGGCTGAGCGAGGCGCTTACCCGATCACGACCTTGCGGTCGCGCAGGAAACCGTCGACCAGCGACAGCCGGATCACCGGGTCTTCCAGCTCCATCAGCTTCTGCTTGGCCGCCAGCGAGATCGGCAGCAGTTCGGCCCAGCGGTTCGCGACCCAGCCGGCGTCGTCGAGCCGGTAGGGTTCGGCGAACGGCGATCGGCCCTGCTCCTGCAGCGACTTGATCGCGCCGGCCAGCGCGCGCACGGTCTGCAACATCGTCGGCCCGGGCATGCGCGGCGGGTCGTCCGCCAGCGCGGTGGCCGGGCAGACCCAGAGCCCGTCCGCCCGTTGCGCCGCCTCGCCGCGGCGACGGAAGCGCTGCGTGCCGGTGCAGCGCAGGCGCAGGATGCCGGCCTCTTCGGCGTCGACCTCGTCGATGCGGGCGAGCACGCCCACCTCTTCGAGCGCCACCGGCGCCGCCGAGCGCCCCGCCTCGCTGCCCTGCTTCAGGCACAGCACGCCGAAGGGCTGGCGGCTGCGCAGGCAGTCGGAGACGAGGTCGAGGTAGCGCGCCTCGAACACCGTCAGCCCGAGCAGCGCGCCGGGGAACAGCACCGTGCGCAGCGGGAACAGCGGCAGCGGATCCGGCAGCGCCGGCCCCGCGGGCGGCAGCAGGCCGGGCCGGGCCGCGGCGTCGTCAGTCACGGGCGTCGAGCTCGCGGTGGCGCAGCAGCGTGGCGTAGCGCCCTTCGAAGCGGCGCGACAGCCATTCGACGCCGTAGACCGAGCGGTGCTGGCCGCCGGTGCAGCCCAGCGCCACCGTCAGGTAGCTGCGCTGGTTGTCCTCGAAGGTCGGCAGCCAGCGCTGCAGGAAGGCTTCGATCTGGCCCAGCATCTCGGCCACCTCGGGCTGCGCCTCCAGGTAGGCGGCCACCGGGGCGTCGCGGCCGGTCAGCGGGCGCAACTCGCGCACGTAGTACGGGTTGGGCAGCGCGCGCATGTCGAACACGTAGTCGGCGTCCAGCGGCACGCCATGCTTGAACGCGAAGCTCTCGAAGACCAGCGTCAGCGCGGCCTCGCGCGCGCCGACCAGGTCGCGCATCCAGTGGCGCAGCATCGCCGGGCGCAGCTGGCTGGTGTCGATCACGGTCGAGACTTCGCGCAGGTCGGCGAGCAGTTCGCGCTCGAGCTCGATCGCGTCGATCAGCGCGCGCGATGCGTCGCTGCCGGCCGGCACCGCGGTCAGCGGGTGCGGGCGGCGCGTCTCGGAGAAGCGGCGCACGAGCGCGTCGGTGCTGGCGTCGAGGAAGATCGGCCGGATGTGGTGGCCCTCGCTCCGGAGCGCATCGATCAGCGGCAGCAGCTGCGGCAGCGACGACGCGGTGCGCACGTCGACCGCCACCGCGACGCGCGGCGTGAAGCGCTCGCGCTCGAGGCGGATGAAGTCGCGCAGCAGCTCGGGCGGCAGGTTGTCGACGCAGAACCAGCCGGCGTCCTCGAGCGCGTGCAGCGCGACCGACTTGCCCGAGCCGGAGATGCCGGTGACGAGGATCACCTCCTTGCCCGCGGCGTCGAGGGGCACCCACTCGCTCATCTCGATCCGCTCGTCATGTCGCGCTGCCGTCCAGCATGGCCTGCGCATGCGCGCGGCTGGTGCCGGTGAGGCGTTCGCCGCCGAGCATGCGCGCGATCTCGGCCACGCGCGCCTCGCCGGCGACCGGCTGCACGTCGCTCACGGTGGTGCGGCCTTGCAGCGCCTTGGCGACGACGAAGTGGTGGTCGGCGCAGGCCGCCACCTGCGCCAGGTGGGTGACGGCGAGCACCTGCGTCGAGCGGCCGAGCTGCTTCATCAGCCGGCCCACGCTGTCGGCCACCGCGCCGCCGACGCCGGCGTCGATCTCGTCGAAGATCAGCGTGCCGACGGCGGCCGCGCCGTGGGTGGCGGTGGTCGCCGTGGTGGTCGCGATCGCGAGCGCCAGCCGCGACAGTTCACCGCCCGAGGCCACCTTGGCCAGCGCTCGCGGTGTGCTGCCGGCGTGGCCGGCGACGCGCAGCTCGACGCCTTCGAGGCCGAAGGACTGCGGTTCGTCGAGGGGCAGCAAGGCGACCTCGAAGCGGCCGCCCGCCATGCCCAGCGGCTGCATCGCCTGCGTCACGGCCGCGGCGAGCTTCGGCGCCGCAGCCTTGCGCAGCCGGCTCAGCTTCTGCGCCTCGGCGCGGTAGGCGTGTTCGGTGTCGGCGGCCGCGCGTTCGAGCGCGGCCAGATCGGCCGCGGCGTCGAGCGCGCGCAGCTCGTCCTTCCAGGCCACCAGCAGCGCCGGCAGCTCGGCCGGCGCACGCCGGTAGCGGCGCGCCAGCGAGACCCAGGCGGCGAGCCGCGCATCGAGCTCGGCCAGGCGCTCGGGGTCGGGTTCGCGGTGGCCGAGGTAGGCGTTCAGCGTGTGCGCCGCGTCTTCGAGCTGCGCCTGCGCGCCGCGCAGCACCTCGACGACGGCGGCCAGTTCGGGATCGAAGCGCGTCACCTCGTCGAGCGCGGCGATCGCGCGGCCGGCCAGGCCCTCGGCCGAAGGCTCGCCGTCGGCCAGCGTGTCCAGCGCCGCGCGCGCGCCGTCGAGCAAGGCCTGGCCGTGCGCCAGCCGCTGGTGCTCGGCGTTCAGCGTGTCCCATTCCTGCTCGCCGGGGGCCAGCTTGTCGACCTCGCCGATCTGCCAGGCCAGGCGCTCGCGCTCGCGCTCCAGCGTGTCGCGCTGGCCGCGGGCGGTGTCCAGCGCGGCCAGCGCGGCGCGCCAGGCCTGCCATGCGGACGCCAGCGGCGCGGCGTCGAGGCCGGCGTGTTCGTCGAGCAGCGCGCGCACCGCGGCCGGCCGGGTCAGGCTTTGCCAGGCATGCTGGCCATGGATGTCGACCAGGTGCTCGGCGACCTCGCGCAGCTGCGCCACGGTGGCCGCACTGCCGTTGATCCAGGCCCGGCTGCGGCCTTGGGCGTCGACGCTGCGACGCAGCAGCAGCGCCGCATCGACGGCGAAGCCGGCGTCGTCGAGCCAGCCTTGCAGCGCGGCCGGGCTGTCGAACTCGGCGCTCACCTCGGCGCGCGCCGCGCCTTCGCGCACCAGCGAGGCGTCGGCGCGGCTGCCCAAGGCGAGCTGCAGCGCGTCGACGAGGATCGACTTGCCGGCGCCGGTCTCGCCGGTGAGCACCGTGAAGCCGGCGTCGAGCTCGATCTCCAGATGGGCGACGATCGCGACGTCGCGCAAAGCCAGACGGCGCAGCATTTCAGCTCCGCAGGCGCTCGGCTCGCGGGCCAAGCAGACGCCGCGGATCCGGCTCCGCCGGTCCGCCGGCGTCGCCCCCTGGGGGGAGGCGCCGCAGGCGCTTCGGGGGGGTCGTCACACCACGCCTTCGTACCAGCGCAGCTTGCGCCGCAGCGTGGCGTAGTAGCTCCAGCCGCGCGGGTGCAGGAAGCGCACCTTGAAGGCCGAGCGGCGCACGCGGATCTGGTCGCCGTGCAGCAGGCTGGCCAGGCTGTGCATGTCGAAGTTGGCCGACGCGTCGCGGCCGGCGACCTCCGCCTGTGGTTCGCCGACTTCGCATTCGTCGTCTCGGCGGAGAGCTTCGACCTGTACTTCCTCGGCATCCTCAAGGACGGCCCCATGCTGCCCGCGACGCTGGTCCCCGCGCTGCGGCGGCGCTTCGCGCCATCGCGCTCCGTCAAGGCGCTCAAGCGGCGGCTGAAGATGCTGGTGCTGGGCAACGCGCTGAGCTCGCCGCCGTCGGCGTACATGAAGGGCCGGCGCTGAGAGGGTCGGCGCACGAAGCCGCGTTCGCGCGGCAATGCGCGCACCCGGGTACTGTCGGTCAGTCGTCGCGGAACTGGCGCGAATGCAGCCTCGCGTAGAGGCCCTGCCGCGCGACGAGCTCCGCGTGCGCGCCCAGCTCCACGATGCGGCCCGTCGTCCAGCACCACGATGCGGTCGCAGTGCTCGATCGTCGACAGCCGATGCGCGATCACGATCGTCGTGCGGCCTTGCATCAGCTCCTCGAGCGCCGCCTGGATCAGCCGCTCCGACTCGGTGTCGAGCGCCGAGGTCGCCTCGTCGAGGATCAGGATCGGTGCGTCCTTCAGGATCGCGCGCGCGATCGCGATACGCTGGCGCTGGCCGCCGGAAAGTCGGATACCGCGCTCGCCAACGACGGTGTCGAAGCCCTTGCGGCTGCAGTCGGATGAACTCCAGCGCGTTCGCGGCCTCGGCCGCGCGCTCGACCGCCTCTCGGCGCGCCCGCCATCGTCCGTACGCGATGTTCGCGGCGATCGTGTCGTTGAACAGGACGATCTCCTGGCTCACCAGCGCGATCTGGCGCCGCAGGTCGACGAGGCGGATGTTCGCGAGGTCCTCCCCGTCGAGCAGCACGCGCCCTTCGCTCGGCACGTAGAAGCGCGGGATCAGGTTGACGAGCGTCGTCTTGCCGCCGCCCGAAGGCCCGACCAGCGCCACGGATTCGCCCGGCGCGATGTCGAGGTCGAGGTCGGAGAGCGCGGCGCGACCGTCTTCCGCGTAGCGCTTGGTCACGTGCTCGAAGCGGATGCCGCCCTTCGCGCGTCCCAGCGTGACGGTGCCGGCATCGGGTTCCGGCTTCTCGGCGATCAGCCCGAAGACGCTCTCGGCCGCGGTCAGTCCGCGCTGGATCACCGCGCTCACGTTGGACAGCGTCTTCGCCTGATTGAGCAGGTGCAGGAGGGCGAACATGTAGGTGATGAAATCGCCCGCGCCGTAGGTTCCGGCGGCGCTCTGCCGGATCGCGACCCACAGGATGACGGCTACGGCGATCGAGACGATGATCTGGTTGATCGGCGTGCCGAGCGCTGCGGCCGCCGACCTGCTTCGCCATCGCGAGCCGCAGGCGGTTCGACGCCGCACGGAGCCGGCTGCTCTCGTACTGCTCGCCGCCGAACACCTTGACGACGCGATGGGCGCCGATCGCCTCCTCGAGCACGTGCGTGAGCGTCCCGGTGCGCTCCTGCACGAGCGTGCTCACGCGCCGCATGCGTCGCCTGATCTTCTTCAGCGCGTAGCCGACGAGCGGAAAGGCCACGAACCCGATCAGCGTGAGCTGCCAGTTGACGTACAGCAGGTACGCCATCATGAACACGATCGTCAGCGAATTGCGGATGCTGACCGTGATCGCCTCGGACGCCGTCGCCGCGATCTGCTGCGCGTCGAAGGTGATCTTCGACAGCAGGAATCCGGCGGAAGTCGAGTCGTAGAACGGTGTCGGCAGCCGTAGCAGGTGGTCGCATGCCTCGCAGCGGATGTCGTAGACGACCCGCGAGCCGATCCACGCCAGTCCGTATTCGCTGACGTACGAGCCGATGCCGCGGAGCACGAAGACGCCGACGATCGCCCACGGCAGCCACCACGTCGCCTCGGCGTCGATCGCCCCGATGTTGTTGAGCAGCGGCTGGACGATGCGCAACATGATCACGTCGGTCGACGCGACCATCAGCATGCCGACCATGGCCCCGGCCAGCACCCTCCGGTAAGGACGGACGTAACGGAGGATCCGGCGAAAGAGCTTCAAGGGAACGGCGCGCAGGAGTGGAGCGGGGAGAAACGATTATATCGGAGCCGAGGCGCCGCGCCTCGGCGCCGGCGCGCCCGTCCGCTATAATCGGCATCCCGGCGGGCACCGTGGATGGATCCACGCCGGTTGCACGCGGCGCGCTGCGTGTCCGCGCGGTCGCAACACCAACGCCGGGCTCGACCCCGATTGACCCCCGATGAGCTACTACCAGCGCCACGTCTTCTTCTGCTGCAACCAGCGCGAAGCGCCCGAAGCGTGCTGCGCGAACCACGGCTCCACCGACCTGCAGGCGTACGCCAAGGGCCGGGTCAAGGCGCTCGGGCTGAACGGAAGGGCAAGGTCCGCATCAACAAGGCCGGCTGCCTCGACCGCTGCGACGAGGGACCGGTGCTCGTCGTCTATCCCGAAGCCGTCTGGTACACGTACGTCGACCGCGCCGACATCGACGAGATCATCGAGCGGCACGTCCTCGGCGGCGAAATCGTCGAGAGGCTGCGCATTTGACGCCCAGGACGACCGAGCGCTACACGATCGACGGTCCCGCCGGCGCGCTGGAGATCGCGTCAGAACGTCCCTGCGCACGCGCCCCGCGGCATCGCGCTGGTCGCGCATCCGCACCCGCTGCAGGGCGGCACGCTCGACAACAAGGTCGCGCAGACGCTCGCGAAGACATTCTTCGCGCTGGGCTACGCCGCGACCGCGCTTCAACTTCCGCGGCGTCGGCCGTTCGCAGGGAGCGTTCGACGACGGCGTCGGCGAAACCGCCGATGCGCTCGCGGCGCTCGCGCACGCGCGCGCGAACCGACCGCGAGCTGCCCGTCGTGCTCGCCGGCTTTTCGTTCGGCACCTACGTGCAGACGCGCGTCGCGCAGTCGATCGCCGCCGAGCGCCTGGTGCTGGTCGGTCCCGCGGTGCAGCGCTTCGCGCTCGAGGCCGTGTCCGGCGGACGACGATCGTCGTCCACGGCGAGGAGGACGAAATCGTGCCGCTCGCCGACGTGCTCGCGTGGGCGCGGCCGCAGGCAGCTGCCCGTCGTCGTCTTTCCGGGCTGCGGCCACTTCTTCCACGGGCGCCTGCCGCAACTGCAGCGCACGATCACGGGCATGTGGCACGGCCATGCGATCGTCCCCGGCGCCTGACGCGTCCTTGCCGCAGTCCGCCTCCTCGCGCAACGCCGCGGCGGCGGACGTCGTGCTGCGGGTCGCGGGGTGCGCAAGCGCTACGGCGCAAACGAGGTGGTGCGGGCGCTCTCGTTCGAGATCCGTCGCGGCGAATGCTTCGGCCTGCTCGGGCCCGAACGGCGCCGGCAAGACCACGACGCTGCGCTGCTGCCTCGGGCTCATCGACCCCGACGGCGGCACGATCGAACTGGTCGGCGAGCCGGTGCCGCGACGCGGCGCGGCAGCGCGCGCATCCGCGTGGGGGTCGTCCCGCAGCTCGACAATCTCGACCCGATTTCACCGTCACCGAGAACCTGCAGGTGTACGGCCGCTATTTCGGCATCGCCCACGCGAAACTCGCGGCGCGCATCCCGGCGCTGCTCGACTTCGCCGGGCTCGCGGGCACGCGCCGACGCCGGGCATCCGGACGCTGTCCGGCGGCATGAAGCGGCGGCTCACGCTGGCGCGCGCGCTGATCAACGATCCCGAACTCCTGATCCTCGACGAGCCGACAACGGGCCTCGACCCGCAGGCGCGGCACCTGATCTGGGACGGGCTGCGGCAGCTGCTGACGCAGGGCAAGACGATCCTCCTCACCACGCATTTCATGGACGAGGCCGAGCGGCTTGCCACCCGGCTCGCGGTCATCGACAACGGCACGCTGATCGCGTGCGACACGCCGCGCGCGCTGATCGCGGCGCATGTCGAGCCCGAGGTCATCGAGGTGTACGGCGACGACGCGAGGCCTGGGCCGAAGCGCACGGCCGGGAACTCGCGACCCGGCTCGAGATGACGGGGGAGACGGCCTTCTGCTACGCAACCGATCCGAAGCCGCTGCTCGCCACGCTCGCGCGGGCGCACGGCGTGCGTTACCTGCACCGGCCGGCGAATCTCGAAGACCTGTTCATCAAGCTCACCGGGCGCGAGTTGCGCGATTGAAGAGGGAACACGCGTTGGCTAACGTTGCGCCTGCTCGCCGGCTGGCAGGATCGGGGCGCCGGAGTATCGTGCCGCACTCCGTTTCGGAGGATGATCGAAAAAGCGTACAGGTTCGTCGCCATCCTGGTTTCACTCGCGTGGATGGGTTGCGGAAGTGCCGCGGCCGCCTCTTCCTACGTCGTGCTCTCGCTCGTCGATCACCAGCTGAGCGTCGGAATAATGGACGGGCGCAGCAACGCCCCGCAGTGGGCGACCTACCCGCGGACCGACGGCGCGTTCGACGTGGTTGCGCTCCAGGCGGCGGACGCCGCGATCGCCAAGATTCGAGCCCGATGCGTCGGTCGTCCTGCTGCGCACCGACCGATCCGCGGATCTACGCATTGCAGAAGAAGTGGACCGAGGGCGAGAAGATCGACGTCGCAGTTCTGGTGGCGCTGCTGAAACCCCAGCTGGCCGAGGCACCCGACGCGCGTCTGGTGCTCATCGCCGAGCACCGCGCCATCGTCAAGCTTCCCGGTCTGACGGAATTCGGCGGGGCCGTGCGCGGCGCAACCGCATCGGATCGGGCTTCTACTTCGAGACGAATCTCAAGATCGTCGACGAGAACTCCCGCGAGGTCGGCTCCGGGTACATCGCGCCCTTCACCAATTTCCGGATGGTGCTGATCGACCCGCGTGCGATGACCATCGAGTCCAATCTGCCCACGGCGGCGGCCAAGGTGATCACGGACCAGCGTCCGACGAACCAGGGCGACACCTGGAACGCGATTTCGGATCACGACCGGATCCGCTACCTGGCATCGCTCCTGGCAGCGGAGATCAGCCGCATGACGCCGCTCCTCCTCCAGGACAAGCGGCGCTGAGGGGAAGTCGCGGATCGGCCGCCGGCGTCGACCTGACCCCGCCCCGATTTGGCGAACATCCGGGCTCGAGGAGGGCAGGGTGAAGAAGGTTGCAGTTCTCGGCAACACGGGTGGCGGCAAGTCCACCTTGGCGCGGCAGTTGGCGGAGTTGACGAGCCTTCCTCTTTGCCCTCTGGACATGATCCAGTACCGAGCGGGTGGCATCGAGGTCCCGCACCAACGAGTACCTGAGGGCGCACGCGGAATTGTTGAGACGTGACCGCGTGGATCATCGATGGCTACGGCTGCCGCAAGTCCGCCTGGGAGCGCTTCGCTGCTGCGGACACGCTGGTCTACATCGATCTCCCGCTCTCCACGCACTTTCTGTGGGTTACGAAGCGCCTGTTCGAAGGCATCTTCACCACGCCTGAAGGCTGGCCCGAAGGCAGTCCAATGATCCGCAGCACCATCAGCAGTTATCGGGTGCTGTGGCTATGTCATCGGCACTTGACGCCCAGTACCGAGAGCTCGTTGCCGAATCTCGACACGATAAGCGCATTCACCACCTGAGGTCTGCTGCAGACATTGGCGCATTCTTGGCCCACCGTAAGGCTGGAGGTCCAAGGTGGCTGAGGCGGCGTTTTCCGTCAAGCCATTGGACGAGAGTCGTGGAACCTAGAGCTGACGGCGAAGTGGCCTTCTCCTTTCACGCGAGGAAAGGCGGCGTCTGTCCGCAATCGCGCGCGCTGGCCGGATAGTGACGGTCCTGCGAGGTACTGACGCGCAGCGCTTCTCTCGCAAAGGGCGAACCCGCCCCGTTCGAGGAATGGCAACAACGGGTGGCGCTTGCCACGGGATACTACAGACGCGGAAACGAGCGTCTCGCCGGAAGCTCCTGCTCCGGACCACGGGACGAACGATGCATGACCCGACGATCAACACGGCGGCCCGTGTTCGTATTGCCAGGAATCGATCCGGTGAAACCGAAAGGAGATGCGATGAACAATATGCTCACGTCAG
>CAWBHE010000014.1:0-98796 GCA_963788635.1 uncultured beta proteobacterium | reverse complement strand
TTCCTTCCGCGCGAGCCACCCTCTCTCACAAGGGGAGAGGGAAACCGAGTACGCCGCGCGGCTTGCGACAGGTTCTCCGCCGTCATTGCCCGCCAGCTGCTTCACGCCTTCTCGAAGATCGCCCCGTAATGGTAGGGCGGTAATTCGACGAGCCGATGCAATCGAAATCCGGCCGGCTCGACCGCGGTCCGCGTCGCCTCGGGCGTCATCCGAAGTTCGCTCGCCGGTCCGCGCGGCTCGCCGAGAATTGTCGTTTCCTCGCGCGGCCGCGCATGCCAATTGACGATGGCAAAATGGCCGTGCGGGCGAAGCGCGTTGGCCACCGCGCGTGCAAGCCGTGTCCGCTCCGGCACGCCATGAAAGGCATTCGCCATGAACACCAGCTCGGCCGGCTGCGGCGTGATCAGTTTGTCAATATCGTAAGCGTTGCCTTCGACAAACGCGCAATTGGCGATGCCGCCTTCGGCGAGCCGCACACGGGCGACGTCCGAAAGCGTCCGATCGATGTCGATGGCCGTCACGCGGCCGGCGATTTTGCCGATCTGCAATGTGAACCAGCCGTCGCCCGAGCATAGATCGACGACGTCCATGCCGGCCGAAACCACCTGGGCGAGAACCGCCGCCGGATCGGCTATAGCGCCTCCCACCAGCCGGCGGTCGGCATTTCGGTTCCTTTGAAGAATCCCGGCAGCGCCACGCACCCGGCTCCTTGTTGTTGTACGATCAACGTGTGGCCACGCGATGGGTGCAAAGCATGCCGCCGATTTCAGACAAACAAAAGGGCGAAACCGCGCCGCTGCTGCAAAACAAGTCGCCGGAGGCGGCTTCGGTGTTCTCACCCGATGCGTTGTTGCGCGAGGCACGGCGGCAGGGGCTGGCGCCGCTCGATGTGCCGGCCATCTGCATCCTCGATCCCGACGGCGACATCCTCCGCCGCCTGCAAAAATCCGGCCGCGCCACGCGCTTCGATGCCTGGCCTTGCTATCACACCGATCTCTATACGTTTCGCCTTGGCGAACGGACGGTCGGCATTGTCGGCTGCGTCGTCGGCGCGCCGTTCGCCGTCCTGATCGCCGAAGAATTGTTCGCCTGCGGCTGCCGCTTTCTGCTCAGCCTGACCTCGGCGGGTCAAATCAACGCCGCCGGGCCGACGCCGTATTTTGTGGTGATCGACCGCGCGCTGCGCGACGAGGGCACCAGCTATCATTACGCCGCGCCCGCCGAGTTCGCCGCAGCCGACCGAAAGCTCGTCGCGGCGGCGGCCAACGCTTTGAAAACGGGCGGGCATGCACATCCTGGTCGGCTCAAGCTGGACCACCGACGCGCCGTTTCGCGAAACCGCCGAGGCGATCGAGGCGGCGCGCGCCAAAGGCGTGCTGGCGGTGGAGATGGAGGCGGCCGCGATTTACACATTCGCGCGGGCGCGCGGCAAATCCGTGCTGTGCCTCGCGCATGTCACCAACACGATGGGGCAGGCCGAACGGGATTTTGAAAAAGGCGAATCCGACGGGACCACCGATGCGTTGAAAGTTCTTGAGACGATTGTGCAAGCGGCAACGTAAAACCCGCGCGGCAACGCGCTCAGAACACCAGGACTTTATCCGCCTCCACCGTCGCAGCGGCAAGCGCATCCATGGTGCTGCGCTGCGAACCTTCAAGCAGCTCCATCTCACTCATGCCGCGCGCGTCCATGCATGTGCCGCACAGCAGCACGGACCCTTTGCTGCTGATGACGCGCTTCAGCATGCGCTCGATGTTGTAATAGCCCTCCGGCGTTTTCTGCTGCGCCTTGCCTGCCACCACGGCATCGGCCATCAAAAACACCGTGATTGGCGTATCGCGGATCTTTCTTAACGAGGCTGTGCGCCAGCCGCAGCGCGTTATAGACGCGCTCGGTGCCATAAGGCGGGTCGTTGATGATGAACAGGACTTTCATGCTGTTCATTGTCTATGCAGACTGACAAGCAGCCGCATTGACGCCGGTCAACATCCGGCAACGCGCTCTCGTCCGTCGGCGAACGCGGGCCATGCTTTCCCGCAAGGAGAGAGGGAGAGCATGCCGCGCGACGACCTGGCCCTGCTCGTCCTCGAGATGTGCGGTCCGAGCCTTGCGGTGCGGCGGCCGGTATGTCTATCGCACAGCAGATATTTGGTAATTGCATTAACGGGCGGAGTAGTAATTCGATACGGCCGCCAGGACACGATTGGCCGCTTTTTGCCTGTGATTTTCGCGTCTTCGCCCGCGACCGCGTCAAAAATCTCCAGGTTCCGCCAGCATTATGATTTTGTTGGTGGGCCCTGACAGATTCGAACTGTCGACCAACGGATTAAGAGTCCGCTGCTCTACCAACTGAGCTAAGAGCCCGAAAACTGAGGTGACTCCAAAGGTCACGTGGTGGGTCGTGCGTGACTCGAACACGCGACCAACGGATTAAAAGTCCGCTGCTCTACCGACTGAGCTAACGACCCGTCTGCAGAGCCGCTCATTATAAGCAGAACTTCGCGCTGCCTTGAAGGCGCCCTTTGGCCAGCAGCAACTCGATCGCCTCGCCGGCGGCGACCATGCCGAAGGTCGCGGTGACGGTCACGCTCGAGCCGTAGCCGTGGCAGTTCAGACTGCCGTCGCTGGCGCAGGCCTCGGCATCGCATCGGCGCGGCCACGCTCTCGCGCGAGAACACGCAGCGCAGGCCCATCGGCCCGTGGCGCGGCGCGCCGTGCAGCTTGCGCAGCCGCTGGCGCAGGCTGGCCAGCAGCGGGTCGTGCGTCGTCGCCGCGAGGTCGTCGACCTCGACGCGCTGAGCTTGCCGCTTGCCGCCGGCCGCGCCCACGCAGACCAGCGGCACGCGCTCGGCCAGGCTCCAGACGGCGAGTGCTGTCTTGGCTTGAGGCTGGTCGCAGGCGTCGACGAGCACGTCGACCGGCGCGTCGAGCAGGCCCGGCCAGTTGTCCGGCGTGACGAAGTCGTCGACCTCGCGCACGTCGCAACCGGGGTGGATGTCGGCGATGCGCTCGCGCAGCGCTTGACCCTTGGCCCGGCCCACCGTGGTCCCCAGGGCCTGCACCTGGCGGTTGATGTTCGACTCGGCGATGTGGTCGAAGTCGATCAGCACGAGTCGGGCCACGCCGCTGCGCGCCAGCGCCTCCGCCGTCCAGGACCCGACGCCGCCGAGCCCGACCACCGCGACGCGCGCGCTGCGCAGCCGCGCGTAGGCGGCGTCGCCATAGAGCCGACGCAGGCCGCCGAAGCGGCGCTCCAGATCCGCGGCCAGCGTGTCCGCGCCCGCTAGCGCAGCGATGCCAGCCGCTCCTTGCCGGCCTGTGCGGCCTCGGACTTGGGATAGGCCTTCATCAGCTCGGCGATGGTCCGGCGCGCGCCCTTGATGTCCTTCGTCTCGGCCTGGCTGTTGGCCAGCGCGAGCAGCGCCTCGGGCGCGCGCGGATGGTCGGGCGCGGCCGCGACGAAGCTGCGGAAGGCGGCGATCGCGCCCTTGTAGTCGCGCTTGCCGTAGAGCGCGTTGCCGAGCCAGAAGCGCACCGAGTCGGTGTAGCCGCTGGCCGGGTAGCGCTGCTGGAAGTCCGTCAACGCGGCGACGGCCTTGTCGAAGTCGCCGTTGCGCAGGCTGCCCAGCGCGGCGTCGTAGTCGCGCTTCTCGGCGGGTGTGACGGTGATGTCCTGGCCGTCGAGCGTCACCTTCGTCGGCTCGAGCTTGCGCAGCCGGTCGTCGAAGGCCTGGCTGACGTCGGCCTGGCGCTTTTGCAGGTCGGCCACGTTGCGCGCGAGTTCCTCGTCGCTGCCGCGCAGCTTGGCGACATCGCCGCGCACCGACTCGATCTGGTTGTTCAGGTCGAGCAGGCTGCCGCGCAGCGCGGTGAGCTGGTCGGCGATCTGCTTGATCGCGGCGGCCTGGTCGGTGTTGCGCTGGTCGGCTTGCGAGACGCGCTCGCGCAGGTCGAGGATCGCCTTGCGCGCCTCGTCGTCGTCGAACAGCCCGGCATGGGCGACGCCGGCACCGAGCAGGCAGCTCAGCAGCAACGCGGGCTGGATCAGTCGGGCGCGCATGGTCAGCGGTCCCTCAGCTCGGCGCGACGGTTCTTCGCGCGCGCCGCGTCGTCGGTGCCGGCCACCGCCGGCCGCTCCTTGCCGAAGCTCACCGCCTCGAGCTGCTTGTCGTTCGCGCCCAGCAGTTCGAGCGCCTTGACCACCGCCTCGGCGCGCTTCTGGCCGAGCGCGAGGTTGTATTCGCTGCCGCCGCGGTCGTCGGTGTGGCCTTCGACGACCATGTGCCGGCCGGGCTGCGCGACCAGCGCCTTCGCGTTGGCTTCGATCGCGGGCTTGGACTCGTCCTTGATCGCGAAGCTGTCGAAGTCGAAGTAGACGACGCGCTGCGCCTTCGCCGCCGCGTCGGCGGCCTGCTGCGCCGCCAGGTCCACCGTCGCCACCGACGACTGCGCCGCGCCGCCGGTCGTGGCCGCGCCGCTGCCCGGCGCGCCAGGCGTCTTGAGCCCCGGCGTGCGGGATTCCACCGGCGCGGCCTTCTCGTCGAGCGGGGTCGTCGTGCCGCAGCCGGCGAGCAAGGCCAGCGCGGCCAGCAGCACGGCGAGCGCTGCGCGGGTGGGGTGGGTCGTCATCGGGGGTTCTCCATCTCGGGGATCGGGGAGGCAGGCGCGGAACGGGGCGCGGCGCGCCGGATCAGCGGCCGAACGGGCCCCAGGCCGGTTCGCGGACTTCGCCGCCGGTGGACAGCAATCGCGTCTTGATCTTGCCATCGAGCGTCGTGGTCATCAGCACGCCCTGCCCTTGCAGCGCGCGTCGAATAGGCGAGCAGCCGGCCGTTCGGCGCGAAGCTCGGGCTCTCGTCGTCGGTCGTGTCGGTAAGGGTCTGCACGGCACCGCCGCTGCCGAGGTCCAACGTGGTCAGCTTGAACGCGCCGTTGGCGCGCGCGATGTAGGCCAGCAGCTTGCCGTCGGCGCTGATCGCCGGGCTGATGTTGTAGTCGCCGTCGAAGGTGACGCGGTCGGCGCGCCCGCCGGCCGTGGCCATGCGGTAGATCTGCGGGCTGCCGCCGCGGTCGCTGACGAAGTAGATCGACTGGCCGTCGGGCGAGAACACCGCTTCGGTGTCGATCGCGCCGCTGTTCGTCAGCCGGCGCGGGGTACCGCCGGCGCGCGGGATCAGGTAGAGCTGCGAGATGCCGGGGAGCGACAGCGTCACCGCGAGCTGGCTGCCGTCGGGTGCCCAGGCCGGCGCGCTGTTCGAGCCGCGGTAGTCGGCCAGCACGCGGCGTTTGCCGCTGGCCAGGTTCTGCACCCAGACCACCGCCTTGCGCGATTCGAACGAGACGTAGGCGATGTCCTTGCCGTCGGGCGACCAGGCCGGCGAGATGATCGGCTGCGGGCTGGCCAGCGCGACCTGGCCGCCTTCGCCGTCGGCGTCGGTGACATGCAGCGCGAAGCGGCTGCCGTTCTTCACGACGAAGGCGATGCGCGTGGCAAACACGCCGCGCTCGCCGGTCAGGCTTTGATACACCGCGTCGGCAACCCGGTGTGCGGCCAGGCGCAGGTCGCCGGCTGGCACGACCTGGCTCTGGCCGCAGCAGGTCCTCGCCTTTCACGACGTCCCAGAGCCTGAAGCGCACGTCCCAGCGGCCGTCGGCCAGCCGCGTCACCGAACCGCCGACCACCGCATCGGCGCCGCGCGCGCGCCAGTCGCTCGCGACGACGACGCTGCGCTCGTCCAGCGCGACCGGCGACTCGCTGGGCCGGAACACGCCGCTGCGCTCCAGGTCGGAACGCACGATGGCGGCGATGGTCACGCCGGCCTGGTCCTCGCCGCGGAACGCCCCGACGATGATCGGCAGCTGGGTCGCGCCGACGCCGGAGATTTCGATGCGGAACTGCGCCGCGGCCGGCAGGGCGACCCCGGCGGCCAGGCTGGCGAGGAGTCGACGTCGGGGCCACATGGGGCCGATGGACCGGGAGTCGCGGTTTTGGTTCACTCGGGCGGATGCGGGTTGCAGCCGCGCAGGGCTGCAGCGGCATGAGCCGGCATTGTAGGCAGCCCACCGGGACGGCCCGCGCCGGCCGCCGATAATCCGGCTTTCATGCCCACCTTGTTGCAGCGCTTCCGGCGCCTGGCTCCCTACCTGCAGTCCAGCCGGCGCGGACTGGTCGCCGCGGCGCTCGGCTCGGTCGTCGGCGCCGCCACCGAACCCGCGATCCCGGCCCTGATGCGGCCGCTGCTCGACCAGGGCTTCGGCGGCGGCCAGCTGCCGCTGTGGATGATCCCGGTGGCCATCATCGGCCTGTTCCTGCTCCGCGGCGTGGCCGGCTTCATTGCCCAGTACGGCCTGGCCTGGACCGCCAACCGCGCCGTGCTCCAGCTGCGCCAGGCGATGTTCGGCCGGCTCGTCGCCGCCGCGCCGGCGCTGTACACGCAGCATTCGACGAGCAGCCTGACGAACACGCTCGTCTACGAGGTGCAGGGCGGCACGATGCTGCTCGTCAGCTCGCTGCTCACGCTGGTGCGCGACACGCTGACGCTGGTCGCGCTGCTCGCCTACCTGCTCTGGCTGAACTGGCAGCTGACGCTGTTCGTCGCGCTGCTGTTCCCGGCGGTGGCCTTCGCGATGCGCCAGCTCGGCCGCCGGCTGCACCGCCTCACCGTCGACGGCCAGGCGGCCACCGACGAGCTGGCCTACGTGGTCGAGGAAAACGTGCTCGCCTGGCGCATCGTGCGCCTGCACGGCGCTGCGCGCGCGCAGGCGGCGCGCTTCTTCGAGCGCGGCGACCGGCTGCGCCGGCTCACGCTGAAGTCCGTCGTCGCGTCGGCGACGATGACGCCGGTGACGCAGGTCTTCGCCGCCTGCGCGCTGTCGGCGGTGATCGCGGTCGCGCTGTGGCAGAGCAGCAGCGGCGGCGCCACGGTCGGCGGCTTCGTCGCCTTCATCACCGCGATGCTGATGCTGGTCGCGCCGATCAAGCATTTGTCGGACGTGATGGCGCCGATCACGCGCGGTCTGGCCGCCGTCGAGCGCGGACTCGACCTGATCGAGCTCAGCCCGCGCGAGGCCGGCGGCACGCACGACGGCGGCCGCGCGCGCGGCGAGATCGGCTTCGAGAACGTCTCGCTGCGCTACCGCGAGGACAGCGCACCGGCGCTCGCCGGCCTCGACCTGCAGCTGCGCGCCGGCGAGATCGTCGCGCTGGTCGGCCCGTCGGGGGCCGGCAAGACGAGCTTCGTCAACCTGCTGCCGCGTTTCCTGGAGCCGAGCGCCGGCCGCATCACGCTGGACGGTGTGCCGCTGGCCGATTGGGACATCGAGGCGCTGCGCCGGCAGTTCGCGCTCGTCAGCCAGGACGTGGTGCTGTTCAACGACACGGTCGCGGCCAACGTCGCGCTCGGCGCCACGCTGACGCGCGAAGCGGTCGTCGACGCGCTGCGCGCGGCGAACCTGCTCGACTTCGTCAATTCACTGCCGCAGGGCGCGGACACCGCGATCGGCCACAACGGCAGCCAGCTCTCGGGCGGCCAGCGCCAGCGCCTCGCGATCGCGCGCGCGATCGCCAAGGACGCGCCGGTGCTGATCCTCGACGAGGCCACCTCGGCGCTGGACAGCGAGTCCGAGCGCGCGGTGCAGGACGCGCTGGACCGCCTGATGCAGGGCCGCACGACGATCGTCATCGCGCACCGGCTGTCGACCATCGAACACGCCGACCGCGTGCTCGTGCTCGATGGCGGCCGCCTCGTCGAGCAAGGCACCCACGCCGAGCTGCTGGCCGCGGGCGGGCTGTACGCGCGGCTGCACGCGATCCAGTTCAAGAGCTGAAGGAGAAACCTGAATGACGAAGATCTCGCGCTACCCGGTGCCCGAGCTGAAGGACCTGCCCGAGGACCTGCGCACGCGCATCCTCGAGGTGCAGGCCAAGGCCGGCTTCGTGCCCAACGTCTTCCTCGCGCTCGCGCACCGCCCGGCCGAGTGGCGCGCCTTCATGGCCTACCACGACGCGCTGCTGCTCAAGGAGACGGGCTCGCTGACCAAGGGCGAGCGCGAGATGATCATCGTCACGACCTCGGCCGCCAACCATTGCCTGTACTGCGTCGTCGCGCACGGCGCGATCCTGCGCGTCTACGAGAAGAAGCCGCTCGTCGCCGACCAGGTCGCGGTGAACCACCGCAAGGCCGACATCACGCCGCGCCAGCGCGCGATGCTCGACTTCGCGATGAAGGTCTGCAACGCCTCGCACGAGATCGACGACGCCGACTTCGCCGCGCTGCGCGCGCAGGGCTTCGACGACGAGGACATCTGGGACATCGGCGCGATCACCGCGTTCTTCGGCCTGTCCAACCGGATGGCCAACCTGACCGCGATGCGCCCGAACGACGAGTTCTTCCTGATGGGTCGCGTGCCGAAGGCGAAGCCGGCGGCGCAGGGGTAGAGCGGGCAGACCCGGCCTGGCGGCGGGCTCAGCCGGCGAACGTCCAGTGCCGGTTGACGGCGAAGGTGAGCACGACGCTGGTGCCGGTGGCCAGGGCCTGGGCCAGCAGGTAGTGCAGCCCGAGCGCGACGCCGGCGGCGACGATCGCCATGCCCAGCAGGCCGCCGGCGAGCGCGGTACCCATGAAGCGCCACCACGCCGGCCACAGCGCCCCGGCATGGTCGAAGGTAAAGCGTCGGTTGCCGAAGAACGCCACTTGCGCACCGACCACCGCGCCGAGGCCCGACCCCAACCAGGCGGCGATGCCGGCCGCCTGCACCGCGAGCACGAGCACGCCCCAGTGAGCGGCGGTCGCGGCCGCGCCGACCCCGAGGTAGCGGGCGAAGGCCGGCGAGCGCGTCAACGCGACGCCCGCCACCGGCCGGCCGGCCGGACAGACGCTTCACCGCGTCGGATGAGCAGGTTCATCGTTGGCTCCCAGGCGACCACCCGTCGCCCGTTTGGCCGGCCTTGGGGCGCTCAGAACGCTTCCCACTCGTCCTCGTTCACGGTGACGGCCGGCGCTCGCACGGGCCGAGCGGCGGCGCGCCGGTCCGACGCCGCCGGCACCGGTGCGGCCAGCCGCGGGCGTTCGGCCGCAGTCGCGGCCTTCAAAGCCTGGATCGCCGCCGTCACCTCGTTCGTGGATCGGGCGAAGGGCGTGCCGCCGTCGAGCATGCGCCCGGCCTCGACGTGGCGCCCGGCGTTGACCGCTGCGGCCACCTGGCCGGCGCAGCGGTGAAATTCGCGGTGCTTGTCCACCAGCGCGGTGAATGCGGGCTGGTGCCCCCACAGACCCCGCCCGGCGCCATGCAGCCACTGACCCAGCGTGCAGGCGTCGTCGCGACCGATCTCGTCGGCGTCGAGCCGTTCACCGCGACCGGCAGCGCCGCGCAGCTTGATCTTCCATTGGGCGTGCGCAGCGGTGGCGGCGCCGAAGTCGAAGCTCCCGCCACCGGACGCGCTGGCTTCGCCCGCCCGGGCCTCGCGGCGCAGCGCCACCGCGTCGCGCTCGGCCAGCGTGGCCTCGCCCTCGCGCAGGCGCAGCAAGGCCATGGTGTCCATCACGTTGGCGACCTGCTCGCCCAGGGCCACGCCGGACGCGGCGAGCTGCTCCACCAGGGCCGCGTTCTGCTGGGTGATGCCGTCCATGTGCATCACGGCCTCGCTGATCTGCGCCACGCCGGCCTGCTGTTCGCCGGCGGCGCGGGCCACCTCGTCGAGCACGCCGCGCACCTGCTGCACCGCCTGCAGCGCCTCGACCATGCGCTCGGCGGCACTGGCGGTCTCGGAATTGCCGGTGGCCACGCGCTCGCCGGACTCCCGGATCAGCAGCTTGATCTCGCGCGCCGCGTCCGCACTGCGCTGGGCCAGCATGCGCACCTCGCCAGCCACGACGGCGAAACCGCGCCCCGCCTCGCCGGCGCGCGCGGCCTCCACGGCCGCGTTGAGCGCCAGGATGTTGGTCTGAAAGGCCACCCCCTCGATGACGTGAATGATGTCGCCCATCCGGCTCGCCGAGGCGGCGATGCCCTGCATGGCCTGCTGCACCTGCTGCACCGCCTGCTGGCTGCGCGCGGCCAGTTCGGCCATCTCGCGTGCCATGCGCGCGCCCTGTTCGGCCGAATCGGCGCTGTTGCGCGCCGTGCCGGCGATCTGCTCCATCGACGCCGCGGTCTGCTGCAGGCTGCTCGCCTGGCCCTCGGTGCGCGACGACAGATCCTGGTTGCCGGCCGCGATCTCCCGGATCGCGCCACGCAACTGCTCGAGTTCGCCGCGCACATCGCCCGAGACCGTGCGCAGGTTGACCGCCAGTTGCGCGAGCGCCTCCTGCAGCTGGCCCAGCGGGCCGTCGGCGCCGGTGCTGACCGACGCCGCCAGGTCACCCGAGGCCAGGCGGTTGGCCTCGGCCACCACCGCCTGCAGCGGCGCCATGGTCCAGCGCAGCACGGCCCAGGTGGCCGCGGCGGCCGCCGACGTCGCGACCAGGGCCACCAACGGCCACGGCGCGCCGGCCAGCGCCACCGCGGCACCCGCCGCACCGGCCAGGGCCACCGTGCCCCCCACTTGGCCGCGCACGCCCGGGCGCAAGGCCTGCAGCAAGCGGCCGAGCAGGTCACGCCGAACCACGCGGCCGGCACGCAGCGTCAGAGGCGCGCGGCCCGCCGCAGCATCGGCGCTCAGGCGGGAATACAGGGCTTCGGCAGCGTCCACCTCGGCGCGCTGGGGCTGGCTGCGCACCGACAGGTAACCCACGATGCGCCCGCCGTTGAACATCGGCGTTGCGTTGGCACGAACCCAATAATGGTCGCCGTTCTTGCGCCGGTTCTTCACCAAGCCCGTCCAGGGACGGCCCGCCTCGACGGTGGCCCACAAGTCGCGGAAGGCCTCTTCGGGCATGTCCGGGTGGCGCACCAGGTTGTGCGGCTGGCCGAGCAGTTCATGCTGCGCGAATCCGCTGACGACGCGAAAAGCGTCGTTGCAGTACGTGATGCGGCCCTTGAGGTCGGTGACCGAGACCAGGGTCTGGCCGCTGGGGAACGGGAACTCTCGGCCCGAGACGGGCAGATTCTGACGCATTCAATACCCTTCGAAACGTATCGCGTGACCCGCCCTATATCGGCAGTGGCGCGGCGCAATGTATGGCGGCCGCGCGCGAATTCATGCGTCTTCGACAAGCATCAACCCGCGGCGCAAATCCGCGTCGGCGCCTCCAGCAGCAGCGAATTTCGGCCTTGCACGACGGTGCGCAGCCCGGGCAGCGCGGCCAGGCGCGCTGCGTCGTCGGCTCGGGCGACGATCCACAGCCGGCCGACGTGGCAAGGCAGTTCGGGCAAGCGGTTCCAGGTCCAGAGCACGCTGTGGCCGCGGTCGGCGCTGAAGCGGGTGGCGTCGAACAATTCCTTGCGCCAGTCGTCGCGCTGCGCGATCTTCGGATCGTCCCAGTCCGACAGCACGATCGCCGGCGTCGCTATGCCGGCGTAGAAGCGCACGTCGTAGAAGTAGTAGCCGGCGAAGGCAAGCCGGTCTCCGCGCTGCCAGCGCTCGGCCAGCGCGTGAGCGACGTCGCGGTTCGACCCCGGTGCCTTCCAGGCCAGCAGCAGCACGAGGCCGATGCAGAAGGCCGCCGCGCCGGCCGCCACGCGCCGCCACAAGTGGGCGCGCGGCGCCAGTGCGAGCGCCAGCAGCGCCGCCGCCGGCGCCAGCGCCGGCATCACGTAGCCGACGAGCTTGGACGACGGCAACGAGAAGAAGCCGACGATCGCCACGACCCACCACAGGTACAGCCCGGCCTGCGCCCCGCGCCGGCGCAGCGCGGGCCACAGCCAAAGGCTCCACGGCAGCATCAGCAGCGGCAGCACGACGACGAAAAACCAGAACGGCTGCCGGTTGTTGAACTCGGTGCCGGTGAAGCGACGGAAATGCTGGTCGACGATGAAGTAGTCGAAGAAGCCCGGGTAGCGCGACTGCATCAGCGCCATCCACGGCAGCGCGACGAGCGCGAAGGCGAGCAGCGCGAGCGGATGCAGCAGGCTCAGCACCTGGCGCCAGCGCCCCTGCGCGAGCAGCCAGGGCCCGACGACGAAGGCCGGCAGCACGATGCCGATCAGCCCCTTGGCGAGCACGCCGACGGCGCACAGCGCCCAGCCGAGCACGAGCCAGCGCAACTCGGTGCGCTGCGGGTCGTCGACCGCGCGCACCACCGCGAGCACCGCCAGCGTGATGCAGGCGGCGACGCCGATGTCGTGGTTGACGTATTGGCCGCCGACGTAGAACAGCGGGCTCGTCGCCAGCACCGCCAGGCCGATGCGGGCCACGCGCGGCCCGTGCCAGCGGCGCAGGTGCCAGAAGGTCGCCGCGCCGAGCAGCCAGGCCAGCAGCACCGGGCCGAGCCGGGCCGCGAAGGCATGCACGCCGAACAGCTGCAGCGCGCCCAGGTCGAGCCAGTACAGCAGCGGCGGCTTGTGGAAGAACGGCAGCCCGTCGAGCGTGGGCACGAGCGCGCTGCCATGCAGCATCTCGAAGGCGACGCCGGCGTAGCGGCCCTCGTCGGGCAGCAGCAGCGGGCGCAGCGCTATCGTCGCCAGCAGCCACAGCGCGAGCGCGCTCAGCTCGGGCCAGGCACGGCGCGGCGCGGTGTCTTGGACCTCACTCAAGGCGGCAGGCCTCGTCGAACGCGAGGCGCGGGTTGCGCGCGAACACCTTGGCCGGGTCGCCGCGACCGAGCGTGCAGACGAAGTTGGTTCGCACCTCGGTGCCGGACCAGAAGGTGGCGTCCATCTTCGCGGCGTCGAAGCCGCTCATCGGGCCGCAGTCCAGCCCGAGCGCGCGCGCGGCCAGGATCATGTAGCCGCCCTGCAGGCTGGAGTTGCGGAACGCGGTGGCCTCGATCGCCGCCGGCTTGCCGACGAACCAGCTGCGCGCGTCGGCATGCGGGAACAGCTTGCGGCAGCTTGTCGTAGAACGCCATGTCCATGCCGACGATCACCGTCACCGGCGCCTCGCGCACCTTCTGGACGTTGCCCGGGTTCATGCAGGCGATCAGCCGTTCCTTGGCCGCGGCCGAACGCACGAAGGCGAAGCGCGCGGGGCAGGAGTTGGCCGCGGTCGGGCCCCACTTGACGAGGTCGTAGAGGCGCTCCAGCGTCGCGTCGGAAACCGGCTCGTCGAGGTAGCCGTTCTGGGTGCGGGCTTCGGTGAAGAGCTGTTCGGTGCTGAGGTTCATCGGGTGGATCGTGGACGGGGAAAGGCGACAATTCTCGGATGTTCCAGCCTTCCCAGAACGACGTGCGGCGATTCTTCTGCGCTGCGCACGCCAAGCAGCGCGACGGCCGCGTGCTCGACCCGATGGAGGCGATCGCCGCGCGCTGGATCGACGAACACCCCGAATACCACGCCGAGCTGGCCGACGAGGCGGCCGCGCTGGCAGCCGTCTACACGGTCGAGGACGGGCGCAGCAACCCGTTCCTGCACCTCTCGATGCACCTGACGATAGCGGAGCAGTGCAGCATCGACCAGCCGACCGGCATCCGCCAGGCCGTGGCGCTGCTCGCGGCGCGGCGCCAGTCGCTGCACGCCGCGCACCACGAGGTGATGGAAGCGCTGGGCGAGATGGTCTGGGCCTCGCAGCGCAGCGGGCTGCCGCCGGACGGCGCAGCCTACCTGGAAGCGGTGCGCCGGCGCGCGACCGCCTGACCCGCCGCGCCACGACCCGCGAGGCGGCGCCGAGGCGCCGACCCCGCGCGGCGGATCACTTGTTGATCTTGATCCAGTTCACCTCGAGCCAGTTGTCGGCGCGGTGGACGACCTCGACGTTGCTGCGCGCGGCCCAGGGGATCACCTGGCGGTGCAGCGGCAGCACGTGAACCTGGTCCTCGTACTCGCCGAGCGCTTCCTTGACGAGCGCCTCGCGCTTCTTCGCATCGGCCTCGTTGCCGGCCGCGACGACGAGCGCGTCGAACTTGTCGTCCTTCACGTTGCCCCAGTTGAACAGGCCCACGCCGCCCGGGCCGCGGTTGCGCAGCACCGGCGTCATGATGATGTCGGCATCGGTGACGGCGCCGCCCCAGCCCAGCATGTACATGCTGGTGTCCATCTTCTCCATCTTCGGGAAATAGGTCGCACGCGGCATCGCGTTGACGTCGACCTTGATCTTCAGCTGCGCCCACATGCCGGCGAGCGCGACGCAGATGCGCTCGTCGTTGATGTAGCGGTTGTTCGGGCAGTCCAGCGTGACCTCGAAGCCGTTCGGGTAGCCGGCCTCGGCCATCAGCGCGCGCGCCTTGGTCAGGTCGAACGGCAGCCGGGCCTCGAGCTTGGGATCGTTGTAGGTGCCCAGCGGCGACGGCGTGACGCCGCCGGTCGGGTAGCTCTGGCCGTTCATCAGCTTGTTCTTGATCGTGTCGATGTCGATCGCGTAGTACAGCGCGCGGCGCACGCGCACGTCCTTGAACGGGTTCTTGTCGCCCGGCACCTTGGCGTAGAGCAGCTTGTCGCGCGCCTGGTCCATGCCGATGAAGATGATCCGGTTCTCGGGACCGTCGATGATCTTCACGCCGGCGGTGTGGCGCAGCCGATCGACGTCGCGCGGCGCCGGGTCGAGCACGAAATCGACCTCGCCCGAGACCAGCGCGGCCAGGCGGGTCGCGTCGTTGCCGATCGGCGTGTAGACGATCTCCTGCACGTTGCCGATCGGCTTGCCCCACCAGTTCGGGTTGCGCTTGTAGACCGTCTTCACGCCGGGCGCGCGGCTGACCAGCATGTAGGGGCCGGTGCCGTTGGCATGGAACGAGGCGTAGCTCTCCTCGTTGTTCTTGAAGTCCAGCGGCTTGAGCACCTTGTTCTTCTCGCACCACGACTTGCTCATGATCCAGAGCGCGTCCATGTGCTGCAGGAAGATCGGGTCCACCTTCGCGAGGCGGAACTCGACCGTCATCGGGTCGATCGCCACCGGCGTGCCGACCGCGTTCGCGTAGACCGCGATCTGCGAGGTCGGCTCCTTGGCGCGGTTGATCGAATAGACCACGTCGTCGGCGGTGAACGGCGTGCCGTCGCTGAACTTGACGTTCGGGCGCAGGTGGAAGCGCCAGACCAGCGGACCGGTCTGCTCCCAGCTCGTCGCCAGGCCGGGCACGATGTTCAGGTCGCGGTCGCGCGAGACGAGTCGCTCGTAGACCTGGCCGTTCATCGTGTTCGTCAGACCCTCGTTCTGCGAGTCCGGGTCCATCGTCATCGGGTCGCCCTGGCTGGCCCAGCGCAAGGTCTGGGCCTGCGCGGCGCCGCCAGCGAGGGCGGCCGCCAGCACCAGCGTGGTGATCAAGGATTTCATCGCGGCTCCTGCCTGAGATTGAAGCGCGAGTGTAGGCAAGCCGCGTGCCGCGGGCTTGCGGGAAAACCTGACCCGCCGGCGCAGCGACCGTTCAGCGCGACGCTTGGCGCAGTTCGGGATCGATCCAGAGGTCGTCGATCTGCTTGAAGCCCCAGGGCTCGGGCGACTCGCGGCCGGCGATGCGGTCGCTCGTGGCGGCACGGGCGAGATCCAGCCGCACCGGCGTGATCGGCATGCCGGACTTGGTCGAGAAGAACAGCTTGACCACCGGCGACGCCAGCGCGTCGCGGTTCTGGTCGACGACCACGCCCAGCCGGCCGGACTTCATGCGCACCAGCGAGCCGGTCGGGTAGATGCCGACGCTGCGCACGAAGACCGCGAAGATGCCGTCGTCGAAATGCCCCTTCCACGAGGCCATGCGGGAAATCGACTCGGCGGGGTCCCAGCCGGCCTTGTAAGGCCGGTTCGACGTGATCGCGTCGTAGACGTCGCAGACCGCGCCCATGCGCGCGAGCTGCGAGATCTGATCGCTCTTCAACCGATGCGGATAGCCGCTGCCGTCGAACTTCTCGTGGTGGTGCAGGCAGACCTCGAGCGCGGCCTCGCCGGCACCGCGCCCTTCGAGCAGCAGCGCGTGGCCGCGCTCGGGGTGGGTCTTCATGATCTCGTATTCGGCGTCGGTCAGCTTGCCGGGCTTGTTCAGCACCTCGAGCGGCATCAGCGCCTTGCCGATGTCGTGCAGCAGGCCGGCCAGCCCGGCATGGCGGCATTCGTCGTCGCTCAGGCCGAGCTGGCGGCCGAGCGCCACCATCAGCGCGCAGACGGCCAGCGAATGCATGTAGCTGTAATCGTCGCGCGTCTTCAGCCGCGCCAGGCTGACCAGCGCGCCCGGGTTGCGGTAGACCGAGTCGGCGACCTGCTCGACCAGCGGCAGGCATTGTTCGGGCTCCAGCGCACGGCCCAGGCGCACGTCGGCGAACATCGTCGTCACCGCCTCACGCCCGCGCCTGCAGACCGCAGCCGCCTTCTGCAGTTCGTCGCGCATCTCGGTCGGCGCACGGCGCGCCGGCGCCTCCGGTCTGCGGGCCGTGTCCACGGGCTGCGCCGGCGCCGGCGCCGGCGCGGCGGCTGGGGCTGCGGCAGCGGTGCAGCGGCCACATCGAGGCCGAGGTCGACATCGATCCAGCATTCGCGCACGCCGCTTTGCGCGATCTTCGCCAGATCGGCCGGGTCGGCGAGCACGAAACGGGTGCGCCAGAACGGGTGGTCGATCCACGCCGCCTCGAAACCGTGCAGGTGCATGCCCAGCCGAAGGTCGTGGGTGGCAATCTTCTTCAGCATGGCCGGTGGTGGATGGGGAGCCCCGGGGCGGAGCGCCGCCCACCCGTCACCTTCGTTGTCGACCCGCCGGAGGCCGACTTGAGCGGCCGGCCGCCGCCTGTACCGTCAGCGGAAACGCGACTCCGGCACGGTGGCGACATCGCCCGGCAGGCTGGCCACGTAGGTGGCGATCGCCTTCAGCTCGGATTCCTTGAACTGCTTGACCTGCGCGCCCATGATCGCGTTGGCGCGCCCGACCAGCGCGTGGTCCGGCGACGCGTAGGCACGCAGCGCAGCGAACAGGTAGTCGCCGTGCTGGCCGGCAAGCTTGGGATAGGTGGGCGCGATCGGCTTGTTGAAGCCAGGGCCGTGGCACGACGTGCAGGCGCCACGGGCTACCAGGGCGGCCACTTCCGGCGACGGCGCCGGCGCGGTGACATCGGCCGCCGACTTCATCGTCGCGGGGACGTCGCCCGAAAAGTAGGCCGCGAGGTCGGCCATGTCCTTGTCGGTCAGCGAGCCGGCGATCGCGCGCATCGTCGGGTGCCGGCGCTCGCCTTTCTTGTATTCGGTCAGCGCAGCGACGAGGTACGGCGCGTTCTGGCCCGAGATCATGGGGACCTTGTAGACCTGCGGGAAGCTGGCCTGATAGCGCGGGATGCCGTGGCAGCCCATGCACATCGAAGCCTTCTGGTGGCCGGCGTTGGCGTCCTGGGCCTGGGCCAGCGGAAGGAAGCCGGCCAGCGCCAGCAACAGGGTGATCGCTTTGGTCATCGTCGAGCGCGGTGCGGAGTGGTCCGGCAATTATAGGGGCCCGCTTATACTGATCCGCTCCCCTCGGCCGAAGCTTCACCCGCGATGAAATTCCAGGGCTCCGACACCTACGTCGCCACGCAGGATCTGATGCTGGCGGTGAACGCGGCGATCACGCTGCAGCGCCCGCTGCTCGTCAAGGGCGAGCCCGGCACCGGCAAGACGATGCTCGCCGAAGAGGTGGCCGCGGCGCTGAAGCTGCCGCTGCTGCAGTGGCACGTCAAGAGCACCACGAAGGCCCAGCAAGGCCTGTACGAGTACGACGCGGTGAGCCGGCTGCGCGACAGCCAGCTCGCCGACGCCGACGGCGCGCAGAAGGTGCGCGACATCCGCAATTACATCGTCCAGGGCGTGCTCTGGCAGGCGTTCACCGCCGATCAGCCGGTGGCGCTGCTGATCGACGAGATCGACAAGGCCGACATCGAGTTCCCGAACGACCTGCTGCGCGAACTCGACCGGATGGAGTTCTACGTCTACGAGACGCGCGAACTGGTGAAGGCCCGGCACCGGCCGCTGGTCTTCATCACGTCGAACAACGAGAAGGACCTGCCCGACGCGTTCCTGCGCCGCTGCTTCTTCCACTACATCAAGTTCCCCGACGCGCCGACGATGCAATCGATCGTCGACGTCCACTTCCCGACGCTGAAGAAGGACCTGCTCGGCGCCGCGCTGAAGACCTTCTACGACGTGCGCAACCTGCCCGGGCTGAAGAAGAAGCCGAGCACGAGCGAGTTGCTCGACTGGCTCAAGCTGCTCGTCGCCGAGGACATCCCGCTCGCCGCGCTGCACAGCCAGGACGACAAGGTCGCGGTGCCGCCGCTGGTCGGCGCGCTGCTGAAGAACGAACAGGACGTGACGCTGTTCGAGAAGCTCGTCTTCATGCAAAAGCAGCACCGCTGAACGCGATGAACTGGCCGGCACCCGTCGAGCTGCACGGCGAACACGCCACGCTGCGACCGCTGGCCCCCGGCGACGAAGCGGCGCTCGCCGACGCCGCCCGCGACGGCGAACTCTGGAAGCTCTGGTACACCGCGGTGCCGTCGCCCGACGGCATGGCCGCCGAGATCGCGCGCCGGCTGGCGCTGCAGGCCGCGGGCACGATGCTGCCGTTCACCGTGCTCGACGCGGCCGGCCGCGTCGTCGGCATGACGACCTACATGAACATCGACGCCGTGAACCGCCGCGTCGAGATCGGCAGCACCTGGATCGCCAAGAGCGCGCAGCGCGGCCCGCTCAACACCGACACCAAGCGCATGCTGCTCGCCCACGCGTTCGAGACGCTGGACTGCATCGCGGTCGAGTTCCGCACGCACCGGCTGAACCAGCAGAGCCGGCGCGCGATCGAGCGGCTCGGCGCGCAGCTCGACGGCATGCTGCGCGCGCACCAGCGCAGCCCGAACGGCAGCCTGCGTGACACGGCCGTCTACAGCATCACCGCCCCCGAGTGGCCGGCGGTGAAGGCGCACCTCGAATGGCAACTCACCCGACCCCGGCCCCCACGATGAAAAAGAAACCGATCACCGTCGACGAGCTCTGGAAGATCGAGCGCATCGGCAGCCCCAGCCTGTCGCCCGACGGCGCACAGGCGGTCGCCGCCGTGACGCGCTACTCGATGGACGACAACAAGTCCTCGAGCAGCCTGTGGCTGCTGTCGACGCTGGGCGGCACGCCGCGCGCGCTCACCCATTGCGGCGAGAAGGACGGCCAGCCGCAGTGGAGCCCGCACGGCGACCTGATCGCCTTCGTCGCCAAGCGCGAGCAGCAGGGCAGCAAGGACGACGCCGCGCAGCTCTACCTGATCGCCCCCGACGGCGGCGAAGCGCGGCGCGCGGCGACGGTGGCCACCGGCGTCGACGCCTTCCGCTGGTTCCCCGACGGGCGCCGGCTGGCCTTCGTCTCCTGGGTCTGGCCCGGGCTGAAGGGCGCCAAGGCGCAGGCGGCCAAGGCCAAGGAATTCAAGGAGCGCAAGGAGAGCGGCTACGCGACCAGCGAAGCCCAGTACCGCCACTGGGACCACCACCTGCCGATGGGCCGGGTGGCCCACCTGCACCTGCTCGAACTGTCGCGCGACGGTGCGCCGGGCAAGGTGCGCGACCTGTTCGAAGGCACGCCTTACGAGCTGACGCGCACCGAGCCCGGTGCCGACAGCTTCGACGTCTCGCCCGACGGCCGGCGCCTCGTGTTCGCGTTCGACCCCGCGCCCGAGAAGAAGGTCGGGAACTGCTTCGCGCTCGCCGAGCTGGACCTGAAGAGCGGCCGCATCGCGGTGATCGCCCAGGACGCCGACTGGGACTTCGGCGCCCCGCGCTACAGCCCGGACGGCGACCGCATCGCCTTCATCGCCAGCCACCAGGGCGTCAAGCACACGATGCCCGGCCAGCTCGCCGTCTGGACGCGCGACGGCAGCGCCTGGGAAGTGGTCAGCGGCGAATGGGACCACGAGGTGCACGCGCCGCTGCACTGGGAAGACGACGGCCAGGCCGTGCTGCTGCGCGCCGAACAGCAGGGCCGCCAGCACCTGTGGCGCTTCGACCTGCCGGACCGGCGCGCCGAAGTCGTGGTCCACGGCGGCACCGTGCAGGGCTACGACAAGGCGGCCGGCACCTTGGTGACGTTGGCCGACGCCGTCGACCATCCGGCCTTGCTGCGCGCCCACCTGCCCGGCGAGGCGCCGCGCCGGATCGAGCACTTCAACGACGCGCTGCTCAAGGGCCTGGCGACGGGGCGCACCGAGGAGGTCTGGCTCAAGGGCGCGAGCGCGGCCGGCGGCGCCGACGGCGACGAGGTGCAGATGTGGGTCACCTACCCGCCGGACTTCGACCCGAAGAAGAAGTACCCGGTGATGCAGCTGATCCACGGCGGCCCGCACACCGCATTCGGCGACGCCTGGCATTTCCGCTGGAACGTGCAGACCTTCGCCGCGCAAGGCTACGTCGTCGCCTGCGTCAACTACCACGGCTCGTCGGGCTTCGGCTATGCGTTCCTGGACAGCATCACGCACCGCTGGGGCGAGCTCGAACTGCAGGACGTCGAGGCCGGCACCGACTGGCTGCTCGGCAAGCGCTGGGTCGACAAGACGCGCGTCTACGCCACCGGCGGCAGCTACGGCGGCTTCATGGTCGCGTGGATGAACGGCCATCTGCCGGCCGGCCGCTACGCGGCCTATGTCTGCCATGCCGGCTGCTTCGACTGGACCGCGATGTTCGCCGACGACGCCTACACCTGGCACGCGAAGGAACTGGGCGCCTGGTACTGGGACGACCTGGCCAAGATCCACGCGCAGAGCCCGCACGTCTCGGCCGGCGCGATGGCGACGCCGACGCTGGTGATCCACGGCGCGCTCGACTACCGCGTGCCCGACGCCCAGGGCCTGGCCTACTACAACACGCTCAAGGCGCGCGGCGTGCCGGCGCGGCTGCTCTGGTTCCCGGACGAGAACCACTGGGTGCTCAAGCCGCGCAACTCGAAGCAGTGGTACGGCGAATTCTTCGGCTGGCTCGAGCAGCACGCCAAGCCCGCGGGCCGCGCGCGCGCCAAGGGCGCGGTCAAAGCACCCGCGCGCTGAGCGCACCGACAGCGCGCCCGGGGCGCTCGGCGCTCAGGTGCAGATCGTCGGCTCGGCCGGCGCCGGCGCCGCGGCATGCTGGATGCGGTCGCGGCCGCCGGCCTTGGCGCCGTACAAGGCCTTGTCGAGCCGGCGCTGCATGGCCTGCAGCGACTCGGCCGGCGCCTCCACCACGGCCAGACCGATGCTGACCGTCACCGCCGGCAGGCCGGGGGCCTCGGGGTGGTGCAGCACGCGTACCGCGTCCAGCATGCGCGCGGCCACCGCCTCGGCGCCGGCCCGGTTCGCCCCGGGCAGCAGCACGCAGAATTCCTCGCCGCCCATGCGTGCCACGCTGTCGACCTCGCGCGCGGCCATGCGCAGCACCTGCGCCACGCGCACGAGCACGGCGTCGCCGGCGGCGTGCCCGAAGCGGTCGTTGACCTGCTTGAAGTGGTCGATGTCGATCGACAGCATCGCGAAGCAGCCGCCGAAGCGGCGCTGGCGCTGCGACTCGGCGCGCAAGCGCTGCTCCATCGGACGGCGGCCGAGCAAGCCGGTGAGCATGTCGTGGTCCGAGCGGTACTGCAGCCGGCGCACCAGGCGCAGCAGCACCAGCGCCGTCAGGTTCACGTGCAGCACCAGCGCGAATGCAAGCGTGACGAACGCCACCGGCACGTTGCCCGCGCCCGGATGTTCGACGTAGCTGGCGAAAAGCGCCGGGTGGAACGGCGCCATCGCGCCGCGCACGCTGACCAGCGCCGCCACCACCGCCAGCGGCGTCGCGCACCAGTGGGCTGCCGCGCGGCCGAACTCGCCCGCGAGCCGGCGCCGCACCTCGCCGGCCGCGCGCAGCAGCGTCCATCCCATCGCCGCGGCCGTCGCCAGCACCGCCGGCAGCAGGTTCGCGTCCGACAGCGCGACGCCGACCAGGCCGGCACTGGCCAGCGCCAGCACCAGCGCGTGCTCGCGGTCGGTGGGCGGGCTGCGGACGAAGCGCTGGATGCCGCGCCGCAGCGCGACGAAGGACGCGGTCAACAGCAGGTTCGCCCCGGTCACCGTCAGCCAGGCCGGGACCTGGCCGCGCAGCAGCACGAGCGCCACGCCGGCCGCCACGAGCCAGGCCGCCAGTGCCCAGTGCCAGGCCGGCGCCCGCGCCAGCCGCAGCCGGGCGGCGATCAGCCACAGCAGGCCGAACAAGCCCTGCTGGAGCAGGATGACGAACAGCAGCAGCGCGGCTTTGGACATGGTCGGCATGGACGAAGCCGACCCTCGGGGTGGCTCACAATAGCGTCATCGGACAGAAGCCATGCTGATCAACTTCTTCTACACCCTGCGCGCCGCCAAGCTGCCGGTATCCGTGAAGGAGTTCCTGACCCTGCTCGAGGCCTTGCAGGCCGGCGTGATCGGCCCCTCGGTGGATGAATTCTACGTGCTGGCGCGCACCGCGCTGGTCAAGGACGAGGCCCATTTCGACAAGTTCGACCGCGCCTTCGGCGCCTACTTCAAGGGCGTCGAGCTGCTCACCGACTTCACGAAGGACCTGCCGCTCGAGTGGCTGAAGAAGACCCTCGAGCTCGAACTCGGCCCCGAGGACAAGGCGGCGATCGAGAAGATGGGCTGGGACGAGCTGATGGAAACGCTGAAGAAGCGCTTCGAGGAACAGAAGGAACGCCACGAGGGCGGCAGCAAGATGATCGGCACCGGCGGCACGAGCCCGTTCGGTGCCTACGGATACAACCCGCAGGGCATCCGCATCGGCCAGGACAAGGGCCGCAACAAGAGCGCGGTCAAGGTCTGGGACCAGCGCGCCTACAAGGACTACGACGACACGCGCGAGCTCGGCACGCGCAACATCAAGGTCGCGCTGCGCCGGCTGCGCCGCTTCGCGCGCGAAGGCGCGGCCGAGGAGCTCGACCTCGACGACACCATCCACAGCACCGCGGCCAACGCCGGCCTGCTCGACATCAAGCTCGTGCCCGAGCGCCACAACAAGGTCAAGGTGCTGCTGCTGATGGACGTCGGCGGCACGATGGACGAGCACATCCACCGCGTCGAGGAACTCTTCAGCGCCGCGAAGACCGAGTTCAAGCACCTCGAGTTCTATTACTTCCACAACTGCGTCTACGACTTCATGTGGAAGAACAACCGGCGCCGCTTCAGCGAGAAGTTCGCGACCTGGGACCTGATCCGAAAGTACAACAAGGACTACAAGCTGATCTTCGTCGGCGACGCGACGATGAGTCCGTACGAGATCCTGCAGCCCGGCGGCAGCGTCGAATACAACAACGAGGAGCCGGGCGCCGAATGGCTGCAGCGGCTCACGAACGCGTTCCCGAAGTTCGCGTGGATCAACCCCGAACCGCAGGGTGTGTGGCAGTACCGGCAGAGCATCGCGATCGTCCAGCAGCTGATGAACCAGCGCATGTTCCCGCTCACGCTGACCGGCCTGGAAGGGGCGATGCGGTTGCTCGGCAAATGAAGGGCAGCCGCGCCGCGACGCTGCCGGCCCTGCTGGCGATCCTGTGGCTCGGCGGCTGCGCGGCATGGAAGCCGGCGCCGCCGGCGGACGCCGCGCCGGCCGCGTCGGCCACGTCCACCAGCCTCGTCGTGCAGGCCCCGGCGGAGCTGAAGACCCTGCTCGAGCGCAACCTCGACCTGGCCCGGGTCGGCAGCCTGAGCGGCAACGAGACCATCGACGAGGACGAGTGGTCGCGCCTGATCGACGCCGCACCGGCGCAGGCGCGCGCGCTGCTGCAGACCGAAGGCTACTTCGAGCCCCACGTCACGCTCACGCGCGAACTCAGCGCGCGCCGCGTCGAGCTCCAGCTCGACCCCGGCCCGCGGGTGCGCGTCTCGCGCGTGACGATCGCCGCCGACGGCGATCTCGAGCGCGCTGCCGAGGCCGGCGACGACGACGCGAAGGCGGTCCTGGCCGACCTGCGGCGCAGCTGGCAGCTGCCGGTCGGCGAGCCGTTCCGCAATGCCGAGTGGACCGGCGCGAAGGCGGCCGCGCTGGCCCGGTTGCGCGCCGACGGCTACGCCACCGCCAGCTGGAACGGCACCGCCGCCGAGATCGACCCGGCGACGCACGAGGCGCGACTGTTCGTCGTCGCCGAGAGCGGGCCGCTGTTCCGCTTCGGCCGGCTCGACATCCAGGGCCTGGTCGCGCACGACATCGACACGGTGCGCAACCTGGCCGACCTCCCGCCCGGCGCGCCGGTCACCGACAAGCGGCTGCTCGACTACCAGGACCGGCTGCAGAAGTCCGGCCTGTTCGACAGCGCCACCGTCACGCTCGACACCGACCCGGCGCAGGCCGCGGCGGCCACCGTGCGCGTGCGCCTGCGCGAAGCGCCGCTGCAGGTCTGGACGATCGGCCTGGGCATCAGCGCGAACACCGGGCCGCGCATGTCGGCCGAGCACCAGATCCGGCGCATCTTCGGCCACCCCGCGACCGCGCGCAACAAGGTCGAATGGGGCAGCCTGCACCGCGCCTGGGACGGCGAGATCAGCAGCCACACCGGCGTCGGCCTGTACCGCTCGCTGCTCGGCGGCACCGTCGACTGGCTGCGCTCGAACACCGACCTCGTGCTCTCGCAAAGCCTGCGCCTGGGCCGCGCGCAAAGCGGCGAGCGCATCGAACGGCTGTACTACGCGCAGGTCGAGCGCTCGGCGCGCAGCACCGACACCTCGTTCCTGAGCGCGGCGGCGGTGGTCGCGAACTACCACGGCATCTGGCGCAACCTGGACAGCGCGGTGCTGCCCACCGACGGCTGGACGCTCTCGGCCCAGGGCGGCTTCGGCCACGCGCATGGCACGGCGTCGCCGGCCGGGCTGTTCAGCCGGCTGTACGGCCGGCTGACCGCCTACCGACCGCTCGGCCGCCAGTGGTACGGCCAGGCGCGCGTCGAGCTCGGCCAGGTCGTCAAGAAGGAGGCGGTCGCGGTGCCGCAGCTCGAACTGTTCCGCGCCGGTGGCGACGACTCGGTGCGCGGCTACAGCTACCGCAGCCTGGGGCCGCTGCTCGCCGACGGCACCGTCACCGGCGGCAACTCGCTGTTCACCACCAGCCTCGAATTCGCGCATCCGCTCGCCGCCTCGATGCCCAGCCTGTGGGGTGCGGTGTTCATCGACGCCGGCAACGCGGCGAACAGCTTTCGCACCCTCAAGCCGAAGATCGGCACCGGCATCGGCCTGCGCTGGCGCAGCCCGGTCGGCCCGCTCAACCTCGACTGGGCCTGGGCACCGGCGTTGCACGCCGGGCGGCTGACGCTCAGCGTCGGCATCGCGTACTGATCGTCACGCATGAACAGCGCGCCGCACCCCCCTGCCCGCCCGCTGCGCAGCGCGCTGCGCCTGCTGCTGCCGACCGCGCTGGTGCTCGCACTGATGGTGCTCGTCGCGGCCGGACTCGCCGGCGGCGCGCTCTGGCTGCTGCGCAGCGAAGACGGCACGCGCTGGCTGCTCGACCGGCTGCCGGGCGTGCAGGTCCGCGGCGTGCAGCGGCGCGCTGCTCGGCCCGCGCTTCGCGCTGCAAGGGCTGAAGGTCGAATGGGCCGGCGGCAGCAAGTCGCTGACCCTGACCGGGCTGCAGGCCGACGGCCTGGTCTGGCGCTGGCGCCCGCAGCCCGGCGCCTGGTTCAGCCTGCAGGCCGATCGCCTGGCGGTGCAGGACGTCGAGCTGCAGACCGGCCCCGCGGTCGCCAACGCGCCACCGACCAGCCTGCCGGCGTCGCTGAACCTGCCGGCGCGCATCGACGTCGCCGCGCTGCAGATCGGCCGCCTGCGCGTCGACCAGTTCGCGCCGGTCACCGACCTCGGCGCGCGCGTGGCGCTCGGTGGCGCGAACGGCCACCGCATCGCCGCGCTGCACCTGACCTGGGACAAGGTCCGCGTCGACGGCGACGCCCGCATCGCCGCCGCCCGCCCGTTCGCGCTGGCGGCGCAGTGGCATGTCGCGCCGCTCAGCGGCGAGGCCTTCGACGCCACGCTCACCGCCGGCGGCACGCTGGAGCGGACGACGCTGGACGCGCGCCTGCGCGGCATCGCGCGCGCCGGCCATGCCACCCCGGCCGCCGACGTGCACGCCGAGCTGCAGCCCTTCGCGGCCTGGCCGCTGGCCGCGCTGAGCGCCAGCACGCAGGCGCTGGACCTCGCCGCGCTGGCCAGCAGCTTGCCGCAGACCCGGCTCAGCGGTCAGGTGCAAGTGCACAGCAGCGCACTGCAGGCGCCGATCACCGCGTCGGTGACGCTGGACAACGCCGACCCCGGCCGCTGGGACGAAGGCCGGCTGCCGCTGCGCCACGTCGCGCTCGAGCTGGCAGCGCGAGCCGAGGCGCGCGACCGCGTCGAGCTGCGCCACTTCGAGCTCGCGCTCGGCGGGGCCGGCGCGAACGCCGCCGCCGGCACCTGGCAGGGCAGCGGGCATTGGCTGAAGAACACGCTGCAGCTGGCCAGCACGCTGGCCGACGTGCGGCCGCAGCGGATCGACGGCCGCGCTGCGGCGATGTCGCTGTCCGGCCCGCTCGCGCTGACGCTGCAGGGCCTGCCCTCGCCCGACGGCAGCGCCGCTGCGGCGCCGCTGGCCGTCGAGCTGAAGTCCACCCTCGACGGCCGGCTCGACGCCGCGCCGCAGCCGGTGCAACTGGCGATCGACGTCCTTGCCGACGCCACGCACATCGATCTGCGCCGGCTGCGCGCGAGTGCCGGCCGCGCGGTCGCGCAAGGGACGGCCAGCGCCGAGCGCGGCGCAGGCGACCGCTGGTCGATGCAATCCGACGGCAGCCTGAGCGACTTCGACCCCCTGCCCTGGTGGCCGGGCGAAGCGGGCTCGGCGTGGCGGCGCGGTCCGCACCGGATCTCGGCCGACTGGCGACTCGCGGTGCGGCTGCCGGTCGAAGCGCGCCGACTCGCGCCGCTGGCCTTGCTGCAAGGCCTGGCCGGCGAGGGCCGGCTGCACGTGCACGACTCGCTCATCGCGGGCCTGCCGCTGGCGCTGGATGTCACGCTCGGCCAGACGCAGGGCGCGACCAGCGCGCACGGTACGCTGCAGATCGCCGGCAACACGCTGTCGGTCGACGGTCGCGGCGACGCCAACGGCAGCGGTGCGGCCGACCGCTGGCAGCTCGTGCTCGACGCGCCCGAACTCGGCCGCCTCGGCCCGCTGGCGCTGTTGTCGCCGGCCACCGCCGCCTGGGCGCCGCGCAGCGGCCAGGCCAGCGCAAGGCTCGACGCGATCGGCCGCTGGCCGGCGCTGCGCACCGAGGGACAGGCGACGCTGGCCCGGCTCGAAGCCGGCGATCTGGGCGTCCAGACCGGCAGCGTGCGCTGGAACCTCGACACCGGCGGCGACGGCGAGCGCCCGCTGCAGCTCACGGCCCAGCTCGGCAGCGTGCACCTCGGGCGCCAGCGCGCCCAGCAGCTGAGCGCCGAACTGAGCGGCACGCTGTCCCGGCACCGGCTGCTGCTGTCGGCCGCGCTGCCGATCACGCCGCCGCCCGCGGCCGAAGCGCTGTTCGCGATGAAGCCCGGCTCGGGCACGCGCGCGCAGCTCGAGGCGGACGGAAGCTGGTCCGGCGACCCCGCCGGCGGCGGCCGATGGCGCGGCCACATCGCGCACCTGGCCGTCGGCACCTGGGACGGTCACACGCTCGCGGGCGCACCCGCGGCCGACTGGCTGCAGGCCGACGGGCTGAACACCACGCTGCAGTTCGGCGCCGGCGGCGAGCTGCTCGACATCCAGGCCGACCCCGGCCAGCTGCGCGCCGCGGGCGAGGTCGCGTTGCGCTGGGACGCGGTGCATGTCGACCTGCGCGGCCCGCGGCCGAACATCGTGCTGCGCGCCGACCTCGCGCCTTTCGCCGTCGCACCGCTGCTCGCGCGCACGCAGCCGACGATGGGGTGGAGCGGCGACCTGACGCTCGCCGGGCACGTCGACATCCGGGCGGCCGAGAAGTTCGACGCCGAGCTGGTGCTCGAGCGGCAGGACGGCGATCTGC
This sequence comes from uncultured beta proteobacterium, assembly GCA_963788635.1. Taxonomy (GTDB): domain Bacteria; phylum Pseudomonadota; class Gammaproteobacteria; order Burkholderiales; family Burkholderiaceae_C; genus Rubrivivax. The sequence goes on along the minus strand of CAWBHE010000014.1, from coordinate 70,812 downwards.
AGATCGACACCGCCCATGCGACCCAGCGGCTCGGCCTGACCCAGCTGCGCCTGGCGATCACCGCACACGACGGCGAATGGGTGTTCACGCAGGCACTGGCCGGCCGCTCGGTCGGCGAGATCGACGGCACCTTGCGCGCCCACACCACGCCGCAGAACCGCTGGCCCGGGGCGGACGCACCGATCGACGGCGTGCTGCAGGCGCATGTGGCCAACCTGAGCATCTGGCGCAACTGGGTGCCGCCGGGCTGGCAGATCGGCGGCGAACTGCGCACCCGCGCCGGCCTCGGCGGCCGCTTCGGCGCGCCCGAATACACCGGCGAGCTGCAGGGCAGCGGGATCACCGTGCGCAACGTGCTGCAAGGGGTGAGCCTGGACCAGGGCAGCTTGGCGATCAAGCTCGAAGGCGCGGCGGCGCGCATCGAACGCTTCACGCTGCGCGGCGGCGACGGCACGCTGACGCTGAGCGGCGGCGCCACGTTCGGCAGCACGCCGAACGCGACGCTGAAGGTCGACGCCGAGCGCTTCCGCGTGCTCGGCCGCATCGACCGCCAGCTCATCGTCAGCGGCAGCGCCCAGCTCGGGCTGCGGGCCGACGAGATCAAGCTCGACGGCGGCTTCAAGGTCGACGAGGGGCTGTTCGACATCAGCCACGGCGACGCCCCCTCGCTCGACGACGACGTCGTCGTGCAAGGTCCGGAACAGGCCGCTCTGAAGGCCGACGCCGCGGCCGCCGCAGCACCGCCCCCGCGGCGCAACGTGGCGGTGGCCGTCGAGGTCGACCTGGGCGACAAGCTGCGCGTGCGCGGCCGCGGCCTGGACACCGCGCTGCGCGGCCGGCTGCGCATCACCACCCCGGGCGGCCGGCTCGCGGTGCAAGGCCAGGTCAGCACCGACGGCGGCACCTACCAGGCCTACGGTCAGAAGCTGGACATCGCGCGCGGCGTCGTCGCGTTCAGCGGCGCGGTCGACAACCCGCGCCTGGACATCCTGGCGCTGCGGCCGAACACCGACATCGACGTCGGCGTCGCGATCACCGGCAACCTGCTCACGCCGCGCGTGCGCCTGTACTCCGACGCCGACCTCAGCGACGCGGACAAGCTGTCCTGGCTGCTGCTGGGCCGCGCGCCCGACGGCCTGGGCCGCAGCGACACCGCGCTGCTGCAGCGCGCCGCCGTCGCGCTGCTGGCCGGCGAAGGCGGCACGCCCACCGACGCGCTGATCCACAGCCTCGGGCTGGACGACTTGTCGGTGAGCCAGAACAACGACACCGGCGTGCAGCAGACCGTGGTCAGCCTGGGCAAGCAGCTCTCGCGCCGCTGGTACGTCGGCTACGAGCGCGGCGTCAATGCCACCGCCGGCACCTGGCAACTCGTCTACCGGCTGGCGCAACGCTTCACGCTGCGCGCGCAGTCGGGCGCGGAGAACGCGGTCGACGTGATCTGGACCTGGAAGAGCGCGGCACCGCGCCCGACCCCCGTGCCAAAATCAGCGCCCCAGCCGCCGTAGTTCAATGGATAGAACGGGGACCTCCTAAGTCTCAGATGTGGGTTCGATTCCCGCCGGGGGCGCCAAACGCGCGCTCACGAAAGAGCGCCGAAGATCGTGGGGCCCGCTTCTCGCATGGGAAGCGGGCTTTCTTTCTCCGGCCGGGTTCGATGCAGAGGCCCCAACAGCCTCACGAAGAACGCGGTACCCAGCGCATTGGCGCTCAGGCCACGACGCGCGTGCGGCGCTGGGCGAGAAGCGCACGGCCTTGCTCGGACACAGCCACCGTTGCTTCGTGGCCCGGTATGTGCCTGTGCTCGAGCAAGCCCTGTTCGTTGGCGGTTTCCCAGACCGGGAGGCGAGGACAGGACGTGCGCCAGGCGTCCATGACCTCTCGGTAAGGGCGAGGCCGAGCGCCGATCCACTCCAGCAAGTCAAGGACCAGTGGCGCGACGGAATCGCTCATGACGCTCTCCGGTTGAGGGTGGCCAGTATGGGCCTTGGCCTTGATCGAAGTGCGGCACGGCGCGGCGCGTGAGGCCTGACGTTCGAACCGAGCGGCCTGCCGGCGCCAGCCCGCTCGACCGGGGGGTTGGGCCCGGCAACAAGCCAGCGTTTCTCCGAGCGCGTGTGCATCCTCGTAGCAAGATCGAGGGGCGGCCGATCGCTGCCGCACGAGAGAAGGAACGACGCCATGCCCCGGTATCTGATTTCGTTCGACGACGGCTCGATGGACCACATTCCCGAGCAGGACTGGCCGGCGGTGGGCGAGTCGGCGCACGCGGTGGTGCGGGCTGCCAAGGCCGCTGGGGTCTGGATCTTCGGCGGCGGGCTGCAACGGCAGCAATCGAGCGTCGTGGCGCCGGACGGGACCATCACGGAGGGCCCTGCCGTGGAGACGAAGGCGGTCGTCGGCGGGTTCTCCATCATCGAGGTGCCCTCGCGCGAAGAGGCGCTCGCCTGGGCGGCCAGGATCGCCGAAGCCTGTCGGTGCGCGCAGGAGGTCCGCGAAATCATGTTCGACCCGGAATCCTGATCGTGCCGTGAGAGGGTTGGATCGTGGGGCCCAACGTTCGAGCAAAGCCGGGCGTCGCGGCAGGACGCGCCGCTCGTGCGGCGCACGATGGGCCAAGGCGCCGCGCGGACGGCATGGCCTGCTCGTGGCACCTTCGATCGAAGGGGTTAGCGAGGTAATCGGGCCCTGGGCCGCAAATCGCCCGAAGGTCACTCAGAGAAAGCGACTTTCAAATCAACCACTTGGGTGGAGTGACTTGAGAGGCCACACTCGCGTCCAGCTCCAGCAGCAATGCAATTAGATCGCCAACGCCCAAGAGATGCTGCGGCGTGAGAAGGTCTTGGCCATTGTTGACGGGAGCCAGCGTGATGCCGCGCCAAGTGACAGGCGCGGCAGTTGGATTTCGCATTTCGACAACGCCGCGGTGTGTGAGGGCGTTCCGAACAGTTCGCCCGAAGTTCCAGATGCATCGGGCCAAGTGAGAGCGACCGACCCATCACTTCGTGCATCTGACTTGATCGCGTGTGGGCTCGAAGTACTTGATGAACATAGAGACCAGACAAGTCCGTGAACCATGGCGGCGATCCGCAGAAGAGCGCAAACGGCACGCCTGACTCAGCTTGTGCCTGTCGCTTCTGGCGCTACGAGATCGAGCATCTCCATGCTGAGGCTGGACCTGCGCCAACGATCATGCGTTACATCATGCATGAAGTCATTGGGGCTGCTGACCAACTTGAGCGCACCATACCGTTTCGTTCGCGTGGACAAGCGTAACCCTGGAGTGATACGAAGGAGCGTGATTCTTGGTGCGCCTGATTTGACTTTGGTAGTTCAGACGCGTTCATGTCGCCAGAAGTTGTGACTCGACCAAGCTGCGTTGTGAAAGCTCAGATGGCTGTTCACTGGACGACTCTCGAAGTGCCGTCGAGATTCAGCGTTTCCGTCGTGAGCCATGCCGTCTGTCAGGCCGAAGACGCCGACGGTACCGTTCGACGTCGCTCGCGCCGGCATGATCGCTGAGCGAGCATGAGGCATGGTGGTCATCTTGGTGCGGCCTAACGTGAAATGGGCCGAATAGCGGCCGATGAGCCGGTTGGCCCATGCTATTCCAGCATTCTGGCCGCACTGATCATCGCCCCTCTCCGGACTCACCCCATTTGGCGCCCGACGGGCAGGCCCCGGCCGAAATGGGCGGCCTGAATCGTTCGGCATGAACGAGCCCATCGACAGCCCCGATGCCACCCCCAGCCCGGCCGGCGGACTTTCGCCCGCCACGGTGGCTGGCGTCAAGCCGCAGCGGCGCGCGCTCGATCGCCGGCGCGAACCGTTTGAAACCACAAGGGCCGGGTCGCCGCGCTGCGGCCCTGCGCCGGGATGCGGCGGCCCGTGGCGCCGCACCGGCGCGGCACCGGCGGGCGGCGCGCGCTCAGTCCGCGGCGATCGAGTCCAGGTGCTCGAGCAGTTCGCGCCGGTCGCAGTCGACCTGCTCGAAGATCAGGCGGAACAGGTGCCCGCTGTCCTGGGCGCGCAGCACCTGGAAGCCGCGCGACGGCGCCGGCCCGACCAGCGTCGGCCACGACGGCGGGGAATTCGCGAGCAGCGTCGCCACATGGCAGCGGCCGCGCGCGTCCTGCAGCGCCAGCGCGTGCCCGTTCGATCCGACGCTGATGACGTGATAGTGGTCCACGGTGCGGCTCCTCGGCGGTGGCAACGAGCCCAATCTAGCCGGGCCGCGAGTCAACGCGATGTCGGTTTGTGAACTTGATCGCGTGATCCCCAACATCGGTAAGCAGATCCAACCGTCACGCCGCCGACACGAAGCCGTGGCAGGCTGGGCCGCGCGCGACGCGCTCAGGCCAGCGTGCGCGCGAGCGCGGTCGCGGCCTCGTTCAGCCGCGGCACCTGCTGCAAGGCCTTGGCCAGCGGCATGCGCGCGGCCGGCGCCTGCAGCGCGACGGCGCAGCGCAGCGCGCGCCGGTCCGGCGCCGCCACCGGCACCGCCACGCAGACCAGGCCGTCGACGTATTCCTCGGCATCGACCGCATGGCCCTGGGCGACGATGCGCTCGAGCTCGGCTTCGAGCGCGTCGCGCCGGGTCAGCGTCGCCGCGGTGTGCCGCGTCAGCGGCAGCCGCTCGAGCAACGCGCCGCGCTGCGCCGGCGCCATGTAGGCCAGGAACAGCTTGCCGCTGGCCGAGCAGTGCAGCGGCACGCGCGTGCCGGGGCGCAACTCCATGCGCAGCGGAAACGCCGATTCGACGCGGTCCAGGTAGACCACCTCGGCGCCGGCGAGCGCGGTCAGGTTGCAGCTCTCGCCGATGTCGGCGACCAGCTGGCGCAGCACCGCGTGGCGCACGCCCTGCGGCATGCCGGCGTCGAGCAGCTTCTCGGCCAGGCGCAGCAGGCGCGGTGCCGCGGCGTAGAGCCGGCCGCCGGGCTCGCGTGCGAGCAGCGCGCCCGCCTCGAGCTGGCCCAGCATCCGGTGCACGCTGGGCTTGGGCCAGCCGCTCAGGCGCACCGCGTCGGCCAGGCTGAACGGCCGGCCGTCGGCGCAGAGCAGTTCCAGCAGCTCGAACAGGCGCAGGCTGGGGGCAGGCTTGCTCATGAATCTCTGAATTCGAGACGAAACCGTCGATTTTTTCGAGATGATAGGCGGCCCTGGCTAAGCTCGCCGCCCAACCCACCCACCGACTCGATGGCCCTCACGATCAAGAACGCCGTGCTCACGGGCGCCTGCGGCGGCCTCGGCCAGGCGCTCGCGCGCGAGCTGATCGCGCAAGGCGCCGCGGTCGCGCTCGTCGGCCTGCAGCGCCCGGTGCTCGAAGGCCTGGCGGCGCTGGCCCCGGGCCGCTGCGCGGTCTACACGCCCGACGTCGCCGACGCCGCCGCCTGGCAGGCGCTCGCGGCCGACTGGACCGCGCGCGCCGGCGTGCCGGACCTGGTGCTGGCGAACGCCGGCGTCGCGGGCGGCTTCGACACCGCGCAGCGCGACGACCTGGCCGTGATGCGCCGCATGCTCGAGATCAACCTGCTCGGCGTGGCCACGACCTTCCAGCCCTTCGTCGCGGCGATGCGCGCGCGGCGCCACGGCGCGCTGGTCGGCGTGGCCAGCCTCGCGGGCTGGCGCGGCATGCCGGGCAACGGCGCGTACTGCGCCAGCAAGGGCGGGCTGATCCGCTACCTGGAGAGCCTGCGCGCCGAACTGCGCGGCAGCGGCCTGAGCGTGCACACCGTGAGCCCCGGCTACCTGCGCACGCCGCTGACGGCCGGCAACCGCTTCGCGATGCCGGGGCTGATGGAGCCCGACGCCGCGGCGCGCGCGCTGCTCGCCGGCGTCGCGCGCGGCCGCACGCAGATCGTGCTGCCGCGGCGCATGGGCTGGCTCGCGCACGCGCTCGGCTGGCTGCCCGACGCCTGGCACGACCGCATCCTGCTCGGCCAGCCGCGCAAGCCGCGCTGGGGCGAGGCCGGGGCGAGCGCGATTCCGGGCCTGCCGTCGCGCGACGAGCATTGATGTCCCACGAGCGTGACCCCCCACCCATGACCGACACCCGAACCCAGATCGCCGTCATCGGCGCCGGCCCCTGCGGCCTGGCCGCGGCGCGCAACCTGCAGAAGCTCGGCCTCCCGTTCCAGGGCTTCGAGGCGCACACCGACGTCGGCGGGCTGTGGAACATCGACAACCCGCGCAGCACGGTCTACCGCTCGGCGCACCTGATCTCGAGCAAGCGCACGACCGAGTTCGCCGAGTTCCCGATGGCCGACGCGGTGGCCGACTACCCGAGCCAGCGCGAGCTGCGCCAGTACTTCCTCGACTACGCCAGCCACTTCGGCCTGCGCGCGCACTTCCGCTTCGGCGCCCGCGTCGAACGCATCGCGCCGCTCGGCGACGGCGCGTCGCCGTCGTGGCGGGTCGAATGGGTCGACGCCGACGGCCGCCGCGATGGCGCCGAGTTCGCCGGCGTCGTGATCGCCAACGGCACGCTGGCCGAGCCCAACCTGCCGCGCTTCGAAGGCCGCTTCGACGGCGAGCTGCTGCACACCGCGGCCTACAAGGACGCGAGCCAGTTCCGCGCCAAGCGCGTGCTGGTGGTGGGGGCCGGCAACTCGGGCTGCGACATCGCGGTCGACGCGGTGCACCAGGCCGAGCGCGTGGACCTGTCGGTGCGGCGCGGCTACTACTTCGTGCCCAAGTACATGTTCGGCAAGCCGGCCGACACGCTGGGCGGCCGGATCCGGCTGCCGTCGTGGCTGAAGCAGCGCGTCGACGCCGTCGTGCTGCGCTGGTTCACCGGCGACCCGGCGCGCTTCGGGCTGCCGCGGCCCGACTACCGGATGTACGAGTCGCACCCGGTCGTCAACTCGCTCGTGCTGCACCACCTGGGCCATGGCGACATCCGCGCCCGGCCCGACATCGCGCGCCTCGACGGCCACACCGTTCACTTCAAGGACGGCAGCGCGCAGGACTACGACCTCGTGCTCTGCGCCACCGGCTACCGGCTGCACTACCCGTTCATCGCGCGCGAGCTGCTCGACTGGCAGGGCATGGCGCCGCAGCTGTACCTGAACATCCTCTCGAAGCGCTTCGACAACCTGGCCGTGCTGGGCATGATCGAGGCCAGCGGCATCGGCTGGCAGGGCCGCTACGAGCAGGCCGAGCTGGTCGCGCGCTTCTTCAAGGCCGCGGCCGAAGGTGCGCCGAAGGCCGACGCGCTGCGCCGCGCGAAGGCCGGGCCGGCGCCCGACCTGTCGGGCGGCATCCGCTACCTGAAGCTCGAACGCATGGCCTACTACGTCAACAAGGACGTCTACCGCGCCGCGGTGCGCAAGGCCGCGGCGGCCCTCGCCTGATTCGCCTCGCTCGCGCCCCACCGAAAGCCCCGATGCTGCCCGTCGACGAGATCCGCCTGAACTTCAGCCCCGCGTCGCTGGTCGCGCTCAACGGCGTGCTCGGGCTGCTGATGTTCGGCATCGCGCTCGACACCCGGCTCGCCGACTTCCGGCGCGTGCTGCGCATGCCCGGCGCGATGGCGGTCGGCATCGCGGCGCAGTTCATCGTGCTGCCGGCGGTGAGCTTCGCGCTCACGCTGCTGCTGCGGCCGGCGCCCAGCATCGCGCTGGGCATGCTGCTCGTCGCCTGCTGCCCGCCGGGCAACATCAGCAACATCCTGACCCACCGCGCGCGCGGCAACGTCGCGCTGTCGGTGTCGATGACGGCGATCTCGAACGCGCTCGCGATCGTGCTGATGCCGATCAACTTCGCGTTCTGGGGCGGCCTGCACCCGACCGCCGCGCCGCTGCTGCGCCGCATCGCGCTCGACCCGCTCGAGATGACGGGCCACATCGTCGTCATCATCGGAGCGCCCTTCGTGCTCGGCATCCTCTGCGCCGAGCGGCTGCCGCGCCTGGCCGCGCGGCTGGTCAAGCCCGCGCGCCGGCTTCGGCCTGGTCTGCCTGATCGGCTTCATCGTCGGCGCGATCGCCGGCAACTGGCGCTTCTTCCTCGACTACGTGGGGCTGGTGCTGCTCGCCGTGGTGCTGCAGGACGCGCTCGCCTTCGCCACCGGCTGGGCCTGCGCGCGCGCCACCGGCCTCGTCCGACTACGACCGGCGCGCGGTCGCGATCGAGGTCGGCATCCGCAACGCCGGGCTCGGGCTGGTGCTGATCTTCGGCTTCTTCGGTGGCCTCGGCGGCATGGCCGTCGTGGCCGGCGTCTGGGGCTTCTGGGACATCATCGCCGGCCTCGTGTTGGCCGGCTGGTGGGCGCGGCGCGAACCGGTCGGCGCGCCCGCGCGGAGCACGGCATGACCAGCAATGACCCGCTCGCGACGCGCCGCGTGCTCGTCACCGGCGCCGACGGTTTCCTCGGCCGCAGCCTGCTCGCCGCGCTGGCGGGCGGGGCTCGACCCGCCGCACTGGTCGCCACCGACGTGCGCGAGGTGCCCCTGGCGCGCCGGCTGCCCGGCGTGAGCTACCTCGTGCAGGACGTGCGCGACGCGGCGATCGGCGCGACGCTGGCCGAGCACGGCATCGACAGCGTCGTCCACCTGGCCTCGATCGTCACGCCGGGCAAGGGTTCGAGCCGCGAGTTCGAGTACTCGGTCGACGTGCTCGGCACGAAGAACGTTCTCGACGCCTGCATCGCACAAGGCGTGCAGCACCTCGTCGTCAGTTCCAGCGGCGCGGCCTACGGCTACCACGCCGACAACCCGGACTGGCTGCGCGAGACCGATGCGCTGCGCGGCAACGAGGCCTTCGCCTACGCGCACCACAAGCGGCTGGTCGAGGAGATGCTCGCGCAAGCCCGCGCAAGCCACCCGGCGCTGGCGCAAACGGTGCTGCGCATCGGCACCATCCTGGGCGAGCGGGTCGACAACCAGATCACGGCGCTGTTCGAGAAGCCACGCCTGCTCGCGATCCGCGGCAGCGCCAGCCCTTTCGTCTTCGTCTGGGACGAGGACGTCACCGGCGCCATCGTGCACGCGCTGCGCACGCGCCGCGCCGGATGCTTCAACCTCGCCGGCGACGGCGCGCTGCCGCTGGCCGAGATCGCGCGCCGGCTCGGCAAGCCGCTGCTGTCGCTGCCCGCCGGGCTGCTCAAGGCCGCGCTCGGCGTCGGCTCGGCGCTCGGGCTGACGCGCTACGGGCCCGAGCAGCTGGACTTCCTGCGCTACCGCCCGGTGCTGCTGAACACCGCGCTGAAGCAGGACTTCGGCTACCGGCCGGCGAAGACCAGCGCCGAAGCCTTCGACGCCTTCGTCGCCGCGCGCCGCGAGCAGGGCCGGCCGGTGACGGCCGGCTGAGCGCCCCGGACCCGCGCCCGCGTCAGACGAGCGCCGCGTGCAACGCCGCGGCGAGCCGGATCAGCGCGAGGTCGCTGCCGGCCGGCCCGAGCAGCGAAACGCCCAGCGGCAGGCCGTCCGGCGCGCTCAGCGGGAGGCTCACCTGCGGCAGCCCGGCGAGCCCGGCGATGCAGGTGATCGCCATCGTGCGCAGTCTCACCGCGTCCACCGCCGCGGCGGCGGCATCGCGGCGCGGCGCGACGCTGGCCGCCGACGGCAGCACCGCCACGCCGTCGTCGCCGAGCAGCGCCCGCACCCGTGCGCGAACACGCTGCACCGTGGCCCATGCCGCGGCCGCGGCGGCATCGTCGACCTGGCTTGCCGCCTGCCAGCGCGCGGCGATGGCGGGGCCGAAGACGGGCCGGTGGGCGCGGATCCACGCACCGTGAACCTGCCAGCCCTCGAACGCGCCGGCGGTGGCGTAGGTCTGGCGCCAGGCGTCGAGGGTCTGGTCGCCGGCGACGCGCAGCGACTCGGGCGTCGCGTCCAGCCGCGCGGCCAGCGCGTCGCGCACGCGCTGCAGCGGTGACGCGAACCCGGCATCGGCCAGCGTCCCAGGCATCGGCCGGCACCAGCACCCGGCGCGGCGTGAAGGGGCGCTCGGGCAGGAGCGCGCACGCGACCCGTTCGAAGGTGACCGCGTCCTGCGCGAGCCAGGTCACGGTGTCGAAGCTCGGGTGCAGCGGCACGAGGCCGTCGACCGGGACGAGGCCCTGCGTGCTGCGCAGGCCCCAGAGCCCGCAGTAGCTCGCCGGCACGCGCGTCGAGCCGCCGGTGTCGGTGCCGAGCGCGAAGTCCACCAGGCCGGCGGCCACCGCCGCGGCCGAGCCGCTGGACGAGCCGCCGGTCACGTGCCGGGGCGCGCGCGCATTGATCGGTGCGCCGTAATGCAGGTTGTCGCCGTGCAGGCTGTAGGCCAGCTCGTCGGTGACGACCTTGCCCGCCAGCGTCGCGCCGGCGTCGAGCAGCCGCGCGACGACCGCGCTGTGCCGCGCCGGCGCCGGGTGCGTCGCCAGCCAGGTTGGATTGCCGGCCCCGGTCGGGTGGCCGGCGACGTCGAACAAGTCCTTGGCGGCGAAGCGCAGCCCGGCGAGCGCGCCGCCGGGCCGGCCTTCGATGACGAAGCGGCCATGCGGCACCCAGGCGCCGACCTCGTCGTCGATCGCGAAGTTCATTCGAAGTCTCCGGGTGCGTCGGCCGCGAGCGCGTCGAGATGGGAACAGATCGCGCCCGGCGTCGTGAACCACAGGCCGCCACGGTCGCGCACCGCGGCGATGTGCTCGAGCGCGCGCCGCAGATGGCGCAGCCGGTAAGGCTGGCCGACCAGGTAGGGGTGCAAGGCGATGCCCATCACCAGCGGCTGCTGGCGCGACTGTTCGAGCATCTCGTCGAACTGGTCGACGATCATCTGCGCGAAGTCCTTCGCGTCCATCCGGCGCGCGACGATCATCGGGATGTCGTTCAGCTCCTGCGGGTACGGAACCGCCCACAGCGGCCGGCCGCTGCGCGTGCGCATGCGCAACGGCTGGTCGTCGTGGCACCAGTTCAGCGTGTAGCGGTAGCCGGTCTCGGCGAGCAGGTCGGGCGTGTGCAGGCTCTCCGAGATCCACGGCGACAGCCAGCCCGTCGGCGCCGCGTGGCCTTGCTCGACGATGCGGGCGCGGCAATGCAGCAGCAGTTCGCGCTCGGCGCTCTCGGCCAGCCCGCCCTGGCGTTCGGCGTTGCTGTGCCCGTGGCCGACGAGTTCGTCGCCGCGCGCGACGATCGCCGCAACCAGCTCCGGGGCATGCGTGTAGAGCGCGGTGTTGATGATCGCGGCGGCCGGCAGGCCGAGGCGGTCGAACAGCTCCAGGCAGCGCCAGGCGCCGACGCGGTTGCCGTACTCGCGCCAGCTGTAGTTCAGCACGTCGGGCTGCGGCGACGCCGGGCCGATCTCGGCGCCCAGGCCCTCGCCGAAAGCGAAATGCTCGACGTTGAAGCCGAGGTAGACCGCGAGCCCGGCGCCGCCGGGCCAGCGGTAGTCGGGCCGGCGCGTGATCGGCCGGTAGTCGAAGCGCCCATGGCCGGGCAGCGGGCCGAGGTAGCGTGCCGTCATGATCGTCCCGCGCTCAAAGCCCGGCGCGCACGAGCAGCCATTCGGCGCTGTCGTTCCAGACGTCCATCTGCGCGATGCGTCCGTGGCGAACGACATAGCGGTCGACGTAGCGGTTGCCTTCGAACGCGGTGCCGTCCGGCCATTCGCCGTACAGGCTGCCCAGGCTGTAGACGACCGTGTGTTCGGGCGTGCCACCGGCGACGGTCTCGGTCGCGTCGACGCGCTTCTTCACCCAGCGGTAGCGCGCGGCATTGAAGGCCGCACATTCGGCCGGCTCGCGCATCAGGCGCCCGCCGGTGAAGCGGATGCGCAGGTCGCTCGCGACCAGGCGGCTGGCCGCGACCGGGTCGGGAATCATCAGCCGGCGCAGGTACTCGTCGACCAGCGTGGCCGGCGTCATCTCGGCGGGTTCATCGGGCATGGCGGGTCTCGGGCGGGCATCGCCTGGCCTGGCAGCAAGTCGCATGCCGCCGGCCGCTCAGGGCGAAAAGGGCTGCGCGAGCCCGGCGTAGCGCTTGGCCAGCGGCGGTGCGTAGTCGCCGCGCTTGCTGGTGCGCAGACCCAGGCCGACCAGCGCCTCGGCGAACTTGACCGCGGCGCCGACGCCGTCGATCACCGGCACGCCCAGCCGCTGCTGCAGCGTATGGCACAGGTCGGCCATGCCGGCGCAGCCGAGCACGATCGCGCCGCTGCGGTCGCGCTCGAGGGCCTGGCGCGCCACGTCGTGGATGCGCTCGACGGTGGCGCCGTCGTCGCATTCCAGATCGAGCACCGCGATGTCGGTGCCGTGGATGCCGCGGCACTTGCGCTCGAAGCCGTACTGAAGCACCAGGTGTTCGGCGATCACGCAGGTCCGGGTCAGCGTCGTGACGACCGAGAACCCGGTCGCGAGCAGGCTGGCGGCGTGGAACGCGGCTTCGGCGATGCCGATCACCGGGCCGTCGGCGACCTCGCGCGCCGCGTGCAGACCGGGGTCGCCGAAGCAGGCGATCACGAACGCGTCGGCGCCTTCGGCCTGGCCGCGGCGCACCTGCTCGAGCACGCCGGCGGCGGCCCAGACATCGTCGTGATGGTCCTCGATCGACGGCGCACCGAAGCTGGGATTCACCGCGTCCACCAAGGTGCCGGGCGCGGCGACCGCGGCGGCGGCGGCGGCTATGCGGGCCGTCATCGCGGCGCTGGTGTTCGGGTTGACGACGAGGATCTTCATGCGCGCATCTCCATGGCGTCCTGCGGCGGCGTCGCATCGACGCGTTGCGCGGGACAAGCCACTGCGATTGCAAGTCGCGCGCCGGCGTCCGACCGCGCGGACGCCCCAAACGCGGGCGCCACGATCGCCGACGACGGACCGGCGTGGTGCGTGCCAGGGTTCGGATCCGGCCGGCCGGCGCGTCTCGCGCCCCGTCATCGCGAAGCCCCTTCGTGGCACAGGCTTTGCATACAGGGGTGCATGGTCGTTGACTCCAAGCTCGTGCTCACCGCACTCGAAAAGCGCTACGGCGAGACGGTGGCCGTGGCCGGCATCGACCTGAGCATCCCGTCGGGCAGCTACTGCTGCCTGCTCGGGCCTTCGGGCTGCGGCAAGACCTCGACGCTGCGCATGATCGCCGGCCACGAGTCGGTGACGAGCGGGCAGATCCTGCTCGGCGGCAAGTACATCACCGACAGCGCCGCGGCCGACCGCGGCACGGCGATGATGTTCCAGAGCTACGCGCTGTTCCCGCACCTGAACGTGCTCGACAACGTCGCCTTCAGCTGGAAGATGCGCGGCAAGGCGGTCGCCGAGCGGCATGCGCGCGCGAAGGAGTTGCTCGAGCTCGTCGCGATGACGCCGTATCTCGCGCGCCGGCCCGGCGAGCTGTCGGGCGGCCAGCAGCAGCGCGTGGCGCTTGGCGCGCGCGCTGATGACCGAGCCGCGCGTGCTGCTGCTCGACGAGCCGCTCTCGGCGCTCGACCCCTTCCTGCGCGTGCAGATGCGCGCCGAGTTGAAGCGCTGGCAGCAGGAGCTGGGCATTCACGTTCGTCCATGTCACGCATTCGCAGGAAGAGGCGATGGCGCTGGCCGACCAGATCGTCGTGATGAACCAGGGCCGCATCGAGCAGACCGGCTCGCCGCGCGAGGTGTTCAACCGACCGCGTTCCGAGTTCGTCGCCCGCTTCATCGGCGCGCACAACGTGATCGCCACCGGGGCCGGCAACGTCGCCGTCCGTTCGGACCGGCTGCGGCTCCAGCGCGGCGCTTCGGTGCCCGGCCACGACACGCGCCGGGCCTCGGTGCGCGCGGTCGAGTACCAGGGCACCCATGTCCAGGTCAGCCTGACGCCGACCGACCCCGTCGACGCGCCGTGGGTCGTGACGCTGGCCGACGCGCAATTCGACGCCCAGCCGCTGCAGCCCGGCGAGACGGTGGTCGTCTCGTGGGCGCCGGACGAAGCGCACGCGCTGGCCTGAATCCGTCTTCCGAGTTTCCACGTCCTTCTTCCTCTGCAACCCCTCCAGGAGCCGAACATGTCCGATCCAAAGCCCAATGCCACCCGCCGCACCCTGCTGAAGGGCGCCGCGGCCGCGGGCGGCGCGCTGGGTTTCCCGTTCGTCCACGCGCAGGAGAAGATCACGCTGCGCTACCTCGGCACCGCGGTGAACCAGGACAAGGAGATCGCCGACAAGTTCAAGGCCGACACCGGGATCACGATCGACTACATCCCGGTCACGACCGACGACGTGACCAAGCGCGCCGTCACCGCGCCGAATTCGTTCGACCTGATCGACACCGAGTTCTTCTCGCTGAAGAAGATCATCCCGTCGGGCAACCTGCTCGGCATCGACACGACGCGGATCAAGAACGCCGGCAAGATCACGACGCTGTTCACGAAGGGCGAGATCGACGGCAAGAAGGTCGGCGACCAGGGCACCGCGCCGAAGAAGGTGATGTACCTCGAGTCGCCGACGTCCAAGGTGTTCGCGACGCACCCGACGCGCTACATGACGCTGATCCCGACGGTCTACAACGCCGACACGCTGGGCATCCGGCCGGACCTGATCAAGCGCCCGATCGAGAGCTGGAAGGAGCTGCTGAACCCGGAGTTCAAGGGCCGCGCGTCGATCCTGAACATCCCGTCGATCGGCATCATGGACGCGGCGATGGTCGTCGAGGCGCTGGGCCTGCACAAGTACCCGGACAAGGGCAACATGACGCGGCCGGAGATCGACCTGACGATCAAGACGCTGATCGAGGCGAAGAAGGCGGGCCAGTTCCGCGCGCTCTGGAAGGACTTCAACGAGAGCGTGAACCTGATGGCCTCGGGCGAGGTCGTGATCCAGTCGATGTGGTCGCCGGCCGTGACCGCGGTGCGCACGAAGGGCATCGCCTGCACCTTCCAGCCGCTGAAGGAAGGCTACCGCGCCTGGGCCTCGGGCTTCGGCGTGCCCAAGACCGTCCACGGTCGCAAGGCCGACGGGGTCTACGAGTTCATCAACTGGTTCCTCGACGGCTGGGCCGGCGCCTACCTGAACCGCCAGGGCTACTACAGCGCCGTGCTCGAGACCGCGAAGGCCCAGATGGCGCCCTACGAGTGGGCGTACTGGATGGAAGGCAAGCCCGCGGCGCAGGACATCAAGTCGCCGCACGGCGACCTGCTCGCGAAGGCCGGCAGCGTGCGCGACGGCGGCAGCTACGAGACCCGGATGGGCGCGATCGCCTGCTGGAACGCGGTGATGGACGAGAACGCGTACATGGTTCAGAAGTGGAATGAGTTCGTCGCGGCCTGACGGGGCTCGGCGGTGAGCCGTGCGCGCAGCGGCGTCTCGGCGTGGCTGCAGGCCGCGCCGTTCACGTTCGTGTTGGTGGCGTTCCTGGTGCTCCCGCTCGCCCTCGTGGTGGTGGTGAGCTTCTGGCGCGCGACCGACTACGACCTGATCCCGGCGTTCACGGCGCAGAACTACGTCGACGCCTTCCACGGCTGCGCCAGCACGACCGAGCTGTGCGTCGCCTTCAAGACCTATCTCTCGACGCTGCAGTTCTGCCTGCTGGTCTGGGGCATCACGCTGGCGATCGGCTTCACGGTGGCCTACTTCATGGCCTTCCACGTGCGCAAGGTCGGCACGCAGATGCTGCTGTTCATCGTCTGCACGGTGCCGTTCTGGACCAGCAACGTGATCCGGATGATCTCGTGGATCCCGCTGCTCGGGCGCAACGGGCTGATCAACGACGCGTTGCGCGGCATGGGCCTGGTCCACGCGCCGGTCGAGTGGCTGCTCTACTCCGACTTCTCGGTCGTGCTCGCGTTCGTGCACCTGTACACGATGTTCATGATCGTGCCGATCTTCAACTCGATGATGCGCATCGACCGCTCGCTGATCGAGGCCGCCCGCGACGCCGGCGCGAGCGGCTGGCAGACGGTGTGGAACGTCGTGCTGCCGCTGTCGCGCACCGGCATCGTGATCGGCTCGATCTTCGTCATCACGATCGTGATGGGCGACTTCGTGACGATCGGCGTGATGGGCGGGCAGCAGATCGCGTCGGTCGGCAAGATCATCCAGGTCGAGACCTCGTACCTGCAGTTCCCGGCCGCGGCGGCGAACGCGGTGACGCTGCTGGCGCTGACGCTGCTGATGATCTTCGGGCTGACGCGCCTGGTCGACATCCGCAAGGAGCTTTGATGGGAACCCGGCGCGAGGCGCGGCCGACATCGTTCTACCCGCTCGCCGCGGTGGTCGGGTTGTTCGTGCTGTTCCTCTACGGGCCGATGATCACGATCTTCGTGCTCAGCTTCCAGGGCCCCGAGGGCGGGCTGACCTTCCCGATGCGCGGCGTCTCGCTGCACTGGTTCGTCCAGCTCTGGCAGGGTCTGGGCGTGGTCGACATCGCGGGCGCGTTCCGGCGCTCGATCGCGCTCGGCCTGACGGTGATGGCGCTGACGGTGCTGCTCTCGCTCGGCGCCGGCCTCGCGTTCCGCAAGCGCTTCCGGGGCTCGACGCTGCTCTTCTACACCGCGGTCGCGAGCCTGATCATGCCGTCGATCGTCGTCTCGCTGGGCATCGGGCTGCAGTTCCGGCTCATCGACGACGCGGTCAAGGCCACGCTCAACGCGCTCGGGTTCTCGGCGCTCGCCGACAGCTACGGCGGCGCGATGGGCATCTTCAGCTCCGCCCTCGGCGCGCACCTGAGCTGGACGCTGCCGTTCGGGCTGCTGATCATGCTCGCCGTGTTCAACCGCTTCGACCCGGCCTACGAGGAAGCCGCGGCCGACCTCGGCGCGACTCCGTGGCAGAGCTTGCGCCATGTCGTGCTGCCGCTGATCGCGCCCAGCCTGGTCGGTGTCGGCATGTTCGGCTTCACGCTGAGCTGGGACGAGATCGCACGCACCTCGCAGGCGATCGGCGACCTCAACACGCTGCCGCTCGAGCTGCAGGGCCTGACCGCGACCGTGACGACGCCGGCGATCTACGCGCTGGGCACCGTGACCACCGTCGTCTCGTTCGTCGTCATCGGCACGGCGCTGCTGGCGCTGAAGCTGACACGCCGGCGCGCCGCCGGCCGCGCGCCGGCCTGACCGTCTCGGCGCTGCCGTCGCGCTCGCTCGGCTTGCCCAGCGAAGTCAGTCCAGCGGCAGCGACTGCCGCAACGCGGCCCAGAAGCCCTGCGCCGGCGGCTCGGCGCGCAAGCGGTCGTTGAATTCGCGCAGCCGGCGCAGCTCCGCGACGATCGCCGGCGGGAACCCCTGGCGGCCGCCACGGCGATCGACGAGCAGGTCGTCGAGCACCTGGTCGGCGAGTCGGACATCCGACCAGCACCAGGCGATGCGGTTGGCCACGCGGGGGAAGCGCTCGCACAGCCGCAGCGGACGGCGCCGGGCGGGCAGCCGGCGCAGCCAGGTTCGGGTGGTGCCGGTGAGCGCCTCGTCACACGCCCGCGGCACCCGCCGCCCCACGGGCCAGCCCGCTGCAGCGGCGGCCGCGGCGCGGTCGGGCAGAAACTGGCGCGGCAACTCGTTCATGCCCCGGCTATCGGCCGCCGCGGCCGCGAACTTGACGCTTCACCGTGACCGTCGGTAACAAGTTGCAGGGTCCCGGCACGATGGCACGGCCGGCCCACCACCGAAACCCCGCTTGCCCCCGCGGCCCGCACGGAACGGCCGCCAGCGGACAATCCGCCCTCTCGCCGGTGCTGCGCGACCTCGGGGCGCGCATTCCTGCCGCTGGCAGCGCGGGGACCGCGCAACTTTGCCGGGGCGCAACCGTCCAGACGAGGGTGGGGTTCTATACTGCCGCGAGAAGGTTCATTCGCCGGAGGCGTGTCGAAGATGGGTGCGAAACTGAGAGTCGCTGGGCTGCTCGCCGTCGGTGCGTTGGCCGGGGTGCTGACCACCTTGCAGCTGCAGGCCAACGCGCGCGATTCGCTGGCCCCGCTGCCGCTGGAGGAACTGCAGCAGTTCGCCGCCGTGTTCGGCATGATCAAGTCCGACTACGTCGAGCCGGTCGACGAGAAGAAGCTCATCTCCGACGCCATCTCGGGCATGGTCGCGGGGCTGGACCCGCACTCGCAGTATTTCGACAAGAAGAGCTTCAAGGAATTCCGTGAAGCCACCGGCGGCAAGTTCGTCGGCATCGGCATCGAGATGGGCATGGAGGACGGCCTCGTCAAGGTCGTCTCGCCGATCGAGGGCTCGCCCGCCTTCCGCGCCGGCCTCAAGCCGGGCGACCTGATCACGCGCATCGACGACACCGCGGTCAAGGGCCTGACCGTCGACCAGGCGGTCAAGAAGATGCGCGGCGACCCCGGCACCAAGGTCACGCTGACGATCTTCCGCAAGGCCGAGAACCGCAGCTTCCCGGTGACCATCACGCGTGCGGAGATCCAGGTCCAGAGCGTGCGCGCGAAGATGTTCGCCCCCGGCTACGCCTGGGTGCGCATCACCCAGTTCCAGGACCGCACGGTGGACGACTTCGCGAACAAGGTCCAAGCCCTGTACAAGCAGGATCCGAACATCAAGGGCATGGTGCTCGATCTTCGCAACGACCCCGGTGGCCTGCTCGACGGCGCGGTGGCGGTCGCCGCCGCCTTCCTGCCGGCCGACGACGTGGTCGTCAGCACCAAGGGCCAGATCCCCGAGTCCCGCGCCACCTTCAAGGCCTCGCCCGAGTACTACGCGCGCCGCGGCGCCTTCAACGACCCGCTGCGCGGCCTGCCGGCGGCGCTGAAGACGGTGCCGCTGGTGGTGCTGGTCAACGAAGGCTCGGCCTCGGCCAGCGAGATCGTCGCCGGTGCGCTGCAGGACCACAAGCGCGCCACCGTGATGGGCGCGCAGACCTTCGGCAAGGGCTCGGTGCAGACCGTGCGCCCGCTGTCGGCCGACACCGCGCTGAAGATCACCACCGCGCGCTACTACACGCCGTCGGGCCGCTCGATCCAGTCCAAGGGCATCGTGCCCGACATCTGGCTCGACGAGACCGCCGAAGGCAACGTCTTCGCGCTGCTGCGCACGCGCGAGGCCGACCTCGCCCAGCACCTGGCGGGCCCGGACGAGAAGAAGGACATGGCGGCCGAGAAGCTGCGCGACGAGGCGCGTGCCAAGCTCGAGGCGCAGATCGCCAAGGCCAAGGAAACGCCCAAGCCGCTGCCCGAGTTCGGCAGCGCCGACGACTTCCCGCTCGTGCAGGCGGTCAACGAGTTGCGCGGGCTGCCGGTGGTCGTCAGCAAGACCGCCGTCGAGCGCAAGGCCGAGGCCGACGCCGACGCCACCCCGGCGCGTTGAGCCTCCGCCCGGGCGCCGACCCGCGGGCCCGGCCATGAACGACGACCAGCTGCTGCGCTATTCGCGCCACCTGCTGCTCGACGCGATCGGCGTCGAAGGCCAGCGGCGCTGGCTCTCGGCGCACGCCTTGGTCATCGGCGCCGGCGGGCTGGGCTCGCCGGCCGCGCTGTACCTGGGCAGCGCCGGCGTCGGCCGGATCACGGTGGTCGACGACGACGACGTCGAGCTGACCAACCTGCAGCGCCAGATCGCGCACAACCTCTCCCGCATCGGCCAGCCGAAGGCCGCAGTCGCTGCGCCACACGCTGGGCGCGATCAACCCCGACGTGCACGTCGACGCGCTCGTCGCAGCGTGCCGACGCGGCGCTGCTCGACGCGCTGCTGCCCGGCGTCGACGTCGTGCTCGACTGCAGCGACAACTTCCGCACCCGCCAGGCCGTCAACGCCGCCTGCGTGACGCACCGCAAGCCGCTCGTCTCGGGCGCGGCGATCGGCTTCGACGCGCAGGTGTCGGTCTACGACACGCGCCAGAGCGGCGCGCCCTGCTACGCCTGCCTGTTCCCGCCCGACGCGGCGTTCGAGGAGGTCGCCTGCGCGACGATGGGCGTGTTCGCGCCGCTGGTCGGCATCGTCGGCTGCGTGCAGGCGGCCGAGGCCCTGAAGCTGCTCGCCGGCATCGGCAGCTCGCTCGCCGGCCGGCTGCTGATGCTCGACGCGACGACGATGCGCTGGGACGAGATCGCCGTCGCGCGCCAGGCTGCCTGCCCGGTGTGCGGCTAAGCTCGGGACCATGACCGACAAGCGCCACGAACTCACCGCGCGCAACTTCCCCAGCGCCGAGGAAGAGGCGCGCGCGCTGGAAACCACCATGCGCTATGCCGGGCCGGAGAGCGCCTACCGGCTCGCGTTCACCGACACCGCCTTCCTGCTGCGCGAGGAACTGCGTCCGGTGCGCATGCAGCTCGAGCTGCTCAAGCCCGAGATGGTGCAGCAGGAACAGGGCATCGAATCGACGATCGTGATCTTCGGCAGCGCGCGCATCGTGCCGCCCGAGGCCGCGGCCGAACAGCTGCGCGCGGCGCGCGCCGGCAGCGACGCGGCCACTGTGGCGCGCGCCGAGACCGCGCTCACGATGAGCCGCTACTACGACGAGGCGCGCCGCTTCGCCGGTCTGGTGACGAGCCGCTCGCAGACGCACCGCACGCCGATCTACGTCGTCACCGGCGGCGGGCCCGGCATCATGGAGGCCGGCAACCGCGGCGCGCACGACGTCGGCGGCAAGAGCATCGGGCTGAACATCGTGCTGCCGCACGAGCAGGCGCCGAATCCGTACATCACGCCCGAGCTGTGCTTCCAGTTCCACTACTTCGCGCTGCGCAAGATGCACTTCGTGATGCGCAGCATCGCGCTGGTGTGCTTCCCGGGCGGTTTCGGCACGCTCGACGAGCTGTTCGAGACGATGACGCTGATCCAGACCGGCAAGAGCCGGCCGCGGCCGATCCTGCTCTTCGGGCGCGCGTTCTGGGAGAAGCTGGTCGACTTCCAGCACCTCGTCGACACCGGGATGATCAGCGCCGGCGACGTGAGCCTGTTCCACTTCGTCGAGACCGCCGAGCAGGCCTGGGCGCACCTGGCCGATTTCTACGGCTTCGAGCCGACGGATGCCGCCGCCGCGGAGCCCGCCGATGAAGGCTGAAGCCCGGCGCGGCATCAGCCTGATCGGCGCGCCCACCGACATCGGCGCCGGCGCGCGCGGCGCGAGCATGGGCCCGGAAGCGCTGCGCGTGGCCGGCCTGCAGACCGCCCTCGAAGGCCACGGCGTCGAGGTCGTCGACCGCGGCAACCTCGCCGGCCCGGCCAACCCCTGGCTCCCGCCGACGGGCGGCTACCGGCATCTGGACGAGGTCGTGGCCTGGAACCGCAGCGTGCACGACGCCGTGCTCGCCGAGCTGCGGCAGTCGCGCCTGCCGATCCTGCTCGGCGGCGACCATTGCCTGGGCATCGGCTCGATCGGCGCGGTGGCGCGCCACTGCCGCGAGGCCGGCAAGAAGCTGCGCGTGCTGTGGCTCGACGCGCACGCCGACTTCAACACCCGCGTGCTCACCCCCAGCGGCAACCTCCACGGCATGCCGGTCGCCTGCCTGTGCGGCCACGGGCCGCGCGAGCTGATCGAGATCGGCGGCACGGTGCCGGCGCTCAGCCCCAAGTCCATCCGCCAGATCGGCATCCGCAGCGTCGACGCGCTCGAGAAGCGCTTCGTCCACGAGGTCGGGCTCGAGGTCTTCGACATGCGCTACATCGACGAGATGGGCATGCGCCACACGATGGAGCTCGCGCTCGCCACGCTGGACGCGAACACCCACCTGCACGTCAGCTTCGACGTCGACTTCCTCGACCCCGAGATCGCCCCCGGCGTCGGCACCACCGTGCCCGGCGGGCCGACCTACCGCGAAGCCCAGCTGTGCATGGAGATGATCGCCGACACCGGCCGCCTGGCCAGCCTGGACGTGATGGAGCTGAACCCGGCGCTGGACGTGCGCAACAAGACCGCGCTGCTCGCCGTCGACCTGATCGAGAGCCTGTTCGGCAAGAGCACGCTGATGCGGGATCGTTCATGAGTCCCACGCTGATGCGGGATCGCTCATGACCCGCATGCCGATGCGGTGTCGCGCTTGAGCGTGCTGTACGACTTCGCCATCGTCGGCGCCGGCATCGCCGGTGCGACGCTCGCCGCACGCCTGGCGGCGCATGGAAGCGTGCTGCTGATCGAGCGCGAGAGCCAGCCCGGCAGCCACGCCACCGGGCGCAGCGCGGCGATGTTCATGGAAAGCTACGGCCCGCCGCAGGTGCGCGCGCTCACGCGCGCCAGTCGCGCCGCCTACGCGGCGCCGGCGCTGCTGCCCCTCCTGTCGCCGCGCGGCGTGCTCTACGTCGCCTGGGCCGGGCAGGAGGTCTTGTTCGACACCGCGAATGCCGGCCTGCAGCGCCTCGACGCCGCCGCCACGCTGGCGCGCGTGCCGGTGCTGCGCGAGGCCGGGCTGCTGGGCGCGCTGGCCGATCCCGACGCGATGGACATCGACGTCCACACGCTGCTGCAAGGCGCGCTCGCCATCGCCCGCCAGCGCGGCGCGACGCTGATCACCGACGCCGAGGTTGGCGCCGCCCATCACGACGCGCAGGGCTGGACCGTCACGCTGGCCGACGGCCGCAGCCTGCAGGCGCGGCGGCTCGTCAATGCCGCCGGCGCCTGGGCCGACGATCTGGCGCTGCGCGCCGGCGTCGCGCCGCTCGGCCTGCAGCCCAAGCGGCGCAGCGCGTTCACCTTCGACGCACCGGCCGGCGCGGGCCACCGCGGCTGGCCGACCGTCTGCGCGATCGACGAGCGCTGGTACTTCAAGCCCGATGCCGGCCAGCTGCTCGGCTCGCCGGCCAACGCCGACCCGGTGCCCGCCCACGACGTGCAGCCCGAGGCGCTGGACATCGCGCTGGGCATCGCGCACATCGAGCAGCACACGACGCTGCGCATCCGCCGCCCACGCCACACCTGGGCCGGGCTGCGCACCTTCACGGCCGACGGCGAACCGGCGATCGGCTTCGACGCCGACGCTCCGGCCTTCTTCTGGCTCGCCGGCCAGGGCGGCTACGGCATCCAGAGCGCCGCCGGCGCCGCCCAGCTCGCCGAGGCGCTGATCATCGACACGGCGCTGCCCGAGACGCTGGCGCGCGAAGGCGTGGATCCCGCATTGCTGTCGCCGGCGCGGCTGCGCCGCTGAGGCGAGCGCCCGGCGGCCGCGCCGGCGCGTCGTTCCGATGCCCGGGCCGCAGGGCGACGACAATCCGCAGCTGCTTTGTCGGACCCCGCCATGACCGTCGTCCTGCTGTCTCTCGCCACTTTCGTCTCCACCCTGTTCGGCGGGCTGATCGCGCTGCGCTTTCGCGACCGGCTGCATTACCTGCTCAGCGTCACCGCCGGCGTGCTGCTCGGGGTGGTCAGCTTCGAGGTGCTGCCCGAGCTGTTCGAGCTGGCGCACGAGCATTCGGCCGATCCGATGCGCGCGATGGTCGCGCTGGTGGTCGGCTTCCTGGCCTTCCACGGGATGGAGAAGTTCCTGCTCATCCACCACGCGCACGAATCGCATTACGCGGCGCACCGTCATCCGCAGGTCGGCATGTTCTCGGCGCTGGCGCTGGTCGGGCACAGCGTGATGGACGGGGTGGGCATCGGCCTGGCGTTCCAGGTCTCGCCGGCGGTGGGCGCGGCGGTCGCGATCGCGGTCATCGCGCACGATTTCTCCGACGGCCTCAACACGATGGGATTGATGCTCGCGCATGGCAACCCGACGCGCCGCTCGCTGGTCATGCTGGCGCTGGACGCGCTGGCGCCGGTGGCCGGCGCGGCGTCGACGCTGCTGTTCAAGCTGCCGCCCGAGTCGCTGATGCTCTACCTGGGCTTCTTCGCCGGCTTCCTGCTCTACATCGGGGTGTCCGACATCCTGCCCGAAGCGCACTCGAGTGCGCCGCCGGGCAAGTCGCTGCAGCTCATCGCGTTGACCGCGCTCGGCGCCGGCTTCATGTATATCGTGGCGCAGTCCGGTCTGTAGGCCGGCGCCGGCAGGAAGGGAACGCCGCATGAACCTCGATCGCCTGCTCGCCCGCCTGGCCCTCGGCCTGGTCTTCGCGCTGCCGGCGCTGCCCACCGCGCAGGCCCAGACGGCGGCGCCGGCACCGGCGCTGCGCATCGCCAGCGCCTTCGACCCGCAGACGATGGACCCGCAGGCGCTCGCGCTGCTCTACCACTCGCGCGTCGTGTTCCAGATCTACGAGTCGCTGGTCACGCGCGACCAGGACTTCCACATCGAGCCCGGCCTCGCGCTGTCGTGGAAGATGACCGGCCCGACGACCTGGCGCTTCGAGCTGCGCCCGGGCGTCGTCTTCGACGACGGCAAGCCCTTCACCGCCGACGACGCGGTGTTCTCGATCGAGCGCGCACTCGCGCCGCCGTCGCAGCGCGCCTTCCAGCTCGAAGGCGTGACCGCGGTGAAGGCGCTCGGCCCGCTCGCGATCGAGATAGCCCTCGCCCACCCCGACGCCGTGCTGCCGGGCAAGCTGCAGTTCATCGCG
The DNA here is from genome assembly GCA_963788635.1 of uncultured beta proteobacterium. Classification (GTDB taxonomy): domain Bacteria; phylum Pseudomonadota; class Gammaproteobacteria; order Burkholderiales; family Burkholderiaceae_C; genus Rubrivivax. The sequence goes on along the minus strand of CAWBHE010000014.1, from coordinate 46,498 downwards.
ATGATGAGCCGAGCCTGGTGCCAGACCCATGGCGTCACGCGCGCGCAGGACTTCAACGGCCAGCAGGAGACCTACGCGGTGCGCCACGCCGACGGCACCGGCCCGTTCAAGCTGCTGCGCTACGAGCCCGACGTGCGCACGACGCTGGTCCGCAACCCGGCCTGGTGGGGCTGGGCCGACAAGCGCAGCGGCAACCTCGGCCGGGTCGACTTCGTGACGATCAAGTCCGACGCCACCCGGTTGGCGGCACTCGCATCGGGCGAGGTCGACCTCGTGCTCGACCCGCCGTTCCAGGACGTCGAGCGGCTGCAGCGCGACCCGCGCATCAAGCTGCTGCAGATCGCCGACATCGGCGAACAGTATCTGGCCTTCGACCAGGCGCGCGCCGAGCTGACCGGCAGCGACGTCAAGGGTCGCAATCCGTTCAAGGACCTGCGCGTGCGGCGCGCCGTCTACCAGGCGATCAACATCGACCTGATCATCGCCAAGGTGCTGCGCGGCCTGGCCGTGCCGACCGGCGCCTTCCTCTCGCCGCGCGTCGACGGTTCGCCGGCCGAGCTGGACCGGCGTCTGCCCTACGATCCGGCACAGGCCAAGGCGCTGCTCGCCGAGGCCGGCTACCCGAACGGCTTCTCGGTCACGCTGGACTGCGTCAACGTCGCCTGGCGCGAAGCGGTCTGCCAGGCGGCGGCGGCGATGCTGACGCAGGTCGGCATCCGCACCACGCTGCGCGTCAGCCCGGCGAGCCAGTTCTTCCCCAAGCTGAGCCAGGCGACGGCGAGCTTCATCGAGTTCGGCTGGTCGCCGAACCCGGACGCCTGGTCGTCGCTGAACGCGCTGTTCCACCGCTGGAGCGCGGGCGGCGCCGGCGTCTTCAACGCCGGCCGCTACAGCAATCCGAAGCTCGACGCGCTGATCGACGCGATCCGCGTCGAGCCCGACCTCGCGCGCCGGCGCGCGATGGTCACCGAGGTGCTGCGCGACGCCGCCGCCGACCTGCCCTACGTGCCGCTCTACCGGCGCCAGCTGACCTGGGCGATGGCGAAGAAGGTCAGCGCCGTGCAATGGCCGGACGACACGGTCGAGCTGCGCTGGGTGAAGGTCGGAACGCCGGGGAAGTAGCGGTTTACCGGCACCACTGCGTCTCGCAAGGCACGCCGTCGTGGTCGCCGTCCATCTGCACGGCCGGGCAACGGGCGAGGAAGAACTTCGCCTCGGCGCAGGAATGCATCTGCGAACAGCGGGTGCGGCCGTCGCAGCGGAACAGGGCCGGTTCGGTGGCCGGAATCGGTGCCGCATGCGCTGGCACTGCGGGCGGCGAAGGTACCGGGGGCGGCACTGTCCCGGCGGGTGCATGCGCCGCGCCTTCGCAGGGCCCGTGGCGCTGGCGGAAGTCGCGCGGCCGCACCGCACCGCCCTGCGCGAACAGCCCGCGGCCGAGCGCCTGCGCGACGCGCTCCTCCTTCACGTACGGCCCCCGGTCCCACTGGTAGCGCTGGCTCCAGGCATTGCCGTCCTCGACCTGCTGGCCGTTGACGACGCTGCCGTCGAGCAGCAGCGTCGCGAGCAGGCGACCGTAGCTGTCATGGCCGCGCGGCTGCAGCGTGACCTCGTGGCCCAGGACCCGGTCGCGCAGCGCGTCGCGCGCCTCGGGCCCCCAGGGTTGGCAGAGTTCGGGCGCGTCGATGCCGGCCAGCCGCACCGCCACCGGCTTGCCGCCGGCGGGCGTGACCCAGACGCTGTCGCCGTCGACGACGCGCGTCACGACGCCGGTCTGCGCCGGCGGCGCGGCGCGCGCCGACGTCAAGGCCAGCGCAGACAGCGCGACCAAGGCGACCAAGGCGACAGCGAACCTCGGTGCGATCACCACCACGCTCCTTTCGCGAGCCAGACCATCCACCCCGCGAACAGCCCCGCCACCAGCAGCCAGACCCCGATCACGATGGCCGCCCCCCAGAGCAACCGAGGCAGCGCCTCGCCGCCCTGCTCGGCCTCGCGCAGTCGCTCCTGCCACAGCGCGCGAGGCGTGAGCCGGATCACCAGCGCCACGCCCAGCGGCACGAGCACGATGTCGTCGAGCAGGCCGATGACGGGAATGAAGTCGGGAATCAGGTCGATCGGGCTCAGCGCATAGGCCAGCACCGCCACCGCCAGCCAGCGCGCGGGCCGCGGCGTGTCCGGGTGCTTGAAGAGCTTCCACAGCGCGAGCAGGTAGACGCCCAGCCGCCCCGGGTTCGCCTTGCGCAGCAGTTGTCGCAGTCGTGTCATCGGGCGCTGGCCGCGCCGGGCCGGCCGATCCGGCCCGCCACCCATCGGCCGGGTCCATTGTGCCGCGCGGGCCAGGGCTGTTCGCTCAGGTGGCGAAGCGGGCCTCGCCGGCGTCGAGCCGGAAGCTGTCGACCAGCCCCGACAGGCGCCGCGCCTGGTCGAGCAGCGAGGCCGCGGCGGCGGCCGACTGCTCGGCCAGCGCCGCGTTCTGCTGCGCCATCGTGTCGAGCTGGGCGACCTGCTGGCCGGCCTGGCCGACGCCGTCGCGCTGCTGCGCCGCCTCGCCGGACAGCGTGTTCACGAGTTCGGAGACGCGCTCGACCGAACTCATGATCTCGGTCGTCGCGCCGCCGGCGTTGCGCACCTGCGCGCTGCCGCTCTGCACCTTCTCGAGCGAGGCCTGGATCAGGCCCTTGATCTCGCGCGCCGCGCTCGCGCTGCGCTGGGCCAGCGCGCGCACCTCGCCGGCGACGACCGCGAAGCCGCGCCCCTGCTCGCCGGCACGCGCGGCCTCGACCGCGGCGTTCAGCGCCAGGATGTTGGTCTGGAACGCGATGCCATCGATGATCGTGATGATGTCGGCGATCTTGCGCGACGCGCCGTCGATCTCCTGCATCGTCGAGACCGCCTCGGTGACGACGCCGCCGCCGCGGTTGGCCACGTCCTGTGCCTCGCGCGCCAGCGTGCCGGCCGAGCCGGCGGTGCGCACGGTCTGGTCGAGCATCCCGGTCAGCTGGGCGATCGCGCTCGCGGTCGACTGCAGCGTCGCCGCGGTCTGTTCGGTGCGCTGGCTCAGGTCCTGGCTGCCTTGCGTGATCTGGCCGCTGGCGGTGGCGATGCCCTGACACGCCTCGCGCACGCCGCCGGCCAGCGCATGCAGGCTGCTGCGCATGCCTTCGAGCGCCTTCGCCAGGTGGCCGAGTTCGTCGCGCCGGCGCGTCACGATGGGCTGGGACAGGTCGTGCGCGGCCATCCGTTCGGTGGCCTGCACGGCCTCGCGCAGGCCGGCGCCGATGTCGCGCGTGATGCGCCAGGCGGTGAACGCGCCGGCGAGCAGCGCCAGCAGCGCGCCGCCGATGACCCACAGCCGGGCGTTCTGTGCATCGGCCTTGGCGGCCACGCTGCGTTCGCGGCCGGCCTGCTCGTCCCAGTCGGCGAGTGCCATCAGCGCCTTGCTCCAGGCCTCGCGGCGCTGCGTCCACTTGGCGCCGTCGGGCCCGGTGACCTGCGCGCGCAGGTTGAGGATCACCGCCGGCAGGCCGCGCCCGTCGGCCGCCTGGTTGACCACCGTCATGATTTCGCGCAACCCGCTCGCCCCCTTGGCGGCGGCGTCCAGCAGCGGGCGCGTCTGCGCATTCGCGGGCATCAGCGGCGTCGCGACGGCCAGCGCGTGGTCGTAGCGGGCGGTGGCGGCGTTCATCTGCTGGAGCAAGCCCTCGGCCTGGTCGAGCGACGCGCCCCCGATGCTGCGCAAGGTCAGCGCGTAGTCGTCGGCGGCCCGCACCATCGCGCCGATCGCCTGGCTGCGGCCGGCGCCGCGGATGACGACGTCGTCCAGCGTCGCGGTCAGCGCCTGCATGCGCCACAGCGCGTAGCCGGTGATCAGCACCAGCAGGGCGAGCACCAGGCCGAAGCCGAGGGCGAGGCGTTGGGAAAGCTTGAGATGGGCCAGCGGGTTCATCGTCGTCCGGAATCAGGGAAGGTACACCCCGGTTGTATCGGCTGTCGGCCGCCCGGACTTGATGGCCGCCGGCGGGCGGGTTTACACGCAAGCGCCGGTGGCGCGAGGGCCGGCCCGACGCGTTGCGCCGCCAGCCGGCGCTCGTGGTCCAATCCCTCACCGCGACCGAAGCACCGACCTCCCCATGAAACCCATCAGGCTCGCCGGCCTCGCCCTCATCGTCGCCGGCGTGCTGGCGCTGATCTACGGCGGCTTCAGCTACACGAAGCAGACGCACGACGTGAAGGTCGGGCCGATCGAGTTCGCGGTGAAGGAAAAGCAGACCGTCGCGGTGCCGGTCTGGGCCGGTGTCGGCGCGATCGCGATCGGCGCCGCGCTGCTGGCCTTCGGCGGCCGGCGCTGAAGTCCGCCTGAGCCAGCGAGGATCCGCGGCGCCGGCCGTCATCGCGCCGACCCGAACGGCGGGCACAATCCGCGCCGCCGCCCTTGCGCTCATCGCCGATGTTCGACAAACCCTTCTTTCCCCGCCAGGTGGTGGACGCCAGCGGCAACCGCTGGGACTGGGCGCTGCTGCCGCTGGTGCTGGCCGTGCTGGCGGCGCTGGGCTACGCCGGCTCGCAGATGGCGCGGCCGTACGCGGTGGGCGAAGCGCTGCCGCTGTCGCTGAGCCCGTGGATGCTGCCGTACTACCTGCTGCGCACCACGCTGCGCATGTTCCTCGCGCTGGGCGCGTCGCTGGTCTTCAGCTGCGCGTTCGCGGCGGTCGCGGCCAAGTACCGCGCCGCCGAACGCGTGATGGTGCCGCTGCTCGACATCCTGCAGTCGATCCCGATCCTGGGTTTCCTGTCGATCACGGTGACCTTCTTCATCGCGCTGTTCCCGGGCAACCTGCTCGGCGTCGAATGCGCGGCGATCTTCGCGATCTTCACGTCGCAGGCCTGGAACATGGCGTTCAGCCTGTACCAGTCGTTCCGCACCGTGCCGGCCGAGCTGCACGAGGCGGCGCGCGTGTTCCAGCTCTCGGGCTGGCAGCGCTTCTGGCGCCTCGAGCTGCCGTTCGCGATGCCCGGGCTGCTGTGGAACATGATGATGTCGATGTCCGGCGGCTGGTTCTTCGTCGTCGCGTCGGAGGCGATCTCGGTCTCGCACCAGGACATCAAGCTGCCCGGCATCGGCTCGTACATCGCGCTGGCGATCCAGGCCAAGGACATGGGCGCGATCGGCTGGGCGATCGGCGCCATGCTCGTCGGCATCCTGCTCTACGACCAGCTCTTCTTCCGCCCGCTGATCGCCTGGGCCGACAAGTTCCGCTTCGAGGAGGGCAGCAGCGAGACCGCGCCGACCTCGTGGCTGCTGACCTGGATGCGCCGCACCGAGCTGATGCAGGCGCTCGGCCGCTCGACGGTGCGCCTGATCGAGCGCTCGCTGACGCTGTTCCGGCGCAGCCACGACGGCACCTCGATCCTCGCCCGCGCGAAGCCGCCCAACGCGCTCGCCGGCCGCATCGGCGACGCGCTGCTCGCCGCCGCGGTGCTGATCGCGCTGGGCTGGCTGGCGAGCTTCATCTACGGAGAGGTCGCGCTCGCCGAGGTCGGCCACGTGCTGCTGCTCGGGCTGTACACGATGGCGCGCGTGCTGGTGCTGATCGCGCTGACCGCGCTCGTCTGGGTGCCGGTCGGGGTCTGGATCGGCATGAACCCGCGCTGGGCCGGCCGGCTGCAGGCGCTGGCGCAGTTCCTCGCCGCGTTCCCGGCCAACCTGATGTTCCCGCTCGCGGTGCTGTTCATCGTGCGCTGGCACCTGAACCCGAACATCTGGCTCTCGCCGCTGATGGTGCTGGGCACGCAGTGGTACCTGCTGTTCAACGTGATCGCCGGCGCGTCGACCATTCCCACCGAGCTGCGCTATGCGGCGCAGAACCTGGGCCTCGGCGGCTGGCTCAAGTGGCGGCGCTACCTGCTGCCGGCGGTGTTCCCGAGCTTCGTCACCGGCGCGATCACCGCCAGCGGCGGCTCGTGGAACGCGAGCATCGTCGCCGAGTACGTGACCTGGGGCGACACGACGTTGCGCGCGCAGGGCCTGGGCAGCTACATCGCGCACATGACGGCGATCGGCGACTTCCCGCGCATCGCGCTGGGCATCGGCGTGATGTGCATCTTCGTGATGGGCATGAACCACTTCGTCTGGCGGCGGCTGTACCGGCTGGCCGAGGACCGCATGCATTTCTGAACCCGGGGGATCCCAGACCATGTCGGACGCGATCGTCGAACTCAAGGGCGTGGGCAAGTCCTTCCGCTCGGCCGACGGCAGCGCGCGCTCGGTGCTCGAAGGGCGTCGACTTCCGCCTCGCCGAGGGCGAGATCGTCGCGCTGCTCGGCCAGTCGGGCTCGGGCAAGTCGACGCTGCTGCGCATCATGGCCGGGCTTGATCGACGTCGACGCCGGCCGCGTCAGCTACCGCGGCCAGCCGCTCTACGGCCCGGCGCGCGGCGTCAGCATGGTGTTCCAGTCGTTCGCGCTCTTCCCCTGGCTGACGGTGCAGCAGAACGTCGAGCTCGGCCTGGAGGCGCGCGGCATAGCGCCGGCCGAGCGCGCGCGGCGCGCCGAGGCGGCGATCGAGATGATCGGTCTCGCCGGCTTCGAGAGCGCGCTGCCGCGCGAGCTGTCGGGCGGCATGCGCCAGCGCGTCGGCATCGCGCGCGCGCTCGTCGTCGAGCCCGAGGTGCTGCTGATGGACGAGGCCTTCTCGGCGCTCGACGTGCTCACCGGCGAGCGGCTGCGCGAGGACATCCTCGAGCTGTGGAGCAGCGGCGCGATGCCGATGAAGGCGATCCTCGTCGTCTCGCACAACATCGAGGAGGCGGTGCTGATGGCCGACCGCGTGCTCGTCTTCGCGAGCGACCCGGGCCGCGTGCGCTTCCAGCTCGCGGTGCGGCTGCCGCGCCCGCGCGACGCCGACAGCGCCGAGGTGCGCATGCTCGTCGACGAGGTCTACGCGCTGATGACCGCGGGCGCCACGCGCGCCGGCCGCGCCGGCGCCGAGCCGGTGAAGCTGGACCTCGCGCACCGGCTGCCGCAGGCCGACATCGCGCGCATGGAGGGCCTGCTCGAGATGCTGATCGACGACGAGTTCGCCGGCCGCGCCGACCTGCCCAAGCTGGCCGAGGTGACCGAGCTGACCGACGACGAGCTGCTGCCGCTGGTGCAGGCGCTGTCGCTGCTGGACTTCACGCGCCTGGCCGACGGCGACCTGCACATCACGCCGATCGGCCGCCGCTACGTCGACGCCGACCACACCGACCGGCAGCAGATCTTCGGCGCCCAGCTGCTCGCGCACGTGCCGCTGGTCGCGCACATCCGCCACAGCCTCGAGCAGGAGCCTTCGGGCGAGCTGCCCGAGGAGCCCTTCCTGCGCCTGCTGCGCGACAGCCTCGACGCCGCCGAGGCCGAACGCGTGATGCGAACCGCGATCGAATGGGGCCGGCATGGCGACGTCTTCGAATACAACTTCCACAACGGCCTGATCCACCTGGGCCAGGACGAGACCGAGGAAGCCGCGCCGTCGCGGCCGGCCTAGAGCGCAACCCAGGCGACGGCGTACTACGCCGTCGCGATCCAGCCTTCGACCGGGTCCACGCCTTCGGGCAGGCCGCCCTGCGGGCGCTGGCTCGCCCAACCCGCCTGCAGCAGGCACAGCGCGGCGTCGAGCCGGTCGCCCGAGGCATCGTCGACGAGCGCCTCGCGCTGCGCATGGCCGAGCTTGAGGCGCAGGCCGAGCCGGCTGCGGCCCTGCTCGAGCGCGTCGACGAGGTCCTTGCGCGCGATCAGCCGGTCCGGCGCGTCCGAGTTCTTGTACGAGCGCCGGCCGATCAGCTCGAACGCGAGCAGCCCGGGATAGCCTTCGACCGCCACGCGCGCCGGATCTCCCGTGCGCAGCCGCGGCAACGTGACGCCGGCGCGCACCAGCCGCGACAAGCCCTCGTAGTACATGAAGCCGACCGGCACGTAGCGCGTCTGCAGCGGGCTCGTCGAGCTGACGCCGGGCAGCGCGGTGTCGGTCGCGCGGTGCGCCAGCCGCTGTCCCGCGGGCCGCGCGTTGCCCCAGGCGTCGACGAGCGCGCGAAACGCCATCCGCGTCGGGCAGCGGCGCTGCAGTTCCGTGATGACCGCGTCGCAGCGGTCACCCAGCGCCAGTGAATCGACGAACCCGCGCGGCAGGCCGAACGGGAAGTCGAAGGCGCCGAACCAGGGGCCGGGCGCGGCGAGCAGCGCCTCGAAGCCGGTCATCTCCGGCAGCAGCGTCGACGCCGTCGAGGCGCAGCACGCTGCCGGCGAGGCGGCCGCGCGCCACCGTGATCGGCTTGCGCCGACCCGGCGCGCAGGTGAAGTCGACACCCAGCAACAGCTTGTCCATCGGGCGATTGTCCGGGCGATACAGTGGCGGCCATGAACATCAACCCCGTCCTGGTCGAGGCACTGCGCGGCGGCAGCGTCGAATCGATGCACCGCGGCGCCTTCGCCGTCGTCGACGCCGACGGCGCGCTGCACAGCGCCGCCGGCGACATCGACCGGCCGATCTTCCCGCGCTCGGCGGTGAAGCTGCTGCAGGCGCTGCCGCTGGTGGAAAGCGGCGCCGCCGACCGCTGGCAGCTGAGCGACGAGGAGCTCGCGCTGGCCTGCGCGTCGCATGGCGGCGAGCCGCGCCACACGCAGGCGGCGGCGGCCATGCTGGCCAAGGCCGGCGTCGACGCGAGCGCGCTCGAATGCGGCGCGCACTGGCCTTACCGCGACGTCACGCAGCGCGAGATGGCGGCGCGCGGCGAGACGCCGACCGCGCTGCACAACAACTGCTCGGGCAAGCATGCCGGCTTCGTCTGCCTGGGCTGCCTGATGGCCGAGCAGTCCGGCGCGCGCGACCGGCGCGCCTTCCTGCGCGGCTACGTGACGCCCGACCACCCGGTGATGCGCGAGGTGGCGGCGTCGCTGCAATCGACCACCGGCTGGGACCTCGCGCGCAGCCCGGTCGGCACCGACGGCTGCTCGATCCCGACCCATTCGATCCCGCTGCGCCACCTGGCGCTGGCCTTCGCGCGCGCCGGCACCGGCGTCGGGCTGCGCGACGGCCAGGCGCGCGCCGCGAAGCGGCTGCGCGCGGCGGTCGCGAAAGCGCCGTTCATGGTCGCAGGCAGCGGCCGTTTCGACACCCGCGTGATGGAGCGCCTGGGCGAGCGCGTGTTCTGCAAGGTCGGTGCCGAAGGCGTCTACTGCGCCGCGCTGCCCGAGGCCGGGATCGGCGTGGCGATCAAGATCGACGACGGCAACAACGCACGCGCGGCCGAGGTCGTGATGGCCGCGCTGATCGAACGCCTGGTGCGCCTGGACGACGCCGAGCGGACCTTCATGCACGACTTCAGCGATGCACCGCTGGTCAACTGGAACGGCCTCGAAGTCGGCCGCCTGCGGGCGGTGGGGTTCTAGCGCGGCCGGACCGGGTGCGGCGCGCACGGCCCAGCACAGGCGCCGTGGTCACTTTCTGATCAATATTGTCGACGTCGTGGGCGATGGATTTCGATTCGCCTCACGGGCGATGTCCATCTTGTGATCAAATATCGGCAAACATCTTTCATCCACTCGTCCGACGCGACCGATGAACACGCCGATCGCCAAGCTGCTCGCCGAGCACCACATCCACGAGGTCGAGTGCGTGGTTCCCGACATCACCGGCATCGCGCGCGGCAAGATCCTGCCCAAGGACTTGTTTCTCGCTGCCGGTGAGATGCGCCTGCCCAAGAGCGTGCTGCTCAATACCGTCAACGGCCAGCAACCGGACAACGGCCCGCACGTCGGCGACACCGATCCGGACATGGTCTGCCGGCCGGACCCCGGCACCTTCCGCGTCGTGCCCTGGGCTGCGGAGCCGGTCGCGGTGGTGATCCACGACTGCCACGAATGGGACGGCACGGCGGTCGCGCTCTCGCCCAGGGCCGTCTTGCGCAGCGTGATCGATCTCTACACGCGCCGCGGCTGGCGCCCGGTGGTGGCGCCCGAGATGGAGTTCTACCTGGTCGCACGACAGCAGAACCCGCACGAGCCACTGCAGCCGCCGATCGGCCGTACCGGCAAGCCCGAGGCCGGGCGGCAGAGCTATTCGATCGACGCGGTGAACGACTTCGACCCCTTCTTCATGGAGCTGTCGGCCTTCTGCGACGTGCACCGCCTCGGCGTCGAAACGTTGATCCACGAGGCCGGTGCCGGGCAGATGGAGATCAACTTCGCCCACGGCGACCCGCTCGAACTGGCCGACCGGGTGTTCCTCTTCAAGCGCACGGTGCGCGAGACCGCGCTGCGCCACGGCATCTTCGCGACTTTCATGGCCAAGCCGATGGAGGCCGAGCCGGGCAGCGCGATGCACATCCATCAGAGCCTCGTCGACGCCGACGGCCGCAACCTCTTCAGCCAGGCCGACGGCAGTGCGAGCCCGGCGTTCTTCCACTACATCGCCGGGCTCCAGCGCTACGTGCCGCAGCTGATGCCGATGTTCGCGCCCTACGTCAATTCGTACCGACGGCTGGCGCCGTACATGTCGGCACCGACGAACGTGCGCTGGGGCTACGACAACCGGACCTGCGGCATCCGCATTCCCAAGTCGCCAGCCGAGGCGCGCCGCGTGGAAAATCGGGTGCCGGGCGTCGACGTGAACCCGTACCTGGCGATCGCCGCCACGCTGGCCTGCGGCTACCTCGGCCTGACCGAGCAACGCCAGCCCAGCGAACCGGTGGACAGCAGCGCCTGGGCGATGGAAAGCGAACTGCCGCGCCACCTGGAAGACGCGCTCGAATCGCTGCGCGCCTGCGCCCCGGTGCGCGATCTGCTCGGCTCGCGCTTCGTCGATGCCTTCTGCGCGGTGAAGGCGCTCGAGTACGGTACTTACAACCGCGTGATCAGTTCCTGGGAGCGCGAACACCTGCTGCTGCTCGTCTGAGGCTGCCATGCGCAACGAGCTCCCCGACCCGATCCGGCCAGGCGTCGATTGGCCACGCGCCCAGGCGCTGCTGCAACGCGAACGTTCCACCTACGTGGAGCGCAACCCGCGCTCGCGCGCGATCGCGGCACGCGCCGGCGAGCACCTGTTGTTCGGCGTGCCGCTGCACTGGATGACCGACTGGGGCACGCCCTTTCCACTGCAGGTGGCCCATGCCGCCGGCGCGCACCTGACCGACGCCGACGGTCATCGGCGCGTCGACTTCTGCCTCGGCGACACCGGCGCGATGTTCGGTCATGCACCGGCGCCGGTGGTCGACGCTGTAGCGCGCCAGGCGGCGCGCGGCTTCACCGCGATGCTGCCCGGCGAGGACGCGGCCGCAGTCGGCGAGCTGTTGAGCGAACGCTTTGGCCTGGCCCGCTGGCAGTTCGCGACGACCGCCAGCGACGCGAACCGATTCGTGCTGCGCTGGCTGCGGGCAGCGAGCGGGCGGCGCCGGCTGATCGTCTTCAACGGCTGCTATCACGGCACGGTCGACGACGTCTTCGTGGACCTCGTCGGCGGCCGGCCGGTGCAGCGCGACAGCCTGCTCGGCCAGGTGCACGACCTCACCCGGTACACGACCGTCGTCGAGTTCAACGACCTCGGCGCGCTCGAGGCTGCGCTGGCACCGGGCGACGTCGCCTGCGTACTCGCCGAGCCGGCGATGACCAACATCGGCATGGTGCTGCCCGACGCGGGTTTCTGGCCGGCGGCGCAGGCCCTGATCCGCCGCGCCGGCGCCGCGCTGGTGCTCGACGAGACGCACACCATCAGCGTCGGCCCCGGCGGCTATGCGCGCGCCCATGGCCTGGCGCCCGACGCCGTCGTGATCGGCAAGCCTCTGGGCGGCGGCATGCCTTGTGCAGCGTACGGCTTCAGCGCCGAATGGGCCGAGCGCGCCGCGCGGGCCAAGCGCGACGCGCCCCCGGGTCACTCGGGCATAGGCACCACCCTCGGCGCCAGCCTGCTCGCGATGGCTGCAATGCGCGCGACGCTGACCGGGCTGATGACGGAGGCCGTCTACGCCCCGATGCTGGCGCAGGCCGCGATGCTCGCGCAAGGGCTGCGCGAGCGCATCGCCCGTCACCGCCTGCCCTGGTGCGTGACGCAGCTCGGCGCGCGCACCGAGTTCCAGTTCCGTCCCGCGCCGCCGCGCAACGGCAGCGAAGCGGGCATCTCGCTAGACCCCGAACTCGAGCACCTGATCCATCTGGCGCTGCTCAACCGCGGCGTGCTCATCACGCCGTTCCACAACATGATGCTGGTCTGCCCGGCCACGACGCCGGCCGATGTGCGGCAGTTGCTCGATGCGTTCGACGACGTGCTGAGCGAGATCGCCGGTGGCTGAGCGCCCGCCGACGGGGTCGAGGATCGACGCACGCGGTGCCCGCGCCGTACCGGGCAGCGCGACGCAGCAGGATGCCTGCTACCAGCGCCTGCGCCAATGGGTGACGGTCGGCCGCTTCCTGCCCGGCGAGCGGCTGAAGATCCGCACCGTGGCCGGCGAGCTCGGCGCCGGCCTGATGCCGGTGCGCGCCGCGCTGCAGCGGCTGGCGGCCGAAGGGGCGCTGGTCAACGTTCCAAATGCCGGCGTCACCGTGCCGCTGTTGTCCCGCCCCGAATTCGACGACGTGCTCGACATGCGCATGCTGCTCGAAGGCGAGGCCGCCGAGCGCGGCAGCCTGCACCTGGACGCCGAGGACCTGGCCGCGCTTCGCGGCCTGAGCGTCCGGATGGACACCGCGCTCGCTTGCGCCGACGCGAAGACCTATCTCGAGGCCAACGAGGAATTCCACCTGCATCTGTACCGCGCCGCCGGCTCGCCGACACTGTTGTCGCTGATCGAGACCGTATGGCTGAAGGTCGGCCCGTTGTCGAACCGCCTCTTCGACCACCCGGACGCGCTGCCCGTGCTCAACCAGGCCCATGGCGACGCGCTGGCGGCGCTGGCGCGTCGCGACAGCGCCGCGGTACGGCGTGCGATCGAACGCGACCTCTTCGTCGCCGGCCAGTTCCTGCGCCTGGCCTGCCGCGGCTGAAGCGCTTGCCAGCCGACCCCGACCGTAGGACAGTCGGCGCATCCACCCACGCCGAAGGAAGCCAGAAATGACGAACCCCGTCCGCGCCTCGAACACCCCGTTTGCCGTCGCCGTCGAAGCCGGCAAGGACTACTGGTGGTGCGCCTGCGGCCAGAGCAAGAGCCAGCCCTTCTGCGACGGCTCGCACCGCGCCGCCAACGAGTTCACGCCGATCAAGTACAGCGCCACCGAGAGCAAGACGGTCTACTTCTGCGGCTGCAAGGCGAGCGCCAACAAGCCGCTGTGCGACGGGACGCACAAGAAGCCGGTCTGAGCCGCGTCGCCCGCGCCGCGCCGCTCAACCCGGCTGCGGCCCCGACAGCAACGGCATCGCCCCGTCCGAGTCCGGGCCGATCAGGCCGACCTTCGAGTAGATGCCGAGCTTGGCGCGCGTGTCGGCGATGTCCAGGTTGCGCATCGTCAGCTGGCCGATGCGGTCCGCCGGCGTGAAGGCACCCTCGCCCTTTTCCATCGTCAGCCGCTCGGGGTGGTAGGTCAGGTTCGGGCTCGTCGTGTCGACGATCGACCAGTCGTTGCCGCGGCGCAGTTCGAGCGTGACCTCGCCGCTGACGGCGCGCGCGACCCAGCGCTGCGCGGTCTCGCGCAGCATCAGGCATTGCGGGTCGAACCAGCGGCCCTGGTAGAGCAGCCGGCCGAGACGGCGGCCGTTGGTCCGGTACTGCTCGATCGTGTCCTCGTTGTGGATGCCGGTGACCAGGCGCTCGTAGGCGATGTGCAGCAGCGCCATCCCCGGCGCCTCGTAGATGCCGCGGCTCTTGGCCTCGATGATGCGGTTCTCGATCTGGTCGCTCATGCCCAGGCCGTGGCGGCCGCCGATGCGGTTCGCCTCCTCGAACAGCGCCACCGGCGACGCGAAGCTCATCCCGTTCAGCGCCACCGGCTGGCCCTCTTCGAAGCGCACGCTCACGGTCTCGGCCTTGACGACCACGTCGTCGCGCCAGAACGCCACGCCCATGATCGGGTTCACGATCGTGAGCCCCTTGTTCAGGAACTCGAGGTCCTTCGCCTCGTGCGTCGCGCCGAGCATGTTGCTGTCGGTGCTGTAGGCCTTCTCGACGCTCATCTTGTAGTCGAAGCCGGCCTTGATGAGGTATTCGCTCATCTCCTTGCGCCCGCCGAGCTCGTCGATGAAGCGCTGGTCGAGCCAGGGCTTGTAGATCTTCAGCGCCGGGTTCGCGAGCAGGCCGTAGCGGTGGAAGCGCTCGATGTCGTTGCCCTTGTAGGTGCTGCCGTCGCCCCAGATGTCGACGCCGTCGTCGCGCATCGCGACCACCAGCGCGGTGCCGGTGACGGCGCGGCCGAGCGGCGTGGTGTTGAAGTAGGTCGCGCCGCCGGTGCTGATGTGGAAGGCGCCGCACTGGATCGCGGCGATGCCTTCGGCCACCAGCTGAGAGCGGCAATCAACCAAACGGGCGATCTCGGCGCCGTAGGCCAGCGCCTTGCGCGGGATCTCGTCGTAGTCGCTCTCGTCGGGTTGGCCCAGGTTCGCCGTGTAGGCGCAGGGGATCGCGCCCTTGGCGCGCATCCAGTGCACCGCGGCGCTGGTGTCCAGGCCGCCGGAAAAGGCGATGCCGACGCGCTGGCCGGCGGGAACGGATTGGAGGATGTTGTGGGTCATGGTCGATGCGGCGGGTGCTGTGCTGTCCCGCCATTGTCTCAAGCCGCGCGCGGGCGCTCCGAACCGCCGGCCGCCGCGGCGCGCCTCACGCGGTGGGGAAGAAGGCCTGCGGCCCGGCCAGCGCCTCGCCCATGTGGACGCGGAACAGCCGCTCGTCGGTGGCGCGCAGCCTGCGGCAGACCTCGCGCCCGATGTTCATCTGGATCAGCGCGAACTGCTCGATGTCGCGCTCGTAGAGGTGGAGCAGGTCGTCGGCGCTGAATTCGATCGCGCGGCAGTGCGTTTCGGTGCGCACCGTCGCGCTGCGCGGCAGCAGGTCCATCAACGCCATCTCGCCGAAACAGTCGCCGGGGCCCAGGCGGTTCAGGATGTAGTCGCACCCGCGCCAGGCCTTGGTCACCAGCGCGTGGCCAGCTTCCAGCACGAACATCGAGTTCGCCGCATCACCGTCGTGGAAGAAGACGCCGCCGGCCGCGACCTCGACGGTGCGCGCGCGCTCCAGCAGCACCTGCAGCGCGTCGGCGCGCAGCGCGCCGAAGATCGGCATGCGTTGCAGCAGTTCGGTTCGCGTCGGCTGCATTCGTCCCTCCCGGGGAACCGGATCGAGTTGCAGTCTACGACCGGGCGGCGGCGCCGCGCCGGCCACCCTCGCTTCGACGGCGGCTCAGCTCGCGATCCACAGCGTCGGCAGGCCCGACAGGCTGCGCAGGATGCGCCCCAGCGAACCGTCGTGCACGCGCGCGCTGGCGCGCTCGATGTCCGGCGCGATGAAGCGGTCGACCGCCATCGCCGGGCATTCGGCGCGCAGCAGCGCATGCGCGGCCTCGATCGCGGGCGAGCTCTGCAGCGGGCGCAGGAACTCGATGCCCTGCGCCGCGGCCAGCCATTCGATGGCCAGGATGTGCGCGACGTTGGCGATCATCGGCTGCAGCCGGCGCGCGGCGAAGGTCGCCATCGAGACATGGTCTTCCTGGTTCGCGCTGGTGGGCAGGCTGTCGACGCTGGCCGGATGCGCCATCGACTTGTTCTCGCTCGCCAGCGCCGCGGCGGTGACGTGGGCGATCATGAAGCCGCTGTTCAGCCCCGGATCGGCGCAGAGGAAGGGCGGCAGGCGCGAGACGTTGCTGTCGATCAGCATCGCGATGCGGCGCTCGGCGATCGCACCGACCTCGGCGATCGCGCAGGCCATCGCGTCGCAGGCCAGTGCGACCGGTTCCGCGTGGAAATTCCCGCCGGAAATGAGATCCCCCCCGAAGCGGCCTTCGGCCGCCTCCCCCCCAGGGGGGCGACGCTGGCGGACCGGCGAAGCCGGATCCGCGGCGTCCGCTCGGGGGTCGACTTCGCTGCGCTCGTCGAGGAAGACCAGGGGGTTGTCCGTCACGGCGTTGGCTTCGCGCAGCAGCACCAGCGCGGCGTGGCGCAGCTGGTCCAGGCAGGCGCCGACCACCTGCGGCTGGCAGCGCAGGCAGTAGGGGTCCTGGACGCGGTCGTCGCCGTCGCGGTGCGATGCGCGGATCGCGCTGCCTTCGAGCAGCCGGCGGTAGTAACGGGCGACGTCGATCTGGCCCGGCTGGCCGCGCAGTTCGTGGATGCGCGGATCGAAGGGGCCGTCGCTGCCGCGCGCGGCGTCGACCGTCAGCGCGCCGATCACGAGCGCGGCCTCGAGCACGGGCTCGAAGGCGAACAGCGCGTGCAGCGCGAGCGCGGTGCTGGTCTGGGTGCCGTTGATCAGCGCCAGCCCTTCCTTGGCGGCCAGCCGAAGCGGCGCGATGCCGGCCTCCTTCAGCACCGCGGCGCCGCAGGGCGCGCGCACGCCATCGACGAGGAACTCGCCCTCGCCCAGCAGCGCCAGCGTCATGTGCGCCAGCGGCGCGAGGTCGCCCGACGCCCCGACCGAGCCCTGGCTCGGCACGCAGGGCACGAGGCCGGCGTTGTGCACGGCGAGCAGCGTGTCGACGACGACCGGGCGCACGCCCGAGAAGCCGCGCGCCAGGCTCGCGGCCTTGGTCGCGAGCATCAGCCGCACCACCGGCGGCGCCAGCGGCGCGCCGACGCCGACGCTGTGCGAGCGGATCAGGTTCAGCTGCAGCGTCGCCAGGTCGGCCTCGCTGATGCGCGTGCTCGCCAGCTTGCCGAAGCCGGTGTTGACGCCGTAGACGGCGGCGTCGCCCTCGGCGGCCCGCTGCACCACCGCGGCGCTGGCGCGGATCGCCGGCAGCGCCAGCGGGTCCATCACCAGCGGCTGGACCTTGCCATCGGCACCGGCATGGATGGCCTGCAGCTCTTCGAGCGTGAGTCGTCCGGGTCGCAGCAGCATCAGCGTCCCCCGCCGGTGATCATCGGCAGGTTCAGGCCCTGCTCGCTGGCGCAGGCGACGGCCTCTTCGTAGCCCGCGTCGGCATGGCGCATCACGCCGGTGGCGGGGTCGTTCCAGAGCACGCGCTCGATGCGCTTCGCCGCCGCGTCGCTGCCGTCGCAGACGATCACGACGCCGGCGTGCTGCGAATAGCCCATGCCGACGCCGCCGCCGTGGTGCAGGCTGACCCAGGTCGCGCCGCCGGCGGTGTTGAGCAGCGCGTTCAGCAGCGGCCAGTCGGAGACCGCGTCGCTGCCGTCCAGCATGGCCTCGGTCTCGCGGTTCGGCGACGCGACCGAGCCGCTGTCGAGGTGGTCGCGGCCGATCACGATCGGCGCCTTCAGCTCGCCCGACTTCACCATCGCGTTGAAGGCCAGCCCGGCGCGGTGGCGCTCGCCCAGGCCGATCCAGCAGATGCGCGCCGGCAGGCCCTGGAAGGCGATGCGCTCGCCGGCCATGTCCAGCCAGCGGTGCAGGTGCCGCGTCTTCCGGGAACAGCTCCTTCATCTTCGCGTCGGTCTTGCGGATGTCCTCGGGGTCGCCGGACAGCGCGACCCAGCGGAACGGCCCCTTGCCGCGGCAGAACAGCGGCCGGATGTAGGCCGGCACGAAGCCCGGGAAGTCGAAGGCGTTCTTCACGCCGGCGTCGAGCGCGACCTGGCGGATGTTGTTGCCGTAGTCGACCGTCGGCACGCCCATCGCCTGGAAGTCGAGCATCGCCTGCACGTGCACGGCGCAGCTCTGCGCCGCGGCCTCGCGCAGCGCGGCATGCTGCGTCGGCGTCGGCCTGCGCGGCGCGCCAGCGCTCGACGCTCCAGCCGACCGGCAGGTAGCCGTTGACGAGGTCGTGCGCGCGGTCTGGTCGGTGACGAGGTCGGGCTTGACACGCCGCGCGCGTTCACCAGCTCGGGCAGGATCTCGGCCGCGTTGCCGAGCAGGCCGACCGAGACGGCGCGCTTCTCACGTCGCGTAGCGCTGCGATGCGCGCCAGCGCGTCGTCGAGATCGGTGGCCTGCTCGTCGAGGTAGCGGGTGCGCAGGCGGAAGTCGATGCGGCTCTGCTGGCATTCGATCGTCAGCGACGACGCGCCGGCAAACGTGGCCGCCAGCGGCTGCGCGCCGCCCATGCCGCCGAGGCCGGCGGTGAGGATCCAGCGGCCCGCCAGGTCTGCCGCCGTAGTGCTGTCGGCCCGCTTCGACGAAGGTCTCGTAGGTGCCCTGCACGATGCCCTGGCTGCCGATGTAGATCCAGCGAGCCGGCCGTCATCTGGCCGTACATCATCAGGCCCTTGCGGTCGAGCTCGTCGAAGTGCTCCCAGGTCGCCCACTTCGGCACCAGGTTCGAGTTGGCGATCAGCACGCGCGGTGCGTCGGCGTGGGTGCGGAACACGCCGACCGGCTTGCCCGACTGCACAGCAGCGTCTCGTCTTCCTTCAGCGCGCTTCAGCGCTGCGAGGATGGCCTCGAAGCAGTCCCAGTTGCGCGCCGCCTTGCCGATGCCGCCGTAGACGACGAGCGCGTCGGGGTTCTCGGCGACCTCGGGGTCGAGGTTGTTCTGCAGCATCCGGTAGGCGGCCTCGATGAGCCAGTTGCGCGCAGGCGAGCTGCGCTGCCGCGCGGCGCGCGCACCGGGATGCGGGCTGCGGCGAGCTGGTGGAGGGCGGACAGGTCGGTCATGGCGTGGCTCCGGCGTTGAACCGGTGGGCGACTCTACTTGTCTAGACAAGTTGGCGCAAGTAGGATCGTCGCATGGTTTCCAGCGCGACGCGCCGACGCCCCGCCCTACGCCCGCGTCAAGCAGTTCCTGAAGGACGGCCTGGCGCGGGGGCGCTGGCCGCCCGGCGCGCTGATGCCGTCCGAGGCCGAGCTGGTGGCGCAGTTCGGCGTCAGCCGGATGACGGTGAACCGCGCGATGCGCGAGCTGCAGGCCGAGGGCCTGGTCGAGCGCGTGCAGGGCGTGGGCACCTTCGCCGCGCCGCTGCACCGCGTGGCCTCGACGCTGACGATCCGCGACCTGCACGAGGAGATCGAGTCGCGCGGCCAGCGCCACGACGCCGAGGTGCACCTCGCGCGCGACGAGAAGGCGCCGCCGGCGCTGGCCGAGCGCCTGGGGCTGGAGCCCGGCGCGCGCGTCTTCCACACGCTGATCGTGCACCGCTGCAACGGCGTGCCGCTGCAGTGCGAGGACCGCTACGTCAACCCGGCCTGCGCGCCCGACTACCTGGGCGTCGACTTCACGCGCACGACACCCACGCATTACCTGCTCGAGGTCGCGCCGCTGTGGGAGGCGCAGTACTCGATCGAGGCCGGCGCGGCCGTCGGCCGACGAGGCGCGGCTGCTCGGCATCGGCCGAGCGCGACCCGTGCTGGTGGTCGTGCGCCGCACCGAGAGCCGCGGCGTGCCGATCACGATCGCGCGCCTGGTGCACCCCGGCAACCGCTACGCGATCGAAGGGAGCTTCAAGCCGTGATCGTCCGGGTCCGACGACATCGCCGCCACGCCCTGGAAGAACGGCGGCGGCCTCGCGCGCGAGTTGCTGTCGTGGCCCGACGGCGCGAACTGGCGCGTGCGCATCAGCCTCGCCGACATCACGCGCGACGGGCCGTTCTCGGCCTATCCCGGCGTCGAGCGCTGGTTCGCGGTGGTCCGGGGCGCCGGCGTCGAGCTGCAGTTCGCCGACGGCCCGCGCGGGGTGCGCGCCGCCGATGCCCCGCTGCGCTTCGACGGCGCGGCCGCGCCCGGCTGCCGGCTGCTGGCCGGGACGACGCGCGACCTGAACCTGATGCTGCAGCGCGGCGCGCGCGGCGTGATGCAGCGCGGCCCCGGCTTCGCGGAGGACTGGCCGCTGCGTGGCCGCTTCGACCCGGCCACGCTGTGTCTGCACTGGGAACTGCCCCCCGGACCGCTGACGGCCGACGGCGACAGCCTGTGGATCGGTGTCGCGCCATGAGGCAGTTGTGGCGCAACGCCCGCCTGGCCACGCTGGCTGGCCCGGACTGGGGCCGGGTCGAGCGCGGCGCGCTGCTCACCGACGGCGAACGCATCGCCTGGGTCGGGGCCGAAGCCGCGCTGCCGACCGGCCTGCCCGTCGACGCCGAACACGACCTGGCGGTGCGCTCGTCACGCCGGGCCTCGTCGACTGCCACACCCACCTGGTCTACGCCGGCCAGCGTGCGCGACGAGTTCGAGCTGCGGCTGCAGGGCGCGAGCTACGAGGACGATCGCGCGCGCCGGCGGCGGCATCCGCTCGACGGTGGCGGCGACGCGCGCAGCCAGCGACGAAGCGCTGTTCGCGAAGGCCGCGCAGCGCGCCCGCACGCTGATGGCCGAGGGCGTGACGACGCTCGAGGTCAAGTCCGGCTACGGCCTGTCGCTCGAGCACGAGGCGCGCTGCCTGCGCGTGGCGCGCCGGCTCGGCGCCGAGCTGCCGCTGACGGTGCGCACCACCTGCCTGGCCGCGCACGCGCTGCCGCCGGAATTCGACGGCCGGCCCGACGAGTACATCGACGGCGGTCTGCGACTGGCTGCCCTCGCTGCACGCCGAGGGCCTGGTCGACGCCGTCGATGCCTTCTGCGAACGCATCGCCTTCACGCCGGCGCAGACGCGGCGCGTGTTCGAAGCCGCGCGGCGGCTGGGCTTGCCGGTCAAGCTGCACGCCGAACAGCTCAGCGACCAGGGCGGCGCCGCCCTCGCGGCGAGCTACGGCGCGCTGTCGCTGCGACCACCTCGAATGGCTGTCCGGCGACGGCGTGCGCGCGATGGCCGCGCGCCGGCACCGTGGCCGTGCTGCTGCCCGGCGCGTTCTACTTCCTGCGCGAGACGCAGCTGCCGCCGGTGCAGGCGCTGCGCGACGCCGGCGTGCGCGATCGCGATCGCCAGCGACCACAACCCGGGCTCGTCGCCGGGGCTGTCGATGCTGCTGATGCTGAACATGGCCTGCACGCTTGTTCCGGCTCACGCCCGAGGAGGCGCTGCGCGGCGCCACCGTCCACGGCGCCCGCGCGCTCGGCCTTCAGCGACCGCGGCGTCGCTCGCCGCCGGGCCAGCGCGCCGACTTCGCCGTCTGGGCGCTGGACCACCCGAACGAGCTGGCCTACGGGTTCGGCCACAACCCCTGCCGGCGCGTCGTCGCCGGTGGCGAGGAGCGACGCATGACGGACACGTCTTCACGCTGCACCGCGGCACGACCGCCGCTGCTCGTCAGCGTGCCGCATGTCGGCACCGAGATCCCGGACGACATCGCCGAGCGTCTGCGTGCCGCGCGCGCTCGCGACCGAGGACGCCGACTGGCACCTGGACCGGCTCTACGCCTTCGCGCGTGGAACTCGGCGCCAGCCTGATCGTGCCGCGCTTCGCGCGCTACGTCGTCGACCTGAACCGCCCGCCCGAGAACACGCCGATGTACCCCGGCGTCAACAACACCGAGCTGTGCCCGACGCGCTTCTTCACCGGCGAGTCGCTGTACCGCGACGGCCGCGTGCCCGATGCGGCCGAGGTCGCGCGCCGCGTCGCCACCTACTGGCGGCCGTACCACGACGCGCTGGCCGGCGAACTGGCGCGGCTGCAGGCCGAGCATGGCCATGCGGTGCTCTTCGACGGCCACAGCATCCAGGCCGAGCTGCCCTGGCTGTTCGAAGGCCGACTGCCCGACCTGAACCTCGGCACCGTCGACGGCCGCAGCTGCGCGCCCGCGCTGCGCGAGCGGCTGGTGCAGCAGCTGCGGGCGCACCGGTCGCACAGCCATGTGGTCGACGGCCGCTTCAAGGGCGGCTACATCACGCGCCACTACGGCCGCCCGGCCGAGGGCCGTGCACGCGGTGCAGATGGAGATGGGCTGGCATTGCTACATGCAGACCGAACCGCCTTACACCTACGACGAGGCGCGCGCCGCGCAGGTGCTGCCGCTGCTGCGCGCGCTGGCGCAGTCGGTCGACTCGACTGGCGCGCCGGCAGCCCTGAGCGCGCCCGCGCGCGTGCTGGGCCCGCGCGCGCCTGGGTCGGCCGGTCGCTGGCGCGAGCGCGTCCTGCTCGTCGCCGGCGCCGACGGCCACTGGGCCGAGATCGCCCCCGACACGCCGGCCCCCGAAGGCGCCGAGGTGCTGAGCGGGCCGGTGCTGCCGGGCCTCGTCGACGCGCACAGCCACGCGTTCCAGCGCGCCTTCGTCGGCCTGGCCGAGCGGCGCGACAGCGCGGTCGATGATTTCTGGTCCTGGCGCGACCGCATGTACGGCGTGGCGCTGCGCATCACGCCCGGGCAGTTGCGCGACGTCGCCACGCATCTCTACCGCGAGCTGCTCGCCGGTGGCTACACCCAGGTCTGCGAGTTCCATTACCTGCAGCACGCGCCCGACGGCAGCCGCTACGCCGACCCGGCGGCGATGAGCCACGCGCTCGCCGACGCCGCGGCCGAGGCCGGCATCGGCCTGACGCTGCTGCCGGTGCTGTACGAGCGCGCCGGCTTCGCGCAACCGGCGCTGCGCGACGACCAGCGCCGTTTCGCGACCACCGTCGCCGACGTGCTCGCGCTGCAGCGCGCGGTGCAGGCGCGGCGCGCGCCGCTGGTGAGCGCCGGCGTTGCGGTGCACTCGCTGCGCGCGGCGCGGCCGGAGTCCATCGCCGCGCTGGCCGAGGCGAGCACGGGGCCGCTGCACGTCCACGTGGCCGAGCAGACGGCCGAGGTCGACGACTGCCTGGCGGCCACCGGGCTGCGGCCGATCGAGTGGCTGGCACGGCACGCGGCGCTGGACGCGCGCTGGCAGCTCGTCCACGCCACGCAGGCCTTGCCGGCCGAGATCGAGGCGGTGGCCGCACGCGGCGCCGGCGTCGTGCTGTGCCCGGCCACCGAGGCCAACCTCGGCGACGGCCTGGCCGACCTGCCCGGCTGGCTGGCCGCGGGCGTGCCGCTGTCGCTGGGCTCGGACAGCCAGGTCGCGCGCGCCTGGCCGGAAGAGTTGCGCTGGCTCGAATACGGCCAACGCCTGGTGCGGCGCGAGCGCAACGTCGCCGCCGCACCGGGCGCGGAACCCGCCAGCGCGGCGCGCCTGTTCGAGCGCGTTCGCGCCGGCGGGGCCCCCGCGGCCGGCTTTGCGCGCTGGGGCCTGGAGTCCGGCGCCCGCGCCGACCTGCTGGTCGTCGACGTGGCAGACGACGCGCTGCGCGGCCTGCCCGCGAGCCACCTGCTCGACGGCCTGGTCTTCGCCGCGCCGGCGCGACCCTTCACCCGGGTGATGGTGGCCGGGCAATGGCGCGCGACCCGGCACGCGGCGAGCGGCGCGCGATTCGAGGCCGCGATGCGCGCGCTCTGGGGCGAGGAACGGGCCACCGGCTGAAGTGCCGGCGCGTGTTCGGTCCCAGAGGAGACCGCATCGGCGGTTCGAGTTTGCGGGCGACGGCCCGCTTCAGCCGGGCGGATTCAGCCGCTGCCGGTGCCTCGGCAACCGCAGACGATCCTGCGTCTTTGGGATGGGCCAAAACGTCGGATGCTCCGGCGGCGGCGGGGTTCGCCGGCGAACCGGGGCAACCTACAGGAGGAAGATCCCCGCCGCCACCGCCGTGGGCAGCAATGCGCCGAGCAGCAGTCCGCCCGCACCGATCGACCCGTCGTTGAAACCTCGCTTGAGCAGAGCGACCCCCGCCGGGTTGGGCGCATTGGCGATCACGGTCAGACCGCCCGCCGCGACGGCGCCCGCCACCAGCATGTACTTGGCAGGATCGGTGATGCCTTCGATCAGCGAGCCCAGGTAGGTCAGCGCCGCGTTGTCGGTGATCGCCGTCAACGCGAGCGCGCCGAAGAACAACGCGGTGGGCTCGAGGCTCGACACGATCGGCTGCAGCCACCACTGTTGCAGGCCACCGAGCACCACCAGCCCGGCCAGGAAGAAGGCGACCAGCAACGCCTCCTTGAGGATCAGCGGTGTCTGGTGACGCTCGTAGGCCTGCGCAAAGCCCAGGAACATCAGGAACACGCCGAGGAAGATCACCGGGTGGTGGGCAAACACCACGACCGTCGCAAGAAACCCGAGATGAATCGCGCTCACCAGGGGTGGCACGGGCACGGCACCGTGGGCGTCCGCCTTCGGGCTCGCATCGGGCAGGTGCTTGCCGAGCATGAAGGCGATGGCCGTGGCGTTGACGAGCACCGCAATGCAGGCCCGCCACCCGAACGTCGTGGCCATGAAGGCGCTGTCCCAGTTCCACGTCGTCGCGACCATCAGCACCGGTGGCGCGGCGAACGAGGTCAACGTGCCACCGATCGAGATGTTCACGAACAGGACGCCCAGCGCGCCGTACTTCAGCGGCTCGGGAGTGCCGGGCCGGAACACGATGGGCGCCAACATCAACGCAGCAAGCGTCATCGCGGCAGGCTCGGTGATCAGCGACCCGATCAACGGCACCAAGGCCAGGCACAACCAGGTCTCGGCGACGACGCTGCGCATGGGCATCGAGCGGGCCAGCGCGGCCACCAGCGTCTTGAGGGCCTCCAGCACGGGCCTTGACCCCGCCACGACCATGATGACGAACACGAACAAGGGTTCGGTGTAATGGCGCGACTCCGCATAGGCGATGGCCTTGGGGCCGCCATCGATGGCGGCCATGACCGCGATGAGCACCGCAGCCCAGAAGCCGAACACGACTTCGACCTCGCCCAGCAGGTGAAACAGCCCGGCATGCCGGGGATACCGATGCGCGAGATGCTCGAAGAACTTCGTCGCGAAGGTGTGAGCCAAGGCGACGGCGAACAGAACGGCGGCGATGACTTCCATGCTCGGTTTCCCAGGTGGGCAATTCGTCGGCCGCAACGCGGGTGGTCAGCGCAGGATCAACACCGGGATGTCGCTCGAGCGTAACAGCGTGGTCGTCGTGCTCCCGACGATCAACTGGCGGATGCGTGAATGGCCGTAGGCGCCCATGACGAGCAACGCCGCACCCTGCGCCTTGACCATCGGAGGCAGAACTTGTTCGGGCTCACCCGGCACCCACTCCGCTTCCGCGCTGAAACCCGCCGCGGCCAGCGCCTGCCGCGCCGCGTCGAGTTGGCGGCGGGCCAGCGTCGTCTCGACGCCGGCCATCGCCACCAGGACCGGCAAGCCGGCCAGCATCGGACTGCGTGCGACGGTCTCGACCGTCTTGCGCGCCGTGGGGCTGCCGTCGAACGCGATGACGAAACGCTGCGGTTCGGCGAAGGCTTCGCCGGTGGCCACCAGCACGGGGCGCTCGACGGAGCGGATCACCCGCTCGACATGGTGATCCAGGTGGATCTTCGACGGCTTTGTCGCGTGACCGTGCTCGCCCAGCACGAAGAGCCTCGCGTCGGGCTCCATTTCCAGCACCGTGTCGACCAGTTCACCGTGGCGCAGGCGGCCGTCCAGGCGCACGACCCCCGCCGCTGCAGCACGCTCGCGCGCGGCGATCAGCAGGCGGCGTCCGGCTTCCTGCGCGAGCTTGCCGCGTTGCTCGTCCACTTCGCTGAGCTCGTGCAACAGCGAGTCCTGCGCACCCAGCCCGATGGCTCCGCTGTAGTCGCTGACGGTTGCGCGCTCGGGATGGCGATCGAGCACATGCAGGAATTCCAGCGGCGCATCGAGCCGCTTGGCGGACCAGACCGCCCAGTCGATCGCGGCGGCGGTGTTCGACTGACCGTCGATGCAGGCATAGACCTTGTTCATGGCGCCCTCCGCAGAGCCGCCTCGAGGCGGGCACGCGCCCCCTTGGGGGGCAGCGACCGAAGGCGAGCTTGGGGCTTCATGTCCATTCCTTCAGTGCATCAGCTGTTCGACGGCGCCCGGCTTGTCGTGGAGCGCGAAGCGGTCCACCAGCGTCGCGCTCGCCTCGTCGAGGCCCACCACCTCGACCTCGGTGCCCTCGCGCTTGAACTTCATCACGACCTTGTCGAGCGCACTGACGGCGGTGATGTCCCAGAAGTGCGCCCGGCTCACGTCGATGAGGACCTTCTCCACCACTTCCTTGAAATCGAAGGCGCCGACGAAGGCCTCGGCCGAGGACGCAAAGAACACCTGGCCGACCACGCTGTAGGTGCGCAGCCGGCCGTCCTCGTCGCTGCTGCGGTCGATGCGCAGCACGCGGCCGACCTTGTGCGCGAAGAAGATGCCCGACAGCAGCACGCCCACGAACACGCCCTTGGCCAGGTCGTGCGTGGAGACCGTGACGATGACGGTGGCGATCATCACCAGCGACGAACTCGGCGGGTGCTCGCGCAGCTTGCGGATCGAGTCCCAGCTGAAGGTGCCGATGCTGACCATGATCATCACCGACACCAGCGCGGCCATCGGGATCTGCTTGACCCACGGCCCCAGGAACACGATCAGGATCAGCAGGAAGAATCCGGCGACGAAGGTCGACAGCCGGCCACGGCCGCCCGACTTCACGTTGATCACCGACTGGCCGATCATCGCGCAGCCGGCCATGCCGCCGATGAAGCCGGTGGCGATGTTGGCCAGTCCCTGGCCGACGCATTCACGGCTCTTGTTGCTGCCCGTGTCGGTGAGGTCGTCGACGATGGACGCGGTCATCATCGATTCGAGCAGGCCCACGACGGCGAGCGTCGTCGCGTAGGGCAGGACGATCTTCAGCGTCTCGAGGTTCAGCGGCACGCCGGGCACCAGGAACACCGGCAGACTGTCGGGCAACCGGCCCATGTCGCCCACGGTGCGGATGTCCAGCTTGAGCGCCATTGCCACGCCGGTGAGCACGACGATGGTGACGAGCGGCGACGGCACCGCCTTGGTGATGTACGGGAAGCCGTAGATGATGGCCAGACCCGCTGCCGTCATCGCGTAGACGACCCAGCTCACGTTCGTCAGTTCCGGCAACTGGGCGAGAAAGATCAGGATCGCCAGTGCGTTGACGAAGCCGGTGATGACCGACCGCGAGACGAAGCGCATCAGGTTCCCGAGCTCGAGCAGGCCGGCCACGACTTGCAGCGCGCCCGTCAGCACGGTGGTCGCCAGCAGGTACTGCAGGCCGTGCTCCTTGACCAACACGACCATCACCAATGCCATGGAACCGGTGGCCGCCGAGATCATGCCCGGCCGCCCGCCGGCGAAGGCGATGATCACGGCGATGCTGAACGAGGCGTACAGCCCAACCTTCGGATCGACGCCCGCGATGATGGAAAACGCGATGGCCTCGGGAATGAGGGCCAGGGCGACCACGAGCCCGGCGAGCACGTCACCGCGCACGTTGGACAGCCAGTCGCGGCGGATGGATTCAAGGGTCATGAGCCAATGCAACGCACCCGGCAGGCGCCAGGCCGTCGAATGAAGAGGAATCGATCGGGTCGCCCGGCGGCGCAAGGCTGCGCGATGGCCGGCAACGGGTCAGGCGCGGAACACGGGGTCCGGCGCTCGGGGATCTGACGGACTGCCTCACGGCGGCGTCACGGAGCAGAAGTACCCGCGCGGCAATCCGCTGCCCGGGTAGACGACCCGCGCTGGCATGGTTTCCGCGAAACGTTGTTGCACCGCAGCAGTTTAACCGCCAGCTTCTCGACGGGGGTCGGCGAGAGTGGCGCCGATCATCCCGGCCCGGTGGTGAACGGCTGCGGGCGCGCGTCGAAATCCACGTTGCCGAGGCGCTCGTATTCAGCGATCACCTGGGCCCCCAGCAACAGAAGGGTCGCCGCGAGCTCCAGGCTCAACAAGACTGCAATGGCCGTCGTCAGCGACCCATAGACGGTACTGATCTGTGACAGGGTCGCGAAGTACCACACCAGCACGTGGCGCGAGAGCTCCCACAGCAAGGCTGCCGTGACTGCGCCCAGCAAGGCATGACGAAGAGACAAGCGGCCGACCGGCATCACGAGGTAGATCGAAGTCAGCACGAAGACCTCCCCAGCGAGCCCGAGAAGATAGAGGAGCAGGCCGGACAAGCCGCCCATCGACCAGCTGCGTCCCAAGAACTCCACCCGCTCCTGGCCCATCGCTTGAAGACTTCCCGCCACCAGCGTCACCAGCAACAGCCCCATCCCGAGAGACAGGATGTAGCCGTACGGAATGACGGCCGAGACCAGGAAGCGGCGACGCCGTATGGCCACACGGTGATGAAAGATCACCGACATGGCGTTCTCGAGCACCGTGAAGGCCAGGGAGCTGAAGAACAGCATCGTGGCCAGCAATACCCAGCCGATGATGTCGCCATGCGCCAGGAATCTCGCCAGCTCCGCGACGACGGCGTCGGACTGCCCAGGCACCAGCCATTCGAGGTATCGGCCCACGGTCCGAAGCAGTTCGACCTGATCGACGACGTGGGACAACACGATCACGGTGAGGATCAGCAACGGCACGATCGACAGCAGCGCGTAGTACGCGACCGCCCCGGCGAGCAGCAAGCCCTGGTTGGCGCGGAACGCCCTGAGCGTCCGGAGCGCGAACGCCCAGGGGTGGTGAATCAGTTGCGCGGCCTGGTGGCCAAGGGGTTGCATGGGTGCAGCGGTCGGTTGTCGACCCGACGGTCGAAGGGCACCAACAGACTACTCCGATGGCACCGCGCCGGCGGCAGACCGCGGGTCGATGCCAACGCGACCGAGGCTGCGTGGACTGACTTTGCGCTGGCTCGCGGTGAAGCAGTCGTTCGAGGATGTGCTGGGTGGGTTCGTGGTACCGCCGGGCCAAGCATCTCCCACACCAGCGAAGCCGCGATGGCCGTCGCGGCAGCCGCCGGTGTTCTTGCCGCTGCCGAACGATGCCCATGTCCGCAATCCAGCGCGCAAGGTCGTGGGGGGAGGTGGCCTTGTCGAGCGCAAGTCTCGTCTCGGTACTGCAACGAGCAGTAATGCACGAATGCGCACGAATGCGCACGCCTGCGATCGCGCGAGCCACGAGCCAGGTGCCTCGAGACCTGGGCGGAGAAAGCGGGCCGCAGGTCGCCTCTGGCGGCCGGCGGCGCGATCGGGGTGGTTATCTTCCCGGCTCGCGCGAGGTCTGGCCTCTCGCGGGCGGACCGACACCGCCTTTGCGCCGTGTCGGCGAACCCGGTCTGGCGATACATACGGTTTCAAGCGGAACGGCGGGGCGCACTACCGTTCGGGCCCGCGAAAGAGATTCCCTGGCGATCCCGATGTTCGGCCGATCCAAGCACGTCGTTTTCGAGTCCTATGGTCGACGACGCTCCCGCTGGCGTCTGCCCCGATGGCTGGTGCTGCTGCTGGTCGGCAGCGTGGTCGGTGCGGGGGCGGTCGTCGCGGTCCAGGAGCGCTACCTGCCGCCCCGCCTGACGGCCGGCGCGTCGGCGGCGTTGCGCAGTGCGTTCGAACAGGCTGACGCCGAGCGACTGCGCCTGAGGGATGAACTCGGCGCAACCCAGAGGCGCCTCGAGTCCACGCTGTCGGAGAAGAAGGCCGTTGCGGACGAGTTGGTGTCCACCCGCGCGACCGCAGTGCGGCTGCGCGACGACCTGGCTTCGGTCGTCATGTCGCTGCCAGCCGATCCGCGCGGCGGCGCCGTCGCGGTACGCGCCGGGCGGTTCACCGCCAATGGCGGGTTGCTCAGCTACGACATCGTGCTCACGCGGGAACGCGCCGCCGGCAAGCCGATGGCCGGCACGCTGCAACTCCTCGTGGCCGGTGAGTCCGAACACGGCACCCCCTCCACGGTGACCGCCAAGCCGATCCCGCTGTCGGTGGGTGGCCATGAGATCGTGCGCGGAAGTCTGCCGCTGCCCGAGGGCTTCAGGCCACGCCAGACCACGATCCAGGTGCTCGATCGGTTCGCGGGCAAGCCCCTGGGCATGCGCGTCCTGCCGATCCATTGACCTGATGCCACCTGCGCCCTGCAACGACCCGATGAGACACCCGATGGCCGCGAATGCACGCCCCACGACCGCTGCCCGTGGATGACCCTCCCCGCCATCACCCCGTGCCCAACCCGGTCGGCGCCACCACCACCCTGCAGGTCGATCCCGACCTTCCCGAGATCACCCCGGCGCGAAGCCTGACCGGCTGGCACCGCGAGTTCTGCGTGGAGCTGCACGGCGACGGGGGTGCGCGAATCTTCGTGCGCGCCGTCCGGCGAAGCTCGCTCAAGGCCACCGAACTGCGCCAGGCCATCCTGTTTCATCGCCTCGACCCGCGGTTCACCGACTTGGCCGGCTGCGTCCGGGCCCTGCAACACGAACTCGAGCGCTTGGCCGACACGGCGCGGCGCGCCGTCCCGAGCAAGGAAAACTTGTTCATCACCGTGGGGTACGACCGGATCGCGTGGGAGCGTATCGAGCAAGGCGTCGATCGCTGGGCGCGGCGCTGACGGGCGACTTGCGGGCCGGTGGCGAGAGCGCCGCCGAGGGACCGACCGTGTCGCGAGGCACCCTCGCGCCCCGGGGCGTTTCGGACGGCTCGCGATCCAGCGTTCAGCCCTTCATGTGGGCCAACGCACGGACGCCGACAGGCCGCAGCGCGCATCATCCGTGCCCATCCACGTTTGGAGATAGCAGCATGACCAAGGGGCAGCACGGCAACAAAGAGGCCAAGAAGCCGAAGAAGGCGCATGCACCGAACCCGCCCGGACTGCCTGCGGGTTTGGCGCCGTTGGTCCCGAACCCCCTCCGATCGAAGAAGCCATAGCCAGAACCAGCGGGCCCGAGTCGCGAGTCAGCAAACGCGGCAGCTTGGCAAGGGCGGAATCAGGCGCCCGCGAGCAAGGCCTCGATCGTCTCCTGCACCGCGAGCGCCTCGGCAAAGCCGGGCAGGCCGTGCGGTCGGCCTTCGATCAACGCGACCCAGTGCGCCAGCTGATCGACCTGGCCGCGCGTGCGCAACTCGGCGGCGTCGCCCAGGCTGTCCCACCCGGCGCCGTGGCGGCGCCGGCACACGCCGAACCATTCGCGCAACTCGATCTCGCCGGCGCTGCCGCGCAGCGTCATGCGGTTGAAGTCGTCCACGTCGCCGCCGATGCGCGCCTCGATCGCGACCGGGATGCCGCCCGCCTCGAGCTGTGCGCTGAGCGCGTTCTCGGCGCTGCGCCCGTCGCCCGGGTAGACCGGCTTGGACGAACGCACCGCCGCCGGCCCCAGCACGCGCTGCAGGACGAACACGAAGTGCGACAGCACCTCGCGCGTGAAGCCGCCTTCGACGCGCTCGCTCAGCCATGCGCCGGCCGCGGCCTGCCAAGGTCGCGGCCAGGCGGCAAACGCGAGTTCGATGCGCACGCCCTGCGGTTCGCCGAGAAGCCCGTGGGGTTGCTCGCGCCACGCGTCCTGCAGCGCCGTCAGCCCCGGCGACGATGCGAGCGAGAAGTTCACTGCCGCGCGCTGCCCCTCGCGCTCGATGCGCACGATGGTGCGGCGCGCGGCGTCGAAGTCGACCGTCAGCGGCTTTTCGCAGAACACCGCGAGCTTGGCGTCGAAGGCGACGTTCGACAGTGCCATGTGCGGCGCCGGGGGCGTGGCGATGTACAACGAGTGCAGCCCGGGCGTGGCGATCAGCGCCTCGGCGCTCGGCGCCGGCTTCAGTTGCGGATGGGTCGCGAGCGTGCGCGCGACGGCCTGGGGGTCGGCGTCCCATACGTGCGTGGCACGCAGGCGGGCGTGGCGGGCCAGGCGCGCCAGCATGCGCTGGCCCATGACGCCGAGGCCGATGATTCCGACGTTGAGGAGTTCGGACATGCGGATCTTGCGTTCGTTGTTCGATTGGCCGTGCGTGAGTTCGGCCCGGTCGTGCAAGTGTAGAGGCCCGTTCCAGGCCTTTGCGGTCGTGTCCACCGCCACCTGCAAACGAGGGTGCCGGCCGGTCTCGGCGCTGCCTTCATGCCCGAGCATTCGGTGACCGTCGGCGACTCGTTGATCCGCCTGCTGCCTGGCCGACCCTGGTCATCGGCGGGCCGGCGGCCGGGGGCCGCCCTTCGCACCGACCGGCCGTTGGTGTCCGTCAGTGGCCGGGCGTGTGAGTTCGCCCGCTGACCGCGGCCAGTCGCCTGCGCCGCGGTCCAGACAGCCGAGGAACACGCGCCGGCCGAATCGTTCCGGAACCGCCCCTCCGGCCCACGCAGCCGACGCGATCGCAGCCCGCGTCAGGCCCCGATCGTCGCGCCTTGCGTGGCCTCCGAAGCGCCGCCGACGACGAGCTCGCCGCCCAGCGCCGCCACCAGATCCGGCAACAACTGGCGCAGCTCGCCGGTGGTGATGGCCACGTCCGCGTCGAAGCCGTCGTCGCCGCGTCCCTTGTCCTGGCCCTGGCCTTCGAGCACGACGTCGAGCAGCTTGATCTTCTTCAGCGCCAGCGCCTCGGTGAGCACGAACGAGACGCGACCGGCCCAGGTCAGCGCCAGCTGGGTCGGCAGCTTGCCCTGGCGGATGTGTTCGCCGACCTCGTCCAGGTCCAGCGTGTGGCGCGCATAGCGCACCGCGGCCTTCTCGCTGTCGGGCTGCTTGAGCTCGCAGTCGCGGTCGATGCTGAAGCCGCTCGGCGCCTCGCGCTCGGCGAGCCAGGCGGCCATCGCGGTGGCCGGCGCCAGCGCGGTCTGCAGCGGCTGCAGCACCAGGCTGCCGGTGAAGCCCTCCACCAGCGCCGTGATCGCCGCGTCGGCCTTCTTCGCGCTCGCCGCGCCGACCAGCACCCAGCCCGACGCGAGGTCGAGCCAGACCGGCGTCGTCGAGCGCTTCGGGAACGCGCGCGGCAGCAGCTCGTGCACGACCTCGTCCTTGACCTCGCGCGCGCCCTTGCCTTTGGGGCGGCGGCCGGTCTGCTGCTCGATCTGGTCCAGCCGCTCCTCGAGCCGCGCCTTCACGGCGCCGCCGGGCACGGCCCGGGTCTCGCTGCACAGCTTCAGGATGATCTGGCCGCCCACGCTCTCGGCCAGCGCGGCGTGCTTGTCGCCGCGCGGCGGCACCCACCCGGCCGACTCGCGCTCGGTGGCGCCGCAGGCGACGAAACTGGCCCCCGCGAGGCGCGCTTCGAGATCGGTCAGGGTCGGGGCGGTGGCACCCGGGGCGAGGCGGTAGACGAAGGCGTTCTTGAACATGGCAGAGGCGTCGGGTGGGGCGCGGATGATAGGCCGGCCGGTTCACGGGTCGACCCGGTCCGGACGGGCCCGCTCAGGCCCAGGCCCAGGGCGCGCGCCGGCGCGCATGCGGAATCGACAGCGCCAGCGGCGCCGGCAGTTCGCCGCGCAACCATTCGAGCACCGTGCGCGTCTGGTGGCGGTCGCAGAGCACCGGCGTGTGCCCGGTGTCGGGGATGTTCGCCAGCGTGATCGGCCGACTGCGCTGCATGCGCGCGACGGTCCCGGGCAGCAGCGCGTCGCTTTGCAGGCCGCGCAGCACCAGCACCGGGCAGCGCAGGCGGGACCAGGCGGCCCATTGGTCCAGCGCGTGTTGCGCGTCGCGCCGGTAGGCGAGCAGCGCGCGCGGGTCGTGGCGGTAGACGCGGCCCAGGTTCTCGTCCGACCAGCGCGTCTGGTGGTAGGCGACGAACCGGCGCACGTCGTCGCCGACCGGGCCGTCGTTCTTCTGCGACGCACCGACGCGGCGCTCGATGTCCTGCGGCGTGCGAAACACGTGATGACGGGCCAGCATCTGGGCGCGCCGCATGCGCCGCGCGCGCGGGATGTGCGGGCCGACGTCGTTGAGCGCGAGCGCACTCACGCGGCCGGGCTCGCACGCCGCCAGCTCGATCGCCGCGCTGCCGCCCATCGACGAGCCGAGCAGCACGACCGGCCCGCCACCGAGGTGGTCGATCATCTGGCGCAGCTGTTCGACGCAGGTCGGCAGGCCGTATTCGCGGTCGTCGGCGAGCCAGCCCGACAGGCCGCGGCCCAGCCAGTCCATGCAGACCACGCGCCAGCCTTCGCGCTGCAGGTCGGCCGCGAGGAAGGCGAAACGCATCGCGGTGTTCGCGACGCCGCCGCAGCAGATCAGCAACGGTGCGTCGCGCGGCCCCCAGTCGGTGTAGGCCACCGGCACCGTGTAGGACCGGCGCTGCCGGGCCGGCACCTCGCGCTGCAGCGCGAGCGGCTGCCGGTACTCGAAGCGGCCGTGCCGGTACAGGCCGTCGAAACGGGCGAGCAGCCGCTCGCCGGCGGCGTTCCAGTCAGCCCAACGGTCGGTCGGCTCGTTCAATCGCGTTTCCTCTCGCGTTCGCGCTGGCGCAGTACATCGACCATCACGTTGAAGGTGCGCGCGAGCTGACCGACCTCGTCACGGCTTTCGACGCCGACCGCGGCGGCGTCGTAGTCGCCCGCCTTCAGCGCGTCGGCCGCCTGCGTGAGGCCGCGGATCGGCCGCACGATGCTGCGCGCGAAGCGCAGTGCCAGGCCGGTGAAGAGCAGCCCGACCAGCCCGACGCTGATCCATTGCTCGCGGTACAGGCGGCGCAGCGGCGCCTCGAACACGCTGCGCGATTCGGTGACGCCGACGACCCAGTCCCGCGCCGGCACCGGCGCGTAGCCGGCGATCTCGTCCTGCCCGGTCAGCCGCGACCGGTAGCTGACGTGGCCGGTGCGCGTGGCGCCGATCATCGCGCCGGCGAGCACCGGCTGGTCGAGGCTGGCGATGCGGTCGCGCCGGAAGCGCTGGTCAGCGCGGATCGCGGCCTGTTCGGCCGGCGCCAGTGGCATCAGGCTGTGATACAGCCAGCGGTTGTCCGGGTGGTAGACGAGCACGCCGTCGCCGTCGACGAGAAAAGGCGTCAGCGTCGAGTCCTGGCGCACTTCGTCGAGGATCGCCGCCACCGACGCGCCCCGGATGCGCAGCACCACCGCGCCGATCGGGTGCCCGGCGCCGTCGTCCACCGGCTCGGCGAAGAACATGCCCGAGGCCCCGGCGACCGCGCCGACGATCAGCCCACTGACGAAGGGCCGGCCCTGCATCGCCGAGCGGAAATACTCGCGAAAACCGAAGTTGCGACCCATCACCTCGGGGTCGCTGGAGACGAGCGCCGTGCCGGTGGCGTCCATCAACATGATCAGCTGCACGTCCGGGTTGGCCTGCACCAGTTGCTGCAGCCGCGCGCGCAGCGCTGCCTTGGCCGAGTCGTCCGGCACGGACAGAAAGGCGGCGAAGGCGGGATCGGTGCCGAGCGAGCGCGCCAGGTGGCGGCTGTCGCCGACCAGCTGCGCGATGCGGCCGGCCGTGCTGTGCGCCATCTGCTCGACGAAGCGCAGCTCGCCGCTGGACACCGCGTCCAGGCTGCCGCGCAGGTTGTAGAGCGCGGCCAGCGTCATCGGCAGCAGCGCGGTGGCCGCCATCGCGAGCGCCATCTTCAGCGCCAGCGGCCAATCGGGTGGCCGCAGCGCGCGATGCAGCGCCCGGCGCAGCCGCGGCCAGGCGCGTTCGCCTGAGGCCACGCCTTCGCCGTCGCCCTCGCCTTCGATCACCGTGTCGCCCTTGCGCAGCGCATCCTGCAGGTTCAGGCTCGCCAGGTGGTCGGCGAAGAGCGCGCGGCGGAACGCGGCGACATCGTGCGGACGCTGCTTCGGGTCGGTCCGAAGCCCCCAGTCGATCGCCTGCAGAAAGGCGTCGCCGAAGCGGCCGCGGCCGGCCTCGACGGCCGGCTTCATCGTGCCCGGGTTCGCGCTGCGCGTCTCGGCATCGGGTGGCTTGGCGCCGGTGACCGCCCAGTACAGCGTGGCGGCCAGTGCGTACAAGTCGGTCCACGGGCCTTGCTCGCCCAGCCCGTACTGTTCGATCGGCGCGTAGCCCGGCGTCACGACGACCGCCGCCTGGTCGGCCACCGCCACCGTCTGGCCTGCGGAGCCGAAGTCGAGCAGCACCAGCCGGCCATCGTCGGCGCGCACCTGGATGTTGTCGGGCTTGATGTCGCGGTGCAGGAAGCCCGCCGCGTGCACCGCCGCCAGGCCGTCCAGCAGCGGGATCAGCAACTCGACCAGACCCTTCTCGCCGATCGCCCGGTGCGCCGGCCACCAGCGTTTCAACGGGCTGCCGCGTTCGTATTCGAGCACCATGTACGCGGTGCGGTGGGCTTCGAAGAAGCGCGCCACGCGCACGATCGCCGGGTGGCGGAAGCTGGCCAGCGTGCGCGCCTCGACGAGAAAGCTCTCCAGCCCGGAGCGGTAGCGGTCGCGGTGCCGGCTGGCGTTCGGGCTCACGCTGCGATCCGACGAACGGAACGCGATCTCCTCGGGCGCGTACTCCTTGATCGCCACGCGCGCGTTCAGATTGACGTCGGTGGCCAGGTAGGTGATGCCGAAACCGCCCTGGCCGAGCACGCCGTCGATGCGGTATTCGTGCAGCCGCAAGCCCGCCGGCAATGCCAGCGGCGGTGCCTTGGGCAGCGGCCGCGACGGGGGCGGCGGCGTTGGCTCCGGCGACGCGGCGGCAGCGCTCGGCGGCGCCGAACGGCGCTGCACGGCGCGCTGGATCAGCGTCGCATCGGGATCGTCGGCCGGCTGCGACAGCGGTCGCAGCGGCCGAACGATGGTCGCGTCGGGGTCGTCCATGCCGAGGTCAGAACCCGGGCTCGAGCGCAGCGCGGTTCTTCATGAACCCTTCGGTGCCTGCGCCGCAGCGCGGTCGGCCCAGGTCGCGACGCGCGGCGAGATGCGGAACGCTTCGTGCTCGGAGCCCAAATGCTGCGGCCACGGCGGCAGGTCGAAGTTCATCGGCGCGCAGTGTCGGCGTTCGCCGGCGCGCCGTCCATAGCCGTCGATCCGCCTTGAACCCGCGCGTCGAAGTATGTATCATCAATACATACCGAATCATTCGGAGTCTGGCATGGAAGCGACCGTTGCCGAACGTGGGCAGATCACGCTGCCCAAGGCCGTGCGCGACGCGCTCGGGCCTGACCAAGGGCACGCAGCTGAAGGTCGAGCTCGACGGCAGCCGCATCATCCTGCGCAAGAACGTCGACGACGCGATCTCGCGGTTGCGCGGGCGCTTCAAGCTCGATGGATTCGCTTCGACCGATGACGCGATGCGCGCGATCCGTGGGCGCGCGCCAGGCGATCCCTACCCACCCGCCGAACACGCCGAGTGATTGCCGTCGATTCCTCCGTGCTGGTGGACTTGATCACCGGGGGCCCGGCCGCCGAGGGCGCCGTCGACGCGCTGCGTCACGCACTGCATCAAGGGCCGGTCGTGGTCTGCGACGTCGTGCTGGCCGAACTCTGCACCGCGCTGAGGAATGGCAGCGACGTGCTGCAGCATCTCGAGGATGCCGGCATCAGCTACCTGCCCACCGAAGCGAAGGCCGCGCTGCGCGCCGGCGAGATGCAGCGCCGTCACCGCCAGCGCGGCAGCGCACGCCATCGCGCCGTGCCCGACTTCCTGATCGGCGCCCACGCGCTGCTCCAGTGCAGCGGCCTGATCAGCCGCGACGCGGAATTCTTCCGCGACTATTTCAAGGGCCTGAAGGTCATCGTGCCGCAAGGCGCTTGACGCATCCCGCAGGCTCGCCTTCACACCCCACGACCCCGAGGACTCCATGCCGCACGCCTTCGCCAAGACCCTCAAGACCTTCAAGACCGCCTCCGGCCGCGAGGGCAAGTTCTTCTCGCTGCCCGCGCTGACCAAGACCTACCCGGGCATCGCCCGGCTGCCGGTGTCGATGCGCGTCGTGCTCGAGAGCGTGCTGCGCAACTGCGACGGCCAGAAGGTCACGCCCGAGCACGTGGCGCAGCTCGCGCAATGGGGCGCGACCGCCGAGCGCAAGGACGAGATCCCGTTCGTCGTCGCCCGCGTCGTGCTGCAGGACTTCACCGGCGTGCCGCTGCTCGCCGACCTGGCGGCGATGCGCAACGTGGCCGAGCGGCTGGGCAAGAACCCGAAGACGATCGAGCCGCTGGTGCCGGTCGACCTGGTCGTCGACCACAGCGTGATGATCGACCACTTCGGCAGCAAGAAGGCGCTCGACCTGAACATGAAGCTCGAGTTCCAGCGCAACGAGGAGCGCTACCAGTTCATGAAGTGGGGCATGGGCGCGTTCGACACCTTCGGCGTCGTGCCGCCGGGCTTCGGCATCGTCCACCAGGTGAACCTGGAGTACCTGGCGCGCGGCGTGCACAAGGGCAAGGACGGCGTCTACTACCCCGACTCGCTCGTCGGCACCGACAGCCACACGACGATGATCAACGGCATCGGCGTCGTCGGCTGGGGCGTCGGCGGCATCGAGGCCGAGGCCGGCATGCTCGGCCAGCCGGTCTACTTCCTGACCCCCGACGTGGTCGGCTTCGAGCTCAGCGGCCAGCTGCGCGAAGGCGTCACCGCGACCGACCTCGTGCTCACCGTGACCGAGATCCTGCGCAAGGAAGGCGTGGTCGGCAAGTTCGTCGAGTTCTGCGGCGAAGGCACGCGCACGCTCGCGCTGCCCGACCGCGCGACGATCGCCAACATGGCGCCCGAGTACGGCGCGACGATGGGCTTCTTCCCGGTCGACGAGAAGACGATCGAGTACTTCGAGGGCACCGGCCGCACGAAGGCCGAGATCGAGGCCTTCGAGGCCTACTTCAAGGCGCAGAAGATGTTCGGCGTGCCCAAGGCCGCCGACATCGACTACACCCGGCTCGTCAAGCTCGACCTGTCCACCGTGGCGCCCAGCCTGTCGGGCCCGAAGCGGCCGCAGGACCGCATCGAGCTCGGCAACGTGGGCGCGAAGTTCACCCAGCTGTACAGCGCGACGCCGGCCGACAACGGCTTCAACCAGCCGGCCGAGAAGCTGGGCCAGGCCTTCAAGTGCGCTGACGGCACCGAGATCCGCAACGGCGACGTGCTGATCGCGGCCATCACCAGCTGCACCAACACCAGCAACCCCGGCGTGCTGCTCGCCGCCGGGCTGCTCGCGAAGAAGGCGGTCGAGGCCGGCCTGAAGGTGAAGAAGCACGTCAAGACCTCGCTCGCCCCGGGCTCGCGCATCGTCACCGAGTACCTCGACAAGGCCGGCCTGCTGCCCTACCTCGAGAAGCTCGGCTTCAACGTCGCCGCCTACGGCTGCACCACCTGCATCGGCAACGCCGGCGACCTGACGCCCGAGATCAACGAGGCGATCACGAAGAACGACCTCGTCTGCGCCGCGGTGCTGTCGGGCAACCGCAACTTCGAGGCCCGCATCCACCCGAACCTGAAGGCCAACTTCCTGGCCAGCCCGCCGCTCGTCGTCGCCTACGCGATCGCCGGCAACGTGACGAAGGACCTGATGACCGAGCCGGTCGGCAAGGGCAAGGGCGGCAAGGAGATCTTCCTCGGCGACATCTGGCCGACCAGCGACGAGATCTACAAGCTGATGAAGTTCGCGATGAACGGCAAGGCCTTCCGCAAGAACTACGGCAAGGTCAAGGACGAGCCGGGCAAGCTGTGGGAGAAGATCAAGAGCGTGGGCTCGGCCCAGGGCGCCAACGTCTACGCCTGGCCGAAGAGCACCTACATCGCCGAGCCGCCGTTCTTCCAGGACTTCACGATGCAGCCCAAGGCGCTGGTCGCCGGCGTGCAGGGCGCGCGCGTGATGGGCTTGTTCGGCGACTCGATCACCACCGACCACATCAGCCCCGCCGGCAGCTTCAAGGAGACGACGCCGGCCGGCAAGTACCTGCTCGACAACGGCGTGCTGAAGGCCGACTTCAACAGCTACGGCGCGCGCCGCGGCAACCACGAGGTGATGATGCGCGGCACCTTCGCCAACGTGCGCGTGAAGAACCTGATGATCCCGCCGCAGGCCGATGGCTCGCGCGTCGAGGGCGGCTTCACGCTGTACCAGCCGGGCGGTGAAACGATGCCGATCTACGACGCCGCGATGAAGTACATCGCCGCCGGCGTGCCGACGGTGGTGTTCGCCGGCGCCGAGTACGGCACCGGCTCGAGCCGCGACTGGGCCGCCAAGGGCACCGCGCTGCTGGGCATCAAGGCGGTCGTCGCGAAGAGCTTCGA
The DNA here is from genome assembly GCA_963788635.1 of uncultured beta proteobacterium. Classification (GTDB taxonomy): domain Bacteria; phylum Pseudomonadota; class Gammaproteobacteria; order Burkholderiales; family Burkholderiaceae_C; genus Rubrivivax. The sequence goes on along the minus strand of CAWBHE010000014.1, from coordinate 6,628 downwards.
GCGCATCCACCGCAGCAACCTGATCGGCATGGGCGTGCTGCCGCTGCAGTTCAAGGCCGGCGATTCCTGGGAGTCGCTCGGCCTGAAGGGCAACGAGACGGTGGACGTGGTGCTCGCCGACGAGGTCAAGCCGCTGTCCGACGCCAAGCTCGTGATCACCGCCGCCGACGGCAAGACGCGCCAGGTGACGGTCACGCTGCGCATCGACACCGCGATCGAGGTCGAGTACTACAAGCACGGCGGCATCCTGCCCTTCGTGCTGCGCCAACTGCTCGCGGCCTGACGGGTTCGTCCGCCCGCCCAGGAAGCGGGGCGGGCGTAAGCGCCAAGCGCGGGCTTATGCGCGCTTTGGCGGAATGATTGTGACAACGGCCGATGTCCGGGGGACATCGGCCGCTGCCGCAACCACAGCCGGGCGCTGCGCGCCCGCCGCGCATGGCGCGGGCTTACGCGCGCTCTATGCGCGCGTAAGCGCTGTGGTTGTGAATAGACTCGAAGTTCTCCACCTCGACGCGGTAGCGTCCGACGCGCGGCTCGCCGTTCAGGCGCAGCGCGACGTCGCGCACCAGGTCCTCGACGAACTTCGGGTTCTCGTAGGCGCGCTCGGTGACCCACTTCTCGTCGCTGCGCTTCAACATCGGCCAGATCTCGCTCGATGCCTCGTCCTCGGCGAAGCGCACCAGTTCGTGCCACTCGACGCTGTGCAGCAACTCGACGCGGATCGTGACCAGCGAGCGCTGGTTGTGCGCGCCGTAGTCCGAGATCTCCTTCGAGCAAGGGCACAGGCTCTTCACCGGAACGCCGACCTCGGCCCAGATCGCGGTGACGCCAGCACGCGTCTCGGCGATCCAGCGGCCCTGGTAGTCGAGCAGGCTCTCCAGGCCCGAGACCGGCGCCCGCTTGCGCAGGAAGAACGAGAACGCGGCCTCGATGCGGCCCTCGTCGGCGCCCAGCTTGTCGAGCATCGCGGCATGGCGGCCGCGCAGCGTGGCCAAGTCCAGCGGCGCGTCCGATCCGGCCAGCGCATCGAGCCAGGCGACGAAGCGCGACATGTGGGTGCCCTTCTTCTCGGCCGGCAGCGCGACGTCCAGCGACCAGAGCGCCGCCGTCGACTGCACCGCACCGGCGACGCGCAACTGCAGCGGGTAGCGCACGTCCTTCACGCCGACGCGCTGGATCGCCAGACGGCGTTCGTCGCGCGCGCTCTGCGTGTCGGGGATGTGCAGGGCCTCGGTGAGGTTCGTCATGTCAGGGCAGAGCATGCCATCGAACGAGCGGCACCGTCGTCGCCCGGGTTACACGCATCGTTCGAAGCGATTCAACCGTTGGCGGCGGCCAGCGTCGGGCGGCTGCCGAAGCGCTTGCGGATCGACGCCTCGATGCCGGCCGCGTCCAGCCCGCACAACGCCAGCAGCTTGGCCGGGTCGCCATGTTCGACGAACTGGTCGGGCAGGCCCAGCTGCAGCACCGGCACCAGCACGCCGGCGGCGGCCAGGCATTCGAGCACCGCGCTGCCGGCGCCGCCCATCACGCAGCCTTCCTCGACGGTGACGATGGCGTCGTGGCTGCGCGCCAGCTCGAGCACCAGCGCCTCGTCCAGCGGCTTGGCGAAGCGCATGTCGGCGACCGTGGCGTCCAGCGCGCTCGGCCGCGGCCAGCGCCGGGTACAGCAAGGTGCCGAAGGCGAGGATCGCGACGCGCTGTGCGCCGCGGCCGTCGGCGCGCAGCGTCGATTCGCGACGCACGACGCCCTTGCCCCAGGGCCAGGCCGTGAGGCCCGTCTCGACCTCGACGCCGACGCCGGCGCCGCGCGGGTAGCGCACCGCCACCGGGTGGTTCTGCGCGGAACGCGGTGGTCAGCGCCTGCCGGCATTCGTTCTCGTCGGCTGGGCGTCAGCAGGCTCAGTTGGGAATGCAGCGCACGTAGGCGATGTCGTACGCGCCGGCATGGGTCGCGCCGTCGGCGCCGACCAGCCCGGCGCGGTCGAGCGCGAAGACGACCGGCAGGTTCTGGATCGCGACGTCGTGGATCAGCTGGTCGTAGCCGCGCTGCAGGAAGGTGCGAGTAGATCGCGACCACCGGCTTCAGCCCTTCGCAGGCCAGGCCGGCGGCGAAGGTCACCGCATGCTGCTCGGCGATGCCGACGTCGTGGTAGCGCCTCGGGAAGCGCTTGTGGAACTCGACCATGCCCGAGCCCTCGCGCATCGCCGGCGTGATGCCGACCAGGCGTTCGTCGGCCTCGGCCATGTCGCACAGCCACTGGCCGAAGACCTGGGTGAAGGTCGGCTTGCTCGGCGCGCTCTTCGGGCAAGCCCACCGCCGGATCGAACTTGCCCGAGCCGCGTGGTACTTCACCGGGTCGGCCTCGGCCAGCTTGTAGCCGTAGCCCTTCTTCGTGACGACGTGCAGGAACTGCGGGCCCGCGCTTGTCGCGCAGGTTCTCCAGCGTCGGGATCAGCGCATCGAGGTCGTGGCCGTCGATCGGGCCGACGTAGTTGAAGCCGAACTCCTCGAAGATCGTGCCCGGCACGACCATGCCCTTGGCGTGCTCCTCGAAGCGGCGCGCCAGCTCGAACAGCGGCGTGTTCTTCAGCACCGTCTTCGCGCCCTCGCGCGCGGCCTCGTAGAACTTGCCGCTCATCAGCCGCGCGAGGTACTTGTTCAGCGCGCCGACCGGCGGGCTGATCGACATGTCGTTGTCGTTCAGCACCACGAGCAGGTCGGCGAGCATGCCGGCGTGGCTGACGCCGGCGTTGTTCAGCGCCTCGAAGGCCATGCCGGCGGTCATCGCGCCGTCGCCGATCACGGCCACCGCCTGCCGGTCCTCGCCCTTGAGCTTGGCGGCCAGCGCCATGCCCAGCGCGGCCGAGATCGAGGTCGAGCTGTGCGCGGTGCCGAAGGTGTCGTACTCGCTCTCGTCGCGGCGCGGAAAGCCGCCGATGCCGCCGAGCTGGCGCAGCGTGTGCATCCGGTCGCGCCGGCCGGTCAGCATCTTGTGCGGGTAGGTCTGGTGGCCCACGTCCCAGACCAGCCGGTCGTGCGGCGTGTTGAAGACGTAGTGCAGCGCGACCGTCAGCTCGACCGTGCCCAGGTTGCTGCGACAGGTGGCCGCCGGTCTGGCTGACCGCTGTTGCAGCACGAACTCGCGCAGCTCGGCGGCCAGCGCCGGCAGCTCGGCGCGCGACAGCCGGCGCAGGTCGGCCGGGCTCTGGATGCTTGCCAACAGTTTGTTCATTTCAATCGTCCATGGCGCGGAGCACCACCCGTGCCGCATGAGCCCGACGCGTCCAGCGGACGCCGCGGACCGGGCTTCGCCCGGTCACTGGCGTCGCCCCCTCGAGGGGGAGCGCCGAAGGCGCTTCGGGGGTGGTTCACGTCAACTGTCCCGCTCCACGACCTTGTCGGCCAGCGTCGCCAGCGCGCCGACGTCGGCGAGCCCGCTGCGCGCCAGCGCCGCATGCGCCTGCAGCCGCAGGTCCTGCGCATGGCGGCGCGCGGCCGCCGAGGCCGAGCACCGAGACGTAGGTCGGCTTGTTGGCGTCGATGTCCTTGCCGGCGGTCTTGCCCAGCGTCTCCGAGGCCTGGGTCACGTCGAGGATGTCGTCGACGACCTGGAACGCCAGGCCGATCGCCGCGCCGTAGTCGGCCAGCGCCTGCCAGGCCTGCGCGTCGGGCTGGCCGCAGGCTGGCGCCCATCAGCACGCTGGCCTGCAGCAGCGCGCCGGTCTTGCGCCGGTGCATGTCGCGCAGCGCGCGCCTCGTCGAGCGGCACGCCGATGCTGGCCAGGTCGATCGCCTGGCCGCCGGCCATGCCGGCGTGGCCGGCGGCGCGCGCGAGCAAGCCGCACCAGGCGCGCCTGCAGCGCGGGCGCGATGCCGACCTCGTCGGTGAGCACCTCGAAAGCCAGCGCCTGCATCGCGTCGCCGGCGAGCATGGCCTGCGCCTCGCCGAACTTGACGTGCACGGTCGGCTTGCCGCGGCGCAGCACGTCGTTGTCCATGCACGGCATGTCGTCGTGGACCAGCGAATAGGCGTGGATCAATTCCACCGCCACAGCGGCGCGCATCGCCGCGGCGGCATCGCCGGCGAGCGTCTCGCAGGCGGCGAGCACGAGCAGCGGGCGCAGCCGCTTGCCGCCGTCGAGCACGCCGTAGCGCATCGCCTCGCCCAGGCCGGCCGGTGCGTCGGACGGCACCCAGGCATCGAGCGCGGCCTCGACCGCGTCGAGCTCGGCGCTGCGCCCAGGCGTCGAAACCCCCGGCCAGCGTCATGCGGGGTTCCAGGCCTTGAGCTGGCCGTCCTCGAGCACCTTGACCTGCTCCTCGACGGCCTGCAGCCGCGCTGCGGCAGAAGGCCAGCAGTTCGGCGCCGCGGCGGTAGCTGTCGAGCAACTGGTCGAGCGGCAGCTGACCACCTTCCATCTGCTGGACGAGGCGGTCGAGTTCGACCAGCGCCAGCTCGTAGCTGGCGGGTTCCTTCGAGGGGGTGGGGCTGCGGGCCATGGGTATCGTGGCCATCGGATTCGTCGATGGCAACCCGAGATTCTAGACAGTCGGCCCCGCGGCGGCGCCGGCGCAAGAGCCCCGCGCCGGGCCAGAACGGCATCGCTGGGTAGAATCCCGCTCCCGCTTGCATCCGCACTGGATCGGGCGGGAAGGAAAAACTCGCCCGCGGGGCCACCGGGCGGGGGTTTGGACATCCTGTCGATGGAGGATCCTTTCGGATCATGTCTGACCTGAGCATCAGTCTCGAAGCTCTCGACCGCAGCAGCTCGCAGCTCTCGGTCTCCAGCTATTTCGACGAAGACCTGTTCCGCAGGGAGCAGGATCTCTTGTTCCAGCACGGACCGCGCTACGTGGGGCACGAGCTCTGCGTGCCCGAGGTCGGCGATTTCCACGCGTTGGCGCAGGAAGGCGAAGGCCGCGCACTGGTGCGCACGAAGGACGGCGTCGAGCTCATCTCCAACGTCTGCCGGCACCGGCAGGCGGTGATGCTGCGCGGGCGCGGCCACACCGACCGCCAGGTCGTCTGCCCGCTGCACCGCTGGACCTACGACCTGCACGGCCAGCTGATCGGCGCACCGCATTTCGAGACCGATCCGTGCCTGAACCTGCGCAACTACCCGCTGCAGAACTGGAACGGCCTGCTGTTCGAGGCACAACGGCCGCAATGTCGCGGCCGACCTGGCCGGGTCTGGGGCCGCGCGCGACGCTCGACTTCAGCGGCTACGTCTACGACCGGCCCACCTGCACGAGTGCGACTACAACTGGAAGACCTTCATCGAGGTCTACCTGGAGGACTACCACGTCGGCCCGTTCCACCCCGGACTCGGCCGGCTTCGTCACCTGCGACGACCTGCGCTGGGAATTCGGGCGCCAGCATTCGGTGCAGACGGTCGGCGTGCACCGCGACGCTGGCGCGAGCCCGGCTCGCCGGTCTACCGGCGCTGGCACGACGCGGTGCTCGCCTTCGGCAGCGGCGACCGCGCCGACGCCACGGCGCGATCTGGCTGACCTACTACCCGACCGTGATGGTCGAGTGGTACCCGCACGTGCTGGTCGTCTCGACGCTGTTCCCCAAGGGCCCGCGCAAGACGCTCAACCTGGTCGAGTTCTTCTACCCGGAGGAGATCGCCGCCTTCGAACGCGAGTTCGTCGAGGCCCAGCAGGCGGCCTACATGGAGACCTGCGTCGAGGACGACGAGATCGCGCTGCGCATGGACGCCGGCCGCAAGGCCCTGCTCGAGCGCGGCGACGACGAGGTCGGGCCCGTACCAGAGCCCGATGGAAGACGGCATGCAGCAGTTCCACGAGTGGTACCGGCGCGCAGATGCGCGGACTGCCGCGGCGCTGACGCGGGACCCGGGACCGGCGCTGGCCCGATGGCCCGCCGCACCGCTGCTGATCGCCGGCGCATCGCTGCTGTTCGCGCTGATGGGCGTGTGCGTCAAGCTCGCGTCGGCGCAGCTACGGCGCGGGCGAGATCGTCTTCTACCGCGGCGCTGGTCGGCTGGCCTGGATGACGGTGTTGCTGAAGGCGCGCGGCGACACGCTGCGCACGCGCGTGCCCGGCGATGCACTTCTGGCGCAGCCTGTCCGGCGTGCTCGCGCTCGCGCTGTGGTTCTACGCCATCGGCCACCTGCCGCTGGCCACCGCGATGACGCTGAACTACACGTCGTCGGTGTGGATGGCCGCTGTTCCTGATCGGCGGCGTCGCTGCTGCGGCCGGGCTCGCGCGGCGGCGTCGACGCGCGCCTGCTCGCTGGCCGTGCTGGCCGGTTTCGCGGGCGTCGCGCTGATCCTGCGCCCGACGCTCGAACAGCGACAACTCGGCGATGGTCTGGCTGGCCTGGCCTCGGGGCTGCTGGCCGCGGTGGCCTACCTGAACGTCAGCGCGCTCGGCCGCGCCGGCGAACCCGAGACGCGCGTGGTGTTCTACTTCTCGGTCGGTGGCGTGGTCGCCGGTACGCTGTTCACGCTCGCCGGCGGCGGACCCGGTCCGCACACCGCCAGCGGCCTGGCCCTGCTGCTGGCGATCGGCACGCTGGCGTCGGCCGCGCAGTTGATGATGACGCGCGCCTATTCGATCGGCCGCACGCTGTCGAACGCGGCGCTGCAGTACCTGT
>CAWBHE010000013.1:0-173140 GCA_963788635.1 uncultured beta proteobacterium | reverse complement strand
CGCCGTCGTCGGCGGTGGTGACTCGGCGATGGAGGGCTTCTGGATTGACCTGACGCGCTTCGCGTCGAAGGTGAGTGTCATTCACCGTCGCGACACGTTGCGCGCGTCGAAGATCATGCAGGACAAGGCCTTTGCGAACCCGAAAATCGAGTTCGTCTGGGACTCCGGAGGTATCGCGCAGGTCAACGACGTCGAGCGTGGGAAGTCTCCAGCGTCACGCTCCGCAACCTGAAGACGGGCCAACTGTCCGACCTGGCCGTGGACGGCGTGTTCATCGCGATCGGCCACACGCCGAACACGAAGCTGTTCAAGGGCCAGATCGATCTCGACGAGAACGGCTACATCCTCACGAACTCCGGCAGCAAGACGAGCGTGCCAGGCGTGTTTGCCGCCGGTGATGTGCAGGATCATCACTACCGCCAGGCGATCACCGCCGCCGGGTCGGGGTGCATGGCGGCGATCGACGCCGAGCGATATCTCGAGGATCTGCCCGAGGAAGATGAGGCGACCAACAACGTCGCCTGCGCGGTGGAGCCCGCACCGGGCTCTGCCGGGTCTTGACGAGGGCGCACCAACGCACGCATGAGCGACGTCGATCAACTCCTCGCGTTCATCGACTCCGCGTTCGACAAGCGTTCGTGGCACGGCCCTAATCTGCGCGGCTCACTGCGCGGCGTGACGCCGGCGCAGGCCGGCTGGCGGCCGTCGCCCGGTCGCCACAACATCTGGGAGCTGGCTGTTCACGCGGCGGTACTGGAAGGTACGTGGCGGTGCGACGACTCACCCGCGCCAGGCGCGGGGCTTCGATCTCGAGGGATCCAACTGGTTCGAGCGGTCAGGCGCGCCCACGCCCGCGCAGTGGCGCGCGGATGTGCGCCTGCTCGAACAGTCGCACCGCACCCTCCACGAGATTGTCGCCAATCTCACGCCGCGCGAATTGGCACGAACGCCAGCCGGCGGCGAATTCAGTAACGCCGCGCTGGTCAGAGGCGTGGCCGCGCACGACCTCTATCACGCCGGACGGATACAGTTGCTGAAGAGACTTCAGCGTCGATAGTTCACGCTTCTGCGTTCTCTGTTCCCGGTTCGTGTTCAGGTTCGGACCGTTCGTATCTGCGTTGCCAGGCGCACCGGCGAGACGGCGGTCAGGCAAGCACCGAACGTGAACACGAACCGAGAACGGAGAACGGTGAAGCGTGAACAACAAGACTCAGTCGATCCACCCGCCGCCCACCACGACGTCATCGTCGTAGAAGACGACTGCCTGGCCGGGCGTGACGGCGGGCTGCGGCGTATCGAAGACGAATTCCGCACGACCGTTCGCCAGCGCGCGCACACGTCCGGGCGTGGCCGTGTGGCGATGGCGGATCTGCGCGGACGCCGGCAGCCATCCGGCGGGCGGGTCCACGGAAATCCAATTGACGGCTGACGCGCTCAGCCGATCCCGCCCGAGCGACGACCGCGGACCCACCGTGACGTCACGCGACTCCGCATCGATTTTCAGCACGTAGAGGGGAGCCGGAGCGGAGACGCCCAGACCCTTGCGCTGACCCACCGTGAAGCGGTGGACGCCGGCGTGTTCGGCAAGGCGCTCTCCGTCTTCGTTCACGATCGCGCCGGTTCGGACCACGGCCGGCTCGTGCTTCGCGACGAACGCCGCGTAGTCGTCATCCGGCACGAAGCAGATCTCCTGGCTGTCCGGCTTGTCGGCCACGTTCAGTGACAGCCGTCGCGCCTGTTCGCGGACCTGCGGCTTTGTCAGCTCGCCGAGCGGGAACACCGCGCGCGCCAACTGGTCCTGCGTCAGCGAGAACAGGAAGTAGGACTGGTCCTTGTCGCGATCGGCGCTGCGCTTCAGGAGCCAGCGGCCGTCAGCCCGCTGCTCGACGCGCGCATAGTGCCCCGTCGCCACTCGCTCGGCTCCGAGCCCGCGTGCCCGCTCGAGGAGGGTCGAGAACTTCAGGTCGCTGTTGCAATGAGCGCACGGCAGCGGCGTGCGGCCGGAGGCGTACTCCGACACGAAGTTGGCGATCACCGTCTCCCGGAACTGCTTCTCGAAGTTCAGGATGTAATGGGGGAATCCAATCGCGGCTGCGACACGACGTGCGTCGTTGAGGTCGTCGAGGGTGCAACAGCTCCCGAAATGCTCGTCTGTTGCCTGCCCTGAGCCTGCCGAAGGGTAGAGCTGCATCGACAGACCGATGACATCATGACCCTGCTCGGTGAGCAGAGCCGCGGCGACCGACGAGTCGACGCCTCCCGACATAGCGACGACGATTCTCATTCGTTCAGAGTACGGACCGCGTACCCTCGTGAGACTGCGCAGTTTGTCCACAATCACCGGCAGCACAGCGATCACACGGTCGACGTCCGCCTCGGTGTTGGCGGCGCCGAGGCTGAACCGGATCGAATTCTGGGCGCGATGCTGGGAAAAGCCCATCGCCTTCAGCACGTGCGACGGCTCCAGCGTGCCCGACGAGCAGGCCGAGCCGGTGGAGACGGCGATGCCCTCGAGGTCGAGGGCGATCAGCAGCGACTCGGCCTCGACGCGGTCGAAGCTGATGTTCGTGCGTGTTCGGGACGCGCGGTGACGCGTGCGCCGTTGATCGCCGTGCCGGTCACGGCGACCGAGCACGCCGTCCTCGAGACGATCGCGCAGCGCGGCCAGCCGTCGTCCCGTCCTCGCGCCATCTTCGCGCGCGCCAGCTGCGCGGCGACGCCCATGCCGACGATGCCGGCGACGTTCTCGGTGCCGGCGCGGCGATTGCGCTCCTGCTTGCCGCCGGTCATCAGCGGCAGCAGCGCGCAGGCCGCGGCGGATCCACAGCGCGCCGACGCCCTTCGGGCCGTAGAACTTGTGCGCCGAGACCGACAGCAGATCGACGCCGAGCGCCTGCGACGTCGACGGGAATCTTGCCGGCCGACTGCACGGCGTCGGTGTGGAACAGCGCGCCGCGCGCCGTGGCGATGCGCGGCGATCTCGGCGACCGGCTGGATGGTGCCGATCTCGTTGTTCGCGTGCATCACCGAGACGAGCGCGGTCTCGTCCGGTCGAGCGCCGCGCGCACCGCGTCCGGCGAGACGATGCCGCTCGGGCTCGACCGGCACGATCGTCGTCGTCCAGCCGCGTCGGGCGAGCGCCTTGAGCGTGTTCAGCACCGCCTCGTGCTCGATGCGCGCGTCGTCACGAGGTGCCGGCGGCCGGTCGGTTCGAGCGCCTCGGCGGCGCCGCGGATCGCGAGGTTGTCGCTCTCGGTGCCGCCGCTGGTGAAGACGACCTCCGAGGCGTCGGCGCCGATGAGCGCGGCGACCGCGGACGCGCGCTCGTCGATCGCGGCCTTGGCCTGCTGCCCGAAGTGGTGCACGCTCGACGGGTTGCCGAACTCGTCGCGCAGGGCGGCGGCCATCCGGTCCGACGCACCTCCGGCGCGACGGGCGTCGTGGCGTTGTGGTCGAGGTAGATCCGGGTGCACCGCGGCGATCAGCTAGCATTGCGCGCTCACTTCCCACAGTGAAAGCGACTAGACAAGATTTTCACGAGCCGATATACTCAGTGGGCTCCCGTCCCAGCGCGCGCCGACATCGATCGGGTGATTCGCATGCGCGGTCGCCCGGCGCTCGAGCCGTCTGGATACCTCCGCGACGGAGGATATCACATGTGGAAGCGTGACGAAGCGGTCGAAACCGACCAGCCAGCCAGCCGACGGCGGCGGCGCCGGTGCGCCCCCAGCCGCCGGTCAGCGCCGCGGCGCCCGCAGCCGGACGCACCGGCGGATCGAGAGGGACATCGTGAACATCGGCAAGTCGGTCGTGATCAAGGGCGAGCTGAACGGCAGCGAGGATCTCACCATCGAGGGACACGTCGAGGGCAAGATCGAGCTGCGCGACCACGTGCTGACGATCGGCCCGAACGGCAAGATCAAGGCGCAGGTGTTCGCCAAGGCCGTCATCGTGCTCGGCGAGGTCAACGGCAACGTGACCGCGACCGAGAAGGTGGACATCCGCGACAACGGTTCGGTCGACGGCGACATCGTCTCGCCGCGCGTGGCGATCGCCGAAGGCGCGCACTTCCGCGGCAGCGTCGACATGCAGCGCAAGGGCGCCCAGCCGGCCGCCGCCGCTGTCGCCCGCGCAGCCGAAGGCGTCGACGCCGCAGCCCGCGCAGCCGCCCAGCCGCAGGCGCACGAGCGGCGTCGGCTCGACGTCCGCGTCCAGGTCCCGCGCGTGGGGCTTTCCGACCTGGTTCTCCCGTCGCCGCAAGGAATCCGCAGCCGACTCGGACACGGGCGCCGCCGACGCGCCGGTGCAGCCGACCAAGGGCCTCCCGAAGTTCCTGGCGACCTCAGCGGTCCGACAGCAGCCCTTGCTGCTCGACCTCGGGCCCGTGGTCGGGTCCGAGCCTGACCTTCTTCGGCGAGCAGCTGGGGTGCAAGATCTTCGTCGAGGATCTGGCGACGACATCGATCGGCAGTTCCGCGACGGGAAGCCGTCGGACCCTGCCGCGTTCTATGCGCAGCGGTTCCCGCAGGAGACGGCAGCGTCGACGGCGTCCTGTGCTGGGACCTGCTCGACTATCCTCGACCGGGCGTCCGCACAGGCGCTCGCGAAGCAACTGACGCGCATCCTGCGTCCGGACGGCGCACTGCTCGCCTTCTTCAACACCACGGAACCGGCCCCTGGCGTGAAGCCGAATTACACGCGCCACGTCGTGGTCGACCCCTCGAAGCTGCAATACCGCCCGTACCCGGACTGCAGCAGCGGCAGAAGCCGCTGAACAACCGCGACATCCAGCGGATGTTCGAGCCGCTGCGCGTCACCGACCAGTTCCTGCTGAAGAGCACGATGCGCGAGGTGCTGTTCCGGAAGCCGGCGGCCTAGGCGCAGTATGTCCGGATGCCCGTGCTAGCATGCCTCGTTTGCCATGCTGAACCTTGACCTGACCGACGAGCAGCGCCTGCTCGAACAGTCGGTCCGCGAGTGGGCCGGGAGGGAAGTAGCCCCACGGATCCGGGAACTCGATCGCAGCCATACGTTCGACCGCGGTGTCTTTCCGCAGATGGCCGATCTTGGTCTCCTGGGGATCTGCATCCCGGAGCAGTACGGTGGCGCCGGGATGGACTACCTCTGCCTCGGCCTGGCCAGCGAGGAACTCGAGTACGTCGACACCTCGCTCCGCGTGATCATGTCGGTGCACGTCGGCCTGAACTGCCTGTCGCTGCTGGTGTGGGGCACCGAGGACCAGAAGCAGCGCTACCTCGTGCCGCAGGCCCAGGGCCGCAAGATCGCCACGTACGGTCTCACGGAACCGTCCGCCGGGAGCGACGCACGCGGCATTCAGTCGGTGGCGATCAAGAAGGGCGATCGGCTACGTCCTGACCGGCGAGAAGATGTGGATCTCGATGGCCGACGTGGCCGACAACTTCCTCGTCTTTGCCTGGACCGACCTCGAGAAGAAGAAGCAGCGCGATCCGTCGGGGATCAGCGCCTTCATCGTCGAACGCGCGTTCAAGGGCTTTTCGAGCGCGACGCTGACGCAGAAGTGGGGCATCCTCGCGGGCAACACCGGCTCCTTCACGATGGACGGAGGTGGAGGTGCCGGCCGAAAACCTCGTCGGCCGCGAAGGCGAGGGCTTCAAGATCGCGATGTTCGCGCTCGACCAGGGGCGCTACACGGTCGCCGCCGGCGCGACCGGCCTGATTCGCGCGTGCCGTGATGCGAGCGTGAAGTACGCGAAGGAACGCAAGGCCTTCGGCGTGGAAATCGGTTCGCAGCAACTGGTCAAGGAAATGATCGCGCAGATGGAGTCCGACTATCAGGCGTCGCGACTGCTCTGGATGCGTTCGGGCTGGCTGAAGAACGTCGGCCGCCGCAACACCAGGGAAACCGGCCTGGCGAAGTGGTTCGCCACCGTCGCCTCCGAGCGTGCCGCCGGCGACGCGGTGCAGATTCATGGCGCCAACGGCTACTCCGACGAGTATCCGGTGGGCCGCTTCTATCGCAACTGCAAGGGCGCGGTGATCTACGAGGGCACCCGCGAGATTCACAAGTTGATGCAGGCCGACTACCTGCTTGGTTACCGCACGGACAGGCCGACGCGCTGTGAGCTGCCGGCCGTGGAGCACGCACAGTGAGCACTTCAACCAGGACCGACAAGAACGCCTCCGCGACGGCCGCATCCGTCGATTCCGACCTGTCGCTCGACTTCCTTCGCGTCGTCGAGCAGGCGGCGATCGCCTGCGCCCACACCATGGGCCAGGGCGATCGTCACAAGTCCGACCAGGTCGCCGTGGAGGCGATGCGCAAGGAGATGGACAGCCTCCCGATCGACGGCACCATCGTCATCGGTGAGGGCGAGCAAAAAAAATGGGCTGGAAGAATCCGCCCACGCAAGCCTTACTCGGGAAAGGCGGATTATAGACCGCGCCCAAAGACCCGGCAAGGATCGCGCTGCGCCGCGCACGGGGTGCGAGAATCGCCAGCCCTTGCACTGACCGAACACACCATGGGTTTCCTTGCCGGCAAGCGCCTGCTCATCACCGGGCTGCTGTCCAACCGCTCGATCGCCTACGGGATTGCCCGCGCCTGCCGACGCGAAGGCGCCGATCTTGCCTTCAGCTATGTCGGAGAACGCTTCCGCGACCGGACGGTCGATTTCGCACGCGAGTTCGGCTCCGAGCTGGTGTTCGACTGCGATGTCGGCGACGATGCACAGATCGCCGCACTCTTCGACGGCCTGGGCCAGGTCTGGCCGGAGTTCGACGGCTTCGTCCATTCGATCGGCTTCGCGCCGCGCGAGGCGATCGCCGGCGACTTCCTGGAGGGCTTGTCGCGCGAGGGGTTTCGTATCGCGCACGACATCTCGGCCTACAGCTTCCCGGCCCTGGCCAAGGCGGCGGCACCCAGGCTGCGGCCGGGCGCGGCGCTGCTGACGCTGACCTACCTCGGCGCACAGCGCGTGGTGCCGAGCTACAACACGATGGGCCTGGCCAAGGCCTCGCTGGAAGCCAGCGTGCGCTACCTGGCGGCCAGCCTGGGCCAGCGGGGCGTTCGCGTGAACGGCATCTCGGCCGGGCCGATCAAGACATTGGCGGCGTCGGGCATCAAGGGCTTCGGCAAGATCCTCGACGTGGTCGCCACCAACGCGCCGCTGCGCCGCAACGTGACGATCGACGACGTCGGCAACGTCGCCGCGTTCCTGCTGTCCGACCTGGCCGCCGGCGTGACCGCCGAGATCACCTACGTCGACGGCGGCTTCAGCCACGTGATGGCCGGCAACCCGGACGAATAGCCCGGCACGGCGCGCGTCACTGCTCGGCGAACGCGCGCTCGACGACGAACGCGCCCGGCGTCGACGTATTGCCCTCGGCGAAGCCGCGCGCCTCGAGCAGCTGCTTCAGGTCGCGCAGCATCGGCGGACTGCCGCAGATCATGACGCGGTCCTGGGCCGCGTCGAGCACCGGCACCCCGAGGTCGGCGAACAGGCGGCCGGACTCGATCAGCTCGGTGATGCGGCCGTTGTTCCGGTACGACTCGCGCGTCACCGTCGGGTAGTAGCGCAGCTGGCGCGCGACCGTCTCGCCGAGCAGTTCGTGCTGCGGCAGGTGCTCGGTGAGCAGGTCGTGGTAAGCCAGCTCGTCCTTGCGGCGCACGCCGTGGACCAGGATCACCTGCTCGAAGCGCTCGTAGGTGTCGGGGTCGCGCACGATGCTCATGAACGGTGCCAACCCGGTGCCGGTGGCCAGCAGGTACAAGCGCTTGCCGGGCAGCAGGTAGTCGATGACCAGCGTGCCGGTCGGCTTGCGGCCGACGATGACGCGATCGCCCGGCTTGACGTGCTGCAGCCTGGACGTCAGCGGCCCGTCGGGCACCTTGATGCTGAGGAACTCGAGGTGGTCCTCGTAGTTCGCGCTGACGATGCTGTAGGCGCGCAGCAGCGGCTTGGCGCCGACCTTCAGCCCGATCATCGTGAAGTGCCCGTTCGAGAAGCGCAGCGCCGGGTCGCGCGTGGTCGTGAAGGTGAACAGGCGGTCGGTCCAGTGGTGGACGCTCAGGACGGTCTCTTCGTGCATCGTGCTCATCGGGGTGTCCGCCGCGTCGATCAGGCCTTCACGCAGTCGACGTAGTAGCGCCGCGCGGTCCCTGGCGCGTCGTCCTCGACGAGGCCGTGGACGTCGGTGTCGAAGCCGGGGAAGGCGGCGTTGAACTCGCGCGTGAAGCGCAGGTAGTCGACGATGCGCTTGTTGAAGCGCTCGCCCGGGATCAGCAGCGGGATGCCCGGCGGGTACGGCGTCAGCAGCGCGGTCGTGATCCGGCCCTCGAGTTCGTCGATGCTCACGCGCTCGGTCTTGCGGTGCGCGATATGCGCGAAGGCCTCGCTGGGCTTCATCGCCGGCTGCAGGTCGGAGAGGTACATCTCGGTCGTGAGCCGCGCGATGTCGCCCTTCGCGTAGGTCTCGTGGATCGCCTGGCACAGGTCGCGCAGGCCCAGGCGCTCGTAGCGCGGATGCGCGGCGCAGAACTCGGGCAGGATGCGCCACATCGGCGCGTTCTTGTCGTAGTCGTCCTTGAACTGCTGCAGCGCGGTCAGCATCGTGTTCCAGCGGCCCTTCGTGATGCCGATCGTGAACATGATGAAGAACGAGTACAGGCCCGTCTTCTCGACGACGACGCCATGCTCGGCGAGGAACTTGGTCACGATGCTCGCCGGGATGCCGGTCTCGGCGAAGTTGCCGGCCAAGTCCAGCCCCGGCGTGATGATCGTGCACTTGATCGGGTCGAGCAGGTTGAAGCCCTCGGCCAGCGCGCCGAAGCCGTGCCAGTTGTTCTCGGCGCGCAGCACCCAGTCAGTGCTCTCGCCGATGCCTTCCGGGGCGAGCGCGTCCGGGCCCCAGACCTTGAACCACCAGTCGCCGCCGAACTCGGCCTCGACCTTGCGCATCGCGCGCCGGAAGTCCAGCGATTCGGCGATGCTCTCCTCGACCAGCGCCGGCCCGCCGGGGGCTTCCATCATCGCCGCGGCGACGTCGCAGCTGGCGATGATCGCGTACTGCGGGCTGGTGCTGGTGTGCATCAGGTAGGCCTCGTTGAAGAGGTGGCGGTCGAGCTTGCGGTCCTGCGCGTCCTGCACCAGCACCTGGCTCGCCTGGCTCAGGCCGGCGAGCAGCTTGTGCGTGCTTTGCGTCGCGAAGACGAGCTGGTCCTTCGGCCGCGGCCGCTTCTTGCCCATCGAATGAAAGCTGCCGTAGAAGGCGTGGAACGCGGCGTGCGGCAGCCAGGCTTCGTCGAAGTGCAGCGCGTCGACGTAGCCGTCGAGCGCATGCTTGATCGTCTCGGTGTTGTAGAGCACGCCGTCGTAGGTGCTCTGGGTGAGGGTCAGGATGCGCGGCTTCACCGTCGCCGCGTCGACGTCGGCGAGCAGCGGGTTGGCCGCGATCTTGCGACGGATCGCCTCGGGCGAGAACTCGCTCTCCGGGATCGGCCCGATGATGCCGTAGTGGTTGCGCGTGGGCGTCAGGAACACCGGCACCGCCCCGGTCATGATGATCGAGTGCAGCACGCTCTTGTGGCAGTTGCGGTCCACGACGACGACGTCGCCGGGCGCCACCGTGTGGTGCCAGACGATCTTGTTGCTGGTGCTGGTGCCGTTGGTGACGAAGTAGCAGTGGTCGGCGTTGAAAATCCGCGCCGCATTGCGCTCGCTCGCCGCCACCGGCCCGGTGTGGTCGAGCAGCTGGCCGAGTTCCTCGACCGCGTTGCAGACATCGGCGCGCAGCAGGTTCTCGCCGAAGAACTGGTGGAACATCTGGCCGACCGGGCTCTTCAGGAAGGCGACGCCCCCGCTGTGGCCCGGGCAGTGCCAGGAGTACGAACCGTCCTGCGCGTAGCCCATCAGCGCCTTGAAGAACGGCGGCGCCAGGCCGTCGAGATAGCTTTGCGCCTCGCGGATGATGTGGCGCGCGACGAACTCCGGCGTGTCCTCGAACATGTGGATGAAGCCGTGCAGCTCGCGCAGCACGTCGTTCGGGATGTGCTGGCTGGTGCGCGTCTCGCCGTACAGGTAGATCGGGATCTCGGCGTTCCTGAAGCGGATCTCCTGGATGAACTTGCGCAGGTTCAGCACCGCGGGGTCGAGTTCGGGGCCGGGCGTGAACTCCTCGTCGTCGATCGACAGGATGAAGGCGCTGGCGCGGCTTTGCTGCTGCGCGAACTGGCTCAGATCGCCGTAGCTGGTGGCGCCCAGGATCTCGAAGCCTTCCTTCTCGATCGCCTGCGGCGAGCGCGCGGATGCCGAAGCCCGAGGTGTTCTCGGAGCGGAAGTCCTCGTCGATGATGACGATCGGGAAGTGGAAGCGCAGCATGGCGGGTGGTCTCGGGGGCGAAGCGAAGAGCGAGAAGTGTAGGGTCGACTCGCTACACTCGGCACGAAGCCGGGAGACGCGAATGGATTGGACTGCAGCAACGCCCTGGTGGGTCGGCGCCGGCGTGCTGGTGGCACTGGAGCTGGCCAGCGGCACCTTCTACCTGTTGATGCTCTCGCTGGGCTGCGTCGCCGGCGCGCTGGCGGCGCATCTCGGCCTGGGCGGCGCCGCGCAATGGAGTTCGGCCGCGCTGCTGGGTTTCGGTGCCACCGCGCTCTGGCACTGGCGCCGCGCCCGGCAGCCGCGCTCGGCGCCGGCGGCGTCCAACCGCGACGTCAACCTGGACATCGGCCAGACCGTCAAGGTCGAGGCCTGGGCCGACGACGGCACCGCGCGCGTGCGCTACCGCGGTTCGAGCTGGTCGGTGAAGTTCGCCGGCCCGGGCACGCCGACGCCCGGGGAACACATGATCGTCGCCGTCGAAGGCAGCACGCTGCAGGTCGCAGCGCAGTCGAACTGAAAGCACCCCATGGAATTCGCCATCGTCCTCGTCGTCATCGCGGTCGTCTTCATCGTCCGCACCTTCAAGATCGTGCCGCAGCAGCATGCCTGGGTCGTCGAGCGGCTGGGCAAGTTCGACCGCACGCTGACGCCGGGCCTGAAGTTCCTGGTGCCCTTCATCGAGCGCGTGGCCTACAAGCATTCGCTCAAGGAAGTGCCGCTGGACATCCCGAGCCAGGTCTGCATCACCAAGGACAACACCCAGCTCACCGTCGACGGCATCCTGTTCTTCCAGGTCACCGACCCGATGCGCGCGAGCTACGGCTCGAGCGACTACATCGTCGCGATCTCGCAGCTCGCGCAGACCACCTTGCGCAGCGTGATCGGGCGCATGGAGCTGGACAAGACCTTCGAGGAACGCGACCAGATCAACGCCTCGGTGGTGCTGTCGCTCGACGAGGCGGCGCTGAACTGGGGCGTCAAGGTACTGCGCTACGAGATCAAGGACCTGACGCCGCCGGCCGAGATCCTGCGCAGCATGCAGGCGCAGATCACCGCCGAGCGCGAGAAGCGTGCGCTGATCGCGGCGTCCGAGGGCCGGCGCCAGGAGCAGATCAACATCGCCACCGGTGAACGCGAGGCCTTCATCGCGCGCTCCGAAGGCGCCAAGCAGGCCGAGATCAACAAGGCGGCCGGCGAAGCGGCCGCGATCACCGCGGTGGCCGACGCGACGGCCGACGCGATCCGCAAGATCGCCGCCGCGATCCAGCAGCCCGGCGGCGAACAGGCGGTGCAGCTGAAGGTGGCCGAGAAGGCCGTCGACGCCTACGCACAGCTGGCACAGAAGAACAACACGATGATCGTGCCCGGCCACATGGGCGAGGTTGCCGGGCTGATCGGCACCGCAATGGCGCTGTTCAAGGGTGGCCGCGCATGAGCGCGCCGGGCCGCCCCCAAGCGCGAATCCCGGAGCGCTTCGCGCGCAGGGCCGTCCAGTGACGCAGGCGCTGAACGTGCTGGGCACGCCGCTCGTGCCCTGCTCCTTCGACCCGCTGACCGGCTGGCAGCGCGACGGCTGCTGCAACACCGACGCGACGGACCGTGGCAGCCACGTGATCTGCGCCAAGGTCACGGTCGAGTTCCTGAACCAGCAGATGGAACTGGGCAACGACCTCATCACCGCACGGCCCGAGGCGCGCTTTCGCGGCCTCGAGCCCGGCGACCGCTGGTGCGTCTGCGCGCTGCGCTGGCGCCAGGCCTATGAAGCCGGCTGCGCGCCGCCCGTGGTGCTGGAGAGCACCCACGCGCGGGCGCTCGAATACGTGCTGCTCGACTGGCTGCGCAAGAGCGCGCTGGCGTCGACCGACCGGGCCGCGGGCTAGAATCCGCCCCGCTTTCACGGAAGGGTGGATGAGCGGTTTAAGTCGCACGCCTGGAAAGCGTGTGGGGGTTAACAGCCCCCCGCGGGTTCGAATCCCGCCCCTTCCGCCAGATGACCAGGTTTCATGCGGGTTTCAGACGCTTTCGCTCTGAATCCCAACAACCTACCCAACAACAAATTGGCGTTCGCCGGCGCGCAGGCGCGCTGCGGCCACGGTGGGCGCGTCAGCGTCCAGGCATCGCCGGCCCGGGGGTGCGCCTTCCGGCAGCGCGAGCCGGGCGCCGATGACGAGCCGGGGCGGCCCGAGTCACTGCCCGTTGTTGCACCGGATCGCGGCGTCGTGCTCGCGCGCTAGCTCGGCCTGCAGCTGATCGTTGCCGCGGTTCGCGATCATGCTTTGCTCGATCTCTATGTGCCGGATGTCCGCCTGCGAAGGACAGAACTTGACGGTCCGAACTGGGCGCTCGATCTTCGGTGCCGGCGGCGTCTGGGTCGTCTGAACGGCGGTCACCACGTCGTTCTCGGTGTACACGTACAGCGTCCCGCCGGGCTGCCTGTAGACCAGCTGGTCGTGGCGGCCCGTCGGGAAGAGCGAGGCATTGACGCTATCGGGCGCGGTGCCCATGACGCGGTCCAGTTCCGCCCGAGTCATCCCGATGGCGATCTTCTGCTCGGCGATCGCTTGCCGGATGTACTCGGGCCGGGAGTCCTCCGGTGTGGGCTGAACGCTGATCTTCAGGCGCTCGCCTGCTTCCGCGGCGGGGCACTGCACCTGCTGAAAGGTCACCGAACCGTCGGCCGCGGTGCACTTGAACTGCGCGAGGGCGGGAGACGACGCGACGGCGAGCGCCAGCATAAGTGCGTGCTTCATTGGTCGATTCTGTCGGCAGCCCGGCGTCAGGGCAACGCGACGATTTCCCCTACAGCGCCGCGTGCACCTTGCTCACGCCTTCCGCCAACCTCGACCGGCGACGACGTTGCGACTTAATGCCGCGCGCCGCCGCCTCCCCGGCACGACGTCACACTGCGTCATCGGACATCCGGGCAATCCCCGCGAGCGCGGGGTGAATGTCGAGCCCGGGAGCGTGAAAATCATTGGATGTCACGAGATCGCCACATCGACGCCACGGATTCGGTGCGCAAGTTCAAGGGCTCGACCGTCTTCGACTGGGAACACGAGCCGACCCCCGAGCGCCCGAGCGAGTTCGCTGAATCGACCAGCTACACCACGCTCTGGGGCCCGACCAGCGCCGACCCGGTCTCGCTGCTCGAAGCGCGGCGCGCCCGGCCGCGGCGCCGCCAGCGCGGCTTCTGGACGCTGGGACGTGCGCTGTTCCTGGTGGGCCTGATCGCCGCCGCCGGCCTGTTCGCGATCGCGCACTGGCTGCGCGGCTGAGCCCCGACGCCCGCCCGTCGCGCCTTAGCGCTTCTTCGACCGCGCGGCCTCGCCGGCCTCGGCATAGAGCGCGAGGTACTCGCGCGCCGGCCCGGCCCAGGACAAGGGCCGCGCCATCGCCTGTTGCACGATCTGCTGCCAGCGCCCCGGCTCGGCCCGCGCCCGCACGGCGCGCGCGACGCAGCGTTCGAAGGCCACCGGCGTCGCAGCGTCGAAGCTGAAGCCGGTCGCGCTGGCGTCGGCCAGCGCGCGCTCGTCGGCGTCGGTCACGGTGTCGGCCAGGCCACCGACCCGCCGCACGATGGGCAGCGTGCCGTAGCGCAGACCGTACATCTGGGTCAACCCGCAAGGCTCGAAGCGCGACGGCACCGCGATCGCGTCGGCGCCGGCCACGAGCCGGTGCGCGCGCGCCTCGTCATAGCCGATGAACGCCTGCACCCGGCCCGGGTGGGCCTGCTCGGCCATCCGGAACGCCGCCTCCAGCGCCGGCTCGCCGGTGCCCTGCACCGCCAGCTGCACGCCCTGGCGCAGCAACTCGGGCAGCGCGGCGAGCACCAGGTCAAGCCCCTTTTGCGCCGTCAACCGGCTGACCACCGTGAGGAGCAAGGCCTGGTCGTCACGGTCCAGCCCCAGCTCGGCCTGCAGCGCACGGCGGCAGGCCTGCTTGCCGGCCAGGCGCTCGCGGTCGTAGCGGGTTTCGATGGCGGGGTCGGTGGCCGGGTTCCAGACTGCGTCGTCGATGCCGTTCAGGATGCCGGCCACCGCGACCTCGCGGCCGCGGATCACGCCGTCCAGGCCGCAGCCGAATTCGTGGGTCGCGATCTCGCGCGCGTAGCTCGGACTGACGGTGGTCACGCGGTCGGCGAACTTCAGCCCGGCCTTCATGAAGCTGAGCTGGCCGTGGAATTCCAGCCCGGCCGGCGACATCAGCCGCGACGCGAGGCCGAGCAGCGGCCAGTCGTGCATCGGGAACAGACCCTGGAACGCGAGGTTGTGCACGGTGAACACCGAAGCCGCCTCGGTGGGCACGTGGTCGGCCATGTAGGCGCAAGCCATCGCGGCATGCCAGTCGTGGGCGTGCACGATCTCGGGCGTCCATTGCGGGTCGGCGTCGCCGGCGGCCAGGTGGGCGGCGATCCAGCCGAGCAGCGCGAAGCGCTGCAGGTTGTCCGGCCATTCCTCGCCCTGCCGGTCCTGGTAGGGGCTGCCGTCTCGGCGGTAGAGGTAGGGCGCGTCGACCAGGTACACCGGCAGCTTGCTGCCGGGCATGCGCCCGAGCAGCAGACGCACGCGCAGCGCACCGAAGCAGGAGCCGATGTCGATGATGGTGCGGACGCCCTGCACCGCGTCCAGCATCGGCGGCAGCCCCGGCAACAACAGGCGCACGTCGGCGCCCTGTTCGGCCAACGCGACCGGCAGCGCGGCGACGACGTCGGCCAGCCCGCCGGTCTTGACGAGCGGGAACACCTCGGCCGCAACGTGCAGGACTCTCATCGCAGCCGGCGCAGCATTTCGCGCGTGACGACGGTGATACCCGACTCGGTGCGGTAGAAGCGCTCGGCATCGGCCGCGCCGTCCTCGCCGATGACCATGCCGTCGGGGACCACGCAGTCGCGGTCGACGACCACCCGCGTCAGCCGCGCCTGGCGGCCAACCTGCACGCCGGGCAGCAGCACCGCCCAGTTGACCGCCGAATACGAATGCACGCGCACGTTGGAAAACAGCACCGAGCGGAACACCGCCCCCGAGACGATGCAGCCGCCGGAGACCAGCGACTCGATCGCGAGGCCGCGCCGGTCATCCTGGTTGTGCACGAACTTGGCCGGCGGCAGCTGCGGCTGGTAGGTCCAGATCGGCCAGTTGGTGTCGTACAGGTTGAGCAGCGGATCGGTCGCGGTGAGGTCGATGTTGGCGTCCCAGTACGCGTCGATGGTGCCGACGTCGCGCCAGTACGGCTCGCAACCCGGCTTGGTGCCCACGCAGCTCAGCTCGAACGGGTGCGCCACGGCGACGCCGGCGCGCACCATCTTCGGCAGGATGTCCTTGCCGAAGTCGTGGCTCGACGCCGGGTCGGCCATGTCGCGCTCGAGCTCGCGGTACAGGTAGCGGGCGTTGAAGACGTAGATGCCCATGCTGGCCAGCGCACGGTCGGGCTTGCCCGGCATCGCCGGCGGGTCGGCCGGCTTCTCGACGAAGTCGACGATGTTGCGCTGCTCGTCGATGCGCATCACGCCGAAGGCCACGGCTTCCTCGCGCGGCACCTCGATGCAACCGACGGTGCATTCGCGACCGAGCGCCACATGGTCGGCCAGCATCAGCGCGTAGTTCTGCTTGTAGACGTGGTCGCCGGCCAGCACCACCACGTAGTCGGCGCGGTAGGCGGCCAGGATGTCCTGGTTCTGGTAGACCGCGTCGGCGGTGCCGCGGTACCAGCTCTCCTCGTCCACGCGCTGCTGCGCCGGCAGCAGGTCGACGAACTCGTTCATCTCGCTCTTCAGGAAGGCCCAGCCGCGCTGCAGGTGGCGCAGCAGGCTGTGGCTCTTGTATTGCGTGATGACGCCGATGCGCCGGATGCCGGAGTTCATGCAGTTCGACAGCGCGAAGTCGACGATGCGGAACTTGCCACCGAAGTACACCGCCGGCTTCGCGCGGCTGTCGGTCAGGCTCTTGAGCCGGCTGCCGCGGCCGCCGGCCAGCACCAGCGCCACCGATCGACGGGGCAGGTCGAAGGTCTGGGCCGCATCTTGCGGTTTCATGTTGTCTCCTTCACAAGCGTTCTGCGACGGGCTCGCGGTCGAAAGGCCTAAAACTACATTAGCGCTTCAAGGGTAGCCGAGACATTCCCTGTACTTTCCTGGACGACCGACAAATACAGGTCGCGAAACCACACCCTCGAACCGATTGACGAAATTGACGCCAGCGCCGCCCGGTGGCGGACACTGCGTGACAGCCGGCACGGCGCATGCATCTGCCAACCTTACCGCGCCTGCGCCCTCAGAATCGATGCCTCCACCCATGAACTCCGACACCCCCCCTCCCAGCCACGCCACCGACGTGGACCGTCACCTGCTCGCCACCGTCGGCGTCGAACCGCAGGCCGCCCAGCCGGAGGACATGATGCACGCGGTGGCCCAGGTGGCGCGCGAACAATTGTCGCGGCGCTGGGTTGCCGGCGACAGCCGGGACCGCAGCGCGCGCGCGCGTCGGGTGCATTACCTGTCGATGGAATTCCTGATCGGGCGCACGCTGGGCAATGCCCTCGCGGCACTCGACCTGCAGGACGATTCGCTCGGCGCGGCAGCCCGCCACGCGATGCGCCTGGAAGACGTGGCCGCCACCGAGAAGGACGCCGCGCTGGGCAACGGCGGCCTGGGTCGGCTGGCGGCCTGCTTCCTGGATTCGATGGCGACGCTGGGCCTGCCTTCGTTCGGCTACGGCATCCGCTACGAATACGGCATGTTCGCGCAGGCGATCCAGGGCGGCCGCCAGGTCGAGCGCCCCGATCCCTGGCTCGAGGACGGCACGCCCTGGGAGTTCCCACGCGCAGGGCTGATGTACCCGGTGCGCTTCGGCGGCTGGATCGAGCACCCGGAGTCGCCCAGCGCGGCGCCCGTCTGGCGCCATGCGAGCGAGGTCGACGCGAAGGCCTACGACATGGTGATCCCCGGCCACGGCACCGAGCGCGTGAGCACGCTGCGGCTGTGGAAGGCGGTGGCGCCGGCGCAGATCGACCTGCATGCCTTCAACAGCGGCGACTACGCGCGCGCGGCCGAGTACAAGAACCAGTTCGAGAACATCTCCTGGGTGCTGTACCCGAACGACAGCACGCCGGCCGGCCGCGAGCTGCGGCTGCGCCAGGAGTACTTCTTCACCAGTGCGTCGATCCAGGACATCCTGGCGCGCCACCTGGCCGAACATGGCTCGCTGGCCGATCTGGCCGACTTCGTCGCGATCCACCTGAACGACACCCACCCGGCGATCGGCGTGGCCGAGCTGATGCGCCTGCTCGTCGACGAGCACGGCCAGCGCTGGAGCGAGGCCTGGGCGACGACCTGCCGCGTCTTCAGCTACACCAACCACACGCTGATGCCCGAGGCGCTGGAGACCTGGCCGGTGGCGCTGATGCAGCACGTGCTGCCGCGCCACCTGGACATCATCTTCCGCATCAACCACGACTTCCTCGTCGAGGCCGCCAAGCTCAAGCCGGGCGACGACGCCTTCCTGCGCCGGCTGTCGCTGATCGACGAGGGCGGCGAGCGCCGCGTGCGCATGGCGCATCTGTCGATCGTCGGCAGCCACAAGGTGAACGGCGTCTCGGCGCTGCATTCCGAGCTGCTCGTGAAGACGATCTTCGCCGACTTCGCGCTGCTCTGGCCCGAGCGCTTCACGAACCTGACCAACGGCGTCACGCCGCGGCGCTGGCTCGCGCAGGCCAACCCCGGTCTCGCGGCGCTGATCGACCGCCGCATCGGCGGCGGCTGGCGGCTCGATCTCGACCAGCTCGCCAGGCTCGCGCCGCTCGCCGACGATGCCGCGTTCCGGCGCGAGTTCCTCGCCGTCAAGCGCGAGAACAAGGTCCGTCTCGCGCAGGCGATCCGCAGCACGACCGGCACCGTGGTCGACCCGGACAGCCTGTTCGACGTGCAGGTCAAGCGCATCCACGAGTACAAGCGCCAGCTGCTCAACGTGCTGCAGATCGTCGCGCGCTGGCAGGCGATGGTCGCCGACCCGGACGCCGACTGGGTGCCGCGCACCGCGATCTTCGCCGGCAAGGCGGCGTCGAGCTACCAGATGGCGAAGGCCATCATCCGGCTCGTGCACGACGTCGCCGCGGTGGTCAACCACGACCCGCGCCTGCGCGAGCGGCTCAAGGTCGCCTTCGTGCCGAACTACGGCGTCTCGGTGGCCGAGGTCATCATGCCCGGCGCCGACCTGTCGGAGCAGATCTCGACCGCCGGCACCGAGGCCTCGGGCACCGGCAACATGAAGCTGGCGATGAACGGTGCGCTCACGATCGGCACCGACGACGGCGCCAACATCGAGATCCGCCAGCAGGTCGGCGACGACAACATCTTCATCTTCGGCCTGAAGACCGACGAGGTCGCCGCGCTGCGCGCCTCGGGCTACCAGCCGCTGCGCCTGTACGAGCAGAACGCGCGCCTGAAGGCGGTGCTGGACGCGATCGCCGGCGGCCAGTTCTCGCCCGACGAGCCGGCGCGCTACCGCTCGCTGGTCGACTCGCTGCTCTGGGGCGGCGACCATTACCTGCTGCTCGCCGACTTCGACGCCTACCTCGCCGCGCAGGCGCGCGTCGACGCACTCTTCCGCGACCGCGACGCCTGGGCGAGGAAGGCGATCGCCAACGTCGCCGGCATGGGCGTGTTCTCGTCCGACCGCACGATCGGCGAGTACGCGCGCCAGGTCTGGCAGATCGAACCGCGGCGCTGAGGCGATGCTCGAAGCGCGCGACATCGAGCTGCTGCGGCTGGGCCGCCACGCCGACCCGTTCGGCGTGCTCGGGCCGCACCGCGCCGACGACGGCAGCCGCTGGATCCGCGCCTTCGTGCCCGGCGCCACCCGGCTGCGCGCGCTGACGCCGGGCGGCCGCTCGCTCGGCGTGTTCGACAGCCGCCACCCCGACGGCGTGTTCGAGCGCCAGGTCGCGCGCGGCGGCCCGTACCGGCTCGAGGCGACCTGGGCCGACGCCAGCGTGAGCCTGTTCGACGACCCCTACCGCTTCGGCCCCGTGCTCGGCGAGATGGACGCCTGGTTGCTCGGCGAAGGCTCGCACCTGCGCCCGTTCGAGATCCTCGGCGCGACGCCGCGCACGATGGACGGCGTGTGGGGCACCAGCTTCGCGGTCTGGGCGCCGAACGCGGCGCGGGTCAGCGTCGTCGGCGACTTCAACCAGTGGGACGGCAGGCGCCACCCGATGCGGCTGCGCCGCGAATGCGGCGTCTGGGAGATCTTCCTGCCCGCGGTCGAGATCGGTGCGCGCTACAAGTTCGAGCTGCTCTCGGCGGCGGGCGAGCTGCTGCCGCTGAAGGCCGACCCCTGCGCGCGCCAGGCCGAACTGCGGCCGGCCACCGCCAGCATCGTGGCCAAGATGCCGCCGCGCAGCGAACCCTCGGCCGAGCGCGCCGCCGCCAACGCGCTCGACGCGCCGATGAGCGTCTACGAGGTCCACCTCGGCAGCTGGCGGCGCAAGCCCGAGGACGGCGAGCGCTGGCTGAACTGGGACGAGCTCGCCGACACGCTCGTCCCCTATGCACAGGAGTTGGGCTTCACGCACCTGGAGCTGCTGCCGATCAGCGAGCATCCCTTCGACGGCTCCTGGGGTTACCAGACGCTGGGCTTGTATGCGCCGACGGCACGCTTCGGCGATCCGGCCGGCCTGCATCGCTTCATCGACCGCGCGCACGCGGCCGGCCTGGGCGTGCTGCTCGACTGGGTGCCGGCGCATTTTCCGAGCGACGCGCACGGGCTGGCCGAGTTCGACGGCACCCATCTCTACGAGTACGCCGATCCGCGCGAAGGCTTCCACAACGACTGGAACACGCTGATCTACAACTTCGGCCGCACCGAGGTGCGCAACTTCCTGATCGGCAACGCGCTGTACTGGCTCGAACGCTACGACGCCGATGGCCTGCGCGTCGACGCGGTGGCCTCGATGCTCTATCGCGACTACAGCCGCAAGGCCGGCGAGTGGATCCCGAACGCGCAGGGCGGGCGCGAGAACCTGGAGGCGATCGCCTTCCTCAGGCGCACCAACGAAGTCGTCGGCGGCGAACGCCCGGGCGCCGTCACGCTGGCCGAGGAATCGACCGCCTTCCCCGGCGTCTCGCGCCCCACCTGGGCCGGCGGCCTGGGCTTCCACTACAAGTGGAACATGGGCTGGATGCACGACACGCTGGCCTACATGGCGCGCGACCCGATCCACCGCCCCTGGCACCACGGCGAGCTGAGCTTCGGCCTGGTCTACGCCTTCACCGAGAACTTCGTGCTGCCGCTCTCGCACGACGAGGTCGTGCACGGCAAGGGCTCGCTGCTGGCGAAGATGCCGGGCGACCGCTGGCAGAAGTTCGCCAACCTGCGCGCCTACTTCGGCTTCATGTTCGGCCACCCGGGCAAGAAGCTGCTTTTCATGGGCGGCGAGTTCGCGCAGGCAGCGCGAGTGGAACCACGACGCCAGCCTGGACTGGCACCTGCTCGAGCTGCCCGAGCATGCCGGCGTGCAGCGCCTCGTCGGCGACCTGAACCGCCTGTACCGCGCCAGCCCGGCGCTGTACACGCAGGACTTCGGCGCCGAAGGCTTCGAGTGGATCGACCACCAGGACGCGCAGCGCTGCCTGCTCAGCTTCGTGCGCCGCGGGCGCGGCGGCGAGCGCATGCTGGTGGTCTGCAATTTCGCGCCCGTCGTGCACCATGGACTGCGCCTGGGCGTGCCCGAGGCCGGCGCCTGGCGCGAACGGCTGAACACCGATTCAACCTACTACGGCGGCAGCAACGTCGGCACCGCGTTCGGCGTCGCGCACAGCGAGCCGGTGGCCAGCCACGGCCGCGCGCAGTCGATCGTCGTCAGCGTGCCGCCCTTGGCCACCGTGTTCTTCGAATGGACCGTCTGAG
The DNA here is from genome assembly GCA_963788635.1 of uncultured beta proteobacterium. Lineage (GTDB taxonomy): Bacteria > Pseudomonadota > Gammaproteobacteria > Burkholderiales > Burkholderiaceae_C > Rubrivivax. The sequence continues at coordinate 151,877 of CAWBHE010000013.1, read as the reverse complement.
CACCCCAGGGCCCGACCATCCGGGCCCGCCGCCGGGATCGAGCAAAGTGGCAGCGCCCCATCTCGTCGACGGTGCCGGGCTGCAGCCTGGCCGCGCCTGGCCACTGGGCGCGCACTGGGACGGCACCGGCGTCAACTTCGCCGTGTTCTCCGGCCACGCGACGCACGTCGAGCTGTGCCTGTTCGACGCCGCCGGCACCGGGCCGACGGCGCGCATCGCCCTGCCCGCGCGCAGCGGCGACGTCTGGCACGGCTTCCTGCCCGATGCGGCGCCGGGGCTGGTCTACGGCTTCCGGGCGCACGGCCCGTGGCGGCCCGACCGCGGCCACCGCTTCAACCCGAACAAGCTGCTGCTCGACCCCTGGGCGCGCGAGATCGTCGGCCCGTCGGGCGGCTTCGACTGGAGCGCGCCGCATGGCGCCGCCGACCGCGAGCATCCGCAGCACATGGACCCGCGCGACAACGCCCGCAGCGCGCTGAAGGCGCGCGTCGTGCACGACGCGTTCGACTGGCAGGATGACCGGCCGCCGCAGACAGCGCTGGCCGACACCGTGCTCTACGAGCTGCACGTGCGCGGCTTCACCCAGCGCATGCCGGGCGTGCCGGCGGCCGAGCGCGGCACCTATGCCGGGCTGGCCAGCGACGCCGCGATCAGCCACCTGCAGCGGCTCGGGATCAGCGCGGTCAGCCTGCTGCCGGTGCACCAGTTCATCGACGAACAGCGCCTGGTCGAGAACGGCCTGCGCAACTACTGGGGCTACAACACGGTGGGCTTCTTCTGCCCGGAGCCGCGCTACGCCGCCGGGCCGAACCCGCGCGACGAATTCCGCCGCATGGTGCGGCGGCTGCACCGCGCCGGCATCGAGGTGATCCTCGACGTGGTCTACAACCACACCGCGGAGTCCGACGAGCGCGGCCCGACGATCGCCTGGCGCGGCCTGGACAACCTGGCCTGGTACCGGCTGCAGCCCGGCCACTGCGCCGGCTACGACAACATCACCGGCACCGGCAACGCGCTCGACCTGCACCACCCGCGCGTGCTGCAGATGGTGATGGATTCGCTGCGCTACTGGGTGCAGGAGATGCACGTCGACGGCTTCCGCTTCGACCTCGCGCCGGTGCTCGGCCGCGGCAGCCACGGCTTCGAGCGCGACGGCGCGTTCTTCAAGGCGCTGGCGCAGGACCCGGCGCTGGCCGGCGTCAAGCTGATCGCCGAGCCCTGGGACCTCGGGCCCGGCGGCTACCAGATGGGCAACTTCCCGAATGGCTGGCTCGAGTGGAACGACGTGTTTCGCGACACGGTGCGCGCGTTCTGGCTCGGCGGCGACTGCACGCGCGGTGAATTCGCGCTGCGGCTGGCCGGCTCGGCGGACCGCTTCCAGCCGCGCGGCCGCGCGCCGGCGGAGTCGGTGAACTACGTCGTCTCGCACGACGGCTTCTCGCTCGCCGACCTGGTCAGCTACGACATGCGCCACAACGAGGCCAACCTCGAAGGCAACCGCGACGGCCACGGTCACAACCTGAGCTGGAACTGCGGCTGGGAAGGGCCGACCGACGACCCCGAGGTGCTGGGCTTGCGCGAGCGGCTGCAGCGCGCGCTGCTGGCCACCGTGCTGCTGTCGCAAGGCACGCCGATGATCGCCGCCGGCGGCGAGCTGGGCCACGGCCAAGGGGGCAACAACAACCCCTATTGCCAGGACAACGAGACGAGCTGGATCGACTGGTCGCGCGCGGACCCGACGCTGATCGATTTCACCGCGCGCCTGCTCGCGCTGCGCCGGCGCCTGCTGCCGTTCGGCGCCCATTGGTACAGCGGTCTGCCCGATGCGCGCGGCCGGCACGACCTGACCTGGCTGCGGCTCACCGGCGAGCCCTTGACGACCGACGAATGGAACAATCGCAGGTCGCGCGTCGTGGGTGCGTTGATCAACGCCCCGGGGCGCGCGGCCGGCCCGCTGTTGCTCCTGGTCAACGCCCGCGATGTCGATGTCGCGTTCAAATTGCCCCGGGGGGCTTGGCAGGCCGAACTCGACACCGCCGAAGCCGACGGCCGTGGCCGGTGGAAGAACGAGGGCAGCGCGGACTACCCCCTGCGCGCGCGCAGCCTGGTCTTGCTCAGCGACACCCCCTCGGCCCCGGCCTGAGGCCACCGACGAAGGATCCGCCCATGCGATTCCCCCGCGCCAGCGGCGTGCTGCTGCACCCGACCTCCCTGCCCGGCCCGCATGGCTCGGGCGACTTCGGCGCCGACGCCTATCACTTCGTCGACTGGCTCGTCTGCGGCGGCCAGACCCTGTGGCAAGTGTTGCCGCTGGCCGGCATCGGCCCCGGCAATTCGCCCTACATGAGCAGCTCGGCCTTTGCCGGCAACGTGCTGCTGATCGACCTGGCCGAGTTGCACCGGCAGGGCTGGCTCGATGCGGCCGACCTGGTGCCGGCGCACGGACTGGACGCGACGCGCGTCGCGTTCGCGACCATGGTGCCGTTCCGCATGCAGCGGCTGGCCAAGGCGGCGCAGCGCTTTGCCGCAGGACGCGAGCGACGAGCAGCGTCGCGACCACGCCGAGTTCTGCGCCGCGCATCGGAGCTGGCTCGACGACTACGCGCTCTTCATGGCCCTGTCCGAGGCCAACCACGGGCGCGACTGGTGCGACTGGGCGCCCTGCCTGGCCGCGCGCGACCCGCAAGCGCTGGCCGCGGCCCACGCCGAGCATGCTTCGCGCGTCGCGTTCTGGCGCTTCTGCCAGTGGTCGTTCTTCCGCCAATGGCAGGCGCTTGAAGGCGCATGCGAACGCGCGCGGCGTGCGCATCGTCGGCGACACGCCGATCTTCATCGCCCACCAGAGCGCCGAGGTCTGGGCGCACCCGGAGCTGTTCGAACTCGACACCAAGGGTCGGCCCACGGTGGTGGCCGGCGTACCGCCGGACTTCTTCAGCACCACCGGGCAACGCTGGGGCAATCCGCTGTACCGCTGGAGCGAACACTCGAAGGACGGCTATGCCTGGTGGGTCGAGCGCATACGGCGCAGCTTCGAGCTGGTGGACATCGTGCGCATCGACCATTTCCGCGGTTTTTGCGCCCACTGGGAGATCCCGGCGGCCGAGCCGACCGCGGAACACGGCCGCTGGGTGCCCGGGCCCGGTGCGGCCTTGTTCGACGCCGTCGCGAAGGCGCTCGGGCCCCTGCCCATCATCGCCGAGGACCTGGGCGTCATCACGCCCGACGTCGACGCGCTGCGCCGGAAGTTCGCCTTCCCCGGCATGCGCATCCTGCAGTTCGCGTTTCAAGGCGACGCCAGCGACCGTTTCCTGCCGCATCACCACGAACCCGATACCGTGGTCTACACCGGCACCCACGACAACGACACCGTCGCCGGCTGGTGGGCCACCGCGAGCGAGCACGAAAAGCACTTCGCACGCGGCTACCTCGCCACCGACGGCCACGACATGCCCTGGACGCTGATCCGCACCGCCTGCGCGAGCGTCGCCGACAGCGCGGTGCATCCGATGCAGGACGTGCTGTGTCTGCCTGGCGCGTGCCGGATGAACCACCCCGGCCAGGCCGAAGGCTGGTGGACCTGGCGCTTCCAATGGAACGAGGTCCACCCCTGGCACGCGCATCGGCTGGCCGAGTTCGGCCGTCTCTATGGCCGCTGGCCGCAGGACGCGCCGGCATGAAAAAGGGCGCCCGAAGGCGCCCGCGTCAGATCAGGCCAGGAAACTAGGCTTCAGCGCACGACGCCGAGCATTTCCTTGTTGCCACCCTTGTAGGTGTACAGCGTCAGCGCGCCGTTCTTGATGTCGCCCTTGTTGTCGAACGAGATCGTGCCCGTCACGCCGTGGTAGCCGGTCGTCTTGGCCAGCACCGGCAGGTACTTCTTCGGATTGTCCGAACCGGCCTTCTCCATGGCCGCAACCATCACGTTGACCGAGTCGTAGACGTAAGGCGCATAGATCTGCACGTCGGCGCCGAACTTCTGCTTGAAGCGGGCGCGGAAGTCCTCCATACCCTTGACCGCGGCGGCGTCCTTCGGGTCGATACCACCGGCTTCGGCGCAGACCACCTGGCCGTCGCCCATGGTGCCGGCGGCCAGCTTGGGCAGCTCGCCCGTGCAGATGCCGTCGCCGCCCATGAACTTGGCTTCGATGCCGAGCTGCTTCATCTGGCGCAGCATCGGGCCGGCCACGGCGTCCATGCCGCCGAAGAAGATGACGTCGGGCTTCTTGGCCTTCAAGCTGGTCAGGATGGCGGTGAAGTCGGTCGCGTTGTCGCGCGTGAACTCGCGGCCGACAACCTTGCCGCCAGCGCCCTTGACGCCCTTCTCGAACTCGTCGGCCACGCCCTGGCCGTAGGCGGTGCGGTCGTCGATGACGGCGACCGCCTTGCCATGCAGCTGCTGCACCGCGTACTTGCCCAGCGTGCCGCCCAGATGCACGTCGTCGGCGACGACGCGGAAGGCCGTCTTGTAGCCCTGGCGGGTGTATTTCGGATTCGTCGACGACGGGCTGATCTGCGGGATGCCTGCGTCGAAGTAGATCTTGGAGGCCGGGATCGAGCAGCCCGAGTTCAGGTGGCCGATGACGCCGTTGACCTTCTCGTCGACCAGTTTCTGGGCCACCGAGGTGGCCTGCTTCGGGTCGCCGGCATCGTCTTCGGCCAGCAATTCGAACTTGGCCGTCTTGCCGCCGATCTTCACGCCCTTGGCATTCAGGTCGTCGATCGCCATGCGGGCGCCGTTCTCGTTGTCCTTGCCCAGGTGGGCAATGGCACCGCTGGTCGGGCCGACGTGGCCGATCTTGACGATCAGATCCTGCGCGTAGGCGGAGCCGCCGGCCATCATGACGGCGACTGCGCCAACGATCGCGCTCAACTTGATTTGCATGTTGAAAACCTCCGGTTGATTTGCCTTGACGACAAACGATAAAAAGCAGAAGACGCGGACGATACTCGAAAATGACACTGTTTCAGCCCCGGGAATTCTCCGGTGCGCGGGCCGCCGCGGGTCGGCCGTCCTTGAACGCAGCAAGCCGCGTTCCAGCCGACAGGGTCACTCCCGATTCGACGCCGCATGGTGGGTAACGGCCAGCCCGCGAGCCCGGTAGTCGCGCCAGCGCGCACGGCCGGCCTGTTCGTCGTCGGCATCGGCAGCGACGATCTCGATCACGCGCGCGAAGGCCGACAAGTCCTGTGCCGTCTCGGCGCCCAGGTTGACCAGAACGTCGGGCGCCGGCGGTGGCGGCTGGCATTGCGCCGATTCCGCAAGCCAGATCGGCGTGCGCGCCGCTTGTCCGTTGGCCACGCTGGCGCCCATTCGCAGGTGCGGCACGAACTCGCGTTCCTCGAAGGTCCAGAGTGCGCGGTCCAGAGATTCGAGCAGCGGCGCCGGCGCGGTGACGAGCACGCGCGCGCCGCGGCGGTAGGCCTTGCGCAGCAGCCGGCAGGCGAAACCGAGCGGGTCCGCCACCCCGGTGTGGAACTCGACCGCCGGCGCCACGGCGGTCCCGCTCAGCGCGCCTGCGCCAGCACGTAATGCGTGAGCAGCGCGACCGGCCGGCCGGTCGCGCCCTTGTTGTGGCCGGACTTCCAGGCCGTGCCGGCGATGTCCAGGTGCGCCCAGCGCAGCTTGGCGGTGAAGCGCTTGAGGAACATCGCCGCCGTGACGGCACCGCCCGCGCGGCCGCCGACGTTGCCCATGTCGGCGAAGTGGCTCTTCAGCGCCTCGTCGTACTCGTCGTCCAGCGGCATGCGCCAGGCCGGGTCGAGCGCGGCGTCGCCAGCCGCGAGCAGTTCGCCCGCCAGCGTGTCGTCGGCGCTGAACAGCCCCGAGCGGTGGTGGCCGAGCGCGATCACGCAGGCGCCGGTGAGCGTCGCGATGTCGACCACCGCGGCCGGCTTGAAGCGCTCGGCGTAGGTCAGCGCATCGCACAGCACGAGCCGGCCCTCGGCGTCGGTGTTCAGGATCTCGATCGTCTGGCCGGACAGGCTGGTGACCACGTCGCCGGGCTTGACCGCGCGCCCGTCGGGCATGTTCTCGCAGGCCGGGATGATGCCGACGAGGTTGACGCGCGCCTTCAGCGACGCCACCGCGTGCAGCGTGCCCAGCACGCTGGCCGCGCCGCCCATGTCGAACTTCATCTCGTCCATCTCGGCGGCCGGCTTGATCGAGATGCCGCCGGTGTCGAAGGTGATGCCCTTGCCGACCAGCACCACCGGCGCCACGTCCTTGGCCGCGCCTTGCCAGCGCGCGACGATGAACTTCAGCGGCTGCTCCGAACCCTGCGCGACGGCCAGGAAGGCGCCCATGCCCAGCTTCTCGACGTCCTTGCGGTCCAGCACCTCGACCTTCAGGCCCTGCTCCTTGCCCAGGCGCCGGGCCTCGGCGGCCAGGTGGCTGGGCGTGCAGTGGTTGCCCGGCCGATTCGCCAGTTCGCGCGCCAGGTCGACGCCGGCGGCGATCGCCTGTCCGCGCCGCAGCCCGGCGTCGACGCCGGCCGCCTCGGCCTTGCCGCAGGCCAGGCCCACCCGCGCCAGCTTGGACGCCGCCGGTGCGCTCGGCTTCGTGTGCCGATACAGGTAGACCGCCTCGCCGATCGCCGCGACCACCGCTTCGGCCTGTGCCGCGCCCAGCTCGCCAGCCCCGACTGCAGCCACCACGAGGTGCCGCGCGCCGCCGCTCTTGAGCAGCGCGGTACCGGTGGCCACCGCCCGACGCAGGTTCTTCACCGATCCGTCGCCGGCGGCGGCGAACGCGACCCGAGCCGCTTTCACGCCGGCCACCTGGTGCGCGTAGAGCAGTTGCCCGGCCTTGAACGCGAAGTCGCCGCTGGCGGCGGCGGCCTTCAGCACCGCGCCGAGCGGGCCGTCCAGCTGCGCAGGAACGGCCGACCCGCCGACCACGACCAGCAACGCATCGGCCGCGATCGAAGCCAATCCACCGGGGCCGATGGCCTGCGTCTTGAAGTCCATAATTCCGTCCACTGGGGAAAAGCCGCGGATGTTATTCGATTCAACTGTGCGTCGCGAACTCTCGCGGACCTTCGGCGCGACGCTGGTCGTGATCCTGACGATCGTCATCACGATGATGCTGATCCGCACCATCGGCCAGGCCGCCGGCGGCCAGATCGCACCGCAGGACGTGGTGCTGCTGCTCGGCTACATCGCGCTCGGCCACCTGCCGACGATGCTCTCGCTGTCGCTGTTCGTCGCCATCGTCGTGACGCTCGGTCGCATGTACCGCGACAGCGAGATGGCGATCTGGTTCTCCAGCGGCGTGAACCTCGGCCGCTTCGTGCGACCCGTGCTGCGCACGAGCTGGCCGGTGCTGCTGGTGGTGGGCCTGCTGCTGCTCTTCGTCTGGCCCTGGGGCAACCGCAACAGCCAGGAGTTGCAGGATCGCTACCAGCAGCGCTCGGACCTGTCGCGCGTGGCGCCGGGCGTGTTCCAGACCTCGAGCGACGGCCGCCGCGTGTTCTTCGTCGAACGCGAGAGCGTGGACGGTGTCAACGCGCGCAACGTCTTCGTGCTCACCCGGCAGGACCACGGCGAGTCGGTCACGTCGGCGCGCTCGGGCAGGCTGGAGAGCGACGGCGACAGCCGCTTCCTGGTGCTAGACCGCGGGCAGCGCAACGATGTCGACGACAAATCCGGCGAGAAGACGCTGTCGAGCTTCCAGAGCTACCGTCTGCTCGTCAGCGAACGCGTCGCACGCGAGGCCGAAACGCGGCCGCCGAAGGCCACGCGCACGATAGAGCTGATCCGCCAGCCGACCCTGCTCGCGCAGGGCGAGCTGGCCTGGCGCTTCGGCCTGCTCTTCGGCGCCGCCAACCTGCTGCTGTTGGGCGTCGGCCTGGCCGCGACCAACCCGCGCCGGGCGACGAACTGGAACCTTCTGTTCGCGCTGCTCGGCTTCATCGTCTACTACAACGTGATCAACCTGTCGCAGGCCTGGGTCGCGAGCGCGCGCATGGGGCTGGGCACCGCGCTCGTCGTGCTGCACGGCGGCGCCTTCCTCGCGGCGCTGGCGCTGCTGTGGTGGCGTGACCATGCGGCCGTGTTCCACCTGCGCTTGCGCGCCAGCGGGGGCGCGGCGGCATGAGGACCGTGCGCCGCCTGCTCTACCGCGACATCGTCTGGTCGGTGTTCTTCGTCGCCTTCGCGTTCCTGTCGCTGTTCTATTTCATCGACGTGGTCGACGCGATGGACGACATCGGCCGCGACGGCCGCACCGTCACCGGCGCGGTGATGACCGCCGCCTTCGAACTGCCCGGACACTTCTACGAGTTGTTCCCGATCGCGGTGCTGATCGGCACCATCTACTCGCTGGCGCGCATGGCGCAGTCCTCCGAGTTCACGATCCTGCGCACCGGCGGCCTGGGGCCCGCTCGCGCGCTGCGCTTGCTCGCCACCCTGGGCGTGGCCTTCGGCGCGCTGACCTTCGTGGTCGGCGACTACGTCGCGCCGGCCAGCGAACGGCAGGCGGTGCTGCTGCGCGCCAGCACCAGCGGCGGCCTGCGCATCGACGGCGCGGGGGCCTGGCTGAAAGAGAAACGCCAGACGCCCGAGGGCGAACGCAGCTATTCCATCAACCTCGCCGGCACCAGCGCGAACGGCGCGCTGCGCGGCATCCGCATCTTCGAGTTCGACGACGCCGGCCAGCTGGTCGCGCAGATCAGCGCCCGTGAAGGGCGGGTCGCCGCCGACGGTACCTGGACGCTGCTGGAGGTCGACCTGACGCGCTGGCCGCTGGCCGGCCAGACGGTGGACAACGCGGTCCACGAGGAGCGGCTGCCGATGCTGCGCTGGCCGAGCACGTTGACGCCGGCGGTGGTCGCCGCCGCCGTGCTGCCGGTGAACACGATGACCACCGTCGAGCTGTGGCGCTACAGCCGGCACCTGAGCGACCAGGAGCAGGCCGCGCAAAGCCACCAGATCCGCTTCTGGCAGAAGGCGCTGTACCCGCTGGCCTGCGTGGTGATGGTGGCGCTGGCGCTGCCCTTCGCCTACCTGCATGCGCGCGCCGGCGGCCTGAGCCTGAAGGTCTTCGGCGGCATCATGCTGGGCATCAGCTTCGTGCTGCTCAACAATCTGGCCGGCCACATCGGCCTGCTGCGCGACTGGACGCCCTGGGTGGTGGCCGCCGCGCCGAGCCTGGTCTACCTGCTGCTCTCGATGGCCGCCTTCACCTGGCTGGTCCGATTCCGATGAACGACGCCATCATCCTGTTCGCCCACGGCGCCCGCGATCCGCGCTGGGCCGCCCCTTTCGAGGCCGTGGCCGAGCGCGTGCGCAGCGAACGGCCTGGCGTCGCGGTGCGGCTGGCCTTCCTCGAGCTGATGACGCCGGACCTGCCCGCCGCCACGGCCGAGCTGGTCGGCGCGGGCTGCCGGCGCATCGAGGTCGTGCCGCTCTTCCTGGGCACCGGCGGCCACGTGCGCAAGGACTTGCCGGCGCTGCTGGACGGGCTGCGCGGCGTGCATCCGCAGGTCGGTTTCACGCTGCACCCGGCGGTCGGCGACGCGCCCGAGGTCATCGTCGCGATGGCCGCTGCCGCGGCGCGCACGGTGCCGAGACCATGAACCTGCACCAGTTCCGCTTCGTGCAGGAGGCAGTGCGCCGCGACCTGAACCTGACCGAGACCGCGAAGGCACTGTTCACCTCGCAGCCCGGTGTCAGCAAGGCGATCCTCGAGCTCGAGGAAGAGCTGGGCGTGGACATCTTCGCGCGCCACGGCAAGCGCCTGAAGCGCGTCACCGAGCCCGGGCAGATGGTGCTGGCGTCGATCGAGATCATCATGCGCGAGGTCGCCAACCTGAAGCGCATCGGCGAGCAGTTCTCGAAGCAGGACGCCGGCACGCTGTCGATCGCCACGACGCACACCCAGGCGCGCTATTTCCTGCCCGGTCCGGTGGCGCGGCTGCGCCAGCGCTTCCCGAAGGTGCAGGTCGTGCTGCACCAGGGCATGCCCGAGCAGGTGGCGCGCATGCTGCTCGACGACGTCGCCGAGATCGGCCTCGCGACCGAGGCGCTGGCCGCCCACGACGGTCTGGTCACGCTGCCCTGCTACGAATGGCAGCACGTGATGGTGGTGCCCGCCGGCCACCCGCTCGCGGCGGTCGAGCGGCCGACGCTGGAGCAGCTCGCCGCCGAGCCGCTGGTGCTCTACCACGCGACGATGACCGGGCGCACGCGCATCGACCAGGCCTTCGCCCGCGCCCGGCTCAAGCCCACGGTCGCGCTGGAGGCGATCGACGCCGACGTGATCAAGACCTACGTGCGCATCGGCATGGGCGTGGGCATCGTCGCCGAGCAGGCGATGCGCGACGAAGCGCCCGGCGGCGACCTCGCCTGGCGCCCGCTCGGCCACCTGTTCGGCAGCAACGTGACGCGCGTGGCCTTCAAGCGCGGCGCCTACCTGCGCCAATTCGTCTACGCCTTCGCCGAGCAACTCTCCGACCGCCTGAGTCCGGCGCTGATTCAGCGTGCGATGAGCGGCACCGGCACCGACTACAGCCTTTGAACCCGCCATGAACGATCCCCGCACCCCCGCCCTCGCCAGCCGACTGCCGAACGTCGGCACCACGATCTTCACCGTGATGTCGGCGCTGGCCGCCGAACATCGCGCGGTCAACCTCGGCCAGGGCTTTCCGGACTTCGACTGCGACCCGGCGCTGCTGGCCCAGGTCCAGGCCGCGATGCGCGAAGGCCTGAACCAGTACCCGCCGATGACCGGCGTGCCGGCGCTGCGCCAAGCGCTGGCGACGAAGATCGAGGCGCTGTACGGCCACGCCTACGACGCCGAGCGCGAGATCACGATCACCGCCGGCGCGACGCAGGCGATCCTGACCGCGGTGCTGTGCTGCGTGCACCCGGGCGACGAGGTGATCGTGCTCGAACCCTGCTACGACAGCTATGCACCGAACATCGAGCTCGCCGGCGGCCGCGTCGTGCGCGTGCCGCTGACGCCGGGAACGTTCCGCCCCGACTTCGGCAAGATCGCCGCCGCGATGTCGCCGCGCACGCGCGCGATCATCGTCAACAGCCCGCACAACCCCAGCGGCACGGTCTGGACGCGCGCCGAGATGCAGCAGCTGGCCGAATTGCTGGCCCCGACCGACGTGCTGCTGATTTCCGACGAGGTCTACGAGCACATGGTCTTCGACGGCGTGCCGCACGTCAGCGCGGCGTCGATTCCATCGCTGGCGGCGCGCAGCTTCGTCGTCTCGAGCTTCGGCAAGACCTTTCACGTCACCGGCTGGAAAGTCGGCAGCGTCGCCGCGCCGGCGGCGCTGACGGCCGAGTTCCGCAAGGTGCACCAGTTCAACGTGTTCACCGTCAACACGCCGATGCAGCACGGCCTGGCCCGCTACCTGGCCGACCCGGCGCCGTATCTCGAGCTGCCCGCGTTCTACCAGCGCAAGCGCGACCTGTTCCGCGCCGGGCTGGCGCGCACCCGGCTGCGCGCGCTGCCCTGCGAAGGCACCTACTTCCAGGCGGTGGACTACAGCGCGGTGAGCGACCTGCCCGAGGCCGACTTCTGCCAGTGGCTGACGCGCGAGGTCGGCGTCGCGGCGATCCCGCTGGCGGCCTTCTACGAAGGCGGCTTCGAGCAGCGCATCGCGCGGCTGTGCTTTGCCAAGCGCGACGAGACGCTGCAGGCGGCGCTGGAACGGCTGGCGCGGCTCTAGCCGCGCGGCGCTCGCGGCCCTAGCTAGCCGCGCGGCACGGCCGGCTCGTCCGGCAGCGACAGGTCCAGGTCGACCGGCACCGTCGGCCGGCCGGCAAAGCCGTCGAACACCGAGTCGCGCGCCAGCTCCACCTGCGGCTGCGGCGCGGTGCTGCCGAACTCGCCGCCGTCGGCCAGCGGCAGCAGCAAGTCCACGTCGGTGCTGCCGGCGGCCTCGCGGTCGAGCAGGTCGCGCGCCAGCGAATAGAGGAACAGCACTTCGCGGTAGGCCGGCAGTTCGAACAGCTCGCCGCGCGACTTGCGGAACATCAGCGCTTCCAGTTCGGCCATCGCGTCCAGCGGCCGTGGCCAGACCTGTTGCAGGCGGGGCAGAACGCCGGGGTAGTCCTCGAGCGAGCGACCCTGCTGGAGGTCGACGTCCCACTCCGGCGCGTAGGCGTTGAAGCGTTGGTTGAACTGCTCGCGCGTGTGCTCGTAGGGTTCGCGTTCGCCGCGCCGGCGGTAGATCTCGAGCAGCTTCAGGTAAGGCAGCGGGCTGCCACCGCCGGTATTGCGCAGGTGCTGGAACAGCAGGTCGATCGCCGCATCGTCCTGGCCGAGCACGATGAAGAACTCGGCCTGCTGCTCGAGGTCGAGCAGCTCTTCGATCGACACGTCGCGCGGCGCGCCGTTGTCGACACGCGCCGGCGGCGGCAGCACGTCGGTGCGTTCGAAGGCTTCCAGCGGCAAGTCGACCGGCGCCGGCCCCGGGGCGACGTAGGCCGGCCGCTGGGGCGGCAGCGCCAGTTCGGAGTTCACCACCGGGATCGGCAGCGTCGGCCGCGGCCGGCGGCGAGGCGTCGGCCGCGGCCGCGGCGGCAGCACGCCGCCAGGCCCGGTCACGCGCCAGCTGCAGGCCGCGCATGCGCCAGACCAGCCAGGCGACCAGGCCGAACAGCGCCACGACCACCAGCAGCAGCGGCGTCAGCCAGCGGCCAGACGCCTCGCCAGCGGCGGCGCGTGCACGCAACTGGGCGAGCAGTTCACGGTTCGCCGCTGCGTCGGCCTGCATTCGGGCGACGCTGCGCTCCAGCGCCGTGATGCGCTGCTCGGACGCCGAGGCGGCCGCCGCCGCAGCGCGCGCCGCGCTGGCGGCCTGCGCCACCGCATCGATCGCGGCATCGATCACGTCGCCGGGTGCACCGGCGGTCTGCGCCGGACGGTCGACCGGATCGAGTTCCAGGCGCGGCCCGGGCCGTATCGCCTGGGCCGCGGGCGCGACGGCCACCTTCGCCTTCACCAACGCTCGCGGGCGCGGCGGTGGCGGCGGGCGGTGCGGCGGACGCGGCGCGGGCTTCGGCGGCAGGGCCACCACCGGCGCCGCTCGCGGCGATGGCACGGGCGGCCGGCGGGCGTCGGGCGCAGGGGCAAGCGCAGGGGCAGGGGCGGGGCTCGGCGCCGCAGCCAGCACGAGCGACGCCGACGGCAACGACACGCCCGGCGGATCGGCGAGCAGCACGAAGCGGCGCGACAAGCGGGTCGGGCAGCCGATCGCCAGCGTGACGCTGGCCACCGGCTCGCTGATCGGCTCGCGGGTCGCGACATGCATGACGAGCGCATCGCTGCGCTTGTCCACCGTCAGCTCCACCAGCGGGCGCGGCAGCCGGTGGTCACCGACGTCGACGCTGGCCGTCACGCAGTCGGCGTCGATCGTGTCGCCCGGGTCCAGACGCAACGCCGCGGTGAAGTCCAACGCCTGTCCGAGCACCGCCGTCTGCGGTGCCGGCCGCCAGCCGAGCGCGAAGGCCGCGGGGGCCGTCGACGCGACGAACAAGGCGATCACGATCGACGGCAAAAGCCGCTTCTTCTGCATGCAAGGAGGGGAGGCTGGGCGACTTGCAGGCACTCTATCACGTCGAGTTACAAGTTCCGCCCTCTGGCCGGCGACCCCAACCCTGCATGACAGAATGCCGCACGCCTTCGTCGAAAAGTCACACCTTTTGAAAGCAGGCTTGGCGATGCCCTCCGAGATGTTGACCGAACGCCGCGACGCCGCGCTGGTGCTCACCCTGTCCGACCCGGCGACGCGCAACTCGCTCTCGCCGCAGGCCTGCGCGGCGGGCATCGAGGCCCTCGGCGTGGCCGAGGGCGACGCCGAGATCCGCTGCATCGTGCTGCGCGGCGACGGCGCCCACTTCTGCGCCGGCGGCAACCTGCAGCGCCTGGCCGCGGCCCGCCACGCCGAGCCCGCCGAGCAGGCGCAATCGATGGAACGCTTCCATGGCTTCGTCGAAGCACTGCGCACCTTCCCGAAGCCGGTGATCGCCGCGGTCGAGGGTTTCGCCGCCGGCGGCGGCGCGGCGCTCGCGCTGGCCTGCGACCTCGTCGTCGCCGCCGAGGACGCGCGCTTCGTGCTGTCCTACGGCCGCATCGGCCTGTCACCCGACGGGGGCAGCACCTGGCACCTGGGCCGGCTGCTGCCGCGCGGCCTGGCGCTGCAGATGGCCTGGCTGCCCGAGACCATGTCGGCACGCGAATGGCTGGCGCTCGGCCTGGTGCAGCAGGTGGCCGACAGCGGCCAGGCGCTGGCGCGCGCACTGGCGCTTGCCGATCGTCTGGCCCGCATGGCGCCCAACGCGCTGGCCAGTGCGAAGGAACTGATCAACGCCGCCCCCGACCGCACGCTGCGCGACCAGCTCGACGCCGAACGCGACCACTTCGTGCGCAACCTGTTCCACGCGAACGGCGGCGAAGGCGTGCAGGCTTTCGTCGACAAGCGCGCGCCGCGCTTCGCCGACGACTGACGAGCCTCAGGCGTCGTAGCCCGGGTGGCAGCGGTCGAGCCGGCGCAGCAGGCCCGGCCAGCTGAGCGACGCGCCCAGGCCGCGCGTGACCTGGGCCGCCTGTTGCTGCGCCGTCGCGATGATCTTCGGGTGCACGTGCACCAGTTCGCCGCCGCCGGCCAGCGCGCGGACCTGGATCGTGCAGACGGTCTCGAACAGGTACATCGAGACAAACGCGTCGGCCACCGTCGACCCGACCGTCAGCAGGCCGTGGTTGCGCAGCATCAGGAAGCTGTTCTCGCCGAGGTCGCGCACCAGGCGCGGCCTCTCGTCGTCGCGCAGCGCGACGCCTTCGTAGTCGTGGTAGCCCAGACTGGACAGCACGAAGATCGACTGCTGCGACAACGGCAGCACGCCGGCCTTCTGCGCCGACACCGCGATGCCGTTGAGCGAATGCACGTGCAGCACGCAGCCGGCGTCGTGGCGCGCGCCGTGGACGGCGCTGTGGATCACGAAGCCGGCCGGGTTGATCGCGAACGGCGTGTCGTCGAGCTTGTTGCCCGCCGCGTCGACCTTGACCAGGCTCGACGCGGTGATCTCCTCGAACATCAGGCCGTAGGGGTTGATCAGGAACTGGCCGTCGCTGCCCGGCACGCGCGCGCTGATGTGGGTGAAGACCAGGTCGTCCCAATGAAACATCGCGACCAGCCGGTACGCCGCGGCGAGGTCGACGCGCTGGCGCCATTCGTCGGCGCTGACCTGCTCGCGCAGGTTCGGGATGTGGAGCGCTGAAGCGGGCATGAGGACTCTCCGGCAAGGGCAAGGGACAATGCAATGGTCGCGCTTTTGTCGCACCCGAGACAAGCCATGAATACCCCGGTTCTTACAATCGACGAGCGACACAACATCGAGTCCGGCGCGTGGTTCGCCAAGCTATCGACCCCTCTTCGTCATGCCATTCTTTCGCGCGCCTTCGTGCGTCGCCATGCCGACGGCACGCCGCTGGCCTCGCGCGGCGGCCAGGCCGAGGAATGGTGCGGCGTGGCGCGCGGCGCGGTGCGCATCAGCACCTCCAGCCTGTCGGGCAAGCAAGTCACGCTGACCTACGCCGAACCCGGCGTCTGGTTCGGCGACATCGCGTTGTTCGACGGCTTGCCGCGCACGCACGACGCCGACACCCACGGCGAGACCACCTTGCTCGTCGTGCGCAAGCCCGACTTCAAGGAGTTGCTCGCCCAGCATGTCGAGTTGTACGACGCGCTGCTGCGCCTGAACTGCCGTCGCCTGCGGCTGATGTTCGACCAGTTCGAGGACCTCAACACGCGGCCGCTGCAGGCGCGCCTGGCCAAACAGATCCTGCTCCTCGCGCGCAGCTACGGCATCGAGCGCGGCGAGGAGATCCGCATCGGCCTGCAGCTCGCGCAGGAAGACCTGGCGCAGTTGCTCGGCGCGTCGCGCCAGCGCGTCAACCAGGAGCTGAAGGGCTTCGAGCGCGAAGGCGCGGTGCGCGTCGAGCCGACCCGGCTGGTCGTGCTGTCGCGCGATAAGCTGCTCGCCATCGCCGAACGCTGAAGGCCGCCCCATGGAACAGTTCACCGGAACCCGGCCCGTCGCCGAGAGCCACGCCTTCGACGCCGCGGCGCTGGCCTCTCATCTCGAGCGCACGCTGCCCGGATTCGAGGGGCCGCTGAGCGTGGAGCAGTTCAAGGGCGGGCAGTCCAACCCGACCTACAAGCTGATCACGCCGGCCCGCGCCTACGTGATGCGCACGAAGCCCGGCCCGGTGGCCAAGCTGCTGCCGTCGGCGCACGCGATCGAACGCGAGTTCCGCGTCATGAAGGCACTCGCCGGCACCGACGTGCCGGTGGCCGAGATGCTGCTGCTGTGCGAGAACGAGGCCGTCATCGGCCGCGCCTTCTACGTCATGGAGTTCATGGACGGGCGCGTGCTCTGGGACCAGTCGCTGCCCGGCTTGACGCGCGCCCAGCGCGGCGCGGTCTACGACGAGATGAACCGCGTCATCGCGGCGCTGCACAAGGTCGACATCGGCGCCGCCGGCCTGGAGGGCTATGGCAAGCCGGGCAACTACTTCGAACGCCAGATCGGCCGCTGGAGCAAGCAATACCTCGCGTCCGTCACCGAGACCATCGACGAGATGCACCAGCTGATCGACTGGCTGCCCGCGCACCTGCCCGCCACGGCGCTGGACAACACGCAGGTCTCGGTGGTGCACGGCGACTACCGGCTCGACAACCTGGTGTTCGACAAGGACGAGCCGCGCATCATCGCGGTGCTCGACTGGGAGCTGTCGACGCTGGGCCATCCGCTCGCCGACTTCAGCTACCACTGCATGGCCTGGCACATCCCGCCCGGCACCTTCCGCGGCATCGGCGGGCTCGACCTCGACGCGCTGGGCATCCCGTCCGAAGCCGACTACGTGCGCCGCTACTGCGAACGCACCGGCCGCGGCGACCCGCAGGCGCTGATGGCCGACTGGAACTTCTATCTCGCCTACAACCTGTTCCGGCTGGCGTCGATCACGCAAGGCATTGCCAAGCGCGTGGTCGACGGCATTGCCTCCAGCGCGCAGGCCCGGGCCACCGGCGAATCGACCCGCCCGCTGGCAAAGATGGCCTGGCAGTTCGCCCAGGCCTCGCGCTGACCTTACCCACCCAGGAGACGACACCATGGATTTCGGCTACTCCCAGAAGACCCAGGCCTTGCGCGAACGCGTCGGCGCGTTCATGCAGGAACATGTCTACCCCGCCGAAGCCCGCTACTGGGCCGAGATCCAGGCCAACACCGCCGCCGGCAAGCGCTGGACGCCGCTGCAGACGATCGAGGAGCTCAAGCCGAAGGCGCGCGCGGCCGGGCTGTGGAACCTGTTCCTGCCCCCCAGCGCCGAAGGTGCTGGATCAACAAACACCGAGCTCGGCGCCGGGCTGCAGAACCAGGAATACGCGCCGCTGGCCGAGATCATGGGCGCGGTGCCCTGGGCGAGCGAGGTCTTCAACTGCTCGGCACCCGACACCGGCAACATGGAAGTGCTGGTCCGCTACGGCAGCGCCGAACACAAAGCGCGCTGGCTCGAGCCGCTGCTGAAGGGCGAGATCCGCAGCGCCTTCGCGATGACCGAGCCGGCGGTGGCTTCATCGGACGCGACCAACATCGAGGCCCGCATCGAACGCGACGGTGACCACTACGTGATCAACGGCCGCAAGTGGTGGACCAGCGGCGCCGGCGACCCGCGCTGCCAGATCTTCATCTTCATGGGCAAGACCGACCCGACGGCGCCGCGGCATTCGCAGCAGTCGATGATCCTGGTGCCGCGCGAGACGCCGGGGATCACGGTGCTGCGCCCGTTGAGCGTGTTCGGCTACGACGACGCGCCGCACGGCCACATGGAGGTCGACTTCAAGAACGTTCGCGTGCCGGCGAGCAACATCCTGCTCGGCGAAGGGCGCGGCTTCGAGATCGCGCAGGGCCGCCTCGGCCCCGGCCGCATCCACCACTGCATGCGGCTGATCGGCCTGGCCGAGCGCGCGCTGAAGCTGATGTGCGAGCGCGCGACGAGCCGCACCGCCTTCGGCAAGACCGTGGCCCAGCAAGGCGTGACGCAGGAGCGAATCGCCGAGGCGCGCTGCATGATCGAGCAGGCGCGGCTGCTGACGCTGAAGGCGGCGTGGATGATGGACGTCGCCGGCAACAAGAGCGCGAAGGCCGAGATCGCGATGATCAAGGTCGTGGCGCCGAACATGGCCTGCCAGGTCATCGACTGGGCGATGCAGGTCCACGGCGGCGCCGGCATGTGCGAGGACACGCCGCTCGCCGGCTTCTACGCCGGGGCGCGCACGCTGCGCTTTGCCGACGGCCCCGACGAGGTGCACCGCAACGCGATCGCGAAGATCGAACTCGGCAAGATCGCGGCCGCCTGAACGGCGCCGCCGCCGCCGGCGCCGCTACTTGGGGCGGTCGTCGGCGGGCATCGCGCTCGCCGACCACAGGCTGGGCTGGGTGCTCGGCGCGTCGGCTTCGGAGCCCGCGCTGGCCGCGCGGCGCGACTCGCGCATCGCGGTCTCGAACAGCCGCAGCGCGGCCTCGATCTCGCGCAACTCCGGCGACGGCAGCGCCGTGCGCAGCGTCAGCCGGCCGCGACCGATCATCAGCACCAGCGGCGCTTCGGGCGGCAGCCGCGATGCCGCCAGCGCGGCGGCCAGCGGCCCTTCCAGCCACGACACGAGCCAGGGCTTGACGCTGGCCAGTGCGACGAAGCGCTCGCGCAGCGGACCCAGTTCGCTGCCAGTCAGCTTGGGGAACATGACCAGCCAGCGCATCTCGGGCGGGGTCTGGTTGTCGATGCGCGTCTGCACCCCTTCGACGTACTGATCGAAGACAGTACGCTCCATCTCGTCTTGCAGGCCGCGGTTGAGCACCAGCACCTGCAACTCGGACGGCAGCGCCATCTCGGCGCGCAGCCGCAGCTCGCCGCCCTTCACGTAACTGCGCTGCGGCGGCCCCCATTCGAGCCGCCACGGCTGCGCGCCCAGGCGCCCCTCGATGACGAAGCCCTCGGCGTCGCGCACGCCGCGGAACGCGAACTGGCGCGACTCGGCCCAGTCCACCAATTCCGGCCATTCGGGGGCCGGGGTCGGGCCTGCGGAGAACCAGCGCTTCAAACCTTGGAGCATGGATTAGAGTCCGCTTGAGACTTGCGCAGGAACGCGACTTCGCGCCGAACGCCGGCGCCCAACGGGGAAAGCGATGATCGAAGTGTATTCGTGGGCCACGCCGAATGGCCACAAGGTCCACGTCATGCTCGAAGAGTGCGGCCTGCCGTATCGCACGATTGGCGTCGATATCGGTGCCGGCGACCAGTTCAAGCCCGAGTTCCTGGCGATCAGCCCGAACAACAAGATCCCGGCGATCGTCGATCCCGACGGCCCCGACGGCCGACCGATCTCGCTCTTCGAATCGGGCGCGATCCTGCTCTACCTCGCGGCGAAGACCGGCCGCTTCCTGCCCGCCGACACGCGCGGCAAGTACGAGGTGCTGCAGTGGCTGATGTTCCAGATGGGCAGCGTCGGCCCGATGTTGGGCCAGGCGCACCACTTCCGGATGTACGCGCCCGAGAAGATCCCGTACGCGATCGAGCGCTACACGAACGAGGCCAAGCGCTTGTACTCGGTGATGAACCGGCAGCTCGCCAAGTCCAAGTACATCGCCGGGCCCGAGTATTCGATCGCCGACATCGCGATCTTTCCCTGGCTGCGCAGCTGGAAGAACCAGGGCATATCCTGGGACGACCACCCGCACCTGAAGGGCTGGTTCGACGAGATCGGCGCGCGCCCGGCGGTGCAGCGCGGCGTCGAGGTGCTGGCGAACCAGCGCAAGCCGCTGACGACCGACCAGTCGCGCGACGTGCTGTTCGGCAGCCAGCAATACAAGGCCCGTTGAGGCCCGCCGCCTAGAATCCCGCCCCCAGACACGCTGCCCGTAGCTCAACTGGATAGAGCAGCGGCCTTCTAAGCCGCAGGTTGTGAGTTCGATTCTCGCCGGGCAGGCCAGCAGCGCAGCAGTCACGGCCGTCACCATCGGCCACCGATGGCCTTGGGCCGTCGCCTGGTGCCGCTACGCGCTCGCGCGCGCCAGGTCCGCAGCGACCCGGGCCAGGTCGCCGACCAGCGCGGCCAGTTCGCGCTGCAGGGGCTCGAAGCCGGCGTTCGGCCGGCGCGAGGCCTCGTCCATGTACAGGCGCTTGTTGATCTCGACCTGCAGGCTGTGGCGGCCAGCAGCCGGAGCGGAATACGCACGCACCAGCTCGACGCCCTTGAACGGGTGGTTGACCGCCACCGCATGGCCGCGCGCGGCGAGCCAGGCGCGAACGAACTCGGTCAACGCGGGGGCACAGCTGCTGCCGTCGCGGTCGCCGAGAACGAAGTCGGCACGCGCGACCCCGGCGCCGCCCTCGCCCATCGCGCCGCCGACCGCGTTCATCGAATGGCAGTTCAGGTGCACGACCCAGCCGAGGCGCGCGTGCGAGGCATCGAGCAGACCGCGCAGCGCTTCGTGGTAGGGCCGATGGCAGGCCGCGATGCGCGCGCGCAGCTCGGCCACGCCGAGCTTGCGGTCGTAGATCGGCCGGCCGTCGTCGAGGGTGCGCCAGACCAGCGCCTTGCCGATCGCCGCCTTGCCGCTGGGTGCCCAGGCGTCCGGCCAGGCGCCGCCTTCGACCAGATCCAGGTCGATGTCGCCCTCGTGCCGGTTCGCGTCCACGTAGGTGCGCGGGAACTGCGCGGCGAGCAGCGGCACGCCCAGCGCCGTGGCCGGACGCCAGAGCTCGTCGACGAAGCAGTCCTCGCCGTCGCGCAGCGCGTCGCGGTCGACGATGGCGCCGAAGTCGGGCGGGAACTCGGTGCCGGAATGCGGCGAGTCCAGCACCAGCGGCAAGGCCGGCAGCGCCGGGCCGTGGATCACGAAGGGTGCAGCGTTCATGCTCGACGTCTGGATGTCTATACAGTTCAGGCTTCGCTGCCTGCTTCTGCCGAACATTGTCGACGCTTGCCGAACTGAATTCCGATCAGCGCGAGGCCGCGCTGCACCGCGGCGGGCCGCTGCTGGTGATCGCCGGTGCCGGCACCGGCAAGACCATGACCTTGGCCGCGCGCGTGGCCCAGCAGGTGCTCGACGGCGCCGATCCGCAGCGCACGCTGTTGATGACCTTCTCGCGCCGCGCCGCCGGCGAGATGGCGCGCCGCGTCGGCCGCCTGCTGCACGAGGCGCTGCGCCTGCCGGCCGGCACGCCGGCGCCGACGCTGCCCTGGTGCGGCACCTTCCACGGCATCGGTGCACGGCTGCTGCGCGAACTGGCGCCGCGCATCGGGCTGGCGCCGCAGTTCAGCGTCCTCGACCGCACCGACGCGCAGGACCTGATGGCCATGACGCGCCAACGCCTGGATCTGGGCAGCACGAAGAACCGGTTTCCGCTGGCCCCCACCTGCCTGGCGATCCACTCGCGCGCAGTGAACAGCCGGCTGCCGCTGGCCGCGCTGCTGAAGGACGTCTACCCCTGGTGCGCACCCTGGCAGGCCGAGCTGGTGGCCTTGTTCGAGACCTACGGCGCCGAGAAGCAGACCCAGCAACTGCTCGACTACGACGATCTGCTGCTCGTCTGGTGGCATGTGATGCAGCAGCCGGCGCTGGCTGCCTCGATCGCCGCCCGCTTCGACGCCGTGCTGGTCGACGAATACCAGGACACGAACCGCCTGCAGGCCGAGATCCTGCTCGCGCTGCGGCCCGACGGCAACGGACTCACGGTGGTCGGCGACGACGCGCAGGCGATCTACGCCTTCCGCGCCGCCGAGGCGCGCAACATCCTCGACTTTCCGCAGGCCTTCGACCCGCCGGCGCGCGTCGTCACGCTGCAGCACAACTACCGCTCGACGCAGCCCATCCTGGAAGCGTCGAACGCGGTCATCGAACTGGCCGCCGAGCGCTTCACGAAGAACCTCTGGAGCGAACGCGTGTCGTCGGCGCGGCCGCGGCTGGTCAGCGTCGACGACGAAGCCGCGCAGGCACGCTGGGTCGCCGACGAGGTGCTGCGCCAGCGCGAAGGCGGGCTGGCGCTCAAGCGCCAGGCGGTGCTGTTCCGCACGGCGCAGCACAGCGCCGCGCTCGAACTCGAACTGACGCGGCGCCGGATCCCGTTCGTCAAGTTCGGCGGCTTGCGCTTCCTGGAATCAGCGCATGTGAAGGACGTCGTCGCGCTGCTGCGCTGGGCCGACAACCCGCGCAGCCGGATGGCGGGCTTTCGCGTCGCCCGCCTGCTGCCGGGCTTCGGGCCGGCCAGCGTGACGCGCTTGCTCGACGCGATGGCCGGCCACGCCGACCCGGCCGCGGCGCTGCTTGCGTTCAGGCCGCCGGCGCCAGGCGGCGCTGGCCTGGACCGCGCTGCGCGACGAATGGGTGCGGCTGCGCAGCGACGCCGCCCGCTGGCCCGACGACCTGCAGCGCGCGATCGCCTGGTATCAGCCGCACCTCGAGCGCCTGCACGACGATGCGCGCGTGCGCCGCGCCGACCTCGACCAGCTGGCGCGCATCGCCGCCGGCCATGCGACGCGCGAGCGCTTCCTGACCGAACTCGCGCTCGACCCGCCGCAGGCGAGCAGCGACGAAGCGGGTCCGCCGCACCGCGACGAGGACTACCTGGTCCTGTCGACCATCCATTCGGCCAAGGGCCAGGAGTGGAACGCGGTAAGCATCCTGAACGTGGTCGACGGCTGCATGCCGGCCGACGTGGCGACCGGCAGCGCGGCCGAGATCGAGGAAGAGCGCCGCCTGCTGTACGTGGCCATGACGCGGGCGCGCGACAGCCTGAACCTGCTCGTGCCGCAGCGCTTCTACGTCACGCAGCAGCGCGCCTTCGGCGACCGCCATCTCTACGCGGCGCGCTCGCGCTTCATACCACCCGCGATCGAGTGCCGGTTCGAATGCGTCGCGCCGTTGCCGGTCGCCGACGACTCGACAGCGGCAGCCTTCGATGGACCGTTGATGGACGCCAACGCCGTGCTTCGCGGCCGGTGGCGATGAGGCCGGCGAGCCGGTGCGAGCCAGGTTTCGCTGATTCGGCGGTCGCTCGATCTGCGCTGACGTCGCGCGTGGCGCGACCCGCCTTGGCATCATTGGTCGGGGTGAAAGGATTCGAACCTTCGACCCACTGGTCCCAAACCAGTTGCGCTACCAGGCTGCGCTACACCCCGAAGACGCCGATTGTAGCCACCGTCACCTTCATTCCGCGGCTGGCGCTGCCGGCAGGCTGAGCTGCCGCGCGACCGCCATGCACTGGCGGATGTGCTGCTCGCAGATGATCTTCAGCGCCGAGAATGTGAGCGCGGCCGATACCGCCTGTCCCGCGATGGGGACGAACTTCGCGGCCTGCTGCGCCGTCAGCCGAACCCCGACCCGGCGCAGCATCGCCAGTACCAGGTCGCGCGTGACGATGCGGCCGATCAGCATGCCGCCACCGGCGCTGACCGCCTTGAACACCGTCACCCGCCGGTCCGGCGCCAGGCGTTCGATCTGCTCGGGCGAGAGGCCGAACTCGGCATTGATCTCGGGCAGCAGCTTGACGAGCACGCCGACGTCGGTGAGCCAGTCCAGCCCCGGCACGGGCAGCACCGCCACGCCCGCAGCGAACAGCGCGCGCCGGGTCGCCTTGCGCCGGCAACGGCGGGCGGCGGCCTCGATGTCGGCCTCGCCCGATGGCACCACGACCCAGTCAGTGGCCATTCGGGGCCGGCATCACGACCATGCCGTCGGCGTCGGCCACCAGCCAGTCGCCCGGACGCACCCAGACGCCGTGCAGTTGCACCGGCACGTCGCGCTGGCCTTCGTTGCGCTTGACGGTCGGCATCGGCACTGGCGCCAGCGCGCGGATGCCGAGCCCGCAGGCAGCGAGTTCGGCCACGTCGCGCACTGCACCGTCGACCACGACGCCGGCCCAACCGTTCGCCGCCGCTGCCGCGCCGAGATTGCCACCGAGCAGCGCGCGTCGCACCGAGCCACCGCCATCGACGACGAGCACCCGGCCCTGGCCCGGTGACTCCACGGCGGCCTTGACGAGCGTGTTGTCCTCGAAGCACTTGACCGTGCTCACCGTGCCGGCGAAGCGCGCATGGGCGCCGAAGTCGCGGAAGACCGGCGGCAACACGCGGAACCCACCATTGCTGTCACCCTTGTGTTCGTCACACAGGTCGCAGGTGGTCGGCGGATTCGTGGGCGTCATGTCCGGGACGGATTGAAGGCCGGGGCCTGGAGTCCGTCAACGCTGGAAACTGGAGGCGCGACCCGGAGTCGAACCGGGCTGGACGGATTTGCAATCCGTTGCATAACCGCTTTGCTATCGCGCCATCGCGAGGCCGAATTCTGCGACAAAAAAGGGAAGCCGGAGCTTCCCTTTTCTGCAGAACTGGAGCGGGAAACGAGGCTCGAACTCGCGACCTCAACCTTGGCAAGGTTGCGCTCTACCAACTGAGCTATTCCCGCGTGGAGCCTTGCATTATAGGGGGCTTTGGGCCGACCTTGCAAGGCTTAGTGAGGCAGTCCGTCGGCACTCGCAGCAGGGGCCGAAACCTCGGCAGATGCGGGCGCCGCGGCCTTGAGCGAGGGATCTTCGTCAGGCAGCGGCTGCGGCGCCCTTTCGAGCGCGATCTCGAGCACCTGGTCGATCCAGCGCACCGGCACGATCTCGAGATTGTTCTTCGCGTTCTCCGGGATGTCTTGCAGATCCTTGACGTTGTCTTCCGGGATCAGCACCGTCTTCACGCCGCCGCGGTGCGCCGCGAGCAACTTCTCCTTCAGGCCACCAATCGCGGTGACTTCGCCGCGCAACGTGATCTCGCCCGTCATTGCCACGTCGGCACGCACCGGGATGCCGGACAAGGCCGAGACGAGTGCGGTCGTCATCGCTGCGCCGGCACTCGGCCCGTCCTTGGGCGTCGCGCCGTCGGGCACGTGGATGTGGATGTCGCGCTTCTCGAACAGCTCGTCCTTCAGGCCCAGGCGACGGGCGCGCGAGCGCACCACGGTGCGCGCGGCCTCGACCGACTCCTTCATCACGTCGCCGAGCGAGCCGGTGCGGGTGATGGTGCCCTTGCCCGGCATCACCGCCGCTTCGATCGTGAGCAGGTCGCCGCCGACCTCGGTCCACGCCAAGCCGACCACCTGACCGACCTGGTTCTTCTTCTCGGTGCGGCCGAAGTCGAACTTGCGCACGCCCAGGAAGTCGTTGAGGTTGTCTTCGACGACGACGACCTTGCCGGTGTAAGTCTTGAGCTGGATGCCCTTCACGACCTTGCGGCAGATCTTCGAGATCTCGCGCTCGAGCGAGCGCACGCCAGCCTCGCGCGTGTAGTACCGGATGATCCCGCGCAGCGCGGATTCGGTGACCTCCATCTCGCCCGCCGTCACGCCGTTGTTCTTCTCCTGCTTGGGCAACAGGTAGCGCTGCGCGATGTTGAGCTTCTCGTCTTCGGTGTAGCCGGCCAGGCGGATGACTTCCATCCGGTCCAGCAGCGCCGGCGGGATGTTCATCGAGTTGCTGGTGGCGACGAACATCACGTCGGAGAGGTCGAAGTCGACCTCGACGTAATGATCGCTGAAGGTGTGGTTCTGTTCGGGGTCCAGCACTTCGAGCAGGGCCGACGACGGGTCGCCGCGGAAGTCCATGCCCAGCTTGTCGATCTCGTCGAGCAGGAACAGCGGGTTGCGCGTACCGATCTTGGAAAGGCTTTGCAGCACCTTGCCCGGCATCGAGCCGATGTAGGTGCGGCGATGGCCGCGGATCTCGGCCTCGTCGCGCATGCCGCCCAGCGCCATGCGCACGAACTTGCGCCCGGTGGCACGCGCCACGCTCTGGCCGAGCGAGGTCTTGCCCACGCCCGGCGGGCCGACCAGGCACAGGATCGGCGCCTTGACCTTCTCCACGCGCTGCTGCACCGCGAGGTACTCGAGGATTCGGTCCTTGACCTTCTCGAGGCCGAAATGGTCTTCGTTCAGCACCGCCTCCGCGTTCGCGAGGTCGTGCTTGATCTTCGTCTTCTTCGCCCAGGGCAGGCCGACCAGGGTGTCGATGAAATTGCGCACCACCGTCGCCTCGGCGGACATCGGCGACATGAGCTTGAGCTTCTTCAGCTCGCCCTCGGCCTTCTTGCGCGCCTCCTTGCTCATCTTGGCGGCGACGATCTTCTTCTCGAGCTCTTCGAGATCCGCACCTTCCTCGCCGTCACCGAGCTCTTTCTGGATCGCCTTGACCTGCTCGTTCAGGTAGTACTCGCGCTGGCTCTTCTCCATCTGCCGCTTGACACGGCCGCGGATGCGCTTCTCCACCTGCAGGATGTCGACCTCGTGCTCCAGCAATTCGAGCAGCTTCTCCAGCCGCTTGCCGACCGAGAACAGGTCCAGCACCGACTGCTTGGCCTCGAGCTTGAGCGGCAGGTGCGCGGCGATCGTGTCGGCCAGGCGACCAGGGTCGTCGATGCCGGCGATCGAGGTCAGGATCTCCGGCGGGATCTTCTTGTTCAGCTTGACGTACTGGTCGAACTGCTGCGTCACGGCACGGCGCAGCGCCTCGATCTCGGGCGTGCTGTCGGTCTCCGGCGGCACCGGCTCGACCTCGCCGACGAAATGCTCGTCGGTATCGGTGATGCTGCGCGTGTTCGCGCGCTGGATGCCTTCGACCAGCACCTTCACCGTGCCGTCGGGCAGCTTGAGCATCTGCAGGATGCTCGACACGCAGCCGACCTCGAACATGTCGTCGGGCCTCGGCTCGTCCTTGCCGGCGGCCTTCTGCGCGACCAGCATGATCTGGCGGCCGGCTTCCATCGCGGCTTCGAGCGCCTTGATCGACTTCGGCCGCCCGACGAACAGCGGAATCACCATGTGCGGGAACACGACCACATCGCGCAGCGGCAACAGCGGCAGCGTGATCGGATCGCTCGGGAGGATGGGATGTCCGGACATTGAAAACCTCTCTTTCTCGGGCTCACTTGGGGCCCGAGGACGCCATTGCAAGATCTGCCGGGCCGCCGCGCCGAGTGTGGGCCGCGCTGCCGGCCGCAGCCGTCAGGCGCTGGCCTTGGCCTTGGTCGGCTCGCGGTAGACGAGCAGCGGCTTGGCGCCCTCTTCGATGATGTGCTCGTCGATCACGACCTTGGCCACGCCGTCCAGCGTGGGCAGATCGAACATCGTGTCGATGAGGGCGTGCTCCATGATCGAACGCAGCCCGCGGGCGCCGGTCTTGCGCGCCAGCGCCTTGCGCGCGATGGCCGTCAGCGCGGACGGCCGGATCTCGAGTTCGACGCCGTCCATCGCGAACAGCTTCTGGTACTGCTTGACGAGCGCGTTCTTCGGCTCGGTGAGGATCTGGACCATCGCCTCCTCGGTCAGCTCGCCCAGCGTCGCGACGACCGGCAGCCGGCCGACCAGTTCGGGGATCAGACCGAACTTGATCAGATCCTCGCGGCTCGACCTCGCGGAAGACCTCGGAGACTTTCTTCTCGTCCTTGCTGTGCACGGTGGCGCCGAAGCCGATGCCCGACTTCTCGGTGCGGTTCTGGATCACCTTCTCCAGCCCGTCGAAGGCGCCGCCGCAGATGAACAGGATGTTCGTCGTGTCGATCTGCAGGAAGTCCTGGTTCGGGTGCTTGCGCCCGCCCTGCGGCGGCACGCTGGCCATCGTGCCTTCGACCAGCTTCAGCAGCGCCTGCTGCACGCCCTCGCCCGAGACGTCGCGCGTGATGCTGGGGTTGTCGGCCTTGCGGGTGATCTTGTCGATCTCGTCGATGTAGACGATGCCGCGCTGCGCCCGCTCGACGTCGTAGTTGCAGTTCTGCAGCAGCTTCTGGATGATGTTCTCGACGTCCTCGCCGACGTAGCCGGCTTCGGTCAGCGTGGTCGCGTCGGCGATCACGAAGGGCACGTTGAGCAGCCGCGCCAGCGTCTGCGCGAGCAGCGTCTTGCCCGAGCCCGTCGGGCCGATCAGCAGGATGTTGCTCTTCGTCAGCTCGACCTCGTCCTTGGCCGACGCGGAGCCCATGTGCTTGAGCCGCTTGTAGTGGTTGTAGACCGCCACCGACAGCGTGCGCTTGGCGGTGTCCTGGCCGATCACGTACTGGTCGAGACTGGCCTTGATCTCGCCCGGCACCGGCAGGTCGGACTTCGCCGACTTGGCGGCGGCGCCGTCGGCCGGCACTTCGTCGCGGATGATGTCGTTGCACAGCTCGATGCATTCGTCGCAGATGAACACCGACGGCCCGGCGATGAGCTTCTTCACCTCGTGCTGGCTCTTGCCGCAGAAGGAGCAGTAGAGAACCTTTTCGCCGGAGGCGCCCTTCTTGTCGGCCATGTCTGTGCTTACGAGCGAAGTTCCACGAGGGGTGCGTCGGCATCATAGACCAACTGCACCGGTGCGCCAGGCGCCGAAAAGACCGGCAATTGCCGCCAGACCCCGAGGGCGTCAGACACGCTTGTCGAGCACCTGGTCGATGAGGCCGTAGTCCTTGGCCTCGGTCGGCGACAGCCAGATGTCGCGCTCCATGTCGGCCTCGATCTTGTCCAGCGTCTGGCCGGTGCGTTCGGCGTAGATGCGGTTGAGCTGCTCGCGCGTCTTGAGGATCTCGCGCGCCTGGATCTCGATGTCGGTGGCCTGGCCCTGCGCACCGCCCGAAGGCTGGTGGATCATCACGCGCGAGTTCGGCAGCGCGAAGCGCTTGCCCTTGGCGCCGGCCATCAGCAGGAAGCTGCCCATGCTGGCCGCCATGCCCATGCACAGCGTCGAGACCTCGGGCTTGACGAAGTTCATCGTGTCGAAGACCGACAGCCCGGCACTGACGCTGCCGCCGGGCGAGTTGATGTACAGGAAGATGTCCTTGTCCGGGTTCTCGCTCTCGAGGAACAGCAGCTGCGCGCACGACGAGGTTGGCGATCTGGTCGTTC
Source organism: uncultured beta proteobacterium (assembly GCA_963788635.1). GTDB lineage: Bacteria > Pseudomonadota > Gammaproteobacteria > Burkholderiales > Burkholderiaceae_C > Rubrivivax. Next base: position 122,942 of record CAWBHE010000013.1, on the reverse strand, counting down.
ACCGGGCCGACCAGGAACACGATGCGCTCGCGTCAGCAGCCGGCTGTAGATGTCGTAGGCACGCTCGCCCCGGCCCGACTGCTCGATGACCATCGGCACCATGCCCAGACCCTGGGTTTCGATCACGCTGCTCATGCGCCGTCCTTTCAGCTCGCGGTCATCAATTCGTCGAACGGTAGCACCTTGTCGCTGACCTTCGCGCGCGCGAGCACGAAGTCCGTGACGTTGTTCTCGATGACCACCGCCTCGACCTCGGCCATGCGCTGGCGGTCGCCGAGGTACCAGCGCATCACCTCGGCCGGCTTCTCGTAGCTCTGGCTCATCTCCTCGATGTGCGCCTGCAACTGCTCGGGCTTGGCCTGCAGATTGTTCGCGCGCACGAGTTCGGCGACGACCAGGCCCAGCCGCACGCGGCGCTCGGCCTGCGGCTTGAAGATGTCGGCCGGGATCGGCGTCGTCTCGGCATCCTTCACGCCGCGCTGCTTGAGGTCGGCGCGCGCGGCGGCGACCAGGCGCTCGGTCTCGCCGGTCACCAGCGCCTTCGGCAGCTCGAGCGTCGCGGCCTTCACCAGCGCGTCCATCACGGCCGCCTTGTTGCGCGCCTGGACGCGGAACTTGACCTCGCGCTCCAGGTTCTTGCGCACGTCGGCGCGCAGCGCCTTCGACGGTGCCGTCCGGGATGCCGAGCGCCTTCGCGAACGCCTCGTCGACGGCCGGCAGGTGCTGCACCTCGATCTTCTTCATCGTGACGAGGAAGTCGGCTTCCTTGCCGGCCACGTCCTGGCCCTGGTAGTCGGCCGGAAACTGGAGCGGGAAGGTCTTGCTCTCGCCGACCTTCATGCCGCGCACGGCCTTGTCGAACTGCTCGAGCATCTGGCCTTCGCCGATGATGAACTGGAACGCCTCGGCCTTGCCCCCCGCTGAAGGGCTCGCCGTCGATCTTGCCTTCGAAATCGATCGTCACGCGGTCGCCCTCGGCGGCGCCCTCGCTCGCCGGGCGCTGGGCGAAGGTGCGGCGCTGCGTGCGCAGGATCTCGACGGTGCGGTCGATCGCGGCCTCGGTGACCTCGGTGGCGACGCGTTCGACCTCGGCCGCGGACAGATCGCCGATCTTCACCTCGGGGTAGACCTCGAAGGTGGCGTCGAAGGCGACCTGGCCTTCGGGCGCCTCGTCCTTCTGCGTGATGCGCGGCTGGCCGGCCACGCGCAGTTGGGCCTCGTTGGTGGCTTCGGCGAACGCCTGGCCGACGCTTGTCGTTCACGACGTCGTACTGCACCGAGTAGCCGTAGCGCTGCGCGACGACGGACATCGGCACCTTGCCGGGGCGGAAACCGTCGGCCTTGACGGTACGCGAGAGCTTCTTCAGCCGCGACTCGACTTCGTTGCTGATCTCGCCCGCCGGCAGCGTCAGGGTGATGCGGCGTTCCAGCTTCTCGAGGGTTTCGACGTTGACGGCCATGTTGTGTCTCTAGGGCTTGGAGGAATTCGCTGGTGCGCGGGGCCGGACTCGAACCGGCACGCCCGTGAAGGCGTCAGGACCTAAACCTGGTGCGTCTACCAATTTCGCCACCCGCGCTCGGGGTCAAGAGCAAAGGGGGTGAGCTCGCGCCACCCCCTCGTGCGTTCTGGGCTGATCGGAAAACCGCGTATTTTAGCTCCAGTGCCTTGGTCTGCTGCCGACGCTGCCCCGCACGCCCCTGCGAACCGAAGCGCGATCCTCAGGCGGTCGACGCCATGTCGCGCTTCACGCGGAACCACGCCGCGTACATTGCCGGCAGCGCGAGCAGCGTGAGCGCGGTGGCGACGATCAGCCCGCCCATGATGGCCACCGCCATCGGCCCCCAGAATTCGCTGCGCGACAGCGGGATCATCGCCAGAACGGCCGCCGCGGCGGTCAGCACGATCGGCCTGAAGCGGCGCACCGCCGACTCGACGATCGCCTCCCAGGTCGGCACGCCGCGCGCGCGGTCCTGCTCGATCTGGTCGATCAGGATCACCGAGTTGCGCATGATCATGCCCATCAGCGCGATCACGCCGAGCAGCGCGACGAAGCCGAACGGCCGGTCCAGCACCAGCAACGCCGCCGCGACGCCGGCAATGCCCAGCGGCCCGGTCAGGAACACCAGCAGCGCGCGGCTGAAGCTCTGCAACTGCAGCATCAGCAGCGTGAAGATGATGAACAGCATCACCGGCACGCCGGCGGCGATCGAGCCCTGACCCTTGCTGCTTTCCTCGACCGCGCCGGCGATCTCGATCCGGTAGTCCGGCGGCATCCGCGCGGCCAGCGCCTGCATCGCCGGCCAGAGCTGGGCGGTCACGGTCGGCCCCTGCAGGCCCTCGATCACGTCGCCCTGCACGGTGACCGCGTAGTCGCGGTTCTGCGCGCCACAGCACGCCCGGCTCCCAGTCGAACCTGACCTTCGCCACCTGCAACAGCGGTACCGAACGCCCGTTCGCCGTGGGCACGTAGGCGTTGTCCAGGTCGGTGATCTCGCTGCGCTCGTCGGCCGGCGGGCGCAGCACGATGTCGATCAGCCGGTCGCCCTCGCGGTACTGGCCGATCGGCGTGCCCGACAGCAGCGTGCGCGAGGCCTGCGCGATCTGCTGGCTGCTGACGCCCAGAGCGCGCGCCTTGTCCTGATCGACCTGCAGGCGCAGCACCTTGACGGACTCGTTCCAGTTGTCGTTCACGCCGCGCAGGTTCGGATTCGCGCGCATCAGCGCCTTGGCGCGGTCGGCCCATTGGCGAACGCCGGCGATGTCGGGGCCGACGACGCGGAACTGCACCGGATACGCCACCGGCGGCCCGTTCGGCAGCAGCTTGACGCGGCCGCGCACCTCGGGGAACTCGCTCGGCCAGGATGCGCGGCAGGCGCGCGCGCAGTGCCTCGCGCTCCTTCAGGCTCTTCGGCAGCACGATCGCCTGGCTGACGTTGCTCTGCGGGAAGATCTGGTTCAGCGGCAGGTAGAAGCGCGGCACGCCCGCGCCGACCCAGGTGCTGACGCTCTCGACGCCCGCCTCCTCGAGCATGCGAGCCTCGAAGCGCCGCGCCACGGCGTCGGATTGCTGGATCGTCGAGCCCTCGGGCAGCCAGAGGTCGACCAGCAACTCCGGCCGGCTCGAGTCGGGGAAGAACTGCTGCTGGCACCTGGCTCATGCCGGCCAGGCCGGCCGCGAAGCTGAGCACGGTCAGCGCCGATCGTGATCCAGCGGTGCTGCACGCACCAGTTCACCGCGGCCCGGAAGCGCGCGTAGAACGGCGTGTCGAACAGCTCGTGCGGCTGCCCGGCGCTGCCGGTCGCCTTGCGGACGCGTGCGCAGCAGCCCGGCCCCCAGGTAGGGCACGAAGAACACCGAGACCAGCCACGAGATCACCAGCGCCGCCGCGGTGACGGCGAAGATCGCGAAGGTGTACTCCCCGGTCACCGACTTGGCCATGCCGATCGGCAGGAAGCCGGCCGCGGTGATCAGCGTGCCGGTCAGCATCGGCATCGCCGTCACCTCGTAGGCGAAGGTCGCGGCGCGCGTCTTGTCGTAGCCCTCCTCGAGCTTGCGCACCATCATCTCGACCGCGATGATCGCGTCGTCGACGAGCAGGCCCAGCGCGATGATCAGCGAGCCGAGCGAGATCTTGTGCAGGCCGATGCCCCAGTAGTACATCGCCACGAAGGTGATCGCCAGCACGAGCGGGATCGTGATCGCCACCACCAGGCCCGGCCGGAGGTCCACCCGCAGCGGCTTCAGGTGCAGGCCCAGGCTGAGGAAGCTGACCGCCAGCACGATGACCACCGCCTCCAGCAGCGCGCGCACGAACTCGCCCACCGAACGCGACACCGCCTTCGGCTGGTCCTGCATCTGCGCCAGCGTGATGCCGACCGGCAGCTGGTTCTGGATCGCCGCCGCAGCCCGGTGCAGCGCCTGGCCGAGCGCGACGATGTCGCCGCCCTTGGCCATCGAGACCCCGAGCGCGATCACCTCGTGGCCCTGGTAGCGCACCATCACCGTCGGCGGATCGGCGTAGCCGCGTTTGATCTCGGCGATGTCGCCCAGCCGGATCGTGCTCGCCGCGCCGGTGCTCGCGTTGACGGTGCGGATCGGGAACTGGCGCAAGGCCTCGACGCTGTCGAACTGGCCGCCCACGCGCAGCTGCAGGTTCTCGGCACCGGCGTTCAGCACGCCGGCCGCCTCGACCGCGTTCTGCGCCCCGATCTGGGCGACGACCTGGTTCATGTCCAGGCCGAGTTCGGCCAGACGCCGTGGCGAGACCTCGACGAAGACCTTCTGGTCCTGCACCCCGAACAGTTCGACCTTGGCCACGTCGGGCACGCGCAGCAGTTGCTGGCGCACGCGGTCGGCGAAGTCGCGCAGCTCCGCCGGGCTGAAGCCGTCCGCGGACAGCGCGAAGATCGAGCCGTAGACGTCGCCGAAGTCGTCGTTGAAGACCGGCCCGACCACTCCGGTCGGCAGCGTGCCGCGCATGTCGTTGACCCGCTTGCGCACCTGGTACCAGGTCTCGGGCACGTCCTTCGGCGGCGCCGAGTCCTTCAGATCCAGGATGGTCAGCGACTCGCCCGGCTTGGTGTAGCTGCGGATCTTGTCGGCGTACGGCGCTTCCTGCAGCGTCTTCTCGATCTTGTCGGTGACCTGCTCGGCCATCTGCGCGGCGGTCGCGCCCGGCCAGTAGGCCTGCACGACCATCGAGCGGAAGGTGAATGGCGGGTCCTCGTCCTGACCGAGCTGGAAATAGGCGGCGACGCCCAGCAGCATCAGCACCGCCATCAGGTAGCGCGTGAGCGCCGGGTGTTCGAGCGCCCAGCGAGAGATATTGAAACGCGCGGCGGCGCCGTCGCTGGATGAAGCGCGGGGCATGGCGGCGCGGCCTTTCAGCGAGCAGCAGCCGAAGCCGCGGGTTCTGCGTAGAAGCGCACCTTCTGGCCAGCGGTCAGCACATGGACGCCGGCGGTGACGACCACCTGCCCCGGGCTCAAGCCCGCGGCCACCAGCACCGTGTTGCCGTCCGCGCCGGCCAGCGTCACCGGCTGGGCCTGCACCGTCATGCTCGGCGGGTCGACGCGCCAGACGGCGGTCTGGCCCTGGATCTGCGTGACCGCGGTCGCGGGCAGGCGCACCAGGCCGTCGCGCCGGGGCCGGGCGAGCAGCACGACCGCCGTCCGGCCGAGCTCGGCGTCGGCATCGCCCAGGTCGGCCTTGACGAGGAAGGTGCGCGTCGCCGGGTCCGCGGCGGCGGCGACTTCGCGCACGCGGGCCGGCAGCGTCTGGGTCGAGCCCCACAGCCGGACTTGCAGCGCAGCGGGCCGGCCCTGCAACGCGCGAACCGCCGCGACCGCGTCCTCCGGCACCGAGAACACCGCGTCACGCGGGCCGTCCAGCGCCAACCGCAGCACCGGCATGCCGGCCGCGAGCACCGCCCCGGGCTGCGCGTCGACGGCCGTCACGACACCGGCCGACGCGGCGCGCAACGCGCCGTAGCCGGTCTGGTTGCGCTGCAGCCGGGCTTGCGCGCGCGCCTGCGCCAGCTGCGCCTGCGCCGCCTTCAGCGTCGTCTCGCGCCGCTCCAGGTCGGCGGCGCTGATGAAGCCCTGCGCGCGCAGCCCCTCGTAGCGCTTGAAATCGGCCTCGGCGAGGGTGGCGTTGACCTCGGCGCTGCGCGTCGCGGCCAGCGCGGCGGCCTGCTGCAGTCGCAGGTCCTGCGGGTCGAGCTCGGCCAGCAAGGCACCGGCCATCACGTGCTGGCCGAGGTCCACCGTGCGGGTCAGCATCTTGCCCGCCACGCGAAAGCCGAGCGGCGACTCGGTGCGCGCGCGCACCTCGGCCGCATACTCCTGCACGCCACCGGCGCCGCCTGCGCTGACGGTGAGGGTGCGCACCGCACGCACGGGGTCCGGCGCCGGCGCCGGACGTGAACAGGCGCCCAGCATGGCGGCCAGCAAGCCGGCGCACAGCAGCGCCGACGACACCGTCAGAGAGCTCGCGATCTTCATGCCTGCGGCACCGTTAATGACTGACCGGTCAGTAATATAGAGTTCGACCCTTGTCCTGTCAACGCCGCCGGGGTCGCCGCGGCGACCCCGCGCGCGAAGGCGAGAATCGGCCCGTGAGCGTCGATCATTACGAGAACTTTCCGGTCGCTTCCTTCCTCTGCCCGCCACCGCTGCGGCCAGCGGTGGTGGCGATCTACCACTTCGCACGCACCGCGGACGACATCGCCGACGAGGGCAGCGCGACCGCACCACAGCGCCTGGCCGACCTGGCCACCTACCGCTCCGACCTGTGCGCAATCGTGGCCGGACGCGCGCCCAGCGACCGATGGCCCGAGGTCTTCGGCCCGCTCGCCGTGCAGATGCGCCGCTTCGGGCTGCCGGGCGCGCTGCTGAACGACCTGCTCGACGCCTTCGAGCAGGACGTGCGCAGCCCGCCCTACCCGGACCGCGCGGCGCTGCTCGACTACTGCCGCCGTTCGGCGAATCCGATCGGTCGGCTGCTGCTGCACTTGTACGGCGTGGCGGACACCGAGTCGCTGCGCCGCTCCGACGCGATCTGCAGCGCCTTGCAGTTGATCAACTTCTGGCAGGACCTCGGCGTGGACGTGGCACGCGGCCGCTTCTACGTTCCGCGGGATGCGTTGCACGATGCCGGTCTGATCCCGGACGAGCTCGCGCAGCGGCAGGACAACGCCGCGCTGCGCGGCGTGGTGGCCCGGCTGTGCGACTGGGCCGCGGGCCTGATGCTCGAAGGCGCCCCGCTCGCGCTGACCCTGCCCGGCCGCGCCGGCTGGGAGCTGCGCCTGGTGGTCCAGGGTGGGCTGCGCATTCTTGAGAAAATCCGCCGCATGGACCATGCGACGCTGCTCCGCCGCCCCACCCTGACGACCGCCGACGCACCGCGTCTGCTGTGGCGCGCGTGGCGCATGGGCGCGCGCCCATGACGCCGGCGCAGTACGTGCAGGAACGCGCCGCGAAGAGCGGGTCGTCGTTCTACTACGCCTTCCTGTTCCTGCCGCCGCCGCGGCGCGCAGCGATCACCGCCTTCTACGCCTTCTGCCGCGAGGTCGACGACGTCGTCGACGAGACGCACGACCCGTCGGTCGCCGCCACCAAGTTGGACTGGTGGCGCAAGGAAGTCGACGCCGCCTTCGCCGGCCGGGCCAGCCATCCGGTCACGCTGGCCTTGCTGCCGCTGGCGGCGGACCACGGCATCACGGCGGCGCATCTGCAGGCGGTGATCGCCGGCTGCCAGATCGACCTCGAGCAGACTCGCTTCCTCGACTATGCCGGGCTCGAACACTACTGCCACCTGGTGGCCGGCGTCGTCGGCGAGGTCGCTGCCAACATCTTCGGCCGCAGCGAAGCCGCCACCGTGCAGTACGCGCACCGGCTCGGCCGCGCGATGCAGCTCACGAACATCATCCGCGACGTTGGCGACGACGCCCGCCGCGGCCGCATCTACCTGCCGCTGGCCGAGCTGCAGCGCTTCGAGGTCAAGGCCGCGCGAGCTGCTGCGCCGCGACGCGCCCTGGGGCTACAGCGATCGCTTCGACGCGCTGATGCGCTTCCAGGCCGAGCGCGCGCACGCGACCTACGACGAGGCGCTGGCGCTGCTGCCCGACGCCGACCGCGCGGCGCAGAAGCCCGGGCTGATGATGGCCAACATCTACCGCACGCTGCTGCGCGACATCGAGGCGCAGGGCTTCCAGGTGCTGCACCAGCGCATGTCGCTGACGCCGCTGCGCAAGCTCTGGATCGCCACCCGCACCCACTTGGCGGGTCGCTGATGCCGGCGGCGCGGGCCACGCTGGCGGTCGTCGGCGCCGGCTGGGCGGGTCTGGCGGCCGCGGTGCGCGGCTGCGAAGCCGGTCACCGCGTCACGCTGTTCGAGATGGCGGCGCAGCCCGGCGGCCGGGCGCGCGAGGTCCACGCCGGCGGCCAGGGGTTCGACAACGGCCAGCACATCCTGATCGGCGCCTACAGCCGCACGCTGGCGCTGATGCGCCGCGTCGGCGTCGACCCGGACGCGGCGCTGCAGCGCCTGCCGCTGACGCTGCGCTACGCCGACGGCCGCGGCCTGCGCTGGACCGCCGGCCCGCCCGCGCTGGCCTTCGTGCGCGCGGTCGTCGGTGCCCGAGGGTGGAGCGTCGGCGACCGCGTGGCCTTGCTGGCGGCAGCCACCGGTTGGGCGGCGCGCGGATTCCGTTGCGACCCGGCGCTGACGGTCGACGCGCTGTGCCGCGGCCTGCCGCCGCGCGTGCGCGAATTGCTCATCGATCCGCTGTGCGTGGCCGCGCTCAACACCCCGGCCCGTGAGGCCAGCGCGGTGGTCTGGCTGCGCGTGCTGCACGACGCCTTGCTGGGCGGCCCGGGTGCCGCCGACCTGCTGCTGCCGCGCCGGTCGCTGAGCGAATTGCTGCCGACGCCGGCCACGCGCTGGCTGAGCGACGCGGGCGCGACGCTGCGCCTCGGGCAGCGCGTGCAGGCGATCGACGCGCACGGCACGCGCTGGAGCGTCGACGGCGAGGCCTTCGACGCCGTCGTCCTCGCCTGCACCGCCGCCGAGGCGGCGCGCCTGACGGTGGCCGTCGCACCGGCCTGGTCGGCCCAGGCGGCGGCCTTGCGCTACGAGCCCATCGTCACCGTCTACCTGCAGGCCCGCGGCACCCGCCTGGCCGAGCCGATGATGGCGCTCGTCGACGGGCCTGACGCGCCGGCGCAGTTCGCCTTCGACCACGGCGCCCTCGGCGGCCGCGACGGACAGTTCGCCTTCGTCGTCAGCGGCGCCCGCCGTTGGATCGACGCCGGCATCGACACCTTGGAACAAGCCGTGCTGCGCCAGGCGCGCGCGCTGTTGCCGGCACCCGCGCTGCTGCGCAGCCTGGCCGAGAAGCGGGCCACCTTTCGCTGCACGCCGGGACTGCGCCGTCCCGGCGCCGTCATCGCCCCCGGCCTGTCCGCCGCCGGCGATTACGTGGACGGCCCGTACCCGGCCACGATCGAAGGGGCAGTGCGCGCCGGCGAAGCGGCGATCCTCGGCCTGAGGCTCCCGGGCGCCGTGCGCTGAAGATTGAGGTTCGCAGCGCGTGCTGGCATGCAAGCCGATCTCCCGCGATGCAAAATCAGGCCCACGCTCCGACCAAACACCCGACATGGCACGCAAGGACCCGCAGACCCCGACCATCCAGGTGATGGAACGCATGTTCGCGCTGCTGGACACGCTGGCGGCGCACCAGGACCCGGTCTCGCTGAAGGTGATCAGCGAGCACACCGGCTTGCACCCGTCGACCGCGCACCGGATCCTGAACGACCTGACGATCGGCCGCTATGTCGACCGGCCGCAGGCCGGCAGCTACCGGCTGGGCATGCGCCTGCTCGAACTGGGCAACCTCGTCAAGGCGCGGCTCGACGTGCGTGACGCCGCGCTCGCGCCGATGCGCGAACTGCACAAGCTGACCCACCAGCCGGTGAACCTGTCGATGCGCCAGGGCGACGAGATCGTCTACATCGAGCGCACCTACAGCGAGCGCTCGGGGATGCAGGTCGTGCGCGCGGTGGGCGGCCGTGCGCCGCTGCACCTGACGTCGGTGGGCAAGCTCTTCCTCGCGCACGAGGACGTGCAACGCGTGCGCGCCTACGCCACCCGGACCGGTCTCACCGGCCACACGCGCAACAGCATCACCGATGTCGGGCGGCTGGAGCGCGAACTGGCCACGGTGCGCGCCCAGGGCAGTGCGCGCGACGACGAGGAACTGGAACTCGGCGTGCGCTGCATGGCCGCCGGGATCTTCGACGACCAGGGCAAGCTGCTCGCCGGGTTGTCGATGTCGGCACCGGCCGACCGGCTCGAAGAGTCCTGGCTCGAGAAGGTGAAAGCGACCGCGGCGCAGATCTCCGCGGCGCTGGGCTACCGCGGCTGATCCGCCAGCAGCTGCGCGCCGCTGCCGTGCATGAGCCAGGTGCGGATGCGCTCGGCGTCGGCGAAGCGCGAGTAGCGTCCGGTCGAGTCGAGCAGCACCATGATCAGCTTGCGTCCGGCCAGCTGCGCCTGCATCACCAGGCAGCGCCCGGCTTCGTTGATGAAGCCGGTCTTCTGCAGGCCGATGTCCCAGCGCGGGCTGCGCACCAGGCCGTTCGTGTTGTGGAACTGCAGCTGCCGCTTGCCGACCTCGACCTCGGCCTCGCGCGACGTGGTCAGCTCGCGCATCAGCGGCTGCTGGTAGGCCGCTTTCACGAGCAGCGTCAGGTCGTGCGCGCTCGACTGGTTGTTGCTCGACAGGCCCGTCGGCTCGACGTAATGGGTGTCGGTCATGCCCAGCGACTGGGCCTTGCGGTTCATCGCCGCGACGAAGGCGCTCAAGCCTCCCGGGTAATAGCGGCCGAGCGCGTGCGCGGCACGGTTCTCGGAGGCCATCAGCGCCAGGTGCAGCATCTCGCCGCGCGTCAGCTGGGTGCCCACGCGCAGGCGCGAACTGCTGTGCTTTTCGGTGTCAACGTCGTCCTGCGTGACGGTCAGCACCTCGTCCATCGGCAGCTGGGCCTCGATGACGACCATCGCCGTCATCAGCTTGGTGATCGACGCGATCGGCAGCACGGCGTCGGAGTTCTTGCTGAACAGCACCTGATCGGTGTCCTGGTCGATCACCAGCGCGACGTTGGACGTGAGCTTCAGCGGGTCTGCGGTGGCCCCCAGGCCGGCCTCTTCACCGAACGACGGATTGGCGAGCACCACATGCGCCACCGCCTTGTGCATGCGAGCCTTGACGACCACGTGCTTGGAATGCGCCGGCTTCGCCTTGTGCGTCGTCGGCCGGGCGGCGGACTTGCTGGACTGGGCGTTGTCCGGGCTGGCTTCGGGCTTCGCCTGCGCCGTGATCGGAGCGCCCATCGACAGCGCCAGCACGGCGCCCCCGATCCAACCCAAACACCGCTTGCCCAAACCCATCACTTCGACCTCGCTGCTCGACCCGACCCGACACTGGGACCGCAGTTTAGGCCAGCGGGAAAACACGCGCAAGATCAAAAACTTGCGCGCTGTTCCTCAAGTGGCTGCCGGGCCCCGGCGCGGTCTGTGTTCGCCGGTCAGCCCTGAGCCGCCACCCGCTCGGCCTTGCTGTGCAACTTGTTCAACGCTGCGAGGTAGGCTTTCGCCGACGCGACCACGATGTCCGGGTCGGCGCCAACGCCGTTCACGACCCGCCCCCCGTGCTGCAGGCGAACCGTCACCTCGCCTTGCGATTCTGTGCTGCCCGAGGTGATCGCATTCACCGAATAGAGCAGCATTTCAGCGCCACTCTTCACGCGCGACTCGATCGCCTTCAGGCTCGCGTCGACCGGGCCGTTGCCGTCGCTCTCGGCGTGGTGCTCGACATCGCCGGCGGCGAAGGCCACCGCGGCATGCGGCCGCTCGCCCATCGCCGAGCGCTGCGACAGCGACAGCAGCCGGTAATGTTCCTGCTCCGCGGTGACGCTCTCGTCGCCGACGAGCGCAATGATGTCCTCGTCGAAGATGTCGCTCTTGCGGTCGGCGAGGTCCTTGAAGCGCGCGAACGCGGCGTTGACCTCGGCCTCGGATTCCATCTCGACGCCCAGCTCCTGCAGCCGCTGCTTGAACGCGTTGCGCCCGGAGAGCTTGCCGAGCACGATCTTGTTGGCCGCCCAGCCGACGTCCTCGGCGCGCATGATCTCGTAGGTGTCGCGCGCCTTGAGCACGCCATCCTGGTGGATGCCGCTGGCGTGCGCGAAGGCGTTCGCACCGACCACCGCCTTGTTCGGTTGCACGACGAAACCGGTCGTCTGGCTGACCATGCGCGAGGCGGGAACGATCTGCGTGGTATCGATGCCGAGTTCGAGCCCGAAATAGTCGCGCCGCGTGCGCACCGCCATCACCACTTCCTCGAGCGCGCAGTTGCCGGCGCGCTCGCCCAGGCCGTTGATCGTGCATTCGACCTGGCGCGCGCCGCCGAGCTTGACGCCGGCGAGCGAATTGGCCACCGCCATGCCGAGGTCGTTGTGGCAGTGCACCGACCAGACCGCCTTGTCCGAGTTCGGCACCCGCTCGCGCAGCCTGCGGATGAACTCGCCATAGAGCTCGGGGATCGCGTAGCCCACGGTGTCCGGGATGTTGACCGTCGTGGCGCCTTCGTTGATCACGGTCTCGAGCACACGGCACAGGAAGTCCGGGTCGGAGCGGTAGCCATCCTCGGGCGAGAACTCGACGTCGTCGCACAGCGTGCGCGCATAGCGCACCGCCTGGCGCGCCTGTTCGTGCACCTGCTCGGGCGACATGCGCAGCTTCTTCTCCATGTGCAGCGCCGAGGTCGCGATGAAGGTGTGGATGCGCGCGCGCGCCGCGCCCTTCAGCGCCTCGGCGGCGCGGGCGATGTCGCGGTCGTTGGCGCGCGCCAGCGAGCAGACGATCGACTCGCGGATGTGGTCGGCGATCGACTTGACGGCCTCGAAGTCGCCGTTGCTCGACGCCGCGAAGCCGGCCTCGATGACGTCCACCCGCAGCCGCTCGAGCTGGCGCGCGATGCGCAGCTTCTCGTCGCGCGTCATCGAGGCGCCGGGCGACTGTTCGCCGTCGCGCAAGGTGGTGTCGAAGATGATGAGCTTGTCGGTCATGGTGCAGTCTCGCTGAGGTGGGGTACTCGCACGCAGCATTGCAATGAAGAACGGCCCGCTGCGTTGCGCTGGCGGGCCGTTGATCGGAAAAGCTTGGACGAAAGCGATCAGCGCACCCGCGGGTCTCCTAGGAGCGCTAGCGAAATGGCTTTCGAATTCATCGAATCAATATACCACGCGACCTCGTCACTGATGCAGGCCCTTCTCGTCCGGGTCGTCGGTCGAGGTCGCGATCACGCTGACCGGCCGGCCCTTCATCTTGCGCCAGGCGTAAACCACGTAGCCCGACAGGCCGTAGGCGCAGAACATCGCGAACAGCACGCGCGGCGGATCCAGGTTGATGATCGCGATGCCCAGCGCGATGGCCACGATCACGACGAAGGGCACCGTGTGCTTGCCGCCGACCGCCTTGAAGCTGTAGAACGGTGCGTTGGTCACCATCGACAGGCCGGCAAACAGCGTGACGCCGAAGGCCAGGCCGCTGAGCCAGGGGATCTTGGCCACGCCCTTGAAGCCCGCGTCGTCCATCATCCAGATCAGGCCCATCACCAGCGCCGCGGCGGCCGGGCTGGGCAGGCCCTGGAAGAAGCGCTTGTCGACGACGGCGATGTTGACGTTGAAGCGAGCCAGCCGAAGCGCGGCGCCGGCGATGTAGACGAAGGCCGGGATCCAGCCGGCCTTGCCCAGGTCGGTGAGCGCCCATTCGTAGACGATCAGCGCCGGCGCGGCGCCGAAGCTGACCATGTCGCACAGGCTGTCCATCTGCTCGCCGAACGCGCTCTGCGAGTTCGTCATGCGCGCCACACGGCCGTCCAGGCTGTCCAGCACGGCGGCCGCGAAGACGCCGATCGCGGCCTGGTCGAAGCGACCGTTCATCGCCATCACGATGGCGTAGAAGCCGGCAAACAGCGCCGACAGCGTGATCGCGTTGGGCAGCACGTAGATGCCCTTGCGGCGCGGGCGCAGCACCCCGATCGGCTCGTCTTCTTCGGCCATCAAGGCACGCGGGTCGTCGTTCATGGGCGCGAGGATAGCGTCATCGGCGGCGCATGACCGTTCGCGCCCGCTGCGACGGCCAGCCGGCCGTCGCGTCGCCGAGGCTCGGGCCCCGAGGCATCACAGCGTGATCACCGTCGAGCCGGTCGTCTTGCGCGCTTCCAGGTCGCGGTGCGCCTGGGCCACGTCCTCCAGTGCATAGCGCTGGTCGATCCGGATCTTCACCGCGCCGCTCTGCACGACGGCGAACAAGTCGTCGGCCATCGCCTGCGTGCTCTCGCGGCTGGCGATGTGGGTGAACAGCGTCTGCCGCGTCACGTAGAGCGAGCCCTTGGCGCCCAGCGAGCCGATCGCGAACGGCGGCACCGGGCCGGACGCATTGCCGAAGCTGGCCATCAGGCCGAACGGGCGCAGGCAGGACAGGCTGCCCTCGAAGGTGTCGCGCCCGACCGAGTCGTAGACCACCTTGACGCCGCGGCCACCGGTGATCGCCTTCACGCGCTCGACGAAGTCCTCGCGCGAGTAGTCGATCATGTGCGCCGCGCCGTGGGCCAGCGCGAGATCGCATTTGGCGGCGCTGCCGGCGGTGCCGATGAGCTGCAGGCCGAGCGCCTTGGCCCACTGGCAGGCGATCAACCCGACGCCGCCGGCCGCGGCGTGGAAGAGCACGTGGTCGCCCGGCACCAGGCCTTCGACCGGCAGCGTCTTCTTCAGCAGGTACTGCGCGGTCAGGCCCTTGAGCATCATCGCCGCGCCGGTCTCGAAGTCGATCGCGTCGGGCAGGCGCACGACGCATTTCGCCGGCATCACGCGCAGCTCGCTGTAGGCGCCGGGCGGGTTGCTCGCGTAGGCGGCACGGTCGCCCGGCTTCAGGTGCGTGACGCCCTCGCCCACCGCCTCGACGATGCCGGCGGCCTCCATGCCCAGCGTCAGCGGCAGCGGGTTCTGGTACAGGCCGGTGCGCTGGTAGACGTCGATGAAGTTCAGCCCGCAGGCCTGGTGGCGGATGCGGATCTCGCCCGCGCCGGGCTCACCGACCGGCAGCTCGACGAGCTTGAGCTGTTCGGGGCCGCCGAACTCGGTGATCTGGATCGCGCGTGGCATGCAAGTCTCCTCTGCGTTGTCTGGGGCGCGAGGTTAAGCCAAGCCGCGCGGGCTTGCAGGCATGGCACCATCGCGGCCTCGATGAAGCGCCTTCTCCAAGCTCCCAACCTCATATTGGCCACGCTGTGGGCCGACCAGCTGGTCGGTGCCGGCATCGTCGCGCGCGTGCAGCGCGCCTTCGCCAGCGGCATCGCCGGCGGCATTCCGACCGACCAGAGCCTGCCCGAGGTCTGGGTCGACGACGACGCGCAGGCCGACCGCGCCACCGCGCTGCTCGCCGAATGGCGACATGCGCCGCACCGCCGCTGGGCCTGCCCGGCCTGCCACGAGATCGTCGAAGGCCCGTTCGAGCAATGCTGGAACTGCGGCGCCGCGATGCCGCGTTCATGAAGCTCGACGCGCGCACCGTCGTGTTGCTGACGCTGCCGCCGCTGATGTGGGCGGCGAACGCGCTCGTCGGCCGCAGCCTGGCGACGAGCGTGCCGCCGCTGGCACTGAACGCGCTGCGCTGGGGGTCGGCGCTGCTGGTGCTGCTGCCGCTGGGCTGGCGCGCCGTGGGCAGCCCGGCGCGACGCGCCGAGATCCGCGCGCGCTGGCGACCGCTGGCGCTGCTCGGGCTGCTCGGCGTCGGCGCCTACAACGCGCTGCAATACCTGGCGCTGCAGACCTCGACGCCGATCAACGTGACGCTGATCGCGTCCAGCTCGCCGGTCTGGATGCTGCTCGTCGGCGCAGTCTTCTACCGCGAGCATCCGCGCCCGGCCCAGTACCTGGGGGCGCTGCTGTCGCTCGCCGGCGTCGTGCTGGTGCTGGTGCGCGGCGACCTCGGCCAGGTCGGCGCGATCCGGCTCGTTCCGGGCGACCTGTGGATGCTGCTCGCGGCGCTGTCCTGGGCCTTCTACAGCTGGCAGCTCGCGCGCCCGCCGGCCGCGCTGCGCGGCGCCGCGCGGCCGGCCTGGGACTGGGCCGAGTTCCTGCTCGTGCAGACCTTGTTCGGCCTGGTCTGGGCCGGCAGCGCCGCCGCCGGCGAAGCGGCACTGGACACGCGCAGCATCCACTGGACGCCGGCGCTGGCCGGCGCGCTGGTCTTCCTCGCGCTCGGGCCGTCGGTCGTCGCCTACCGTTGCTGGGGGCTGGGTGTGGCCGCCGCCGGGCCGGCGCTGGCCGGCTTCTTCTCGAACCTGACGCCGCTGTTCGCCGCGCTGCTGTCGGCGGCGCTGCTCGGCGAGCCGCCGCACCTGTACCACGCTGCGGCGTTCACGCTCATCGTGGCCGGCATCGCGGCCTCGACCTGGCGCCGGGGTCAGAAAGTCCCGGGGTAGGCGCCGCCGTCGAGCAGGATGTTCTGGCCGGTCAGGTAGCCGGCCTGCGCGCTGCACAGGAAGGCGCAGAAGGCGCCGAATTCCTGCGCCGTGCCGAAGCGCTGGGTCGGGTTGAGCTTGCGCCGCGCGTCCATCACCGCGTCGAGCGGCTGGCCGCTCTTGGCCGCCGCGCCGACCATCGTCGCGCGCAGCCGGTCGGTGTCGAAGGGGCCGGGCAGCAGGTTGTTGATCGTCACGTTGCGGCTCGCGAGCCGGGTCTGCCGCGCCAGCCCGGCGACGAAGCCGGTCAGCCCCGAGCGCGCGCCGTTGCTCAGACCGAGGATGTCGATCGGCGCCTTCACCGCGCCCGAGGTGATGTTGACGACGCGGCCGAAACCGCGCGCCGCCATCGCGTCGACGCTGGCCTTGATCAGCTCGATCGGCGTCAGCATGTTCGCGTCGATCGCCTTGATCCAGGCGTCGCGGTCCCAGTCGCGGAAGTCGCCCGGCGGCGGCCCGCCGGCGTTGTTGACCAGGATGTCGAGCTGCGGGCAGGCGGCGAGCGCCGCGGCGCGGCCGGCCTCGGTCGTGATGTCGCCGGCCACCGCCCTGACCTGCACCGCCGGGTTCAGCGCGCGCAGCTCGGCCGCCGTCGCCTGCAATGCCTCGTCGCCGCGCGCGGTGACGACGACGTTGACGCCCTCGCCGACGAGCGCCTGCGCGCAGCCCTTGCCCAGGCCCTTGCTCGCCGCGCAGACCAGCGCCCAGCGGCCTTCGATTCCCAGATCCATCGTCTCGCTCCAGGGTTGTGAATCAGCGTGCGCGCGCGAGCAGCCAGACGCCCGACAGCACGAGCACGGTGCCGGCCACGAGCCAGGCGTTGAAGGGCTCGCCCAGGATCAGCACGCCCATGATGATCGTCGACAGCGGGCCGATCATGCCCGTCTGCGCGGTCATCGTCGCGCCGATGCGCTCGATCGCCATCATCACCATCACCACCGGCGCCACCGTGCACAGCGTCGCGTTCAGCAGCGACAGCCAGATCGACCGCCGGCGCGACCAGCGCCGCCGACAGCGGGCGCAGCAGCAGGAACTGCGCGATGCACAGCACGCAGGCCACGCTGCTGGCCAGGCCGGTCAGGCGCAGCGCGCCCAGACGCTTGACCTCCTGGCCGCTGTAGACGAGGTAGATCGCGTAGCTCACCGCGCTGGCGAAGACCAGCGCCGCGCCGAGCGCAGTCTGCGCGCCGGCGAAGCTGAGTTCGTGGCCGAAGACGAGCAGCACGCCGGCATAGCTGACCGCCAGCGCGGCGAGGCGCTGCGCCGAGACGCGCTGCCCGAACAGCAGCACGCCCAGGCCCAGCACCAGCGTCGGGTTCAGGTACAGGATCAGCCGCTCGAGGCTCGCCGTCGTGTACTCCAGCCCGGCGAAGTCGAGGAAGCTCGCGAGGTAGTAGCCCGAGAAGCCCAGGCCGCTGACCACGACCCAGTCGCGCCGCGTCAGCGCCGGCTTGCCACGCCCGGCCCACCAGGCCAGCAGCAGGAACAGCGGCAGCGCGAAGATCATGCGGAACATGATCAGCGTCACCGCATCGACGCCGTGCCGGTAGGCGAGCTTGACGATGATCGCCTTGCCCGAGAACGCGATCGAGCCGGCGCCGGCGAGCGCCAGACCGCGCCAGGCGGGCGGCGACGGCGCGGCAGTGGCGGCGATGCTCATCGGCCGCCATTGTCGCCGCGCACCGGCGGCGGCGATGCCCTCCAGCCTTCGCCGATGCCCGAACCCGCTTTCGCCGGCGAGGGACTCGATGCGTCGGCCCGCCGGTGTCACTCCTCCTGGAACGCGACCTGGCGCTTGCTGCGGATCGACGGCAGCATCACGACGACGACGAGCAGCGCCGCGGCGGCGAGCAGCCCGGCGGACAGCGGCCGGCTGACGAAGGTGCCCCAGTCGCCGCGCGAGATCAGCAGCGCACGGCGCAGGTTCTCTTCCATCATCGGGCCGAGGATGAAGCCCAGCAGCAGCGGCGCCGGCTCGCAGCCGAGCTTGTGGAACAGGTAGCCGACGAAGGCGAACAGCGCGCCCATGTAGACGTCGAACGCACTGTTGTTCAGCGTGTACAAGCCGATGCAGCAGAACGCGACGATGGCCGGGAACAGGAAGCGGTAGGGCACGGTGAGCAGCCGGATCCAGATGCCGATCAGCGGCAGGTTCAGCACGACCAGCATCGCGTTGCCGACCCACATCGAAGCGATCAGGCCCCAGAACAGCTCGGGGTTGCTCGTCATCACCTGCGGGCCGGGCTGGATGCCCTTGATCGTCATCGCGCCGACCATCAGCGCCATCACCGCGTTCGGCGGGATGCCCAGCGTCAGCATCGGGATGAACGAGGTCTGCGCACCGGCGTTGTTGGCGCTCTCGGGGCCGGCGACGCCGCGGATGTTGCCCTGGCCGAACGGCCGCTCGCCCGGCGCCATGCGCATCTTCTTCTCGACCGAGTACGACGCGAACGACGACAGCAGCGCGCCGCCGCCGGGCAGCACGCCGAGGATCGCGCCCAGGCCGGTGCCGCGCAGCACCGCCGGCCAGGCGCGGCGGAAATCGTCCTTCGTCGGCCACAGGCCGGTCACCGACTTCGTGAACACCTCGCGGTGCTCGGCCGGCCGGCCGAGGTTGGCGATGATCTCGCCGAAGCCGAACACGCCCATCGCGATCGCGACGAAGCCGATGCCGTCGCTGAGCTCGGGGATGCCGAAGCCGTAGCGCTGCACGCCCGAGATCACGTCGGTGTTGACCTGGCCGAGCAGCAGACCGAGCACGATCATCGCGACCGCCTTGACGAGCGATCCCGAGGCCAGCACGACCGCGCCGATCAGCCCCAGCACCATGAGCGAGAAGTACTCCGCCGGCCCGAACTGGAAGGCCAGCGCGGTCAGCGGCGGCGCGAACGCCGCGATGACCACCGTGCCGACGCAGCCGGCGAAGAACGAGCCGAGTCCGGCCGCGGCCAGCGCCGCGCCGGCGCGGCCCTGGCGCGCCATCTGGTAGCCGTCGATCGCGGTCACGACCGAGCTCGACTCGCCGGGCACGTTGATCAGGATCGCGGTCGTCGAGCCGCCGTACTGGGCGCCGTAGTAGATGCCGGCCAGCATGATCAGCGCCGGCGTCGCGTCCAGCGTGTAGATGCTGGGCAGCAGCATCGCGATCGTCGCCACCGGCCCGAGCCCGGGCAGCACGCCGATCAAGGTGCCGAGCAGCGCGCCGACGAAGGCGTAGGCCAGGTTCTGCGCGGTGAAGGCGACCTCGAAGCCGAGCGCCAGGTGGTGGATCAGTTCCATGCGCGCCTCAATGGCCCAGCCAGGCCGGCCACAGCGGCACGTCGAGCTCGAGCCCGAGGTCGAAGATCGCCCAGCAGCCCAGCGTCAGCACGGCGGCGTTGACGAGCACGCCCTTCCAGTGGAACTCGTCGCCGGCCAGCGCCGAGACCGCGACCAGGATCGGCATCGCGATGAACAGCCCCAGCTGCGGCAGCAGCCAGCCGAAGCCTGCCGCCGCGCCGACGATCACGAGCCAGGGCCGCAGCGCCCAGCGGCCCGTGCGGTCGCCGCCCTCGACCTCGAGCGTGAGCGCCTTGAACAGCACCACGCCGCCGAGCAGCGCGAGCAGCAGACCGAGCCCGAACGGAAAGTAGGCCGGCCCCGGCTGCGCCGAACTGCCGAAACGGTAGTTGGTGGCACCCCACGCGAAGGCGATGCCCGCGGCGATGAACAGCAGGCCCGACCAGAAATCCTTCTGGCTCTTGATCTTCAACGGCGGTCTCCTCGAAGCGAGCGGCCGATTCTAGGCAGCGCCCTCGCGCGCAGCGGCAGCGCTTTGCAAGCAAACGCTCGCCCGCGGCTCAGCCGTGCAGGCCGGGCGTGCTGCGCAGCACTTCCTCGATCGTCGTCACGCCTTCGGCGACCTTCATCGCGCCGGCCAGGCGCAGCGCGCGCATGCCGTCCTTCATCGCCTGGCGGCGCAGCGCGGCGATGTCCACCGCCGGGTGCACCGCGGCGCGCGCCGCCTCGGTCATCACGAGCAGCTCGTACAGGCCGGCGCGGCCGCGGTAGCCGGTGTGGCGGCATTCGAGGCAGCCCACCGGCTTGTACGGCCGCACGCCGCCGGACAGCCGCCAGGGCCGCGCGAGCTCGTCGATCGCCTCGCGCGTGGCGCCCTCGTCGCGTACCTTGCAGGCCGTGCACAGCGTGCGCGCGAGCCGCTGCGCGAGCACGCCGATCACGGTGGCGCTGATCAGGTAGGGCGGCACGCCCAGGTCGGCCAGGCGCGTGATCGCGCTCACCGAGTCGTTGGTGTGCAGCGTGCTGAAGACCAGGTGGCCGGTGAGCGCGGCCTGGATCGCCATCTCGGCGGTGGCCAGGTCGCGGATCTCGCCGACCATGATGATGTCCGGGTCCTGCCGCATCAGCGCGCGCAGGCCCTCGGCGAAACCCATCTCGATCGCGGCATGCACCTGGGTCTGGTTGAACGACGGCTCGATCATCTCGATCGGGTCCTCGATGGTGCAGATGTTGAGCTCGTCGCAGGCGAGCGACTTCAGCGTCGAGTACAGCGTCGTCGTCTTGCCGCTGCCGGTCGGGCCGGTGACGAGGATGATGCCGTGCGGGCGCGCGATCAGCTCGGACCAGGCCTTGGCCTCGTGCGCGCCGAAGCCCAGCGCCTCGACGTTCTTGACCACCGTCTCGGGGTCGAAGATGCGCATCACCATCTTCTCGCCGAAGGCGGTGGGCAGCGTCGACAGCCGCATCTCGACCTCGCCGCCGGGCTTGCCGTCGACGTCCGGCCGCACGGTCTTGATGCGCCCGTCCAGCGGCCGCCGGCGCTCGACCACGTCCATCCGGCCGAGCAGCTTGATGCGCGAGGTCATCGCGTTCATCACCGACAGCGGCACCTGGTAGACGGTGTGCAGCACGCCGTCGATGCGGAAGCGGATCGCGCCCATCTCGCGCCGCGGCTCGAGGTGGATGTCGCTCGCGCGCTGGTCGAACGCGTACTGCCAGAGCCAGTCGACGACCTGGACCACGCCCTGGTCGTTGGCGTCGAGCTGCTTGTTCGCCTTGCCCAGCTCGACGAGCTGCTCGAAGCTGGCGCTGGGCGAGACCTCGCCGCTCTTCTGCGCCGCGCGCACGCTCTTCGCGAGCGCGTAGAACTCGGTCGTGTAGCGGCGCACGTCGTCCGGGTTCGCGACCACCAGCCGCACCGCGCGCCGCGTGTGGGCCTCGATCTCGGCGACCCAGGCGGTGTCGAAGGGCTCGGCGGTGGCGATCGTGACCTCGGTCGCCCCCACCGTCACCGGCAGCGCGCGCCGGCTCTCGGCGTAGGCCACGCTCATCACGTCGGCGACGCGGCCGACGTCGGCGCGCAACGGGTCGATGCGCAGGTAGGGCAGCTTGGCGCGTCCGGCCAGCCATTCGGTGAGCGCCTCGGTGTCGAGCGCCTTGCCGCTGCCCTTCCTGACGAGGCCGGCGCCGCCCAGGCGCACCAGCGCGTGCAGGCTGGACGCGCCGGCGCCGAAGCGACTCTTCACGCGCTCGGCGTCCTCGGCGCTGATCCAGCCGTCCTCGCGCAGCCCGTCGAGCAGCCAGCGCCAGTCGAGCCGGCCGAGCGGGCGCACGGTGGGCACAGCCTTGGTCATGGCCGGATTGTGCGGGCTGAGCACGGCCCGGCGCGGCGGAGATGCGGCAGCCGGACTGCGCTGCTCGATCGATCGACGGTGTTCGTGCGACGCGTCACGCGCCGCTCCACGGCCTCAGCATGCGCAGCCATTTGCGCGCCGGCAGCCCGTAGGCGCCGAAGCGGGTCTCGATCGCGGCGGCACGCGCCAGCAGTTCGTCGCGCTCGGGCAGCGCCGCGTCTCGGCTCGCGACGACGACGGTGTTGCCCTCGCGCGTCGGGCGCAGGCTCCAGACCTGGCCGAGCGCCGAACGCGGCCGCGATGCGCGCCGCGCTGCGCTCGAAGCTGGCGTCGCGGCCGAACAGGTTCACGCTCATCACGCCACCGTCGGCCAGCAGCGCGCGGCAGTCGGCGTAGAAGGCCTCGTCGTCGAGCACCGGGGCCGCCGCCTCGTGGTCGTACAGGTCGACGTGCAGCAGCTGCGCGCTCTGCGGCTCGGCGGCCTCGCGCAGCCAGCGGCCGGCATCGGCGATCACGACCTCGACCTCGGCCGGCAGGTGGAACCAGGCCCGGTTGACGTCGACCACCGCCGGGTTCAGCTCGACCACCGTCGTCGGCATGCGCAGCGCCTTGTGCGTGAAGCGCGTGATCGCGCCGGCGCCCAGCCCGAGCTGGACCGCGCGGCCGCGGCCGATCTCGGGCGTCGGCAGCCACAGCAGGCTGGCCAGCATGCGTTGCACGTATTCCAGTTCCACCTGTTGCGGCTTGCGGATTCGCATCGCGCCCTGGACCCAGATCGAGCCCAGGTGCAGGTAGCGCACGCCGTCGCCTTCGCTGACGGTGGCTTCGGGCAGTTCGATCATGGCAATCCCGCGGCGTCGAAAGCCTCGCGCCAGGCGGCGAGCTTGCGCTCGAACGACCAGCTCGCGTTGGCCGGGCTGGTCGACGGCAAGCGCAGGACGGCATGCCCGAGCGACTGCAATGTACGCATCGTGCGCGCCGACTCGCCACCGTTGTGCGCGACGATGCGCAATCCCGGCGCGCGGCGGCGCAGTCCGGCGAGGTCGTTGGCCTCGGCGTCCTCGATCGCCTGGTCCAGGCTGCCCTCGCGCCGGCAACTGGCGTAGACATCCCACAAGCCCAGGCCGCCGGCCTTCAGCGCCGCGAGCCGTTGCCGGTACGGCAGCGCGCGCAGGTCGGTCGCGAGCAGCGCCGAGACGATGGGCCAGAACTGGTTGCGCGGATGCGCGTAGTACTCGCCGGCGGCGAGCGACGCCGCGCCCGGGAAGCTGCCCAGCACGAGCAGCCGCGTGCCGCGGCCGATCACCGGCGGCAGGCCGACGAGGCGCGACCGACGCGCGGACGCCGCCGTCATGGCGCGGCACCCTCGAGCGCCTGCACGTCCACGCGGCCGCCCCACAACATCGCCAGCCGCTGGCGCGCCGGCGCCAGCGCGCCGGTGGTCACGAAGCGCTCGCCCCCCGCACGCGCGCCGTCCTGCCGCAGCGCGCCGAGCCGGCGCACGGTCTCGCGCGCGACCGCCTCGGCGGCATCGACCAGCTGCACGCCCGGCCCGGCGATGTCGCGCAACGCCGGCGCGAGGAAGGCGTAGTGCGTGCAGCCCAGCACCAGCGTGTCGGCGCCGGCCTGCAGCAGCGGCTCGACGTAGCGCCGCAGCAGCGCGTGCGTGGAGGCGTCGCCGAGCTCGCCGCGCTCAACGCATTCGACGAGCCCGGGGCAGGCCTGCAGCAGCACGCGCGCGCCGCCGGCGTGCTCGCGGCACAGCCGCTCGACGTTGGCGCTGGCCACCGTCCCCGCGGTCGCGAGCACGCCGACGACGCCGCTGCGCGTGAGACGGGCGGCCGGCTTGATCGCCGGCTCCATCGCGACGATGGGCAGGTCGAAGCGCTCACGCAGCGCGGCCACGGCCACGACGCTGGCCGTGTTGCAGGCGACGACGATCGCCTTGGCGCCGGCGGCCTGCAGAAAGTCGGCCATCGCCAGCGCGCGTGCGGTGACGAAGCCGGCGTCGCGGTCGCCATAGGGCGCGTGACCCGAGTCGGCCGCGTACAACAGGTCTTCGCCGGGCAAGGCTAGGCGCAGCGCGCGCAGCACCGACAAGCCGCCGACGCCGGAGTCGAACACGCCGATCGGCGCCTGCGCCGCGATCATGCCGGCACCCCGATGCGCGGCAGCGCCGCGCGCACGTTCGCCGAGGTGATGGCGGCCGTCTCGTCGAGCGACCAGCCGCGCAGCGCGGCCAGCGTCTGCGCGATGCGCGGCAGTTCGGCCGGTTCGTTGCGCGAGGTCTCGCCCGCCGCGCGCCGCAAAGCGCTGCGGTACAGCCACTGCGGCGGGATGTCGGGCGCGTCGGTCTCCAGCACCAGCGCCTCGGCCGGCAGATCGGCGGCGAGGCGGCGGATCTGCAGCGCGCGCTCGAAGCTCATCGCGCCGCCGAAGCCGAGCCGAAAGCCGCGCTCGACGAACTGCGCCGCCTGCACCGCGCTGCCGTTGAACGCATGGACGATGCCGCCGGCCACCGGAATGCGCCGCAGCCCGGCGAGCAGCGAATCGGCCGACCGCCGCACGTGCAGGATCACCGGCAGACCGGCCTCGCGCGCCAGCTCGAGCTGG
The DNA here is from genome assembly GCA_963788635.1 of uncultured beta proteobacterium. GTDB lineage: Bacteria > Pseudomonadota > Gammaproteobacteria > Burkholderiales > Burkholderiaceae_C > Rubrivivax. Next base: position 98,604 of record CAWBHE010000013.1, on the reverse strand, counting down.
GCGCGGTAGAAATGCACCTGGCGCGCCGGCGCCTCGCTCGGGACGAATTCGTCGAGGCCGATCTCGCCCACCGCGACCAGACGCGGGTCGTCGCGCGCCGCTTGCAGCGCCTCCTTCAGCCGGTCCAGGTCCGCATCGGCGGCGCGCTCGACGTAGAGCGGGTGGATGCCCAACGCATAGACCAGCCCATGGCGATGGGCGAGCTCGCGCACGGCGGCAAAGTTCGCGACCGCTACCGCCGGCAGCACGAGCAGGCCGACGCCGGCGGCGCGTGCGCGCCCGAGCACGGCGTCGCGGTCGGCGTCGAACTCCGGCGCGTCGAGATGGCAGTGTGAATCGATCCACATCCGGCAATGATGCGGCATCGCTCGCGCGCGGCGGGGACCCGCGCAACGTGATACTGTCTTTCCGAGCTTCGGGACCCGGAGGCCCGCACGCATGAAGAAGGCACCGCTTTACAGCCGCACGCCGCGCCGCGACGCAGCGCCGGCGGCGCCTGCGGGGGCCGGCGCCGCGGCGGACCCAGAAGCTCGGCCCGCGGCGTCGCCACGCAAGCCGATCTTGCTGTACCGCCACGGCGCGCCGATCTGGTTCGCCGCCGGGGCCCTGCTCGCGACGCTGGCCCTGGTGCTGGCCTTCGGCCTGCGCCCGGCGCCGCATGTCATCACCCAACGCGACATCGACGTCGCGGTACGCCAGTCGCTCGAGAAGGAGCCGCTGCCGTCGGCGGCGGCGCGCGCCTATGCCGCCGTCGCGCCGTCGGTGGTGCGCGTGATCGGCCTCGTCGACGAGCGCGACCGCGGCCACGACCGGCCCGACAAGCGCGCGCTGGAGCGCAGTCTGGGTACCGGCGTCGTGATCGTCGGCGACGGCACGATCCTGACCAGCCTGCACGTGGTCGCCGGCGCGCGCAAGGTGCGCGTGACCTTCGCCGACGGCCACGAGTCCGCGGCACGCATCGTCAGCACCCAGCCGCAGAACGATCTGGCCGTGCTCAAGGCGCTGACCTTGCCCGACGACCTGCAGCCGGCGACGATGCGCTCCATCGCCGGCCTGAAGCCGGGCGACGAGGTGATCGCGATCGGCCATCCGTTCGGCATCGGGCCGTCGGTCAGCGCGGGCATCGTCTCGGGCCTGGAGCGCGAGTTCCGCGCCGAGCACGGCGACGAGACGCTCGAGCACCTGATCCAGTTCGACGCCGCGGCCAACCCGGGCAACTCCGGCGGCCCGCTGGTCACGATGGACGGCAGCGTGGTCGGCGTCGTCACCGCGATCCTCAACCCGGGCGAACAGCGCACCTTCATCGGCATCGGCTTCGCGGTGCCGATCGAGAATGCCGCCCGGGCGGCCGGCATGCCGCCCTTCTGAACCCCTTCGAACGTCCGACCATGAACGCCAACCACGAACCCACCGCCCCGCTGATGGAGCGGCTGCTCTACGAGGTCAAGCGCGTCGTCGTCGGCCAGGACCGCTTCCTCGAGCGCGTGCTCGTCGCGATGCTCGCGCAAGGCCATCTGCTCGTCGAGGGCGTGCCCGGGCTGGCCAAGACGCTGACCGTGAAGACGCTCGCGCGCACCGTGCGCGGCAGCTTCAAGCGCATCCAGTTCACGCCCGACCTGGTGCCGGCCGACCTGGTCGGAACGCGCATCTACAACCAGAAGAGCGGCGAGTTCGGCACCTCGCTCGGGCCGGTGTTCGCGAACCTGCTGCTCGCCGACGAGATCAACCGCGCGCCGGCCAAGGTGCAGAGCGCGCTGCTCGAGGTGATGCAGGAACGCCAGGTCACGATCGCCGGCGAAACGCACAAGGTGCCCGAGCCCTTCGTCGTGATGGCGACGCAGAACCCGATCGAGACCGAGGGCACCTACCCGCTGCCCGAGGCGCAGGTCGACCGCTTCATGATGAAGGTGCTGGTCGACTACCCGAGCGAAGAGGAAGAGTTCGTGATCGCCGAGCGCGCGCTCGGCGCGCCGGTCGAGGTCGACCCGGTGGCCGACACCTTCCAGCTCGCCGCGTTGCAGCGCGACTGCCGCGCGGTCTACGTCGACCCGTCGCTGATCCAGTACGCGGTGAAGCTGGTCGCGGCCACGCGCCAGCCGGCGAAGGCCGACCTCGCCGACTGCGCGCGCCTGATCACCTACGGCGCCAGCCCGCGCGCGACGATCGCGATGGTCGAGGGCGCGCGCGCGCTCGCGCTGCTGCGTGGGCGCCGCTACGCGCTGCCGGCCGACCTGGTGGACCTCGCGCCCGACGTGATGCGCCACCGCATCGTGCTCAGCTACGAGGCGCTGGCCGAGGGCGTCAGCGCCGACGCGCTGGTGCAGCGCGTGCTGAAGAAGCTGCCGCCGCCGGCGGCCACGGCTCCCCGTGATTGAGACCAGCGCCGAACGCCTGCTGCAGCGCCTGGAATGGACGGTGCTGCGGCGGCTGGACGGACTGCTCCAGGGCGACTACCGAACGCTGCTGCGCGGCGCCGGCGTCGACCTGGCCGACCTGCGCGAATACCAGCTCCACGACGACGTGCGCCACATCGACTGGAACGTCACCGCGCGGCTGCAGCAGCCTTACGTGCGGCTGTACCTGGAAGACCGCGACCTCAGCGCCTGGTTCCTGCTCGACCTGTCGGCGAGCGTCGACTTCGGCTCCGGCGAGCAGACCAAGCTCGACATCTCGGCGGCGTTCGTCGCCGCGCTGGCGCGCGTGATCACGCGCCACGGTAACCGGGTCGGCGCGATTCTCTACGGCGAGCGGGTCGAGGCGGTGCTGCCGCCCGCCGCGTCGCGCCGCCATCTGCTGACGCTGCTGCAGCGCATGCGCGCGCCGCGTGCGCCAGGAAGCGGCCACGGCACCGCGCTCGCCGATCTGCTGCACGCCGCTGCCGGCGTGATCAAGCGCCGCTCGCTGGTCTTCGTCGTCTCGGACTTCATCAGCGCGCCCGGCTGGGCCGACGCGCTGGCCCGGCTCGCGGTGCGCCACGACGTGGTCGCGGTGCGCCTGGTCGACCCGCTCGAGCGCGCGCTGCCCGCCGATGCCGGCCTCGGGCTGCTGACGGTGCTGGACGCCGAGACCGGCGAGCAGTTGCTGATCGACGCCGGCGACGCGGGTTTCCGCGAACGCTACGCGCGCATCGCGGCCGAGCAGGAGGCGGCGATCTTCGACGCGCTGGCGGCGTCCGGCGCCGACACGCTGGAGCTCGCCACCGACGACGACCTGCTCGACGCGCTGCTGCGCTTCGCCGACCTGCGCCGCCAGCGCGCGCGGCTGAAGTCACCGCTGCGCTTCCCGGCCCATCTGGCGCGCGCCGTCCCCGCCGCCGTCGCGCCATGAGCTTCCAGTGGCCCGGAGCCTTGTGGGCGCTGCTGACGCTGCCGCTGCTCGTGGTTCTGTACTTCTGGCTGCTGCGCCGGCGGCGCAGGACGACGCTGCGGCTGCCCAGCTTGGCGGTGGCGCGCGCCGCGCTGGGCAGCGGCCCCGGCTGGCGGCGGCATCTGCCGCCGGCGCTGCTGCTGGCGGCGCTGGCGCTGCTCGTGCTGGCGTCGGCGCGGCCGACGATGCGGCTGGTGCTGCCGCAGTCCGAACGCACGGTGATCCTGGCCATCGACGTCTCGCTGAGCATGCGCGCCGAGGACATCAAGCCGAACCGGCTCGTCGCCGCGCAGGAGGCCGCGAAGGCCTTCGTCCAGTCGGTGCCGCGCGACGTGAAGGTCGGCATCGTCGCCTTCGCCGGTACCGCCGCGCTGGTGCAGCCGCCGACGACCAACCGCGACGATCTGGTCGCCACGATCGACCGGCTGCAACTGCAGCGCGCCACCGCGACCGGCAGCGCGATCATCGTCGCGCTGGCCACGCTGTTCCCCGACGAAGGCATCGACACCACCGCGGCCGGCGGCCGCCAGCCGGCGTACGCGCCCTTCGCGCCGCTCGGTGGCGACGGGGCGCGGCCGCGACCGGCGCCGGTGGAGCCCGGCTCTTACAAGTCGGCGGCGATCATCATGCTCACCGACGGCCAGCGCACCACCGGCCCCGACCCGCTGCAGGCCGCCGCGATGGCTGCCGACCACGGCGTGCGCGTCTACGCCGTCGGCCTGGGCACCAAGCAGGGGGCCGTGATCGGCTTCGACGGCTGGAGCATGCTCGTGCGGCTGGACGAGGCGACGCTGAAGGACATCGCCGCCTTCACCCAGGGCCAGTACTTCTTTGCCGGCACCGCTGACGACCTGAAGAATGTCTACGGCACGCTCTCGGGCAAACTGGTCGTCGAGCGCCAGAACACCGAGATCAGCGCGGTATTCGCCGGCCTGGCCGCTTTGTTGACGGTGCTGGCGGCAGGCCTTTCGCTGTGGTGGTTCGGCCGCGTGGCTTGACGACGGAAGGCTTCTTCGCGGCCGGCTTCACGCCCTTCGTCACGCTCTTCGTCACGCGCTTCTTCGCGCTCTTCTTCGCGACGCGCTTCGCGGCCGCCTTCTTCGCCGCACCACGACGGGCACCGCGCACGCCGCCGGCGGCGCGCCAGTCCTCGCCGAGGAACAGCGCGCGCTCGGCGCCGCGTCGCCGCGCCAGGCCCGGCAACACGACCAGTTGCCCACCCACGCGGCCCTTGTTCCAGGCCAGGAACTGGTCCGCCGCGCCGGCCAGGTCGCCGGCGTTGAGCTTTCTCAGCAGCGTCGACTGGCCCAGGCTGCCGGCGCCGAGGTTGAAGGTGAAACTGACCAGCGCCCCGAACTGGCCGTCGTCCAGATCCACCGTCACCAGCCGCTCGACGTCGCGTCCGGTGTCGACGAGGTCGCCGCGCAGCAGCACCTCGGCCTGCGCCTTCGTGATGCCGCCCGGGTAGAGCGCCCTCGCCTTCGCCTGGTTCGCCGCACCGCGCAGCCAGCCGCCGCCGGGCGCCGGGATCGCGTGGCCCCAGCCTATCGTCCAGATGCCCACCGGGTCGAGATAGGCGTCGATGTTGACGGTGCGTGGGTCGCCGTCGGGGATGCCCTCGAAGCTCTTGATCAGCTCGACGGCGTCGTCGGGGATGTCGCGCAGCGGTGCAGGCATGGCGGTCTCTCGGGCTCACAGGGTGCGAACCATTCTGGGGACGCCCCCGGAAGCGGCAATCCCCAGCTTCCGGCCGACGCTTCAGGCCGCGGCCTCGACCACCATCTGCACGCGCGGCTGGCCATTCCATTCGTCCAGGCTCAGCCGATAGGCCAGGCGCACGCGCTCGGGCAGCGGCTCGGGGTGGCCGAACCAGATCGCATCGCGTGGCTTGCCGGCGAGCGACAGACGCAACTTCAGGTGCTTCTCGCCGACCAGGCGCTGCTGCAGCACCTGGACCTCGTCGCAGAACAGCGGCGCCTCGAAGCCCTGGCCCCAGACCTGGGCGTCGAGCAAGGCGACGGTCGCGGCATCGAACCATTCGAGCGGCGAGCGGGCCGTCGGTGCGCAGCGTGCGCGTCAGCGTTTCGGCGTCGAGCCACTCGCCGGCGACCTCGCGCAGCGCGGCGTCGAAGCGCTCGAAGCCGTCCTCGGCCAGCGTGCAGCCGGCCGCCATCGCGTGGCCGCCGAAGCGCAGCAGCAGCCCCGGGTGGCGCTTGGCGACGAGGTCGAGCGCATCGCGCAGATGGAAGCCCGGGATCGAGCGGCCGGAACCCTTCAGCACGCCGTCGGCGCCGCGCGCGAAGGCGAAGGTCGGCCGGTGCAGGCGGTCCTTCACGCGCCCGGCGACGATGCCGACCACGCCCTCGTGGAACGACGCGTCGAACAGCGCCACCGCCGGCGGCGTGCTGTCGAAGGTGAGCCGATCGACGGTGACCTCGGCCAGCTCGCGCATGCCGGCCTCGACGACGCGCCGCTCGCGGTTGATCGCGTCCAGCTGCGCGGCCAGATCGGCGGCGCGCGCGGGGTCGTCGGTGAGCAGGCATTCGATGCCCAGCGTCATGTCGGCGAGGCGGCCGGCGGCGTTGATGCGCGGCCCGAGCGCGAAGCCGAAGTCGAAGGCCGCGGCGCGCGCCGGATCGCGCCGCGCCACCGCGAACAGCGCCGCCACGCCGGGCTGCATGCGCCCGGCGCGGATGCGCTTGAGGCCTTGCGCGACGAGGCGGCGATTGTTCGCGTCGAGCTTGACGACGTCGGCCACCGTGCCCAGCGCCACCAGATCGAGCAGCGCGTCGAGCCGCGGCTGCAGCACTTGGCCGGCTGCGCCGGGGCCGTCGAAGCGACCGCGCTCGCGCAGCTCGGCGCGCGTGGCGAGCAGCACGTAGAACATCACGCCGACGCCGGCGAGCGCCTTGCTCTCGAAGCCGCAGCCGGGCTGGTTCGGGTTCACGATCACGTCGGCCGCCGGCAGCGTGACCGCGCCGTCGGCCAGCGCCGGCAGGTGATGGTCGGTGACGAGCACCGCCATGCCGAGCGCGCGCGCATGCGCGACGCCCTCCAGGCTGGCGATGCCGTTGTCCACCGTCACCAGCAGGTCGGGCCGTTCGGCGCGCGCGAGGTCGACGATCGCCGGCGACAGCCCGTAGCCGTGCACGGCGCGGTCGGGCACCACGTAGGCCAGGGTCTCGCGCGACGCGCCCAGCATCGCCAGCCCGCGCAACGCGACGGCGCAGGCCGTGGCGCCGTCGCAATCGTAGTCGGCGACGACGCAGATGCGCCGTCCGGCGGCGATGGCGTCGGCGAGCAGCCGCCCCGCCTCCTGCGCGCCACGCAGGCCGGCGGGCGGCAGCAAGCGCGCCAGGCCGTCGTCGAGCTCGTCGGCGCCGCGCACGCCGCGCGCGGCGAGCAGCCGGGCGAGCAGCGGGTGCAGGCCGGCCGATTCGAGCGCGAAGGCGGCGCGCGGCGGAACGTCGCGGGTGAGCAGCTTCACAGCGTCTCCAGCAGCGCGGCCGGCTCGCGGCGCGCGAACATCGAACGCCAGCGCTGCCAGGGCCCGCCCGGCACGACGCTGGCGGACGAACGCTCGCCGCACAGCGTCAGGCGCAGCGCCTGGCCGGCCTCGGCGGCGCGGCGCAGCTCGGCGATCGGGCCTGCGTCCAGCGTCTCCAAGGCGCGCGTCCAGGCGGCCCAGTCGTCGGCCAGCGCCGGCCCGCGCAGCCGGTCGTCGACCTGCGGCGCCTTGCCCGTCACCGGCTGGGCGAGCCCGCAGCCGCTGAGCCAGAACGAATTCACCGGCAGCAGGCCCGCGGCCTCGCGCTGCTCGTTGATCGGGTGCGTGTGGAGCAGCATCTGCACCTCGCTGTGCAGCCGGCGCATGCGGCGCAGCGCCGGGTCGGCGGCGGTGGTGGCGGTGAGCCAGCGGTCGACGTTGCGGCCGATCACGCGGTCGAGCGAGGCGCAGCGCAGCCCGGCCAGGCTCTCGTGCGCCAGGTACCAGCGCGTCGGCGCGCCCCAGACCATGACGAAGCCTTCGCTCGCGAAGAGTTCGTGCACGGCGTCGAACAGCGCGCGCGAGCCCGCTTCGTCGAGCCTCAGCGCCGCCGGATCGACGAGACTGACCTGGTCGGTGCCGACATGCCAGTGCACCGGGCTGAGCAAGCCCCAGGCGAGGTCCGCGCGGCCGACATCGCCGACGCCGTCCGCCGCCGCCCACCAGGCGGCCCAGGGCAGCGCGCCGTCGCCACCGGCCCAGCCCAGCGCACGCGCCAAGGCGCGCTCGTGTGGCGGCGTCAGGCTGAATTCGTCGCCGTCGTCGCGTTCGGGCGGGCCGCTGCGTGCGAGCAGCGCGCGCAGGTTCGGCAGCGCCAGCCCGGGCAGCGCCGCGCGGCCGGCCTCGGCGAGCGGCGCCGCGAAAGGAACCAGGAGGTGCATCGCAGCGATTATCCCGGGGCGCGTGTCGGCCGGCCGCTCGGGTAGCATCGCCGCCCCATGGACCTGCCCTACGAGTGGCACATCGGCTGGCGCTACACGCGTGCCGGCCGCGCCGGCCGGCGCAACGGCTTCATTTCGTTCATCTCGGGCGTCTCGATGCTCGGCATCGCGCTCGGCGTCGCGGCGCTGATCATCGTGCTGTCGGTGATGAACGGCTTCCAGAAGGAGGTGCGCGACCGCATGCTCAGCGTCGTCGCGCACATCGAGATCTTCGACGCCGGCGGCAACGCGCTGCCCGACTGGCGCGCCCTCGCGGCGCTGGCGCGGCGCAACCCGGAGGTGGCCGGCGCGGCACCCTTCGTCGAGTCGCAGACGCTGATCGGCCGCGGCGACGAGCTGCGCGGCGCCGTCGTGCGCGGCATCGTTCCGGCCGAGGAGGCGAACGTGACGCCGCTCGCGCGCCAGCTGCGCGACACCACGCTGGCCGGGCTGAAGCCGGGCGAGTGGAACATCGTGCTCGGCGTCGAGCTGGCGCGCCTGCTCGGCGTGCAGGCGGGCGACAAGGTGACGGTCGCCGCGCCCGGCGGCCAGGTCACGCCGGCCGGCGTGATCCCGCGCCTGAAGCAGTTCACCGTGATCGGCACCTTCAGCGCCGGCCACTACGAATACGACAGCGGCCTGGCGCTGGTCGCGCTGGGCGACGCCGCCACGCTGTTCCGCAGCGGCGGGCCGACCGGCGTGCAACTGCGCCTGCACGACGTGGACGACGCGCCCCGGGTCGCCGACGCGCTGCAGACCACGCTGGGCAGCGGCTACATGGTGCGCGACTGGACGCGCACCAACCGCAGCTGGTTCGAGGCGGTGCAGGTCGAGAAACGGATGATGTTCATCATCCTGACGCTGATCGTCGCGGTGGCCGCGTTCAACCTCGTCTCGACGCTGGTGATGACGGTCACCGACAAGCGCGCCGACATCGCGATCCTGCGCACGCTGGGTGCGAGCCCGCGCTCGATCATGGGCGTGTTCATGGTCCAGGGCGCGGCGTCCGGGATCATCGGCACGCTCGCCGGCGTCGCGCTCGGGCTGCTCGTCGCGTTCAACATCGACATCATCGTGCCGGCGATCGAGCGCCTGCTGCACATGACCTTCCTGCCCGCCAGCGTCTACCTGATCAGCCGCATGCCGAGCGACCCGATGGCGAGCGACATCGTGCCCATCGTCGTGATCTCGCTGCTGCTGTCCTTCGTCGCGACGATCTACCCGAGCTGGCGCGCCAGCCGTGTCAACCCGGCCGAGGCGCTGCGCTATGAGTGAGCCGGTGCTGCGGGCCGACGCGCTGCACAAGCGTTTCCGCGAAGGCCCGCTCGACGTGAGCGTGCTGCGCGGCGTGAGCCTGGCGGTGGAGCCCGGCGAGACGCTGGCGGTGGTCGGCGCCTCGGGCTCGGGCAAGAGCACGCTGCTGCACCTGCTCGGCGGCCTGGACGCGCCGACCTCGGGGCGCGTCACGCTGATGGGGCGCGACCTGGCGACGCTGAACGCCGCCGAGCAGGGCCGCTGGCGCAACCGGCACCTCGGTTTCGTCTACCAGTTCCACCACCTGCTGCCCGAGTTCAGTGCGCTCGACAACGTCGCGATGCCGCTGCGCATCCGGCGCGACGGCACGGCCGCGGCGCGCGCCGCAGCGCAGGCGGTGCTGGCGCAGGTGGGGCTGGCGGCGCGAACCGCGCATTTCCCGTCGCAGCTCTCGGGCGGCGAGCGCCAGCGCGTGGCGATCGCGCGCGCGCTCGTCACGCAGCCGGAATGCGTGCTCGCCGACGAACCGACCGGCAACCTGGACCGCGAGACCGCCGCCGGCGTGTTCGAGCTGATGCTCGGGCTGGCGCGCGAGCACGGCACCGCCTTCGTCGTCGTGACCCACGACCGCACGCTGGCCGATCGCTGCGACCGCTGCCTGACCCTGGACACGTGAATGACAGGGGCCGCTCCGTAGAATCGGCGCCGTGCACCTTCTGAACGCCGACCTGCATTCGCATTCCAACGTCTCCGACGGCACCCTCAGCCCCGAACAGCTCGCCGCGCGGGCGCATGCGAACGGCGTCGAGCTCTGGTCGCTGACCGACCACGACGAGATCGCCGGCCAGGCGCGGGCACGCGATGCGGCGCTCGCGCTGGGCATGAAATACCTCAGCGGCACCGAGATCTCGGTCAGCTTCGCCGGCCAGACGGTGCACATCGTCGGCCTGGGCTTCGACGCCGACGACACCGCGCTCGCCGCCGGCCTGGCCGCCACCCGCGGCGGCCGGCGCGAGCGCGCGCTGGCGATGGCCGCGGGCCTGGCCGCGGCCGGCATCGACGGCGCGTTCGACGGCGCGCTGCGCTACGTCGACAACCCGGAACTCGTCTCGCGCACCCACTTCGCGCGCTTCCTCGTCGAGCGCGGCGTCTGCGCCGACACGCACGAGGTCTTCCGCCGCTTCCTCACCGAAGGCAAGCCCGGCTACGTGGAACACCGCTGGGCCGGTCTGGGCGACGCGGTGCGCTGGATCACGGCAGCCGGCGGCATCGCCGTCGTCGCGCACCCGGCACGCTACCGTTTCACGCCGACCGAGGAGTACGCGCTCTTCACCGAATTCATCGCCCATGGCGGACGCGGCGTCGAGGTCATGACCGGCAGCCACAGCACGGCCGAGCAGGCGCGCTACGCCGAGACCGCGCTCGAATTCGACCTGCTCGCCTCGCGCGGCAGCGACTTCCACGCGCCCGGCGAGAGCCGCACCGAACTCGGCAGCCTGCCCGACCTGCCGGGACGGCTGCGTCCGGTGTGGCAAGCACTGGCCGCGCGCGTGCAAGGCGGATGACGAAGCCGGCGTCGCGGCCCCTGCTCGGCATCGCGCTGATCAGCGCGATGGCGCTGTGCTTCGCGAGCATGGACAACACCGTGCGCTGGCTCGGCAGCGCGACGCCGGCGGCGCTGCCGGTGCTGCTGATGCTCAGCGCACGCTACCTGTTCCAGGCCGTCGCGATGGCGCTCTGGCTCGCGTTCGACCGCCGGCTGTCGTTCCGCAGCGAGCACCCGCGCTTCCAGGCGCTGCGCGGACTGCTGCTGCTGGCGACCAGCGGCTTCAGCTTCTACGGCGTGCAGCACATGCCGGTGCCGGAGTTCACCGCGATCAACATGCTCACGCCGGTGCTGGTGACGCTGCTCGCCGCCTGGCTGCTGCACGAGCGCGTCTCGCGCTGGCGCTGGGCGCTGGTCGGCGCCGCGTTCGCCGGCGCGCTGGTCGTCATCCGCCCGGGCAGCGGGCTGTTCGGCTGGGCGGTGCTGTTCCCGCTCATCGGTGCCGTCACCTATGCGTCGTTCCAGGTGCTGACGCGCCGGCTCGCCGGGCTCGAGAACCCGCTGACCACGCATTTCTGGACCGGGCTGGTGGGCAGCATGGTGCTGCTGCCGCTGCTGTGGACGAGCGGCATCGACGTGCGCGCCGCCTTCGCCGCGGTGCCGGCCACGCACTGGGCGCTGCTCGCGCTCGTTGGCGCGTTGGGCACCGGCGGGCACCTGATGCTGATCCTGGCGCTGGGCGTGGCGCCGACGGCCACGCTGATGCCCTTCGTCTACCTGCAGATCGGCGCCGCGGCCGCCGTCGGCTGGTGGCTCTTCGGCCACCTGCCCGACTTCTGGGGCTGGGTCGGCATGGCCGTGATCGCGGTCAGCGGCGCAACGAGCGCCTGGCTCAACCTGCGCGGCGCCGCGCCCAGGCTGTCGCCGGTGGCGGCCGACACGATCGCGGACTGATACCGACTTGCGATCGATCGACTAGGAATGAGGGGCCGCGAGCGGCCCGTTGCGGACGTTCGTTCTGCGTGTCGGCATCAGCGCGAGATCGGGCCGGCGGGGTGCCCTGCTCCGCTCATGCCAGGGGCCGGAGCCCCTGGCGTTCGCCAGGCACGAACAGTCCACAGGACTGTTCGTGTCCGGGCTCACTCCCCCGCGTCGGGCTGCGCCCGCCGCTCCTCCTTGACTTCGCTCCACAGCACGCCCCACCGTCCCGATCCGACACTGCGGTGGCGGGGAATCGGTCGCGTGCCACCCATGGTTGGGGCCAAGGGCGGCGGGTGGCCGGCGGAGCGAAGTAAAGGAGGAGGGCTGGGCATGGCCCAGCCCGGGGGACATGAGCGCAGTCGGCCACCTGGCGACCTTGGCTCGCGCGATTGCGGCGCGAACGGCCGCAACGGGCCGCGAGCCGACAGATGGCCTTTCGCAACGATTGATTGCAGTTCGGTATGAAGCGTTCGGTCGCGGGCCGTCAGCCGGCGGCGCCGTAGCGCTCGCGCGCCAGCGCCGCGCCGCGGCCCAGCGCCTCGAGCTTGGCCAGCGCGACCTCGCGCGGCATCGGCGCCAGGCCGCAGTTGGTGCAGGGCAGCAGGTGCTCCTTCGGCACGAAGCGCAGCGCGCGGCCTATCGTGTCCGCCACCTCCTCGGGTGTCTCGACCTGCTCGCTGGCGACGTCGATCACGCCGACCATCACGTCCTTGCCCTTCAGCAAGGCCATCAGGTCCGGCGGCACGTGGCTGTGGATGCATTCCAGGCTGACCTGGTCGATCGAACTCGCGGCCAGCGCCGGGAAGATCTTCTCGTACTGGCGCCATTCGCCGCCCAACGTCTGCTTCCAATCGATGTTGGCCTGGATGCCGTAGCCGTAGCAGATGTGCACCGCGGTCTTGCACGGGCGGCCGCTCGCCGCGCCCGCCTCGTGCAGACCCTGCGCCGCGCGCTCGAGCGCCTTCACGCCCCAGTCGGCGGCCTCGTCCATGTAGACGTTGAAGGCCGGCTCGTCGAACTGGATCACGTCGACGCCGTCGGCCTGCAGCGCCAGCGCCTCCTGGTTCAGCAGCTCGGCGAAGGCGAACGCGAGCCGGGCGCGGTCGCCGTAGAAGCGGTCGGCGACGGTGTCGACGATGGTCATCGGACCGGGCAGCGTGAACTTGATCTTCTTCTTCGTGTGCGCGCGCAGGAAGCGCGCCTCGGCCTCGTGCACCCGGCCCTTCAGGCGCAGCGGCGCGACGACCTGCGGCACCATCGCCTTGTAGCGGTCGGCGCGGATGCCCATCTCGACCTTGTGCTCGAAGTCGATGCCCTCGACGCGCTCGAGGAAGCCGTGCACGAAATGCTGGCGGCTCTGCTCGCCGTCGCCGATCACGTCGAGCCCGGCGTCCTCCTGGGCCTTGATCCACAGCAACGTGGCGTCGAGCTTGGCCTGCTGAAGTTCGGCGCCGTCGGCCCGCCACTTCGGCCACAGCTTGCCGGTCTCGGCGAGCCAGGCGGGCTTGGGCAGGCTGCCGGCGAGGGTGGTGTCGAACATGGCGGGTCTCCTGGGTCGTCGTTTCGTCATCGGCGCGCGGGCGCCGGGCTTGGCCGCGAGCATAGCGGGCGCGGCTTCGTCGGGTCCGGCCCGGGCCGGTCGCGCCGGCGCCCGGTTTCGTCGCAGGCCATCGCACCCCGCCGACCCGACCGGCTAGGCTTGCAGCCATGACGTCCGCTCCACCGCTCGACGAACCGCTGCCCCCCGAGCTGACCGGCCGCGCCCAGGGCTGGTTCACGCATTACCGGCGCTATCCGGTGTTCAGCCGGCCCTGGGCACGCGGCCGAGCCCGTTCGATGGCCGTCGTCGTCGGCCTCGTGCTGCTCCTCGTCGTCGGCCGCGTGCTGGGCAACAGTCCGCAGGCCCGGCCCTGGTCGAGCGTGCTCGATCTGGCCATCGGCATGGTCGTGCCGATGATCGTCGGCCCCTGGCTCGGCGGTGCGATCCGGCGGCGGCGCTGGCCGCCGCGCGTGGAAGGGTGGGCACTGGCCGCCGCGATCCTGGGCCTGGTCGGCGCGATGGCGCTGTTCGAGCATTCCGCGGCCGGACCGATGAAGCAATGGGTCGCGGCGCACACCGGGGAACTCGACGCGCAGGGCCAGCGGCGCGGGCTGGTGCTGACGCTGGGGGTCGGCATCGCCGAGCCCGGGCGCCCTGGCGGCATGCCGGCGCAGAACGACGACGCGCTCCTCTCGAGCCCGGACGCCGCGCTGGTCAGTGCCTTGTTCCGCGGCGCGATCACCTTCTTGCTCGCCGGCGGCATGGGCTTGCGCGGCTGGAAGCGCGAACGCGATGGGCTGGCCGCGCTGCAGCGCGAACGCGCGCTCGCCGACGCCCAGGCGCAGCGGCGCGAGGCCGAGCTGCGGTTGTCGGTGCTGGCAGCACAGGTCGAGCCCCATTTCCTGTTCAACACGCTGGCCGGCGTGCGCAGTGCGATCGCCACCGACCCGGCGCGCGCCAGCGAAATGATCGACCACCTGGTCGAGTACCTGCGCGCCGCGATCCCGCGCTTGCGCAGCGACGGCTCGGCGCAGGCGACCGTGGCGGCGCAGTTCGACCTGGTGCGCGCCTACCTCGGGCTGATGGCGGCGCGCATGCCGCGGCTGGCCTTCGACGTCGACGCGCCGGCCGAGCTGCTGCACGCGCGCTGCCCGCCGCTGATGCTGATCTCGCTCGCCGAGAATGCGGTCAAGCATGGCGTGGAGGCGAAGATCGGGCCAAGCCGCATCGAGGTGCGCGCGAGTCGCAGCGACGACGGCCGACTGGCGCTCGTCGTCGCGGACGACGGGGTCGGCTTCGGCGTCTCGGCGGCGGGCAGCGGGCTGGGCCTGAGCAACCTGCGCGAGCGCCTGGCCCAGCTCTACGGCGACCGCGCGACGCTGGTGCTGAAGGCGCGCGCCGGCGGCGGCGTTGCCGCGACACTGATCCTGCCGCTGGAGATCGCGCGATGAATCCGCCTACCGCCGTCATCGCCGACGACGAAGACCTGCCACGTGCCGAACTGCGGCGCATGCTCGCCGACGCCTGGCCCGGTCTGCGGGTGGTCGCCGAATGCGAGCACGGGCCGGCGGCCATCGAGGCGATCGAGGAACATCGGCCCGACATCGCTTTCCTGGACATCCGCATGCCCGGCAGCAGCGGGCTGAACGTCGCGCGTGCCGCCAGCGGCCGCTGCCACGTGGTCTTCACGACCGCCTACGACAGCCACGCCGTCGAGGCTTTCGACGCCGGCGCGCTGGACTACCTGCTCAAGCCGGTGCGCTCCGACCGCCTGGCACAGACGGTCGCCCGGCTGCAGCAGCGGCTGCAGGCCCACGGTGCCGCTCCGGTGCTGGACGGCCTGGTCGAGCGCCTGGCCGCGCAGATGAAGCCGCCCGAAGTGGCGCGGCTGCGCTGGATCAGCGCCAGCGTCGGCGACACGATCAAGATGTTCTCGATCGACGAGGTGCTGTTCTTCCAGAGCGACGAAAAGTACACCCGTGTCGTCACCGTCGGCGACGAGGCCCATGTGCGCAAGCCGCTGAAGGAAATCGCCGAAGGCCTGGACGGAGACGCCTTCTGGCAGGTGCACCGCGGCGTCATCGTGCGCGCCGCCGCCATTGCCCGCGCGCAGCGCGACGATCTCGGCCGCATCACGCTGCACCTCAAGGGCCACGCCGAGAAGCTGGCCGTGAGCCAGGCCTACGGCTGGCGGTTCAGGCCGATGTAGCGCCGGCCGCGGCCGCAGGCCGGCGCGAACGGGCCCGCGCCTGCAAGCGCGGGCCTGCCGTTCGAGGCCCGCTCAGTTGCGCGACTTGTCGACCAGCTTGTTGGCCTTGATCCACGGCATCATCGCGCGCAGCTTCTCGCCGACGACCTCGATCGAATGCTCCGAGGTCAGGCGGCGGCGCGACATCAGCGTCGGCGCGCCGGCGCGGTTCTCGAGGATGAAGCTCTTCGCGTACTCGCCGGTCTGGATGTCGGTCAGCATCTGCTTCATCGCCTTCTTGGTCTCGGCGGTGACGACCTTCGGGCCCGAGACGTACTCGCCGTACTCGGCGTTGTTGCTGATCGAGTAGTTCATGTTCGCGATGCCGCCCTCGTAGATCAGGTCGACGATCAGCTTCAGCTCGTGCAGGCACTCGAAGTAGGCCATCTCGGGCGCGTAGCCGGCTTCGACCAGCGTCTCGTAGCCGGCCTTGATGAGCTCGACCGTGCCGCCGCACAGCACCGCCTGTTCGCCGAAGAGGTCGGTCTCGGTCTCTTCGCGGAAGTTGGTCTCGATGATGCCGGCCTTGCCGCCGCCGTTGGCCGCGGCGTAGCTGAGCGCCAGATCGCGCGCCTTGCCGCTCTTGTCGGCATGGACCGCGATCAGGTGCGGCACGCCGCCGCCTTGGGTGTAGGTGTTGCGCACCGTGTGGCCGGGGGCCTTGGGCGCGACCATCCAGACGTCGAGATCGTCGCGCGGAACGACCTGGCCGTAGTGCACGTTGAAGCCGTGGGCGAAGGCGAGCGAAGCGCCGTGCCGGATGTGCGGCTCGACGTCGTTCTTGTAGACCGCGCCGATCTGCTCGTCGGGCAGCAGGATCATCACGACGTCGGCGCTCTTCACCGCGTCGGCGACCTCGGCCACCTTCAGGCCCGCCTTCTCGACCTTGCTCCAGCTGGCGCCGCCCTTGCGCAGGCCGACGGTGACCTTGACCCCGCTGTCGTTCAGGTTCTGCGCATGCGCATGGCCTTGCGAGCCGTAGCCGATGATGGTGACGTTCTTGCCCTTGATCAGGCTCAGGTCGGCGTCCTTGTCGTAATAAACCTTCATGGTCTTCTCCGTTGAAACTTGTTTGGGGGTGGCTGGGGCTAGACGCGAAGAATCCGCTCGCCGCGACCGATGCCGCTGGCGCCGGTGCGCACGGTTTCGAGGATCGCCGCGCGGTCGATCGCCAGCAGGAAGGCGTCGAGCTTGGACGAATCGCCGGTCAGCTCGACGGTGTAGCTCTTCTCGGTGACGTCGATGATGCGGCCGCGGAAGATGTCGGCCATGCGTTTCATCTCCTCGCGCTCCTTGCCGACGGCGCGCACCTTGATGAGCATCAGCTCGCGCTCGGTGAAGCTGCCTTCGGTCAGGTCGACGACCTTGACGACCTCGATGAGACGGTTCAGGTGCTTGGTGATCTGCTCGATCACCTCGTCGCTGCCGGTGGTGACGATCGTCATGCGCGAGAGGCTCGCGTCCTCGGTCGGCGCGACGGTCAGGCTCTCGATGTTGTAGCCGCGTGCGGAGAACAGGGCCACCACGCGCGAGAGGGCGCCGGGCTCGTTCTCGAGCAGCACGGCAATGATGTGTTTCATGGTTCTTCGCCTTCGCGCGCTCTTCAGGCCGGCG
Source organism: uncultured beta proteobacterium (assembly GCA_963788635.1). Lineage (GTDB taxonomy): Bacteria > Pseudomonadota > Gammaproteobacteria > Burkholderiales > Burkholderiaceae_C > Rubrivivax. The sequence goes on along the minus strand of CAWBHE010000013.1, from coordinate 81,588 downwards.
GCGGTAACCGACGGCCCTTGGCCACGCTGTTCGATGTCGTTGTCAATTGCCCCGAGGCGTTGACCCGATCCTTCGCGGCACCGGCCACGGCGCGGTAACGCCGCCGCCGCACCGCGAACTCAAGGGCTCACAGGTCCTCGGAACCCAGCAGCATCTCGGTGATGCCCTTGCCCGCCTGCACCATCGGCCAGACGTTCTCGGTCGGGTCGGTGCGCACGTCGAGGAACACGGTGCGGTCCTTCAGCCGGATCGCTTCCTTCAGCGCCGTCTTCGACGTCGCCCGGCTTCTCGACCAACAGCCCGACATGGCCGTAGGCCTCGGCGAGCTTCACGAAGTCCGGCAGCGCGTCCATGTAGCTGTGCGAATAGCGGCCGCCGTAGTCGAGCTGCTGCCACTGGCGCACCATGCCCAGGTAGCGATTGTTCAGCGAGACGATCTTCACCGGCGTCTTGTACTGCAGGCAGGTGCTACAGCTCCTGGATGCACATCTGGATCGAGCCTTCGCCGGTGATGCAGAACACGTCCGAATCGGGCTTGGCCAGCTTGATGCCCATCGCGTAGGGCAGGCCCACGCCCATCGTGCCCAGTCCGCCGGAATTGATCCAGCGCCGCGGCTCCTCGAAGCGGTAGTACTGTGCCGCCCACATCTGGTGCTGGCCGACATCGCTCGTGATGTAGGTGTCGCGGTCGCTGCGTCAGCTGCCAGAGCTTGTCGACCACCATCTGCGGCTTGATGACCTCGCTGCTCGGCTTGTAGGCCAGGCACTCGCGCTTGCGCCATTCGTTGATCTGGCTCCACCAGGCGTTCAAGGCCGCGGCGTCGGGCCGGGCCTGCGCCTCCTTGATCTGCGCGATCAGCTCCGACCAGCACGTCCTTCACGTCGCCGACGATCGGAATGTCGACCTTCACCCGCTTGCTGATGCTCGACGGATCGATGTCGACGTGGATGATCTTGCGCTCGACCGACGCGAAATGCTTGGGGTTGCCGATCACGCGGTCGTCGAAGCGCGCACCGACGGCCAGCAGCACGTCGCAATGCTGCATCGTCATGTTCGCCTCGTAGGTGCCGTGCATGCCCAACATGCCGAGGAACTTGGGGTCGCTGGCAGCCATCGCGCCCAGGCCCATCAACGTGTTCGTGCAGGGGTAGCCCAACAGGTCGGCGAGTTCGCGCAGCTCGGCCGAGGCGTTGCCCAGGATCACGCCGCCGCCGGTGTAGATGTACGGGCGCTTGGCCGCGAGCAGCAACTGCACCGCCTTGCGGATCTGCCCGCCGTGGCCCTTCTTCACCGGGTTGTACGAACGCATCTCCACCGTTGCCGGGTAGTGGAACGGCGTGGTCTTCAGCGAGACGTCCTTCGGGATGTCCACCACCACCGGGCCCGGCCGGCCGGTGCGGGCGATGTGGAAGGCCTTCTTGATCGTGAGCGCCAGGTCGCGCACGTCCTTGACCAAGAAGTTGTGCTTGACGATCGGCCGCGTGATGCCGACGGTGTCGCATTCCTGGAACGCGTCCAGCCCGATCGCCGGCGTCGGCACCTGCCCGGTGATGATCACCATCGGGATCGAGTCCATGTACGCGGTGGCGATGCCGGTGACGGCATTCGTGACGCCGGGGCCCGAGGTCACCAGCGCGACGCCGACGTCGCCGGTGGCGCGCGCATAGCCATCGGCGGCGTGCACCGCGGCCTGCTCGTGGCGCACCAGCACATGCTCGATGCTGTCCTGCTTGTACAGCGCGTCGTAGATGTAGAGCACGGCACCGCCCGGGTAGCCCCAGAGGTACTTGACCCCTTCGGCCTGCAGGCAGCGAACCAGGATTTCCGAGCCATTGGGCTCGGTGGAGGAAGAAGACGGTTGTGCCGATGCGGCACGCTTGACTTCCGCGGCAGACATGTCCATTTCGAACCTTTGCGAATTTCTCTGACGAAAAACCATCGGTGCACCTCGATCGCGTCCTCGTGAGACGGCTTCGGTGCCTGCGCGGTCGAAACACGCCGTCCTGGTCGGACGGCCGGGTTTCGGACCCGTAAAGAGCGTTGTGCGGGGCAGCATTATGGCACCGGCTCTCGCCGGGTGTCGGACGATGCCGGGCCGAGAAGCACGCGATGAGATAATCCGGCGCGCCCGAACCTGGCGTTCCCGTCCCCGCAATCCGCGTTGGCTTCCGACAAAGAACTCTCCGATTTCCTCAAGAGCGTCGAGAAGCGCGCCTTCAAGCGCACGGCCTATGCCGTGCGCGGCGACGATGCGGCGCTGGACATCGTGCAGGACGCCATGATCCGGTTGTCCACCAAATACGCCGACCGGCCGGCCGCCGAGCTGCCGCTGATCTTCCAGCGCATCCTGTCGAACGCGACGATGGACTGGTTCCGGCGCCAGAAGGTGCGCAACGCGGTCGTGCAAAACCTCTCGGACTTCGAGAGCGCCGACGAGCCTGGGAGCTTCGATCTGCTGGAGACTGTCCAGGCGCTCGAGGACACGCTGGGCACGGAGAGTGCTTTCGACGCGGTCTCGCGAAGCGAGATCCTGCAGGCGATCGACGGGGCTGTCGGCGCGCTGCCGGCTCGTCAACGCGAAGCCTTCCTGCTGCGTTACTGGGAAGAGTTCGACGTGGCCGAGACGGCGGCCGTGATGGGCTGCTCGGAGGGCAGCGTCAAGACCCATTGCTCGCGTGCCGTCTTCGCGCTGGCTGCAGCGCTTCGGGCCAAGGGGATCACGCCATGAGCACAACGCCTTCATTCAACGACATCGAAGCATTGCAGGCGCGCTTGGCACTGCGCCTGGCGGGCGGCCTGAGCGAACAGGCCGCGAGCCTGCCGCGGGACATCAGCGAGCGGCTGCGCGTCGCGCGCGAGCAGGCGCTATCGCGCGCCCGCCACACGCGCCTGGCCGTTCCGGCCCTGGCGCTGGCCGGCGCAGCAGCGCACGGCCTGCCCGGCGCGTCGGTGTCCTGGTGGCAACGGATGGCGTCGGTGGCCCCGCTGCTGGTGCTGGTGGTCGGCCTGCTGGCGATCAACCAGTGGACCGAGCGCGAGCAGGTGCTGGCGGCGGCCGAGATCGACACCGTGCTGCTGGCCGACGACCTGCCCCCGGCCGCCTACACCGACCCCGGTTTCGCCGAATTCCTGAAGACGGCGCAGCCCTGATGCGCCAGACCTTCACCGTTGCCCTTTTCTTCGCCGTTGCGATCGCGCTCGCCGTGGCCTCGTGGCCGGCCGCCGCCGCCGCGACGGGCTTCGCCGCGCTGACGCCGGCCCAGCAGACCGCGCTCGCGCCGCTGAGCCGCGACTGGGCGACGATGGACGCCGCGGGCCGCCAGCGCTGGCTGGAAGTGGCGTCGCGCTTCCCGACCATGCCGCCGGCCGAGCGCCAGCGCGTGCAGGCGCGGATGGCCGAATGGGCGCGCATGACGCCGACCGAGCGCACGCGGGCCCGGCTGCAGTTCCAGGAAACGCGCCAGATCAGCGCGCAGGACCGGCAGGCGCGCTGGGAGGCCTACAAGGCCTTGCCCGACGCGCAGCGCAAGGCCCTCGAGCAGCGCGCCAAGCATCCGGCGCGGGCGAACGGCCACCGGCCGCCGGCGGCGGTCCGGCATGGCGGCCTGCCGCCGGCCCACCCCCCCACCGTGAAGGCCGTTGCCCCGACGCTGGTGCAAGCCAGGCCCGGCGCGACGACGACGCTGATGTCGCCGCGGCCCGCACCCAGCGCGTCGGCGCCGCGGCCCGGCCAGCCCCGGATCGCGGCGACGCCGGCCAGCGTCGACCCGAAGACCTTGCTGCCGCGGCGCCCGCCGCCGGCCCGCGCCGCGGCGTCCGCGGCCGGCCCGCATCCATGACCGGCGACGGTCGGGGCACGGGCGATCTGGACACGCCCGGCTTGCTGCGTCGACTCGCCTGCATGCTCTACGAGGGCGTGCTGCTGTTCGGCGTGCTGATGGTCGCCGGGCTCGTCTACTCGATCACCACCCAGGAGCGCAATGCGCTGCAGGGCTTGCACGGGCTGCAGCTCTTCGTGTTCATCGTGCTCGGGATCTACTTCGTCGGTTTCTGGTCCAGCCGCGGCGGGCAGACGCTGGCGATGCAGACCTGGCACATCCGCCTGGTCACGCGCGACGGATCACGCGTTTCGCGCGCTCGCGCACTCGCGCGCTACCTGCTCGCCTGGGTCTGGTTCCTGCCGGCGCTGGCCTCGGTGTATTTCTCTGGCATCAAGGGCGCCGGCGTCACGTTCGCGACGCTGGGCGCCGGCATGCTGGTCTACGCCGCGTCCTCCCGCCTCCAGAGCGACCATCAGTTCTGGCATGACGCCGTCTGCGGCACCCGCCTCGTCACTTGGCGACCGAAGCCGCCAAGCACCGGCGCTTGACCCGGGCACGGCAGAATCCGGGCGCGATGGGCGACAGCAGCAATCCGTTCAAGGGCCGCCGGGGCGTGGACCGCATGATCCGCGCCGCCGGCTACTCGGCCCAGGGCCTGGCCGCCGCCTACCGCGGCGAGAGCGCGTTCCGGCAGGAGATCTGGCTTGCCGTGGTGATGCTGCCGCTCGCCTTCTGGCTCGGTCGCGGCTGGGTCGAGGTCAGCTTGCTCGCCGGCTCGGCGCTGCTGGTGCTGGTGGTCGAATTGCTCAATTCGGCGGTCGAGGCCACCGTCGACCGCGTCTCGTTCGAACTGCACGACCTGTCCAAGCGCGCGAAGGACTTCGGCAGCGCCGCGGTGATGCTGTCGCTGCTGCTGTGCGCCGCGGTCTGGCTGGCCGCGCTGTGGAGCCGTTTCGCATGACCGCCCTGCCCACCCCTCCCGAGCGCCCCGCTTTCAGCCTCTGCGTCTACTGCGGCTCGCGCCACGGCGCGCGGCCGGCCTACACCGCGGCGGCGCGCGCGCTCGGCACCGCGATCGGCGAGCGTGGCTGGCAGCTCGTCTACGGCGGCGGCAAGGTCGGCCTGATGGGCGAGGTCGCCGACGCGACGCTGGCCGCCGGCGGCCGCGTCGTCGGCGTGATTCCCGAGACGCTGATGCGGCGCGAGGTCGGCCACGCCGGCCTGCACGAGCTGCACGTGGTGCCGACGATGCACCGGCGCAAGCAGATGATGGCCGAGCGCGCCGATGCGTTCATCGCGCTGCCGGGCGGCATCGGCACGCTCGAGGAGCTGTACGAGGTCTGGACCTGGCGCCAGCTCGGCTACCACGACCAGCCGATCGGACTGCTCGACACCGAGGGCTACTACGACGCGCTGCTGCGCTTCATGCGCCACGCCGTCGACGAGGGCTTTCTGGCGCCCGAACAGCTGGCGACGCTGCGCGTGGGCAGCGAGCCGCGCTCGCTGCTGCTGGAGCTTTTCGAGCAGGCGCGTCGCGCCGACGCGCCGGACGACTACGGCCGCGTCTGAACGCGCCCGGTCAGACCGCGGCTTCGTCGGTCTCGCCGGTGCGGATGCGCACCACCTGCTCGACCGAGGTGACGAAGATCTTGCCGTCGCCGATCTTGCCGGTCTTGGCGGCCTTGACGACGGCCTCGATGCAGCGCTCGACGTCGTCGTCCTTCACGACCACCTCGATCTTCACCTTGGGCAGGAAGTCGACCACGTACTCGGCGCCGCGGTAGAGCTCGGTGTGGCCCTTCTGGCGCCCGAAGCCCTTGACCTCGGTGACCGTCAGGCCGGAGACGCCGACATCGCCGAGCGCCTCACGCACTTCCTCGAGCTTGAACGGCTTGATGATGGCGGTGATCTGCTTCATGGCGACGACTCCTGGGCAATGACGATTGCGTCGATTTAAGCACGGAACTTCGACGTGATGGGGTAGCGCCAGTCGCGCCCGAACGCGCGGTGCGTGATGCGGATCCCCACCGGCGCCTGGCGTCGTTTGTATTCGTTGACCTTGATCAGCCGCGTCACCCGCTCGACGTCGGCGGCGGCGAAGCCGGCCGCGACGATCTGCTCGATGCTCTGGTCGTCTTCCATGTAGCGCGCCAGGATCGCGTCCAGCACGTCGTAGGGCGGCAGGCTGTCCTGGTCGGTCTGGTCCGGCCGCAGTTCGGCCGACGGCGGCCGCGTCAGGATGCGCTCGGGAATCACTTCGCGGCCCTGCGCGTTCTTCCAGCGGCACAGCCGGTAGACCAGCGTCTTGGTGACGTCCTTGATGACCGCGAAGCCGCCCGCCATGTCGCCGTACAGCGTGCAGTAGCCGGTCGCCATCTCGCTCTTGTTGCCGGTGGTCAGCACGATCGATCCGGTCTTGTTCGACAAGGCCATCAACAGCGTGCCGCGGATGCGCGCCTGCAGGTTCTCCTCGGTCGTGTCCTCGGGCAGACCGGCGAACTGGGGTGCCAGGCCGGCGCGGAAGGCGTCGAACATCGGCGCGATCGGGATCTCGTCGTAGCGCACGCCCAGGCGTGCGGCCATCTCGCGCGCGTCGATCCACGAGATGTCGGCGGTGTAGGGCGAAGGCATCATCACCGCGCGCACCTGGTCCGCGCCGAGCGCGTCGACCGCGAGTGCCAGCACCAGCGCCGAATCGACGCCACCGGACAGCCCGATGATCGCGCCCGGAAAGCCGTTCTTGCCCAGGTAGTCGTGCACGCCGGTGACGAGCGCATGCCAGGCCTGGGCCTCGAGCGCCGGCACCGGCGCGACCGGCCCGGCCGGCGTGCCGTCGGCAGCCAGATCGACGACGAGCAGCGCCTCGTCGAAGCTCGGCGCGCGCGCCGCCACGCAGCCGGCCGCGTCGAGCGCGAACGAGGCGCCATCGAAGACGACCTCGTCCTGGCCACCCACCAGGTGCGCGTACAGCAGCGGCAACCCGACGTCGCGCGCCCGCTCGGCCATGCGCTGTTCGCGCTCTTCCGACTTGTCGATATGGAACGGCGACGCGTTGAGCACGCACAGTACTTGCGCACCGGCATCGCGCGCGGCGCGTGCCGGCTCGTCGAACCAGGCGTCCTCGCAGATCAGCACGCCGAAGCGGCGGCCGTCGACCGCGAAGACGAGCGGCGCCAGCCCGGCGTCGCGGCCGCTGGCGAAATAGCGCCGCTCGTCGAAGACCTGGTAGTTCGGCAGCTCGCGCTTGCAGTAGGTGGCCTGGACCCGGCCCGCGGCCAGCACCGAGGCCGCGTTGAAGCGCTGCTGCACGGCCATCGACTTGGACCTAACATCCCCCTGCCCGCCGAACTGGTGCGGATGCCCGACCACCAGATGCAAGCCTTCGCAGTCCGCCAGTTCCGAGGCCAGCGCCGCCAGCGTCTCGGCGCAGGCCTGCATGAAGGCCGGGCGCAGCAGCAGGTCTTCGGGCGGGTAGCCGCTGAGGGCCAGTTCGGGGGCCAGCACGAGCCGCGCGCCCTGGGCGTGAGCGCGTCGCGCGGCCTCGGCCAGCAGGCGCGAATTGCCGGCGAGGTCACCGACCGTCGCGTTGATCTGTGCCAGCGCGACCTTCACGCTCTTCGCCCTCTGAATGTCAGCCAAAACCAGTGCGAACGATTATGTCATCCGGGTCCATCGCGAGCCCGCGCAGCGTGGACGCTTCGGCCTGGAACGAGCTGCTCGACGCGCAGGCCGCGCCGACGCCGTTCATGCGCCACGAATACCTGCTCGCGCTGCACGAGTCGGCGAGCGCGGTGCCCGACAGCGGCTGGGCGCCGCAGATCCTGACGCTCGAATCCGGCGGCACGCTCGCCGCCGGCTGCGCGCTCTACCTGAAGAGCCACTCCTACGGCGAGTACGTGTTCGACTGGGCCTGGGCCGACGCCTACCGGCGCCACGGCCTGCGCTACTACCCCAAGCTGCTCGGCGCGGTGCCGTTCACGCCGGTGCCCGGCACGCGGCTGCTGGCGCGCGACGACGCCGGCCGCGACCGGCTCGTGCACGCTGATCCGCCAGCTCGCGCAGGACGCCGAGCTGTCGTCGGCGCACGTGCTGTTCCTCGACGACGCCGACCGCGCCGCCTTCGAGCGCGCCGGCTGGCTGCTGCGCGAGGGCGTGCAGTTCCACTGGACGCAGGACGTGGCCCATCCGGTGCGCCGACTTCGCCGACCTGCTCGCCCGGCTGCAGCGCGACAAGCGCAAGAAGATCCAGCAGGAGCGCCGCCGCGTCGCCGACGCAGGGCGTGAGATTCCGCGCGCTCGAAGGCGCCGCGATCACGGCCGCCGACTGGGACTTCTTCTACCGCTGCTACACGCTGACCTACCAGGCGCACCACTCGACGCCCTACCTCACGCGCGACTTCTTCGCGCGCATGGCCGCGACGATGGCGCGCCACTGGGTGATGTTCGTCGCCGACCGCGACGGCGCACCGATCGCCGCGTCGCTGGTCGCGATCGACCCCGAGCGCGGCGCCGCCTGGGGCCGCTACTGGGGCTGCACCGAGCCCCTGCCCTGCCTGCACTTCGAGGCCTGCTACTACCAGCCGCTGGCCTGGTGCCTGGCGAACGGCTACCGCCGCTTCGAGGGCGGCGCGCAGGGCGAGCACAAGATGGCGCGCGGACTGCTGCCGGTGCGCACCTTCTCGGCGCACTGGCTGCGCGACGAGCGCTTCGCGTCGGCGGTGGCCGACTTCCTGTCCAGCGAAGGCGCCGGTGTCGAGCAGTACGTCGACGAGCTGCGCGAGCGCAACCCGTTCAAGGTCAACGCTGACCGCTGAGCGTCGGGCCCGACGTCAGGGTTGGCACTTGGCCCAGTTCTCCATGCCGATGCGCACCTCGGCACGCGCCGCGTCCGGGCCTTCCCAGCCCTGCACCTTGACCCACTTGCCGGGCTCGAGGTCCTTGTAATGCTCGAAGAAGTGGCGGATCGTGTGCAGCCGCGCCGGGTTCAGGTCCTCGGGCTTCTGCCACTGCGTGTAGATCGACAGGATCTTGTCGATCGGCACCGCGAGCAGCTTGTTGTCGCCGCCGGCCTCGTCGTCCATCTTCAGCAAGCCCAGCGGTCGGCAGGTGACGACGACGCCCGGAATCAGCGGCACCGGCGTGATGACGAGCACGTCGACCGGGTCGCCGTCGTCGGACAGCGTGTTCGGGATGTAGCCGTAGTTGCACGGGTAGTGCATCGCGGTGCTCATGAAGCGGTCGACGAACAGCGCGCCGCTGTCGTGGTCGACCTCGTACTTGATCGGGTCGGCGTTCATCGGGATCTCGATGATCACGTTGAACTCGTCCGGCGCCTTCGCGCCCGGGGTCACGTTGTGCAGGCTCATGGGAGTCTCGACGAGAAAAGGGATTGGCGCGATTTTACGGGCTGCCCGCGGCAGCCCTCGGCGCCGCGCCGACCCCGAGGGAAACCCCCTTGCCGGGGCGCAGCGTCGTTCACTTAGCATCCTTCGCGCCAAGCCGTTTGCGCGCAGGCCGGACGGACGCACAACCCACGATCACGTTTCGAGGAAGGATTGCTGTCCATGTCCATGTCCACCACCACGGCGCTGTACGTGGCGCTCGCCTGCGGTCTGGCCGCCGTGCTCTACGGCTTCGTCCAGCGCAGCTGGATCCTGCGCCAGGACGCCGGCAACGCGCGCATGCAGGAAATCGCCGGCGCGATCCAACAGGGCGCGGCAGCCTACCTGGCGCGCCAGTACAAGACGATCGCCATCGTCGGCGTCGTGCTCGCGGTGCTGATCTTCGTCTTCCTCGGCCATCTCACCGCCACCGGCTTCGTGCTCGGCGCGGTGCTTTCGGGCGCCTGCGGCTTCATCGGCATGAACGTCTCGGTGCGCGCCAACGTGCGCACCGCGCAGGCCGCGACCCGAGGCATCGGGCCGGCACTGGACGTCGCGTTCAAGGGCGGCGCGATCACCGGCATGCTGGTCGTCGGCCTCGGCCTGCTCGGCGTGAGCCTGTTCTTCTGGGCCATCACCGGCGGCACGCATGCCGACTCGGCGACCTTGAAGCCGATGCTCGGGCTGGCCTTCGGCGCGTCGCTGATCTCGATCTTCGCGCGCCTGGGCGGCGGCATCTTCACCAAGGGCGCCGACGTCGGCGCCGACCTGGTGGGCAAGGTCGAGGCCGGCATCCCCGAGGACGACCCGCGCAACCCGGCGGTGATCGCCGACAACGTGGGCGACAACGTCGGCGACTGCGCCGGCATGGCGGCCGACCTGTTCGAAACCTACGCGGTCACGCTGATCGCGGCGATGGCGCTGGGCGCGCTGCTGATGACGGCGGCGCCGCTGGCGGCGGTAACCTACCCGCTGCTGCTCGGCGGCGTGTCGATCATCGCGTCGATCATCGGCTGCAGCTTCGTCAAGGCCAGCCCCGGCATGAAGAACGTGATGCCGGCGCTGTACAAGGGCCTGGTCGTCGCCGGCGTGCTGTCGCTGATCGCGTTCTACTTCGTCACGCGCGCGTTGATCCCCGACGACGCACTCGGCGCCGGCACCCAGATGCGGTTGTTCGGCGCCTGCGTCGTCGGCCTGGTGCTGACCGCGGCGCTGGTCTGGGTCACCGAGTTCTACACCGGCACCCAGTTCAGCCCGGTCAAGCACATCGCGCAGGCCTCGACCACCGGCCACGGCACGAACATCATCGCCGGCCTGGGCGTGAGCATGAAGTCCACCGCCTGGCCGCTGCTCTTCATCTGCGTCGCGATCTGGGTCGCGCACGGCCTGGCCGGGCTGTACGGCATCGCGATCGCCGCGACCGCGATGCTCAGCATGGCCGGTATCGTCGTCGCGCTGGACGCCTACGGCCCGATCACCGACAACGCCGGCGGCATCGCCGAGATGGCCGAGCTGCCCGCCAGCGTGCGCGACATCACCGACCCGCTGGACGCGGTGGGCAACACGACCAAGGCGGTGACCAAGGGCTACGCGATCGGTTCGGCCGGCCTCGCCGCGCTGGTGCTGTTCACCGACTACACGCACGCGCTGCAAGCGCGCGGCATGAGTCTCAGCTTCGACCTGTCCGACTACAAGGTGATCGTCGGCCTGTTCATCGGCGGCCTGATCCCCTACCTGTTCGGCGCGATGGCGATGGAAGCCGTGGGCCGCGCCGCCGGGGCGGTGGTGGTCGAGGTCCGGCGCCAGTTCCGCGACATCCCCGGCATCATGGAAGGCACCGGCAAGCCCGAGTACGGCGCGGCGGTGGACATGCTGACGACGGCGGCGATCAAGGAGATGATCGTGCCGTCGCTGCTGCCGGTCGTCGCGCCGATCCTGGTCGGCATGCTGCTCGGACCGGCCGCGCTCGGCGGCCTGCTGATGGGCACCATCGTCACCGGGCTGTTCGTCGGCATCTCGATGTGCACCGGCGGCGGCGCCTGGGACAACGCGAAGAAGCTGATCGAAGAAGGCTTCACCGACGCGGCCGGCGTGCTGCACAAGAAGGGCAGCGAGGCGCACAAGGCGGCCGTCACCGGCGACACCGTCGGCGATCCCTACAAGGACACCGCCGGCCCGGCCGTGAATCCGCTGATCAAGATCATCAACATCGTGGCCTTGCTCATCGTGCCGTTGCTGCCGATGACCACCGGCACCGCGAAGGCCGAGACCGCCGCCACGCCGGCCGCGGCCGCGATGGCCGCCCCGGCGGCGTCGGCCGCGTCGGAATAGAGGGTGGATATCGGGGCCGGCCTGCGGGCCGGCCACCCGGAGCCCGGAAGCCTAGCGGTGCATCGCCGGGACCAGCCGGTCGGCGGTCGCGATCTGCGCCTCGCCTTCCAGCTCGATCGCGACCTGCGTGCACACCGCGCGGCACAGCGTGGCGACGCGCTCGCTCTGCAGCCGGTAGTACATCTGGGTGCCTTCGCGCCGCTTCGCGAGCACGCCGCTGCGGTAGAGCATCGACAGGTGCTGCGACATGTTGGGCTGCGTGGTGTCGATCTCGGCCAGCAGCTCGGAGACGTTCTTCTCGCCCTGGCAGACCGCGCTGATGATCTTCAGCCGGATCGGCGTGGACAGCACGGCGAACAGTTCGGCGACGGAGTCGAACACCTGGTCTTCACTGCTCTTCTCGCCCATCCGGGGCCCCCAGACTGCTTGCTATCCGAAGAATTCTATTCGGATTCACCAATATTTCAACGCGCACCGCCCGCGCCGGATGGCGCCGAACGACCATCCGCCGGTTGACGCGACAATCCGCCCATGCAGGAGTTCGACCATTCCGCGCTGATCTCGACGGTGCTGTGGAGCGCGTTCGCGCTCGCGGTGCTGTTCGGCGCGATCGCCCGCCACACCCAGTTCTGCACGATGGGCGCGATCGCCGACGTCGTGAACATGGGCGATTGGACGCGCATGCGAATGTGGGTGCTGGCGGTGGCTGTGGCGACGGCCGGCTTCAACACCATGGTCGGCCTGGGCTGGGTGCAGGCCGGCAACAGCTTCTACGCCAGCCCCCGTCTGCTGTGGCTGTCGGCGCTGGTCGGCGGGGGGATGTTCGGCTTCGGCATGGTGCTGGCCTCGGGCTGCGGCAGCAAGAGCCTGATCCGCGCCGGCGGCGGCAACCTGAAGTCGCTGGTCGTCGTGATCGTGATGGGCGTGGCGGGCTTTGCCACGCTGAAGGGCCTCACCGCGGTGCTGCGCGTGAGCACCGTGGACCGCGTCGCGCTGGCGCTGCCGGCCGGGCAGGACCTGCCGTCGCTGATCGCGTGGCGCACCGGCCACGCGGTGCCCCTCGTCGCCTGGGCGCTGGGACTGGCGGTGGCCGCCGTCCTGGTGGCCTGGGTGCTGCGCCGACCGGAGGGCCGGCGCGCCGAGGTCTGGTTCGGCGGCCTGGGCATCGGCGGCGTGATCGTCGCGCTCTGGTGGGTCTCGGGCCGCCTGGGCTACCTGGCCGAGGACCCGAACACGCTGCAGCCGGCCTTTCTGGCGACCAGCTCGCACCGGATGGAAGCACTCAGCCTGGCCGCGCCGGTGGCCTATGCGCTGGACTGGCTGCTGTACTTCAGCGACCGCAACACCGAGCTCACGACCGGCATCGTCGGCGTGGCGGGCCTGGTCGTCGGCTCGGCCGCGGTCGCGCTGGCCACGCGCAGCTTTCGCTGGGAAGGCTTCGGCTCGGTCGAGGACACCGCCAACCACCTGGTGGGCAGCTTGCTGATGGGCGTCGGCGGCGTCACCGCGCTGGGCTGCACGGTCGGCCAGGGCTTGTCGGGCCTGTCGACGCTGTCGCTCGGCAGCGGCCTCGCGGTCGCGGCGATCGTCGCCGGCGCGCTGGCCGCGCTGCGCTACCAGGCCTGGCGCATCGACCGCATGGACGCGGACTGATCCGGCGCGCGGCGCGGGTCAGTCGCCGCCCTGCTGCTCCATCAGCAAGTAGGTGTTGTAGGCGTTCATCCGGTTCGCCGCCTTGAACAGCGGCAGATGCTCGAAGCGCGACCAGTCGGCCTTCGCGTAGGCGTCCTCGAAAGGTTCGAGATTGCGCGCCGCTTCGGCCATCGTGGCGCGCAGATACTTCAGATAGTCGCGCGTGAGTTCGAGATCCGCCACCGGCTCGGTCGACGCCGGGCCATGACCCGGCACCAGCACCGTCGGGCGGAATTCGATGAGCCGGCCCAGCGACTCGATCCAGCGCCGGCTGTCGGCCTGGCCAACGAACGGGACGCGGCCGCGGAAGACCAGATCGCCGGCGTACAGGACACCGGTGCCGGACACGAACACCGCCAGATCCTCGGGCGTGTGCGCCGGACCCACGTGGCGGATCAGGAAGTCGGTCGCGCCCACGCGCAGCGTCAGATCCTCCTGGCTCAGCCAGCGGTCGGCCGGCACCAGCCGGGTATCGGCGTCGATCCAGGGTGCGAGGTCCTTGCGGCTGGCCTGCAGGCGCTGGCGCGCGGTATCGGAGTTCAGATAGTCGCGCCCGCCCTCGTAGGCCAGGATGGTGGCGCCGGCGGCTTTCAGCACCTGCAACCCGTAGACGTGATCGGCGTGGTAATGGGTCAGGATCACGACGCGCAGCGGCTGCGACGTGACGCGGCGGATCTCGGCCAGCAACTCGGTGGCCAGCGCCGGCGAGCCGAGCGCGTCGATCACGACCACCCCGTCGTCGGTGACCACGAAACCGGCATTCGAGATGAAATTGCGGTTCTCCGGCGAGCCGAGCGCCGCGTCGCCCTGCACGAACCAGGCGTTCTTCGCCACCTCGACCGCCTTCACCGGCCGCGGCTCGGCCTGCACCGATGCCGACGGCGCGGCGATGCAAAGCGCCAGCAGGACCTGACCCCGCATGGCCGCGAGTCGCCGCCCGAGCTTGCGAAGGTTCACGCGATCGCTCCTGATTCGGTCGCGGCGTTCAAGCGGTCCGCGCGGTGCCGGGCACGGGCTGGTCGAGCACCGCATGGACCGGGCGGTCGACCAGGCGATCGGTCACCGCCGCGGCAGCCCACATGCAGCTCAGCGTGATCCAGGACGTGATGGTGAAGACCGAGGCGCCGGACAGCCCGGCCCCGACCGCGCAGCCGCCGGCGAGCATGCCGCCGAAGCCCATGCACAGCGCGCCGATGATGTAGCGACGCATGCTGGCGCCGTCGTGGAAGCCTTCGAGCTTCAGCTCGCCGAACAAGGCCGCGGCGACGAACGAGCCGAGGAAGACGCCGGGCACGAGACCGACGTCGAAGTTGAGCGGCTTGTCACCGGAGAACAGCACCCGGGTCAGGACTTCGGACGACGGGCCGGTGAAGCTGAGCGACTGGATCGGATGCGTGTCGAACGCCACGCGCGACACCGCATAGGTGAACCACCAGCCCCCGGCGATCGTGAGGCCGACGCCGACCGCCCCGGCCCAGCCCCAGGTCGGGACGCGCTGGCGCCGGGCCCAGACCACGGCGGCGGCGAGCCAGACCGCACCGAACACCAAGGCCCCGCCATGGCCGATGCCGGTGCGCACGAGCAGGTCGCGGGCGCTGCCGCCGTCGACCGTCCACCACTCGGAGATCGACAGCCGCACCGGCGCCAGGATGCCGGTCCAGGCGGCTTGGCCGGCGACCGCGAACACCAGACCCGACATCAGCGAGCGCAGGTTGCCCTGCGCGGCCAGCACGAGCAACCGGCTCGCGCAGCCGCGCGCCAGGATCATGCCCACGCCGAACAACAGGCCACCGATCGCCGCCCCGGACAGGCTGCCGCGCGCGGCGATCTGGCGCGCGCTGCTGGCATCGAATGCACCGGCCCAGGCCAACCCCTGCGTGGCGAGCACCGCCGTCGCGAAGGCGAACAACCAGACGGTGAGCTTGCCGCCGGTGACGTTGCGCGAGAACTCGATCACCGCCGATCGCAGGCAGAAGCGCGATCGCTGGGCCATGAATCCGAACGCAGCGCCAAGCACCACGCCGGCTGCGGCGAGCGCCCCGCTCTCGCCCAGTCTGTCCGTCAGGGTTTCGATGATCACCGACTGCATCCTCCCGAACCGAGGCTAAGCGCGACGCGCGCGGCCCGCGTTGACCTGCATCAGGCCGCCGCGGGCGGCGCCCGTCAGGGCTTGATGTAGGCGTAGCCCTGGTGCTGCAACTGGGCCAGCCGCACCACGCCGGACGGCACGAAATGCGCTTCCTCGAGGAACTGCGACTTCTTCAGGTCGCGGCTCTTCAGCGTGATCTCGCAGACCTCGAAGCGCACGCCACGCCGCACCAGTTCCTGCACCGCCACCTCGTAAGGGTTGCCGTTGCGGTCCATCGCGTCGTTCATCAGGAAGTCCACCCCTTGCGCGTGCGTGACGACGATGATCTGCGCCGCCGGATCGGTGTCCAGATGGTTCTTCACGTTGCGCAGGCCGGCCAGGGCCTGCGTCGCGCTGTCGTTGATGTGGTAGACGACCTTGTCCTGCGCCCAGGCAAAGGCCGCCACGGTGCTGAGCAGCAGACCGGCGACGAGATGGCGGATAGCCATGGTGCTCTCCTCAACGTTCGATCAGGCGGCGATTCCGGGGTTGCCCTGACTGCCGACCAGCTTGGGCTGGTTCAGCGTGCGCGGCTTGACGCGGCCGCCCTGTGCCTTCAGCCAGCCCTCGACGACGTCCCAGACCGGCTTGTTGCCGGCCTTGCTCGCCTCTTCAGCCACCGGCGCCCAGCCCGCCACCTTGTAGTTCTTGCCCGCTTCGATCGGCTTGCCGGCCAGGCGCATGTCCAGGATGCGCTGGCCCATCGCCCGGGCCGGATCGCAGGTGTACGCCAATCCGCCGACGCGCACCATGTCGCCGCCCTGCTGATAGTAGGGGTCCGGGTTGAACAGGTTGTCGGCCACGTCCTCGAGCACGGTCTTGATCATCGCGCCGGACATCTCGGTGACGGTGGCATAGGGATAGGTGATCGCGAGCTGGTCCATCATCAGCTCGCGCGTGATGGTGTCGCCGGGCAGCAGCGAGGTGCCCCAGCGGAAGCCGGGGGAGAACGCGATCTCGGCGCCCTGCACGTCCATCAGCGCGTCGCAGATCAGCTGGTCCCACGAGCCGTTGAAGTTGCCGCGCCGGTAGAGCGTCCCGTCGGTGACGGCGAGCGGCTCGGCGAGCTTGGCTTCGTAGGGCGCGCGCACCTTGGTGATCAGCGCGTCCATCGCCGGGTCGGCAGCGAGCTGGTTGGCGAACACCGGCAGCAGCCGGTAGCGGAAGTCGGCGACGCGGCCGTCCTTCACGTCGAAGTCCATCACGCCGAGGAACTTGCCGTTGCTGCCGGCGTTGGTGACCAGCGTCTTGCCGCCGGCATTGGCGACCGGCACCGCGAGCGGCACGCCGTCGTGCGTGTGGCCGCCGAAGATCGCGTCGATGCCGCGCACGCGGCTGGCCATCTTCAGGTCGACGTCCATGCCGTTGTGCGACAGCACGACCACGACCTTCGCGCCCTTCGCGCGCACCTCGTCGACCATCTTCTGCAGGTTGTCGTCCTGGATGCCGAAGCTCCAGTCGGCGACCATGTAGCGCGGGTTCGCGATCGGCGTGTACGGGAAGGCCTGGCCGATGATCGCGCACGAGACCCCGTTCACCTCGCGCAGCACGTAGGGCTTGAAGACCGGGTCGCCGAAGTCGTTGGTCTTGACGTTCTGCG
Source organism: uncultured beta proteobacterium (assembly GCA_963788635.1). Taxonomy (GTDB): domain Bacteria; phylum Pseudomonadota; class Gammaproteobacteria; order Burkholderiales; family Burkholderiaceae_C; genus Rubrivivax. The sequence continues at coordinate 64,634 of CAWBHE010000013.1, read as the reverse complement.
CGACGAACTCGACGTGGCCCTTGAAGTCCTTGTCGACGATCGCCTTCACGCGCTCCATGCCGTAGGTGAACTCCCAGTGGCCGGTCATCACGTCGACGCCGAGCAGCTTGGCCGCGTCGACCATGTCCTGCGCGTCGGTCCACAGCGACGTCGCCGAGCCCTGCCAGGTGTCGCCGCCGTCGAGCAGCAGCGATCCGGGCCGGCTGGCCCTCAGCTGCTTGACCAGCGTGGCCAGGTGAGCGAAGCCACCGACCCGGCCATAGCGGCGCGCCGCGGTCTCGAAGTCGAGGTAGGTGAAGGCGTAGGACTGCTCGGTGCCCGGCCGCATGCCGGCCGCCTTCAGCAACTGCTCGCCCACCAGGTGAGGCCACTGGCCCTGCATGCTGCCGATGCCGAGGTTCACGCTCGGCTCGCGGAAGTAGATCGGCTTGAGCTGCGCGTGGCAGTCCGTCATGTGCAGGAAGGACACGTTGCCGAACGGCGGCAGCTCGTAGAGCCCGCGCTGGGCCGTGGCGGCGTCGGCGTTCGCGAAGCGCCCCAGCGACATGCCCGCGGCAGACGCCGCCGCCATCACCTGCAGGAATTCGCGCTTTGACAAATTCATAATTCAGCAATCAGTGATATTTAGTCGGGAACAAAGCCCGCCGGAGGCGGGCTTCGAAGCCGGGCTTACTCGTTGACCGGGGACTTCGGATCCAGCAGCAACGCCATCATGTCGCGCAACTGCTCTTCGTCGAGCAGCTTCATGTGCCCGAACCGCGGCATCGCCGAGCATGCGGAATTCGTCCTGCTGTTCCAGAGCTTGGCCCAGGTGTACTTGACGATCGCCGCAGACCCCGGGGCGCTCAGGTCCTTCACGCCGCGGGCCTTGCCGTAGTTGTAGAGGCTCGGGCCGACCGTGCCGTACGAGATCTCGGACTTCTCGAGCTGGTGGCAGTTGTAGCACTGGCCGCCGTTGCCGGCGGGGTCGGCGCTCTTGTTGTTCCAGGCCATTCCCTGGCCTTCTTCGGCCAGCTTCTGTCCCTTGCGCCAGTCGCCGATGTACTGGCCACCGGCGGGCCACTTGACGCTGGCCATCGCCTCGGCCTCGATCTTCGTGGCCACGTCCGCGGGCGGCGCCTGGTCCGACGAGCAGGCCTTCTGCGCGAGGTCCTGGTCCAGGCGGTCCATCTTGGCGATGCCCTGGGCGCGGAACGACGTCTTCAGCATGGCCTGGGTCTGCTGGTCGAGGTCGGCCTCGGACGGTGCGGTGGCACAGCCCGCGACGATCGCGACGGCAGCCCCGATGGCGGAAAAAACGACGGTCTTGTTCATGATCGGTTCCCCTGTTCAGCGCTTGAGTGCCGGCGCGATCGACTCGGCACCCTTGGCGTTGACGCCCATGTACACCCCGAGCGCAATCGTCATTTCGGAGCCGAACTTCGGGTAGGGGAAACGCTGCAGACGCAGGCAGTCGTTCAGACGGTGCTGCATGCTCCACATCTGGCCGTTGGAAACACGGTAGGCCGGCCACGCCGCAAAGCCGATGCCGTTGCCGGGGTTCTTCGTCAGGTTGGGCAGGTCCTGCAACCGGATGCGCTTGCCGTCCACGCCGTGGCACGACGCGCACGAGAAGTCCATCGGTCCGGCACGGTAGAAGAACGCCTTGCGCCCGAGCGCGTACATCTTCCGCTCCTGCTCGTGGTCCTGAGGCAGCGCGAAGTGCATGCCGCGCGACTGCCCGGAGATCCAGGTCGCGAGCGCCGTGATATCGGCCATCTCGCCTTTGCCGAACGGCGTCTTGGCCAGCGCGTCGGCATCGAAGCCCTGCAGCGTGGCCATGCAGGTGACCAGCCGCGACTCGAGATCCTGCACCCGGCCGGTGTCGGCAAAGTAGCGCGGCAACTCGACGAAGGCGCCCTTCACCACACCCGGCCCCTTGCCCAGGTCGCATTGCTGGAGGGTCGCATGCTTCGGCCCGCGCGGCGTCTTCCAGAGGTCTTCACCCTTGGCTTCGAACAGTTCGGCCGGGTTGCCGTCGGCGAGCATCTCGCGGTATTCGGCGATGGCGTCGGCCGACGACTTCGGCTGCTGCGCCGTCGCGGCAGCGACCACGCCCAACAGGGCGCTGGCGATCAGGATGCGCTTCATGGTCTCCTCTCGTTGGTGATCTTGTCGCAGCCGCTATCTCGCCGGGGCCGCGCTTGCGCTCGCGCTCAGGAAACGGTGGCTTCGTCGGTGCGCTTGTCGCCGTGGTTGTCCAGCCACGAGATGCTGACCTTGTCGCCGGCCTTCCCGCCCTTGATGACGAACTGCAGGAACGGATTCTTCGAGACCGACGGCCCCCACTGGGCGGTCATCACGGTCTTGCCGTTCAGTTGCGCCGTGACTTCCTGGATGTACCAGGCGGGGATGATCTTGCCGGCCGAGTCCTTGCGCTGGCCGGTTTCCATTTCATGGGCCATCAGCACGCGCACGGTCGTCTTGTCGCCGGCCGCCTGGGCGCGAATGCGCATCGGGTCTGCCATGTTCTACTCCTTCGGATTTCGATGTTCGGGATGTCGGTGGATCGGGACGCCAGGGTTTCAGCCGCCGCAGCCGCCGAGAGTGACCTTGACTTCCTTCTTCGCGAAGAGAACACGGCCGTCGTTCATCATCGCCACCGCATAGACGTCGGACGACTGGCCCATCTTGACGCGCGTCGAGAACGCGGCCTCGATGTCGGGCGAGACATCGAACATGGCCGACATCACGGCCGGGTTCTTCTCGACCAGCAGCAGCACGCGCTTGACGCCGGGCAGCGTGGTCGACGCGCCGATCGGCACCACCGCGCCGTTCTCGGCGATGTCGGGGCCGGTGATGGTGACGTCGGCGCTCTGCGCCGGCGCGCCGGCGCCCAGGGCCTTCATCAGGTCGGGGATCGTCTTCGCGGCGAAAGCCGCGGTGGCGAAGCCGGGTGCGTCGGCCGCCTGGGCGAGCGAGGGCAGGAGTCCGGCCGCCGCGAGCATGGCCGCGACCTTGGCCGATCCAGAGAGCAGGTCTCGACGAGTATGCATCAGGGTCTCCTTTATCTGCATATGCTAATTAACAGACTTCAATCGGCGATGAGGGCCTTCCCTAGCCCCTCATCGCCCCGAATCACGGGTTGCCGCCGTCGGCCAGCCACTGGGCAATCGCCCGTGCGTCGTCGGGATTCAGCGTCTGCGGCGGCATCATCGCCGCCCCCCAGACGCCGGACCCGCCGTTCTTGATCTTGCCGGTCAGGTAGGCCACCAGGTCGGCGCGTCCCGAATACTTCTTGGCCACGTCGCGGAACGCCGGACCGACGAGCTTGGCGTCCACCTTGTGGCAGACCAGGCAACCGTCCTTCTGCAGCAGCGCCAGGGCCGGGCTCGGCGCCGCCGCACCCGGCTTGGCGGCCGGCGTCAGGTCGGCGGCGGCCGCGGCGAGCAGTTCCTGGCGCTCGGCGGCGCTGAGCGGTGCGCTCAGCGGCGGCCGGGTCGTGTCCGCGCCGTGCTGGGCACCGACGAGCCGGTTCTGCTCGGCCAGGTTGCCGTGCTGGTTGCGCGCGAAGTCGGGCAGGAACGACGTCACCTTGGGCTCCGTGATGCAGTCCTTCATGCAGGCCACGGCCTTCACGTCGGGCGCATGGTGGCCGAACTCGGGCCCGGGCCACATCGCATGGTCGGTCGTCATGCCGTTGCGGTTGGGCATGCGCTTCTGGACCTCGGCGATGTTCTTGTCCGACAGCGTGAAGTCGTCGGGCACCACGCCGGCCAGGTTCAGGATATAGGCGAGCACGGCGTAGACCTCGTCGTTGCTCAGCGACTTGGGCGCCGTCCACGGCATCGCGCGGTGGATGTAGTCCCACAGCGTGGAGACGGTGGCCACCTTCATCAACGTCGTGCGGCCGGGGTAGCCGCGGTCGAGCAGGCGCGCCACGTGGCCGGTCTTGATGTCGTCCTTCGTCGTGCCGCCCACGATGGGGGTGAAGACCTCGTTGCTCTCGCCGAAGCTGCCGTGGCAGGTCGAGCACTTGGCCTCCCAGACGTCGCCGCCGTGCGCGACCGACCCGGAGCCGGGCGGCAAGCCCTTGAAGTCGGGCCGCACGTCGATGTCCCAGGCGGCCAGTTCCTTGGGCGTCGCGGTGCGGCCGATGCCGGGAAACGGCCTGGCTTGCGCGGGCGCGGCCGGCGCGGGCACCGCCTGGACCGCCAGCATGGCGAACAGCGCGGCGGCGACGCCGGTCTTACGACAGCTGAACATTCTTCACCTCCCCGCTCTCCTGCACCAGCCAGGTCTGGATGGCATTGTTGTGGTACGTCGAGCGCGTGCTGCGCACCGCGCGCAGCTGCTCGTAGCTCGGCTGCACGTAGCCGGTCTCGTCCATCGCTCGGCTCTGCACCAGGGCGGGCTTGCCGTCCCAGATCCAGTCGAGGTTGAAGCGCGTCAGGCACTTGGACAGCACCGGCGACTCCAGCCTCGCGGGGCGCCAGTTGCGTCCGCCGTCCACCGAGACGTCGACGCGCTTGATCCTGCCGCGGCCCGACCAGGCCAGACCGCTGATGTTGTAGAAGCCCTGGTCGAGCAGCACCTGGCCGCCGGACGGCGTGGTGACCACGCTCTTGCATTCCTGCAGGCTGGTGTACTGCCGGTGCTGACCACTGGGCATCAGGTCGATGTAGTGCACCGCCTCGTCCTTGGTCGCGTAGGGCTCGTCACCGACCTCGATGCGACGCAGGTACTTGACCCAGCTCACGCCTTGCACGCCGGGCACCACCAGGCGCAGCGGGTAGCCGTTCTCGGGACGCAGCATCTCGCCGTTCTGGCCGTAGGCGACGAAGACCTCGCCGCTCTCGACCAACTCCATCGGGATCGTGCGCGTCATCGACGAGCCGTCGGCGCCTTCGGCGAGCACGAAGCGGCCGCGCTTGTAGTCGACGCCGCACATCTCGAACAGCGTGCGCAGCGGCACGCCGGTGAATTCGCTGCAGCTGAGCATGCCGTGCGTGTACTGGCAGGTCGGCACCGCGACGTTGCCCCACTCCATGCCGCTGTTCGCCCCGCACTCGATGAAGTGGAAGCGCGACACCGACGGCAGCCGCATCAGCTCGTCCATCGTGAACACGCGCGGCGTCTTCACCAGGCTTGCATCGGAGCCATTGATCATGAAGCGGTGCTTGGACGGATCGACATCCCACCAGCCCTGGTGATGGCGCTCGAAATGCAGCCCGCTCGGCGTGACGATGCCGAACAGCGACTGCAGCGGCGCGAACGAGACCGAGGCCTGGCGCGTCTGCGTCAGCCCCGGGCTCGGCCGGCGCTGCACGTTGGCCTCGTACTTCGACGGTTTGCCATAGCCTTGCGTGGCCACGCCCTGGCCGAGCGCGCGGCTGTGTTCGGGCAGGTTCAGGATGTTCGGGTCGCCGTCGGCGGGCGCCGGTGCGGCCATCGCCAGCGGCGCGGCCGCCGCGGCACCGGCCGCGGCGAAGGCGTTGCGGATGAAATCGCGCCGGCCCCGCTTCGCCTCGGCGAACACCTGGCGCACGTCCTGCGGCGCGATGAAGTTTTCCGGGGCCTTGATCAGGCGCCCCGGCTGTCTGCTGTCGAAATCCACCGAACCTCCTTCGTTGCTCATCGCGGCCCTCACTGCAGGGGCTGCGTTCGTTCGTTTCGCGCGGCCGAGCGCTGCTGCTCGGCGCAGACGGCCTCGCACAACAGCTGGGCATGTTCGCTGCCGAGCCGGTAGAACACCTGCGAGCCGGCGCGCCGGCGCCCGAGCACCCCGGCGCGGTACAGCGTGCCCAGGTGTTGCGAGATGTTGGGCTGGCTCACATCGAGCCGACCGAGCAGTTCGCCGACGCTCTTCTCGCCTTCGCAGAGCTGGCAGACGATGCGCAGCCGGGTCGGCGTGGCGAGCAGCGAGAACAACTCCGCCGCCAGTTCGAAGACCCGGTCCGATGCATCGATGCTCTTGGTTTCGCCCATCGCTATATCTATTCAAACGAATATTAGCGCTTCAGCAAGTCCGGATTGGTCAGGAGAAACCCGTGCTTCAAGGCATTGTTGGCGGGGCCCCGACCCGGCCGGTCCGGGGCCCCGCCGGTCCGCGGACATCGGCGCGCCGCGACGGCGCGTCGCGCTAGACGGCCGACCCGAGAACCGCGGCCGCGAAGCTCAGCACGCCGAGCAGCAGATTCACGCCGACGAGCCGGCGGATCGCCTGCAGCGCAGCCGCCGCAGCGGCGCCGTCCGCGCCCGCCACCGCACGCTGCAAGCGCACGAACCAGGCGAGCCGGATGCGCGCGAAGATCGCCGTCATCGCGAGGCCGATGCCGAACATCAGATGCACGCCCGGCGGCTGGTGCGCGAAACCACCGCCGAGCAGGACCATCGCCAGCCCGCTGGCCAGCAGCAGCGCGATGGCCAGCGTGACCGCGGCAAAGAAGCGGCGCAGCAGCGCGCTCATCAGCGCCAGCCGCAACGGCGGCGCCGGCAAGGCTTCGGCGAGCGCCGGCCGGACCGCGAAATGCACGCTCGCCATGCCACCGACCCAGAAGGCGGCGGCCAGCAGGTGCACGAACAGCAGCAGCTTGAAGGACATGGTCGCCCGGAGTATGCCGATCAATCCGCCGGCTTGTCGCGCACGGCGGGCTTGGGCAGCCGGGACAGCTGGTACAGCGCCAGCGTCGGGTACAGCGGCCGCGTGATCAGGCGCGACAGGCCGTTCGCGAGCAACGCGCAGGCCATCAGACTGAGCACCATCGCGTGGCCGCCGACCATCTCCATGACGATGATGAACGACGTCAGCGGCGCTTGCGTCACGGCCGCGAGGAAGCCGACCATGCCGAGCGCGATCAGCGTCGGCACGTGCGGGTGCGACGTGAGCATGGCGACGGTGTGGCCGAGCGCGGCGCCGATCGACAGCGACGGCGCGAAGATGCCCGCCGGCACGCCGGACCAGGTGGTCAGCCAGGTGGCGATGAACTTGAAGAAGCACGTAACTCGACGACGCGGTCTCGCTGCCGTCGAGCAGGCCGCGCGTGTAGCCGTAGCCGCTGCCGAAAGTGGCGCCGGCGGTGACGACGCCGATCACCGCCACCGCCAGCCCGCAGGCCGCGGCAAACGGGATCGGGTGCTGCCGGCGCCACGCGTTCAGGCGCTGCGCCGGCCTCGCCCCCAGCGAATGCAGCAGCAGCCGGGCGAACAGGCCACCCGCCAGTCCGCTCGCGATCGCGATCAGCAGCCCCGGAATCAGCAGCGTCTGGTCGACGTTGGTGGCCTGGATGATGCCGAAGTAGGTGGCGTTGCCCTCCATCGACACCGCGATCAGGCCGGACAACACGATCGCCGAGACGATCAGGCCGCTGCTGCGCTGTTCGGGCGAGCGCGACAACTCCTCGATCGCGAACATCACGCCCGCCAGCGGCGTGTTGAACGCGGCGGCGATGCCGGCCGCACCGCCGGCGACGAGCAGGCCGTGGTCGCTGACCGGCGAGCGCGATGGCAGGAAGCGCCGCGCGGCGAGCATCACGCCCGCGGCCACCTGCACCGAAGGCCCTTCGCGGCCGAGCGACAGGCCGCCGAACAGCCCGAGCGTGGTCAGCGTGATCTTGGCCACGGCCAGCCGCAGGCTGACGAACAGACCACGATGTTCGGGTTCGACCGCTGGATCGAGGGTGGCCATCACCTGCGGGATGCCCGACCCCGCGGCGCCGGGGGCGAAGCGGTTCGTCGCCCAGACGACGATCGCCGCGCAGAGCGGCGTCCACAGCAGCGGGCTCCACCAGGCCAGTCCCTCGAGGCGATGGAACGAGCTCAGTGCGAACTCGCCCAGCCAGGTGAACAGAACGACCGTCAGGCCGGCCAGCGCGGCGGCGGCGACGACCACGCTGCGCGTGATCCACAACCGCCAGTCGGCGAACTCACGGCGCAGCGCGTGCGCGGCCCTCGGCCAGCGCCGAGCGAATGAACTCCGGCCCGCCATCGATCAAACGGCCATCGACGGGGCGGCGTTGCACTCGCTGCGGCGGGATCGCACGGATCAGTGGGTCGGGTAGACCAGGTCGACGCGGCGGTTCTCGGCCCAGGCCGCCTCGTCGTGGCCCAGCGCCTTGGGCTTTTCCTCGCCCCAGCTGATCGCCTCGAGCTGGCCGTTGTGGGCGCCGACGAGTTCGAGCGCCTTGACCACCGCTTCGGCGCGACGCTGGCCCAGCGCCAGGTTGTATTCGGCGCTGCCGCGCTCGTCGCAATTGCCTTCGACGCGGACCTTCACCGCCGCGTGATCGGCCTGGTACTTGCCTTGCGTCTCGATCAGCCCGTTGTACTTGGGCTGGACCTTGTAGTCGTCGAACGCGAAGTACACGCTGCGCTCTTGCGAGATCGGGCTCTTCGGGTCCAGGTAAGCCGGCAGCGCGACGCTGGCCACCGAGGAGGCGGCGGCCGGCGCAGGCTGCGCCGGTGCGGCGGGCGCGGCCGCCACCGGCTTGGCCGGCGCGGGCGCGGCCGTCGGGGTGACGGGCGTGCTGCTGCAGGCACCGAGCAAAGCGGCGACGCAGACGGTGACAGCAGGAGTCCAGATTGATCGCATGTGCGAATTCTCCGAATCGAGGAGTTGGTTGAGAGGCGAACGATTATGCGGCATTACACTTGTGCAAATGCATTGCTCGGCTTCGGCAATTCCTCGTTGAAACGTTTCATCCTGCTCTTGATCGCCGCGCTCGCGCTCGGTGACGCAGCCGCCGCCGGATACCTCTGGTCACTGTGGCCGCCGCATCCGCCGGAGGCCCGGGCCGAGGCCGCCACGCCACCGCCTCCGTCCGACGGGACCGGTTGAGAACCACCGCGCGGCTGAATGCCAGGCGCGTTGACGCTTCGCGCGACGCCGCGTCAACCGAATCGGCGCTGACGCGTTTTCGGAGTAGCCGGTTCCTGGCGGAGAGTCCACCAGGGGTGCCGGCATCGAGAGTCAATCACTACCGAAAGCAAAATTCATGAGCAAACTCCTGTCGTCCCTGATGCTGGCCGCCGTCGCCGCCTTCGCCTTCAACGCCCAAGCGGCAACCGCCGAGGCCGCCAAGGCTGCCGAGCCGGCTGCTGCCGCCAGCGGCGCGATGGCCAAGGAAGTCAAGAAGACCAAGCATGTGGTCAAGCACAAGAAGGCCGTGGCGAAGAAGGCGGAAGTGAAGAAGGAAGAAGCGAAGAAGTAATTTCTTCTTCTCCAAGCGCACGAGAGAGGCAGCGATCCTGCCTCTGCGTGAAAGAGGCAGGGCTGGCAAACCATCCTGCCTCTTTGTCATTTCTGGGCGCAACGCACGGCAATGCCTTCAGGAGCCGCCGAACCAGTTGTAGCCCTGGTCTTCCCAATAGCCGCCGGTGTAGGTGTCGGTGACGAAGATCGCCTGGACGTGCTTGGGGTTCTTGTAGCCCAGCTTGGTCGGCATGCGCAGCTTGGTCGGGAAGCCGTACTTCGGCGGCAGCGTCTGGCCGTCGCAGCTCAGCGCGAGCAGGGTTTGCGGGTGCAGCGCGGTGGCCATGTCGATGCTGGTGTAGTAGTCGTCAGCGCATTTGAAGCCGACGTACTTGGCGCTCAGGTCGGCGCCGACGCGGCGCAGGAAGCTCGCGAACGGCACCCCGCCCCAGCGGCCAATCGCGCTCCAGCCTTCAACGCAGATGTGGCGCGTGATCTGCTCGGCCTGCGGCAGCGCATTCAGTTCCGGCAGCGACCAGCGGCGCTTGTCGGCCACTCGGCCGCTGACTTCGAGGCGCCAGCGCTCGCCGTCGACGTGAGGCACCTCGTTCTCGCCGTAGTAGGCGTTGAACGGGAACGGCCGCTTGATCATCGATGCCGGGTAGGTCGGCGCCAGTCGGGTCGGGCTGAACAGCCCGCCCTGCACGTCGTCGTTCAGGTGCGAGATCCTCGTCAAGGCGGTCTGGACGCTCTTGTCGTCGTCGAGCGAGCAGCCGGTCAGCAGCGCCAGCCCGCCCAGCGTGAGCGATTGGCGCAGGAAGCGGCGACGCAGTGGCGCGCTCAGCCGGGCCGAAGCTTCGCGCAGCACGGCGTCGGCATCGATCGCCGGCGCGAGGGGTTTGCGCAGGGACATTTCAGGTTCCTCCCGTTCAGCGCCCGCGCAGCATCGCGACGAGCGTTCGCGGCACCAGGGCGACCATCGCCAGGTGCACGCCGACAAAACCGACCAGCAGCGCCATGGCCACGAAATGCACGCGCCGCGCCACGTCGTAGCCGCCGAGCAGTTCGCGCAGCAGCGGAAACTGCACCGACTTCCACAGCACCAGGCCCGACAGCACCAGCAGCACCAGGTCGAGCACGATGAACAGGTAGGCCGCGCGCTGCACCGCGTTGTAGTGCGCGGGATCGTCGTGCGCCAGGCGGCCCTTCAGCGCCGCGCCCACGTCGGCGAGCAGCGCGCGCGGCGACAGCGGCAGGAACTTGCTGAACAGCCGCCCGCTGGCGACGTTGAAGAGCAGGTAGACCAGGCCGTTGAAGAACAGCAGCCACATCGCGGCGAAGTGCCATTGCAGCGCGCCGCCCAGCCAGCCGCCCAGCGTGATGGCACTCGGGAAGCTGAAGCCGAACAGGGGCGACGCGTCGTAGATGCGCCAGCCGCTGGTCACCATGACCAACACCGCGAGCACGTTCAGCCAATGCGTGCCGCGCAGCCAAAGCGGGTGGATCGTGGGCGTCGAATTCATGGGCCGGGTTCCTGGTGCGAGGGTTCGAGCGTGCCATCTCAGTCGCCGACCGGCGGCCATCCTTACGCGCGGTCTGCGCCAGAATGAAAAGATGAACCTGCCCACCGATCTTGCCGACGCGACCGCGAGCGAATTGCTGGGCCTGTACGCCAGAAGCCAGGCTTCGCCGGTGGAGGCGCTGCAGGCCGTGCTGGCGCGCATCGCGCGCTGCAACCCGGTGCTGAACGCGTTCTGCTGGCTGGCCGAGGACGACCGCGCTGGCCGCCGCGCGCGCCAGCCGCGACCGCTGGCAGGCCGGCACGCCGGCGGGCGCGCTCGACGGCGTGCCGGTCTCGATCAAGGACCTGATCCTCACCCGCGGCTGGCCGACGCGGCGCGGCTCGCGCACCGTCGACCCGAATCAGAACTGGGACGACGACGCCCCGGCCACCGCCCGGCTGCGCGAGAGCGGCGCGGTGCTGCTGGGCAAGACCTGCACGCCCGAGTTCGGCTGCAAGGGCGAGACCGAACTCGCCGCTGACCGGCCTCACGCGCAACCCGTGGAAGCTCGACCGCACGCCCGGCGGCTCGTCGGGCGGCGCCGCGGCGGCGGTGGCCACCGGCATGGGGCCGCTCGCGCTGGGCACCGACGGCGCCGGCAGCGTGCGCATCCCGTCCGCGTTCTGCGGCGTGTTCGGCCTCAAGCCCAGTTTCGGCCGCGTGCCGGCCTGGCCGCTGTCGCCGTTCGGCAGCGTCGCCCATCTGGGCCCGCACAGCCGCAGCGTGCGCGACGCGGCGCTGATGATGAACGTGATCAAGCAGCCCGACGCGCGCGACTGGACCGCGCTGCCGCCGGACGCCAGCGACTACCGCGCCGGCCTCGACGACGGCATCCGCGGCCTGCGCATCGCCTGGTCGCCCACGCTCGGCTACGCGAAGAACGTGCACCCCGAGGTCGCCACCGCCTGTGCCGCGGCGGTGCGCGAGCTCGAAGCGCTGGGCGCGCGGGTCGAGGCGGTCGATCCCGGCTTCGAGGACCCGCTGGAGATCAGCACCGGCTTGTGGTTCGCCGCCGCCTGGTCGGTGTGGAACACGCTGTCCACCGAGCAGCAGGCGCTGACCGACCCCGACTTCCAGGCCCAGGCCCGCCTGGGCGAGCGGCTGTCGATGTTGGAGGTGCAGCGCCTGCACCTGCGCCGCGGCGCGCTGGGCTCGCAGATGCGCCAGTTCATGCAACGCTGGGACCTGATCGCGACGCCGGCGCTCGCGGTGCCTGCCTTCGAGGCCCGCCCCGCCGGGCAGGTGGCCATGACGCCCGAGGCAATGCTCGGCTGGACGCCGTTCAGCTACCCGTTCAACCTGACCCAGCAGCCGGCCTGCACGATCCCCTGCGGCCTGACGAGCGAGGGGCTGCCGATCGGGCTGCAGCTCGTCGGCCCGATGTTCGGCGACGCGCTCGTGCTGCGCGCGGCGCGAGCCTTCGAGACGCTGCACCCGATCGCGCGCGCGCCGCTGCCGGGCTGAGAGCCCGCGCTATTCGAGCCCGGCGCGGCGCAGTCGCGCGCGCAGGCGCGCGATCTCGTGCTGCAGGTCGGCCACCAGCGCGGCGAGTTCGGGCACCGCATCGAAATCTCGCTCGACGCGCAGCATCCAGCGCACGCGCTGCAGCGCGACGACGTCGAAGCGCAGGTCCGCCGCGTCCGGCTCGACGCCGCCGAGCAGCCCGGCGCGCGCGCGCTCGGTCACCCAGTCCGGCGTGACGCTGACGACGCGGCAGAGGTCGTCGAGCGAGAGCCCTGCGTCGTCGAGCAGCGCCTCGACGAGGCGACGCGGGTCGTGGTTCATCGCGGCCATCTCATACCCCTTGACCATCGGACGACGCTTCGGCCGCGGCCACCTTGCGCGCGTCGAAGTCCGGCAACTCGCGCGCCATCTGCTCGTAGAGCTGGCGCGCCCGCGGGTCCACCGCGCTGGGCAGCAGCACGCGCAGCGTCAGCTCCAGGTCGCCGGGTTGGCTGCCGGGAAGTCCCTTGCCGCGCACCACGAGCTGGCGGCCGCTCTGCGCCGCGGCCGGCACGCGCACCTTCAGCGTAGCCCCGTCGGGCAGCGTCACCGGCAGCACCGCACCGAGGGCCGCCTCCCAGGGCGCCAGCGGCAGTTCGGCGAGCAGGTTCGCGCCGTCCAGGCGCCAACGCGGGTGCGGCCGGAAATGGACCTCGAGGAACAGGTCGCCGGCCGGCGCGCCGGGCGAGCCCGCGCCGCCCTGCCCGGCCAGCCGAATCATCTGTCCCGGGCCGCACGCCGGCCGGGATGCGCACGTCCAGCGTGCGCTCGGCCAGCGCGACCCGGCCCTGGGCGTCGAGCTGCGGACTGCGCAGCGAGACCTGGCGCGTCGCGCCGCGGTAGGCGTCCTCGATGTCGAGCACGATCTTCGCGTGGTGGTCCTGGCCGGGCATCGCATGGCCGGCGCCACCGCGCGGGCGAGCGCCGGGTCCGCCGCCGCCCATGCGTCCGAACAGCTCGGCGAAGAAGTCGCTGTAGTCGCCGCCGTCCATGCCCGCCGGGCCGCCGCGGCCGGAGAACTCGAAGCCGGCATCCCAGTCGGGCGGCGGCGTGAATGCCTCGCCCGGGCGCCGGCCGCTGCCCAAGGCGTCGTAGGCGGCGCGGCGTTCGGGGTCGGACAGCACCGCGTTCGCCTCGTTGACCTCGCTCATCCGGGCCGCAGCATCCGGCTCCTTGCTGACGTCGGGGTGGTACTTGCGCGCCAGCCCGCGGAAGGCCTTCTTGATCTGCTCGGCGCTCGCGTCGCGCGCCACGCCGAGCACCTTGTAGTAATCCTTGTACTCCACGGTCGGGATCCTCTCGTCGCGCAATTGTGGCCGTCCGGCAGGACTTCAAGAGACTCTTGAAAGCCGGGCCCCCGACCTTAGCTGAGTGAGGCAGCGGCGTCGAACGCGACGCCGCCGAACGCCCACCGAACGGAGGATCCATCATGTACCGAAGCCTGTTCCCGCGCGATGTCTTCGCCGAGCTGGACCGCCTCCAGCGCGACATGCACGGCGCTTTCGATTATTCGCCCAGCATCCGCGGCATCGGCCGCGGCGGCTACCCGGCGCTGAACGTCGGCAGCACGCCGACGTCGGTCGAGATCTATGCCTTCGCACCCGGCATGGACCCGGCGGCCATCGACGTCCACCTCGAGCGCGGCGTGCTGACGATCGCCGGCGAACGCAAGAGCCAGCGCCCCGCCGACGACACCAAGACGACGATGCACGTCAACGAGCGTTTCGAAGGGCGCTTCCGCCGCGTCGTCAGCCTGCCCGACGACGCCGATCCCGCGGCCGTCTCGGCCGACTACCGCGACGGCGTGCTGCACGTCAGCGTCAAGCGGCGCGAATCGGCCCAGCCGCGCCGCATCGAAGTCCACTGAGCCTGCAGGAGACCGACCATGAACACCGTCACCCAAGTCAAGGAACCGGGCGCCGTGGCGCGCAACGAGCCGGCGCTGCTGCCGCCGGTGGACGTGATCGAGGACGCGAGCGGCATCACGCTCTACGCCGACCTGCCCGGCGTCTCGCGCGAGCAGCTCACGCTGCGCGTCGAAGGCGATCAGCTCAGCCTCGAGGCCGCGCTCGTGCTGCCGGTGCCCAAGGAGATGCAGGCCAGCCACGCCGAGGTGAACCTGTCGCAGTACCGGCGCGCGTTCACGCTCAGCAAGGAGCTCGACGCGGACCAGGTCAGCGCCGAGATGAGCCAGGGCGTGCTGCGCGTTCGCATCCCGAAGGCCGCGCACGCGCAACCGCGCAAGATCGCGGTCCAGGTCGGCTGAACGCCGACGCGGCGGGCCGCGATGCGGCCCGCCGGCATCAGGCGGTTTCGCGCGGCACGCGCTGGAGCAGGCAGACCGCGCGGGTCTCGATCGCGAGGCCTTCGCCGACCGGGCCCAGGCCCTCGGCGGTCTTGGCCTTGACGTTGACCGCGTCCGTCGCCAGCCCGAGCACCTGCGCGAGGCGTTGACGCATCGCCGGGACGTGCGGCGCCATCTTCGGCGCCTGCGCGACGATGGTGCTGTCGACGTTGGCGATGGCCCAGCCCGCGTCGCGCACGCGCAGCGCGGCCTGCGCGAGCAGGACCATCGAGTCCGCGCCGGCGAAGGCCGGGTCGGTGTCCGGGAAATGGCGACCGATGTCGCCCAGCCCGGCCGCGCCGAGCAGCGCGTCGGTGATCGCATGGGCCAGCGCATCGGCATCCGAATGGCCGAGCAGACCGAAGCCGTGCGGCACGGTCACGCCGCCGAGCACGAGCGGGCGGCCGGCGACGAGGCGGTGCGTGTCCCAGCCCTCGCCGACACGAAGGTCTAGCGTCGTCATCTTGTCTCCAGCAGGCGCGCGGCCAGCGCGAAGTCGGCCGGCCAGGTGACTTTCAGGTTCTCGAGCTCGCCCGGCACCAGCCGCGGCGACAGGCCCAGCGCCTCGACGGCGCTGGCCTCGTCGGTGACCGCGTTGCCGGCCTCGGCCAGCGCGCGCTGCAACAGCCCGATGCGGAACATCTGCGGCGTCTGCGCGGCCCATTTGTCGCCGCGCTCGAGGGTCGCCACCGAGCGCCCCGCCTCGGCTCTCTTGAGCGTGTCGGCCAGCGGCAGCGCGAGCAGGCCGCCGACGGCGTCGTCCAGGCAGGCGTCGAGCAGCCGGTCCACCCATTCGGGGCGCAGCAGGCAGCGCGCGGCGTCGTGCACCAGCACCCAGTCGTCGCCACCGGCGCCGTTCTCGCGCAGCGCGGCCAGGCCTTGCGCGACGCTGGCCGCGCGCGTCGCGCCGCCGCAGCGCGCGACCCAGCCGCGGTGCTCGGGCGCATTCGCCTCGAAGGCCCGGTCGTCGGGCGCGAGCACGACCAGCGTCGCGGCGATCCGGCGCACCCCTGCCAGCGCGGCCAGCGTGTGCGCCACGACCGAACGACCGGCGAGTTGCGCGTACTGCTTGGGCCCGTCGCTGCCGGCGCGCGCACCGACCCCGGCACAGGGGACGAGCGCATAGCAGCGCGGCATCGAAGGAGACGTCATCGCGCGGATTCTAGAATCGGCCGGTTCATGCAACTGCCAACCATCGCCCCGGGCAAGCGCTTCACGCTGCCGCGCCCGCCGGGCTCCGCCGACGCCCTGCTGCTCGCCCGCCTGGCCCGGGCACGCGCCGACGAGCGCCGCCTGCTCGCCATCGTCTGCGCCGAGCCGGCCGACACGCAGCGCCTGGCCGACGAACTGGCGTTCTTCGAGCCCGGGCTGCGCATCACGGTCTTCCCCGACTGGGAGACCTTGCCCTACGACACCTTCAGCCCGCACCAGGACTTGATCTCCGAGCGCCTGGCCACGCTGTGGCGGGTGCTGCAGGGCGAGGTCGACGTCGTGCTGCTGCCCGCGACGACCGCGCTGACGAGGCTGGCGCCGCCGTCGTTCATGGCCGGGTACACCTTCAGCTTCAAGCAGAAGGCGCGCCTGGACGAGGCGAAGCTGAAGGCCCAGCTCACGCTCGCCGGCTACCAGCACGTGAGCCAGGTCGTCTCGCCGGGCGAATACGCGGTGCGCGGCGGCCTGATCGACCTGTTCCCGATGGGCTCGCTGGTGCCCTACCGCGTCGACCTGTTCGGCGACGAGGTCGATTCGATCCGCACCTTCGACCCCGACAGCCAGCGCAGCCTGTACCCGGTGCCCGAAGTCCGGCTGCTGCCCGGGCGCGAGTTCCCGATGGACGAGGCCGCGCGCACGGCCTTCCGCGCGCGCTGGCGCGAGAAGCTCGAAGGCGACCCGACCCGTTCGCGCGTCTACAAGGACATCGCGACCGGCATCGCATCCGGTGGCATCGAGTACTACCTGCCGCTGTTCTTCGACCAGATCGCGAGCCTCTTCGACTACCTGGGCGGCACGGCCATGCTGGCGCTGCACGGCGAGGTCGACCAGGCGCTCGAGCGCTTCTGGACCGACACGCGCGAACGCCATCGCTTCCTGCAGCACGACCCCGAGCGGCCGCTGCTGCCGCCGGAAGCGATCTTCCTGCGCCCCGAGGAGTTCTTCACGCGCACGCAGGCCCATGCCACGCTGGCGCTGCGCGGCAAGGATCCCGTTCCCTGGGCGCGGCCGCTGCCCGACGTCTCGGTGGACCGCGGCGCCACCGAGCCGCTGGCGGCGCTGGAGCGTCACCTCGCGAGCACGCCGCACCGCGTGCTGCTGGTCGGTGAAAGCGAAGGCCGGCGCGAAAGCCTGCTCGACCTGCTGCGCGACCACAAGATCAGCGTGCCCAGCGTGGCGACGCTGGCGGAATTCATCGCCAGCGACGAGAAGGTGGCCATCGCCTCGGCCCCGCTGGCCGAAGGGTTCCACTGGATCGAAGCCGACGGGCCCGACGCCGGCGTCTCGGTCCAGTTCATCACCGAGACCGAGCTCTTCGCGACCACGCCGCAGGCGCGCAAGCGGCGCAAGCAGGAACAGGTCAGCAACGTCGAGGCGCTGATCAAGGACCTGTCGGAGCTCAAGGTCGGCGACCCGGTGGTCCACATGAACCACGGCATCGGCCGCTACCAGGGGCTGGTGAACATCGACCTCGGCATCGACGAGGGGGGCGCTTCCGAGTTCCTGCACCTGCAATACGCTGACAAGGCCACGCTCTACGTGCCGGTGGCGCAGCTGCACCTGATCAGCCGCTACACCGGCGTCAGCGCCGACGAAGCGCCGCTGCACCGGCTCGGGTCCGGGCAGTGGGAGAAGGCCCGCCGCAAGGCCGCCGAGCAGGTGCGCGACACCGCCGCCGAGCTGCTGAACCTCTATGCGCGCCGCGCCGCGCGCGAAGGCTTCGCCCACCGCTTCAGCGCGCACGACTACGAGGCCTTCGCCGCCAGCTTCGGCTTCGAGGAGACGGCCGACCAGCGCGCCGCGATCCACGCCGTGATCCAGGACATGGTCAGCCCGAAGCCGATGGACCGCCTGATCTGCGGCGACGTCGGCTTCGGCAAGACCGAGGTCGCCTTGC
Organism: uncultured beta proteobacterium; assembly: GCA_963788635.1. Lineage (GTDB taxonomy): Bacteria > Pseudomonadota > Gammaproteobacteria > Burkholderiales > Burkholderiaceae_C > Rubrivivax. The sequence continues at coordinate 46,947 of CAWBHE010000013.1, read as the reverse complement.
GTGCGGCCTTCGTCGCCGTGCACGGCGGCAGGCAGGTGGCCATCCTGGCGCCGACGACGCTGCTCGCCGAGCAGCATTACCAGACCCTGGTCGACCGCTTCGGCAAGTGGCCGGTGAAGATCGCCGAGCTCTCGCGCTTTCGCAGCGCCAAGGAAGTGAAGGCGGCCTTGGAGGGGATTGCCGCCGGCAGCGTGGACATCGTCGTCGGCACCCACAAGCTGCTCAGCAGCGACGTCAAGTTCGCGCGCCTGGGCCTGCTCGTGATCGACGAGGAGCACCGCTTCGGCGTGCGCCACAAGGAGGCGATGAAGGCGCTGCGCGCCGAGGTCGACGTGCTGACGCTGACCGCGACGCCGATCCCGCGCACGCTGGGCATGGCGCTGGAAGGCCTGCGCGACCTCAGCGTCATCGCCACCGCGCCGCAGCGGCGGCTGGCGATCAAGACCTTCGTGCGCAGCGAGACCAGCGGCGTGATCCGCGAAGCCGTGCTGCGCGAGCTCAAGCGCGGCGGCCAGGTCTACTTCCTGCACAACGAGGTCGAGACGATCCAGAACCGCGCCAACAAGCTGGCCGAGCTGCTGCCCGAGGCGCGCATCGGCATCGCCCATGGCCAGATGCCCGAGCGCGAACTGGAACACGTGATGCGCGACTTCGTCGCGCAGCGCTTCAACGTGCTGCTGTGCTCGACCATCATCGAGACCGGCATCGACGTGCCCACCGCCAACACCATCGTGATGAGCCGCGCCGACAAGTTCGGCCTCGCGCAGCTGCACCAGCTGCGCGGGCGCGTCGGCCGCAGCCACCACCAGGCCTATGCCTACCTGCTCGTGCCCGACGTCGAAGGCCTCACCAAGCAGGCGGCGCAGCGGCTGGAGGCGATCCAGCAGATGGAGGAACTCGGCAGCGGCTTCTACCTCGCGATGCACGACCTCGAGATCCGCGGCGCCGGCGAGGTGCTGGGCGAGCACCAGAGCGGCAACATGATGGAAGTCGGCTTCCAGCTCTACAACGACATGCTCTCCGAGGCCGTGCGCTCGCTGAAGGCCGGCCGCGAGCCCGATCTGCTCTCGCCGCTGAGTGCCACCACCGAGATCAACCTGCACGCCCCGGCACTGCTGCCCGATGCCTATTGCGGCGACGTGCACGTGCGCCTGAACCTGTACAAGCGACTCGCCACGGTGGACAAGGCCGAGGCGATCGACGCGCTGCTCGAGGAGATCACCGACCGCTTCGGCAAGCTCCCCGCGCAGGGCCAGACGCTGTTCGACACGCACCGGCTGCGCGTGCTGGCCAAGCCCTACGGCGTGCTCAAGATCGACGCCGGGCCGAGGTTGATGAACATCGTCTTCCGGCCGAACCCGCCGATCGACGCGATGCGCATCATCGAGCTGGTGCAGAAGAACCGCGCGGTCAAGCTCGCCGGCAACGAACGCCTGCGCATCGAGCGCGAGATCGCCGACCCGAAAGACCGCGCGCAGTACCTGCGCGACCTGCTGCGCGCGCTCGGCCAGCCGCTCGCCAGCGCCGCGAAACCGCATGAGCAAGGCATGAAGACCGCGCACGAATTCGCCCCTGGCCTCTTCATCCGCGGCTTCACGCCGCCGCTGCGGCTGGCCGACTACCGCCTCATCGCGTTCGACATGGACTCGACGCTGATCAACATCGAGTGCGTGGACGAAATCGCCGCCGTCGTCGGGCGCAAGGCCGAGGTCGCGGCGATCACCGACGCCGCGATGCGCGGCGAGATCGCCGACTACAAGGACAGCTTGCGCCGGCGCGTCGCGCTGCTCGCCGGCGTGCCGGAGGCGGCGCTGCAGAAGGTCTACGACGAACGGCTGCAGCTCAACCCGGGCGTCGAGACCTTCGTCGCGGCCTGCCGCGCGGCCGGCCTGAAGACGCTGCTCGTCTCGGGCGGCTTCAGCTTCTTCAGCGAGCGCATCCGGCACCGCCTGACGCTGGATTTCGCGCGCGCCAACACGCTGGGCGTGGCGCACGGCAAGCTCACCGGCACCTTGTTCGACCGCCCCTGGGGCGACATCGTCGACGGCGAAGAGAAAAAGCGCGTGCTGCTCGAAGTCATCGAGCTGATGGGCATCGCCCCGGCGCAGGCGATCGCCGTCGGCGACGGCGCGAACGACCTGCCGATGATGCAGGCCGCCGGCCTGAGCATCGCCTTCCACGGCAAGCCGGCGGTGCGCGAGCGCGCGATGGTGTCGATCGAATCGGGCGGCATGGAGCGCGCCCTCGAACTGCTGCGGCCGCCGGCCTGAGCCGCCTGAGCCAGGCTAGCGCGCCGGCCCCAGCTTCGCGAGCGCGAGGCGGAACGCGGCCAGGCGCGACTTCAGCCGCCGCTCGTTGACGGCGCCCACGCGCAGCAGGATCTTTTGCCCCGCGGACAACTTCTCCAGCGCCGGGTCGGCGAAGCGGTAGCGCAGCCAGGGCTGGGTCGACGGGATCGGGCCCTTCACGTCGGTCAGGCGCAGCGCGATCGAGTCACCGGCCTCGGGCGTCGCGAGCAGCAGGTCGATGACCTCGAACAGCCGGTCGTTGAAATAACCCTTCGGGTAGCCGATGTCCTGCCAGGCCTGCTGCAGCACCGGGTACAGGCGCCGGTACAGCGCCGCCGCGCGGTCGACATCGACCGACTCGACGAACAGCACGAAGGGCGTGTAGCGCTGCGCGTTGTCGGCGTCGATGACGAGCGTGCCACCGCGCTCGCTGGCCTGGAAACGGCCGGCCGTGGTGTGCACCGGCCACATCGCCGACGGCGCGAACGAGCGGCCCAGGTTGTCGACGGTGGCGACGACGCGGCGCGCGAAGTCGTCGGTCAGCAGCCAGGACAGCACCGCCTTGCGGCCGAGCAATTCGTCCAGCGCCGCGGGCATGTCGGCCGCGGTCAGCGCCGGCTCGGCGGCCGGCGCCTCGAGCGGATGCTGCACGGCGGCAGGCCCGGACGGCGCCGGCTGCGTCACCTGCCCGGTCGCGACCGTGGCCGCCGGCGGCACGGCCGACACGAGGGCCGGCGGCTCCGCGCGGCCGCGCCAGAACCAGACCGCCACGCCGAGCAAGGCGGCCAGCGCCAGGAGGGCCAGCGCCCAGGCGAAACGCTTCATCGCAGGCTCCTCGAACGATGGCGGGGCAAGAGGCGTCCGGCATTCATTTGTTCAAATATACAAGACCGGCCTTGGACCGATGGCGCCGAGCGGGCACCGCTCGGCCTCAGGCCGCGATCTGTTCCCAGGCCTTCGCCAGGCGCTTCGCACTCACCGGTTGCGGCGTGCGCAGCTCCTGCGCGAACAGGCTCACGCGCAGCTCCTCGAGCAGCCAGCGGTATTCGTCCAGCCGCGCATGCGGCGCGCCTTTCAGCTCGGCCAGCCGGCGCAGCCAGCGCTGCTCGAGCGGACGCAGCTCGGCCAGGCGCGCGGCGTCGCGCGCGGGGTCGGCGCGCCATTTCTCCAGCCGCATCACGACCGCCTTCAGGTAGCGCGCAAAGTGCTGCAGCGCGGCCCAGTCGGTGGCGAGCAGGAAGCCCTTCGGCACGAGGCGCTGCAGCTGCTGCGCGATGTCGTCGGCGACCTCCTTCGCTGGCCGGCTGTCCTTGAGCTTGCGCAGCGCCACCGCGTGCTCGGCCAGGATCACGCCGGCCAGCCGCGCCACGTCCTGCGCGATCAGACTCAGCCTCGTGCGGCCTTCCTCGATGCGCCGGCGAAAGCCCGCCTCGTCGGTGGGCAGCGGCGCGGCCAGGAACGCGCGGTCGAGCGCGAGGTCGACGATCTGGGCCCGCAACTCGTCGGCGCTGCCGCCCAGCGCCATGAAGGCGACCGCCATCTTCGGCAGGTCGGGGATGCTCTTGTCCAGGTACTTCAGCGGCTCGCGGATCTGCAGCGCGACGAGCCGGCGCAGGCCGGCGCGGTGCTTCGCGGCGGCCAGCTCGGGCTCGTCGAAGACCTCGATCTCGACGAAGCTGCCGCGGTCGATCAGCGCCGGGAAACCGACCAGCGTCTGGCCGCCGCGGTGGATCTCCATCAGCTCGGGCAGCTCGCCGAAGGTCCAGTCGGTGTAGCGCTGGGCCTCGGCGGTCGGCACCGGGGGCGGCGTCACCGTCGCCGCCACGCCGCGTCCGGCCACGGGTGCAGGCACCGGTGCCGGCGCGGCCGGGGCTGGGGCTGGGGCCGGCAGCTTCAGCGCCGCCAGCGCCTGGAACGCACTGCGCGCGGCACCCCCGAGCTCGGCCTTGAGCCCGGCCAGGTCGCGGCCCATGCCGAGCTGGCGGCCGTGTTCGTCGACGATGCGGAAGTTCATGAACAGGTGCGGCGCCAGCTGTTCGAGCTTGAAGTCGTTGCGCTGCACCGCGAGCTGGGCGCGTTCGCGCACCGCCGCCAGCAGCGCGTCGACCAGGCTGCCCTGGGCGAAGGGTGTCGACGCGCAGAACTCGGCCGCGAACTCGGGCAGCGGGACCAGCCGCGATCGGGGTCGCTGGTGCAGCGTCTTGACGATCGCCAGCACCTTGTCGCGCAGCATCCCGGGCACCAGCCATTCGCAGCGCTCGGCGCTGACCTGGTTCAGCGCATAGATCGGCAGCGTGACGGTGACGCCGTCGGTCGCCGCGCCAGGCTCGTGCAGGTAGCTCGCGGCGCAGTCGATGCCGCCCAGGCGCAGCGTCTTCGGGAAGGCGGCGGTGGTGATGCCCGCGGCCTCGTGGCGCATCAGCTCGTCTCGCGTGAGCTGCAGCAATTTGGGCTGCCGCTTGACCTCCTCGCGGAACCAGCGCTCCAACGACGCGCCGGAGCACACGTCCTTGGGCAACTGCTGGTCGTAGAAGGCGAAGATCAGCTCGTCGTCGACGAGCACGTCCTGCCGGCGCGACTTGTGCTCCAGCTCCTCGACCTGTCCGATGAGCTTCGCGTTGTGGGCCACGAACGGCAGCTTCGTGTCCCACTCGCCCTGGACCAGCGCCTCGCGGATGAAGATCTCGCGCGCCGCGGGCAGGTCGACGCGACCGAAGTTCACGCGCCGGTTGTTGTAGACGACGATGCCGTACAGCGTGGCGCGCTCGAGCGCGATCACCTCCGCGGCCTTCTTCTCCCAATGCGGTTCGAGCAGCTGCGTCTTGAGCAAGTGGCCGGCGATGGGCGGAATCCAGGTCGGCTCGATCGCCGCCATCCCGCGACCGAACAGCCGCGTCGTCTCCACCAGCTCGGCGGCGACGATCCAGCGGCCGGGCTTCTTGCTCAGATGCGCGCCCGGGTGGCGCCAGAACTTGATGCCGCGCGCGCCGAGGTACCAGTCCTCGTCATCCGACTTGCAGCCGATGTTGCCGAGCAGCCCCGAGAGCATCGCCAGATGCACCTGCTCGTAGGTCGCCGGCTGCGTGTTCAGCCGCCAGCCATGCTCGGCGACCACCGTGTGCAGCTGCGAATGGATGTCGCGCCACTCGCGCACGCGGCGCGGGCTGACGAAGCTCTCGCGCAGGCGCTGTTCCTGCTGGCGGTTGGTCAGCTTGTGCGCGGTGTGCGCTTCGCCGTGGCCGCGCCCTTCCTCGATCCACTTCCACAGCTTGAGCACGCCGCTGAATTCCGAGCGCTCGTCGTCGAACTTCCGGTGCTTCTCGTCGGCCGCCTGCGCGGCTTCCATCGGCCGGTCGCGCGCGTCCTGGCCGCTCAGCGCCGACGCGATGATCAACACCTCGGTGAGCGACTCGCGGTTGCGCGCCTCCAGGATCATGCGGCCGATGCGCGGGTCCAGCGGCAGCCGGCTGAGTTCGACGCCGATCGGCGTCAGCTCGTTGACGTCGTCGACCGCGCCCAGCTCGCCGAGCAGCGCGTAGCCGTCGGCGATGGCCTTCTTCGGCGGCGCTTCCAGAAACGGAAAGTCCTCGACGCTGCCCAGGCGCAGCCCCTTCATGCGCAGGATCACGCCGGCGAGCGAGCTGCGCAGGATCTCGGGGTCGGTGAACTTCGGCCGGCCCTTGAAGTCGTCCTCGCCGTAGAGCCGGATGCAGATGCCGTGGGCCACGCGACCGCAACGGCCGGCGCGCTGGTTCGCCGCGGCCTGGCTGATCGGCTCGACCTGCAGCTGCTCGACCTTGTTGCGCCAGCTGTAGCGCTTCACGCGCGCCAGGCCAGCGTCGACGACGTAGCGGATGCCCGGCACCGTGAGCGAGGTCTCGGCGACGTTGGTCGCGAGCACGATGCGCCGGCCGTTGCCGGCCGTGAAGACGCGGTCCTGTTCCTGCTGCGACAGGCGCGCGAACAGCGGCAGGATCTCCGGCTGCGGGCCCGCCGCGCAGCGTGGCTCGCCAGATGCTTGCGCAGGTGGTCGGCGCTCGCGGATCTCGCGCTCGCCGGGCAGGAAGACGAGGATGTCGCCGCTGCCTTCGCGCCAGAGTTCGTCCACGGCGTCGGCGATCGCGTCGTCGAGGTCGTATCCCTCTTCTCGTCGAACGGCCGCCAGCGCTGCTCGACCGGGAACAGCCGGCCCGAGACCTGGATCACCGGCGCAGGACCTTGCGCCGAGGCGAAGTGGTTCGCGAAGCGATCGGCGTCGATCGTCGCCGAGGTGACGATGATCTTCAGGTCGGGCCGGCGCGGCAGGATCTGGCGCAGGTAGCCGAGCAGGAAATCGATGTTCAGGCTGCGCTCGTGCGCCTCGTCGATGATCAGCGTGTCGTAGGCCAGGAGCAGCGGGTCCGACTGCGTCTCGGCGAGCAGGATGCCGTCGGTCATCAGCTTGACGCTGGCCCCCGGCTGCAGCCGGTCCTGGAAGCGCACCCGGTAGCCCACCACCTCGCCGAGCGGCGAGTTCAGCTCCTCGGCGATGCGCTTGGCGACGCTCGACGCCGCGATGCGCCGCGGCTGCGTGTGGCCGATCAGCCCGCGCCCGCCAGCGCCCAGGCCGCGCCCGAGCTCGAGCGCGATCTTCGGCAACTGCGTCGTCTTGCCCGAGCCCGTCTCGCCGCAGACGATGACCACCGGGTGATCGCGCACCGCCCGCGCGATCTCCTCGCGCCGGGCGGAGACCGGCAGCGACTCTGGGTAGTGGATCGGCGGGACGGGGTTCGCCGGTGCGGCGCGGCCAGGCTTCACGGCGGCGCGGATTATGGCCGCCGAGGGCCCGACGCGCCGGCGCTCGCGCGGCTCTCATGGAAATGTGGCTGTGCCACTTTCCATGATCCCCGCGGGGGTGGCCGGCATCGGCCGGCCTTGGGGGCACTAGGTCATCGTCGCGTACTGGATCACGCTCAGCACCGCGCCTTGCGGATCCTGCAGGACGGCCATGCGGCCGACGGTGGGCACGTCCATCGGCGGCACGACGGTCTTGCCGCCCAGCGCCGCGCACTTGGCCAATGTCGCCTCGACGTCGTCGACGGTGACGTAGCAGCCCCAGTGCGGGGGCATCGGCGGCGCGCCCGCCGGCATGCCCATGATCCCGCCGACGCCGGCTTCGCCGACGCTGACGACGTGGTAGTGCCCCATGCCCTCGCCCATGTCCTTGGCGGTCCAGCCGAACAGGCCACCGTAGAACGCCGCCGCGGCGGCGGGGTCGGTGGTCGTCAGCTCGCTCCAGCTGAAGGCACCGTGGGTCTTGTAGACATCCATCTCGCTCTCCTTGCCGATGTGGGGCGAACATGCTGCGGCACAATCGGCGCGCTCATGAGCCTCGTTTTCCCGCACACCTTCGTCCCCTGGTTCCGCGCCGTCGCGCCCTACATCCACGCCTACCACGGCAAGACCTTCGTGGTCGGGATGGCGGGCGAGCTGATCGCGGCCGGCAAGCTCAACCCCTTCGTGCAGGACCTGGCGCTGCTGCACGCGATGGGCATCAAGCTGGTGCTGGTGCATGGCTTCCGGCCGCAGGTCAACGAGCAGCTCGCCGCGAAAGGCCATGTCTCGCGCTTCAGCCGCGGCCAGCGCATCACCGACGCGGTGGCGCTGGACGCCGCGCAGGAGGCGGCCGGCCAGCTGCGCTTCGAGATCGAGGCCGCGTTCTCGCAAGGCCTGCCGAACACGCCGATGGCCAACGCCACGGTGCGCGTCGTGTCGGGCAACTTCCTCACCGCGCGGCCGGTCGGCATCGTCGACGGCGTCGACTTCATGCAAAGCGGCCTGGTGCGCCGCGTCGACCACGGCGCGATCCGGCGCGCGATCGACATCGGCGCGCTCGTGCTGCTCAGCCCGTTCGGCTTCTCGCCCACCGGAGAGGCCTTCAACCTGACGATGGAGGACGTGGCGACCTCGACCGCGATCGCGCTGCAGGCCGACAAGCTGCTCTTCATGACCGAGGTGCCGGGCATCCGCGAGGCGCAGGACGACCCCGACAGCGCGATCGACACCGAACTCTCCCTCGCCGAGGCGAAGCGCCTGCTCGCCGCGCTGCCGCCGCCCACCCAGCCCACGGAACCGGCGTTCTACCTGCAGCACTGCGTGCGCGCCTGCGAAGGCGGCGTCGAGCGTTCGCACATCCTGCCCTTCGCCGCCGACGGCGCGATCCTGCTCGAGGTCTTCACGCACGACGGCGTCGGCACGATGGTCGTCGACGAGAAGCTGGAAAGCCTGCGCGAGGCGAGTCCGGACGACGTCGGCGGCATCCTGCAGCTGATCGAGCCGTTCGAGCGCGACGGCACCCTGGTGCGTCGCGAGCGCACCGAGATCGAGCGCGACGTCGGCAACTACACCGTGATCGAGCACGACGGCATCATCTTCGGCTGCGTCGCGCTCTACCCCTACCCGGAAGCGCGCACCGGCGAAATGGCGGCGCTGACCGTGTCGCCGCTCTCGCAAGGCCAGGGCGATGGCGAGCGCATGCTCAAGCGCATCGAACAGCGCGCGCGCAGCCTGGGGCTGGACAGCATATTCGTGCTCACCACCCGAACCATGCACTGGTTCATCAAGCGTGGCTTCGTGCAGGTCGACCCGGACTGGCTGCCCGAGGCGCGCAAACGCAAATACAACTGGGACCGGCGCTCGCAGGTGCTGGTCAAGAAACTCGCCTGATCCGGCATTCGAAGGAGTCTGTCATGGCCCGCATGGTTCAATGTGTCTACCTGAAGAAGGAAGCCGAAGGGCTGGCCTTCGCGCCCTATCCCGGCGAACTCGGGAAACGCATGTACGACAGCGTCAGCAAGGAAGCGTTCGAGATCTGGAAGAAGCACCAGACCATGCTCGTCAACGAGAACCGGCTCAATCTGGCCGACGCACGCGCCCGCCAGTATCTGGCGCGGCAAATGGAGCAATTCTTTTTCGGCACCGGCGCCGAAAAGCCGGCGGGGTATGTTCCGCCGGCCGCTTGAGCCAGCGCGGCCGATGCGTCAAAGGTAATCTTGCGGCGCCGAGCGCGTTCCGGTGATATATTCGCCCCCGGATTGACAGCTGCCGGAGATATAGATGGCCACTTTGACTGAATTGCTCGCCCAGAAGGCCGAGCTGGAAAAGAAGATTATCGAAACCCAGCGCGAGGAAAAGTCCCAGGCGATATCCCAGGTGAAAACTCTGATGGCGCAGTACGGACTGACCCTGGCGGATCTGGGCACGCGCGCGCCGACCCCCGGACGCAGCGGCGGCACCGGCCGCAAGGTCGCCGCCAAGTACCGCAACCCGGCCACCGGCGACACCTGGTCGGGCCGCGGCCTGCAGCCCAAGTGGCTGAAGGCCGCGTTGGCTGCAGGCCGCTCGCTGGCGGACTTCGCGTTGTGAACTCCTGCCCGTCCGGCCTGCTGGCCGGACCGAGCCGGTCGCGCGGCTGCGGCCGCGCACCGACCCGTCGTTGCGTCGCGCTGTGCCGGGGGCCGGCTTGAACACTGCCCCGTCCGGACAACCCCAGGGGCTGCGCCAGCGCCTGGCGCGGCGCGGCCGGGCCGCGATCGAAAACGCGACGCTGGCGACCGCCATTGCGCTGGGCGGCCTGCTCGCCGCCTACGCCGGGGCGATTGCACTGCCGCTGCCGCCCTGGGGCGCGCTGGCGCTGTCCGGCGGCATCGCACTGGCCGCGATGCTGCGGTTCGGGGCCGGCCCGGGTTTCGTGGCCCACCTCGGCACGCTGCTCGCGCTGCTCACGTTGTCGGTGCCACCCAGCGTTTCGCTGGTCGCCGTGGCCGCGCAGGCCGCCGGTTCGATGGCGGCGCTGCGCCTGTTGCGCAGCGTCGGTTTCGACGCGCGGCTGGACCGCGCGCGCGACACCGGCTGGCTGGCCTTCGCGGCGGCGGCCGTCGCTGCGCCGGTGACCGCGCTGACGGTCTCCAGCGCGCTGCGCTGGACGACCGCGGCGGCCGAGGTCAGCGCGCCGGCGGTGGCCCTCGGCGGCTGGGCGGCGCTGGCGCTGGGCACGACGATGGCCGCCTTTCCGCTGCTGGCGCTGGACCGGCGGCTGGCGCGCGTGCTGCAGCCCGGACCGCGGCTCGCGGGCACCTTGCTGCTCGTCGCGGCCGCCCTGCTGCCCAGCCTGCTCTTCGCGCCCGCCCGCCAAGCCGTGGGGCCGGCCGCAGCGCTGCTGCTGTTCGCGCCGCCGGTGCTGCTGCTGGCGCTGGCGGTTCGTGCCGGCGCACCGCTGGCCGGCGCCGTGCTGCTCGTCGTCGGCTGGCTGGCCGGCTGGGCGGCTTCGGCCGGAGACCTGGGCTGGAGCGTCGGCACGCCGCTGTATGCCGGCCTGGGGGCCTGGCTGGCTTCGATGCTCGGCCTGCTGCTGGTGGCCCATGCGGGCATCGTCGAGAACGCGCGCCGCTCGCAGCGCTGGGAATGGGCGCTCGACGGCAGCCGGCTGGGCGTCGCCGACTGGCATCTTCACCGCGACGAAAGTTTCGCCTCGGCGGCCTGGCTGGCCGCGACGCGTTCGGCGGCAGGCCGCTGGACACCGGCGCTCTGGCTGGCGCAGGTGCACGCCGACGACCGCACGGCGCTGCAAGCCGCGATCGCCGAGTTGACCGTCGGTGACGCTGGCCGTCTGCAGCTCGAGTTGCGCATGCCGCAGCCCGGCGGCTGGCGCTGGTTCGAAGCGACGCTGCTGGTCATCGAACGCGGCACCGGCGGGCGCCCGCAGCGGCTGCTCGCCAGCCTGGCCGACGTCGACGAACGCCACGCGGCGCGCGAACGCCAGCGGCTGTCGGCGAGCCTGTTCCAGCATCTGCACGAAGGCCTGCTGGTCACCGACGCCGAACTGCGCGTGCTCGACGCGAACCCGGCCTACACCCAGATCCTGGGCGTGCCGCGCGACGAGCTGCTGGGCACCGTGCCGTCGCTGCTGCGCCCGACACCGGCCGACCCGATCGCGCGCCAGCAGCGCGCCGCGATGTGGGCCTCGCTGCGCGACACCGGCGGCTGGCGCGGCGAGCTGTTCGAGCGCCGGCGCAACGGCGAGACCTGCGTGCTCAGCGCCACGATCTCCAGCGTGCACGGCCCGGCCGGCGCCCTCGAGCACCGGGTGCTCGTGATCTCCGACATCACCGAGCAGCGCGTGCAGCACGAACGCCTCGAACGGCAGGCCCACTTCGACGAGCTGACCCGGCTGCCCAACCGCGTCCAGCTCTCGACGCTGCTCGCCGAGGCGATGCGCGCGGCCGACCGCGAGGGCTTCCTGCTCACGGTGTGCTACCTGGACCTGGACCGCTTCAAGCCGGTCAACGACCGCTTCGGCCACGCGGCCGGTGACCGCCTGCTCGTCGAACTGGCCGGCCGGCTGCGCAGCGCCTTGCGCCGGCGCGACAGCTGGGCCGATGCCGCGGCCCGCCTGGGCGGCGACGAGTTCGTGCTGCTGCTGCGCGCCGGCACGCTCGAAGAAGCCCGACTGGCGGTCGAGCGCGTGCTGCGCGTGGTGGCCCAACCCTACGCCGTCGACCCGGCGGCGGATGCGGTGCAGATCACCGCCAGCATGGGTGCGACGGTGTACCCGATCGACCGCAGCGATGCCGACACCTTGCTGCGCCATGCCGACCACGCGATGTACGGCGCCAAGCAGTCCGGCCGCAACGGCTACCTGTTCTTCGACCCCGAACACCGGCGCCGCACCGAAGAGCGCGTGATGGCGATCGGCCGCGTCCAGGAGGCGCTGGACAAGGGCGAATTCGTGCTCTTCTACCAGCCCAAGGTCGACATGAAGAGCGGCCGCGTGCTCGGCTTCGAGGCGCTGCTGCGCTGGGAACACCCGCAGCAAGGCCTCGTCGCGCCGCTGCAGTTCCTGCCGCTGATCGAGAACACCGGCTTGTCGGCCCGCGTCGGCGACTGGGTCTTCGCGCAGGCGCTCGAGCACCTGGCCTCGTGGCGCCGCGACGGGCTGGACATCTCGGTCAGCGTCAACGTCGCCGCGCGCCACCTGCAGGAGCCCGACTTCGCGCAGCGGCTGTCCGAGCTGCTTGCCCGCCACGCCGAGGCGCTGGCGCCGCATTTCGAGCTCGAGATGCTGGAGACCGCGGCCCATGCCGACATCGAGGCCACCTCGGCCCTGATGGCGCGCTGCCACCAGATCGGCGTGCGCTTCGCGCTCGACGACTTCGGCACCGGTTACTCGACGCTGACCTACCTGAAGCGGCTGCCGGTGGACGTGTTGAAGATCGACCGCAGCTTCGTCCACCAGATGCTCGACGACAGCCAGGACCGGGCGATCGTCGAGGGCGTGATCGGCCTGGCGCGCACCTTCGGCTGCACCGTGGTCGCCGAAGGCGTCGAGTCGCCCGCGCAGGCGCGCACGCTGCTCGATCTGGGCTGCGAGATCGGCCAGGGCACCGGCATCGCCGCGCCGATGCCGGCCGGCCAAGTGGCGAACTGGGTGCGCGACTACCGCGGCATGTTCGCGCTCGCGCCGGCACCACTCGACGCCGAGGCCCCGAAGGCGCGCGGCGCCTAGGCTCGAGCCGCCGCGCGGGCTCGCACGGCCGCCCTCGGCGGCCCTCGCCCCCACCGCCCCCCGGCGGCTAGACTCTTCGGGTGATCCCCGCCGGCTTCCTGCAAGACCTCCTCGCGCGCACCGACATCGTCGAGGTCGTCGGCCGCCACGTCGAACTCAAGCGCGGCGGCGCCAACCTGATGGGGCTGTGCCCCTTCCATGCCGAGAAGTCGCCCAGCTTCTCGGTCAGCCCGGGCAAGCAGTTCTATCACTGCTTCGGCTGCGGCGCGTCGGGCGACGCGATCCGCTTCCTCACCGAGCACCAGGGGCTGAGCTTCGTCGAGGCGGTGCGCGACCTGGCCCAACGCGTGGGCCTGCAGGTGCCCGAGGAGCAGGTCAGCGCCGACGAGCAGGTGCGGCGCGAGAAACTGCGCGAGCGCCGCGTCTCGCTCGGCGAGGTCCTCGCGAAGGCGGCCGATTTCTATCGCGCCCAGCTGCGCGCCAACCCGCGCGCGGTCGACTACCTGAAGGCGCGCGGCCTGACCGGCGCGATCGCAGCGCGCTTCGGCCTGGGCTATGCGCCGCCCGGCTGGCGCACGCTGGCCGGTGTCTTCGCGCATTACGACGACCCGCTGCTCGACGAGGGCGGGCTCGTCCGGCAGCGCGACGCCGACGAGGGGAGCGAGAACGCCGACCGCGGCCGCTACGACTGGTTCCGCGACCGGATCATGTTCCCGATCCGCTCGGTGCAGGGCGAGGTGATCGGCTTCGGCGGCCGCGTGCTCGACGACAGCAAGCCCAAGTACATCAACTCGCCCGAGACGCCGCTGTTCAGCAAGGGACGCGAGCTCTACGGCTTGTTCGAGGCGCGCCAGGCGCTGCGCGACAAGGGCTACGCGCTCGTCGTCGAAGGCTACATGGACGTCGTCGCGCTGGCGCAGTCGGGCTTCGCCAACGCGGTCGCCACGCTCGGCACCGCCTGCACCGCCGAGCATGTGCAAAAGCTCTTTCGCTTCACCGATTCGGTGGTCTTCAGCTTCGACGGCGACGCCGCCGGCCGCCGTGCCGCGGCGCGCGCGCTCGAGGCCGCGCTGCCGCACGCGACCGACCTGCGCAGCGTCAAGTTCCTGTTCCTGCCGCCCGAGCACGACCCCGACAGCTTCGTGCGCGAACTCGGCCCGGCCGCGTTCGAGGCGGCGGTCGCGCAGGCCGTGCCCTTGTCGCGCCAGCTCGTCGAGCACGCCGGCGCCGACGCCGACCTGACCACGGCCGAAGGGCGCGCCCGCATGCTGGCCCAGGCGCGGCCGCTCTGGCAGGCCTTGCCCGACGGCGCGCTCAAGCGCCAACTGCTGCCCGAACTGGCGCGCCAGGCGCGGCTTGGCGACGAGGATCTGGCGGCGCTGTGGGGTGCCGGCCGGCCGGCACCACGGCCGGCGGCGGCGCCCGGCCCGCTGCGACCGCCTCGGCCGATGGCGCGCGCCGGCCGGCAGGCGCCGGCGGCGACCACCGACCTGGCCTTGCGATTGCTGCTGCGCCACAGCGACTGGTGGGACCGCCTGGGCGCCGACGACCAGCATCTGCTGCACGCGCTCGGCGGGACGCATGGCGAGGCGGTGGCCTGGCTGGAGCAGCAGATCACCGAACACGGACCGCTGACCTGGGCCGCGCTCGACGCCGCGCTCGACGGCGAGCCGTTGCAAGCCGCGGCGCGGGCCTGGGTCGGCGGCGGGGCCTTCGACGAAGAACATGGCTTCGAGGATCTGCAGCGGGTGCTGCACCGGCTGTGGATCGCGCACCACGAGGAGTCGGTGCGCAGCCTGATCGCCGAAGGCCGCACCGACCGCGATCACCTGGACCGCATCGCCGCCAGCCGAGAGCTGATCAAACAGCACCGCGCCGCAGAGGCTCAGCCACCGGGTTGAGTTCGCCGCGGTATAATCCACGGCTCACCGCAGCGGCAAGAGTGACAGCAGCACCTCCGGCCCGGGCCAGCCTCAACGAGGGCCGGCCCAAACCCTCCGCAAGGACTGCCACCCGATGAGTTCACGCGAACTTGCCCGCCCGACCTGGGTCCCACCCTACGCCGTTCGTCGCGGCGTCGTGGTCGACGACTTGCATTGTCTGCAGGGCGCCTCCACGTCATGAGTGGCGCGTCCCGTCGCCCGCCATCACCGAGGAATTGCATGACTGCCAAGAAGCCCGCCGCCAAGACCGCCGCCGCCCCGGCCACCCCGAGCAAATCGCCCAAGGCCAAGGCGCCGCCGGCGGCCGAGCTGAAGGTCAAGCCGGCGGCCGAGGCCAAGGTCGCGACGAAGGCCGCTGCACCGGCCAAGAGCGGCGCGAAGGCAGCCCCCGCCAAGCCCGAGCCCAAGGCCGCCGCCAAGACGGCCGGCAAGAAGGGCGACGCGAAGAAGCCGCCGGTCGCCGAAGAGGTGGACTTGGCCGACATCGAGGCCGACCTCGAAGGCGAGGTCGAGGTGGTCGGGGCCGTCGACGAGAAGGAAGTCAAGGCCAAGCCGCTGCGCATGAAGGTCAGCCGCGCCAAGGAGCGCGCGCTGATGCGCGAATTCGGCCTCGACGAGACCGCGCTCACCGAAGAGGAAGCCGCCAAGCGCCGCCAGGAGCTGAAGACGCTCATCAAGATGGGCAAGACGCGCGGCTTCCTGACGCACCAGGAGATCAACGACCACCTGCCCGAGAAGCTGGTCGACAACGAGATCCTCGAGGCCATCGTCTCGATGCTCAACGACATGGGCATCGCGGTCTACGAGCAGGCGCCCGACGCCGCGACGCTGCTCATCGCCGGCGGCGGCACCAGCACCGCCACCGAAGAAGAGGCCGAGGAAGCCGCCGAGGCCGCGCTGTCCACGGTGGACAGCGAGTTCGGCCGCACCACCGACCCGGTGCGCATGTACATGCGCGAGATGGGCACGGTGGAACTGCTCACGCGCGAAGGCGAGATCGAGATCGCCAAGCGCATCGAAGGCGGCCTGCAGGCGATGATGCTGGCCATCAGCGCGAGCCCGACGACGATCGCCGAGATCCTGTCGATGGCCGACCGCATCGGCGCCGGCGAGATGCAGATTTCCGAAGCCGTCGACGGCTTCGTCGCCGAGGACGAGGCCGACGACTACGTGGCCGAGGAAGACTTCGACGAGTTCGACGAGGAAGACGACGACGACGGCCAGGGCGGCAGCAAGGCGCTGACGAAGAAGCTCGAGGAGCTGAAGAAGCAGGCGCTGGAGAAGTTCACGAACCTGCGCGTGCACTTCGACAAGATGCGCAAGGCCTACGAGAAGGAAGGCTACAAGTCGCCGACCTACAACAAGGCCCAGCACGCGATCAGCGGCGATCTGATGACGATCCGCTTCACGGTGAAGACGATCGAGAAGCTTTGCCACATCCTGCGCAGCCAGGTCGACGACGTGCGCCGCTACGAGCGCGAGATCCGCAAGATCGTGGTCGACAAGTGCGGCATGCCGCAGGATCACTTCATCCGGACCTTCCCGCCCAACGTCATGAACCTGAAGTGGGCCGAGAAGGAGATCGCCGCCGGCAAGCCCTACAGCACCGTGCTCGCGCGCAACCTGCCGCCGGTCCAGGAACTGCAGCAAAAGCTCAGCGACCTGCAGAGCCGCGCCGTCGTGCCGCTGGAAGACCTGAAGCAGATCAACAAGAGGATGAACGAGGGCGAGAAGGCCTCGCGCGACGCGAAGAAGGAAATGATCGAGGCCAACCTGCGCCTCGTGATCTCGATCGCGAAGAAGTACACCAACCGCGGCCTGCAGTTCCTCGACCTGATCCAGGAAGGCAACATCGGCCTGATGAAGGCGGTCGACAAGTTCGAATACCGCCGCGGCTACAAGTTCTCGACCTACGCCACCTGGTGGATCCGCCAGGCGATCACGCGCTCGATCGCCGACCAGGCGCGCACGATCCGGATCCCGGTGCACATGATCGAAACGATCAACAAGATGAACCGCATCTCGCGCCAGCATCTGCAGGAGTTCGGCTACGAGCCGGACGCGCCGACGCTGGCCGAGAAGATGGAGATCCCCGAGGACAAGATCCGCAAGATCATGAAGATCGCGAAGGAGCCGATCTCGATGGAGACCCCCATCGGCGACGACGACGACTCGCATCTCGGCGACTTCATCGAGGACACCAACAACACCGCGCCGATCGAGGCCGCGATGCAGGCCGGCCTGCGCGACGTGGTCAAGGACATCCTCGACAGCCTGACCCCGCGCGAGGCCAAGGTGCTGCGCATGCGCTTCGGCATCGAGATGAGCACCGACCACACGCTGGAAGAAGTCGGCAAGCAGTTCGACGTCACGCGCGAGCGCATCCGCCAGATCGAGGCCAAGGCGATCAGGAAGCTCAAGCACCCGAGCCGCTCGGACAAGCTCAGGACCTATCTGGACAATCTTTGATCGGCCGGATAGGTGCTGCCGAAGGTAGCCGCGTCCGCGAAGCTGCGGCGGCTGAGCTTGCGCCGCAGGCACAAATTGCGCACCTATCTGGACAACCTGTAAGAGGGTTGGCCGGATCCGTGGCCCGCGCCAGCGGGCTGCCGCTTAGCGGCAACGCATTTGCGCCGCAGGCACAAGCTGCGGACTGACCTGGACAATCTCCGAAGGAAGCGCGGGTCCGGCTGCGGCGGGCCCTTCGAGGGCCAGCGCTACACTTTGCGGCTGCATGACCCAGATCTCCGACCTCACTGTCCTGTTCGCCGATCTGCGCGGCAGCACGGCGCTCTACGAGACGCTGGGCAATGCCGAGGCGACCTCGGTCGTCACTCATTGCGTCAATGCGTTGGGCAAGCCGGTGTCGGATGCGGGCGGCCATGTCGTGAAGACCCTCGGCGACGGCCTGATGGCCGTCTTCCCGACACCGCAGCCGGCGATCCAAGCCGCGATGCAGATGCATGACATCCTCGACGCGATGGTCACCCGCGGCAGCGAGCGTGGCGCCTCGTCCGGGCTGCGCGGCCTGCGGCTGCAGGTGGCGCTGGCGCGTGGCGAGGTCGTCGAGATGGCGGGCGACTGCTTCGGCGACGCGGTCAACGTCGCCGCCCGGCTGCTCGACCACGCCGGCGACAACGAGACCTTGATCACCATCGAAGTGCTGCAAGGCCTGACGCTGGACCAGCGCTCGCGCTTTCGCAGCCTGGACCGGCTGGTGCTGCGCGGTCGCGTCGAGCCGGTCCAGGTGCACGTGATGGGCGGCCGCCGCGGCGGCGGCGACCTCGCGCCGACCCAGTTCGGCGACGTCTCCTCGGTCAACGAGCCCGACGGGCTGCGTCTGATCTGGCTCGACCTGAACCGCGTCTTCGCCAGTCAGCAGATGCCGGTGGTGTTGGGACGCAGCCCGCAAGCCACCTTCTGCGTCGACGATTCGCGCGTCTCGCGCTCGCACGCCCGCGTCGACTGGCACAGCGGCAGCTTCCAGCTCACCGACCTCAGCTACAACGGCACCTACGTGCGCTTCGCCGACGGCGAGATCGTCAGCCTGCGCCGTGGCAGTTGCACGCTGCACGGCAACGGGTCGATCTCGCTGGGCGGCAGCCCGAGCGACCCGACCTCGGCCAGCGTGCACTTCGAGGTGCTGCGCTTCGGCGACACGCAGCCGCAGTTGTCGGCCGACCTGCTGGGCTGACCATGCGCCTGCTCTACGTCGACGACGACCGCATCAACACGCTGCTCTTCGAGGAAGCCTGCCGCTTCGCGCCCGGCCTCGAGGTGGCCAGCGCCGGCAGCGGCGACGAGGCGCTCGCGCTCGCCGCCGAGTTCCGGCCCGAGGTGCTGGTGATCGACCTGCACCTGCCCGACACCTCCGGCTATGCGTTGCTGCCGGCACTGCGCGCCGCGGCCGGCCGGCCCGACGCGCCCGCCTTCCTGTGTTCGGCCGAGGATCCGCGCGACATCGCCGGCCCGGCGCGGGCGGCGGGCTTCCAGGGCTGCTGGGCCAAGCCGGTCGACCTGCAGGCGATGCTGGCCGATCTGGCCGATCTGGCCGCACCCGGCCTCGGACCGCGCGCCGCATGAGCTTGCGCCCCGAACCCGCCTACCGCCACGGCAGCGAAGCGCGCACCGCCGTGCTGCTGGTCAACCTGGGCACCCCCGACGCGCCGACGCCGGCGGCGCTGCGCCGCTACCTGGCCGAATTCCTGAGCGACCGGCGCGTGGTCGAGATCCCGCGCCTGGTCTGGTGGCCGATCCTGCACGGCATCATCCTGCGCACGCGGCCGGCCAAGTCGGCCGCCAAGTACGCCAGTGTCTGGACCGCGCAGGGCTCGCCGCTCGCGAGCGGGACCGAAAGGCAGGCGACCCTGCTCGGCGGCTATCTCGGCGAGCGCGGCCACCGGGTCGTCGTGCGCCACGCGATGCGCTACGGCGAGCCCTCGGTGGCACGGGTGATGGACGCGCTGCGCGCCGAAGGCGTCACGCGCGTGCTGGTGCTGCCGACCTACCCGCAGTACGCCGGCGCGACGACCGCCAGCGTCGTCGACGCCGTCGCGCAATGGACGCGCGACGCGCGACGCCTGCCCGAGCTGCGCTTCGTCAACGAGTACCACGACGACCCCGGCTACATCGCGGCGCTGGCCACGAGCGTCACCGAGCATTGGCGGGTGAACGGGCGCGGCGAGCGGCTCGTGCTCAGCTTCCACGGCGTGCCGCAGCGCACGCTGCGCCTCGGCGACCCCTACCACTGCCAATGCCACAAGACGGCGCGGCTGCTCGGCGAGCGGCTCGGCCTGGCCGCCCAGGAGATGCTGGTCACCTTCCAGAGCCGCTTCGGCAAGGCGCGCTGGCTCGAGCCCTACACCGAGCCGACGCTGCGTTCGCTCGCCAAACAGGGCATCCGCCGGGTCGACGTGATGTGCCCGGGCTTCGCGGTCGACTGCCTCGAGACGCTGGAGGAAATCGACCAGGAGGCGCGCGCCGCCTTCCTGACCGCCGGCGGCGAGCGCTTCGAGTACATCGCCTGCCTGAACGACCGGCCGGCCTGGATCCGCGCCCTGGCCGACCTCGCCGAACGCCACCTGCAGGGTTGGCCCACGCGCGCCGGCGCCGACCCGGCCGAGTGCGCGCGCCAGCGCGAGCGCGCCCTCGCGCTCGGCGCGACGGACTGAATCGGGCGAGTCCCCGGCCTTTCGGAGCCCGCCTTGGACGACCTGCACGTGCGCCTGGACAAATGGCTCTGGGCGGCCCGCTTCTACAAGACGCGCGCGCTGGCTGCCGAGGAGGTGGCGCGCGGCCGCGTCAGCGTGAACGGCCAAGCGGCCAAGCCGGCGCGCGAGCTGCGCCCCGGCGACCGGCTCGTGCTGCGCCAGGGCGCGATCGAGCGCGTCGTCGAGGTGCTGGCGCAGAGCAGCGTGCGCGGGCCGGCGTCGGTGGCCCAGACGCTGTACCGGGAAACCGCGGAGAGCCTGGCGGCGCGCGAACGCGCGGCGCAGGCGCGCCGGCTCGGCGTCGAGCCGGCGACGGCGATCGAGCAAGGCCGGCCGACCAAGCGCGACCGCCGCCAGCTCGCCGACTGGCAGCGCTGGAGCGCGAGCATCGACGACGCAGGCGAGGCCTCTTGAAGTCCCGCGCCATGCCCCCAGTTACAGAATAGCTATAGCCCGACCCGCCATGAATCCGACACCCGACACCCCAGAAGCCGCCGCCGGCAACGGCACCCCGCCCGAGGCCCAACCCAGCATCGAAGCCCGGCTTGCCGAGCTCGAGGCCAAGCATGCCGAGGCCAACGACGCCTACCTGCGCGCCAAGGCCGAAGCCGAAAATGCGCGCCGGCGCGCCGAGGAAGAGGTCAGCAAAGCGCGCAAGTTCGCCATCGAAGGCTTCGCCGACAGCCTGCTGCCGGTGAAGGACAGCCTGGAGGCGGCGATCGCGATCCAGAACGCCACCCCCGAGCAGTTGCTCGAAGGCGTGCATGCGACGCT
The DNA here is from genome assembly GCA_963788635.1 of uncultured beta proteobacterium. GTDB lineage: Bacteria > Pseudomonadota > Gammaproteobacteria > Burkholderiales > Burkholderiaceae_C > Rubrivivax. The sequence continues at coordinate 26,189 of CAWBHE010000013.1, read as the reverse complement.
GCGTCAGCTCGGGCAGGCGCTCGAGCGCAACAAGGTGCTGCCGATCAACCCGCCGGCCGGGACCCGGTTCGACCCCCACCAGCACCAGGCGATCAGCGTGGTGCCGGCGGCGCAAGAGGCGAACACCGTCGTCGCCGTGCTGCAAAAAGGCTACCTGATCGCCGATCGCGTGCTGCGCCCGGCGCTGGTCACCGTCACCGCACCCAAATAAGAGCGCGCCGAGCAAGCCGTGAAGGCTTGAAAGTCGGCGAGTGATCCACAACTCCAGGGCAACCGCCAAACCAACATCAGGAGCTGAAGAACATGGGCAAGATCATCGGTATCGACCTCGGCACCACCAATTCGTGCGTCGCCATCATGGAAGGCAACACGACGAAGGTCATCGAGAACAGCGAAGGTGCGCGCACCACGCCGTCGATCATCGCGTACCAGGACGACGGCGAGGTGCTCGTCGGCGCGTCGGCCAAGCGCCAGGCGGTGACGAATCCGCGCAACACGCTGTACGCGGTGAAACGCCTGATCGGCCGCAAGTTCACCGAGAAGGAAGTGCAGAAGGACATCGACCTGATGCCCTACAAGATCGCTGCCGCCGACAACGGCGACGCCTGGGTGGAAGTGCGCGGCAAGAAGATGGCGCCGCCGCAAGTCAGTGCCGAGGTGCTGCGCAAGATGAAGAAGACCGCCGAGGACTACCTCGGCGAAGAGGTCACCGAGGCCGTGATCACGGTGCCGGCCTACTTCAACGACAGCCAGCGTCAGGCGACCAAGGACGCCGGCCGCATCGCCGGGCTGGACGTCAAGCGCATCATCAACGAGCCGACCGCCGCGGCGCTGGCCTTCGGCCTGGACAAGCACGGCAAGGGCGACCGCAAGATCGCCGTCTTCGACCTCGGCGGCGGCACGTTCGACATCAGCATCATCGAGATCGCCGACGTCGACGGCGAGAAGCAGTTCGAGGTGCTGTCGACCAACGGCGACACCTTCCTCGGCGGCGAGGACTTCGACCAGCGCATCATCGACTACATCGTCACCGAGTTCAAAAAGGAACAAGGCGTCGACCTGACGAAGGACGTGCTCGCGCTGCAGCGCCTGAAGGAAGCGGCCGAGAAGGCCAAGATCGAGCTGTCGAGCAATTCGCAGACCGACGTCAACCTGCCCTACATCACGGCCGATGCCTCGGGCCCGAAGCATCTCAACATCAAGTTGACGCGCGCCAAGCTCGAGAGCCTGGTCGAGGAGCTGATCGCGCGCACGATGGAGCCTTGCCGCACCGCGATCAAGGACGCCGGCGTGAAGACGAGCGAGATCGACGACGTGATCCTGGTCGGCGGCATGACGCGCATGCCCAAGGTGCAGGAGAAGGTCAAGGAGTTCTTCGGCAAGGAGCCGCGCAAGGACGTCAACCCCGATGAAGCCGTCGCGGTCGGCGCCGCGATCCAGGGCCAGGTGCTGGGCGGCGAGCGCAAGGACGTGCTGCTGCTCGACGTCACCCCGCTCAGCCTGGGCATCGAAACCCTGGGCGGCGTGATGACGAAGATGATCAAGAAGAACACGACCATCCCGACCAAGTTCGCGCAGACCTTCAGCACCGCGGACGACAACCAGCCGGCGGTGACGATCAAGGTCTACCAGGGCGAGCGCGAGCTGGCCTCGGGCAACAAGTCGCTGGGCGAGTTCAACCTCGAGGGCATCCCGCCGTCGCCGCGCGGCCTGCCGCAGATCGAGGTCACGTTCGACATCGACGCCAACGGCATCCTGCACGTGGGTGCCAAGGACAAGGCCACCGGCAAGGAGAACAAGATCACGATCAAGGCCAACTCGGGTCTGTCCGAGGCCGAGATCGAGAAGATGGTGAAGGACGCCGAGGTCAATGCCGCCGAGGACGCGAAGAAGCTCGAACTGGTGCAGGCACGCAACCAGGCCGACGCGATGGCGCACTCGGTGAAGAAGAGCCTGGCCGAGCATGGCGACAAGCTCGACGCGGCCGAGAAGGAAAAGATCGAGGCCGCGCTGAAGGACGTCGAAGACGCGCTCAAGGGCGACGACAAGGCCACGATCGATGCCAAGACCGAGGCGCTGATGACGGCGAGCCAGAAGCTCGGCGAGAAGACCTACGCCGAGGCCCAGGCGGCCCAGGCCGCGACCGGTGGTGCGGAATCGGCCGCGGGCGGCGCCGAGGCGAAGCCGGCCGACGACAACGTCGTCGACGCCGAGTTCAAAGAAGTCAAGAAGTGATATTCCGGACAGGCCCTCGGCCTGCCGGAATACCTCGCCGCGTTCGAAGCGTCAGGCCGTGCCTGCGCCTCGGCGCGGCGTTCTAGTTTGCTGACAGCAGAGATTTTTCATGGCCAAGCGCGACTACTACGACATCCTCGGCGTGCCGAAGAACGCGTCCGAGGACGACATCAAGAAGGCCTACCGCAAGCTGGCCATGAAGCACCACCCGGACCGCAACCAGGGTGACGATGCGAAGAAGTCCGAGGAGAAGTTCAAGGAGGCCAAGGAAGCCTACGAGATGCTCTCCGACGCGGCCAAGCGCGCGGCCTACGACCAGTACGGTCACGCCGGCGTCGACCCCAACATGGGCGGCCGCGGCGGCCCGGGGGCGGAAGGCTTCGGCGGCTTCGCCGAGGCCTTCGGCGACATCTTCGGCGACATCTTCGGCGGCCAGGGTGGCGGCCGGCGCGGTGGCGGCGGTCAGCAGGTCTTCCGCGGCGGCGACCTCAGCTACGCGATGGAGATCACGCTCGAAGAGGCGGCCGGTGGCAAGGAGACGCAGATCCGCATCCCGAGCTGGGACGGCTGCGAGACCTGCCACGGCAGCGGCGCCAAGCCCGGCACCAGCGCCAAGACCTGCCCGACCTGCAACGGCGCCGGCACCGTCCATCTGCGCCAGGGCTTCTTCAGCATCCAGCAGACCTGCCCGCACTGCCACGGCAGCGGCAAGATCATCCCCGAGCCCTGCCCCAGCTGCAGCGGCGCGGGCAAGATCAAGACGCAGAAGACGCTGGAGGTGAAGATCCCCGCCGGCATCAACGAAGGCATGCGCATCCGCTCGGCCGGCAACGGCGAACCGGGCACCAACGGCGGCCCGAGCGGCGACCTGTACATCGAGATCCGGATCAAGCAGCACGAGATCTTCGAGCGCGACGGTGACGACCTGCATTGCACGGTGCCGGTCGGCCTCGCGACGGCGGCCCTGGGCGGCACGATCGAGGTGCCCACGCTGGCCGGCCAGGCCGAGATCGAACTGCCCGAAGGCACCCAGCACGGCAAGACCTTCCGCCTGCGCGGCAAAGGCATCAAGGGCATCCGCTCCAGCTACCCCGGCGACCTGTACTGCCACGTCACGGTGGAGACGCCGATCAAGCTGACCGAGCACCAGCGCAAGCTGCTGAAGGAGCTGGACGAGTCGCTGCGCAAGGGCGGCGAGCGCCACTCGCCGAACGCGAAGAGCTGGACCGACCGCGTGAAGGAACTGTTCAAGTAGTGCCCGGGCGCCGCGGCCCGGCGGCCGCAGCGCTCAAGTGCGCCGGGCGATCGTCCGAAAACCGGTTCTGGAACCGGATGTCAACGATCAGCCCCGCCCCGTCGCCCTGCCGCCGAGCCCCGCCAACCGGGAGCCGCTGCTGATGCGCTTGCTCGACCGCGAGATCGTCGATTCGCGCGCGCTGGTCGTCGACGGCAACGCGACCTCGCGCAGCATCCTGGTCGCCCAGTTGCGCGACCTCGGCGTCGGCACCGTGGTCCAGTGCGGCCGCGTCGCCGACGCGCGCAGCCAGCTCGAGACCAAGGTCTTCGACGTCGTGCTCTGCGAGCAGGACTTCAGCGATGCCGACGCGTCCGGACAGCAGCTTCTCGACGACCTGCGCCGCCACCAGCTGCTGCCGCTGTCGACGGTGTTCGTCATGATCACCGGCGAGGCCTCGTACGCGAAGGTCGCCGACGCTGCCGAGTCCGCGCTCGACGGCTACCTGGTCAAGCCGCACACCGCGGCCGCGCTGGCCGAACGCCTGAGCCAGGCACGCCAGCGCAAGAGGGTGCTGAAGGACATCTTCAAAGCCGTCGAGGACAAGCGCATCGCCGCCGCGGCCGCGCTGTGCCTGCGCCACTTCCAGGCGCGCGGGCCTTACTGGCTGTACGTCGGACGCATCGGCGCCGAACTGCTGCTCGGACTGGGCCAGGTGGCCGAGGCACGCACGCTGTTCGAGGCCATCGTCCAGGCGCGCGATCTGACCTGGGCCCGGTTGGGCATCGCCCGCGCGCAGATCGACGGCAACGAGCCCGGCGCGGCCGCGACGACGCTGGACGCCTTGATCGCCGGCCAGCCCTCCTACGCCGATGCCTACGAGGTGCTCGCCGGCTTGCAGGTCGAGCAAGGCCGCTTCGACGAGGCGGCCGTCAGCTGCCGCCAGGCGGTGGCGCTGACACCCGGCTCGGTCGGACGGCTGCAACGGCTGGGCATGCTCGCCTTCCATCTGGGCGAAACCGACGAAGCGGCACGCGCGCTGGACCGCGCCGCGACGCTGGGCGTCGGCTCGAAGATGTTCGACCCGCAGGCGCTGGTCCTGCTGGCCTTGCTGCGCGGCCAGCAAGGCGACGGCAAGGGCTTGCAACGCTGCGTCGACCAGCTGGCACTGACCTCGTCGCGCAGCGCGCCGAGCCCGCGCCTGCAGCGCTTTGGTCGCATGCTGCGCGCGCTGCAGCTGATGCACTCGCGCCAGACCGCCGAGGCCGCGCAGGCGACGCGCGAGCTGGGCGCTCAGGCGCGCGACGAATCCTTCGACCTCGAAGCCGCCTGCAACCTGCTGCGGCTGGCCGCGCGCCTGGCGGCGGCCGAGGTCGCGCTGGACGGCGCCGACGAGTGGGTGGACGCGATCGGCCTGCGCCACGGAACGTCACGCGCGACGCTGGACCTGCTCGTCCGCAGCGCGGCCGCACATCCGCCCTTCGTCGCGCGCCTGAAGGCCTGCCATGGCCGCATCGCGGCGATCTCGGAAAAGGCGATGGCGCACAGCCTGGCCGGCGACCATGGCGCCACGGTGCGCAAGCTGCTCGAGGAAGGCTGCTCGACGCTGAACGGCAAGCTCGTCGACACCGCGCGGCTGGTCCTGCAGCGGCACGCCGACCGCATCGCCGACGCCCCGGCACTGCATGCCCAGGTCGATGCGCTGCGCCAGCGCTACGCCGCCACTGCCGCGAAGCTGACGCTCGGCGAAGCGGCCGGGCGCAAGGCCGGCAGCCTGGCGCTCACCGCCAGCGTCGAGACCCGCATCCCGCAAGCCGCCTGAACCCAGGCACCGCGGCGCACGCGTCAGAACAGCTCGGCCTGCGCTGGCGGCGATGCCGGCGCCGGGGGCCGGAACCGGGTCAGGTCGAGCTCGACGCGGTCACGTCCCAGTCCCAACCGCGCGCTGGCCTTGCGCAAGCGCTGGCGCAGCAACTCGGCCCAGACACCCTCGCCTCTCATCCTCGTGCCGAAGCGCGCGTCGTTGTCCTGGCCGCCGCGCATCTCGCGCACGCGCGCCATGATGCGCGCGGCGCGCTCGGGCACCTGCTGCTGCAGCCAGCGCTGGAAGATCGGGTTCACCTCCCAAGGCAGGCGCAGCACGACGCTGAACGCGCTGCGGGCACCGGCATCGCGCGCAGCCTCCAGGATGCGCTCCAGCTCCGGCTCGTTCAGGAAGGGGATCACCGGCGAGACGCTCACCCCGACCGGCACGCCGGCCCGGGCCAGCGTCTCGATCGTGCGCAATCGCCGCTGCGGTGCCGCGGCGCGCGGCTCCATCGCCCGCGCCAGCGCCGGGTCCAGCGTGGTGATCGAGACGTACACGGCCGCCATCCGCTCGGCCGCCATGGGTGCGATCAGGTCGAGGTCGCGCTCGATCAGGCTGGACTTGGTGATCAACGAGAACGGATGGCGCGCCTCGGCCAGCACCTCGAGCACCGAGCGCGTGATGCGCAGCCGGCGTTCGACCGGCTGGTAGGCGTCGGTGACCGACCCGATGTTGAGCAGCAAGGGCACGTAGCCGCGCGCACGCAGCGCCTCGCGCAACCGCTCGGCAGCGTTGACCTTGGCCACGATGCGGGTCTCGAAGTCCAGCCCCGGCGACAGGTTCAGGTAGCTGTGCGTCGGCCGCGCGTAGCAGTAGACGCAGCCATGTTCGCAACCGCGGTACGGATTGATCGACAGATCGAAGCCGATGTCAGGCGAATCGTTGCCGGCCAGGATGCTGCGCACGCGCTCCTCGATCACCTGCGTGGCCGGCGCGACACGCTCTTCGAGCGCTTCTTGTTCGAGCGTGCCCCAGCCATCGTCGAACGCACTGTGGCGGCGCCCGGCAAAGCGGTGCTCGATCGCCCAGACCGTGCCCCGGCCCTTGGTCGGCCTGGGCGGTGGTGGGTCGGGATCCGGAGGGAAACTGTACATTTGTACAGTCTATTCGAACCGATCCGGTGGCTCAAGCGTCGAGCAGCGCCTCCAGTCGTTCGCGCAAGGAGGCGGGGTTCAGCCCGGCGCCTGCGAGTGGGGCACCGGCGACGAGCCGGATCCTGGCGAAGAGCCCGTGCCGCGCCACCCCCAAGGCCAGCGGCACCACCGGCACCGGGTGCGTGCGCAGGATCTGCAGCACGCCGGCGTCGATGGCGCCGGACGGACCGTCGACCTCGACGTGCTCGGCGAAGACGCACAGCAGTTCGCCCCCGTCGAGCGCGCGGCGCGCGAGCGTGATCGCCTGCCCATCGCCCCCGGCATCGTCCTGTCCGGCGCCGAGCGGGATCGCGCGGCCGAGCCGGAACAGGCCACCGAGGAGCGGCCGCTCGACGAGGCGGCGGTCCATCACGAAACGGATCGGCCGCGGGCTGGCGGCCATCAGCAGCAGCGCGCCGACGGCGCCCGAGGGGCGGCACACCAGCAGCGCCGCACCGCTCGGCGGCACATGCTCGTCGCCGTGCAGCTGCACCCGGTAGACGGCGCGCGCCAGCACGAAGGCCGCAAAGCGCAGCAGGTAGTCCGGGACGAGGACGAAGACGTAGAAGGAGACCGCCGCGTTCAGCAGCCCGACGACGAGGAAGACCTGCGGGATCGTCAGCCCCGCCTGCAGCAACAGCCCGACGCCGAGCGCGCTGACGATCATGAACAGCGCGTTCAGGATGTTGTTCGCGGCGATGATTCGCGCCCGGTGCGTGACCAGCGAGCGCAGCTGGATCAGCGCGTACATCGGCACGCTGTAGACGCCCGCCGAAAGCGACAGCCCGGCCAGGTCGGCCATCACGCGCCAGTGCGCCGGCTCGGCGACGAAGCGCCCGAGTGGCTGCAGCGGCGACGCCGGCAGCGCGCGCGACGCGAAGTACAGGTCGACGGCGAACAGGCTCATCCCGATCGCGCCCAGCGGCACGAGGCCGATCTCGACATGGCGCCGGCTCAGCATTTCGCAGGCCAGCGCGCCGACGCCGACGCCGACCGAGAACAGCACCAGCAGCAGCGACGCGACGCGCTCGTCGCCGTGCAGCACCTCCTTCGCGAAGGCCGGGAACATGGCCAGGAAGACGGCGCCGAAGAACCACATCCACGAAATGCCGAGCAGAGAGCGGAACACGACGACGTCGCCGCGCGCCAACTTCAGGTTGCGCCAGGTCTCGCTGAACGGGTTCCAGTTGATCTTCAGCCCCGGGTCGGTGGCCTTTGATTCCGGCACCGCCTGCGCGATCGCGCGGCCGAGCAGCGCGACGGCGAGGCAGGCCGCCGCGACGAGCCGGGCGCCGACCTCGGGCAGCGCGACGAGCAGCCCGCCGGCGACCTGGCCGAGCAGGATCGCGACGAAGGTGCCCATCTCGACCATGCCGTTGCCGCCGGTGATCTCGCGTTCGCCCAGGTGCTGCGGCAGGTAGGCGAACTTGACCGGCCCGAACAGCGTCGAGTGCAGCCCCATCAGGAACACGCAGGCCAGCAGCACCGGCGCGTCGCGCTGCAGGAAGCCCCAGCCGGCGAGCAGCATGATCGCGATCTCGAGGCCCTTGACGAGGCGGATCAGGCGCGCCTTCTCCAGTTTGTCGGCGAGCTGCCCGGCGGTGGCCGAGAACAGCACGAAGGGCAGGATGAAGAGCGCGCCGATCACCAGCCCGGCCAGCGCCGGCGGCAGCCAGACCAGCTGCAGCTGGTAGGTCACGAGCACCGTGAACGCGAACTTGAACAGGTTGTCGTTGCCGGCGCCCAGGAACTGGACCCAGAAGAACGGCGCGAAGCGGCGCTGCGCGAGCAGGGCGAACTGGTTGGGGCGATCCGGCGGCGGCATGGCGGGCCGAACTATCGCATTGCCGCGCCGCATCGCCTCCAGCCCCGGCGCCCGGGCCGGAAATGGACGCGGTTTCGCCCGCTGTCCCGGGCTTCGCCGCGGCGGCCGCTTCGTATCCTCGTCGGCAGAGTCCGTTCGCCCCCGCCGCCTCCGCCCTTTCCCCATGCACGACAGCCCGCCCAGCGCAATCGACCCGGCCGACTGGCCCGCGCTGCGCGCCCAGGGCCACCGCATGCTCGACGACATGTTCGACCACCTGCAGACGCTGCGCGAGCGGCCGGTCTGGCAGCCGATCCCGCCCGCGACGCGGGCCGCGTTCGCCGAGGCGCTGCCGCACGGCCCCACCGAGCTGGCCGTGGCGCACGAGCGCTTCATGCACCAGGTGCTGCCCTACGCGGTGGGCAACACGCACCCGCGCTTCATGGGCTGGGTGCATGGCGGCGGCACCGTCGTCGGCATGCTCGCCGAGATGCTCGCCGGCGGGCTCAACGCCAACCTCGGCGGGCGCGACCAGATGCCGCTCGAGGTCGAGCGCCAGGTCGTGCGCTGGATGCGCGAGCTGTTCGACTTCCCGGACACGGCCAGCGGCTTGTTCGTCACCGGCTCGTCGATGGCCAACCTGATCGGCCTGCTCGTCGCGCGCACGCGCGCACTGGGCGCCGAATCGCGCGGCACCGGCCTGGGCGCCGACGGCGCACGCCTGCGGGCCTACGCCGCGGCCAGCGCGCATGGCTGCATCGCGCAGGCGATGGCCATCGCCGGCCTGGGCACGCAGGCCTTGCGCCGGGTGCCGGTCGATGCCGAACACCGGATGGACCTCGCCGCGCTGGAACGGCTGATCGCCGACGACCGGCGCGCCGGACTCCAGCCCTTCCTCGTCGTCGGCACCGCCGGCAGCGTCGACGTCGGCGCGGTCGACGACCTGGCCGCGATCGCCCGCGTCGCCCGGCGCGAAGCACTGTGGTTCCACGTCGACGGCGCACTCGGCGCGCTCGGCATGCTGGCCGCCGACGTCGCGCCGCGGCTCGCCGGCATCGAACGCGCCGATTCGATCGCGCTCGACTTCCACAAATGGGGCCAGGTGCCCTACGACGCCGGCTTCATCCTCGTGCGCGACAGCGCCGACCAGCTCGCCGCGTTCGCGTCGCCCGCGGCCTACCTCGCGCGCCACCCGCGCGGCCTGGCCGCCGGTTCGCCCTGGCCTTGCGACCTGGGCCCCGACCTCTCGCGCGGCTTTCGCGCGCTGAAGACCTGGTTCACCTTCGTCACGCTGGGCAGCGACGCGATCGGCGCCGCGATCTCGCAGACCTGCGCGCTCGCGCGCCGGCTGCAAAGGCGCGTCGAGGCCGAGCCCGCGCTCGAACTGCTCGCGCCGGTGGCGCTGAACATCGTCTGCTTCCGCGTCCGCTGCGCCGACGCCGACCGCGTCAACGCCGAGATCGTCGCCGACCTGCACGAATCCGGGATCGCGGTGCCGTCGACGACGACGATCGCCGGCCGCACCGCGATCCGCGCCGCGATCGTCAACCACCGCACGACGGCCGCCGACGTCGACGCCCTCGTCGACGCCGTGCTCGCCCTCGGCGCCGCCCGCACCCGATCGCCTGCCCTGGAAGCCTGCGCATGAACACGACCCACCGGCCGCCGGCCTGCGCCACGAACGAGCGCCCGGCGCTGATCGGTCTGGCCCGGCTGATGACGATGGCCTTCGAAGGCACGGACCTGGCCCCGCTGGCGCGCCAGCTGATCGAGCGCGCCGAAGCCGACGTGCACGACGCCGAGGCGCTGCTCGACCTGGCCTGGATCCTGGAACTGCAAGGCCTGCGCGACCTCGGGTTGGCGACGCAGGCGCACGCGCTGCAGACGAAGCGCTTGTTCGAGCTGCCGGCGCGCCGGCCGGCAAGCCTTCGGCTGCTGGCCATCATGGCGCCGGGCGACCTGATGACGAACACGCCGCTGCCCTTCCTGATCGAGGACGCGGACGTGGCGCTGAGCCTGCTCTACGTGCTGCCGGGCGACGCGCTGCCGACCGAGTTGCCGGCGGGGTTGGCCCGTCACGACGCCGTCTTCATCGCGGTGTCCGAATCGGAGGCGGCGGCGCCGCTGCTGGCGCGGCTGGCCGAGGCGGCCGCATCGTGGCGCATGCCGGTGATCAACCGACCCGAACACATCGGCCGCTGCGCGCGCACGCAGGCCTTCGAATTGCTGCGCGGCACGCCCGGCCTGTGCGTCCCCGCCACCGTACGCGCCGGCCGCGCCGGGCTGACGGCACTGGCCGCCGGCCGCCTGGAAGCGGCCTTGCTGTTGCCGGGCGGCCGCTTTCCGCTCATCGTGCGGCCGGTCGATTCGCATGCCGGCAACGACCTGGCCAGGATCGACAACGCCACCGAGTTGGCGACCTACCTGCAGGGCATCGAAGGCGACGCGTTCTACGTCTCGCGCTTCGTCGACTACCGCGGCGCCGACGGCCTGTACCGCAAGCAGCGCATCGTGCTCGTCGACGGCGTGGCCCATGCCGGCCACATGGCGGTGTCCGAGCATTGGATGATCCATTACCTGAACGCCGGCATGAACGAGAGCGCTGCCAAGCGCGCCGAAGAGGCGGCCTTCATGGCCGACTTCGAGACCGGCTTCGCGCGCCGCCACGCCGGCGCGCTGCGCGCCATCGCCGAGCGCCTCGGCCTGGACTACCTGGTGATGGACTGCGCCGAGACGATCGACGGCGAATTGCTGTTCTTCGAAGCCAGCCCGGCGGCGGTGGTCCACGCGATGGATCCGGTGGACCGCTTCGCCTACAAGCGCGCGCCGATGGCCAAGGTCTTCGCCGCGTTCCGCGCGCTGCTCGGCGCACGCGCGGCGGCCGAGCACTGAATTCGAGATGCTCACCCCCGCGCTGCGTTCCGCCACCCGGCCGGTGCCCACCCGGCCCGGAGCGAGCGCACTCGAGGCGCAGACCGCAGCCGCGCTCGTCGAAGGCGGCGACGCCCGCATCGCGCTCGACGCCGGCGTCAACGCCTACGGCTGCCCGCCGCGGCCGGACGCCGGGCTCGTCGCGCTCGGCTCGTCGACGGCGTCGGTGATCTCGGCACCGGGCTGGCGCGCGGCGAATGCCTTGAACGCGCGGCTGCTCGAGCGGCCGGAGCGCTGGCGCAACGAACTCGAGCGCCAACGGCATGAACTGCTCGACCTCGCCGGCGCCCCGCCCGGCACCGAGGCCGTGCTCGCGGCGTCGGGCACCGACCTGCACCTGATCGCCACCCAGCTTGCCGCGCCGCAGGCCGGTGACGCGCTCCAGGCCGTGATGGCCGAAGCCGACGAGACCGGGCGCGGCACGCCGGCCGCGCTGGCGGCGCGCCACTACAGCGCGCGCACCTGCCAGGGGCTGGCCGTGATCAAAGGGCAATCGATCGTCAACGCGACGGTGCACCCGCCGATCGCCATCGCACTGCGTCAGGACGACGGTGCGCCACGCGATGCCGACGCCGTGGACGCCGAGTTCGCCGCCCAGGTGCAGCGTGTCGTGGCGTCCGGCCGGTGCTGCCTGCTGGTGCTGACCGATTTGTCCAAGACCGGCCTGCTCGCGCCGTCGCCGGCTTGTGCCGCGAGCCTGAAGGACCGTTTCGGTGCACGGCTCGAGGTGTTCGTCGACGCCTGCCAGTTCCGCCTTGCGCCGCTCACGCTGCGCGCCTATCTCGACCGCGGCTTCATGGTCGCGATCACCGGCTCCAAGTTCGTCGCCGGGCCGGCGTTCTGCGGCGCGCTGCTGCTGCCGCCCGCGACCGCACGCCGGGCCCGCCTGGCGCCACTGGCGGCGCTGCGCGGCTACAGCGCGCGCGCCGACTGGCCGGCCGGCTGGTCGGCCGCGGCAGCGCTGGACGATGGCGCCAACCGCGGGCTGCTGCTGCGCTGGGAAGCGGCGATCGCCGACCTGCGCCGCTTTCGCGCCGTGCCGGCGGCCTTCGCCGAGCGCTTCCTGAAAGCCTGGGGCCAGGCGGTGGCCGAGCGCATCGCCGCCGACCCGGCCTTCGAGGCCTTGCCGGTGCCCGCCCTCGCGCGCCACGGCCTGCCGCGCGGCTGGGACGGCGCGCAGACGATCTTCCCGTTCACGGTCCATCGCGCCACGCCGGACGGGCGCCGGCTGCCGTTGAACCGCGACGAGACGGCGCAGCCTGCACCGGCTGCTCCAGCAGGGGCGAGAGCGCCGAGCCCGCCACGCCATCGGCGTCACGGTTCCTGCTCGGCCAGCCGGTGCCTTGCGGTGCGCGCGGCGGCGCGCCGGTGAGCGCGCTTCGCCTGTGCGCCAGCGCGCGCTGCGTCAGCGATGCGGCGGCAGTGCCGGGCGGCACCCGGCATGCCATCCGCCAGGCGATGGCCGCGCTGGACCGGCTTGCCGCGCTCACCCGCGACGCGGGCCGCGAGACGCCGAGCGCCTGACCCGCGCGCGGTGCCTGCGGCTCAGGCCGCCAGTGCGCGGCGCAACGCCACCGCGCAGAGGTCGACCGCCGTGTTCGCCTCGTCGAGTCACCCGGCCCATCGGCAGGAAGCCGTGGATCTGGCGCTCGAAGCAGACGTACTGGACCCGATTGCCGGCCGCGGACAGCGCGTCGGCGTACTGCCGCCCTTCGTCGCGCAGCGGGTCGTAGCCGGCGGTCAGCACCAGCGCCGGCGGCAGACGCGAGAGGTCGGGCGCGAGCAGCGGCGACGCGCGCCAGTCGGCCCAGTTCGCGTCGTCCTCGATGTAGTGGCCGCGGTAGTAGGCGATGCTGTCGGCGGTGAGCAGGTAGCCCTGGCCGTTGCTGCGGTGCGAGGGCGCGAGCGCGCGCATGTCGGTCGCCGGGTAGATCAGCAGCTGGTAGGCCAGCGGCGTGCCGCCGTCGCGTGCGGCGATCGCCGCCACCGCGGCCAGGTTGCCGCCGGCGCTGTCGCCGCCGACCGCGATGCGCGCGGGATCGATGCCCAGCGCTGCGGCCTCGCGGCGCGCGAAGCGGGTCGCGGCGACGCAGTCGTCGACGGCGGCGGGGAAGCGGTGCTCGGGGCCCATCCGGTAGTCGACCGACAGCACCGCGACGCCGGCGGCATTGGCGAGCTGGCGGCACAGCACGTCGTGGGTGTCGAGGTCGCCGATGACCCAGCCGCCGCCGTGGAAGTAGACGAGCAGCGGCAGCACGCCCGCGGCCGGCCGGTACAGCCGCGCCGGGATGCCGTCGGCCGACAACTCGCGCAGCTCGGCCACCGGCGGCGCTTCGGGCTGGGTGTAGCCGCGTCGGTCGCGGTACATCCGGCGCGCGTCGGCCGGGCTCAGCGTGTGCGTGGGCGGCACCTGGCGTTCGATCATCAGGTCGAGCAGGGCACGGGCTTGGGGGTCGAGCATGCGAAGGCCTTTCGTGGTCCGGCCCGAGTGTAGACAAGCCACGCGTTTGCCAAGGGCCGCGGCCTGGGCGATGCTCGCGCCCCCGACCGGCCCGAGCGAGCCCATGGACGACGCGCGATCCACCGACCCCGACGCCCCCTGCCCTTGCGGCAGCGGCGCGGCTTTCGCGGCCTGCTGCGGCCGCTGGCTGGCCGGCACCCCGGCGCCGACCGCCGAGGCGCTGATGCGATCGCGCTACACGGCCTTCGTCCGCGGCGACGCGGCCTACCTGCTCGCCACCTGGCACCCGCGCACGAGGCCGGCCACGCTGTCGCTCGAGCCCGGCCTGCGCTGGCTCGGCCTGGAAGTGCGCCGACACCAGACCGAGGGCGACCGCGCGACGGTCGAGTTCGTCGCGCGCAGCAAGCAGGGCGGCCGGGCGATGCGGCTGCACGAGACGAGCCGCTTCGTGCGCGAAGGCGGTCGCTGGTTCTACGTGGACGGCGACACCGAGCGGCCGAAGCCGGCCTGAGCGGCCCGGCTCCGGGCTCAGGGCGCGCGCAGATCGCCGGCCAGGCTGGCCAGCGTCTCGGCGGCGATGGCCCCATGCGCGGGGTAATGGGTGTGGTCGCAGCCGAGCTTGACCGCGGCGCCGGCGCGGATCGCGTCGCGCTGGGCGGGACTGAACTCGAAGCGCACGAAATGCACGGCCGAGGTCTTCTCGTCGTTCTCGCGGTCGAGGTCCTCGTCGGCGATGGCGTAGACGCGGGCGTGGCCCTCGACCTCGACGAACATCCGGTCCTCGACGCCGATCAGCCGCGCCAGCTCGCGCTTGCGCTCGTTCGGGTCGGGGTACTCGATCAGCATCGTCGCCTTCCAGTTGCTGCCGTCGGGCACCAGCGCCGCGTAGGCGTCGATCTCGCTCTGGATGCCTTCCTCGTCGAAGATCTTCTCGATGTGCAGCATCTCCTGGATCTGGCGCCGGATCGTCTGCTCGTCCTCGAACTGCAGCGTCACGTGCTCGCCCAGGTGCACGCTGCGCAGGCGCCGGTGCGCGATCGCCTCGGCCTTGCTGCTCTTGCGGATCTTCGAATAGGCCTCCAGCGTCAGGAGGCTCGCGCGGGTGATGGCTCATCGTCGTCACTCCAGTCCGTAGGCCAGGCGCACCAAGCTCAGCGGATGCTGCAGCGCCTTGGCCGGCGTGCCGGCCAGCGCCATGCCTTGCGCGATGTGGTGGCCGGCGAGCGCGCAGTCGCTGCTGATGAAATCGGGCTCGTCCTTGGCCATCGCCTTGAACACCGGCTTGCCGATCTTCATCGCCACCGGGTGGGTGGGCAGCTTGACGCCGTAGGTGCCGGCGTGGCCGGAACAACGCTCGACCGTGTTCAGCTTGACCTCGACCGTCTGGCCGATCAGCTTGAACATCTCCTCGGTCTTCTTGCCGATGTTCTGCACCCGGCCATGGCAGGGGATGTGGTAGCTGACGCGGCCGAGCGCGGCCTTGAAGTCGGTCTTCAGCAGGCCGTCCTTGTGGCGCGCGACGAGGTATTCGAAGGGGTCGTACATCGCCTCCTTGACGGCCTGCGTGTCGGCGTCGTCGGGGAACATCAGCGGCAGCTCCTGCTTGAACATCAGCGTGCAGCTCGGCACCGCGCTCAGGATCGCCCAGCCCTCCTTCGCGTACTTCGCCAGCACCGGGATGTTGGCTTCTTTCGCCTGCTCGACCGCGGGCAGGTCGCCGAGCTCGAGCTTGGGCATGCCGCAGCAGCGCTCCTTCTCGACGATCTCGTACGGGATCTCGTTGTGGTCGAGCAGCTTGAGCAGGTCCTCGCCGATGCCGGGCTCGTTGTAGTTGACGTAGCAGGTCGCGAAGATCGCCACCTTGCCCGGCGTGCGCTCGCCGTTCGTCACGACGCTGGCCGCGCCGCTCATCGCACGGCCCCAGCGGAAGCGCTGCTCGGCCAGCGCCGGCATCCAGGCGTCCGGGTGCACGCCGAGCGCGGACTTCATCAGCGCTCGCGCCGCCGACGTGCCGTTCACCGCGTTGACGGCCTCGACGACGATCGGGATGCCGGCGAACTGGCCGTGCAGGTCGGTGCGAGGCGAGGAACTCCTCCTTCGCCGAGACCTCGCCCTTGCGGTGCTTGATCGCCTTGGCGCGCAGCATCAGGTGCGGGAAGTCCAGGTTCCACGGGTGCGGCGGCGTGTACGGGCACTTCGTCATGTAGCACAGGTCGCACAGGTAGCACTGGTCGACGACCTTCCAGTAGTCCTGCTTCTCGACGCCGTGGACCTCGCCGTCCGCGGTGGCGTCGACGAGGTCGAACAGGTTCGGGAAGCTCTGGCACAGGCTCACGCAGCGGCGGCAGCCGTGGCAGATGTCGAACACGCGCTCCATCTCGGCGAGTGCCTTCGTCTCGTCGTAGAAGTCCGGGCTCTTCCAGGCTATCGGATGCCGGGTCGGTGCCTCGAGGTTGCCTTCGCGCATGGGTGGGCCTGGTTGGGTTCACGAAACGAACAAGGGGCACGAAGCCCCTTGTTCAGCGCAGCACACCCGTGTCGGCAGGCGTGCACGTGGACGTCAGTCGACGAGCGCGTGTCTCAGTCGACGAGGGCGTCGAGAGCCTTCTGGTAGCGGTTCGCATGCGAGCGCTCGGCCTTGGCCAGCGTCTCGAACCAGTCGGCGATCTCGTCGAAGCCCTCGCCGCGCGCGGTCTTGGCCATGCCCGGGTACATGTCGGTGTACTCGTGCGTCTCGCCGGCCACGGCCGCCTTCAGGTTCAGGCGGCTGCTGCCGATCGGCAGGCCGGTGGCCGGGTCGCCCACGGCTTCCAGAAATTCGAGGTGGCCGTGCGCGTGGCCGGTCTCGCCCTCGGCGGTGGAGCGGAACAGCGCCGCGACATCGTTCTGGCCTTCGATGTCGGCCTTGTTCGCGAAGTACAGGTAGCGGCGGTTGGCCTGCGATTCGCCGGCGAAGGCGTCCTTCAGGTTTTGCTCGGTCTTCGAACCTTTCAAGCTCATGGGGTGCTCCTTGGTCGTGGAAACTGCCAGTCGACCGAGCGCCTGGGCTTCGGCCGATTAAAAGAGACTATCAAACTGTTCACGAGCGGGCCAATACAAAGCTTCAATGCGGGCCATAGCCGCCGGGCCGGTCAAGCCAGGCCGAGCAGGCGCAGCGCGAGCTGGTGCAGGCGGCCGCCAGGATCGGCCAGGTCGGTGAGCACGTCGAAATGGTTGCGCTTGGCCACCGTCTCGCAGACGGGCACGGCGGTGGGCCCCCAGACGTCCCGGATGAGACGGTTCTGGCGCAGGAATTCCCCGCTCTCGTCGCCGCCCACTGCGCTGTACAAGGGGCTGCGCGGGCGCGGGAAAAAGGCCGGGCTGAGCCGGCGCACCGAGGCCGGGGTGAGTTGCAGGTCGGCCTGCAGCGACGGCGTGTTGCGCAGCGGCTCCAGGTCGTACAGGCCCGAAATCGACATCGCACCGGCCAGCAACCGGGCCGGCAGATCGTCGGCCGACCTCCCGCCAGCGGCAGGACAGCAGCATCGCCGCCAGATGCCCGCCCGCCGAGTGTCCGACCACGGCGATGCGGCCCGGGTCACCGCCGAAGCGCGCGGCATTGCGCCAGGTCCAGGCCAGCGCCGCCGTCATCTGCAGCGCGATCTGCTCGATCGTCACCGCCGGGCACAGCGCGTAGTTCGGCACCACCACCAGCGCGCCGGCGGCGTTGAAGGCCGGCGCGACGAAGCCGTGGTCGGCCTTGTCCAGCGACCGCCAATAGCCTCCATGGATGAACACCAACACCGGTGCGTCGGGTGCAGCGGTCGGAAACAGATCCAGCGTCTGCTTGTCACCCGCGCCATAGGCGATGTCGAGTTGCGCACCGCCGGCCGCGCGGGCCAGCGCCGAGGCGGCCCGCCAGCGCTCGAAGATCGCCGCATGCTCCGGCACGCGGGCACGGTTGTTGTATTGCGCCTCGAGCCAGGCCGGGTCTTGAAACTGCCGCATCGTCGATGCCTCCGTTGAACAGGGGGGTGTCGCGGGCGATGTTAAACTTCCGTCTGTCGTGGGGGCGTAGCTCAGCTGGGAGAGCGTCGCGTTCGCAATGCGAAGGTCAGGAGTTCGATCCTCCTCGTCTCCACCACCCGAATTCGTACCGTCAGAAGCCAGCATTCATGCGGCTTCTCGGGTTGGCAGCTGCCAACCTTGGGTACAGGGCCTGGGTGCAAAGCCCAAGCCGGCACGGCCGGTCTGCCCAGCTTCACAACCGCGCAGACCTTCGGCCCGTATCCACCACGCCGCCGGCGGTACCCGAGAACGGCGCCTGCCAGTCCCCCGAGATCATCTCCGCCGCGGACGCCGCGGCCACCTGCTGCGGGCATCCAGGCGGACCGCCAGAGGCCGGCCCCGGGTGCCACAGCGGGCAACCTTCGGCACCACCGTCCCGCACCGGCGCGAGCCCTTCCTGACGCTCGTCCGCCCCAGCCCGGAGTGTCGGGTTTGACGGCCTGCCCAGGCCTTGCCCATAGCGTGCCTGCGCTAAGCTGCGAAGCAGAAATCGCCATGATCCACGTCCGCGAGATCGACCACCTGGTGCTGCGCGTCGCCGACGCCGAGCGCATGCTGCGCTTCTATTGCGACGCGCTCGGCTGCAGCGTCGAGCGCCGCGAGGACGGCATCGGGCTGATCCAGCTGCGCGCCGGGCGCTCGCTGATCGACCTGGTGCCGGTCGACGGCCCGCTCGGCCGCGCCGGTGGCGCCGCGCCGGGGCGAGAGGGCCGCAACCTGGACCACTTCTGCCTGCGCGTCGACCCCTTCGACGAAGCCGGGATCCGGCACCACCTGGCCGCCCACGGCTGCAGCGCCGGCCCGGTGCAGCGGCGCAACGGCGCCGAGGGCGAAGGGCCGTCGATCTACCTCAGCGACCCCGAGGGCAACGTCGTCGAGCTCAAGGGGCCGGCCGGCGCCGCGGCCTGAGCGGGCCGGGCGCCGGCGCGCGGCGAAGAACCCGAACGCCAGCGTGCGCTTCTTCGACGCGCAGTTCCAGCGCCAGATCGCGGCGCAGGAGTGCCAGCTCAACCCGTTCGAGGCCGCCGCGCTGCCGCACCTGCGCGGCGCGGTGCTCGACCACGGCTGCGGCCTGGGCAACCTGGCCCTCGCCGCCGGGCGCCAGGGCTGCAGCGTCACCGCGCTCGACGGCAGCCACGCGGCGATCGAGCACCTGCGCGAGGCCGCCCGGCGCGACGCGCTGCCCGTCCAGGCCATCGAAGCCGACCTGTGCACGCACGCGATCAGCAGCGACTTCGACACCGTGGTCTGCATCGGGCTGCTGATGTTCTTCGACTGCCCGACCGCGCTGCGCCAGCTGGCCCAGTTGCAGGCCGCCGTGCGCCCCGGCGGCACCGCGGTGGTGAACGTGTTGATCGAAGGCACGACCTACCTGGACATGTTCGCCCCCGAAGGGCATTGCCTGTTCGGGCCCGACGAGCTGCGCGAACGCTTCGCAGGGCTGGGAACTGGTGAGTTTCGAGCGGCAGACCTTCGCGGCGCCGCGGGAGACGGCGAAGGTCTTCGCGACGATCATTGCGCGCAAGCCGGCCTGAGATGTCGCGATTGGGGTTTTGGCATTACGATGGTCGCGTCGAGAGAGAAGCCCGCATGACTCGAGCGGGACACGTTCACTCAGTCCAGCCAGGATGCACCCATATTCCGATGCGCCATCAGAACTGCGCCGCGCTTCTGATACAGGAACATATCTGATGCGAAACTTGGATTGACCCGGCTAATTACACTCCTTGCCATGGACATCCCCAAACCACCAGGAACTGGGTCTGCCGGCAACCAGCAGCCAGAGGTGCGGAGCTCACGCCAGTTGAACCCGTACGCGCCGCTGACGGGCCTTCCACTGGCTCAGCGGGTCGAAGGACTTGCAGCTACGAGGCCTCGCAATCTCGGGGGCGAGGTGGCGGCCACGCTCATTGCCGGCACCTTTACCCAGATGTCCACGGACTTGCAGCTACAACGGGAACAAGCATCAAACGCTACTGAACGTGCAAATGGTCTTCAACAAGAAGTCGCTACTTCAAACGCGAGAGTGGCGGTCCTAGAGGAACGTCTGGCTGCCTATGAACGTACCCAGACGGTCAAGCACGTAGCCATTTTCTCGGGAACAGCCCTTCTTGCCGTTGCCATAGACTTGTTCAAGGCAGACTTAAAGGTACTTGGTTCAATAGTCGCATTGTGGGGCAGCTCTACTGGTCGGATCGATAACCACACAGCGAGGTGACCAGAAATGATGGTTGCCACCATAGAAGAGTTGACGATAATGGCTGTTCTCAGTCGCGGGATTCCGAACCGAAGAGTGCATTGCGATTAGGGCGAACGAGAACGTGAATCTTGTCAGGTTGGCTGACGGTCGGCGTGTATGGCGGCGACCGCAAGTGCTCTGGCCGTTGAAGGACAACCTTCTCTGGTTCGGCGACGGATGGATCAAGAAGATGATTGGCTGTTTGTGTATACCGGGTCCAGTCGCCCACAGGTCACTCCCGGTACAAAATGGGGCCTAGAGCACTGTACTCAATCTACTGGGGCAGAGAGCACACGGTCTTCCATGCGGACAAGCTAGTGCCAATCCTGTTTCGCGTCGATGCTGTCAATGTTGATCCCCCCCCCCCCCTGCTCCAGACGGTGCGCAGCGAGCGCTGCCGCGGGCCTAACCCAAGACTGTTGGGTTTGGCGCCCGCTCGACATTTTTCGGATGCTGGTGGGCCGCCGTCGCCCGGGAGGCTTCCTGCCGGATTGCGACCGCTCTGTCGGCCAAATGCCCCCGATCCGAACAGTATTGGGGGCCCAACCCGCCGGCTGGAACGGGACGGCTCGACAGCCGGAACTGCGCCGGCCGTGACCTCGCCGGTTAGCCCTAACGTTGGCTTCATGAACACCCGCACCTGGCTCGTCGCAGCATGACCGTCCTCGTCCAGAAGGTTGTAGTTCGAACCTTTCGGTCGTTGGCGGCCTCCGAGCTGGCCACTTGGCACGCCGTACTACGCCGCTTGTTGGATACAACAATTCTGGAAAGACGAACGCAATATCTGCGATCCAGTGGCTTCTACGTAAGACGACTCTATCGGCAGCAGACTTTCACGATGCGACTTCGCCTGTCGAGGTGGAAGCTGAGATAACCGGTATTACCCAAGCCGTAGTCGATGTCTTGCCCGATAGGCAACGTGGTCAGATTGCTCCGCACGTTGTGGGAGAGATCCTACGTGTGAAGCGAACTCAGACCGCGCCGAGCGCACGCGCAGCTGACATTCAGCTCGCGGTCTGGGATCCTCGGGTGGATGATTGGACGCCAAACCCAGTTGGCATCGACAACGCCCTCGGTGTCATTCTCCCGGAACCGATCCGAATCGGCGCAATGGAAGATGCGGCCGAAGACTCGTCTAAGGCCAAGGCTTCCACAACGATCGGCAAACTCCTCGCTGAGTTCGTAGCACCCGTCCGAGCAGCTCATCAAGCGGAACTCCAAGACCTGTTGTACGAGTTGGAACGAAGGCTTTCTGCTAGTGGTGATACGCGCTTCGCTGAGCTCGGTGTCATCGAGGCCGCGATCAGCACGAAGATCAACGACCTCTTCCCTGGGATTGGTGCTCGCCTCCACTTTCCGACGCCCGCGATTGACGATCTCATCAAGTCTGGGACTCTGAGACTGTATGAAGGCGCCGGTGCCCCCAGAGACTTCTCCTCATATGGGCATGGAACGCAACGCTCCGTTCAGATGGCGCTCATTCGCCATCTTGCTGAGGTTCGCCGGGGGGCGGCCACTGCTGCAGGTACAACGCTGCTTCTGATCGATGAGCCAGAGTTGTACCTTCATCCGTTCGCAGTAGAACAGGTGCGAGTCGCACTGAAGACGCTTTCAGCGAACGGCTACCAAGTGATCTTCTCAACTCATTCCGCACAACTCGTGCCAGCATCCGACGCGCAGTACGCGTTGTTGGTCCGAAAGGATGGGCAAGGTGCTACGTCGTGCCGCCGTCGATTGCGAGACGCGATTCAGATAGTCGTACCTGACTCCGTGCACCAGATGGAGCAACTCTTCACGCTCGGCCATTCGAGCCAGATCTTGTTTGCCGACCGCGTCGTCCTAACTGAGGGGAAGACAGAACAGCGACTCTTGCCGAACCTCTACGCGGCGGTACGCTCTCGGTCCTTGGGTCAAGAACGTACCGCGCTCGTTGCACAGAGCGGCGTCAACGACACAATGAAGTCCATGCAGATCCTTGCGGCGATGGACATGCCAGCCAAGGCCGTGGTCGATCTTGACTATGTTCTGAATGGCGCCATCGCCCATGGCTTTATCAATCAAGCTGATCCTGACGTCGTCGCGCTGCTTTCGATCCTGGCGTGCATGGCTGCCTCAGGCCGTGTTACCTTGAGCGCAGCAGGGGTGCCCCAACGAGGAATTGTGTCCGCCTACGAAGCGTTCGCCCTGCTTGCTCTTGAGGCTGATGCGCAAGCACACATCGCCTCGTTGCACGGCAAGTTGCAGGCTCGCCAGATCTGGATGTGGCGCAGCGGCGCAATCGAGAACCATCTCGGCCTTACGGGGAAAAGTGAACGTGAATGGGCGAGATTCCAGACGGCGCTCGACGCGAATGGATACCACGCCGTCTGTCCGAATCCAGGCGAGATAGAGTCTCTGGTCAACTGGCTGGCAGCATGAAGCTGAACCCCGACCGGGACCTCTCGCGCAGTCAACACCTTCATGGCCGAATTTGGCTGTTTGCGTTGAAGTCGGCGACGCGATCGCGAGGCCATGCCGAGACAGAGAACAGACTGCCACTCCACAGACGGCCTTGTTGTGCCAGGCGGCCATCGAGCCACCGCACGGACCCAGATGCGAACCGCTCGGCAGCGGCTCCATTCCTGTCACGCGGTCCTCGGCTTCTCGGAGGCCGCCAGCGCTTGGTCGAGCTTGCCCGCCGCCGGCCTGACCCGTTCAGCGCGTCTTCGTCGTCACGTCGTGCAAGCAATCTCGTTCAAGCTGCGCCTGCCGTCGGCGACGCAGGGTTGACGCTCGGAGGGTTCGCGTCGAACGCGTTCCGGTCCGGCGGCTCGCTCAGTCCTGCCGCTTCAACACGGCGACCTGTACCGTGGCCCGGAACTCGAAGCCCAGGCTCTCGTACAGCGCGATGGCCGCATGGTTGCTCGTCCAGGCGTGAAGGAACGGCTGTTCGCCGCGCTGCTGGATGAGGTGTCGCGACGACCGACGAAAGGCTTCTTGCCAGACCTCGCCCCCGGAAGTCGGGATGCGTGCAGACGCCGCTGACTTCGGTGAAGCCGGGAAAGCGCATCCGCTCGCCGGCCATCGCGGCCAGGCGCCCGTCGATGCGAACGCCGAGGAACCGGCCCATGGTGTGCGTGCGGGCCAGGAAGGGCCCGGGCTCGGTCAGCTGCGCCAGAGCCAGCATCTCGTGCGCATCGCCGGCACCGAGCTCGACGATGTCGCCGTCGCCGGCTTGTGGCGCGATGGGCCGCGTGGCGAGCATCTGCACCCCTTGAGCTGCGCGCGCGGCCACCAGACCTTCGGGCACACAGGCGGCCGGCACCTGCAGCAGATAGACGGATTCGCCTTCGAGAACCAGCCCGCGCAGCGCTGCAAGGCTGGCGGGGCTCTCGTCGCAGGCAGCGGCGAACACGTTGACGTCGCGGCGGTAGCGCTTGGCGAGATCGCCGCCTTCGGCCAGATGCGGTGCGTGGTTCAGCGAGGCCCAGACGGGCCGATCGAGCGGGTTCATCGTACGGACCGGCTGCGCGCTCGCGCGGGTGGCACCGCGCCGGCGTCCGCGGCGCGCTGCCGCAGCGTGGCGTGTTCGAGGGCGGCCTCGAGCGCCGCGAGCTGGTCCAGCAGCGACCCCTTCAGCGGCTTGCAGGCCTGCGCCACGGCCGCCTCGACGACGGGCCACGCCGCGTGCTTGGCGCGCCGGACCAACTCGCGCCCCGGGCGGCTGAGCTGGACCCTGCGCACCCGGCCGTCGGCCGCCACGGGGCTGGACTCCACCAGCCCACTGGCCTCCAGGCCGACCAGAGAGCGGCTGACCACGGGCTGGCTCACCCCGACCGCCTGGCTGAGTTGACCCACACCCAGCGGCCCCAGACGGTCCAGCGCCGCCAGCAGCGGGAAGTGAGCGGCCGGCATGTCCATTCCGTGGCTTGCCAGCAGCTCCTGCGCCTGCGCCTGCAGCGACTCGCCGATCCGCTTCAGGCGGGTGCCCAGGGTCAGAAAACCCAACTCCTTGACGACGTCGTGCATGGCGCGCTGCATCGAAGATCTCAATGCATAGCATGCTATGCACATCGCCCTGAACGGTCAACAAGGCGCTTGCCCGAGCACGCTTTGCGGACTTTCCCAGACCCCCGGACAATCGCCCGTCCATGCCTTCGTCCCTCGCTCGGAATGCCTTCGTCGCCGGCGCCAGTGGCGCCATCGGCGAGGTCCTGTGCAAGCTGCTGCTGCAGGACGGCTGGCGCGTGGTCGGCACCACGCGCTCGCCGGAACGGGCGGCGCGCCTTCGGTCCTTGGGCGTCGTCCCGGTCGTCGTCGACGTGTTCGACCGCCAGGCGCTGATCGACGCCGTGGGCGCCGCCCGGCCGGAGGTCGTCGTCCATCAGCTCACCGCGCTGCCCAAGCTGGCCACCCCGGCAAGCATGGCGGCCGCCCGCGAGGCCAATGCCAGGGTTCGCGAGGTCGGCACCGCCAACCTCGTCGCGGCGGCCGTCTCGGCGGGAGCCAGGCGTGTCGTCGCGCAGAGCATCGCCTTCGCCTACCTGCCGGGTCCGACGCCCGTACCCGGAGGAAGCGCCGTTGGACGCATCCGCCTGGGCCGCGGTCGCCAAGCTGGAGCAGCTGGTCTCGAACAGCGGCCTCGAAGGCGTCGTTCTGCGCTATGGCCGGCTGTACGGGCCGAACACCTGGACCGCCGTGCCGCCGGCCCACGGGCCGGTCCACGTCGAGGCCGCCGCCGACGCGGCACGCCGCGCGATGACCCTCGGGCAACCCGGCGTCTACAACATCGCCGAGGACGACGGCAGCGTCACGATCGCGAAGGCGCGCCGCGACCTGCACTGGCAGCCGGAGTTTCGGCTCCAGGGTCGCGCGGGCTGATACTCGCCGTCGTCGCCCGGCAGTGCGGCACGGCGTGGGTCGAATTCAGCCGCCGTCGGCCCGCCACGTGCGACGACTCCGAGAGACCCGCTTCGAACGTCGACTTGTCAGGAGGCCTCCCCATGTCCACGAACACCGTCCGGCTCCACCGTGTCCTGCGCGCACCGCCCGAGCGCGTCTACCGGGCGTTCATCGACGCCGATGCGATGGTCAAATGGCTGCCACCGCACGGCTTCACCGGAAAGGTCCACCACCTGGACGCGACGGTCGGCGGCTCCTTCAGGATGTCGTTCACCAACCTCGCGAACGGCCAGAGCCACGCCTTCGGCGGCGAGTACCTCGAGCTGGTGCCGGGTGAACGCATCCGGCACACCGACCGGTTCGACGATCCCGCACTGCCGGGCACGCTGCAGGTCACGATCTCGTTCAAGGCGGTGTTCTGCGGCACCGAGCTGTCCATCGTGCAGGAGGGCATCCCCGAGGCCATTCCGGTCGAGGCCTGCTACCTGGGGTGGCAGGAATCGCTGGCCCTGCTCGCCCTGCTGGTCGAGGCCGAGATCCCCGGCTGAAGGCCGCCAGGTTCGCGCCCCGCCGTCGCGCCACACCGCCCCAGGAGGACCCAGCGATGAAGCCCTTGATGAACCTCGACGAGGTCGAGTTCGACGATGTCGAAGAGAACGGTTACTACACCTCCAGCCGCGGGCAGATCAGCGACCGCATCGGTGCGCGCAAGCTCGGCTACAACCTGACGGTGCTGCCGCCCGGCAAGGCCCAGTGCCCCTTCCATTGCCATCACGGCGAGGAAGAGATGTTCCTGATCCTGGAAGGCGAAGGCGAGCTGCGCTTCGGCGACCAGCGCCACACGATTCGCAGGCACGACGTGATCGCCTGTCCGCCCGGCGGGCCCGAGGTGGCGCACCAGATCATCAACACCGGCCGCACGACGATGCGCTACCTGGCGCTGTCGACGTTGGTCGACGTGGAAGCCTGTGAGTACCCGGATTCGCAGAAAGTCCTCGTGGCGGCAGGCCCGCGCGGCCAGCGGGGCTTGCGCAAGCTGTTCCGCGCCGAGAACACGGTCGACTACTACGACCGCGAGAACACCGAGGATCCGCCGCGCTGACGGCGCGCGGCGCGGGGCGGGCGCTCATGCTGGACCCCCAAGCCGCCCCGTCGCGCACCGGCACCTTGGCAAGCGGTCACGCGCGCGCGCCCCTGCATGCTGGCGCGATGAAAGCCGCCGAGATCCTTCGCCTCCTGCAGCAGGACGGCTGGTTCTTGGTGGCGCAACGAGGCAGCCACCGCCAGTGCAAGCACGAATCCAAGCCCGGACGACGGGTTGCCGTTCCCGGCAAGCCGAGCGGCGCTCCGGAATGCC
>CAWBHE010000012.1:0-19499 GCA_963788635.1 uncultured beta proteobacterium | reverse complement strand
AAACCCCAGTCGAATCAACGATCTGGGGTTCTTCTTGGGACGGCCTGGGAAGGCCTGGGACAGGGTCACATATGGTCGATCATCACCTGCCCGAAGCCCGAGCAGGACACTTGCGTCGCGCCTTCCATCAGGCGCGCGAAGTCGTAGGTGACCTTCTTGCTCGCGATCGAGCGCTCCATCGACGCGATGATCAGGTCCGCGGCCTCGGTCCAACCCATGTGGCGCAGCATCATCTCGGCCGAGAGGATCTCGGAGCCGGGGTTGACGTAGTCCTTGCCGGCGTACTTGGGCGCCGTGCCGTGGGTGGCCTCGAACATCGCGACCGAGTCGCTCAGGTTGGCCCCCGGCGCGATGCCGATGCCGCCGACCTGCGCCGCCAGCGCGTCGGAGACGTAGTCGCCGTTCAGGTTCAGCGTCGCGATCACCGAATACTCGGCCGGACGCAGCAGGATCTGCTGCAGGAAGGCGTCGGCGATGACGTCCTTGACGACGATGTCGCGGCCGGTCTTCGGGTTCTTGAACTTGCACCACGGGCCGCCGTCGATCGGCTCGGCGCCGAACTCGCGCTGGGCCAGCGCGTAGGCCCAGTCGCGGAAGCCCCCTTCGGTGAACTTCATGATGTTGCCCTTGTGCACGATCGTCAGGCTGGGCTTGTCGTTGTCGATCGTGTACTGCAGCGCCTTGCGCACCAGCCGCTCGGTGCCTTCGCGCGACACCGGCTTGATGCCGATGCCCGAGGTGTTCGGGAAGCGGATCTTCTTGACGCCCATTTCGTCGATCAGGAACTTGATGAGCTTCTTCGCCTTCTCGCTTTCGGCCTCGTACTCGATGCCGGCGTAGATGTCTTCCGAGTTCTCGCGGAAGATCACCATGTTCGTCTTCTCGGGCTCCTTCACCGGGCTGGGCACGCCCTTGAAGTACTGGATCGGGCGCAGGCAGACATAGAGATCGAGTTCCTGGCGCAGCGCGACGTTCAGGCTGCGGATCCCGCCGCCGACCGGCGTCGTCAGCGGGCCCTTGATCGAGACCACGTACTCGCGCACCGCCTGCAGCGTCTCGTCGGGCAGCCAGACATCGGGGCCGTAGACCTGGGTCGCCTTCTCGCCCGCGAAGACCTCCATCCAGTGGATCTTGCGCTTGCCGCCGTAGGCCTTGGCGACCGCGGCGTCGACGACCTTCAGCATCACCGGCGTGATGTCCAGCCCGGTGCCGTCGCCGACGATGTACGGAATGATCGGCTCGTCGGGCACGTTCAGCGAGAAGTCGGCATTCACCGTGATCTTCTGCCCGAGCGCGGGCACCTTGATGTGCTGGTACATGAAAGAAGTCTCCATTGGCCCGCGATTCGGGGGTTCTGCAACGCCTTCGATTCTAAAGCCGCGCGCCTGCCTCGACCCCGAGGCGCGCGGCGCCGGCTAGACGCCGCAGTACGCCGCGGCCTGCGGCCACAGGCCGCGCGCCAGCGCCCAGGCCGAGGCCGCGGCGAGCACGGCGCCGGCCGCGCGCGTGGCCAGCACCGCGACCGCGGCCGACCCCCCGGCCGCACGCAGACGCCCCCACAGCCAGGGCGCCAGCGCCAGGCCGGCACCGCTGACGAAGGCGAAGCCCGCCATCACGACAGCGCCGCCGGCCGCCGTGTTGGCCAGCGCCGCCATCACCAGCGCCGACTGCAGCAAGCCGCACGGCCAGGCCACCCACAGACTGCCCGCCGCGGCGGCCTTGGCCGGCCCGCGCATGCGCTGCCAGCCGGCCGGTGCGGCCTGCGGCGCCGCGCGCTCGCCGACCCGGCCCAGGTTCTCCAGCCAGGCGGGCTGGCGGCCGCGCCACAGCAACCACAGCCCCAGCCCCAGCGCCCCGGCATGGGCCAGGCTCCACAGCGGCCGCAAAGCCGGGCTCAGCCCGCCCAGCGTGGACAGCAGGTTGACGCTCGACGCGACCAGCGCGCCGGCCAGCGCGTAGGCCGCCAACCGCGCCGCATGGAAGGCGATGCGCGACGCCGCCGAGCCTTGCCCGCCGACCGCCGCGCAGGCGGCACCGCACATCGCCGCGCAATGCGGCGTGCCGGCCAACCCGAGCATCAAGGCCCCGAGGAACAGCGTCGAAGTCACCGCTAGATGATGCGCGAAAAGCGCTCGCGCATGCGGTCGGCGCGCAGATGGCGGTCGAAGGCCATCGCGACGCCGCGCACGAAGTACCAGCCGCTGGCGGTGACCTGGATCGCGTCGTCGCCGAGTTCGACCAGTCCGCCTTCGGCCAGCGCCTCCATTTCGCGCAACTCGCTGGCGAAATACTCGCGCATGCTGACCAGGTGCGCCAATTCGATCGACTCGAAGTCGACCCGGCCCTGGCACATCAGCGCCATGATCACCGCACGGCGCACGAGATCGTCGCGCGTGAGCGCCAGCCCGCGCACGATCGGAAACTGGCCCTGGTGCACGGCGTCGTAGTACTCGGGCAGGGTCTTGGCATTCTGGCTGTAGGTCGCCCCCATCCGGCCGATGGCCGACACCCCCAGGCCGATCAGGTCGCAATCGGGCTGCGTGCTGTAGCCCTGAAAATTGCGGTGCAACCGGCCCTGGCGGCGGGCCACCGCGAGCGAATCGTCGGGCAGCGCGAAGTGGTCCATGCCGATGTATTCATAGCCGTGGCCGATGAAGCCGGCGATCGCGCCGCCGAGCATCCGGACGCGCTGCGCTCCACTGGGCAACTCGGCCGATACGATGCGCCGTTGCGGCTTGAAGCGCTCCGGCAGGTGGGCATAGGCGTAGAGCGCGATGCGGTCCGGCCGCAGCTCGGCCACCTGCGCCACCGTGCGCTCGAACGAGGCCGGTGTCTGCCGCGGCAGACCGTAGATCAGATCGGCGTTGATCGACTCGAAGCCCAGCGCCCGCGCCGCCGCGATCAGCTCGCGCACGCTGTCGAGCGATTGGACGCGGTGCACGGCCTGCTGCACCGCGGCGTCGAAGTCCTGGATGCCGAAGCTGATCCGGTTGAAGCCCATCCCGGCGAGTCGGCCCAGGCGTTGCGGCGTGGCGGTTCGCGGATCGACCTCGATCGAAATCTCGGCGCCGGGCGCGACTCGAAAGGCGCTCTTGAGCGTGGCCATCAAGGCGTCGAGTTCATCGTCCGACAGAAACGTCGGCGAACCCCCGCCGAGGTGCAGCTGCGACACCGGCGCACCGCGACCGAGTTCGGCCACGTGCAATTCGATCTCGGCGCTCAGCGCGACCAGGTACTCCCGCGCACGTTCGTGGTGCTTGGTGATGACCTTGTTGCAGGCGCAGTAGTAGCAGACCGATTCGCAGAAAGGGACGTGCACGTACACGGACAGCGGCGGCGTGCCGCCGACGGTCGCCCCTTCGGCGCGCTGGCGCAAGGCCTGGCGGTATTCGGTCGCGCCGAAGGCTTCGACGAAGCGGTCGGCGGTGGGGTAGGAGGTGTAGCGAGGGCCCGGCACGTCGAGCCGGCGCAACAATTCCTCGGACAGGACGGCAGCATTTTGCATGTTGGCGCCACTGTGCCAAAGCGCGGGCGGGCGGGTTTGATGCGCGTCAAGCTGGCCGCCCGCGGAAGTCGCGGCGGGGGCATCGGCGGCGCAAAAGCAGGGTGATCGCCTTATTGGGGGTAGCATCCCGGCCCAGGCCAGGCATCACCGATCGGACCCCCATGAGCGCTCAACCCCAGCCCATCCGCATCGAACCTTTCAAGGTGGCCTGCTCGAGTTGCAACCTGCGCGAGCTGTGCCTGCCCTTGGGCTTGTCCAACGACCAGCTCGAGCGGCTGGACATGCTGGTCGAGACGCGCCGCGCGGTCCCGCGCGGCAACACCTTGTTCCGTTCGGGCGACGAGTTCGCCTCGTTGTTTGCCGTGCGCACCGGCTTCTTCAAGACCTGCGTCTCGTCGGAGGACGGGCGCGACCAGGTGACCGGCTTCCAGATGGCCGGCGAGCTGCTCGGGCTGGACGGCATCAGCACCGAGCGCCACACCTGCGATGCGGTGGCGCTCGAGGACTCGCAGGTCTGCATCATCCCGTTCCACCAGCTCGAGGACCTGTCGCGCGAGTTCAGCGACCTGCAGCGCCAATTCCACCGCATCATGAGCCGCGAGATCGTGCGTGACCACGGCGTGATGCTGCTGCTGGGCAGCATGCGCGCCGAGGAGCGGTTGGCCGCGTTCCTGCTCAACCTCACGCAGCGCCTGAAGACGCGCGGCTTCTCGCCCAGCTCGCTGGTGCTGCGCATGACGCGCGAAGAGATCGGCAGCTACCTGGGCCTGAAGCTGGAGACCGTGAGCCGCACGTTCTCGAAGTTCCAGGACGACGGCCTGCTCGAGGTCAAGCAGCGCCAGATCCGGGTGCTCGATCCGGCCGGCCTGCAGACGCTGGTCAACGGCAGCGCCTGCTGACCGGGCCCGCGCGGGCCCGCGCGCGGGGCGGTCGCGCTCAGTGGAACGTGCGGCTGTTCACTTCGACGGCGCTTTCGCCGAGCCGGTGCGACAGGAAGCCCGCCACCGCGATCACGCACCAGAAGACGAAGAACGCCAGCGAGTAGACGGCGGTCGCGCTGAGCTCGATCGCCGCGCCGCCGAACCAGTGCAGCTGCGTCGGATCGACGAGCGAAAACACCAGCACCTCCAGCACGGCGGCCATCAGAAAGGCCGGCCAGCCGACCGTCATCATCAGGCTTGATGCGCGCTTCATGATCCGCCCCGGCTCAGCGGCCCGGGCCGGCCGGCCGGACTGCAGGCTCGGCCACGATGGCGGCTTTCGGCGCCGCGGCGCGCGCCGCGCTCACCGCCGGCGGGTCGATGATCTCGACATCGGCATTGCGCTCCGCAATCCAGACCGTGGCCAGGCCGGCGACGACAGCCGCCGCCGGCCCGCCGATGACGAGCCAGACCATGCCGTAGCGCCACCAGGGCATGACGGGCGGCGTGGCGGTGGGGGCGGTGGGGCTCATCGGCGGGTCTCCAGGGCGGTTCGGCGGGTAGCGGGAGCGGGTCGACTAGCGGGTTCAGCGCGGCACCACGAAAGTGGACTTCTCGCGCGTGCTGACGATCGTCGCACCGGGCTCGGTGGCCAGGCGCTGGACGTCGAAGTGGATGGGGTGCACGCCCGGTCCGGCGTCGACCGCGGCCTGGGCCCCCAGGCGCACTTCGACGGTGAGCCATTGCGCCTCGGCCGACCCGACCTGCAGTTCGCCGCGGCCCTCGACCTGCAGCCCGGGCAGCCCCTCCACCGCCACGCGGTAGCGCTGTGGCTGCTCGGTGGCGTTCATCACCTGCAGGCGGTAGACGTTCTCGATCTTCCCGCCCTCGACCATGCGCGCCAGCGACGCGCGGTCGCGCACCACGTCGACGCGGAACGGGCTGCGCAACGCGATGCTGGTGACCAGCGCGCCGGTGATGAGGACGAGGATCGCGGTATAGATCAGCACGCGCGGGCGCAGCACGCTGCGCAGCATCTGCGCGCGCGTCAGGTGCTTGGCCAGCCCGTTCTGGGTGGCATAGCGGATCAGCCCGCGCGGGTACTTCATCTTGTCCATCACGCCGTCGCAGACGTCGATGCAGGCGGTGCAACCGATGCATTCGTATTGCAGGCCCTCGCGGATGTCGATGCCGGTCGGGCAGACCTGCACGCACAACCCGCAGTCGATGCAGTCGCCCAGGCCCTGGCTGCGCGCATCGACCTTGCGCGAGCGCGTGCCGCGCGGGTCGCCGCGCTCGGCGTCGTAGCTGATGATCAGCGTGTCGTGGTCGAACATCGCGCTCTGGAAGCGCGCGTACGGGCACATGTACTTGCAGACCTGCTCGCGCATGTAGCCCGCGTTGCCGTAGGTCGCGAAGCCGTAGAACAGGATCCAGAAGGTCTCCCACGGGCCGAGCAAGAAATGCGACGCCGCCGGCAGCAGCGTGCGGATCGGCGAGAAGTAGCCGACGAAGCTGAGGCCGGTCCACAGCCCGATCGCGATCCAGCTCACCTGCTTGCCGATCTTGCGCCACACGCGATTGAAGGTCCAGCCGCCACCGTCGAGCTTGATGCGCGCCATGCGGTCGCCCTCGAACCAGCGCTCGACGGCGAGAAAGATCTCGGTGTAGACGGTCTGCGGACAGGCATAGCCGCACCACAGCCGACCGGCCACCGCGGTGAACAGGAACAGCGAATAGGCCGAGACGATCAGCAACCCGGTCAGGTAGATGAAGTCCTGCGGGTAGAGCACCAGGCCGAAGATGTAGAAGCGGCGCGAGGCCAGGTCGAACAGCACCGCCTGGCGCTCGTTCCACTGCAGCCAGGGCAGGCCGTAGAAGACGAGCTGGGTCGCCCAGACCATCGCCCAGCGCCAGCCGGCGAACCAGCCGCTGACCGCGCGCGGGTAGATCTTCTTCTGCTTGGCGTACAGCGAGACGACGGAGACGACCGCATCATCGCTGTCCGCTGCCGGAGCCACCGCCGGGCCCGCGGGATCAGACTTCATTGCGGTGGCGACGCTGCGCCCGTGCGACAGGCTCCAGACATAGGAGGCCAGCACATGGATCTGCTGCGGCGTCAGCCGTCCGCCTTGCGCCGGCATGACATTGTTGGCGCCCTTGTCGATGCGCTCGATGATCGCCGCCTCGCCCCAGCCGTAGAGCCAGATGCCGTCGGTCAGGTTCGGCGCGCCGATCGCCTGGTTGCCTTTGCCGTCGGCGCCATGGCAGGCCGCGCAGACCACGAACTTGGCCTTGCCGAGCTGCGCCGCGATGTTGTTGTGCGGGCTGCCGGACAGGCTGAGCACGTAGTTCGCGACGTTCTTGACGTCCTCGGCGCTGCCGACCGCGGGGGCCATGACGGGCATGACGCCGTGGCGCCCGCCGGTGATCGTCTCCTCGATCTTCTCCGGCGTGCCGCCGTGCAGCCAGTCGTTGTCGGTCAGGTTCGGGAAGCCCTTGCTGCCGCGCGCGTCGGAGCCGTGGCACTGGGCGCAGTTGTTCGCGAACAGGCGGTCGCCGATCGCCATCGCGTTCGCGTCCTGGGCCAGCGCCGCGGCCGGCATCGCCGCGTAGCGCGCGTAGACCGGCGCGATCATCTGCTCTTCGCGCACGACCTCGGCGTGGTGCTGGCCGACGCTGCTCCAGTGCAGCAGCCCGGCGTTGCTGCCCAGGCCCGGGTACAGCGCCAGATAGACACCGGCGAAGACGACGGTGATGACGAACAACCCCATCCACCAGCGCGGCAGCGGATTGTTCAGCTCGCGCAGGTCCTCGTCCCAGACGTGGCCGGTGCTGTTGTCGCCGGCCATGACCTTGCGCTTGCTCGCCCCGGCCAGCACCGCCAGGCAGGCGAGCAGGCTGACGACGACGCCTGCGGCGACGAACCAAGACCAGCCCGGGTTGACGAAATCGCTCATGACCGGTCTCCGGGTTCGTCGACGAAGGGCAGTTGCTCGGCCTCGCGGAAGTCGGCCTTGCGCCGGCTCGACCAGGCCCAGGCGACGACGCCCAGGAAGAAGACGAAGCAGAACACCGTCGCGGCGCTGTGCAGGTGATAGAGATTCATGATCGTCGCTCTCCGATCTTCACTTGACGGCCGTGCCGAGCGACTGAAGGTAGGCGATCAGCGCGTCGAGCTCGGTCTTGCCCTTGACGTCGTCGGCGGCAGCCGCGATCTCGGCGTCGGTGTAGGGCACGCCAACCATGCGCAAGGCCTTCATCCGCGGCGCCATCCCGGCGGCGTCGACCGTCGCCTGCGCGAGCCAGGGATAGGCCGGCATGATCGATTCGGGCACCAGGTCGCGCGGGTTGTTCATGTGAATCTGGTGCCACTCGTTGCTGTACTTGCCGCCCACGCGCGCCAGGTCCGGCCCCTGCCGCTCGCTGCCCCACAGGAACGGATGGTCGTAGACCGATTCGCCGGCGAGCGAGTAGTGGCCGTAGCGCAGCGTCTCGGCCTGCAGCCGGCGGATCATCTGCGAGTGGCAATAGAAGCAGCCCTCGCGCTGGTAGATGTCGCGCCCGGCGAGCTGCAGCGCGGTGTAGGGCTTGACCCCTGGCACCGGCTGCGTCGTCGACGCCTGGAAGAAGAGCGGGATGATCTCGACGATGCCGCCGATCGCCACCGCCACGAGGATCAGCACGATCATCAGCAGGTTGTTGGTCTCGATGCGCTCGTGCCCGCGCGCGACCTGGGTGTCGGCCATGGTGCAGTTCTCCTTGTTGTTCTCAGGCGTGGGCGACGACCATCGGGATCGGCACCGGCGACGGACGGCCCGCGCGCACCGTCATCACCGTATTCCAGGCCATGATCGCCATGCCGGAGAGATAGAGCAGGCCCCCGCCCAGGCGCACGATGTTGAACGGGTGCGTGGCCTTCACGCTCTCGACGAAGCTGTAGACCAACGTGCCGTCGGGGTTCACCGCGCGCCACATCAGGCCTTGCATGACCCCGGCGATCCACATCGACGCGATGTAGAGCACGATGCCGATCGTCGCGATCCAGAAATGGACCTCGATCGCCCGCGTGCTGTACATCGAGGTGCGGCCGTACATGCGCGGGATCAGGTGGTACAGCGAACCCATCGTGATCAGCCCGACCCAGCCGAGCGCGCCGCTGTGCACGTGGCCGATCGTCCAGACCGTGTAGTGCGACAGCGCGTTGACGGTCTTGATCGACATCATCGGCCCTTCGAACGTCGACATGCCGTAGAACGACAGCGCGACGATCAGGAACTTCAGGATCGGGTCGTCGCGCAGTTTGTGCCAGGCGCCCGACAGCGTCATGATGCCGTTGATCATGCCGCCCCAGCTCGGCGCGAGCAGCACCAGCGAGAACACCATGCCCACGCTCTGCACCCAGTCGGGCAGCGCGGTGTACATCAGGTGGTGCGGGCCGGCCCACATGTAGACGAAGATCAGCGCCCAGAAGTGCACGATCGACAGCCGGTAGCTGTAGACCGGCCGCCCGGCCTGTTTCGGGATGTAGTAATACATCATCCCGAGGAAGCCCGCGGTCAGGAAGAAGCCGACCGCGTTGTGGCCGTACCACCACTGGACCATCGCGTCCTGCGCGCCCGAATAGGCCGAGTAGCTCTTCGTCCAGCTCACCGGGATCGACGCGCTGTTGACGATGTGCAGCAGCGCGACCGCGATGATGAAGGCGCCGAAGAACCAGTTCGCGACGTAGATATGGCGCACCTTGCGCCGGCCGATGGTGCCGAAGAAGACGATCGCGTAGGCCACCCAGACGATCGCGATCAGGATCTTGATCGGCCACTCGAGCTCGGCGTATTCCTTGCTGACCGTGTAGCCCATCGGCAGCGTGATCGCCGCGAGCACGATCACGAGCTGCCAGCCCCAGAACACGAACATCGCGAGCTTGGGCGCGAACAGCCTTGTCTGGCCGGTGCGCTGGGCAACGTGGAACGAGGTCGCCATCAACGCGCAGCCGCCGAAGGCGAAGATCACGGCGTTGGTGTGCAACGGCCGCAAGCGGCCGAAGCTGAACCAGGGAATGCCGAAATTCAGCTCCGGCCAGGTCAGCTGGGCGGCGATGATCACGCCGACGAGCATGCCCACGATGCCCCAGAGCACCGACGCCAGCGCGAACAGGCGCACCGGCGCATCGAAATAAACCGGAGCAACCGGCGCGTTGTTACTGGCCATCAGGGGACTCCTCCTCGATCGGACTCGCTATCGCAACGTTTCCGATTGTCAAGACGAGTTCCGCGGCATCCCTTGATCGCCGTCAAGCGGCTCGTCGTCCGGCAGCAAAATTCGCTCGCCCTCGGCGTCCAGATCCTCGAACTGACCCCGGCTGATCGCCCACCCGAAGACGCCAATGATCAGCAGCACCACGCCCGCGGACAGCGGCACGAGCAGGTACATGATCTCCATCGCGGCGCTCCTTCAGCGTCCGGCGCGCAGCGCGTTCAGCACGACGAGCAGCGAGCTGCCCGCCATGCCCAGCCCGGCCGCCCAGGGCGGCAGCGCGCCGACCAGCGCGAGCGGTATCGCGAGCGCGTTGTACAGCGCCGCCCAGACCAGGTTCTGGCGCACGATGCGCATCGCCTTGCGCGCCGTCGTCTGCGCGCGCACGATGTCCAGCGGCCGGTTCGAGACGATCACCGCATCGGCTTGCGCGCGCGCGACGAGCGCGCCCTGCCCCATCGCCAGCGAGACATCGGCCCGCGCCAGCACCGGCGCGTCGTTGACGCCGTCGCCGACCATGCCGACCGGCGCGCCCGGGCGCTGCGCCGCGGCCAGCGCCGCCAGCTTGGCCTCGGGCGTGGCCTGCGCAATGACCTCGGCGATGCCCAACCGCTCGGCCAGCCGCTCGGCGCGCGCCGGCGCATCGCCGGACAGCAGCGTCAGTCGCACGCCGGCCTCGCGCAACGCAGCGACCGCCTGCGCCGCGCCCTCGCGCACCGTCTCGTCGAAGCGGTATCCGGCCAGCACCTGGCCGCCACGCGCGAGCCAGACCTGGACATCGTCGCGCGCCGCGGCGCCGGTCCAGGCCGCCGAGCCGAGCCGCCATTCGACACCGTCCTCGTCGAGCGCGCGCAACCCCTGGCCGGCGCGCTCCTCGACCTCGCGCCAAGCGCGCACCGACGCCGGCAGGCCCGCCGCCAGCGCGCGCGCCAGCGGATGCTGCGACCAGGCCGCCAGCGACGCCGCCTCGGCGCCGAAGTCTCCGGCCTCCAGCGCCACTGCATCGCGCAGCATCGGCTGGTCTTCGGTCAGCGTGCCGGTCTTGTCGATGAACAAATGGCGCGTGCGCGCCAGGATCTCGACCGCGTCCAGCCGCTGCACGAGCACGCCACGCCGCGCCAGCCCACCGACCGCCGCGACCAGCGCCGCCGGCGCGGCGAGCGACAGCGCGCACGGACAGGTGACGATCAGCACCGCCACCGCCGCGGCGATCGCGCGCGACGGATCGACCACGCTCCAGTAGGCGGCCGTTGCCGCCGCGAGCAGCAGCACCGCGCCGAGGAAGGGGCCGGCCCAGCGGTCGGCCACGCGCGCCGCGGCCGGACGTTGCGTCATCGCGCTGCGCATCATCGCGACGATGGCGGCATAGCGCGTGTCTTCGCCGACGCGCTCGACGCTCATCAGCACCGGCGCGCCGACATTCGCGCTGCCCGCTACCAGCGCATCGCCCGGCGCCTTGTCGACCGGCACCGATTCGCCGGTGAGCAGGGACTCGTCGGCCGCGCCACGGCCTTCGAGCAATCGGCCGTCGGCCGGGAAGGCCTGTCCGAGGCCGACGCGCACGCGGTCGCCGGGCCGCAGCCGCTGCACGCTGACCGCGCTCACGCTGCCGTCGGCGTTCAGCCGCTGTGCGGTCTCGGGCAGGCGCGCCAGCGCGCCTTCGAGCGCCGCGGCCGCGCGGTGGCGCGCACGCAACTCGACGAAACGGCCGCCAAGCAAGAAGGCGACGAACATGGTCAGCGAATCGAAGTAGACCTCGTGGCCGAACGGACCGCCGGGGTCGAAGGTGGCGCCGGTGCTGGCGATGAAGGTCACCGCGATGCCGATCGCCACCGGCAGGTCCATCCCGATCCGGCGCTGGCGCAGTGCACGCCAGGCAGCGGCGAAGAACGGCCCGGCCGCGAACACCACCACCGGCAGCGTCAACACCCAACTGCCCCAGTTCAGCAACTGGCGCAGGTCGGGCGACATCTCGCCCGGCCGGGCCACGTAGCTGGGGGTCGCGAACATCATGACCTGCATCGCGCAGAAACCGGCCACGAACAGCCGCCACAGCGCAACGCGGAACTCGCCGCGCCGCAACTCGCGCGCCGGCGCGGCGGCATCGGGCGCGGCGTCGTAACCGGCCGCGCGCACCGCCTGGATCAGCGCCGACGGCCGCGTGCGCGCCGGGTCCCAGCGCACGGTGGCGCGCTGGCTGCTCGCGCTGACCTCGGCCTGCTGCACGCCGTCCACCCGGCACAGCGCTTGCTCGATGATCCCGGCGCAGGCCGCGCAGTGCAGGCCGCCGAGCTGCAGCGACGATTCGCCCAGCCGCTCGCCCGTGCCGTCGGCGACCCAGCGCGTGAAACGGTCGCGCTCCAGCGGGTCGTCGAGCACCTCCAGATCGGCGGCGCGTTCGGTCGGGGCGATGGCTACGGAAGTCATGGGCGCACGCACCGGATAATGTAGGCAAGCTTCGGTTGCCACCCCATGATCCACGTCAAGCCCCTCACCGCCCTGCGCGTCGCCCTCGCCGTCGCGCTCGCCGCCTGCAGCGTCGCCGCGACCGCGCAGCAAGGCCCGCAGCCCAAGCTGCCGACCACGACGCTGACCGCCGGCATGTACCTGATCCAGGCCGAGCTGGCGGTCTCCACCGAGCAGCAGGAAATCGGGATGATGTTCCGCAAGAGCATGGGCCCGAGCGACGGCATGCTCTTCGTCAACGACGACGCCGGCGTGCGCTGCTTCTGGATGCACAACACGCTGATCCCGCTCAGCATCGCCTTCATCGCCGACGACGGCACGATCGTCAACGTCGACGAGATGAAGGCCCGCACCGACGACTCGCACTGTTCGGCGCGCCCGGTGCGCTTCGCGCTCGAGATGCCGCAGGGCTGGTTCGCCAAGCGCGGCTTGAAGCCCGGCTTCAAGCTGCGCGGCGCGCCCTTCGGCGATTGAGCGTCGGGCGCCGCGCGGCGCCCGACCGTCGTCAGCCGAAGTTGGCTTCGGCGAACGACCAGTTCACCAGCTTGTCGACGAAGGTCTCGACGAACTTCGGGCGCAGGTTGCGGTAGTCGATGTAGTAGGCGTGTTCCCAGACGTCGACCGTCAGCAACGCCTTGTCGGCCGTCGTCAGCGGCGTGCCCGCCGCACCGGTGTTGACGATGTCCACGCTGCCGTCGGCCTTCTTCACGAGCCAGGTCCAGCCCGAGCCGAAGTTGCCCACCGCCGACTTGACGAAGGCTTCCTTGAACGCGGCGTAAGAGCCCCACTTGGCCTTGATCGCCGCGCCGAGCGCGCCGCTCGGCTCGCCGCCGCCGGCCGGCTTCATGCAGTTCCAGAAGAAGGTGTGGTTCCAGATCTGCGCGGCGTTGTTGTAGATGCCGCCGGAGGCCTTCTTGACGATCTCCTCGAGCGTCATGGACTCGAACTCGGTGCCCTTCTGCAGGTTGTTCAGGTTCACGACGTAGGCGTTGTGGTGCTTGCCGTGGTGGTACTCCAGCGTCTCGCGGCTGTAGTACGGGGCGAGCGCGTCGATGTCGAACGGCAGGGGAGGCAGCTTGTGTTCCATGGCGGATCCTCGTTGTTGTCAGCGCAACGATTGTAGGCAAGCCCGTTTCAGCGCGACGGCGGCAGGGGCAGCACTTCCAACACCTCGGCGCGCGCGCGGCCGTCGGCCCAGACCGCCTGCACCTGCTGCCCCGGCTGCAGGCCATGCACCGACACCACCGGCCGTCCGTCCGCCCCTTCGACCCAGGCGTAGCCGCGGTGCAGCACCTGCTTCGGATCGAGCGCGTCGAGCCGCGCACCGGCCGCGGCCAGCCGCGCCTGGGCGCGTTGCAGTTGCACCGGCGCGGCCCGCGCGATGCGCGCGGCAAGCTGGGTCGTCGCCTGGCGCTGGCGCGCTGCGAAGACCGCGGCGGCGCGGCGCAGCCGGTGCTCCAGCGCGGCCAGCCCCTGCCCTTGCAGCGCGAGCGACGCCGCCGGCCGGCCCAGGCGCAAGGCCAGGCCGTCCAGGCGCTGCGCCGACGCATCGAGCCGGCGCGCCAGCGCCTGCGCCAGCGCCGCCTGGCGCGCCGCCAGCGCGGCGAGCAGCTCGCTGCGCGCCGGCGCCGCCAGTTCGGCGGCGGCGGTCGGCGTCGGCGCGCGCAGGTCGGCCGCCAGGTCGGCCAGCGTGATGTCGGTCTCGTGGCCGACGCCGCAGACCACCGGCAGCGGGCAGGCAGCGACGGCGCGCACGACGCGCTCGTCGTTGAACGCCCAGAGGTCCTCCAGCGACCCGCCGCCACGCACGAGCAGCAGCGTGTCGACCTCGGCCCGCTCGCCGGCACGCTGCAGCGCCGCGACCAGCGCCGCCGGCGCTTCGGCGCCCTGCACCGGGCTCGGGTAGACGATCAGCGGCACCTGCGGCGCGCGCCGCGCGAACGCGCTCAGCACGTCGTGCAGCGCCGCGGCGCCGAGCGAGGTCACGATGCCGACCGCGCGCGGATGCGCCGGGATCGCGCGCTTGCGCTGCGGCGTCGAACAGACCCAGCCCCTGCAGCCGCGCCTTCAGGCGCAGGAACTCCTCGTACAGCGTGCCGCTGCCCAGGCGCTGCAGCGACTCGACCACCAGCTGCAGCTCGCCGCGCGCGTCGTAGACGCCGAGCCGGCCGCGCAGTTCGACCTGCTGGCCGTCGGCCGGCTGGAAGTCGAGCAGCGCGGCGGCGCGACGGAACATCGCGCAGCGCAGCAGCGCGGGCGCGCCGCTGCCGTCCTTGAGCGAAAAGTAGCAATGGCCGCTCGCAGCGCGCGAAAAGCCGGCCAGCTCGCCGCGCACCGCAACAGCACCGAAGCGGGCGGCGAGCGCGTCGCCGGTGGCCAGCAACAGCGCGCCCACGCTCCAGACCGTGCGCTGCGGCACTGCCGGTGGCGGCTCAAACACGGCCGCGACCCGCATCCTTGCAGCGCCGGAACTCCACAGCATGCGGCCCGCGGGCCGATTCCGGCCATAGGCCGGTCACGGAGTCGTCACAGTCGTTCAAGCTGTTGATTTTCAATGAAAAACGCCTGCTGAAAAATCGAGCAAACAAAGCCGGCGCGAGCCAGGATGCGGCTTCGGCGCCTGCCGCGCCGACTTTTCCACAATGTTGTCCACAGATTGGGTGGACAGCCTGGCCGCGGACGGTCGCGGTGGCGGAATGCTGCGCGGCAACAGGCCTCGCATCGGACATAATCCGCCGCGCCGCAGCCTCCTGCGGCGCCACCTGTAAAGCCTTTGTTTTCAATCATACAAGCGGCCGGCTGGCCGATCTGGCCCCTGTTGTTGTGCTCGGTGGTGGCGCTGGCGCTGATCATCGAGCGCCTGTACCACCTGCGTGAAGCGCTGGTCGCGCCGCGCACGCTGTTCGACGAAGTCGTCGCGGTGTCGCGCAACAGCCTGCCATCGGCCGACGTGGTGAACAAGCTGGCGATGAACTCGGTCCTCGGCGGCGTGCTCGCGGTCGGCCTGCGCAGCGTGATCGCCGAGCCGCGCATCACCGAAGACGCGCTGCGCCAGTCGCTCGAGAACGCCGGCCGCACCGCGATCCACGGCGTCGAGCGCTACCTCAACTCGCTCGGCACCATCGCCGCCGCCGCGCCGCTGCTCGGCCTGCTCGGCACCGTGATCGGCATGATCGAGATCTTCGGCGCGCAAGCGCCGGGCAGCGGCACCAATCCGCAGCTGCTCGCGCACGGCATCTCGGTGGCGCTGTACAACACCGCGTTCGGCCTGTCGATCGCGATCCCGTCGCTGATGTTCTACCGCTACTTCCGCGGCCGCGTCGACGCCTTCCAGCTCGCGATGGAAATCTCCGCCGAGCGCCTGGTGCCGCACCTGATGCGCTTCGTCGTGCGCACGCCGATCGCGGGTTAGCGCGGACCATGAAGTTCAGCCGTCGCCGCCCCGAGGAGCCGGAGATCAACCTGATCCCGTTCATCGACGTGCTGCTGGTGGTGCTGATCTTCCTGATGCTGACCACCACCTACTCGCGCTTCACCGAACTGCAGATCACGCTGCCCACCGCCGACGCCGACAAGCTGCGCGACCGGCCGGCCCAGATCATCGTCTCGGTGTCCGCCGACGGCCGCTACGCGGTCGACGGCAAGGCGCTGGACGGGCGCAGCGTCGAGCAGCTCGCCGCCGCGATGGCCAGCGCCGCCGCCGGCCGCGCCGACGCGGTGGTCATCGTCTCGGCCGACGCGATGGCGGTGCAGCAGTCGGTCATCAACGTGCTCGACGCCGCGCGCCGCGATCGGCCTGTCGCACCTGACCTTCGCCTCGCAAAGCGGCGCCGGCACGCGCTGAGCGCATCGATGACCGTCGCCGCGCGGGTCGAGGCGCTGCTGGCCCGCCACTGGTGGCAGCCGCGCACGACGCCGGCGATGCGGCTGCTGCTGCCGCTGTCCTGGCTCTACGCGCTGCTCGCGGCGCTGGCGCGGCGACGCCGCGCGCAGCGCGCGCCGGTGCCGGTGCTGGTCGTCGGCAACCTCGTCGTCGGCGGCGCCGGCAAGACGCCGACCGTGATCGCGCTCGTGCAGGCGCTGCAGCAGGCCGGCTGGCGCCCAGGCGTGATCTCGCGCGGCCATGGGCGCAGCGGCGACGCGGTGCTCGCGGTCGGCCCGGCATCGACGGCCGCGCAGGTCGGCGACGAGCCGCTGCTGATCGCGCGCCGCACCGGCACGCCGGTCTGGGTCGGCCGCCGGCGCCTGGCCGCCGCGCACGCCCTGTGCGCCGCCGCACCCGACGGTCGACATCCTGGTCAGCGACGACGGCCTGCAGCACGCCGCGCTGGCGCGCGATGCCGAGATCGTGGTCTTCGACGAGCGCGGCGTCGGCAACGGCCGCCTGCTGCCCGCCGGCCCGCTGCGCGAGCCGCTGCCACGCCGGCTGCCGTCGCGCCGCCGCGTGCTCTACAACGCGCCGCGGCCGAGCACGCCCTTGCCCGGCGCGCTCGCGCTGCGCGGTCCGGGCCCGGCGCTGGCGCTGGCCGACTGGCTGGCCGGCCGCACCGAGCGCGCGGTCACGCTGGACTCGCTGCGCGGCCGGCGCTGGCTGGCGGTGGCCGGCGTGGCGGCGCCGGAACGCTTCTTTGCGATGCTCGAAGCTGCCGGCCTCGCCATCGACCGCCTGCCGCTGCCCGACCACCATGGCTACGCCGCCCTGCCCTGGCCGGCCAACACCGAACGCGTCCTCACGACCGAAAAGGACGCCGTCAAGCTGGACCCGGCGCGGCTCGGCGCGACCCAGGTCTGGGTCGTCGGGCTAGACTTCCGCCTGCCCCCGGACTTCACCCAGGCCCTGCTCGACGAGCTGGGTCCTCCGCCGAGAACGCGATGACGCTGGACCACCGCCTGATCGACCTGCTCGTCTGCCCCGTCTGCAAGGGGCCGCTCGAGATGCTGCGCGACGAGCACCTGCAGCCCGTCGAACTGGCCTGCCGCGCCGACCGGCTCGCCTTCCCGCTGCGCGACGGCATCCCGGTGATGCTCGAGAACGAGGCGCGCAGCACCGACAGCGCCACCGCCCCCGCCCGCCGCGTGAACTTCACCGTGCTGATGCCGGCACGGCTGGCATCGACCCGGCTGCCGGGCAAGCCGCTGGCCGACATCGCCGGCCTGCCGATGGTGGTGCGCGTCGCGCGCCGCGCCGCCGAGTCGGGCGCCGAGCGCGTGGTCGTCGCCGCCGACGACGCGCGCATCGTCGCAGGCCTGCGCCGAGCACGACGTCGCCGCGCTGCTCACGCGGCGCGACCACGCCACCGGCAGCGACCGCCTCGCCGAGGCCTGCGCGCTGCTCGGGCTGGACGGCGACGACGTCGTCGTCAACGTGCAGGGCGACGAGCCGCTGATCGACCCCGCGCTGGTGCGTCGCTGCGCCGAGCTGCTGGCCGAGCGCGCCGACTGCGCGATGAGCACCGCGGCGCACCCGATCGCCACGGTGGCGGACTACCTCAACCCGAATGTCGTCAAGGTCGTGCTCGACGCCGCCGGCCGCGCGCTCTATTTCAGCCGCGCGCCGCTGCCCTGCTGGCGCGACGGCCCGGCCGGCGCGCTGCCGCAGCCGGCGCCGCTGCGCCACGTCGGCCTGTACGGCTACCGCGCCGGCTTCCTGCGCCGCTTTCGTGACGCTGCGCGCCGGCGCCGCTGGAACGCTCGAGGCGCTCGAGCAATTGCGCGTGCTCTGGCATGGCGAGCGCATCGCCGTGCACGTCAGCGCGACACGCCCCGGGCATCGGTGTCGACACCCCCGAAGACCTGGCGCGCGTGCGCGCGCTGTTCGGCTGATCCGCGTCAGGGCCGCGCAGGGAGCCCGTGATAATCTCGTTCGGGAGACGAGCAGCCGCCCTGCGCGCTGCGACACGACAACGACATCTTCGAGGACGCCGATGAGACTGATTCTGTTGGGGGCGCCGGGCGCCGGCAAGGGCACGCAGGCCGCCTTCATCTGCAAGAAGTTCGGCATTCCCCAGATCTCCACCGGCGACATGCTGCGCGCCGCGGTCAAGGCCGGCACCCCGCTCGGGCTGGCCGCGAAGAAGGTGATGGACTCGGGCGCGCTGGTCAGCGACGAGATCATCATCGGCCTCGTCAAGGAACGCATCGCCCAGCCCGACTGCGCCAACGGCTTCCTGTTCGACGGTTTCCCGCGCACGATCCCGCAGGCCGACGCGATGAAGCACGCCGGCGTCAAGCTCGACGTCGTGCTCGAGATCGACGTGCCCGACGAAGCCATCATCGAACGCATGAGCGGCCGCCGCGTCCACCTGGCCTCGGGCCGCAGCTACCACGTCAAGTTCAACCCGCCCAAGGTCGCCGGCATCGACGACGTGACCGGCGAGGCCCTGGTGCAGCGCGAGGACGACAAGGAAGAGACGGTGCGCAAGCGGCTCGAGGTCTACCAGAAGCAGACCCGGCCGCTGGTCGACTACTACTCGGCCTGGGCCGCGAGCGGCGACGCCGGCGCGCCGCGCTACCGCCGCATCAGCGGCAGCGGCAGTGTCGACGAGATCACCGC
This sequence comes from uncultured beta proteobacterium, assembly GCA_963788635.1. Taxonomy (GTDB): domain Bacteria; phylum Pseudomonadota; class Gammaproteobacteria; order Burkholderiales; family Burkholderiaceae_C; genus Rubrivivax. The sequence continues at coordinate 799 of CAWBHE010000012.1, read as the reverse complement.
GCGCGCCTTGGCCGCCTTGAGCTGAAGAGGAATCGGAAATGGATATCGCAGGCAAGGTCTTCATCGTCACCGGCGGCGCGTCGGGCCTGGGCGAAGGCACGGCGCGCATGCTGGCCGCGCAACGGCGCCAAGGTCGTCGTCGCCGACCTGCAGGTCGAGCGCGGGCGAGGCCGTGGCCAAGGACATCGGCGGGCTCTTCGTCAAGTGCGACGTCAGCCAGGAGGCCGACGGCCAGGCCGTCGTCGCCGCCGCCACCGGCGCTGGGCAAGCTGATGGGCCTGGTCAACTGCGCCGGCATCGCGCCGGCGGTGAAGACCGTCGGCAAGGACGGCGCGCACCCGCTGGCGCACCTTCGCGAAGACGATCACGGTCAACCTGATCGGCAGCTTCAACATGATCCGCCTCGCCGCCGAGGCGATGTGCAAGAACACCCCCGAGCCCACCGGCGAGCGCGGCGTGCTGATCAGCACCGCCAGCGTGGCCGCCTACGACGGCCAGATCGGCCAGGCCGCCTATGCGGCCAGCAAGGGCGGCGTCGTCGGCATGACGCTGCCGATCGCGCGCGACCTGGCGCGCAACGGCATCCGCAACATGACCATCGCGCCCGGCATCTTCGGCACGCCGATGCTGTTCGGCATGCCGCAGGAAGTGCAGGACGCGCTGGCCGCCAGCGTGCCCTTCCCGAGCCGCCTGGGCACGCCGGCCGGACTACGCCAAGCTGGTGCAAGCACATCGTCACGAACGACATGCTCAACGGCGAGGTGATCCGGCTCGACGGGGCGATCCGGCTGGCGCCGAA
>CAWBHE010000011.1:0-96774 GCA_963788635.1 uncultured beta proteobacterium | reverse complement strand
CGCCTAACCCCTCTACAGGGACTTCCCGCTGAGTCAACGGTCTTCTCTTGTTCGCATGCCTTTCGATCTTCTGGAACGCGGACCGCAGCGTGATGCCACCGAGAACAGACTGCACATCTACAGGCGGGCTTGTGTCGGTGATGTCACCGAGGCCCCAGATACGAACCGCTCGGCAGGGCTCCATTCGCTCTCGTGGCCTTCAAGGCACGCACGGGTTATCGAGTTCACCTGCCGCCGGTCTGACCTGTGGTGGGCATCTTCGGGCGCACGTCCGGGTGAGGAATCGGGTGTTGGTGTCTCGCCAAGCCTGCCAGGCCGCCGGTTGCAGCTTGCAGGCCGCACCGCGCTGCTGGCGGCTCCGGCACATGGTCGGGGTCGAACGCCGCATCCGGGTGAGCACCGCCCACAGGATGCGCGCGTTCTTGTTGGCCAGCGCCACGACGGCCTTCTGCCAGCCCACGCGCTCCTTGAGCTGCACCAGCCACTGGCTGATGCGATCGGATCGCTTGCCGGCGCTCATCACGGCGGACTTGGCGCCCTGGATCAGCAGCGTGCGCAGGTAGTCGTCGCCGCGCTTGGTGATGCGCCCCAGGCTGGCCTTGCCGCCGGTGGAGTTCTGGCTGGGCACCAGACCGAGCCAGGCGCCGAACTGGCGCGCGTCGGCGAACTGCGCGAAGTCGCCCACGCTGGCCACCAACGCCGAGGCGGTGATCGGGCCGATGCCCAGCAGCGTGGCGGCCTTCTTCGCGCGCTCGTCGCCGCGCACATGGCTGGCGATGCGCTCGTCGCACCAGGCCATCTGCAACTCGATGTCGATCCAGTGCAGGTGCGCTCGCTGCAAGGCCAGGCGCGCCACGCCGGGCAGCTCGTTGCTGGCGTCCTCGATCACATCGGCCAGCACGTGCCGCAGCGCCTCGGGGCCTTGCGGGACGACCAGGCCGAACTCGGCCAACAGGCCGCGGATGCGGTTGATCAGCGCGGTGCGCTCTTCCTTGAAGCCTTCGCGCAGGCGGTGCACCGCGAGCTGGCCCTGCTGCTCGGCGGTCTTGATGGGCACGAATCGCATGTGCGGGCGGCCGGCGGCTTCGCAGATCGCTGCGGCATCGTTCGCGTCGTTCTTGCCGCTCTGCCCGCCATGCGGTAGGGCGTGACGAAGTGGCCGGCGATCAGCCGCGTCTCAGGCCCAGCAGCCGCAGTCGGCGCGCCACGTGATGCGCGCCACCGCAGGCCTCCATCGCCACCACGCAGCCCGCAGGCAATTCGGCGCACCAGGCCAAGAAGCGCGTGGCATCGCCTTGGCCAGCAGCACCCGCCCGGCCGCATCCACGGCGTGCACCTGGAACACGCGCTTGGACAGATCCACCCCTACCCGAACCACGCCCTCGTGTAATCTCCGTCATGGACTTCCCCTTTCCGTTCAGATTGAACTTCCACGAGTCAATCTTGGTACATCGATACCGTCACAGGACTGGGGAAGTCCCTTCGTATTCGGTCGAGGCGAGGCCCAACGGCGGGCCACCGTCGGCTCCTGCCCCTCACCTCGAACGTTAGGCCGCACAACACCCGCCTCCGCACAGCCGATGACCTGGCCGCTTCAGTATCAACGCGCGTCAATCGAGTTCGAACGGTTCATGGTCGCCGCGCGTGACGCCGCGGGGCTCCAGACAACCAACATGGCCTGGAGCATGGTGGAAGGGGTGCTTCACGCGTTTCGACGTCGCCTTACCGTTGAGCAAGCCCTTCGGTTTGCCGACTGCCTTCCCCCGGTGCTGCGAGCGCTGTTCGTGGAGCACTGGCATCCACAGTCCAGCCCTGCGCCCTTCGGTACACGCGAGGAGATCCTCAACGAAGTCAGGAGCGTGAGGCATGAGCACAACTTCTCGCCGTCAAACGCCGTCGAAGCCGTTTCCAACGCACTCCGCACCTGTATAGACGCCGAGACTCTTGAGCGGGCCCTGTCCGACCTGCCCAGTGCCGCGAAAGACTTCTGGGCCGCTCCTTGAACTCAAACTTCAGGTCCGCGGCAAGGCACCGAGTGCGACCCAACCCCTCGGGCCAGGCGAGACCTCACCAACGTGCATCGCAGCTAGCCGTAGCTCCGGGGAGCCGTCGACGCTAGGCCCGCCCGGATCGTCGGCTGCGCGGCTGTAGCTTGTCCAGTTCGGCAAACTGCTGCTTCAGGAGCAACAACAACGTGCGAGCATGTTCGACCGGTATGCGCAAGCACGTGGCTCCAGACTGATCGTCACGTACCTGCCTAGCCATCACCAGTGCGTCCACGTCAATCTCGATCAGCCCCTTGTCATGCTTCATCGACTTCAAGCGCTGCACTTCGATGTCGTATGGCTTCACTCGGATTCCTCGGTTGGTGCGTCGTCGGATTGTCCGCCAGTGAGGCCTAACCCTTTGCTCGAACCGACTCGCACCGGCATGGCACTTGGCCCGCGAAGCGCTCGCGGTCATCATCCGCCTCGCGCGCCAAGCGCCACGCCGGCGCTTGCGGCTCAACTCGAACGTTGGCCGCTCAGAAACACCCACAGGACTTCGGCGCATGCAAATACAGTCCCTTGATTCCCTTCGCACCTTGTATGCGCAGCCGCAGGAGCGAGCCGTGAAGAAGCAGATCGCTGCGCTAGACCAGCATTGCGAGAGCTTCATTGCGCTGTCGCCGTTCCTGATCCTTTCCACCTGCGACGAGGACTTCAACTTGGATGCCTCGCCGCGAGGTGGGGATCCTGGGTTTGTGAAGGTCACCACGGATGGAGAACTGCTGATTCCGGATGCCCCAGGCAACAACCGGCTCGATTCACTCGAGAACGTCCTCGCGACGAAGAAGGTTGGCCTGCTTTTCCTCATCCCAGGCTTCGACGAAACGCTACGCGTGAACGGGCTTGCGACACTATCACTGGACCCCCGGGACATTGCCACGTGCACTAACGAGAAGCGTGCTCCGAAGCTTGTTCTCCGGATAGCGGTGACCGCCGCCTACTTTCACTGCGCGAAGGCGCTGCTTCGTTCGAGGCTGTGGTCTGACTCTTCGAGAGTCGCCAGATCCACACTGCCCACGATTGGTCAAATGATCAGCGATCAGACCGGTGTACGCGTCGCGCCGGAGTCAAAGGAGGAGATGGAAAGACGGTATGCACCTGACTTGTGAGCGGCCTCTTAAGTCGCTCCACCAAAGCAGTTGATTTGCAATGACTTTTCCTGATCGGCCTTCGGACGATTTGCGGCCCAGCGCCCGATACTTCGCCAACCCCTCGTTCGAGACGAGGCCCAACGGCAAGCCGTCACGAAGACACGCCTCTAACCTTGTCCACGGGCTGCCCCTTTCCGGCTTGAGATTGATGACTCGACACCACCAATCTTGGCGCTTCGACGCCGTCGCAGGATCGTGGGAAGTCCCTTCGTATTCGCTCAGGCGGAGCGCCAACGGCAGGCCGCCAGGCCCGCGCCAGCGGTAGGCGTCACACACGGCCGGTTCGGCACAATCAGCGCATGCACATCGCCATTCTCACCTTCCAGGGCTTCAACGAGCTCGACTCTCTCGTAGCACTTGGAGTTCTCAACCGCATCAAGAGGTCGGGCTGGCGCGTCACGCTGTGCTGCCCAGAACCCACTGTCACTTCCATGAACGGAGTGGTCGTGCACGCTCAGTCGGGCCTTGCGGAGGTAGGCTTTGCAGATGCAGTCATCGTCGGCAGCGGCATCAAGACTCGGGAGGTCGTTGAAGATCCCAACCTCATGGCGGCGTTGCCCCTCGATCCCGCGCGTCAGCTCATCGGCGCTCAGTGTTCTGGCACGCTCGTACTTGCCAAGCTGGGGTTGCTTGGGGCCGTGCCAGCCTGCACCGATCTCACGACAAAGCCCTGGGTCCAGGAGGCCGGCGTTGAGGTGCTGAATCAGCCGTTCTTCGCTGCCGGGAACGTTGCCACGGCGGGGGGGTGTTTCGCCTCGCAGTATCTGGCCGCTTGGATCATTGCTCGTTCCGAGGGCGACGAAGCCGCGCGAGCGGCACTGCACTACGTTGCGCCAGTTGGAGAGAAGGAAGAGTACGTCTGCAGGGCGATGAAGAACATTGCGCCGTACTTGCCACGGTAACGCCAACCCTTCGAGCGAACGTGCCTACGGCGGGCCGCTCAAGTCAAACGTCGCTCGAATGACACCGACGCACCTCCTCCAGCGCGTGACCAAATTCTGCAGGTCGAACCGTCTCTTGGTCGCGCTGGCAGGGGCGGTCGCGATTGCGCTTATCGCCAACCCCGAGGCGCGGGCTTTCTTGCTGATCGCCAATGCCGTCGGCGTCGACGCCATCGGCTTCATCTTGCTCCTTCAAGCAAGATCCATTTGGTCAACCGTGCGCCCCACCGCTCGTGTCGCAGCGCACATTGTTGCGGCAGAGTTTCATGCCATCTTTGCAGCACTTGCCCGGACCGTCGCGACACTCCGACCCGTTGGCCCCGTTGCGGCCTCAGGCGTCGCCCTGCTGTTCAACCAAGTCGCGTGGGCAGCCTGGGCGCGGGCAGCCAGCCGAGCCGCGAGTTGCCGCGCCGTCGCTGGCGACCGTGCCTGAGCAGCTGAGCCTGCCGGGGTTGGAGGCGACGGCGGAGTTCTTCCGGCCGGACATCGGCCAAGCGCAGCGCGGCGAGCCGCTGGTCTACAAGCTGTTCTTCGGGCTGTTCCTGCCACCCGGTGACGCACAACGCATTGCCCACGAGATGGACGCGTTGCGCCTGCAGCACGGGTTGATCGGTGCACGGTTGGCCGCCGATCGGCTGCACGTCACGCTGCACGTGGTGGGCGACTTCCGCGATACCGTGCCCCTGGCGGTGGTCGAAGCGGCCAGGGCTGCCGCGGCCACCGTGGTCGGCCCGCCACTGCGCATCGTGTTCGACCACGTCTTGAGCTTCCGGTCCAACGATGCCTTCGTCCTGCGCTGTGATGCCGGCAGCGACGCCGCCGTCGCGCGACTTCGGCAAACCCTGGCTCTGGCACTGCGGCGGGTGGGGTTGCGCACCGCGCCGTCGCGCACGCCGCACATGACGGTGCTGTACGACCCACGCCACGTCGCCGAGCAGCCCATCGAGCCGATTCGTTGGACCGCAACCGAGTTCGCGCTGATCCTCAGCCACTTCGGCCAAACCCATCACCAGTGGATAGATCGATGGCCATTGGTCGATCCGCGTCGACCGCCTGGCGCTTGACCTCACACGTCCCGGTCGAGATGGGTTGACCGGATGCTGGCGCCGGGGGTACGCGAGTTGCTCGGACTGCCCAGCGAGGAGGCCTTGCTCGAGCGCGTTGCGGCGCTGAAACCGGCGCGGCAGGCCGCGGCGCCGATCTCCCTGCCCTGCCCCGATGGCGAGCGCAGCCCAAACGACGATGCGCAGGCGCAGGCGTCCTGTTCGGGCTGAGCGACGCAGACGACGCCGCGAGCATCGGTTACGCGGTGATCGAAGGCGTGGCGTTCGGCCTGCGCGGCGGGTGGGCGAGCATGGGTGTTGCCGCTGGGGAGGTCGACCCGCTTTCGCTGGTCGGGGGTGGGGCGCGCAGTGCGCCGTGGGCGCAGCTCGTCGCGTCGACGCTCGGGGTGACGTCGTCACGCACGACGGAAGCGAGACCGGAGGCAATCCGGGCGCCGCCAGGCTGGCGTGGCTGAGCGTCGGCGGCGACGCTGGGCACCGTGTGCACAACGCCAGCCGTGCGTCGGCGGCTCGCAACCGACGGGACGTCCCGTCCCGGCGAGCCGGCGGGCGTCGTCGGGTCGCCTTTTGCCCGCCACCTTGGACGGGCGCACGACCGGTTCCGGCCGGACAGCGGCCTCCGATCCGTCGGAGCGCTTCGCGCGCGGAGATCGGCAAGCCGGTGCCGCAGCCCCGCTCACGCCGCCCACAGCCGCGCCCCGCTGGCCACCGCGGCGGCGGCGGCGAAGCCGGCGCCCAGCGCCAGCGCCCAGGTCGCGCCGTGCGCGCCGGCGAGGCCGAAGCACAAGGCCACCAGCGCCGCGCCGCTGGTCTGACCGATCAGGCGGGCGATCGCGATCACGCCGCTCGCGCCGCCGCTGCGTTCGGGCGGGGCGCTGGCCATCAGCGCCTTCAGGTTGGGCGACTGGAAGAACCCGAATCCCGCGCCGCACAGCGCCATGCGCAGCACGATGTCGGCCACCCCCGGGTCGGCCGGCAGCAACGCGAGCGAGGCCATGCCGGCGCTGAGAATGGCCAGCCCGATGGCGCCCAGCAGCCCGGGGGGGTAGCGGTCCGACAACCGCCCGGCGAAGGGCGCGGCCAATGCCACGACGGCCGGCCACGGCGTCATCAGGAAGCCGGTATCGACCGGGCTGCGGTGCAGCACTTCCTCGAAGTAGAACGGCAGCGAGACGAAGGCCAGGCCCTGGGCCGCGAACGAGCCCAGCGCCGTCGCGGTGGACAGCGCGAACATCGGCCGGCGCAGCAGGTCCACCGGCAGCATCGGCGCCGGGTGGCCGGCCTGGCGGCGCAGCAGCAGCGTGCCGAACAGCGCCGCCACGGCCAGCGGCACCAGCACCAGCGCCGGCGCCTGGCGCTGCGCGGCGGCGCTGAGCGAGAACACGAGCGTCGCGAAGGTCACCGCCGTCAGCGCCGCGGCGAGCGCGTCGAAGCCATGGCCGCGGCGCGCGCTGCGCGGCAGCGCCGGCCGCGCGAACGCGAAGGCCAGCAGCCCGAGCGGCACGTTGATCGCGAACAGCCAGGGCCAGGCGGCGACGGCCAGCACCAGCGACGCGATGCTCGGCCCGACCGCGAACGCCACGCCGACGACGAGCGCGTTCAGCCCGACGCCGCGGCCGAGCCGCTCGGGCGGGTAGATCGCGCGGATGAGCGCGATGTTCACGCTCATCAGCGCGCCCGCGCCCAGGCCCTGCAGCGCGCGCGCGGCGGCCAGTGTCGCCAGCGTGCCGGCCAGCGCGCAGGCCAGCGAGGCGAGCGTGAAGAGCGCCAGGCCGCCGAGGTAGACGCGGCGCGCGCCGTAGCGGTCGCCGAGCGCGGCGAACGGCAGCAGCGTCGCGACGACGGCGAGCTGGTAGGCGTTGACGATCCAGATCGACGCCGCCGGCTGCGCGTGCAGGTCGCGCGCGATCACCGGCAGCGCGGTGTTCGCGATCGCGGTGTCCAGCGTCGCCAGCGCCACGGCGAGCAGGATCGCGACGAGCGCGCGCCGGTCGCGGGCGGTCATGGCGGGAACGACGGCGGCGTCGGCGGGGGTGGCGGGCAAGTTCGACATCGCGCGCACGATATCGGCAAACCGCGCACCGCGACGCCGCGGCGGGGCGGGCGTCAGCGCAGGCGCCGCCGCCAGGCCTTCTCGACCTCGACCGCGCCGAACACCGCACCGGCGCAGGCGAAGCACAGCGCGAGCTCGGGCCCGGACAGCGGCGCGGTCCGGAACACCGGCTGCAGCCAGGGGACGTAGATCGTCGCCAGCTGCAGCACCAGCGTCGACGCCACCGCGTACAGCAGCGGCCGGTTGCCGAGCAGGCCCTGCGTGAACAGCGACTCGGTCTCGGAGCGTATCGCCAGCACATGCGCCATCTGCGCCAGCGTCAGCACGGTGAAGACCATCGTCTGCCAATGGGGGAAGCCATCGCTCGCACCGCCCGTGCCGCCCGCCAGCGCCCAGGCCTGCACGCCCAGGCACAGGCCGGCGATGAGCAGGCCGACCCACAGCGCGTGCTGCCACAGCCCATGCGCGAACACGCTCTCGCGCGGCGGGCGCGGCGGGCGCTGCATCACGCCGCGCTCGGCCGGCTCGGCGGCCAGCGCCAGCCCGGGCAGGCCGTCGGTGACGAGGTTGATCCACAGGATCTGGATCGGCAGCAGCGGGATCGGCAAGCCCACCAGCGGGGCCAGGAACAGGACCCAGATCTCGGCCGAGTTGCCGCTCATCGCGTAGCGGATGAACTTGCGGATGTTGTCGAAGATGCGCCGCCCTTCGCGCACCGCGGCGACGATGGTCGCGAAGTTGTCGTCGAGCAGCACCAGGCTCGCCGCCTCGCGCGCGACGTCGGTTCCGGCGCGGCCCATCGCGACGCCGATGTCGGCCGCCTTCAGCGCCGGCGCGTCGTTGACGCCGTCGCCGGTCATCGCGACGACCTCGCCCTGCGCCTGCAGCGCGGCGACGATGCGGATCTTCTGCGCCGGGTCGACGCGGGCGTAGACCGACACCCGGGTCAGCGCCTCGGCGAGCGCGGCGTCGGCCAGGCGCGCGATCTCGGCGCCGGTCAGCACCGCGGCGTCGTCGGTGTCGGTCCTCGGCCTGGGCTTCGGCCTGGGCTTCGGCGAACCCGAGGTCGCGCGCGATCGCCAACGCCGTCTGCGGGTGGTCGCCGGTGATCATGATCGGCCGGATGCCGGCCGCGCGGCACTCCGCCACCGCGGCGCGCGCCTCGGGGCGCGGCGGGTCGCGCAGCGCGACCAGACCGAGCAGCACCAGGTCCTGCTCCAGCGCCGGCGCGGCCAGCGCGGTGGCGTCGCCGCGGCCGTCGCGCTCGGCGACCGCGAGCACGCGCATGCCCTGGCCTGCCAGCGTCCGTGCCGCCTGCAGCACGCCGGCGGCGTCCAGCGGCTGCACGCCGTCGGCACCGAGCAGCCCACGGCAGCGTGCGAGCACCGCTTCCGGTGCGCCCTTCACGAAGAGCTGCCAGCGGCCGGGCTCGGTGCCGGCGTGCAGCGTGCTCATGCGCTTGCGCTCGGCGTCGAACGGGTGTTCGTGCAGGCGCGGCTGGCGCTGCTGGATCGCCGCGGCGTCCAGGCCCAGCGCGTCGGCGTGTTCGGCGAGCGCCGTCTCGGTCGGGTCGCCGATCCAGCCCTGCGCGCCGCGGCGCGCGTCGTTGCACAGCACGGCCGCGGTCCACAGCCGCTCGTCGCTCGCGCCCCAGCTGCGCGCGGACGCGACCTGCATCCGGTTCTGCGTGAGGGTGCCGGTCTTGTCGGTGCAGATCGTCGTCACCGAGCCCAGCGTCTCGACCGACGGCAGCCGGCGCACGAGCGCGTTGGCGCGCGCCAGGCGCCGCGCGCCGAGCGCGAGCAGCACCGTCACGACCGCGGGCAAGGCCTCGGGGATCGCCGCCACCGCCAGGCTGATCGCGGTCAGCGCCATCAGCAGCACCGGCTCGCCGCGCAGCACGCCGGTCGTGAAGACGAGCGCGCAGATCGCCAGCACGACGAGCGCCAGGCGTCGGCCGAAGGCCGCCAGCCGGCGCTGCAGCGGCGTGCTGCGGTCGCTGTCCTGCAACAGCGCAGCGACGCGGCCGAGCTCGGTCGCGCTGCCGGTGGCCACCGCGACGCCGGCGCCGCGGCCATGCGTGACGACCGTGCCCTTGAAGGCCATGTTCGCGAGGTCGCCGAGCGCGTAGTCGCCTTCGGCGAGCTGCGGCAGGTGCGCGCTGTGCTTCTCGACGCTGAGCGATTCGCCGGTCAGCGCCGACTCGTCGACGCGCAATTGCGCCACCCGGTGCAGGCGCAGGTCGGCCGGCACGACGTTGCCGGCCTCGAGCAGGACCACGTCGCCGGGCACCAGATGGTCGGCGTCGACGAGCGAAGGCGCGCCGCCGCGGTGCACCGTCGCGTGCGGCGTGGCGAGGCGGCCGAGCGCCTCCATCGCGCGGTCGGCGCGCCATTCCTGGGCGATCGAGATCGCCGCGTTGAGGAGCAGGATGACGACGATCGCGAGCGCATCGATGGCGTCGCCCACCAGCCCCGACAGCAGCGCGGCGGCCAGCAGCACCAGGATCATGAAGTCGCGGAACGGTGCCAGCAGCCGCGACGCCCAGCTGCGCGGCGGCGCTTCGGGCAGCCGGTTCGGGCCGTGGCGCGTGCGCCGTTCGGCCACCTCGTCGGCGGCCAGACCCTGGTCGAGATCGACGCCGAGCCGGCGCGCGACCTCGGCGCTGCTGTGCAGGTGGGCCGCCGGCAGCGCCTGCGGTGGCGCGGCCCGCTCAGGCGCCGTGGAGGAAGGTGACGTAGGCATTGAACAGGTAGACGGTCACCATCGCCAGGCTGATCCAGCCGACGCTGCGCAGCACCCGGCTGCGCGGGCGGTAGAGCAGCCCGATGATCGCCAGCGCCGACATCATGACGGCCGAGAACGCCGTCGCGGCATGCACCGGCGCGACATGCGAGAGCAGCGGCCCCTTCGTGTAGAAGAGGTCGTCGATCGCGATGATCGCGACGTTGAACAGGTTGCTGCCGAGCAGGTTGCCGATCGCCATGTCGAGCGCGCCGATGCGCAGCGCCGCGACGGTGACCGCGAGCTCGGGCGCCGAGGTCACCGCGGCGATGAAGAGCGTGCCGACGAAGCTGTTGTTCCAGCCCATCGCCCGTGCCAGGTCCGCGCCGACGAAGGGCAGCCAGGCGCCGGCGGCCACCACCGCCGTGGCGGCGAGCGCGAACCGGGCCACCGCGCGGCGCAGGCCGGCACGTGGCGCACGCGGCTGCGCCTGGGCCGCGAGACCGTTGCGCTGCTCGTGGATGAACAGCGTGCGCAGCGCGACCGGGTAGAGGAGCAGGATCACCGGCGTGTACAGCCCGAAGCTCGCGCCGCCTGCGACCGGGGCGCCGGCGGTCACGAGGTTGAGCCCGACGATGCCGATCAGCACGATGCCGAAGCCGGCCGACAGCACGTGCGCCTGGCTCGCCTTCTGGTAGACCGGCACTTCGCGGTGCAGGAAGTCGAGCACGACCAGGAACGCGAGGTTGATGACGCAGGAGCCGAGCGCGTCGCCGACCGCGATGTTCGGCACGCCGGCGACGGTCACCGAGGTGATGCCGATCATCAGCTCGGGCAGCGAGGTCACCGACGCGAGCAGGGCCAGGCCGATCCAGCCGCCGGTGGCGCCGGTGGCCTGCGCGATGCGGTCGCCCTCGCGGCACAGGTGGAAGCCCGCCGTCGCGATGACGGCGCCGAGGAGAAGGAACTGGAGCCAGGTCAGCAGCATTCGAGGACCGTCCGGGAGCGCCGGTAGCCGGTGCCGACAGCGCCGAGGATAGTGTCCGGCGCCGCGCCGGGCTTGATCGACGGCAACGGGGTGCGCCGGCGGCGAGCGCCGCCGACCGGGCGGGATTGCGTTCGATCAGTCGAAACTCATCGACCGATTGCGTCGCCGACGGATGAGGTTTCAAATGGGCCAAGCCGCGCGGACCGCGCGGCCTTGTCGTTTCAACTGCCCAGGAGCCCGAGCCATGGAAACCACCACCGAAACCGCCGAGTCGAGCGCGCGCGATCGCCTTGCGGCCAGCCTGCAGCAGATGGTCGACGAAGCCGAGCATCTGCTGAAGAACGCGCAGAAAAGCGGCAGCGACCAGTTCAGCGCCGCACGCGACAAGTTCGAGGCCCAGCTGCGCCGGGCCCGCGCCGAGCTCGACGACCTGCAGGACAAGGCGGTCTACAACGCCAAGCGCGCGGCGCGCCAGGCCGATCACGCGGTTCACGAGCATCCGTACACGGCCATGGGCATCGCGGCGGGCGTGGGCTTGCTGATCGGCATGCTGATCTCGCGCCGCTGACCGCGGTGGCGACCGTGAATCCTGCGCCCGGCCTGCTGGGCACGGTGCGCGAGTTGCTGGCCGCGCTGGTCGATGTCGGCCAGACGAGGCTGGAGCTGGCGAGCACCGAGCTCGAGGAAGAACGGCTGCGTCTGGTCGAACAGCTGCTGTGGGCGACGCTGGCGCTGTTCCTCACCGGCGTCGGCCTGGTCCTCGCATCGCTGCTGCTGGTGCTGCTGTTCTGGGACGGGCCGCGCGAATGGGTGCTCGGTGGCATCGCGGCGGCGTTTCTGCTCGGCGCGGCGTGGGCCGCGACGGTCTGGCGACGCAAGGTGCGCGAGAAGCCGCCGTTTCTCGCCGCGACCCTCGTCGAGCTCAGGCGCGACCGGGCCGCGCTGCACCGGCCACCGCCGTGACGCCGACGCGCCGGGAGCGGGCCGCGCAACTCGTCGAGCGGCGCCTGTCGCTCGTCGCGAAGGCGCAGCGCCAGCGCGACGCGGTGGCCCAGCGCTGGCGCGCGCTGGGCCCGTCGCTCGTCTGGCTCGACCGGGGCTGGCGCTTGTGGCTCGTCGCCCGCGCTCACCCCTGGGTGACGCTTGCGCCGCTCGTCGCGGTATTGGCCCTTCGCCCGCGCTGGGTGTGGCGAAGTGCCGCCGCCGCCGCCGCGCTGTCGCGTGCACGACAGTGGCTGAGGTAGTCGCTTCGCGGTCGATTCAGAGGCGGTTCGGCGGCGGACCCAGGGGGTCGATCAACCGCCGGCCGGGCGCTGCGGGGGCTGCAACTGCTGCAGTTCGGCCAGCGTGTTGGCGTTGAAGAACGCCGCGGCGTCGTCGAACCGTACTTCGACGCAGCGGTGCTGCGCGGTCCAGCGGTCGATCTTGCGCTGACCGGCGTGCAGGTAGGCGACCAGGCTCTCGAGCAACCCGCTGCGCAGCAGGCAGAACACCGGCTGCACCTGCACGGCGCCGTTCTCGCGCGTGGCGGCCATCGCGATCTCGGCGTCCTCGGCCTGCAGCGCGGCGGCCAGCCGCTCGACCAGGTCGGCCGGGAAGTCCGGCGTGTCGCAGGGCACGGTGACGAGGTAAGGCGTCTGGCAATGCTCCAGTCCGGCGAGCAGTCCGGCGAGCGGGCCGGGGTAGTCGGCCAGCGGGTCGGGCCAGACCGGCACGCCCATGCTGTCGTAGGCGGCGAGGTTGCGGTTGGCGTTGATCATCGCGTGCCCGACCTGCGGCTGCAGGCGCAGCAGCGCGTGCAGCGCGAGCGGCAGGCCGCGGTGGTTCTGCAGCCCCTTGTCGACGCCGCCCATGCGGCTGCCGCGCCCGCCGGCGAGCACCAGGCCGGTGATGTCGCCCTTGTCGATGAGGTTCATCGGTGCTCCCCATGGCCGTCGGCCGGTCCCGCCGGGCGGGAATTCGCCCTCGGGAGACCCTCGGCGCTCATGTCTCGAGCATGTCGAAGGCCTGAGCCTCGACCTGCATGAAGGCGCGCGTGAAGGTGGCCAGCGCGCGCCAGGTCTGCGCGCGCGGGTGCGCCTCGACGGCGTCGCACAGCGCCTCGATCCAGGGCTGCAGATGGGTGCGGAAGATGCGGCGCTGCTGTTCGAGGTTGCACACCTCGACCTCGTCGCCGGCGATCAGCCAGCGCATCAACTCGAACAGGTAGGCGAGATGGTCCTCGGTCTCGCCGCGGGTCTCGTCGCGCGTCAGGCCCAGGCGCTGCAGGTCGCTGCGCAGCGCGGCGAGCGGGCGCTCGTTGAGGTGGCCGCTCAGGTAGTACGAGCCGTAGAGCAGGATCTCGGGCTTGCCGATACCCTGGAACAGCGCGTCGTATTCGGCCGCGGCCGCGGCGGCGTCGGTGGCGCGCAGCGCGGCGACCAGCGCCGACCAGGGGGGGTCGAGATGGCCGCCGGGTTCGGGCGGCCGCGTCACCGCGACCGCGAACTGCTGCAGCAGCGCGGCGTCGGGCGGCGCCAGCCAGAGCTGCGCGAGCAGGCCGTACAACTCGGCGCGCGCGAGTTCCTCGGCATCGTCGGCGCTGGCGAAGCCGACGGGGGAGGTCGGAGTGGACATCGTCACAGGTCGCGGAGTTGGACTTCGTTCGGGTTGCGCATCATGTCGACGACGCGGCAGTCGCCGCACATCTTCAGCCGCTCCGCGGCGGCGCCCTGGAAGGCCGAATGGCCGGCGAGCTTGACCATCATCGCCTCGATCGCGCGCAGCGTGCCGAAAGGCTTGGCGCAGCGCACGCAGCGGTAGGGCTGCATCTCGTGCAGCACGCGCGCCGTCTTGCGCGCGCGCCCGCCGTCGGCCAGCCACAGCCGCGGCTGCAGCGTGATCGCGCTTTCCGGGCAGGTGCTCGCGCACAGCCCGCATTGCACGCAGTTCTTCTCGATGAAGCGCAACTGCGGCTGCTCGGGGTTGTCGGCCAGTGCGCCGGCCGGGCAGGCGCCGACGCAGCTCAGGCACATCGTGCAGCGCGTGCGTGTCGACGACCAGGCTGCCCAGCGGCGCGCCGCTGGCTGGCAAGGCGATCTCGTCGACGGCGCGGGGCGCCTGCGCGAACAGGTGCTCGAGCGCCATCTCCAAGGTCGCGCGCTTGTCGGCGAGCGCGGCGAAGGGCGCCGGCGTGGCGACGCCTTGCGCCGGCGCGGCCTGCAAGGCGTCGTCCAGGGCCTCGGCGTCTTCGGTGCTTTCGATGAGCCGGAAGTGCTGGCCCGCGTAGCCCATCCCGGTGAGCATGGCCTGCGCGACCGCCATCTGCGCGGCCAGCGCCTGGCGGTACTGCGGCGCTTCCTCGATGCCGAACAGCACCCAGACCTGGTTCGCACCCTGCGCGATCGCCGCCAGCCAAAGCTCGATGCCGACGCTCGCGGTGTGCCACAGCGGCAGCGGCAGCACGCGCGCCGGCACGCCGTGCACCCGACGTCGTCCGACGCGTGCGGCGCGGCCGAGCGCGTCGATGCGGCGCGTGCCTTCGCCCTGGCTGTGCAGCAGCAGCACGGCGTCGCGCCCGCCCGCGGCCGCGTAGGCGCCGAGCACCGTGCGCAGGCGCCGGCCCTGGTCGACCGGGCCCGGATAGGCGAAGCTCAGCGCGCCGCTCGGGCACACCGTGCCGCAGGCGCCGCAGCCCACGCACAGGTGCGGCTCGACGACGATGCCGCCGCCGGCCGGCCGCGGCGCGTTGGCATGGCCGCGCGTGCGGCCCTTGTTCGTCGCGTCGCTGCGGATCGCGCTCGCCGAGCAGACCTCGATGCAGGCGCTGCAACCGATCTGCTCGTTGCGGCTGTGCGCGCACAGCCGCGACTGGTAGTGGAAGAACTTGGGCTTCTCGAACTCGCCGCCCATTTCGCGCAACGCGAGCACGGCCTTGACCAGCGCGGCGTCGTCCGCGGCATGGAAAAAGCCCTGCGGCGGCTGGTGGATCGTGAACGCGGGCGCGCCGCGCAGGTCGAGCACGAGGTCGAAGCGCTCGGTCACGCGCTGCGGCGCGCGCTGGAAGTCGATCGCGCCGGCGGCGTCGCAGACGCGCACGCAATCGCGGTGGCTGCGGCAGGCGCCGAGGTCGACCTGGTAGTCCAGCCCGATGGCGCCTTCCGGGCAGGCTTCGACGCATGCATTGCAGCGCGTGCACAGGTCCAGGTCGATCGGATTCGTGCTTTCCCATTCGGCCTCGAACGCGCCCAACCAGCCGGCCAGTCGCACGAGGCGGCCGGCGTGCACCGCGCGCTCGTGCGCCTGCGCCAGGCGCCCGCCCTCGACGAGCAGGCTCACGGTCAGCCGGTCCGCGAGCATCGCCGCGGCACGCTCGGCCGCGTCGGCGCGGCCGATCACCAGGCAGCGACCGGCCGAGCGGTAGCCGACGGTGGCCACCGGGTCCGACGCCGGCAGCTGCGCGGCGGCGATCAGCGCGGCGATCTTCGGCGTCGCGCTCGCTGCGTCGCGCGACCAGCCGCCGGTCTCGCGCAGGTTGACGAAGCGGATCGGCCGCTCGGCGCTGCTCGCCGCGCCTTCGGTCTGCTCGGCGAGTTCGAGGAACAGCCGGCTTTCCTGGGTGCAGGCGACGAGCAGTTCGTCGCCGCTGGCGCCGGTGGCCCTGGCCGCGCGCTGGAAGGCACCGGCCTCGCGCCGGCAGAGCAGGCTGTGGACGCTGTCCAGTCCGTCAGAGCTCGCGCCCGGGGTCTTCGCCAGCGCCCGGCTCAGGGCCGGGGCGTCGAGCGGCATCGTCCGGTTGCAGTCGCAGATCAAGGTTTTCATCGGACGGTGCTTCGAGTGGCGCGGCGGGGGCAGCGACGGGCGGGTTGACGTGAGGCTCGGCGAGCAGACCGAGGAACTGTGTCTGCGCCATCTGGCGCAGCAGCGCCTGCGGCAGGGGGTCGGGCAGGCCGTAGTCGTCGATGTAGGTGTCCAGCCCGTCCATCACGTTGAAGTGCGGGTCATTGAACAGCTTCTTCAGCGCGGCGTTCTTCACCCGCGTCTCGACGTCGCCGGCGACGAAGCGCGAGTAGTCGGATTCGCGCGTGAGCGCGTGCACGTCGGCCAGGGTCGGCGCCGGTTCGGACGGCACGGGCGCCGCCGTGGCATCGGCGGTGACGGCCGGCAAGACCGGCGCCGGCGGGACCTCCTCGGGCACGGCCGTGCCGTCCTTGGCCTGCGCCTTGCGGCGCGACCAGCGCGACAGGAAGCCGGTCTCGTCGGGCATGGTCAACGGCGCTCGGGCGGCTGGAACGAGGCCGGCCGCCGGCGCTGCTTGGGCTCGGGCCGGTAATGCGCGTCGGTGTAGGCCTGCAGCCAGCCGAGCACGTCCTCGGGCAGCGGAAGATTGTCGACACGCTCCTGCGCGTCGAGCCAGCGCCCGGCTTCGTTGTAGGACAGCGTCAGCATTTCGGGCCAGGCGCGCGCGGGGTCGTCGTCGGCGATGCGCCACATCACGAACCAGGCCGGCGCGCCAGAACTGAGGTTGAGGTAATAGCCCTCGGCCTCGTCACGGTGCAGCGTGAGCGGCAGGCCCGGAAACAGGAAGGCGGCATCCCGCCCGTCGTCGCGCAGCGTGCGCGGCGCGGCGCCGAAACCGCCTTCGTCGAGCACCACTTCGGCGATCCGAAATCCCCAGTCTTCCCACTCGCTGGGCTGGCGGCGGCGCGTGATGCGCACTGCGACGCGGATCGCGGGTTTGGGGTCCATGGCGAGCGGGAGCGGGGTTGCGATCCAGTTTAGTCGTCCGAGGGGCCGTGCGTGCGGCCGCGGGCTCGGGTGTGACCCTATTGAAGATTCGCGCGGGGGCGGGAAATCATTCATGATCCGCCGGTCCGGCGTGCGCCTTGCATGTCGGTGGCAGCTCTGCGAAGGACCTGGCATGAAAGAGAAGTCGTCTTCCCCCGTGTCCCGACGCACCGTGTTCGCCGGCGCTGGCGTGGCCGGCGCAATGGCCGCCGCGGCCGCGATGCTGCCGCGCGCGCCTCGGGCCGCCGCCGTGGTGTCGCCAAAGGAGCGGCCGCCACAGGACGCCGGCTACCAAGCGTCGGCGCATGTGCTGCGCTACTACGACACCGCGAAGGTCTGACCCGACGTCGCGCAAGTCCGCCGGTTGCGGCCGGCGCTGGATGAGGACCCGCCATGCTGCTCACTCGCAAGTCCGCCCCGACCGGCATGCCATCGGCCGGCCTGGTCAACAGCCTCGTGCGCGGCGTCGCGCGCGCGATTCCCACGATGGACCGGCGCGCGTTCCTGCGCCGCTCCGGCGTGGGCGTGGGCGCCGGCCTCGCGGCGTCGCAGCTCACGCTGGTGAGGAAGGCTGGTGCCGCTGACGCCGCCAGCGCGGCCGGCAAGGCCAAGGTCGAGGTCCGGCGCACGGTCTGCAGCCACTGTTCGGTGGGTTGCGCGATCGATGCCGGCGTCGAGAACGGCGTCTGGGTGCGCCAGGAGCCGGTCTTCGACAGCCCGATCAACCTGGGCGCGCATTGCGCCAAGGGTGCGGCGATCCGCGAGCACGGCCACGGCGAGTACCGGCTGAAGTACCCGATGAAGCTCGTCGGCGGCAAGTACGAGCGCATCTCCTGGGACCAGGCGCTGAACGAGGTCAGCGCCAAGATGCTCGAGCTGCGCAAGGACAGCGGGCCGGATTCGGTCTTCGTCGTCGGCTCCAGCAAGCACAGCAACGAGCAGGCCTACCTGCTGCGCAAATGGGTCAGCTTCTGGGGCAGCAACAACACCGACCACCAGGCCCGCATCTGCCATTCGACCACCGTCGCCGGCGTCGCCAACACCTGGGGCTACGGTGCGATGACGAATTCGTACAACGACATGCAGAACTCGAAGGCGGCGCTGTACATCGGCTCGCAACGCGGCCGAGGCGCACCCGGTGTCGATGCTGCACATGCTGCATGCCAAGGAGAACGGCTGCAAGATGATCGTCGTCGACCCGCGCTTCACGCGCACCGCGGCGAAGGCCGACGAGTACGTGCGCATCCGCTCGGGCTCCGACATCCCGTTCCTGTTCGGCGTGCTCTACCACGTGTTCAAGAACGGCTGGGAGGACAAGCAGTATCTCGACGACCGCGTCTGGGGCATGGACAAGGTGCGCGAGGAAGTGCTCTCCCAGTGGACACCCGACAAGGTGCTGGAAGCCTGCGGCGTCGACGAGGCGACGACGCTGAAGGTCGCGACGATCATGGCGCAGAACCGGCCGAGCACGGTGGTCTGGTGCATGGGCCAGACCCAGCACACGATCGGCAACGCGATCGTGCGCGCGTCGTGCATCCTGCAGCTCGCGCTGGGCAATGTCGGCGTCAGTGGCGGCGGCACCAACATCTTCCGCGGCCACGACAACGTCCAGGGCGCCACCGACGTCGGCCCGAACCCCGATTCGCTGCCCGGCTACTACGGCCTGATCGAAGGCGCGTGGAAGCATTTCGCGAAGGCCTGGGGCGTCGACTTCGAATGGATCAAGGGCCGCTACGCGAGCGGCATGATGGGCAAGCCCGGCATGACGGTCTCGCGCTGGATCGACGGTGTGCTCGAGAAGAACGAGCTGATCGACCAGGACAGCAACCTGCGCGGCCTGATCTTCTGGGGCCATGCGCCGAACTCGCAGACGCGCGGCCTCGAGATGAAGCGGGCGATGGACAAGCTCGACCTGCTCGTCGTGATCGACCCGTTCCCGAGCGCGACCGCGGCGATGGCCGCGATGCCCGGCAACCCGGCCGACCTGAACGCCAAGCGCGCGGTCTACCTGCTGCCGGCCTGCACCCAGTTCGAGACCAGCGGCTCGTGCACCGCGAGCAACCGCTCGCTGCAATGGCGCGAGAAGGTCATCGAGCCGCTCTGGGAGAGCCGCACCGACCAGATGATCATGGCCCAGCTCGCCGACAAGCTGGGCTTCGGCAAGGAACTCGTCAAGAACTACAAGATGGTGCCGGCCAAGGGCGGCATGCTCGAGCCCGAGCCCGAGTCGATCCTGCGCGAGATCAACCGCTGCGTCTGGACCATCGGCTACACGGGCCAGAGCCCCGAGCGGCTGAAGGCGCACATGCGCAACATGAACGTCTTCGACGTGCGCACGCTCAAGGCCAACGGCGGCATCGACAAGGAGACCGGCTACAAGCTCGACGGCGAGTACTTCGGCCTGCCCTGGCCCTGCTACGGCACGCCCGAGCTGCGCCACCCCGGCACGCCCAACCTCTACGACACGAGCAAGCACGTGATGGAGGGCGGCGGCAACTTCCGCGCCAACTTCGGCGTCGAGCGCGACGGCGAGTCGCTGCTCGCCGCCGACGGCTCGCATTCGAAGGGCTCGGACCTGACCACCGGCTACCCCGAGTTCGACCACCTGCTGCTGAAGAAGCTGGGCTGGTGGGACGAGCTGACCGAGACCGAGAAGGCGGCCGCCGACGGCAAGAACTGGAAGACCGATTCGTCGGGCGGGATCATCCGCGTCGCGATGAAGAACCACGGCTGCCACCCGTTCGGCAATGCCAGGGCGCGCGCGGTGGTCTGGAACTTCCCGGACCCGATCCCCAAGCACCGCGAGCCGCTCTACAGCACGCGCCCCGACCTCGTCGCGAAGTACCCGACGCACGACGACAAGAAGGCCTTCTGGCGCCTGCCGACGCTGTTCAAGACGGTGCAGGACAAGAACATCGACATCGTCAAGACCTTCCCGCTCATCATGACCAGCGGCCGGCTCGTCGAGTACGAAGGCGGCGGCGAGGAGACGCGCTCGAACCCCTGGCTCGCCGAGCTGCAGCAGGAGATGTTCGTCGAGATCAACCCGAAGGCCGCCAACGACCGCGGCATCCGCCACGGCGACGAGGTCTGGGTCCGAACGCCGCCGATGGCGGCGCTGCCCGGCTTCAAGGGCCTGCGCGTGCGTGCCCACGTGACGCCGGGGGTCGACGCCGAGACCGTCTTCCTGCCCTTCCACTTCTCGGGCCACTGGGGCGGCGCCGACCTGCTGAAGTACTACCCCGAAGGCGCGCACCCGGTCGTGCGCGGCGAAGCGGTCAACACCGGCACCACCTACGGCTACGACAGCGTGACGATGATGCAGGAATCGAAGACCACCGTGTGCCAGATCGAGCGGGTCACCGCCTAAGGAGTCCCTTCGATGGCCCGAATGAAGTTCGTCTGCGATGCCGAGCGCTGCATCGAATGCAACGGCTGCGTCACCGCGTGCAAGGCCGAGAACGACGTGCCCTGGGGCGTGAACCGGCGCCGCGTCGTCACGCTCGACGACGGCGCACCGGGCGAGAAGAGCATCTCGGTCGCCTGCATGCATTGCTCGGACGCGCCCTGCATGGCGGTGTGCCCGGTCGACTGCTTCTACCGCACCGAGGAAGGCGTGGTGCTGCACGACAAGGACGTCTGCATCGGCTGCGGCTACTGCAGCTACGCCTGCCCGTTCGGCGCGCCGCAGTTCCCGAGCAACGGCGCCTTCGGCCTGCGCGGCAAGATGGACAAGTGCACCTTCTGCGCCGGCGGCCCGGAAGAAAACGGCTCGCAAGCCGAGTTCGAGAAGTACGGCCGCAACCGCCTGTCCGAGGGCAAGCTGCCGGCCTGCGCCGAGATGTGCTCGACCAAGGCCTTGCTCGCCGGCGACGGCGACGTCGTCGCCGAGATCTTTCGCACCCGTGTCGTCAATCGCGGCAAGGGCAGCGAGGTCTGGGGCTGGGGCACCGCCTACGGCAGGCCCGGCGAAGGGGCCAAGCGATGAAGCCGATCCTGTTGCCGATGACCGTCGCACTGGTCGCCGCGCTCGCCGCGTGCACCGAGAAGCCGCAGACCGCGAGCGCGCGCAAGACCGACACGCCGTCCTGGGCCGCCGCCAAGGATCCCTTCGTCGTGCCGGGCTGGAAGCCCGGCGACAAGGCGAGCTGGGAGGCGGAGATCCGCAATCGCACGCAGAACGGGCAGAACGACTACAACCGCATGCCCGGGGGACTCAAGTGAACGCCGGCCGCGGCCTGAGGCACTGGCTCGGGGTCGTCGCCCTGGCCGGGCTGATGCTGGGCACCGCGGTCCAGGCCCAGACCGCGCCGGCCGCCGGTGCGACGCAGGGCGCGCCGGCCGGCTTCGTCGCCCCGGCCGATCCCCGGCCCGGCGACACCGCCGCCGAACGCGAGAAGTCGCAACCGGGCAACAACGCGCCGGTCTGGCGCGCGGTGCGCGACACCGGCGCCAAGCCCGGCACGACCAGCCTGCCCGGGGCCGAGAAGGGCACGCTGATCCAGTCCTTCACGCAGTACCCGGGCTCGCGCTACACGACCGCCGGCGAAGCCTGGCGCGAGGTGCGCAACCGCTGGATCCTGCCCTACGGCGGTTCGCTGCTGCTCATCGTGCTGCTCGCGCTGGCGCTGTTCTACTTCGGCAAGGGTCGCGATCGGCGGCCACGTCGGCGACACGGGCCGCGTCGTCGAGCGCTTCACGCCGTTCGAGCGCGCCGCCCACTGGAGCAATGCGGTCGCCTTCGTGCTGCTGGCGCTGTCGGGGTTGGTGATGGCGTTCGGCAAGTTCTTCCTGCTGCCCATCGTCGGCAGCCCGCTGTTCGGCTGGCTGACCTATGCGCTGAAGACGATGCACAACTTCGTCGGCCCGCTGTTCGTCGTCTCGCTGGTCGTCGTGCTGCTGACCTTCGTGCGCGACAACCTGCCGCGCCGCGAAGACATCGCCTGGCTCAAGGGCGGCGGTGGCCTGTTCGGCGGCGCCGAGGTGCCGTCGCACCGTTTCAACGCGGGCGAGAAGCTGGTGTTCTGGGGCGGCGTGTTCGTGCTCGGGTTCTTCGTCGTCGCCTCCGGCCTGGTGCTCGACGAACTGCTGCCCAACCTGGCCTACCTGCGCGGCGACATGCAGGTCGCGAACATGGTCCACGCCAGCGCGGCGGTGTTGATGATGGCGCTGTTCGCCGGCCACATCTACCTGGGCACGATCGGCATGAAGGGCGCCTACCAGGGCATGCGCAGCGGCTATGTCGACGAGGCTTGGGCGCGCGAGCACCACGCGCTGTGGCTGGACGACATCCGCGCCGGCAAGATCCCGGCCCGGCGTTCCGAATCACGGTCGCCGATGACGACGACCCGGCCGACCTGAACCGGCCGAGACGAACGCGAGGACCTCCCGATGAAGACCCCCGTCCTGTTCATGGTCGCGATGCTCGCCATCGCTGCCGCCTCGGCCAAGCTGCCGCCGCCGTCCGACGAGGCCAAGGCGAAGGCGGCCGAAGCGGCCGCGAAGGCGGCGCATGCCGGCAAGGTCGACGCCTACGAACTCTGCAAGGCCATGGACCATGTCGCGGCGGTCTACGCCGCCGACGCCAAGCAGGCCGGCAAGAGCGTGAGCGCGCCGACGCCGACACCGCCTTGCGTCGACCCGGGCCCCTTCGTCGCTGCAGCGCCGGCGGCGGTGGCGCCCGCCGCATCGGCCGCGAAGCAGTAAGCTGCAGCGCATGCTGCCCGATCCCGCCGAGCCTTCCGCCTTCGATGCTTCCCCGGCCGGCAACGTTCTCGCCGGCGCGCCCCGGCTGAGCCAGGCGGTGGGCGCGCTGCTGCGCGAGATCGAGATCCTCGACGAAGCCGGTGAACGGCGCCGGATCGCGATCCCCGCCGAGCGGCCGCTGACGGTGTTCGTCGACAAGCGCGAGCTCGTCACGCTGATGACGCTGGGCGCCTGCCCCGAGCTGCTGGTGCTGGGCTACCTGCTCAACCAGCGCCTGGTCGGCGCGGTCACCGAGATCGAGTCGGTCAGCGTCGACTGGGACGTGGCCGCCGCCGCGGTGCGCACGCGCGCCGGCGTCGAAGACCTCGAGCGCAAGACCGCGCGCCGCGTCGTCACCACCGGCTGCGGCCAGGGCACCGTGTTCGGCGACGCGATGGCCCAGCTCGACGCCGTGCGCCTGCCCGGCGTGCAGGCCGCGCGCATCCGCCAGGACACGCTGGTCGCGATGCTCGAAGTCATGCGCCAGCGCAACAGCGTCCACCGCAAGGCCGGCTCGGTGCACGGCTGCGCGCTGTTCCGCGGCGCGCGGATGCTGATGTTCGTCGAGGACGTGGGCCGCCACAACGCGATCGACTGCATCGCCGGCTGGATGGCGATGCACGGCGTGAGCCGGCGCCGACAAGACCTTCTACACCACCGGGCGGCTGACGAGCGAGATGGTCATGAAGGCGGCGCAGATGGGCGTGCCGATCATCGTCTCGCGCAACGGCGTCACCGCGATGGGGCACGAACTGGCGGGCAAGCTCGGCATGACGCTGTTCGGCCGCGCCGCGAACCGCCATTTCCTCTGCTACACCGGCTTCGAGCGCTTCGACGCCGAGCCCGAACCGCTTCGCGCGCCGGTGCGGCTCGTCGCCGGTTAGGGCCTGTTAACGCTACGGGAGGGCTCGCGTGACTCGACAAACAGGTACCCGCAAGGCGCGCGGTGCAGCCCAGGCTGGCCGCCTGGGCAAGCCGTGCAACGCGGCGGGTGCCTGTTTGTCGAGATCACCCTTCGGGCCGGGGTGGCCCAAGGCGCTGGGCGGCGTTGCGCCGCTTGCCCGGGCGGCCAGCCCGGGCCGCGCGCCGCGCCTTGCCCAGCGCCTTGGGCCACCCCGGCGCGAGCCTTCCCGTAGCGTTAACAGGCCCTAGGTCAACCCATCGAACAGCCAGACGTCGACCGGATCGCCGGCCGCCACCGACCCCTGCTCGTGCCGCAGAACCACCAGCGCATTCGCCTCGCTCATGCTGCGCAGGATGCCCGCGCCCTGCGCGCCGGTGATGCGCACCTGCCATCGCCCGTCGGCACCCGGGCCGACGATGCCGCGCTGGAACTCGGTGCGCCCGGGCCGCTTGCGGATCGCCTGCTGGCAGCGCGCCTGCAGCACCGGCAGCGGCTCGGGCGTCGCGCCGGCGAGCTGCAGCAAGGCCTCGCGCACGAAAGCATAGAAACTCACCAGCGCGGCGACCGGGTTGCCCGGCAGCGCGAACAGCCAGCTCGGGCGGCCGCTGCCTTGCGCGCGCAAGGGGCCGAACGCGAACGGGCGGCCGGGCCGCATCGCGACCTTCCAGAACGCGACCTCGCCGAGCCGGCCGAGCAGCTCGCGCGTGTGGTCGGCGTCGCCGACGCTGACGCCGCCACTGGTCAGCACCACGTCGGCCTGCGCCACCGCGGCTTCGAGCGTGGCCTGCAGCGCGGCGCGGTCGTCGCGCACCAGGCCGAGGTCGACGACCTCGACGCCCAGCCGCTGCAGCGCGGCCTGCAAGGCGCTGCGGTTGCTGTCGTAGATGCAGCCCGGATCGAGCGGCTCGCCCGGCGCGCGCAGCTCGTCGCCGGTGCTGAACAGCGCCACGCGCAGCCGGCGCACCACGACCAGCTCGCGCAGCCCGAGCGAGGCCGCCAGCCCCAGGTCGGCCGGCTTGAGCACGCGGCCGGCGCGCAGCGCCGCCTGGCCGCGCGCCAGGTCCTCGCCGCGCCGGCGCCGGTTCTCGCCGGCCTCGATGACGCCGGGCTCGACCCGGAGCGTCGCGCCGTCGACGCGGCACAGCTCGAGCGGCACGACGCTGTCGGTGCCCGGCGGCATCACCGCGCCGGTCATGATGCGCACGCATTCGCCGGCCGCCACCCTGCCGTCGAAGGGCTTGCCGGCGAGCACCGTGCCGACCACGGTCAAGGTGCTGGCGCGGTCGGCGTGCAGCGCCGCGCCGGCGAACGCGTAGCCGTCCATCGCCGAGTTGTCGTGCGCAGGCACGTCGATCGGCGAGATCAGGTCCTCGGCCAGCACGCGGCCCAGCGCCTGCGCCAGCGGCAGCGACTCGCGGCCCTCGATCGGCCGCAACGCGGCGGCGATCGCCGCGCGCGCCTGCGCGACGCTGAGGTGGAGGTCCCCCGCCATCAGCGGGGAAGGTTCGAGTTCCGGCATGTCGTGTTCAATCCGAGGCGCACAGGCACAGCCGCATTCTGCCGCGCCGGCCGCCGATGATCGGTCGATGAACACCTTCGCCGAGAGCCTGGGCCTGGCGCTGCGGATGATCGTCGGCGCGAACGCCGAGTTGCTGCACATCGTGCTGCTGTCGCTGCAGGTCAGCAGCCTGGCCTGTCTGCTCGGCGCGGCGATCGGGCTGGGCCTGGGTGCCTGGCTGGCGGTGGCGCGATTTCGCGGCCTCGGCGTCGCGGTCTGGGCGCTGAACACCGCGCTCGCGATGCCGGCGGTGGTGACCGGGCTGGTGGTCTACCTGCTGCTGTCGCGCTCGGGCCCGCTCGGCGCCTTCGGCATCCTGTTCACGCCCAGCGCGATGGTCGTCGCGCAGACCCTGCTCGTCATTCCATTGATCGCCGCGCTCGCGCGCCGGCTCGTCGTCGACGCGATGCACGAAGGCGGCGACCAGCTGCGCTCGCTGGGTGCCGGCCCGCTGACCAGCGCGCTGCTGATGCTGGTGCACGAGCGCTTCGGCCTGCTGACGATCATGCTCACCGCGTTCGGCCGCGCGATCTCGGAGGTCGGCACGGTGATGATCGTCGGCGGCAACATCGTCGGTGTCACGCGCGTGATGACGACCGCGATCGCGCTCGAGACGACCAAAGGCAACCTGCCGCTCGCGCTCGGCCTGGGCATCGTGCTGCTGGTCGTCGTCGGCGTGCTGAACCTGCTCATCGACGCGCTGCGCGCAGCCGGTGCGCGCCGCCGGCGCGGCGGTGCCGACGGCGCGCCGCTCGACGCGGCCGCGGCCGGCACCGTCGCGGCCGGCACCGCCGCCCCTGCCGCTGATCGAGTTGCGCCACGCGTCGGTGCGCTTCGGCGAGGTCACCGCGCTGCGCGACCTGACGCTCACGCTGCACCGCGGCGAGCGGCTCGCGCTGGTCGGCGCGAACGGCTCCGGCAAGACCACGCTGCTGCGGCTGCTGCACGGTCTGCTGCCGTTCGCCGGCAGCTGCGGGCGCCTGCCGCTGCAGCCCGAAGGCCGATGGCCGGTGGCCGCGATGCTGTTCCAGCGGCCCTTCCTGCTGCGCCTGTCGGTGCGCCGCAACGTGCGCATCGGCCTCGCGCTGCGCGGCGTGCCGCGCGCCGAGCGCGAGGCACGCTGCCGCGAGGCGCTGCGCCGCGTCGGCCTGACCGGGCTGGCGGCGCGACCGGCGCGTTCGCTGTCCGGCGGCCAGCAGCAACGGCTGGCGCTGGCACGGGCCTGGGCGCTCGAGCCCGACGTCCTGTTTCTCGACGAGCCCACCGCCAGCCTGGACCCGAGCGCGAAGAACGAGGTCGAGGCACTGATCGACGAGATCGCCGCTGGCGGCGTCACCGTGGTGATGAGCACGCACAATCTCGGCCAGGCCAAGCGGCTGGCCACGCGCGTGGCCTACCTCGAAGGCGGCAGGCTCGTCGTCGACCTGCCGGTGGCGCGTTTCTTCACCGACGCGCTGCCGCCCGAGGCGGCGCAATTTCTCAAAGGAGAACTCCCATGGTCATGAACCTCCTGCGCCGGGCTCTGCTCGGCGCCATGCTGTTGGCCGCGACGCTGGGTCAGCGTGCCTGGGCCGAGGACCCGTTCATCGTCGTCGCGTCGACCACGTCGACCCAGCAGTCGGGCCTGTTCGGCTGGCTGCTGCCGCACTTCAAGCAGGCCACCGGCATCGACGTGCGCGTCGTCGCGGTCGGCACCGGCCAGGCGCTGGACATGGGCCGGCGCGGCGATGCCGATGTCGTCTTCGTCCACGACACGGTGGCCGAGGAGCGCTTCGTCGCCCAGGGCTGGTCGACCGTGCGCCATCCGGTGATGTACAACGATTTCGTCCTCGTCGGCCCGAAGTCCGATCCTGCCGGCGTGCGCGGCCACGACATCGCCGCCGCGCTGAAGAAGCTCGATGCGAGCCCGGCGCTGTTCGTCTCGCGCGGCGACCGCAGCGGCACCAACGCCGCCGAACTGCGGCTGTGGGCCAAGGCCGGCATCGACCTCGCGAAGTCCAAGCCGGCCGGCTACCGCGACTGCGGCTGCGGCATGGGCCCGGCGCTGAACATGGCCTCGTCGATGAACGCCTACACGCTGTCCGACCGCGGCACCTGGCTGTCGTTCCAGAACCGCGGCGACCTGCAGATCATCGTCGAGGGCGACAAGAGCCTGTTCAACCAGTACGGCGTGATGCTCGTCAACCCGGCCAAGTACCCGCACGTGAAGGTGGCGCTGGGCCAGCAGTTCATCGACTGGCTCGTCTCGCCCGCGGGACAGGCGGTGATCGCCGGCTACAAGATCAACGGCGAGCAGCTGTTCTTCCCGAACGCCAACGGCTGAAGCGATGGACGCGCCCATCGACCTGCGCTCCGACACCGTCACCCGACCGACCGCCGCGATGCGCGCGGCGATCGCCGCCGCGCCGGTGGGCGACGACCAGTACGGCGAGGACCCGACGACGAACGAACTGCAGTCGCGCTGCGCCGCGCTGCTGGGCAAGGAGGCCGCGCTGTGGCTGCCGTCGGGCACGATGGCCAACCAGGTCGCGCTGCGCGTTCTCACGCGGCCGGGCGACGAGGTGGTCACCAGCCGCGAGGCCCATGCCGGCTGGCACGAGACCGGTGCCTCGGCGGCGAATGCCGGCGTGCAACTGGTCGAAGTCGGCCAGGGCGGGTTGTTCAGCGCCGACGAATTCGTCGCCGCGATCAAGCCGCGCGGGCTGCCGGTGTTTCCGCCGACGACGCTGGTCGAGATCGAGAACACGCACAACCGCGGCGGCGGCGTCGTCTTCGCGCAGGCCGAGGTCGAACGCATCTGCGCCGCCGCGCACGAACGCGGCATCGCCTGCTACCTGGACGGCGCGCGGCTGTGGAACGCGGCCGTCGCCAGCGGCAAGTAGCGAGGCCGCGCTGGCCGCACCGTTCGACCTGGTCGGCGTCTCGTTCTCGAAGGGCCTGGGCGCGCCGGGCGGCTCGCTGCTCGCCGGCTCGCGCGCGCTGATCCATGCCGCCGACCGCCAGCGCCGCATGCTCGGCGGCGCGATGCGCCAGAACGGCTTGTTCGCCGCGGCCGCGCTGCACGCGCTGGACCACCACCGCGAACGCCTGGCCGACGACCACCGCCATGCGCGGACGCTGGCCGAGCTGCTCGCCGCGAGCCCGGCGGTTCGGCTCGACCTGGCGACGGTGCAGACGAACATCGTCGTCTTCCGTCTCGCGCCCGGCGCACCGGACGCGGCGACCCTGGTCGCCCGCGCGCGCGAGCGCGGCGTGCTGCTCAACGCCTTCGCCGAGCGCACCGTGCGCGCGGTGACGCATCTGGACGTGAGCGGCGAGCAGGCGACGCGCGCCGGCGAAGTGCTGCGCGAGCTGCTGGGCTAAAGCCCCAGTTCAGCGCGCAGCACCGCGCCGCTGCGCGGCCGCGGGTCGGTCTCGACGAGGCGCGCGATGCGCTCGTTCAGCGGTGCGTCGAGTCCGTGCGCGCGCGCCAGCCGGACGACTTCGCCGCACAGCGCATCGACCTCGGTCCGGCGGCCCAGCGCCAGGTCGTCGGCCATGCTCGAGCGCGCTTTCGCGTCGATGCGCAGCATGCGCGCGGCGACGCGCGTGAAGAGCCAGTTCGGCAGGCGCAGCACGGTCGGCAGCCGCTGCGGCGGCAGCGGCGTCATCTGCGCCGGGACAATGCCCGCGGCGCGCAGCGCGGCCAGGGCCTCGTCCTGCAGCGCGGCGAGCACGCGGCGGTGGTCGCGGTCGAGCAGCTGCGCGCGCAGCGGCAGGCCGGACAGCGCGTTCACCGGGTTGTTCAGGTTGAGCAGCAGCTTGCCCCATTGCACGGCGCGCAGGTCGGCGTGCAGCGCCAGCGGCAGCCCGGCGGCGGCGAACACCGGCAGCCACGCGCGCAGCGCCGGGTGGTCCTGCGCCGCGATCCGGCCCTGGGTGCCGCGGTGAACGTGGCCGGGCGCCAGCTCGGCCACGTTGAACGGCACCATGCCGGGCAGCACCGTCAGGCCCGGCGCGGCGGCCGCCGCGGTGGCGGCGTTCGAGACGCCGTTCTGCAGCGACAGCACCAGGCTGCCGCTCGGCAGCTGGCGCACCGCGTCGGCAGTGGCGCCGCTCTTCACGCACAGCAGCACCAGGCCGGCGCCGGCCGGCGGCTCGCGGTGCAGTTGCAGCGCGGCCGGCGGCAGCCGAATGTCGCCGCCGTCCAGGTCGGTGACGCGCAGGCCGTGCTCGCGCAGCGCGTCCAGCACGCGCGGGCGGCCGACGAAATGGACCTCGGCGCCGGCCGCCTGCAGCCGACCGCCGACCCAACAGCCGATCGAGCCGGCCCCCAGCACGACGATGGGCGCGGCCGGTGGCGTCGCCCGCATCAGGTGGCGGGGTGGGCCAGGTCGCGGATCACGGTCGGGCCGACGCGGCCTTCGATCTCGTTGACGAGCGCCTTGAACAGGCCGAAGCCGGCGAGCATCTCGAGCACGACGAACATCGGCCCGACGAGCAAGCCCACCAGGTCGTCGGCGAAGGCCGGCTTGCGTCCTTCGTAGTAATGGCCGACGAACTGGATCACCCAGCCGACGGCGAAGAAGCCCAGGCCCCAGGCCAGCCATTCACCGGTGCTGCCGGCGGCCGCCCGGTGCGCCAGCGCCATGAGCAGCCCGACGCCGATGCTGACCGCCGCACCGAGCGCGAGCTGGCCGCGCGTCAGGTACCACAGCGCGACGAGGGCGAAGGTCAGCCAGGCCGGCGTCAGCCCGAGCCCGCCGAGCACGAGGGCCGGCCGCGCGAGCAGCACGCCGACCGCGAAGACGATCATCGGCACGCCGACGAAATGGGTCACGATGTTGCGCCGGTCGCGGTGGTATTCGGCGTACTGCGCGAGCAGCGTGATCGCGGGGCGGAAGGGGCTGGCCATGGTGCGCGTCTCCTCGAGGCTTCATGCTAGCCGATGGCGGCGGGCATGGCTCCTAGAATGCACGAATGAGCATCAAGAGCGACCGCTGGATCCGCCGCATGGCCGAAGCGCACGGCATGATCGAACCGTTCGAGCCCGGCCAGGTGCGCGAGGCGCCCGACGCGAACGGCGTGATGCGGCGCATCGTCAGCTACGGCACCAGCAGCTACGGCTACGACATCCGCTGCGCGCGCGAGTTCAAGGTCTTCACGAACATCTACAGCACGGTCGTCGACCCGAAGAACTTCGACGAGAAGAGCTTCGTCGACATCGAGGCCGACGTCTGCATCATCCCGCCGAACAGCTTCGCGCTCGCGCGCACGATGGAGTATTTCCGCATCCCGCGCAACGTGCTCACGATCTGCCTGGGCAAGAGCACCTACGCGCGCTGCGGCATCATCGTCAACGTGACGCCGTTCGAGCCCGAATGGGAGGGCTTCGTGACGCTGGAGTTCAGCAACACGACGCCGCTGCCGGCCAAGATCTACGCCGGCGAAGGCTGCGCCCAGGTGCTGTTCTTCGAGAGCGACGAGGTCTGCGAGACGAGCTACAAGGACCGTGGCGGCAAGTACCAGGGCCAGCGCGGCGTCACGCTGCCCAAGACCTGAAGCCGCCGCGAGAAGGCCGGCGATGAAGTGGGAAGGCCAGCGCGCAGAGCGACAACGTCGAGGACCGGCGCGACGACGGCGGCGGTCGGCGGCCTCGGTCGGCGGGCGGAGCATCGGGCATCGGCACGTCGTCGATCGCGCTCGTCGCGGGCTGGATCTTCGGCATCAACCCGCTGACGGTGCTGGGCCTGCTCGGCGGCGGCGGCGCCGACGCGCGATGCAGAGCACGCCGGCGCACGCGCCGCCGGCCGAGCGACCGTGCGGCGGCCTTCGTCTCGACCGTGCTGCGCCGACACCGAGGATGTCTGGACCGACGGTCTTCCAGGCCGCCGGCGGCCAGTACCAGGCGCCCAAGCTGGTGCTCTTCCGCGGCAGCACGCCCACCGCCTGCGGCCGCGGCGAGAGCGGCGATGGGCCCGTTCTACTGCCCGGGCGACCGCAAGGTCTACCTCGACCTCGACTTCTTCGACACCCTGCGCCAGCGCCTCGGCGCGCCGGGCGACTTCGCGCAGGCCTACGTGATCGCGCACGAGGTCGGCCACCACGTGCAGAACCTGCTCGGCATCACGGACAAGGTCGACGCGCTGCGCGGCACGACGACCGCGGCGCAGGCGAACGCGGCTCTCGGTGCGGGTCGAGCTGCAGGCCGACTGCCTGGCCGGCGTCTGGGCGAACCATTCGCAGCAGGGCAAGGGCTGGCTCGAGCAGGGCGACATCGAGAGGCGCTGAACGCCGCCGCGCAGATCGGCGACGACACGCTGCAGCGCCAGGCGCGGCGGCGCGGTGCGTGCCCGAGACCTTCACCCACGGCACGAGCGCGCAGCGCGTGGCCTGGTTCCGGCGCGGGCTGGACAGCGGCAGCGTGAAGCAGTGCAACACCTTCGACGCGAAGGACGCTGTGAACACCGGACGACGACACTGCAGGACGAGCTGCTGATCCGCCAGCTCGTCGAGCGCTGGGCGGTCTGGCGCGACGCCGGCGACTGGGAGCGCTTCGCGACCGTCTGGCACCCCGACGGCGTGATGATGGCGACCTGGTTCCAGGGCCCGTTCGCGCGACTTCATCCGCGTCACGCAGGAAGGCTGGGCGCGCGGCGTCAGCATCCTGCACTTCCTGGGCGGCTCGGCGATCGAGGTCGCGGGCGACCGTGCCATCGCGCAGACCAAGATGACGATCTCGCAGCGCGGCCCGGTCGACGGCGTGCCCTGCGACGTGGTCTGCACCGGCCGCTTCTACGACTTCGTCCAGCGCCACGAGGGCGCGTGGAAGCTGCTGCACCGGCAGCCGATCTACGAGAAGGACCGCATCGACCCGGTCGACCCGGCGGCGACGCTTCGGCTCGACGCCGCCGCGCTGGCCGCGCTGCCCGAGGGCTACCGCCACCTGGCCTACATCCAGCAGCGCATCGGCTACCGGGTCAAGCTCGACATGCCGATGCTCAAGGGTGCGGTGGTCGACGAGCTCTACCGCCGCGGCGCGCGCTGGCTGGCCGGCGGCGCGCTCGAGCGCTGAACGCGGTAGTCTGGACCGGTCGGGTACCGCGAGTCGTACAGGGAATCTGCTGCATCACATGGCAAAAAGGGGGGCCATCGTCAGTCCTTCGCCGTCCACCATGCAGGATTTCGCTGTGCGGCGACGAGCGTCCTCACTCTGAATGGTGCTTGCGGGTCTGGGGCTTCAATTCAGATTGATTCCTGGAACTTGCACTGGGTTGGCGCGAAAGTTCAAAGTGCCGTCACCGACTTGGCCAAAGTAGTTTTGACCCCAGCACCACACGCTTCCGTCGCCCTTGAGGGCGCATGCGTGCACATCGCCGGCGGTGATCGCGGTGACTCCATTCAGGCCCGGAATCACCGATGGCACGGTGTCCGGCCGATCGGGAGGCCGCTGCTGTCGTCGTAACGACCTAGGACGTCGGGGTTGTACGCTCCCCAACTGTAGAGTTGGCCGTCTGAAGTCAGGGCGAAGGCGGTATCGCCAGCGAGATCAACGGCCACTACCGAGGAAAGCCCGCCGACCTGGATCGGGATGGTGACGCCAGTCGTCGTGCCGTTACCCAGTTGGCCGTGTTGGTTGTTACCCCATGCCCATACGTAGCCACCAGTGTCGATGGCGAGGCATGTCGCGATCCCCGCGGCAACGCCGTTCTGGCGTACGCACGTGGCACTGGTCAGCGCCGGCAGGTTGGCCATCGGAGCCGACACTGTTGTGGCGATCGAAGTTACGCCATTGCTCAGTCCATCGTTCAGGTCCACGAACCGCAGGCTGCGATCCGCGGCAACCGCAGGGAACGAGCAGATGGGGATGGAGCCGGAGGAAACCGCCGGCAGCTTGGCGGCGCCAAGCGAGACGATGTTGGTCAGGCCGGCGATTTGCCGCGTGGTCACAGACGTCGCTGGCGTGGTCCCAGGTGGAAGGCACGAGCCAGACGGTGCCGTCGACATGAAGCAGCAGGCTTGCGACCCCACCGCAGCCCCGAGCCTGGACCCCTGTGCCCAGCGCGGACACGGAGACGGGCGACGTCACGATGTCCGAAGTGCCCTGGCCCATTCCCAGGGCACCGTAGATCCCGAGCGAACCGTAGCTGCCATTGCTACCCCATCCGCTGACGGTCCCGTCGGTATGGAGAGCGAGGGAGTGATTCCCGTAACCGGAAGCGTTGTCGATGGCCGAGATGGCCGTCACGCTCGACAACCCCGGAGATGAGCGTGGCCGCCGAGCCCGTAATGCCGGTGCCGGCGCCTCCAGTCCATCATCGTTCCCCATGCCAACACGCTGCCGTCGGCACGCGCCGCCAATGTGTAGCCGATACTGGCGCTGATCCGCACGGCCGGAACGGGACTCGACGTTGGCGCAGGCGCACGGCGCAGGTGCAGGCGCATGGGCTGCGGAGCAGGTGCTGGTGCGGTGGCAGGTGGCGAGTGGCGCAGGGTGCCAGGAGCCAGGTGTCAGGCGCAGGCGTAGGTGCCGTCGGCGCGCTCGCCGTCACGGTTGAGGACCCACTGCCGCCGCCCCCGCAGGCGGCCAGAAGGGCGACGAGTGCCGTGAGCGACGCGATACGCAGGCGCGCAGTGGACGGTTCCGACTTCATCTCTGTTCTCCCCGAGCGATCGTTGACTTGGTCTGACATGGGTCCGGTTCCGCCTGCCAGCGGCCCGACTCGCGGGGTCAAGGAGCTTCAGCGCCGTTGGTCAGCGGGTTTGCTGGTCGGCAGCACCGATGGATCCTTCACCGCGTAAGCCCTGGGCGCGGCCGCGACACGGTTCACACCTGTCGAACCGCGCGTATTCACCCTAGCAGCGGGCGCGTTCCTGAAGCGTTACCAGCGCCGGCGTGCCCGCGCTCAATCGACCGGCATCACCCCCGCCCGGGCGCGGCGCAGCGCCGCGTTGGTCGGGTTGCGCGACAGGAAGTTGTCGCAGTACAGCGCCGGCACGTGCGGCAGCGCCTGGGTCTCGACCCATTCGAGCGCGTGGTCCAACGCCGCCCGCGCCTGCGTGTAGTCGCCCGCCGCATGCAGGGCGCGGCAGGCGACCCACCAGGGCTCGGGAACGTAGGTGCTGCAGGGGTCGTGGCCACGCAGGTGGGCGACCAGCCGCAGCGCGGCCTCGCCGGCGGCCGCAGTCTGGCCGGCGCGGCGCAGCGCGTCCACGTGCAGCTGCAGCGCCTGACCGGCGAGCGCACGCTGCTGGCTGGCGAGTGCCTGCTCGACGATGTGCGCGGCGCGCACCGCCGCCTCGGCCGGCGGCGCCTGGCGCGCGCGCTCGAGCGCGACCTTCAGCCGCACGTAGCTGCGACCGAACTGGGCAAGCAGCGCCGCGGCGCGCTCGATGCGGTCACCCACTGGTCGCTCGCGCGCCGCCTCAATGCGCGCCTCGAAGATCAGGCGGCTGCCTTGCACCCAGGCCGGGGCGTCGGCCGGCAGCGGCCGCAAGGCCTTGAGCGCGAGGTCGGGCCGGCCGAGCCACAGCCAGGTGCCCGCCACGTCGCCCTCGGCGTTGGCAGCCCAGGCCAGGTGACCGACGCGGCGCAGGTCGTCGACGACACGCTCGCCGAGGGCGATTGCCTCGTCGTAGCGGCCGAGGTCGCGCAGGGTGCCGGCCAGCGTCATCTCGTCGATCAGCACGTTGCCTTCGGCGCTGCCGTAGCGCCGCCCGATGGCGACGGCGCGCTCGGCGTGGCGGCGACATTCCTGTTGGCGGCCCAGGTAGACCAGCGTCACCGCCAGGTTGCCGAGCGCCGCGACGACCTCGATCCAGCGCCCCGCCGCCTCGGCGTCGGCGGCGACCTCGGCGAAGGTGGCGGCGGCTTCCTCGAGGCGGTCGTTGTAGTCGAGCGCGCTCGCGCGGTCGCAGCGCCAGGCCAGGCGCAGGGCGGCGTCGGGCAGCGCGAGCGCGGCCTCGCGCGCCGCGTCCAGCACCTGCAGGGCCTGCGCGCCGCAGTTCAGGCGCATCAGCGCCATCGCCTCGCGCTGCGCCAGCCGCACCTCCATCTCGGCGCCCAGCGGCGCAGGCGCGCAGGCGCGCGCCGCTTGCACGTCGGCGAGCGCGAGTTCGGACTCGGTGCGCTCGTTGCGGACCGCGGCGCGTGCCTCGAGCGCGAACTGGCGCTGCGCAGGGTCGACGGCGTCGGCCGCCAAGGCCTCGGCCGCGGCCAGGGCGCCGTCGATGCGGTCGGCCACCAGCATCGTGTGCACCGCACGCCAGCTGCAGACGAAGGCGGAGGCCGTGGCGCCGGCGCGCGCGTGCGCGTCGGCGGCGCGCCGCAGCAGCTCCAGCTCCTCGCTGCGCAGCGCCAGCGCCGCGGCCTCCTCGGCGGCGCGCTCCAGTGCCTGCGCCGCCTGCGTCCAGTCTTCGCAGGCCCACCAGTGGCCGGCGACACGCGCCGGCGGCGCGCCGCGCGCGGCCAGCCAGCCTGCGATGCGCCGGTGCAGCGCGCGCGCCAGCGGCCGCGGCACCGCGGCAGCGGCGGCGGCGCGGACAAGGTCGTGCGCGAAGCGCTCGCCGCGCAGGACGTCGGCGTCCTCGAGCTCGCGCCAGGCGGCGATCAGCGCCGGCACGCTGCACTCGAGCACGCTGGCGGCGAGGTCAGCCCCGAAGTCGGGCACCGCCATGCAGGCCACCTGCGCCAGCAGCAGTGCCGGGGCCGAGAGCTGGCGCAGCCGCGCGACCAGCGTGAGCGTGGCAGTACGCGGCAGCGGCAGCTCGTCCGGCGGCAACGCCCAGCCCTGGCGATGCAGCTCGCCCAGCGTGGCCAGCGCGAGCATCGGGTTGCCGCCGCAATGGCCGTACAAGCGCGCCTGCCAGAACGCCGGGTCAAGCCCGGCCAGTTGCAACGACGCCAGCAGTTCGCCGAAGCCAGCCTCGTCCAGCGGCGCCAGCCTCAGTTCGACCAGGCCGACGGCAGGCGGGTCGTCGATGGCGACGGCCAGCGCTGCGGGTACCGGCTGCGGCCGGCTCGCCAGCAGCCAGCGCAGGCCGACGCCCGGGGCGCAGGCGAGCGGGACGAGCAGTTCGACCGACACCGCGTCGGCAAAGTGCAGGTCGTCTACGGCGATCCCGCGCAGCCCAGCAGCGTGCCAGGCGTGCAGGGCCTGCTCGACAGCCAGCCGCAAGGCCGCCGGTTCGGGGACCCTGCCGGCACCGACGCCGAGGTCGGGCACCAGCGTCGCCAGCGTCGCCAGCGTGCCCTTGCCGCACGGCGGTCGGCCATGACGCGCATGCAGCGCCTGCAGCAGCCGCGCGAGTAGGGCATAGGGCGCGCCCTCGTCACCGTGCCGGCCCGACAGCAGGCACAGCGCGCCGTCGCTGGCGGCCTGCTCCTCGAGCAGGCGCGTCTTGCCCAGCCCGGCCTCGGCGACGACGATGACCGGCCGCCCCTCATCGAGGTGCCTCGCCAGCGCCGCCCAGGCGGCGTCACGACCGACCATGCGCGGCGGGCGGCGCAGCGCCGCCGGCAGCGGCGCCGTCACTGGGACGGGGGCGCCGTGACCGCCTTCGGCGATGGCTGCGGCGAGCTCGCGTGTCTCGGTCCCCGGGGCGTGGCCAAGTTCGGCCGCCAGCAGACGTCGGCAGTCCCCGTAGGCGGCGAGCGCCGCGGCGCGGTCGCCGCGCAGGTGGTGCAGGCGCATCAGGCGCCGGTGGGCGTGCTCCTGCGTCGGCTCCTCGACCACCAGACGCTGCGCGAGGGGCAGGGCGGCGGCGATCTGGCCCGCTGCCTCGAGCTCGCTCGCGCGCTGTGCCAGCGCGTCGAGCCGGCGCCGCCGCCAGCGCTGGCGCGCGGCAAGCACCCACTGCTCGAGCGCCTCGTTGTCGCCGTAGTCCAGCCCGTCGAGAAGGTCGCCGGAGGCTGCATCGGCGGCCTGTTTCGCCAACAACTCGTCGAGATCGACCGCCAAGCCGTCGGCCAGCTGCAGCACCGCGCCGCCTTGCACCAGCTCGCGCCGGGCGGCGCGCTGCAGCCGGAACAGGCGCTGACGCAGGTTCGTTCGTGCCTGGCGCTCGGAGGTGTCGGGCCACAGCAGCGCCGCAGCGCGGGCGCGGCGTGTCGGCCCGTCGAGCACCAGCAGCGCCAGCAGCGCCGCGTCCTTGCGCTCGAGTGCAAGGACGCGGCCGCCGTCGACGAAGAGGCGCGCCGCGCCGGCGAGACACAAGCGCAGATGATTCGTCGTCAGAGATGGATCGCTGGTCATCGGTGCGCGACGGCAGCGTCGCGCGCCGGCGTCTTGGCCCCGGCCCGCGACCTCCTTTCCCCTAACGCCGATGCTATACGCGCGTCGGGGACGCCGTCGACGGGGGGCGATCCCGGGCGGGCTGGTCTAGCGTGCCGCCGCCAGCCAGTCGCAGCGCAGCGCGCCGCGTGCGTGCAGCCAGGCGCGCAGCCGCACGTACAGCGGCGGCGCGAAGAACATCGGCACGCACAGCAACTCGAGCCAGACCCAGCCCAGCAGCAGCGCCGGCGCCGGGCCCATCCAGCCGAGCAGCCACAGCGTCAGCACCGCGTCCCAGGCGTGGGTTTCGAGCGGCGCGGCGTCGCGGTGCGCGACATGCCAGCGCTTGAGTTCCGACATCTGGCGCAGGTTCATCGCGGGGCTCCGGCGATACCGGGGAGGTCGAGTGCGCGGCAGGACTCTACGCCGGTGCGGACCGGCCCTGGCCCGCATCCGAGCCGGGCGAGCCCCGATGCGCGGCGCGCCAAGCGCATGCGACGATGACCGGCATGACTCCTCAGGGCGACCGCCTCCGGCGCAGCGCCGGCCTGCGTGCCGGTGGCAAGGGCAAGCTCGTCAGCGCCGCCGAGGCGATGGCGCTCGTGCGCGACGGCGACACGCTGGCCACCAGCGGCTTCGTCGGCATCGGCTTCGCGGAGAACCTGGCGCTGGCGCTGGAGGCGCGCTTCGTCGCGACCGGCCTGCCGCGCGGGCTGACGCTGGTCTACGCCGCCGGCCAGGGCGACGGCAAGACGCGCGGGCTGAACCACCTCGGCCACGAAGGCCTGGTCGCGCGCGTGATCGGCGGCCACTGGGGGCTGGTGCCGGCGTTGCAGAAGCTGGCGGTCGAGAACCGGATCGAGGCCTAGAACCTGCCGCAGGGCGTGATCTCGCACCTGTTCCGCGACATCGCCGCCGGCCGGCCGGGGCACCTGACGCGCGTCGGGCTGGGCACCTTCGTCGACCCGCGCTTCGGCGGCGGCCGCATCAACGCGCGCACGACCGAGGAGCGGGTGCGCCTGATGACGATCGACGGCGAGGATTTCCTCTTCTACAAGGCCTTCCCGATCGACGTCGCGCTGATCCGCGCGACCACCGCCGACACCGACGGCAACCTGACGATGGAGCGCGAGGCGCTGACGCTCGAATCGCTGGCCATCGCGATGGCGGTGCGCAACTCGGGCGGCATCGTCGTGGCCCAGGTCGAGCGCGTCGCCGAGGCCCATTCGCTGTCGCCGCGCGAGGTCAAGATCCCGGGCATCCTGGTCGACTGCGTGGTCGTCGCCGAGCGGCCCGAATACCACCACCAGACCTTCGCCGAACCCTACAGCGCGGCGTTCGCCGGCGAGATCCGGCTGCCGGCGGCCAGCGTCGAGCCGATGGCGCCGGGCGAGCGCAAGGTCATCGCCCGCCGCGCGGCGCTGGCGCTGCGCCCGAACGCGGTGGTCAACCTCGGCATCGGCATGCCCGAGGGCGTGGCCGCAGTCGCCGCCGAGGAGCGCGTGATCGACCTCATCACGCTGACCGTCGAGCCGGGCGTGATCGGCGGCATCCCGGCCGGCGGGCTGAACTTCGGCGCCGCGGTCAACACCCAGGCGATCATCGACCAGCCCTACCAGTTCGACTTCTACGACGGCGGCGGCCTCGACATCGCCTTCCTCGGCCTGGCCCAGGTCGACGCCGCAGGGCAACGTCAACGTCAGCCGCTTCGGGCCGCGGCTGGCCGGCGCGGGCGGCTTCATCAACATCAGCCAGAACGCCAAGACGCTGGTCTTCGTCGGCAGCTTCATGGCCAATGGCGAGTCGAAGTTCGTCGCCGAGGTCGAGCAGCGCACCTTCTCCGGCCGCGCGGCGTTCGCGCGCGGCCAGCCGGTGCTCTACGTCACCGAGCGCGCGGTGTTCGGCCTGCACGAGCGCGGGCTCGAACTGCTCGAGGTCGCGCCCGGGCTGGACCTCGAGCGCGACGTGCTCGCGCGGATGCAGTTCCGGCCGGTGCTCGAGCGCCCGCCGGCGGTCATGGACGCGGCGATCTTCGCTGCGGCGCCGATGGGGCTGCGCGCGCGTCTGCTGATGCTGCCGCTGGCCGACCGCTTCGCGTTCGACGCCGCGCAGCGCACGATGTTCATCAACTTCGAGCACCTCGCGATCCGCAGCGCCGACGACGTCGACGCGGTGCGCCAGGAGGTCGAGCGCCACCTGGCGCCGCTCGGCGAGCGCGTGTTCGCGGTCGTCAACTACGACCATTTCCAGCTCGACGCCGAGGTCGAGGACGCCTGGGCCGAGATGGTGCGCGCGCTGATGGACCGCTTCTACCTCAACGTCACGCGTTACACGACGAGCGGTTTCCTGCGCGCCAAGCTCGGCCCGGCGCTGGCCGCGCGCGGGGTGGCGCCGCACATCTACGAGACCGCCGCCGAGGCGCGCGCGAAGGTGCGCGACTAGCGAGCGCCGCTGCTTCGCCGCGGCCCTTCAGTCCCACTCCGGGATCGCCGGCACGCGCAAGCCCTCGACCTCGGGCAGGTCGAAGCCGAAATGCTCGGCGAGCAGCGAGCGCAGCGCGCGCCGGTCGGCGAGCTGCGTCGCGCGCGGGCCGTCGGCATCCCAGACGGTGGCGTCGCGGTTCATCAGCGTGATGCGCCCGCGGTCGGTCAGCGCGCGCAGCATCAGCCGGTTGACGAACGGCGAATCGGGGTGGGTCGCGGTGTAGTGGTTGGCGAGCTCGTAGTCGACCGGGTGTTCGTCGTCCAGCGTCGAGACCCAGGCGTCGACGGCGGGCTTGCCGTCGGTGCGCACGCGCAGCACCCAACGCTCGCCGTCGCGCGCCATCCAGTGGCTCGCGTCTTCCGGTGCGGTCGTTCCGCGGTCGAGCAGCGGCACCGGCAGCGCCGGCGACAGCGCGCCGAAGCCGGGGTCGACGACGAAGCGGCCTTGGGCCAGCGCCACGCTCAGGAAGGCGTGCGTGCGCGGCGCGGCCGTCACCGGCACGAACAGCACCACCCGTGCCGCGTGGCGGCGCGGCTGGAAGCCCAGCCGCTCGAGCACCGCGGCGAACAGCGTCACGTGCTCGAAGCAGTAGCCGCCGCGGCGCTCGTTCACCAGCTTGCGCTGCAGCGCCGGCAGGTCCAGGCGCGGGCGGCGGCCGAGCAGCACGTCGAGGTTCTCGAACGGGATGTGGCGCATGTGCGCGCGCTGCAGGCCGACGAGCGTCTCGTGGTCGGCGCGCAGCGGGCCGTTCCAGCGCACGCGTTCGAGGTAGGCGTCCAGGTCCAGCGCTTCGCTCATCGCCGACTCCTCTGCAGTGATCGTCGGTGGTCTGTCAGCCGGCCGGCGTCAGGATCCGGCGCGCCACGGCCTCGGCGACTTCGATGCCGTCGACCGCGGCCGACATGATGCCGCCGGCGTAGCCCGCGCCTTCGCCGGCCGGGTACAGGCCGGCGACGTTGACGCTCTGGTGGTCGCTCGCCGCGCGGGATGCGCAGCGGCGACGAGGTGCGCGTCTCGACGCCGGTCAGCACCGCGTCGTTCATCGCGAAGCCGGGGATCTGGCGCTCGAACGCGGGCAGCGCTTCGCGGATCGCCGCCAGCGCCTCGCCGGGCAGGCTTTCCTGGCCGGGCTCGGCCAGGTCGCACAAATGCACGCCCGGCTTGTACGACGGCAGCACGCTGCCGAACTCGCGCGCGACGGCTGCGCCGTGGCGGCCGTGGACGAAGTCGCCGACCAGCTGTCCGGGCGCGACATAGCCGCCGCCGCCGAGCCGGTAGGCGCGCGACTCCCAGAAGCGCTGGAACGCGATGCCGTCCAGCGGCGGCACCGGGCCGCTGCCGCGGCGGTCCTGGCGCACGTCGTCCGGCGTCAGGCCGACGACGATGCCGGCGTTCGCGTTGCGCTCGTTGCGCGAGTACTGGCTCATGCCGTTGGTGACGACGCGCTCGGGCTCGGAGGTGGCCGCGACCACGGTACCGCCCGGGCACATGCAGAAGCTGTAGACCGAGCGGCCGTTCTTCGCGTGGTGCACCAGCTTGTAGTCGGCCGCGCCGAGGATGGCGTTGCCGGCGCTGGGCCCGAAGCGCGCGCGGTCGATCAGCCCCTGCGGGTGCTCGATGCGAAAGCCGACCGAGAACGGCTTGGCCTGCATCGCGACGCCGGCCTCGTGCAGCCGCTCGAAGGTGTCGCGCGCGCTGTGGCCGACCGCGAGCACGACCTGCTCGGCGTCGATCTGCGTGCCGTCGGCCAACGTCAGTCCGCGCACGCGTCCGCCGTCGATGCGCAGCCCGGTGACCTGCTGGCGAAAGCGCACCTCGCCGCCCAGCGCCTCGATCTCGGCGCGCATCTTCTCGACCATGCTCACGAGGCGGAAGGTGCCGATGTGCGGCTTGGCGACGTACAGGATCTCTTCGGGCGCGCCGGCCTTGACGAACTCGGCCAGCACCTTGCGCGTCAGGTGGCGCGGGTCGCTGATCTGGCTCCACAGCTTGCCGTCGCTGAAGGTGCCGGCGCCGCCTTCGCCGAACTGCACGTTCGACTCCGGGTCGAGCACGCCCTGGCGCCACAGGCCCCAGGTGTCCTTCGTGCGCTCGCGCACCGGCTTGCCGCGCTCCAGCACGATCGGCGCCAGCCCCATCTGCGCGAGCAGCAGCGCGGCGAAGATGCCGCAGGGGCCGAAGCCGATCACCACCGGCCGCAACGGCTGGCGCGCGCGCCAGTCGGCCGGCGCCCGCGCGACGAAGCGGTAGCTCATGTCCGGCGTCGGCCGCAGATGGGCGTCGCCAGCCGCGCGCGCGAGCACGGCGGCCTCGTCGGCCAGCGTGCAGTCCAGCGTGTAAATCAGCACGATCGCCGACTTCTTGCGCGCGTCGTAGCTGCGCTTGAAGACGGTGAACGCGACGAGCTCGGCGTCGGCGACGCCCAGGCGCGCGAGCACGGCCGCGCGCAACGCCTCGCTCGGATGGTCCAGCGGCAGGCGCAGCTCGGTGATGCGGATCATCGCGGGGCTCGGGTCGGCGGTCGGGTGCCGCCGCCGGGTTCAGCCGCCGAGGTCAACCCCCCTTGTGCGGGCGCTTGCCGGGGTTCTTCTTGCTGCGCGTGTGCGAACCGCGCTCGAGGCTGATCTTCTGGCCGCGCGACACGCCGAACGCAGCGCCAGCGGGGGCGGCCGGGCGCGGGGTGGCCTTGCGGTCGGCTTCGGTCTTGATCTTGTTGCCCATGGTGGGTCGCTCCGGGTGAGATGGGAATGCTGCGGGTTTGCGCGGAGGCGAGATTAGGCCACAAGCGCCGCCGCTCAGCCGGAGGTGGTGCCGGGGAAGGTGCCGGGCAGCAGCACGCTGCGGTCGACCTGCTCGATGCGCGTGCGGCCGCAGAAAGCCATCGTCAGGTCGAGTTCCTTGTGGATGATCTGCAACGCCTTGGTCACGCCGGCCTCGCCCATCGCCCCCAGGCCGTAGAGCATCGCGCGGCCGATGTAGGTGCCTTGCGCGCCGAGGGCGCGTGCCTTGAGCACGTCCTGGCCGGAGCGGATGCCGCCGTCCATGTGGACCTCGATCCTCGAGCCGACCTCGGCCGCGATCGCGGGCAGCGCCGCGATGCTGCTCTGCGCGCCGTCGAGCTGGCGGCCGCCGTGGTTGCTGACGATCAGCGCGTCGGCGCCCGAGGCCACCGCCAGCTTCGCGTCCTCGACGTCGTTGATGCCCTTCAGGATCAGCTTGCCGCCCCAGCGCTTCTTGATCCATTCGACGTCGCCCCAGTTCAGCGCCGGGTCGAACTGGTCCGCCGTCCACGACGACAGGCTGCTCATGTTCTCGACCCCCGAGACATGGCCGACGATGTTGCCGAACTGGCGCCGCTTCGTGCCCAGCATGCCCAGGCACCAGCGCGGCTTGGTCGCCATGTTGACCAGGTTCGCCAGCGTCAGCTTGGGCGGCGCCGACAGGCCGTTCTTCAGGTCCTTGTGGCGCTGGCCGAGGATCTGCAGGTCCAGCGTCAGCACCAGCGCGCCGCAGTTGGCGGCCTTGGCGCGGTCGATCAGGCGCTCGATGAAGCCGCGGTCCTTCATCACGTAGAGCTGGAACCAGAACGGCGCCTTGGTGTGCGCGGCGATGTCCTCGATCGAGCAGATGCTCATCGTCGACAGCGTGAACGGGATGCCGAACTTCTCGGCCGCCTTCGCGGCCAGGATCTCGCCGTCGGCATGCTGCATGCCGGTCAGCCCGGTGGGCGCGATCGCCACCGGCATCGCCACCGGCACGCCGACCATCGTCGTCGCGGTGCTGCGGCCTTCCATGTTCACCGCGACGCGCTGGCGCAGCAGGATCTTCTGGAAGTCGCTCTCGTTGGCGCGGTAGGTGCTCTCGGTCCACGAGCCGGAGTCGGCGTAGTCGTAGAACATGCGCGGCACGCGCTTTTCGGCCAGGACGCGCAGGTCCTCGATGTGGGTGATCACGGTCATGGGGCTTGTCTCCTCGGCAGCCGCGATGCTACCGATGTCGCGTCGACGCCGGCGGCGCCGCGACTTCAGGCGCAGCTGGCGCTGCCGCAGCCGGTGATCGGCGCGGCGTCGGCGGCCGGCGGACGAGCCAGCATCCCGGTGTCGGGGTCGAAGCCCTGCTCGGCCATCGTCTGCGCGAGCGCCGCGTCCATGCTTTGCGCATGGGCCGGGAACCACTTGGCCAGTTCGCCGACGAGCTGGCGCACCAGGTTCAGATCGCCTTCGCTGCGCCACAGGCCGTTCACCTCGCGCAACACCTGCAGCACATGCGCGTGCTGGAAGGCGTGGCAGTTCTGCGCCGAGAAGCCGAGGCTGGCCATCCAGCACTCCTCGTCGGCGAAATGCCGCTCGGTATGGTCGACGAAGCGCGCCAACGCGTCGTCGACGGCGGGAATCGACCCGTCCAGCGCCTGCTCCACCGCCGCCAGCA
Organism: uncultured beta proteobacterium; assembly: GCA_963788635.1. GTDB lineage: Bacteria > Pseudomonadota > Gammaproteobacteria > Burkholderiales > Burkholderiaceae_C > Rubrivivax. The sequence goes on along the minus strand of CAWBHE010000011.1, from coordinate 52,669 downwards.
ATTCGACGAATTCGTGATGTGTGCTGTCCATGCGCGGCTGTTGCAACGCCAGCGCTTCGGACCAGGTCAATGCGGTCATGGCAAGGCATCCCCTCGAAACGAGGGTCGAGCGTAGGCGCCCCGGCCCCGCGCCGGCTTGCGTCAGCTCAATCCCGCGTCAGCGGGTGACGATCTCGCGGTGCATCGGCGCCAGCTGCGCGAGCAGCCGGTTCTGCATCGCGAAGGGGACGCCGTGCGCGTCCATCGTCTGCTGCAGCACCTCGACGAGGGCGTTGAAGTCGGCCTCGCGCACGCCCAGGTTCTCGTGCACGCGGCGCATGTCCGGCGCCTCCATCTCGTCGCGCTTGCAGGGCCCGCCGCTGAGCTGGCAGAAGAGGATGCTCAGCTGCCCGGACAGGTACTTGGTGCTGATGTCCTTGAAGAACGGGCCGGTCCGCGGATCGGCCTTCAGCCGGGTCACGAAGTCCGTCGTCAACGTGGCGATGCCCGGCCGCTCGCCGAGCGTCCGGTACAGGCTGTCGTCGGTCGCGGCTGGCGCGAGCGTGCCCGCACCAGCCAGGACGGCGACGAAGGCAAGACGGATGATCGACGACAGCATGCGGCAGACCCGGGCAAGACGAACCGGCTCGATGCTAAGGGCCACGTCCCGCCTGCGGCGCTGCAACCACCGTCCGGGCGAGCCCGCGGGCGTGAAATTCCTCCGCGATCCGGCCTTGCCGGCGCCGGCCCTCAGGGCGAGCTGTCCGCGGGCTCGAACAGCGGCAACTCGGGCGCGGAGGCGCCCTTGCCCGCGCGCGGCGGTGGTGCGGCCGCGGGCCGACCGGCCGGCGCAGGGCGCACCAGCGATCCGGCACGCACGCCGAGCAGGCGCAGCCGCCGGCTCAGGTCGACCCGCTTCAGGCACAGCCCGGCAGCACGGCGGATGGCGCCGAAGTCGGCCGTCGGCACGGGCAGCGTCAGATCGCGCGTGACGGTCTTGAAGTCGTCGAAGCGCAGCTTGATGCCGATCGTGCGGCCGGCGTAGCCCTTGCGCTGCAGGTCGACGGCGACCTGCTCGGCCAGCTGCGTGAAGATGCGCGTCAGCTCGGCGCGGTCGCGCACCGCGTGCAGGTCGCGCTCGAAGGTCGTCTCGCGGCTTATCGAGACCGGCTCGCTGTGCGTCACCACCGGCCGCTCGTCGAGGCCGTGCGCTGCATCGTGCAGCCAGCGGCCGTAGGCGCGCCCGAACTGCGCGACCAGCCAGGGCTTGTCGCGCGCCGCCAGCTCGCCGATCGTCGCGATGCCCAGCGCCTGCAGCCTGCGCGCCGGCCTTCGGGCCGATGCCGTTGATGCGCCGCACCGGCAGCGGCCACAGCCGCGGCGGGATGTCGGCCTCGGTCAGGATCGTCAGCCCGTCGGGCTTGTCCAGCTCGGAGGCGATCTTGGCGAGCAGCTTGTTCGGCGTCACGCCGATCGAGCAGGCCAGGCCGGTGGCGCACTTGACGTTGTTGCGGATCTCCTGCGCGAGCGCGCGCACGCCGCCGCAGGCGTCGTGGCCGACCGCGTCGTGCACGCCGGGCACGTCGCCGAGGTCGATGTAGATCTCGTCGATGCCGCGGTCCTCGATCACCGGCGCGACCTCGGCGACCGCGGCCTTGAACAGGCGCGAGTAGCGCCGGTACTCGTCGAAGTCGACCGGCAGCAGCACCGCGTCGGGGCAGCGCGCGGCGGCCTTCATCAGCCCCATCCCGGAATGCACGCCATGGTCGCGCGCGGCGTAGGTGGCGGTCGTGACGACGCCGCGGCCGGTGTAGTGGCGCAGCGTCGCGAAGCGCCGCGTGCCGTCGGCCAGGCGCTCGGGCTGGTGGCGCCGGCCGCCGCCGATGACCACCGGCTGGCCGGCCAGTTCCGGGTAGCGCAGCAGTTCGACGGACGCGTAGAAGGCGTCCATGTCGAGGTGGGCGATCCAGCGCCGGGCAGCCATGCGGTGATGGTACGGCGGCGCTGCACGGCTGCGGCCAGGCGCCATAAACTGGCACCGCGCCCACGAAAGGCCCGCCATGTCCGAAACCCCCGCCCAACGTGCCTTCGCGGCGTCCACCGTCGCGCTCGTCGTCGCGGTGGCCTGCCTCGCGGCGCTGCTGCCACCGCTGTCCGACGGCGCGGCGGTCGTGCGCACCGTGCTGACCGCGCTCGCGCTGGCGTCGGCGATGCTGTTGCACTGGGTGTTCCTGGCCGATCGGCGCGCACCGCCTGCAGCGCTCGGTGGCCGGCTGGCTCGCGCTGAGCGTGCTGCTGTTCCCGGTCGGCAGCGTCGCGGCGCTGATCCTGCTGAGCTGGTTCTGCGACGAGGCGCCGCAGTCTCCGACGATGCGGGCTTGAACGGCGGCCTGCGATGCGCGCCGCAGTCGCTGCGTTCGCGCTGCTCGCCGGCGCGGTGAACGCCGAGCGCGACCGCGCGGCGCTCGCGCGCCAGGTCGCCGAGACCGAGCGCGCGTTCGCGCGCAGCATGACCGAGCGCGACCACCGCGCCTTCGCCGGTTTCCTGTCCGAGCAGGCGGTGTTCTTCGCCGGCGCGACGGTGCTGCGCGGCCGAAGCGCGGTGGCCGAGGGCTGGAAGCCGTTGCTTCGACGCACCCGCGGCGCCGTTCTCGTGGACGACGGACCAGGTCGAAGTGCTCGGCGACGGCACGCTCGCGCTGTCCACCGGCCCGGTGCGCGACGCCGCCGGCCGCACGATCGCGCGCTTCAACTCGATCTGGCGCCTCGAGGCGCCTGGCGTCTGGCGCATCGTGTTCGACAAGGGCCAGCCGCCGAACGCGCCGGACCGCGACGCCGATCGCGTGACGGCCGCCGAGCCGCGCTGACGCCCGGCACTGGTGTCGCGTGGGCGGATCGCCCGGGTCGCAGCGTTCAGTGAGATTTGCCCGCAACCGACCCGTGCGCGCACAGGCGCCAGGGAGTAGGCTGGGCTGTTGCCCGTCAACACCCTGCAGCGCGGGACGGCACCCCCGAGCATGGCCACCCTCATTCCTTCCATCGGCACCTGTGTGTCGCGCATGACGCAAGGCGAGCGCCGGCTCGCCGAACGGCTGGAGCAGAAGCTCGACGACGACTACCTGCGTCTGGTACGACGTGCCCGTCGGTCCGAAGCAGGCGCACCCGGACTTCGTCGTGCTGCACCCCCGCCGCGGGCTGCTGATCCTGGAGGTCAAGGACTGGCGGCTGGACACCGTCCGCCGCGCCGATCGGCAGACCTGGGAGATCTCTCCCGGCGGTCAGCCCAAGAACGTCGCCAACCCGATCGAGCAGGCGCGGCACTACGCGCACCAGGTCGTCGACGCGCTGTCGCGCGACAAGCAACTCGTCGCCGATGCCGGCCGATCCAAGGGATCGCTCGCCTTCCCCTGGAGCTACGGCGTCGTGTTCACGCACATCACGCGCCGGCAGTTCGACGCGGCGGGCCTGGGCCAGGCAATCGATCGTCATCGCGTCGTCTGCGCCGACGAGATGACCGAAGGCATCGAGGCCGAGGCCTTCCAGAGCCGCCTGTGGGGTATGTTCCCGACCTTGATGCGCGGGCTGCTGTCGTTGCCGCAGATCGACCGCGTGCGCTGGATCCTGTTCCCCGAGGTGCGGGTCAGCTCGCAGATCGACCTGTTCGACCGAGCTGATGCCGAGACAGACAACGTGCCCGACATCATGCGCGTGATGGACCTGCAGCAGGAGCAGCTCGCGCGCAGCCTGGGCGACGGGCATCGCGTCATCCACGGCGTGGCCGGTTCGGGCAAGACCATGATCCTGGGCTATCGCGCCGAACAGCTGGCCAAGGCGACGACCGACGCGAAACCCATCCTCGTGCTTTGCTACAACGAGCCGCTCGCCGTGAAGCTGGGTTCGGTGATGGCGGCCAAGGGCCTGGCCGACAGGGTGCTGGTACGCAACTTCCACAAATGGTGCCGGCAGCAGCTCGTGAGTTTCGGCCAACCGATTCCACCGCAGGGGCCGGCGCTGTTCGATGCCATGGTCGACCACGTGATCCGCGGCGTCGAGCGGCGGCTGATCCCGTCCGGCCAGTACCGCGCTGTGCTGATCGACGAGGGCCACGACTTCCGGCCCGAGTGGCTGAAGCTCATCACGCAAATGGTCGATCCGGACACGAACAGCCTGCTGCTGCTCTACGACGACGCCCAGAGCATCTACGAGCGTCGCCGCACGCGTCAGTTCAGCTTCAAGAGCGTGGGTATCCAGGCCCAGGGCCGCACGACGGTGCTGAAGATCAACTACCGCAACACGCGCCAGGTGCTGCAGACCGCCAGCCTGATCGCGGCCGACCTGCTCAAGCCCGAGGATCGGGACGACGACGGCATCCCGATGCTGCAGCCGATCAGTTGCGGCCGGGACGGGCATTCGCCGGTCGTGATCCGCCTACCCAGCCTGCGCGACGAGGCGAGCAAGATCGCCGAACTGCTGAGCGCCGCGCACGAGGAAGGCACAACCTGGGGGGACATGGCCATCATCTGCCGGCGCCATGCGGTGATGGACGAATGCGCTGCCGCGCTGCGCCAGCGCAGCCTGCCGCACCAGGTGCGCAAGAGTGCGGGCCATTTCGATCCCGGCGCGGACACCATCAAGGTGCTGACGATGCACGCCAGCAAGGGTCTGGAGTTCCCGGTGGTCGCGCTGCCCGGCATCGGACACATGCCGGAGCAGGGCGAGAGCGAGGTCGACGAGGCGCGCTTGTTCTACGTCGCGGCGACCCGCGCCACGCAAACGCTGTACATCACTCTGAGCGGGAGTGGGGCTTTCGCGGGTCGATTCCCGAACTGAGATTCGCCCAGCCTCGGAACACGATCGCCTGCCACGTCGGGATGACGGGCGAGCATGCAGAGCGCGGCCGGTCGACCTGCTGGAAGGCTACGCCTATGGCGCCAGCCGCGCGCGGTGGCGCTCGATCTGCGCGCGCACCTGGGCCGGCGCGGTGCCGCCGAGCACGTTGCGCGCGTTCAGCGAGCCGCGCAGCGTGAGCACCGCGAAGACGTCCTCGCCGATCGCGGGGTGAAAGCCCTGCAGCGTCGCCAGCGGCAGCTCGGCCAGGTCCACCCCCTGCTGCAGCGCGACCTTCACCGCATGCGCCACCGCCTCGTGCGCGTCGCGGAAGGGCAGGCCCTTCTTGACCAGGTAGTCGGCCAGGTCGGTGGCCGTCGCGTAGCCGCGCAGCGCGGCGCGCTCCATCGCGTCGGCATGGACGACGATGCCGCCGACCATCTCGGCCATGATGCGCAGCGTGTCGCGCAGCGTGTCCACCGTGTCGAACAGCGGCTCCTTGTCTTCCTGGTTGTCCTTGTTGTAGGTCAGCGGCTGGCCCTTCATCAGCGTGATCAGCGCCATCAGGTGGCCGACGACGCGGCCGCTCTTGCCGCGCGCCAGCTCGGCGACGTCGGGGTTGCGCTTCTGCGGCATGATCGAGCTGCCGGTGCAGTAGCGGTCGGCGAGGTTGATGAAGCCGAAGTTCTGGCTCATCCAGAGCACGATCTCTTCGGCCAGCCGCGAGACATGCACCATGCAGATCGCGGCGAAGGCGCTGAACTCGAGCGCGAAGTCGCGGTCGCTCACGGCGTCCAGGCTGTTCTGGCACACGCCTTCGAAGCCGAGCGCGGCGGCCACCCGTTCGCGGTCCAGCGGGTAGCTGGTGCCGGCGAGCGCGGCGGCGCCCAACGGCAGCCGGTTCACGCGCCGGCGCAGGTCGGCCAAGCGTTCGGCGTCGCGCGCGAACATCTCGACGTAGGCCAGCAGGTGGTGCGCGAAGCTCACCGGCTGCGCGACCTGCATGTGCGTGAAGCCGGGCATCACCGTCTCGGCGTGCCCGGCCGCCTGTTCGACGAGCGCGCGCTGCATCTCGGCCAGGTGCAGCGCGAGATCGTCGATCTCGCCGCGCAGCCACAGCCGCACGTCGGTCGCGACCTGGTCGTTGCGCGAGCGCCCGGTGTGCAGCCGCTTGCCCGCGTCGCCGACGAGCGCGGTCAGCCGCGCCTCGATGTTCAGGTGCACGTCCTCGAGCTCGAGCTTCCAGTCGAAGCGGCCCGACTCGATCTCTTCGCCGATCTGCGCCATGCCGCGCCGGATGTCGGCCAGGTCCTGCGCGCCGATCACGCCCTGCGCGGCCAGCATCTCGGCATGGGCCAGGCTGCCGGCGATGTCGGCACGCCAAAGGCGCCGGTCGAAATCGACGCTCGCGGTGTAGCGCTTGACGAGCTCGCTCATCGGCTCGCTGAACAGGGCCGACCAGGCTTGGGCCTTGTTGGCCAGGGGATCGTTGGACATGGGATGCGGTGGGCACGCCGGGCCGGCGGAGGTCCGTATTATCCGGCTCGAGATGCCCGACCCCGACGCCGAGTTCCCCGCCACCGAGACGCGGCCGGCCAGCCTGTGGCCCGAATCGTTGCGACCCGACGCGGGGCGCAGCACCGGCTTCGCGAGCACGCGCTTCGACCCGATTGCCGAGGAGCGCGCGCGCGAGCGGGCGCAAGCAGCGGCGGCCTTCGACGTCTGCCACCCGGCGCTCGCGCTGCGCGCGGTGCTGCTGGTGCAGGGCGTGCTCGCGGTCGCGGCGCTGGTGATGGCGCGCAACCTCGCCGACTGGGGCCAGCGCCAGGCCGGGCATCTGTTCGCCGGCGCCGTGGCGAGCCTGGTCTGGCTCGTCGCGCTCTGCGCGGCCCGGCGCGCGCTGCGCCGGCTCGGCTCGGCGCCGCGCGCGGCATTCGTGCTCGGGCTCGGTGCCGGCGCGGCGCTGCTCGGCTGGCTGCCGCTGTGGGCGCTGGACCTGTCCGATGCCGCCGGTGGCCTGCGCGTGGCCGGCGTCGCGCTCGCCGGTGCCGGGCTCGCAGCGCTGCTCTGGGCCTGGCTCGAGTTGCGCGCGCGCATCTGGCACCCGGCGAACGCGAGCGCTCGGCTGGCCGAGCTGCAGTCGCGCATCCGCCCTCATTTCCTGTTCAACGCGCTGAACACCGCGCTCGCGCTCGTGCGCGTCGACCCCGAGCGCGCCGAGCGCGTGCTGGAAGACCTGAGCGCGCTGTTCCGCGTCGCGCTCGCCGACGCCGGCAGCTCGGTGGCGCTGAGCGAGGAGATCGAGCTCGCGCGCGCCTACCTGGCGATCGAACAGGTGCGCTTCGGCGCGCGGCTGGCGGTGGAATGGGACCTCGCGGTCGAGGCCGGCGCGGCACGCGTGCCGCCGCTGGCGCTGCAGCCGCTGGTCGAGAACGCGGTGCGCCACGGCGTCGAGCCGGCCGTGGGTGGCGGCCGGATCTGGATCCGCGCCGAGGTGCGGCGCGGGCAGGTGGTGGTGACGGTGAGCAACACCTTGCCCGAAGAGCCCGAACATCCCGGCAACCCCGGCCACGGCATGGCACTGCACAACCTGCGCGAGCGGCTGCGCCTGCTGCACGACGTCGCCGCCAGCTGCGAGGTCTGGCGCGACGGCGGCCTGTTCCACGCGCGCATCGTGCTGCCGCGGGACTGATGGCAACCGGGCGATGACGCTGCGCGTGCTGCTGGTCGACGACGAGCCGCTGGCGCGCGCGCGCCTGCGCACGCTGATCGAGGCGATCGCCGAGCCGGCCGCGGCGGTGGTCGGCGAGGCCGCCGACGCCGGCCAGGCCCTGGCCTGGCTCGGGCAGCAACAGGCCGACCTGCTGCTGCTCGACATCCGCATGCCCGGGCGCAGCGGCCTGCAACTCGCCGCCGCGCTGCGCGCCTTGCCGGCGCCGCCGGCGGTGGTGTTCGTCAGCGCGCATGCCGAGCATGCGCTGGCCGCGTTCGAGATCGACGCCGTCGACTACCTGACCAAGCCGGTGCGCCGCGAGCGCCTTCAGGCCGCCTTGCAGCGCGTGCAGCAGCGGCTGCTTCCTGCCGCAGTGCAGGCGCCGACCCTGGTGGTGCAGGACCGCGGCCGCGTGCTGCGCCTGCCGCTGGCCGAGCTGCTCTACCTCAAGGCCGAGCAGAAGTACGTGACGCTGCGCACGGCCGGCCGGTCCCTGGTGCTCGACGAGGCGCTGGCCGACCTGGAACGGCGCCTGGGCGATGGCTTCTTGCGCGTGCACCGCAACGCGATCGTCGCCCGCCACGCGGTGCGCGCGCTCGAGCGGCGCGCCGGCGATGACGCCGACGAGGGCTGGGCCGTGCGCGTCGGCCCGACCGGCGAATGGCTGGCCGTCTCGCGCCGCCAACTTGCCGCGGTGCGCGAGGCGTTGACCGCCGCGCCGGGCTGACCGGACCGGAGTCGCCGCTTCGCCCGGCGGCGAAGCGTCTGCCTCGGACTGGCGGCGGACCGCCGCTCGGCACCATAATGAATTTCGCTCTGGCGCTGTTCGCCGACAGGACGAATGCCATGCACGCCTTGCCCTCCCGCCTCGTCGGCCTCGCCCGCGACGACTCGGCCCCGGATCACGCGCGGCTGGCGCGACGCGGCAACCGACGCCGGCTCGCGGTGTTCGGCGGCGTCTTCGTCGTCAGCCTGCTCGTCGGCCAGGCCTGGAACCTGGCCCGGCCGGACCAGTACCGGACCGAATCGCGGCTGCGCATCAGCGTGCCCGATCCCGGCCTGCCCGGCGTCGCCGGTGCGCAGCCGTCGACCGCGCAGGCGACGCAGTTGCAGACGCTGGACAGCCGGCCGCTGCTGGCGAAGGTGGCACGCGCGATGGCGTTGGCCGGGCAGCCGCTGCCGGCCGGCGACGATGGCGCGGCGCAGTTGCATCGACCAGATCGTCCGCGGCTCGATCGTGCTGCCGCACGGCATCGGCAAGTCGCTGCGGGTGGTCGTGTTCGCCAAGGGCGACAAGGTCGACGAGGCCAAGGCGGCCGGCGCCGACGAAGTCGGCGGCGCCGGAGCTGGCCGAGAAGATCAAGGGCGGCTGGACCGATTTCGACGTGTGCATCGCCGCGCCGGACATGATGGGCGTCGTCGGTCCGCTGGGCAAGGTGCTCGGGCCCGCGCGGCCTGATGCCTTCGCCCCGGGCCGGCACCGTCACGCCCGACGTCGGCAAGGTGGTCAAGGAGTACAAGGCCGGCAAGGTCGAGTTCCGCAACGACGCCGGCGGCAACGTCCACGCCGTGGTCGGCAAGCTGAGCTTCGACGCCGCCAAGCTGGCCGAGAACATCCCGGCCTTCATCAACCACGTCATGGCATCTGAAGCCGGCCGCGGTCCGGGGCAGTACATCAAGGGGATCGCCGTCAGCGCCACGATGAGCCCGAGCGTGCGGATCGCAGGCTAAGCGCAGTCTGCACCGCTACGTAGCATCGCCGACGACTGAATCGCAGCAATCAGCAGCGATACCGTCATGAGCAAATACGTCAAAAATCTGATTACCGATCATCTCCGCAGCGAGCTGCGAAGGCGTCCACGACGCGCTGCTGGTGAACATGGTCGGCCTGACGGCCAACGCGCAACACGCGCCTGCGGGCGGAGCTGCGCGGCAAGAACATCCACGTGGTGGTGGTCAAGAACAGCCTGGCCGCGCGGGCGGCCGAGGGCACGCCGCTGGCGCCGGCTGTTCGAGGGCTCGGACGGCACGGCGGCCATCTGCTGGGGCGGCGAAGACATCGTCAGCCTGGCCAAGGAAATCGCGCAAGCTGGCCGACGACGAAGAGTACGCAGCCGTTCGCAGCCCGCGGCGGCGTGATGGACGGCGAGCGGCTCGACCGCCGACGCAGGTCGAGCAGGTCAGCAAGTGGCCCAGCCGCGAGGAGCAGTTGAGCCTCCTGGTGGGCCAGATCCTCAGCCCGGGCGCGAAGCTGGTCAGCCAGTTGACTCGCGTCGGCGGCGCGCTGGCCAGCCAGATCGAGCAGAAGGGCGAGGGCGAAGAGGAAGAGGCCGACGGCCGAAGCGAGCCGCGACCGCCGCGAACCGGCGGCGACTGCGCCGAGTCGGCGAGCAGCCGAGCCGCGAGCGATCAGCCGGTGCAAGTCTGACGACGAACATTGCGATAGCTCGATCCAGTTCGCAATCGAACCCGTACCGCGAGTATGTCCCACCTAGCGAGCTCAAGTGTGAGAAAGGACCGAGATTGTCATGGCAACAGACAGCAGCAACCCGCGAGTTTTCCGCAGTGACGCCAAGGAGCTGGGCGACAAGATCGTCGGCTTGACCCTGAAAGAGGCCAAGGAACTGAGCGACTACCTGGAAGAGGTCCACGGCATCAAGCCGGCCGCCGGCGGCGCGGTGATGATGGCGGCCCCGGCCGGCGACGGCGGCGGCGCGCGCGGCCGAGGCCGAGAAGACCGAATTCGACGTCGTCCTGGAAGGCTTCGGCGACAAGAAGATCGGCGTGATCAAGGTCGTCCGCGCGGCGACCGGCCTGGGCCTGAAGGAAGCCAAGGACCTGGTCGAGGGCGTGCCCGCCAAGGTCAAGGAAGGCATCTCGAAGGAAGATGCCGAGAAGCTCAAGAAGGAGCTGGAAGAAGCCGGCGGCACGGTTTCGATCAAGTAGCGATCCTTGTCTCGATTCCGACGTAGCGTGTCGCGCGTGCCGCAAGCGTCGGCTGCCAGCGCGGACAGAGCCGCTTGACCCGATTCGTTTCGCGCTGCGGGCAGATCGCGCTGGCGATGCGCTGCAGGTTGTCGCGCGGCACTGCGACTTGCCGTCGCGGTCCTGCGCCGCATGCGCACGTGCGGCGCGCGGCGACCTGCCGCAGCCGTGCTCGCTGCACGTCACTCGCGGCTTCGCTTGCCGACTTCTCGCAGGAGGAGTGATCCCTCTATGGCCACCATCGGCTCAACGACGTCTCCAACCCAAGGAAATCCGTCGCTTCGGCAGCCTGCGCGACCCCGCACGCCATCCCCGATCTGACCGAAATCCAGACCCGCAGCTACGAGGCGTTCCTGCAGTACGACGTGCCGCCGGCGAAGCGGAAGGACCAGGGCATCGAGGGCGTGCTGCGCGAGATCTTCCCGATCGAAAGCTACGACAAGACGCTGCGCCTGGAGTACATCCGCTACGAGCTGGGCAAGCCGCGCTACGAGCCCGACGAGTGCCGCCAGTTGCGGCTGACCTACGGCCGGCCGTTCAAGGTCTGGCTGCGCCTGACCAAGGAGCAGCCGATCGAGGAAGAAGTCTACCTCGGCGACATGCCGATCATGCTCGGCGGCGGCGAGTTCATCATCAACGGGGCCGAGCGCGTCGTGGTCAGCCAGTTGCACCGCAGCCCCGGCGTCGACTTCGTCGGCGAGATGGAGGCGCGGCGAGCGCCGGCTGCACAGCTGCCGCATCATTCCCGAACGCGGCAGCTGGATCGAGCTGAACGTCACCCGCAAGGAAAGCCTCGCCGGTCCGCATCGACCAGAGCGGCAAGTTCTCGGTCATGACGCTGCTGCGGGCGATGGACCCGAAGTACAGCGACGAACGCCGACCTGCTCCGCGCGTTCTACGAGACCACGAAGCGAGAAGATCGTCGACGGCCGCAGCGTCGGCGAAGATCGAAGGCAAGATCGCCGTCGGCGACGTCGTCTATCCGGCCGACAGCGACCGGGCCGGCGAGATCATCGTCGAGGGCGGCCAGAAGATCACCAAGAACGCCGCCGAGACGATCTGCACCTCGGGCCTGAACGCAGGTCGAGGTGATGGCCGACCCGAAGAACCCGCTGCTGCTCAACGCGCCTGGCCGACGACGCCACGGCCAGCCACGAAGAGGCGCTGCTGCGGATCTACCAGCGGCTGCGGCCGGGCAATCCGCCGCAGTTGGAGAAGGCCAGGGCCCTGTTCCACGAGAAGTTCTACGACACCAACCGCTATCGGCTGGGCCGCGTCGGCCGCTTCCGCATCAACCGCAAGCTCGGGCTGAACGTGCCCGAGACGGAGATGACGCTCCGGCCCGAGGACCTCATCGCCGCGATCAGCTACCTGCTGAAGCTGCGCGAACGGCGAGCCGGCGGCCGAGGTCGACGACATCGACCACCTGGGCAACCGCCGCCTGCGGACGATCGACGAGCTGGCCTGCGACGAGCTGCGCAAGGGCTTCCTCAAGCTCCGCCGCACGGTGCAGGAGCGGATGAGCCTCAAGGACGTCGAGGACATGACGCCGCGCAGCCTGGTCAATCCCAAGAGCATCTCGGCGGCGATCGAGTACTTCTTCGGCCGCGGCGAGCTGTCGCAGGTCGTCGACCAGACCAATCCGCTGTCGATGCTCACGCACGAGCGGCGGCTGTCGGCCTTGGGCCCCGGCGGTTTGAACCGCAAGCGGGCCGGCTTCGAAGTCCGCGACGTGCACATCTCGCACTACGGCCGCATCTGCCCGATCGAGACGCCGGAAGGCACGAACATCGGCCTGATCTCCAGCCTGGCGATCTACGCCGGCGTCGACGAGTACGGCTTCCTGGTCACGCCCTACCGCAAGGTCAAGAAGGGCAAGCTGACCGACGAGATCGAGTGGCTGCGGGCCGACGAGGAGCGCGAAGCGTATCGTGGCCCCGGCCGACGCGCCGATCGAGAACGGCAAGACTCGTGGGCGACACGATCATCGCCCGCTACCGCGGCGACTTCGAGATGGTGCCGGTCGACCAGGTCCAGTACATCGACGTGGCGCCGAGCCAGATGGTCGGCGTCTCGGCCGGTCTGATCCCCTTCCTGGAGCACGACGACGCCAACCGCGCCTTGATGGGCTCGAACATGCAGCGGCAGGCCGTGCCGCTGTTGGTCACCGAGCCGCCGATGGTGGCCACCGGCCTGGAGCGCGACGTCGCCGCGAACTCGAGCATGATCGTCCGCGCCCGCCGCAAGGGCACGGTCACGTACGTCGACGCCGACCGGATCGAGATCGGCAGCGACGTCTACCAGCTGCGCAAGTTCGTCGGCCTCAACGAGCGGACCTGCCAGAACCAGAAGCCGATCGTCAAGCTCGGCGAGAAGGTCGAGAAGGGCCAGGTCATCGCCGACGGCGCCGCCACGTACCAGGGCGAGCTGGCCCTGGGCCGCAACGTGCTGGTCGGCTTCATGGCCTGGGACGGGTTCAACTTCGAGGACGCCATCATCATCAGCGAAGAGCTGGTGCAAGAACGACACCTACACCTCGATCCACATCGAGGAGTTCGACATCGAAATCCGCGAGACGAAGCTGGGCCGCGAGGAGTTCACCCGCGACATTCCCAACGTCAGCGAGAAGGCGCTGCGCAACCTCGACGAGAACGGCATCGTCCGCGTCGGCACGTACGTGCGGCCGGGCGACATCCTGGTCGGCAAGGTCTCGCCGAAGTCGCAAGACCGAGCTGACGCCGGAAGAGAAACTGCTGCACGCGATCTTCGGCCGGGCCGGCGAAGACGTGAAGAACGACTCGCTGGAAGTGCCCTCCGGCGTCGAAGGCATCGTCATCGACACGCAGAAGTTCTCGCGCCGCATGAGCCTCTCGGAAGACGAGCGCAAGGCGTTCGAGAAGGCGCTCGAAGGAGGCCGAGGCCGAAGGCAACGAGCGAGATCGCCGCGGCGTTCGGCGAGCTGGTCGACGAGATCGAAGACGGTGCTCGAGCAGCAAGCTGACCGACGAGGACGGCAAGCCGCTGGTCGCAGGACCAGGAGCACCAGCTACGTGGCCGAGCAGGCGCCAGCGGTTCAAGCATCGAGACGCTCGACATCCGCAGCCCGCAGCGCAAGGCCGACGTCGAGAAGCGTCTACAAGACCGCTGTGGCCGGCCGTCGAAGCGGCGATCGACGACCGCGACCGCAAGCTCAACTCGATGAAGCGCGGCGACGAGCTGCGCAGCGGCGTGCTGCAGATGGTCAAGGTCTACATCGCCACCAAGCGGGTGATCTCGGTCGGCGACAAGATGGCCGGCCGGCACGGCAACAAGGGCGTGATCGCCAAGATTCTGCCGCGTGGAGGACATGCCCTTCCTGGCCGACGGCACGCCGGTGCAGATCCTGCTCAACCCGCTGGGCGTGCCCAGCCGTATGAACGTCGGCCAGATTCTCGAGACGCACCTGGGCTGGGCCGGCGCCAAGCTCGGGCTTCCAGGCGATCACGCCGGTGTTCGACGGCGCCAGCGAAGAGGACATCCGCGAGTGCCTCGAACGAGGCCGGCCTGCCCGAGACACGGCAAGGCGCAGCTGTACGACGGCCGCACCGGCGAGCCGTTCGAGCAGGAGTCGACGGTCGGCTACATCTACATGCTGAAGCTGCACCACCTGGTCGACGACAAGGTCCACGCCCGCAGCACGGGCCCCTACTCGCTGATCACGCAGCAGCCGCTGGGCGGCAAGGCCCGCTTCGGCGGCCAGCGGTTCGGCGAAATGGAAGTCTGGGCGCTGGAGGCCTACGGCGCCGCCTACATCCTGCAGGAACTGCTCACCGTCAAGAGCGACGACGTCGAAGGCCGCACGAAGATCTACGAGTCGATGGTCAAGGGCGAGAACACGCTCGAAGCCGGCACCCCGGCCAGCTTCGACGTGCTGACCAACGAAATCCGCGGCCTGGCGCTGAACATGCAGCTGGAAAAGCGGCGCGTTTGAGCCGTCGCGGTGACAGTCCGGTCGCCCGGCGGACCACCGGCGCAGGCATGCACAAGACGGTCACTACCGCACAGCGATTCCGATAAGGAGCACGAGCACAGTGAGCATCGGCGAAAGCTCTTACGATCGGATCAACGACTACGCGTCGGTCAAGATCAGCCTGGCCCGGCCGCACGACATCCGCAGCTGGTCGTTCGGCGAGGTGAAGAAGCCGGAGACGATCAACTACCGCACCTACCGTCCGGAGAAGGACGGCCTGTTCTGCGAGCGCATCTTCGGCCCGGAAAAGGACTGGGAATGCGCCTGCGGCAAGTACCGCGGCATGAAGTACAAGGGCATGATCTGCGACCGCTGCGGCGTCAAGGTCACGCACAGCCGCGTCCGCCGCAAGCGGATGGGCCACATCGAACTGGCCGCGCCGGTCGTGCACATCTGGTTCTTCAAGGCCATGCCCAGCCGCCTGGGCACCCTGCTGGACATGAAGACCACCAGCCTGGAAAAGGTCATCTACTTCCAGGACTACGTGGTCATCGATCCCGGCGACACGCCGCTGAAGAAGCAGCAGCTGCTGACCGAGGAGGAGTATCGCGCAGCCCGCGAGCAGTACGGCGAGGGCACGTTCGAGGCCGACATGGGCGCCGAGGCCGTCCGCAAGCTGCTGGTCGACCTCGACCTGGTGCAGCTGTCGCAGCGAGCTGCGCGAGGAGCTGGCCGAGACCGGCTCGCAAGCAGAAGAAGAAGGACCTGATCAACCGGCTGAAGATCGTCGAGGCGATCCGCGACAGCGACAACAGCCCGGAGTGGATGGTGCTGGACGTGATCCCGGTCATCCCGCCCGACCTGCGGCCGCTGGTGCTGCTCGACTCGGGCAACTTCGCCACCAGCGACCTGAACGACCTCTACCGCCGCATCATCAACCGCAACAACCGGCTCAAGAAGCTGGTCGACCTGAACGCGCCGGAAGTGATCATCCGCAACGAGAAGCGGATGCTGCAGCAGTCGGTCGACGCGCTGTTCGACAACAACCGCTGCAAGCGGCCGGTGCTGGGCTCGCAGCAACCGCCCGCTCAAGTCGCTGACCGACATGATCAAGGGCAAGCAGGGCCGGTTCCGCGAGAACCTGCTGGGCAAGCGCGTCGACTACTCGGCCCGCAGCGTGATCGTCGTCGGCCCGGACCTGCGAGCTGCACCAGTGCGGCCTGCCGAAGAAGATCGCGCTGGAGCTGTACCAGCCGTTCATCATCCGCCGGCTCAAGGAGCTGGGCCACGCCGACACGATCAAGAGCGCCAAGAAGATGCTCGAGCGCAAGGACGAGGAGGTCTGGGATATCCTCGAAGAGGTGATCCAGCAACCATCCGGTGCTGCTGAACCGCGCCCCGACGCTGCACCGCATGGGCATCCAGGCGTTCGAGCCGGTGCTGGTCGAAGGCAACGCCATCAAGCTCCATCCGCTGGTCTGCAAGGGCTTCAACGCCGACTTCGACGGCGACCAGATGGCCGTCCACCTGCCGCTGTCGATCGAGGCCCAGGTCGAGGCCCACACGCTGATGATGTCCACCAACAACATCTTCAGCCCGGCCAACGGCGCGCCGATCATCAGCCCGTCGCAGGACATGGTGATGGGCTGCTACTACCTGACGCATGCGCGTGCCCGAGCCGCAAGGGCGAGGGCATGATGTTCGCCTCGCTCGACGAAGTGCAGCTGGCCTACGCGCTGGGCAAGGTCGACACGCACGCCACGATCAAGGTGCGGCTGCCGCCAAGCGGCCGCTGTGAAGGGCGACGGCGACGACGATCACAGCCCGGCAGCGATCATCGACACGACCGTCGGCCGCGTGCTGTTCAACACGATGCTGCCCGACGGGCATGCCGTTCTACAACATGCCGCATGCGGTCGAGCGAGCTGGCCACGGTCATCTCCGACTGCTACCAGATCCTCGGCCGCCGCGCGACGATCGACCTGCTGGACGACATGAACCAGCTCGGCTTCCGCGAGAGCACGCGCAGCGGCCTGTCGTTCGCCACCGACGACCTGATCACGCCGCCGAACAAGGCGCGGATCATCGCCGACGCCGAGAAGGAGGTGCTGCAAGATCAGCAAGCTCTACCAGCGCGGCATCATCACCGAGGGCGAGCGCTACAACCAGGTGCTCGACGCCTGGACGCACGCCCGCGAGCAGATCACCACCGAGATGATGGCCGAGCTGGAGAACGACGACCGCGCGGCCGGGCTACGTCAACCCGATCTTCCTGATGGCCCACTCCGGTGCCCGCGGCGGCGTCGAGCAGATTCGCCAGCTGGCCGGCATGCGCGGTTTGATGGCCAAGCCGTCCGGCAAGATCATCGAGACGCCGATCAAGGCCAACTTCCGCGAAGGCCTGACGGTGCTCGAGTACTTCAGCTCGACGCACGGTGCCCGCAAGGGTCTGGCCGACACGGCCCTCAAGACGGCCGACTCGGGTTACCTGACCCGCAAGCTGGCCGACGTGGCGCAGAACGTCGTCATCACGATGGACGACTGCGGCACGACGCAGGGCATCACCAAGGGCGTCATCTACCGCGGCGAGAAGGTCGAGGTCAGCCTGGCCGACTCGATCCGCGGCCGCGTCAGCCGCGCGAACATCGTCAACCCGATCACCGACGAAGTGATCGTCCGCGAGAACGAGCTGATCACGCCCGAGATCGCGCCGCAAGATCGAGGAGCTGGGCCTGGAGAAGATCCAGGTCCGCAGCCCGATGACCTGCGACGCCGCCGCTGGGCGTCTGCCGGCTGTGCTACGGCATGGACCTCTCGACCGGCGCGCTGGTCGAGGAGGGCATGGCCGTCGGCATCATCGCCGCGCAGAGCATCGGCGAGCCGGGCACGCAGCTGACGATGCGGACGTTCCACATCGGCGGCACGGCCAGCCCGCGCGTCGAAGAAAGCGAGATCAAGCGCCAAGAAGCGGCGGCATCGTCAAGTTCACCCGGCATGAAGGTCGTGACGCAACGACGAGGGCAAGCAGGTCGTGCTCGACGCGCAACGGCGAAATCTCGATCCTCGACGCCAAGGGCCGCGAGCTGGAGAAGTACGAGGTGCCCGCCGGCGCCGATCCTGATGGTCGAGGAGAACCAGGAGGTCAAGGCCGGGCACGGTGCTCTGCCAGTGGGACCCGCACAGCATCCCGATCCTGGCCGAAGTCGGCGGCAAGGTCCGCTACGAAGACGTCGATCGAAGGCGAGACGATGCGCGTGGAGAAGGACCCCAGCGGTCACGTCCGCCGCGTCGATCATGGAGCACAAGGGCGACCTGCACCCGCAGATCGTCCTCGAAGACGCCGAGCGGCAAGATCCTCGACTTCTACTACCTGCCCGAAAGGGCCCACATCGAAGTCGACGAAGGCGAGCATGATCTCGGCCGGCACGCTGCTGGCCAAGACGCCGCGCGAGGTCGTCGGGCACGCAGGACATCACCGGCGGTCTGCCGCGGGTGACGGAAATCTTCGAGGCCCGCAAGCCGAAGGACCCGGCCGTCATCGCCGAAATCGACGGCACGGTCGAACTGCTGGGCGAGAAGCGCCGCGGCAAGCGGACGATCATCGTCCGCAGCGAGAGCGGCATCGAGCGCGAGCACCTCGTCTCGCACGGCAAGCACTTGCGCGTGCACGCGGGCGACTTCGTCCGGGCCGGCGAGGCGCTGGTCGACGGGCCGCTGGTGCCGCACGACATCCTGCGCATCTCCGGCGAAGAGGCCGTGCAGCAGTACCTCGTCCGCGAAATCCAGAACGTCTACCGCAGCCAGCGCGTGGAGATCAACGACAAGCACATCGAGATCATCGTCGCCCAGATGCTCCGCAAGGTGCGCGTCGAGACGGTCGGCGACACCGAACCTGCTGCCCGGCAGCGTGATGGACAAGTTCGAGTTCCGCAGGCGTCAACCAGGACCTGGTCGAAGTGCGTGAAGATCACGCGACAAGGGCGACAGCGACTTCGCCGAGGGCGACGATCGTGCCCAAGGACGCGCTTGGAGCAGGCCAACGCCCAGATCGAGGCCGCTGGGCGGCGAGCCGGCCAAGGGCACCCGGCCGAAGCCGGCCACGGCCAGCACGCAGCTGCTGGGCATCACCAAGGCGGCCGTGCAAAGCTCCAGCTTCATCTCGGCGGCCAGCTTCCAGGAAACCACCAAGGTGCTCACCGAGGCGGCCCTGGCCGGCAAGGTCGACAACCTGGTCGGCCTGAAGGAGAACGTGATCCTCGGTCACCTGGTGCCGGCCGGCACCGGCTTCCGCACCTTCCAGGAAGCGGAAGTCCGCATCCGGCCGGAGGCCCTGCGAAGCCCTGGCCAGCCGAGAAGGAACGACGTGCTGGCCCGGCGCTTCCCGCTGCTGGACGGCGTGGAGGACACTGCCGGCGGCCGAAGGCGGCGCTGCGCCCGCCGCGCCCAAGACCCCCACGGGCACGAGTGCCCTGGAGGCACTGCTGGGCGGCGCCGACCCGGAAGCTGGCGATAAGCCGTCGCGGCGAGTCGATCGCCGACGATGGATTGACGAGGACGATGAGCCAACCGGCCGCTGACTCGGAGAACGCGACGAGGCCGGTTCTGTTGACCTGGCAAGTGCTCACCCTGGGCTTGACAGCAGGCCGCTGGACGCAGTCCAGCCGTGCTTGACACCCTCGAGGGTTCTCGTTATATTGAGGGATTCGACTGCCGATAGCTGATTGGACCCTGTTTGCTTTAGACCCTGGACCGGAGATTCGCCTAATGCCGACGATCAACCAATTGGTGCGCAAGCGCCGCCGGATGCCGCGCAAGTTCAGCAAGGCGCCGGTGTTGGACAAGTGTCCGCAGCGACGGGGGGTCTGCTTGCAGGTCAAGACGATGACCCCCAAGAAGCCGAACTCGGCGCTGCGGAAGATCGCCCGCGTGCGGCTGTCCAACGGCAAGGAAGTCACGGTCTACATTCCGGGCGAAGGGCACAACCTGCAGGAACACTCGATCGTGCTGGTCCGCGGCGGCCGTGTCCGCGACCTGCCGGGCGTGCGCTATCAGGTGGTCCGCGGCGCGCTGGACACGCTGGGCGTCGACGGCCGCAAGCAGTCCCGCAGCCGGTACGGAGCGAAGAAGTCGTAGCAGAGTCTCAGCGTAGCGAGAGCGATCGCCGGATTCGCCAGCGCACGTAAGCCACTAATCACTAGCCACTAGTCGCACTAACAGAACTCATGGGTCGTATCACCGCCAGCCGCAAGCAGCTGACGCCGGATCCGCGGTACGAGTCGATGCTGGCCAGCAAGTTCATCAACTGCCTGATGTAGACGGCAAGAAGAGCGTCGCGCAGAAGGTGTTTCTACGACGCCTTGGACGTGATCGCGAAGAAGATCCCCGACGTCGAGCCGATCGAGGTCTTCACGCAGGCGGTGGAGAACGTCAAGCCGAACATCGAGGTCCGCTCGAAGCGCGTCGGCGGTGCCGCGTACCAGGTGCCGATGCAGGTCAACCGGAACCGGCAGCAGTCGCTGGCGATTCGCTGGATCCTGCTGGCGGTGCCGCGAGAAGAAGGGCCGGCCGACGCACGAGAAGCTGGCCGACGAGTTGGTGGCCGCCTACAACCGCGAAGGCGCGGCGATGACGCAGCGCGAGAACGTCCACCGCATGGCCGATGCCAACAAGGCCTTCGCCCACTTCGCCTGGTAAGCCAGGACTCGAAGCACACACACGCCGCGCCGGATCATGGCGCTTCCGGCGCGGCGTTGTCATGCGCCGACCGCTTCGGCAGGATCACGGTCGACACGCATCCCGTTGATCCCACAGGCGGCGGCCCGTCGCCTGTTCGAGACGCACCGAGCCACTGGATTCGCGTATGGCACGCAAGCTCGAACAACTTCGCAACATCGGCATCATTGCCCACATCGACGCCGGCAAGACCACGGTCACCGAGCGGATGCTGTTCTACAGCGGCGCCAGCCACCGGGTGGGCGAGGTCGACAAGGGACCACCGTGACCGACTTCGACCCGGAAGAGCAGGAACGCGGGATCACGATCTACGCGGCCTGCGTGACCTTCCCCTGGAAGGACTGCACGGTCAACCTGATCGACACGCCGGGGCACGTCGATTTCACGGCCGAGGTCGAGCGCAGCCTGCGCGTGCTCGACGGCGGCGTGGTCGTGTTCAGCGCCCGCGAGGGCGTCGAGGCGCAGAGCGAAACCGTCTGGCGGCAGGCGGACAAGTACCACGTGCCGCGGCTGGCCTTCATCAACAAGATGGATCGCGAGGGGGCCGATTTCGACGGCACGTTCGACGAGATCCGCGACCGGCTGGAAGCCCGACCCGGTCGCCATCCAGGTGCCCGTCGGGCAGCGGTCCGCCGCACGTCGCACGACGCGTTTCGCGGCGTGATCGACCTGGTCGAGATGGAGTATGCTCGACCTTTCCGACCAGGACAAGCAGGGGCCGAGGTCGTTCGCCAGCCGATCCCCGCCGACCTGGCCGACGTGGCCGAGCTGTGGCGCGACCGAGATGCTCGAGCAGCTGTTCGAGTTCTGCAACGAGCTGGCCGAGCTGGTGCTGGAAAAGGCGCCGGTGCCCGCCGAGCTGATGCGCCGGGTGCTGCGCGAGGCCACGCTGCACAGGCTGATCGTGCCGGTGCTCTGCGGCTCGGCCCTGGATCGGCATCGGCGTGCAGCCGCTGCTGGACGCGGTGGCCGCTTATCTGCCCAGTCCGGCCGACGGCCGCCGGTCGAAGGCGTCGAATCCCAAGAAGCCCGAGCAGAAAGAGCGGCCGCAAGCCCGACCCCGACGAGCCGTTTTGCGGCCTGGTCTTCAAGATCCAGGCCGACAAGCACGGCGACCTGCACTACGTCCGCGTCTACTCCGGCGAGCTGAAGGCCAACTCGCGCGTGCTCAACCCCGGCAAGGACAAGAAGGAAAACGTGCCGCAGCTGTGGCAAATTCAGGCCGACCGCCGCGAGCAGGTCGACCCAGCGTGAGCGGCCGGCGACATCGTCGGCGTCATCGGCCTGCGGCACTCGATCACCGGCGACACGCTGTGCGATCCGCAGCATCCGATCCTGCTGGAGACGATCGAGTTTCCCGAGACGGTCATCTCGATGGCGATCGAGCCGGAGAGCTCGGCCGAGCGGAAAAAGCTGGCCGACGTGCTGGAGATGATGAAGCGGCAGGATCCCACGTTCCGCGCCAGGAAAACGAAGAAACCGGCCAGACGCTTGATCAGCGGCATGGGCGAACTGCACCTGGAAGTGATCAAGCATCGCCTGCTGCGCGACTTCAATCTGAACGTGCGCGTGCACAAGCCGCGCGTCAGCTACCGCGAGACGATCGAGCAGGCCGCCGACGTCACCGGCGAGTGCCATCGCCAGCAGGGCGGGCAGTCGATGTTCGGCCGAAGTGCGGATCCGCATGGAGCCGTTTGCCGCCGGCGGGCCAGGCGCGGTGGTGGTGCCGGGCGCGCGGCGACGTGCTGCCCGAGCCGTATCTGTCGACCGTGATCGACGGTCTGACCGAACAGGGTCAGGCGGCGGCCTGCTCGGCTGCCCGCTGATGAGGGTGAAGGTCACGGTCACCGGCGGCGAGGTTCACGAGACCGAGTCGAACGAGATCGCCTTTCGCTTTGCCGCGGCCGATGCCTTCAACAAGGGCTTGCAGGCGGCCGGCACGGTGCTGCTGGAGCCGATCATGCGGCTGCAAGATCACCACGCCCGAGGAGTACCTGGGCGACTTTGTCGGCGACCTGCAGCAGCGGCGGGCGATCATCACCGCACCGGCGCACCGGGGCCGGAACGTGGTGATCGACGCCGAGGCCCCGCTGGCCAACCTGTTCGGCTATTCCAGCGCCATGCGCAGGCTCGAGCCAGGGCCGGGCGACCTGCTCGATGGAGCCGCCGCCTACGGTCCCGCGCCGCCCGAGTGCGCGAAGGATTTCATGTGAGGCGGCGAGCCACCGTGGCCGGCCGGGAGCGAGTTCTGGCCGGGCTGATCGACTTCTGCCAGCAGTCACCCCGAGGCTAGACCGCGATGCGAAATCGGGCGTCTGGAGCGCGGTCGGGCTTTCCTGTAGGGTCAAGGGCCGTTGACACGCTTTGGCCAAAAGACTTACGATCCGTGGTTTTCCCTTGATCCAAGAATTGCAGCTAGGGAGTCCTGCACGGGGTCGCATTCGGGACTTCGGCGGTGACGACGGGAGTCGTCGTGGCCGGTCATCGCAAGAAATCATTCGCATCCGGATGGAGGCCTACGATCACTCGGTTCTGGATCAAAGCGCGGCGGAGATCGTCGATACGGCCAAGCGGACCAACTCGGAAGTCCACGGTCCGATTCCGTTGCCGACGCGGATCGAGCGGTACACGGTGCTGTCGCAGCCCGCACGTCGACAAGAAGGCGCGGCAGCAGTTTGAGATTCGCACGCACAAGCGGCTGATCGACATCGTGCAGGCGACGGCCAAGACGATCGAAGCGCTGAACAAGCTGAGCCTGCCGGCGGGCGTGGACATCAAGATCAAGGCGTCGAGCAGGCACTAAGGCTGTGCAGGCACAGTTTGAGTCGAGCGTGACTCGCCGCGATCCGCGGTAATCACAACACGGACATTCGGACACTCCTATGAACTGGAAGCTCTAGCGGGTAAAGCGAGGCCGCTAGGCTTCGTGTTCCCGCCGGGCAACTGACCACAAGGCAGAATTGCGATGGCAATTGGACTACTCGGCCGCAAGGTCGGGATGACGCAGATTTTCGATGAGAGCGGGCAAGGTGGTGCCGGTGACGGTGATTGAGGCCGGTCCCTGCCACGTGCTGCAGCTGCGCACCGAGGAGCGCGACGGATACGAAGCCGTGCAGCTGGGCTTTGCCGACAAGCCGCGCCGTCTGGCCAGCCGCAGTCGAACGTGGTCAAGTTGCCAAGCTCGACAGCAAGCGGGCCAAGCGCGCGCCAGGCCGCCGGCGTCGAGCTGCTCGCCAAGGCCGACTGCGAGCCGCAGCGATTCGTTCGCGAGTTCCGCGGCGCGGTCGACGGGCTCGACGGTCGGCCAGAAGCTCGAACGTCGATCGCTTCGCCGAAGTCAAGGCCGTCGACGTCGTCGGCATCAGCAAGGGCCGCGGCACCGCCGGCGTCATGAAGCGGCACAACTTCCGCGGCCAGCGGGCCACGCACGGCGTGAAGAAGGTGCATCGCCACGCCGGCTCGCATCGGCATGAGCGCAGTTCCCCGGCCACGTGCTCAAGGGCCGCCGGATGGCCGGCCAGCTACGGCAATCAGCGCGCGCACGATGCCGCAATCTCAAGCGTCGTGCGCGATCGACGCCGAGAACAATCTGCTGCTGGTGCGCGGCGCGGTGCCGGGTCCCAACGGCGGGTACGTGATTGATTCAAGGAAACGAACAAGGTGTAGGCGTACGACCGTGACTCGCACTGCAACCAACGAACCTGCCGCAGAAGTCGACCGCTTCGAAGTCGGACGAAGTCGGTCATGACCAAGCTGCACCGTATTCGATCGCACCGGGCAAGGAGGTCGGGAACGTACGAGATCGACCCGGCCGAGCTGGCGCCGCGCATCAGCAAGCAGTTGCTGCACGACGTCGGTCGTGATGTACCAGGCGAACCTGCGGCAGGGCACGGCCAAGACCAAGACGCCGCGGCGAAGTGGCCGGCTCGACGAAGAAGATGTATCGCCAGAAGGGCACGGGCAACGCCCGGGCCGGCTCGCGGCGCAGCGGTATCCGCCGTGGCGGCGGTCACATCTTCGCCAAGCGTCCGCGCGACTTGGTCGTACCGCCTGCCGCGCAAGGCGCTGCAGCTGGCCACGCGGATGGCGCTGGCCTCGCAAGATTCGCGACGACGAGGTGGTGCTGATCGACGAGCTGGCGTTCGCCGCGCCGAAGACCAAGGACATGGCCGCGATCCTCAAGGCGCTGAAGCTCGACGGGCACGAGCCTGCTGGTGGCCACGGCCGAGCTACGACGTCAACGTGTACAAGAGTGCCCGCAACATTGACCGGCGTCTCGGTGTCGCCGGTCGTCGGATTTGAACGCCTTGAACGTGCTGCGCGCCGCGGCGGGTGCTGATGACCAAGGCGGCGCTCGACGCCGTGCGTGCAGCAGGTCGCGCCAAGACCGAGCAGGCAAGCGCAGCTGATGGCCACAGGCATCAGACGAATGGACAACGAAACGTCAGCTCGACGATGGCCGGCGACCGAAGCTCGCAGCTCGCAGCCGCACCAGATCATCCTGCGGCCGCTGGTGACCGAAAAGGGCATGCACCGCGCGACGCGGAACAACGCCTACGCGTTCGAGGTCAACCGCTGGCCGACCAAGGACGACGTGCGCCGGGCGGTCGAGGAGTTGTTCAACGTGCAAGGTGCTGCGCGTGCACACGCAGAACCGCAAGGGCAAGCCGCGCCGCACGCGGTTCCGCCAGGGGCGGACGAAGGACTGGAAGAAGGCGATCGTCACGCTCGACCCGGAGCACCGGATCGACTTCTTCTAAGTCAGCCGAGGTCGTGGTCGCCGGCCGGAGCCGCACGACTCGTGACGACTGAGTCACTGAAACTGAACTGCCATGGGAATTCGCCGATACAAACCGACGACGCCGGGACGCCGCGGCGCGACGGTCAGCGACTTTGCCGAGCTGACGCCAGGGCGCCAAGCCGGAGAAGTCGCTGCTGCGCCCGAAGCGCAAGACCGGCGGCCGCAACAACCAGGGCAAGATCACCGTCGCGGCATCGCGGCGGCGGTCACAAGCGGCAGTACCGGCTGATCGACTTCCGCCGCAACAAGGACGGCGTTCCGGCCCGGGTCGACATCGATCCAGTACGATCCGAACCGCAGTGCGCGGATCGCCCTGTTGCACTACGTCGACGGCGAGAAGCGCTACATCCTGGCGCCCGACGGGCTGAAGGCGGGCGACCAGGTGGTGAGCGGGCCCGAAGCGCCGCCGACGGTCGGCAACTGCCTGCCGCTGACGAAGATTCCGCTGGGCATGGCGATCCACAACATCGAGTTGCAGCCGGGTCGCGGCGGCGCGCTTGTGCCGCTCGGCCGGCGTCAGCGCGACGCTGGCCGCCCGCGAAGCCGACTGGGCCCAGATCAAGCTGCCCAGCGGCGAAATTCGCCGCGTGCCGTCCGCCTGCCGGGCGACGATCGGCGCGATCGGCAATCGCGGATCACATGAGCGATCGTGATCGGCAAGGCCGGGCGCAATCGCTGGATGGGCCGGCGGCCGCACGTCCGCGGCACGGCGATGAACCCGATCGACCATCCGCACGGCGGTGGTGAAGGCCGCACCAAGGGCGGCCGCCACCCGGTGAGCCCGCACGGCAAGCCGGCCAAGGGCGGCGGCACGCGCAAGCGGCGCAAGCCGTCGAACGCGGCGATCGTCCGCCGCCGCCGGTCGCGGCGTTACGGTCAGCTGCAAGATTCAATAAGCAGCAAGCATCACAGAAACGACGATCAGGCGTAGACGGCGACCGATGGGAAGATCGCTGAAAAAAGGGCCGTTCGTCGATCCCAAGCTGTTCCGCAAGGTCGAGCGGATGAGCCACGGCACGCAAGGAGCCGATCAAGACCTGGGCCCGGGCCTGCACGATCGTGCCCGAGTTCGTCGGCCACACGTTCATGGTGCACAACGGCAAGATGCACATGAAGGTGTTCGTGACCGAAGACATGGTCGGCCACAAGCTGGGCGAGTTCGCCCCGACGCGCACGTTTCCGCGGTCACGGCGGCAAGGCGCAAGAAGCCGGCTGCGGACACGGCGGTCGCGGCAGGACGCCGGTCGCACGTTTCGAGCAGTTGAGGAACTACAGCCATGGCGTACGAAGCCGTTCATCGATTCGCCCGGATCAGCGCCCGCAAGGTGCGGCCGCTGGCCGACCTGATCCGCGGCAAGTTCGCCGACGAGGCGCTGGACATGCTGCGGTACCAGCCGCAGCGCGGCGCGCGGATGCTGGAGAAGGTGCTCAAGAGCGCCTTGGGCAACGCCGAGGATCGCCGGGCGCCGAACGTCGGCGACCTGCGTGGTGGTCGACGCCCGGGTCGACGGCGGGCCGATGTTCAAGCGGATGCGGCCGCGGGCCCGCGGCATGGCCTTCATGATCAAGAAGCGGATGTCGCACATTCGCGTGGCGTTGGATCGACGACGTCGGCTAACGCGGCAGCGATCGCTCAGCGATCTGGCCGACCGACGAGCACGAGAGAACAGACTTATGGGTCAAAAAGTCAATCCGATCGGTTTTCGCACGGGCATCATGATCGGCTGGAAGAGCCGCTGGTACGCCTCGAAGCAGGAGTTCGCCGACCTGCTGGTCGAGGACCAGAAGATCCGCAAGTTCGTCAAGGACAAGTACAAGTTCGCCGGCATCGCCAAGATCGAGATCGAGCGGACCCGCGACGAAGTGAAGGTCATCCTGTACGCGGCCCGGCCGGGCGTGATCATCGGCCGCAAGGGGCAGGAGGTCGAGCAGCTGCAGGACGAGCTGCAGAACCTGATCGGCCGGCGGATCAACATCAAGATCGAGGAAATCAGCCGGCCGGAGATTGCAGGCCCAACTGGTGGCCGAGGACATCGCCGAGCAGTTGGCCAAGCGGGCCAGCTTCCGCCGCACGATGAAGCGGGCGATGGAGCAGACGATGGAAGCCGGCGCCAAGGGGATCAAGATTCAGTTGGCCGGCCGGCTGGGCGGGGCGGAAATGGCCCGCCGCGAGAAGCAGATCGCCGGCTCGATCCCGCTGTCCACGCTGCGGGCGAAGATCGACTACGGGTTCGCCGAAGCCATGACCGCCCAGGGACACATTGGCGTCCAGGTGTGGATCAACCAAGGCATGTATCAACGAGGACGAGACCGATGGCGCTGATGCCCAAGCGGGTCAAGCACCGAAAAAGCCAAAGAGGACGTATAAAAGGTAACGCCACGCGCGGCAACCGCGTCGTCTTCGGCGAGTTCGGCCTGCAGGCCGTCGCAGGGCGGCTGGATCAGCGCGCAGACGATCGAAGCCGGCCGTATCGCGGCGCAGCAGTACCTGCGCGGCGAAGGGCGGCTGTACATCCGCGTCTTCCCGCACAAGTCGATCACGTCGATCCCGCTGGAAACCCGCATGGGCAAGGGCAAGGGCGAGCCGGAGTACTGGGCGGCGGTGGTCCGGCCGGGCACGATGCTGTACGAGATTGGGCGGCGTGACGCGAGGAGGCGGCGCAGCATGTGCTTCGCGCGGCTGGCCCACAAGATGCCGGTCCGCGTGCGGTTCGTGCAGGCGGCGGGCGACTGTAGCACGTACAGCGAGCTGCGGCGAGCTGCCGCAGCTGAGACGGCGAGAGAACTGACCATGACCAAGGCAGCCGAACTGCGCGAGATGAGCGACGAGCAGCTTGGCGCTGACGCTCAAGGAAGCGACCGAGAACCTGTTCCGGCTGCGGCATCCAGGCGCAGACCGAGCGGCTCGACGCGCCGAGCGAGCTGCGCAAGCACCGGCGGCTGATCGCCCGAGTCAAGACGATCCAGAACGCAGCGGCGACGAAGCGCCGGCCGCGGCCAAGTAGCAGACCACGGCAGCAAGTCCGACGAGCCGTAAGCCAGACGCAGGAACCAACCATGCCCAAGACGAGTTGCAGTCGGCGTCGTCACGAGCGACAAGATGGCCAAGACCCGCCGCGTGGAGATCCCGCGGCTGGTGCGGCACCCGAAGTACGGCAAGTATCCTGCGCCGCCGGACGGTCTGCCACGTCCACGACGAGAACGAACGAGTCGCACGTGGGCGACACGGTCGAGATCGTCGAGAGTCGCGGCCGCATGTCGAAGACCGAAGCGGTGGGAGCTGGTGCGGGTGGTCGCCAAGAGCCGGCTGGTCGACGTCGCGGCGATGCGGGCGGCCGGCGCGAGCGACGAGGCCGACGAAGCCGAGCGTCGAGGACGCTGCAGGCAGGCCGAACCGGCAGCGACATGCGGACAGGCTCGATCCGCCGAGCGACGATTGCGAGTCAGGTGTGAACCATGATCCAGATGCAGACCCGGCTGGACGTCGCCGACAACACCGGCGCCAAGGAAGTGATGTGCATCAAGGTGCTGGGCGGCACGCCGCCGGCGCACGGCCGGGCTGGGCGACGTCATCGTCTGCAGCGTCAAGAGCGTGATCCCCGGCAGCGACGTCAAGAAGAAGGCGCGTGGTCCGGGCGCGTGATCGTCCGCTGCAAGCAGCCGACCCGCCGCGCCGACGGCAGCTACGTCCGGTTCGACAGCAACGCCGTCGTGATCATCGACAACGAGAAGAACCCGCGCGGCACGCGCATCTTCGGCGCCGTGGCCCGCGAGCTGCGCGACCGGAACTTCATGAAGATCGTCAGCCTCGCCAGCGAGGTGGTGTGATGCATATTCGAGTCAGACGACATCGTGGAAGTGATCGCCGGCGACGACCGCGGCACGCGCGGCCAAGGTGCTCCAGCGTCGACCGCGCGGCCGGCAAGGTGGTCGTCGAAGGCGTCAACCGCGTCTACAAGCACGTCCGCCGCAGCCAGAAGAACCCGCAGGGCGGCCGGCTCTCGCAAGGAGATGCCGGTCTCAGATCTCGAACGTGCTGTTGGTCTGCCCGTCGTGCGGCAAGCCGACGCGCGACCGGCGCCCGCTTCCGCGACGACGGCAGCAAGGAGCGCTACTGCAAGAAGTGCGGCGCCGGCGATCGGCGTGATCGCGCCGCCGCGAGGCCTGCGCACGCGCAAGAAAGTACCACGCCATGCGAACCATCGAAGCCGCGACGTACCGAACGCTGACCGAATCATGGCCAAGAAGACCAAGACAGCCGAAGCTCCCAAGGAGCAAGTCGAAGCCGCCGACGCCGCGACTGCAGGAGCGGTACGAGAAGGAGATCCTGCCGGCGCTGGCCGAGAAGCTCGGCCGCACGAATCCGCATGTCGCTGCCGCGGCTGGAGAAGATCGTGGTCAACATGGGCGTGGGCAGCGCGATCACCGAGAAGAAGCACCTGGAAGAGGCGGTCGACGGCCCTGGCGCAGATCACCGGCCAGAAGCCGGTGGTCACGCAAGAGCCGCAAGGCGATCGCCGGCTTCCGGCTCCGCGAAGGGCATGGCCGATCGGCTGCAAGGTGACGCTGCGCGGCCAGCGGATGTACGAGTTCCTCGACCGGCTGATCTCGCTGGCCCTGCCGCGGGTCCGCGACTTCCGCGGCCTGAATCCCGAACGCGTTCGACGGCCACGGCAACTACAGCCTGGGCCTGACCGAGCAGCTGGTGTTCCCCGAGCTCAATCCGGACAAGTTCACCCGCGCCGCAGGGCATGAACATCACGATGGTGACTCAGCGCCGACAGCGACGACGAAGTCGCGCGAGCTGCTGCGGCGCTTCGGCATGCCGTTCCAGGCCGAGGAGCGCAGCGGCAAGGCCGAGGCGTAGCCTGACGCAGCCACGAGCGTGATCCCGGCCACGCACGAGACCTGTTAGCAACGACAGGAATCACGCATGGCGAGCAAATCGAAGATTGCCAAGGCGATGCGGACGCCGAAGTTTGCGACGCGGCGCGTGCGGCGGTGCCAGCTCTGCGGCCGGCCGCGGGCCGTGTACCGCAAGTTCGGCATCTGCCGGATCTGCTTCCGCAAGCTGGCGGACGAGGGGCTGATTCCTGGCGTGAGGAAGGCGAGTTGGTAAAGGGACCCGAACGAACATGATGACCGACCCGATCGCCGACATGTTGACCCGCATCCGCAATGCGGTGCGCGTCGAGCGGCCCCACGTCGACATGCCGCTCTCGAAGGTGAAGCGCGGCCTGGCCGAGGTGCTCAAGCGCGAAGGCTACATCTGGGACTGGGAGGAAGTCGACGGCGAGCCCGCCGAGCCGAGCTCCGCATCGCACCTGAAGTACGGCCCGAACGGCGAGCGCGTGATTCGGCACATCCGGCGCGTCAGCAAGCCCGGCCGCCGCGTCTACAGCGGCGCCGACCGAGCTGCGGCCGGTGCTCAACGGCCTGGGCATCTCGCATCCTCAGCACCAGCCGCGGCGTGATCAGCGATCGCGAAGCGCGGCAGCGGAAGCTCGGCGGCGAAGTGCTGTGCGAAGTCTGGTAAGCACGCGACGCCGCGACCACGAGTCGCGTAGTCGCGAAGGTGATCGAGCCATGTCCCGGATCGGAAAAAAACCGGTTGCCGTCCCCGGCGGCGTCAAGGTCGCCGTCGCCGACCGCGACGTCACCGTCGAAGGCCCGCTGGGCAAGCTCGACGTGGAGCATCGCCCCGAAGTCGCCGTGGCCGTACGACGAGGCCGACGAAGCAGGTCGTCGTCGCGCGCGCAGGACGACGAGCGGCAGGCCGCGGCGCCTGCACGGCCTGACCCGCGCGCTGATCCAGAACATGGTCGTCGGCGTCACCAAGGGCTACGAGAAGAAGCTGGAGATCGTCGGCGTCGGCTACCTGGCCGCCGTGCAGAAGGGCGTGCTGCAGCTGCGCGTCGGCTTCGCCAACGAAGTGCAGAAGCCGATTCCCGACGGGCTGACGGTCACCTGCCCCGACCAGACGCACGTCGTGATCAAGGGCACCGACAAGCAGCTGGTCGGCCAGTTTGCCGCCGAGGTCCGCGCGCGTCCGCAAGCCCGAGCCGTACAAGGGCAAGGGCATCCGCTACGAGGGCGAAGCGGTCCGCCGCAAGGCCGGCAAGGCGATGGCGAAGTAATCGCGGCTGCGATTGCGGAGCGAGTCGACAGCGAATCCGACAGTCGCATCGAGATCGAGTCAGAATAACCGTGAATCACGAAAAAGCAATCGGCCGACAGCGCCAGCGGCGCGCGTTCCGCGTCCGCAAGCGGATCACGCGGCAACGCCGACGCGGCCGCGGCTGTGCGTCTTCCGCAGCCACAAGCACATGTACGCGCAGATGATCGACGACGCGGCCGGCCGGACGCTGGCCGCGGCCAGCACGCGTCGACAAGGAGCTCCGCGAGCGAGCTGCAAGTACGGCGGCAACAAGACGGCGGCCGCAGGCCGTCGGCAAGGCGATCGCCGAGCGGGCCCTGGCGGCCGGCGTCAAGGAGGTGGCCTTCGACCGCGGCAGCTACAAGTACCACGGTCGCGTGGCCGCCCTGGCCGACGCCGCCCGCGAAGCCGGGCTTGAGTTTCTGAGCAGGTCGAGCGGTCGAGGTCGCACTCGACAGATGTTCGAGCGACGAGTGGCCGACGAGAGTCGCACCGCGAATCGTGCCGATCCGCAATCCACAGCGCATGGCGAACTGAATGGCAGCGAATCGAACCGAGGGGAACTGATCGACAAGGTCGTCAAGATCCGGCGCTGCGCCGCGGTGGTCAAGGGTGGCCGCCGCTTCAGCTTCGCGGCCATGGTCGTCGTCGGCGACGGCAAGGGCAAGGTCGGCTGGGGCTACGGCAAGGCCAACGAAGTGCCCCCCAGCGTCGAGAAGGCCGTCAAGGACGGCATCGCGCAGCATGATCGACGTCGCCCATCGACGGGCGACACGATCCCGCACACGGTCGAGGGCCGCTTCGGCGCCGCCCAGGTGGTCCTCGTGCCGGCCAGCCCCGGCACCGGCGTGATCGCCGGCGCGGCGGTGCGGGCCGTGTGCGAAGCGGCCGGCATCCGCGACATCCTGACCAAGAGCTTCGGCTCGAACAATCCGATCAACCTGGTCAAGGCCGCCATCGACGCGCTTGACACAGCTGCGCACCCAGGCACGAAGTCGAGCGGCTGCGGGGAGTTTCGCTGTCATGAATCTGAACGACGTCAATCGCGGGATCCACAAGCACAAGAAGCGCAAGCGCGTCGGCCGCGGGCCCGGCTCGGGCCACGGCAAGACGAGCGGCCGCGGCCACAAGGGCCAGGGTCGCGTGGCCGGCTGGTCGGCGCCGCCGATCTTCGAGGGCGGCCAGATGCCGCTGGTCCGCCGCGATTCCCAAGCGCGGCTTCCACAACGCGTTGGGCCGAGACCGTCGCCGTCGGTCAACGTCGGCGATCTGGACGAGGCGTTCGAGGCGGGCGAGGAAGTCACGCCCGAGACGCTCGCGCGCCAAGAACCTGGCCAAGGGCCGCTACGACGTGCTCAAGGTGCTCGGCGACGGCGAGCTGACCAAGAAGCTGAAGATCTCGGCCCACCGGTTCAGCCAGTCGGCGCTGGAGAAGATCGAGCAGGCCGGCGGCGAGGCGATCGTGCTGCCCGGCAAGAACGCCGGTCGTCAAGGACGAAGAAGGAGCCAAGCAGACCGCGACCGAAGAGCTGCGACTCGGCGACGGCTAGTCGGCAGCTCGAGCGAGTCGGCCAGCGATCAGCGTTGCTCGACGCATGGCGCCACGGCTCAGCGACGGCCTGCAGCTCGTCGCAATCGGAAAGGACGGATCGAGCCATGTGGGAAAAAATTCGCGTCGTCTTCACGATCCCCGAGCTGCGGCAGAAGATCCTGCTTGACGCTGCTGCTTGCTGGCCATCTACCGCGTCGGCTGGCAGATCCCGCTGCCGATCGTCGATCAGGCGCAAGATGACCGCGTTCTTCGGCGAGCGGCCAGCGGGCGTGGGCCGGACTGCTCGCAGCAGGTGGCCGTGTTCAGCGCCAGCCAGCTCGACCAGGCCACGATCTTCGGCCTGGGCATCATGCCCTACATCTCGGCCTCGATTATCTTCCAGCTGCTGGGCAGCGTCTGGGCGCCCGCTGGAGAAGCTGCAGAAGGAGGGCGAGAGCGGCCGGAAGAAGATCAACGAATACACCCGCTACGCCACGGTCGTCCTGTGCATCGGCCAAAGCTGGTTCTACGTGGGCTTCCTGGTCCAGAGCGACCTGGTGCTAGCGATTCGTTCCTGGTCGACGGCTCGCTGAGCTTCGGCTGGCAGTTGATCGGCCGTGATGACGATGACCGCCGGCACGATCTTCCTGATGTGGCTCGGCGAGCAGATCGACGAGTACGGCATCGGCAACGGCATCAGCCTGCTGATCATGGCCGGCATTCTCGCCCGCATGCCCGGCGCCGGCTGTCGAGCTGCGTCCAGCAAGCCGAGCTTCGAGCTGGGCGACCGGCCGGGCAAGATCGGCGTCGAAACGCTGATCGTGCTGGTCGTGCTGTTCGTGGCCGTCGTGGTCGGCGTCGTCTTCATCACGCCAGGGCCAGCGGCGCATTCCCACGCAAAGCGCCAAGCACGTCCGCGGCCGCCGCGTCTACGGCGGCACGCGGCAGTACCTGCCGCTGCGGGTCAACCAGGCCGGCGTGATGCCGATCATCTTCGCCAGCAGCTTGCTGATGTTCCCCTCGGTGATCTTCAGCTAGCTGGTCGCAGCCGTATCCCAACGCGCTCTGGCTGCGCCGTTGCACGACATCGTTCCACCGCGGCGACGTCGTTCATCTACAACGTGCTGTACGTCGTCCTGATCTACTTCTTCTGCTACTTCTGGACGGCCATCACCTTCAACCCGAAGGACATGGCCGACAACCTGAAGAACTACGGCACGTTCATTCCCGGCTATCGGCCGGGCAGGCGGACGGCCGACTACCTGGAAAAGGTCATGGTGCGGATCACCTACGTCGGGGCCGGCTTCCTGGCCCTGGTGGCGATCATTCCGACGATCGTCGCCGGCATCGTTGGGCGTCGACTACCAGCGTCGCCAGCTTCTACGGCGGCACCGGCCTGCTGATCGCCGTCAGCGTGGCCTTCGACCTGGTGCAGAAGATCGACAGCCACCTGGTGATGCGGAACTACCGGGGCTTGCTGGAAAAAGGCTGATGCCGACGGCGTGCGCTCAGTCGTGGGCAGCCGCGAGCTTCGCCGTATTCCGCGGAGGATCGACGAACATGCGAATCGTGTTTCATCGGTCCGCCGGGGGCGGGCAAAGGCACGCAGGCCGAGCGGCTGGTCGAAGCACTTCGGCATGGCGCACCTCTCGACCGGCGACATGCTCCGCGCGGCCGCGCGACGCCAAGACCGAGGTCGGCCAGAAGGCCGAGCGAGTACATGTCGGCCGGCCAGCTGGTGCCCGACGACGTCATCGTGGCGATCTGGTCGCCGAGCGGCTGGCGCAGCCCGACTGCCGGCAGCGGCTACCTGCTGGACGGTTTCCCGCGGACGATCGCCCAGGCCGAGGCGCTCGACGCGATGCTGGCCGAGAAGCGGCACGCCGCTGGACGCGGTCCTCGAGCTGCAGGTGGCCGAGGAGGAGTTGTTTCGCGCGGCTGGCCGGCCGCGGCCGGGCCGACGACACGCCCGGAGGTGATCCGCCAGCGGCTGGTCGCCTATCGCAAGCAGACCGAGCCGCTGTTGGACTACTACCGGCAGCGAGGGCTGCTGCGGACGGATCGACGGGCTGGGCACGGCGGACGAGATTTTCGAGCGGATCGAACGCGGTCATGGATCGCAGTCGCGCACACGAGCCGATAAGCGTATAAGTGATCGACGGCCGGAGCCGTGCGGGCGTGTAGATCGCCGGCCCAGTGTCTTGAGGAGTCGAGCGAAGTGTGGAGATTCTGCGGTCGCCGCGGGAAATCGCCCAGATGCGCAAGGCCGGGCTGCTGGTCTGGCAGGCCGCACCAGCTGGCCGCGGCGATGGTCCGGCCGGGCGTGACCACGGCCGAGATCGACGCGGCGGTCGAGCGGTTCTTTGCCGAGCACAGGCGCCGTGCCGCTGTTCAAGGGCGTGCCCGGCAAGGTGCCGTTTCCGGCCGTCACCTGCATCTCGATCAACGAGGAAGTGGTCCACGGCATTCCCGGCCAGCGCGAGCTGCGTCGAAGGAGACATCGTCAGCATCGACACGGGCTGCAAGCTCGAACGGCTGGTGCGGCGATGCGGCGGTCACGCTACCCGGTCGGCCGGGTCGACCCCGAGGTGCAGCGGCTGCTGGACGTCACCAAGGGCGTGCTCGATCTGGCCATCGAGCTGATGGGCAAGCGAGCCGCGTGGAGCGAGGTGGCCGCGCGAGATGGAGACGCTACGTGCGCGACGCACGGCTTCTCGGTGGTCGAGAGCTTCGTCGGCCACGGCATCGGCCGCGAGATGCACGAAGACCCGCAGGTGCCCAACTTCGTCAGCGGCCAGCTCCGCCGCGGCGGCGACTTTCGCGCTGCGTGCCCGGGCCTGGTGATCGCCGTCGAGCCGATGGTCAACATGGGCACGAAGCGGGTCCGGACGCATGCCCGACCACTGGACCCAGGTGACCGCCGACGGCCAGCCCAGTGCCCATTTCGAGCACACGGTGGCCATTACCGACGACGGCCCGTGGGTGCTGACCGGCCGGCCCGAACGGAGAGAGCGGTAGAGCTGGCTTGACCGAAGGTGCGGCATCGTGCATGCGAGCCGATGCGAACTCGCCATGCGTCATGCGATGGCCGTTAGGGCCTGAGCCATGTCGAGCATGTTGCCGATTCGGGCTGCCGCGATCCGAGCCTGGAAATTTCGTGCCGAGGGGCCTTGTGCGAATCGTGCGGCCAGGGTTTATACTGAAGCGCTTTGTCACTATCGGCCAGACTGCGAGTGAGCGTAATGCCATGAAAGTCCGTGCCAGCGTCAAGCGGATTTGCGAGAACTGCAAGATCGTCCGTCGCCGGGGCGTGGTGTTCGTGGTCTGCAGCAACCCGCGGCACAAGCAGCGGCAGGGTTAGAGTCGTCAGGTCGAGCGCCTGGCGGCTCGCCGGATGGGCTCGAGTTCCGCGTGCGCTTCGCCGACGTGTTCCGAGTCGGACGTTCAGTCGCAGGTCCGCGCTAGGGAGCTGATTGTATGCCGCGTTTGTTGGGTGTTGACATTCCGAATGATCGGCCGACGGTGATCTCGCTGACGTACCTGTACGGCGTCGGGCCGAAGATCGCCCGCGAGCTGTGCCACAAGGCGGGCGTCGATCCGCAGGCCCGGGCCCGCGACCTGCGCGAGGACGAGTTGGCCCGGCTGGCGGCGCTGCTGGACAAGGACTACGCGGTCGAAGGCCAGTTGCGGCGGCAGGTCGACGCAGAACATCGCCCGGCTGCGGGACATCGGCTGCTACCGCGGCATGCGGCATCGCCGCGGCCTGCCGGTTCGCGGCCAGCGCACCCGCACCAACGCCCGCACCCGCAAGGGCCCGAAGAAGACCGTGGCCGGCAAGAAGGGCGTGAAGGATCTGCGGTAAGTCGCGCACGTCGAGCGTGCGGCGACGCATTCGCCGAACAGTTCAGTCTTTCCAGCTGGGAGTTCATCAAGCGGTGGCCAAGACAACAGCAGCGAGCCAAACGCCGAAGAAAGCGCGTCGCAACGTGACGGTGGGCGTCGCCCACATCAAGGCGACGTTCAACAACACGATCGTCACGATCACCGACACCAAGGGCGACACGCTCTGCTGGGCCAGCGCCGGCACGAGCGGCTTCAAGGGCAGCCGCAAGAGCACGCCGTTCGCCGGCCAGATGGCGGCGCAGCAGGCGGCCGAGAAGGCCATGAAGTTCGGCGTGAAGGAAGTCGACGTGAAGGTCAAGGGGCCGGGCAGCGGCCGCGAAAGCGCGATCACGGCGCTGCAGGCCGCCGGCCTGACGATCAAGTCGATCGAGGACGTCACGCCGCTGCCGCACAACGGCTGCCGGCCCCGAAGAAGCGCCGCCGCGTGTAACGCGCCGCAGCCAGGCGATCGTGCTACGACAGATCATCGAACTCATATCGACTTGGAGCAGAACCAAGTATGGCTCGTATACACCGGACCCGTTTGCCGGCTGTGCCGCCGCGAGGGGATGAAGCTGTTCCTCAAGGGCACGCGCTGCGATACGCCGAAGTGCGCCGTCGAGCGCCGCGAGCAGCCGCCGGGCATGCACCGTTCCGCCGCGGCAAGCTGACCGACTACGGCGTGCACCTGCGCGAGAAGCAGAAGGTCAAGCACTACTACGGCGTGCTGGAGCGGCAGTTCCGCAAGCTACTTCGCCGATGGCCGAGCAGGGCAAGGGCAACACCGGCGAGGCGCTGATGAGCCTGCTGGAGCGCCGGCTGGACAACGTCGTCCACCGGCTGGGCTTCGGCCAGTCGCGGGCCCAGGCCCGGCAGATGGTCGCGCCACGGCCACGTCACGGTCAACGGCCGCCGCGTCGACATCCCCAGCTACCTGGTGCGGCCGGGCGACGTGATCCGCGTGAAGAACCGGCCCAAGAGCCTGCAGCTGGTGCAGGCCGGCCTGGCCGAGGCGCGCCGCGAGGTGCCCGACTTCCTCAGCCGCGGTCGACGGGCCGCAGCCCGAAGGGCACGTGCTGCGGCTGCCCGAGGCCGCCGACGTGTCGATTCCCGTGCAGACCGCAGCTGATCGTCGAGCTTTGTTCGCAAGTAGTCGGCGCGGCGATTGCCGCCTCAGTCGATCGCTAATTCGGATCGGAGGCTATCTCATGCGTATTCGATGGCGCGGACTGGAACTGCCCAGCCAGGTGACCTGCGACACGAACGACCCTGACCGCCACCTACGGCAAGTTCGTCGCCGAGCCGTTCGAGCGCGGCTTCGGCGTGACCGATCGGCAACAGCCTGCGCCGCATCCTGCTGTCCAGCCTGGAAGGCAGCGCGGTCACGCAGATCAAGCTGCACGGCGCCCAGCACGAGTTCACCACGCTGCCCGGCGTGGTCGAAGACGTGACCGACATCGTGCTGAACGTCAAGTCGCTGGTCGTCAAGAACTACAGCGAGCAGACCCGCGTGGTGCGGATCGAGAAGAACACCAAGGGCGCCGGTCACCGGCGCCGACGTCCAGACCGACGACCAGGTCGAGGTGATCAACAAGGACCACGTCATCGCCACGCTGACCGACGACGTGCCGTTCGTGATGGAGATGGTGGTCGAGAACGGCCGCGGCTACGTGCCGGCCACCGAGCACAGCCCGCAGCGTCCAGGAGATCGGCATCATCCCGGTCGACGCCGTCTTCAGCCCGGTGGTCCGCGTCCGCTACGAGGTCGAGGAGACCCGCGTCGGCCAGAAGACCAACTACGACAAGCTGACGATGGAGATCTGGACCAACGGCTCGGTCGCGCCCGGAGATGGCCCTGGTCGAAGTCGGCCAAGATCCTCCGCAAGCACCTCAACCCGTTCGTGCAGTACAGCGAGCTGGGGCCGCATGGTGCACAGCCGAAGCCCGCGCCTGCGGCGGCGTCGGCCTCGACCCGGCCACCGAAGCCAAGCTGGCGCATGAGCCTGGCCGAGCTGGAGCTCGTCGGTGCGGGCGACCAACTGCCTGGAGTCGGAGAACATCACACACGGTCCGCGACCTGGTGCAGCCGCACCGAGGACCAATTGCTGGAAGTCCGCAACTTCGGCGAGACCACGCTGAACGAAGTCCGCGAGAAGCTGGCCGAGCATCGGCCTGCGGCTGGGCATGCGGCTGCCGCCGCCGCCGGCCAGCGTCGCTGTAGCTCGACCGCGACCGCGATCGACCGACGAACGCCAACCGACCCGCATGGTCCCTTGAACGAAACGCGACACGACCATGCGACATCGACGAAAAGGCCGCAAGCTCGGCCGCAATCCCGAGCCACCAGCGGGCCCTGCTGCGCAACCTGGCCAGCGCGCTGTTCCTCACCGAGCGCGACGCCGAGGACGACGACAACAAGCCCAAGGTCAAGGGCCGGATCATCACCACGATCCAGAAGGCCAAGGAAGTGCGGCCGTTGGTCGAGCAGTGCATCACGATCGCCCGCACGCGCTGCCGGCCCAGCAGGAAGCCGCCAAGCTCGGCACCACCGCCGACCGCAACAGCGACGCCTGGAAGACCTGGCGCAAGAGCGAGCAGTATAACGACGTACACACCGTCTTCGGCCACGAGGGACGAAAGCGAAAGCAGCACGCGACGGATTTCGTTTTCTTCCTGCAACTGCAATTCACGCCAGCGGTTATTCAGCTCCACCGTCGCAATCGGCTCGATAAAGAGCGTCTCGCCGGAGCGTGATTGGTCATGGACGATGCCAGGAATGCGGCCTTTGAAATCCGACTTGATGGGCACGACGTAGCGGCCATCGCGCATCGTAATGATGGCTTCTTGCAGATATGGCCCGTTGCGCGGCGACGTCAGAATGCGCGCGAGCTTGTCTTGCAGCCGGTCGTGCGCCAGGCGCAACTCGCGGCGGATCGTCTCCAGATGTGGGCTGGCTTCATCGCGCACTTCGCCCCGGTCGTCAATACAGCGGCCAATCTCGGCGATCACGCCCGCCGATTCGACAATGCGGGCGGCAATCGCCGAGAGCAGCGGGTATTGATTCGAGAGACGCGAGAGTGTGCGATGGATGTCGCGCCCGGTCATGAGTGTGCTGCGGATGTCTAGCAACTCTTGCGGCAGCAGCGTCGCGCTGCGCGAGGCCTGTTCGACGAGCGGGCGCACATCATGGATGCCACCCAGGCTCACGTCTACATTGCTCGCCAAAAGCAGCCGCGCTTCGCGCGTGGCGGCCAGCCGCCGCTTTACTTCGACAGGAATGGAAGAAGGCTCAAGCTGGCGGCACAACTCGATCCCGGCGGAGAAGGATGCAAAGTCCGCCAGCCGGTCGAGGACTTTGGGAAGTTCGAGGGTGAGGCAATGTTTGGATTCCATAGGAAAACACTAGAACATGGAAGCGCTCACGCTTCGCCTTCGTCGGCCCCAAACGATGCAATCGCTGCCGGCATGGACATCAGCATGACCAGCGTGATGACGACAGCGGATGTGAGACACCAGATGCACACTGCCTTGATGACGAACGGTTCAAGGAAGGTCAGATAGAGCGAAAACGCCACGGCCAAGATCGTCATCCCATGCACAATCAGCGGTGCGTAATCGGACAAGCGGCCAGAGCCCAAGTGTCCCCACAGCCATACCGCCAGGATCGCCACGTAACCCGCCATGCCGATCAAACCCACCGGAATCAGTCCAAACAGCCTGGAATAAGAGCTGGTCTGCACAGCGTTGCAGTCGCCCACCGGCCCGCACACGGCGGCCACAGCCTGCGTTTCCACGTAGGTCAGGTAACCGGCTACCGCCAGGCCGACGATGGTCAACATAAGCATCATCGCATCGAGCCAGGCCGGCTGCCACGGCGAATGAGCAAAATCACTTTTCCACGAGCGGAACCACGACACGCCAACAAAGATCAACGCGGCGGCCATGCCGATCATGATGGCAATCGCCAGTGCAAAACCGTTCGATTGGGTCTGCGCCGACAATGGCACGATGAACACCAGACTCGCCAACCATAAAGATCGTCTCTTCATACAAGCCTCTCTATCAACCTATCATTTCGAAAGAGTCGCACCGTCTTTAGAAGGTCAACGACTCGATATAGGAAACAACCGTCGCAGCCAGCCGAGCCGCATCGCTTTCCGCTCGCGCTGCCAGGTGTCCATCTCTCGTCGAGTAATTTCATAGCCGCGCGAGACCAACTCGTCGGCTCGCTGGAAATCCCAAACCGCCACGGGCGACACACACTGGAGCGCAATGCGCTTGCACCGGCACACCGCGCGCTGCCGCAACCTCAAGCTCCAATTCCATCTGTCGCCGCTCGGCCATGTTGCGCAGCTTGCTCGACAGGAAGGCAGCCACCCGCGCGCCTCTGCCGGAATCTCGCGCGGATCGGTCAGGTCGAGCGCAATGATCTCGGTCGCGCCGTGCGTCACCGCCGGTTCGACGGGCAGATTGCTGATCATGCCGCCGTCC
The DNA here is from genome assembly GCA_963788635.1 of uncultured beta proteobacterium. Lineage (GTDB taxonomy): Bacteria > Pseudomonadota > Gammaproteobacteria > Burkholderiales > Burkholderiaceae_C > Rubrivivax. The sequence goes on along the minus strand of CAWBHE010000011.1, from coordinate 11,621 downwards.
ATCAAGAGCTGCCCGTCCTTTTCGATAGGCGGCACCCACGGCGGGAAGCGCGGCAGACGCCAGCACCGCGTCCAACACCAGATGCTGCGGGTCGGTTCCATACAACACCGGGCAGCCGCAGTTCAGTTCGGCGGCCACGACCAAGAGTCGTACACCCTGCAAGTCGCCAAAACGCAATTCCGGCGCAAGGCCGTGCGCGATGAAAAAGTCGCGCATCCGCTGATAGCCTCCACGGCCCGACCGGTTAAAGAATGCGCTGAGCGTGGCCCACACATAGTTCGGAGTCAGCAGGTCGCCGGAGACTGCGTCGTGCCAGGCTTGAGCGAGCGATTCGACGCTGGCCAGGCTCACGCCGTGCACAGCCAGAAAAGTCGCATTGATCGCCCCGGCGGATGTGCCCACCAGCATGTCGGGGCGGATGTCCGCTTCCAGCAAAGCGCGCAACGCGCCTGCCTGAAGTGCGCCGCGTGCTCCACCGCCACTCAATACAAAAGCAAGCTGTTTGCCCATTTTTCAAAATGCCATGACGATGTCGCTACACTTGCGCCATGCGCGCCTTGAGTTCCAAGATGCCCGGCGTCGCCGCCAGGTCTTGCTCGTTGAGCAACCCCAGGTAGCCGCTGACGTAATCGCCATAGTGAAGCGTCGAAAGCATCTGCGCCAGCGCGCTGTCACCTCGCGCCGCCATGACCTCTGTGTTGACGCCCGAGGTCATCAAGACGTGGCGCGAGATGGCATGACGTTTTTGCGTGCGCGGATGATCCAGCGTAGCAAGTGAGAAAGACGACGAATGTTTTGTCGGTCACTTGATCCGGCAGTGTGCCGCAGATGGCATTGTGATCGGCCTCCGGCAAGACCTCGAACGCGGCCCACTGCTTGGCGTTCTCGTTGATCTGACCTTTCCATCTGCGCGCCACCTCGGCCAGAATGCCGCTGCCCCACACGACGACATTACGCCCCATCATCTGTCCGGCCAATCGCTTGGCCGAGTTTCGGCTCACAGGTGACGACGGCTCGATTTCCTTTTGCCACGCCCGCATCACGGTGACCGCTTCGGCCAGGTCGGCGGACTTGTCCTTCACAAGGCCAAGACGGCACAACATCGCCAGCAGCGGCGCGAACGAAAATCCCAGCGCCGCGCGCGGCGGAGACTCGTAACTAAAGGCTCGCCAGTGTCGCGCCATAGTCCCTGCGCGCGCCGAGCCAGCGTCCCGCCTGTCGTGAGCGCCATCAGTTGACAGCCGCGCCGACACGCTTCGTCAAAAGCGGACAGCGTCTCTTCCGTCTCGCCGGAATACGACACGCTCACGACGAGCGACGACGGCCCGCGCAGCGTACGCCGGCAAGGCGTAATCGCTGACGACCAACAATGGCACGCGACACTCGGCCGCAATGAGCGAGGCCAGCAACGAGCCGGCAATCGCCGAGCCGCCCATGGCGGACACCACGATCCTGTCCACCTGTGCAAATGACGCGGGCAGGTCAACAGACTGCATCAACTTCCAGCCCGCTTCGCATTGATCGGGCAGTGCGGCGATATGACCGAACATGCCCGCCAGGATCGAATTGCTGATAGGTGATTCAGGTCGTCAAGGTTGATCACCGTGTCTCCTGGCGTGATGCGTAATGCGTGATACGTGAGCTGGGCGTCACGCCTCAGTTCCGTTGCCAACCGATACACATCGCGGCGCGGCCAGCCGGAAGCTTGCGTCACATGGCGGATAGTCTCTTTGCGATCAATACCCTCGCTCAGCGCCTCATTCAACGCGCGTCGGACGCGCTCCTGATCCCAGGCTCACAATTTCCTCTACTGCGCCGCCGACGACGAGTGTCACCTCGCCGCGCACCTCACCAGCGCAAAGTGCTCGCGCGCGCCGTGAACCGTGCCGCGATAGATTTCCTCGTAAAGCTTGGTCAGCTCGCGCGCCACGGCGATGGGCCGGTCGCCCAACACAGACTCGATGTCCTCCAGGCAGTCAGCCAGGCGATGCGGCGCTTCGTAACAGACGAGGGTTCGCTGCTCGGCAGCGACCTGTTGCCAGCGCACGCCGCCGCTCGGAAGCTTTGCGCGGCAAAAAGCCGAGGAACGTAAAACTATCCGTCGGCAACCCGGAAACGACCAGCGCCGTAATCGCCGCCACCGGCCCCGGAATCGGCACGACGGGAACACCTGCCTCAATCGCCGCGCGGATCAACTCATAGCCCGGATCGGAAAGGCCCGGCATCCCGGCTTCGGACACCAACGCCACGTCGCCGCGCCCGAGCGCTGCCAGAATCGCCTCGAGCTTGGTCAGCTTGTTGTGCTCAAAGTAGCGAGGTCAGCGGCGTGTGGATGTCAAAGCGCGAAAAGAGAACGCCCGTCTTGCGCGTGTCTTCGGCGGCGACGAGCGACACCTCGCGCAGCACGCGCAGCGCGCGCGGGCTAAGGTCTTCCAGGTTGCCGATTGGCGTTCCGACGACATAGAGTGTGCCCATTGGCTGGCATTATACCTGACGTTGCACACGATAACAAGAACAAGCCGCCCTTCGGCTCATCCGAACAGCGACCCGGCTAGCCTGCATGGTTTCGATTCATCTCAACGCGCTTTGGATTGCACCCGCGCCATGAACTTTTCAAGATTGATGATGGCGCGGACGTGTGTCCCTTCGCCTACCTTTTCACGCTCGTCCCGCACCTCGACGCGAAAGGTCAACATGCGCCCATCCACGGCCAGCAGTTCGGCGCGTGCCGTGACCTTCATCCCCATCGGCGTCGGCGCGAGGTGCTTGACGTCGAGCGCGGCGCCAACCGTGAGTTGGCCCGGCTCGAGCAGATATTCCATCGCATTCCGTCCGGCCTCTTCCATCAGCGCAATCATGATGGGCGTCGCCAGCACGTTCACGCCGCCGCTGCCCAGGTGATACGCGGTGTGTTTCTCCTCGACGACGAGGGTCGCCTCGCCAACCAGTCCAGGTTTGAGTTCAGCCATGTTATCCTCCTCGCATGATTATGACCGCCAACCGCTGTTGGAGTGAAGGGCGGTCAGCTATTTGATTTCAACCGGCGACAGCAAGAGACGGTCAGAGCCATCCGGCAATCGCCACCGCTGCACGCTCTGCGCGGCGCGATTGTACAAGCCGATCTCGATTGGATATACCCCCGGCGGCGCGGACGCAGGGATCTGAAAATTCTGGAACTGCACCCAGACATCACCCGTGCGCCAACCGGCGGTCGGCACGGCCAATAAATCGCGTCCAGCGACAAACTGCCCTTGCGCGTCCAGCATGTGCGCGAAGACCGCCACCGGCCACTGCTCGCCGTGTGTGTCGTCCACAACGCGCCAGTACGTCCACACGCGCACCCACTCGCCTGGCTTGAGCGCCGATGGTTCAACTTGATAGCCCGTCAAGTCGAGACGATTTCCGAATCGCACTGGCGCGGTCAATACAACTTCTGGCGCAAGCCGTGACGCGTCCGACTCGTACACCACAAATGAATCCTGCGAGACGGTCGGCGCATCGCTCAGGAAGCGCCGCAATTCCGGTGCAAACGCAGTGCTGGCTGGCGAGATGTACAGCGCCCGGTCTTGAGAAAAGATCAATCCGTAAGCGCGATCCACCCATTTGACCAGCCTCGGCCGGCGCAGCTCAAAGTCAAAAATAAACGGATCAAGGTCGTGTGGATTCGCAGAAGCGATGACGACCGGCGTATCGTCGGTGCGCGCGTCGAGCCAGCGCGCCACATCGGCCAGGTCGCTGCGGTACACTGCACGCACTTCAGGTCGAGCAGGCCACACGGTCAGGTAATCTCGAATCGAGAGCGCGCCGCTGAGTGCGATCACGGCCATCACACCCGTAATCATGGCACGCTTATACCTGAATCGCTCAATCAGCCAGTCCGCGCCGAGCGCGGGAAAGAGAAACGCCACCGGCAACGACGCGCTGGCGCGCAAGAACGATGGCGCCGAGTCCGAAAGGATACTCGGCACAAGTCCTGCCGGAAGCCAGATCAGTGCAAACAAGTAACGCGCATCGCGCACCCGCCACAGCGCGACGAGCAGACCCAGGCAGAACAGCACGCCGACGAACGGATCGAACACAGGGCGCCCGGCGACGTTGTAGCGCCAGACCGGATCGCCATGGAAGGTAAACATCCCCAGCGTGTCGCGGATATTGCCAAGGAGCGGTCCCGCGTCGCCCTTTTGCAGCGCCGATACCGCGCCGATCGTCACCAGTTGCTGCAAGCGCACGTCCGCTTCCGGCGACTTGCAGCAAGTAGAGGTAGAGCGGGAGAAAGACCAAACCGGCCGTGATAAAGAATGTGGCGAGGCCCAGGTGGATATCAGGTATTGGGTATTGGGTGTTGGGTGTTGTATGGAGCACGAAATGTGAAACGTAAAACGTGATAGCAAACAAAAAATAGGCAACCGGCAAAACACGCGCGGCAGGATAGGTGTAAAGTGTCGCGCCGAGCAGAATGCCCGCCAACACAAACTTTACCCAATACCGACTGCCCGTTCCCTGTATTGCCCACCAGAATGCCCACGCCGTCGCCGCGGCGAGCGGCGGAAGCGCGGCGCTCCGTAAGCCCACGCGGCTCATGAACAGCGGCCAGAATGTCACTGCGATGAGCGCGCTGGCGATCAGCGCCGCGCGCGTATTGTACGCGCGACGAATCCAGAGCGCAGTAAAACCCACCGTCGCCAGTCCACAAGCGACGGCCGCCAGTCGAATACCCCAGGCATTCTTGCCGAACAGCGCAATCGTGCCAGCGGTCAGATAAATGTAGAGCGGCTCGTTGCCCGCGTTCGAGGGAAAATAGATGGGATGATCACCTAGCAGCACCGTCACTGCGTCGTGACCATGAAAGACTTCGTCATGCTGCAAGCCGGGGGGAACAGCCTCCAACCTATAGAGTCTGAGCGCCACAGCCACCATGGCGATAAGAAGAGCGAGTGCAGGAACAAGCCGACGTCGAGTGCTCATGGCGTCAATAGGGGCACAATCATGCGGAACAATGCAATCAAGCAGAGCGCAGCCAATCCAATGAATGGAGTTGCCAATACCGCGTCACGCCAACGGCGGGGCAGCCAGGTGGTCCACTGGCGGAATCCAAGTGTGAACGCCAGGCCGATCGGGATGAGCGCAGGAAACAGATAGCGTCCCTGGAATTGCACATACTTGACATTGTAGCTAATGTAGACCGCCATAGCAAAGAGAATCCATGAACCAAGAAACCAAACCCCTGGATTTTTGATGGCGGTGCTTGCGTTGCGGGCCAGATACCACAACAAACCGACCAACGCAACCAGCGAACACACGGCCAGGACAGCATAATATCGGTCGTTCATGGGCACGCCCATCCAGCCGAATTGGCCCCAAAAGCTATGGAACGTGGTCACGACGAAATCACGCAGGTATCCGCCCAGACCGAACCGGGCTATCCACTCGGCGGGCGTGGGCTGACCCATGACGACGTGGTCATGCCGAATCGAGACAAGGAAATCCGGCCACCCATACGCGGCAACGTTGCGAATCCACCAGGGCAACACAAGAACAAGCGCCGGGCCAAAGACCAACGCTCCACTCTTGACAAGCCACCTGCAATTGCGTGGAGATTGGGAACGATACTTTTGCCAAAGCGCCACAGCCACCAGCGGCGCTGCAATGTAAATCGTGCCTTTGGTCAACAGTGCCAGACCCAGCGTCAGCCCCAGCCTGCTCCATTTGAGACTTGCACTCTGCAATTTGAGAGTCAGTGTTTGTAAGACGACGAGAGCGAGCAACAACTCGGCCACACTATCGTTCTGCGCGCCGGCCATCATCGCCACGTGTTGGGGAACAAACGCCACAAACCCGGCCGCGCCAAGCGCAAGAGCAGGCGAGTCTGGCGCCAATCGGCGGACAATCAGGGCAGCCAAGATGACGACGAACCCGCCCAGCGCCACAGAGAATAACCGCAAGGCGAGAAGCGACCCTCCTGTGGCAAGATAAATCGGCGCGGCCAGGACATAGTAAAGCGGAGGCTGCCAAAACTCGTAGCGGATCGAGTCAATTGGCATTGAGGGCGGAAATCTGGCTGCCTTGATGCTTTCGAGGTAAGCCTGATCATAATCGCCCGATTGAAGCACCGGCAGTCCGCGCCCTTCGGCGACAAAGCGAACATAGTTGTAATGCGCAGGTTCGTCGGGCACTTGCCACGCCGGGGTCTTGACGGCGTACAAGGTGCCGATGCCCACATAGGCGAGCATGATAAACGCCAAGACGAAAGACGAAGGACGAAAGGCCCTACCCTTCGTCCTTCGTCCTTCGTCCTTTGCCATTCGTCGTTCATCCCACTTGGCGCCCAAGCTTACTGCGCTCCTGCTCGACCACCTTGTCGTCCAGCTTTTCAAACAGCGGCGCGACCACGCCAAGCGCCTGGCCCACCGGCAACTGGCTCGGCTTCCACTCGGCCTTGACGCCGCTGCCGTCATAGGTCAGCGCCGCGTGCTTGCGCGTTGCTTCGTCGTACTCGCGCACGATTTGCTGTCCAAACAACGTGTCCTGGTAGCCCAGCATCCGGTGAAGCTGCTGTGAGCTAAACGGCAGATACGGCGCAAACAATACCTTCAGGCTGTCAATTGCCCGCAGCGCCACGTACATCGTCGTGCCGGTGCGCGCCTTGTCCGATCTTGATCGTGAACCACGGCGCGGTCTCGTCCAGGTATTTGTTCACCTCGCGCGCCAGTGCCATCACTTCGCCCAGCGCCTGCTTGAACTTGCACGCGGCAATCAGATCGCCAATCGGCCCAAAGGCCACGTCAATTTGCGCGAGCACTTGCACATCGCTCTGCGTCATCAGCCCGGGCTGAGGAATCTTGCCCAAAGTGTTTGTTCGTGAACGAGAGCGAGCGGTTGACCAGGTTGCCCCACGTCGCCACCAGCTCGTCATTATTGCGGCGGACAAAATCATTCCACGTGAACTCGGTGTCACGTGTCTCCGGCGCATTGACCGTCAGGAAATAACGCAGTGGGTCCGCGGCGTAGCGAGATAGGAAATCCGGCACCCAAATCGCCCAATTCCGGCTCTTGGAAAACTGGGCGCCTTCCAGGTTCAAGAACTCGGCTGACCGGAACATCGTATGGTAAATTCAGTGTCTTGGCCGGGATCATCTTCATACAACCGTTCGACGCCCATCAACTGTGCAGGCCAGACTGATGGCATGGAAAGGGATATTATCCTTGCCGACAAAATAGTAGGTCTTGGCGTCCGGGTTGTACCACCAGTCTTTCCACGTCTCGGGCTGGTTATTGTTTTTGGCCCACTCGATGGAAGCGGACAGATATCCGATGACGGCCTCGAACCAGACGTAGAGGCACTTGCCGTCAAAGCCGGGCAGCGGCACCGGAATGCCCCAGTCCAAATCTCGCGTGATGGGGCGCGGCTGCAAGCCCTGCTTGAGATAGTTGAGCGTAAAGTTCATCACGTTGGGCCGCCAGTAACCCTTGTCGCCCAGCCAATCTACCAGCCGCTTGGTGAACGCAGGCAAGTCGAGAAAGAAATGCTCCACCTCGCGCACGACTGGCGTAGAGCCGTCAATCTTGCTCTTGGGATTGATGAGCGCAGTCGCATCCAGCAGGTTGCCGCAATTGTCGCACTGGTCGCCGCGCGCGCTCTCGTAACCGCAGATGGGGCACTTGCCCTCGACATAACGATCCGGCAGGAATCGCTTGGCCACTTCAGAGTAGAGCTGTTTTTGTGTAGCCTGGAACAGGTACTCGTTCTCGCGCAACTTGAGGAACATGTCTTGCGACACGCGGTAGTGATTCTCGGTATCGGTATGCGTAAACAGGTCAAAGGTGATGCCCAGTTGCTGCCAAATGTCCAAAAAGCCCAGGTGGTTGCGCTCAAAGACCTCGCGCGGCGTGATGCCTTCCTTGTCGGCTTGAACCGTGATGGGCGTGCCGTGGCTGTCGGAGCCGGATACCATCAGCACGTCGTCGCCTTTCAAGCGATGATAGCGCGCAAAAATATCCGGGGGCAAATACGCTCCGGCGATGTGGCCCAGGTGCAGCGGTCCGTTGGCGTAGGGCCAGGCGACCGAGACGAGGATTTTTTCAGACATGGCGACTCTCCTTTGTGATGACGGTGACGATTCTACCACACTCCAAACGGAAACAAAAACCGCCCGCGCGAGGCGGGCGGTGAAAGGACGCAAACGCGACCGTTTGCTATCGGGGCACCTCGCAACCCGATAACCAAGTCAAGCGGGGCATCATCCTATCGAAAAATAGTTGGCTTTTCATCCGCTAGTCCATACCGTATCCATCAAGCCAGGTAATCTCTCAACTGCCGGCTGACGACGGGGATGCCGCAAGCGGTGCAAGGCTTTGCCTTCGATTTGCCGGATGCGCTCGCGAGTGAGGCCAAACTTTCGCCCAACTTCTTCCAGCGTGTAGCTCCGCCCATTCGACAACCCAAAGCGCAAGCGCAGGATGCGCGCTTCGCGCGGGGAAAGCGTGCTCAAAACATAGTCAAGCTTTTCGCGCAGCAAGTTTTGATACACCGTCTGCGTCGGCGTAGGCGTCGTGTCATCCTCGACAAAGCTGGCTAACTCACTGTCGTCCTCTTCGCCGACGGGATTCTCCAGGCTGAGCGGCTGCCACGACACCTTGACGCGCTGGGACTGCGCCAGCTGCAACGTAACAGCCACGCCCCACAAGCAGGCGATCTTTCCGTTGCTGGATCGCGTCGACGATCTCGCGCGGAAGATCGGCGCGGTCAATACCGTCGTGGTCGAGAAGGACGGCACGCTCACCGGCTTCAACAACGACGGCAACGGTTTCATCCAGAGCCTGCGCGATGTCGATCCCAGGTGGCGGCCCGACAGCGGGCCGATCCTCGTCCTGGGGCGGGCGGCGCGGCGCGCGCGGTGGTCGCGAGCCTCGCCGCGCAGGGCGCCCGGAAATCCGTGCTTGCCAACCGCACGCTCGACAAGGCGGGGGAAATCGCGGACGCGGTCGGCGCGGCAGTCAAGGTGGTGCCGTGGGAGCAGCGCGAGGACGCCCTCGACGGCGTGGCGTTGCTCGCCAACGCGACCAGCCTCGGCATGGCCGGCAAGCCGCCGCTCGACATCGCGCTCGATCGCCTGCCGCCGCATGCGGTGGTTGGCGACCTGATCTACATCCCGCCCGAGACGCCGCTACTTGCCGCTGCGCGTACGCGCGGCAACGTCACGGTGAATGGCCTCGGGCTGCTCCTCAACCAGGCGCGGCCGGCGTTCAATGCGTGGTTCGGCGTCATGCCGGAAATCACGCCGGCATTGCGCCAGGCGATCCAGGCCACGTTCTAGGACGCGTCGTCGACGGAGCGCGACGGTGCCCGCTTCGCGGGGACGACGAGGCGAAAGGTGGCGTGTCCATGAGCATCTTCGACGAACCCAAGATCGACTGCCACGTCCACGTGCTCGACCCCGCGCACTTTCCGTATGCGCAGGACACGCACTATCGCCCCGCGGGACAGGAAACCGGCACGTACGAGCAGCTCGTGGCGCTGCTCCACGCTTACGGCACGCGCCACGCGCTGATCGTCGGCCCCAATTCCGGCTACGGTCTGGACAACCGCTGCCTGCTCGACGCGCTCGCCGCGGCGCGGGACGCGACGGCGGCATCGCGGTCGTGCGCAACGACATCACCGTCGAAGCGTTGGCCGCGCTGAAAGCGGCGGGCATCGTCGGCGTGGCATGGAACGCGACGTTCTACGGCGTGCCGTATTACGCCGACGGCGCGGGCCTGCTGTCGCGCCTGCGTCGCGCTCGACCTGTGCGTATCGGTGCAGGTGGAGCACGACCAGATGGTGGCGCTGCAGCCGATGCTCTCCGCTGCTCACGTGCGCGTGCTCGTCGACCACTGCGGACGTCCGACGGTGGCCGAGGGCATCGACCAAGCGGGCTTTCGCGCAGTGCTGGACCTCGCCGCCACCGGCCGCGCCTGGGTGAAGCTCTCGGGCGTGGCAAAGATCACGCCGGAATCCTATCCTTACCGCGATGCGCAGCCATTCCTCGCCGCGCTGCTCGCCGCATACACGCCGCAGCGCTGCCTGTGGGCGTCGGATTGGCCGTACCTGCGCGCGACCGGCCGCATGGACTACGGCGTCGCTGCTGCAGCACATCGCGCGTGCTGCCCGACGACACGGCGCGCCGGCAGGTGTTGTGGGACACGCCAACGCGCTGTTCGGATTTGCGCAATAGCGTCGGCTTCGTCCCCGCGCAGGCGGGGACCCGAGCGGCTTGCATCTGCGCACAAAGCGTTACGCCGAAACGACGCCGGGTAGCCGTCTTCGCGGGGACGACACCGGTGGCTATTCCTGGTCTTCCCGCGGGATGCGGTCGGCCTGGCGCGCCACGCCTCGTCCTTGGCCGCGCCGGCGAACGTCGCGGCCCCGGCGAGATCGGCCACCCATTGTGGCGATCCGCGATCGCACTCGCCATGAACGGCACGAGGCCGGCCTCGCGCACGGTGGCCGCCGCTTCGCGCATCTCCTCGGCGCGCCGCTTGCCGTGCTGAATCACCCTGCTGAAGAAGTAGTCGCCGTTGCGCTCCCAGTCCATGCCGGGAAACGTCTCGGCGAGCGAGGCCAGCACCGCCTTCCTCTCGACACCGTAGCGCCGCGCGGTCACGAAGCTCTCGATCACGATCGCCTCCATGCCCTTGATGATCACGCTGCGGCACGTCTTGATCGCGACTCCTGACGCCCAGTTCCTCGCTCGCCATCTCGACGCGAGAAGCCCCGAGATCGGCAAGTGCCGGCGCCGAGCGCCGCAGCATCGAGAACCGCAGCCAAGCAGCATCGGCACCTTGATGCCGTAGGGCGGGACCAACGTCATCACCGCCGCTTCCACGTAGCGTCCGCCTGCGCCGGCGATGATGTCGCCGCACTCGGCCTTGGTCCGCGGCGACGCCGAGTTGATGTCGAGAAATACGCACCCCGGCGCATCGCGCCGGCCGCGCTCTGCGCGGCGGCGCGCGTGTTGCTCCGCGGTGACCGCGGAGATGACGAGGTCGGCGTCCGCCGCCGGCCACGACGCTGCACTCGGACACAGCGCCACCAGTACGCGGCGCGTTGCGCTGCGGGGCGCCGGCCGCCGTGGGCGGCGGAGTCGCGGCCGGCCCAGCCGAAGTCGCGGGCGGTCAGCGCCTGGCCGAAGATGCCGCCGACCTCGCGGTCGCCGATCAGCGCGATGGCGCGGTTGAGGTTCGGCGAGGTTGGTCTCGGGGACGGTCATCACGGTCAGCTCCGGTTGCATCTTCGCCTGCTCGATCACGGGCTACAGACGCGCGATCTCCGTGACGATCATCGTCCCGAAGGCCTCGGGCGTCATCGGCGCGGCCTCCGCGCCTTCCGCGTCGAGGCGCGTCTGGGCCGGCGTGGCGAGCGCGCGATTGATCTCCGCGTCGACCTCGATCACCGTGGCGGGCGTCTTCCGCAGGCGCGACCACGCCGTACCACTGCACCGCCTCGAAGTCGGGATACGCCGTCGCGATCGGCGGCACGTCGGGCAGGCTGGCGACGGGCTTCGCGCTCGATACGCCAGCGCCGCAGCTTGCCCGAGCTTCACCTGCGGCAGCACCGCCGGCACGCCGGTCATGATCACTTCCAC
>CAWBHE010000010.1:0-289180 GCA_963788635.1 uncultured beta proteobacterium | reverse complement strand
TGCCGGTCAAAATCGAAGGTCTGATTCACGATGTTCCGAAATCCTGATCGGCGATTGCCACCTGGCTGCATGCCTGATGTGAACTAGGTTGAATAGCCCCAACGCTGCATGAGGTCCCTGACGTGAACTGTAAGTGACAGCAGCTTGTTTTCGTAGGAGCGCCACCGATCAACCGCCTTCGTATTCACCGGCTGTATGACTTGATGATAGCTCGGCGTGCCGATATAGCCTTTTTCCTTTGCGTGGGCCGATGGCTCGAGCATCGCATCATGGAAATTCAGGTCGCAGAATTTCGCAATTTTTCGAGTTTGCACTTCGAAATCTGAGACGAAACTCTCGTAACGCACCTCCAAGGCTTTCGGCTTCAGTATATCGGCTTGACGATACCAGAGATCGAAGATCGAGGCATACCCCGAAGCGAGCGTCGGTAGGTCGCGGCACATTCGCGCAAAATCTGGGGCGCGATAATGTTGAAAAAAATTACTGATGATGACATCGAAGGGATGGCGAATGATCAACAGGATCGGTGCGTTAGGCCAGAGGCGCCGAATTACAGGCAGCCTCGACATGTTCAACGGGTTCTTGTCGACGCAGTCGCTGACCCGGGTCGAGCCGAATCTTGGTTGCCACTTGCTCCCAGTAACACCGTCTGGCGGCGGCAAGTTGACTGGAACTCATGGCCGCCAACTTACCCGGATATTCCACTCCGGTGCGCTGAAGATATTCCTGAGCGTCCAGCAGGAATCGCTGTTCATCCATCGACTGCAGTTCAGGATGAGCATCAAGCGCTTGTTCGAGCAAGGTCGTGCCAGAGCGCGGAAACGCAACGATGAATATCGGGCTTTCTTCGGTCGGCGGCGCCTCCGCCTCATCCCAGGCCGCCACATCGGCTGGGCTCGCAGAGTGCCGACGCGACACCTGTCAGACCCGCATCGCCAGGGTCCGCCAGCGGCGCGGTCAGATCGAAGTGCGCGATCTGTGAGTGATGCGCAGCCGACGATCGCCTCGAAGGCGGCCTCGTGCTGCCCGTCCGCGTCCAACACCTTCGCCAGCGGAAAGAGAATCTCATGCTGCGCTTCGATGGGTACGTTGCCTTGCAGCAGTTCCCGATAGAGCGCAATGGCCTTCGCATGTTGGCCGGTTCGACTCGCCATTTGCGCTTGCAGGCCGAGCCACCTGGCACGCGAGTTCCGGCGAGACATGCGGACCTGGCTGCCCCAGCAGGGTCAGTCGGTGGATGGCCTCGTCCAGCCGATTGTTCCGCTCCAGCATCGCAATCAGCGTCAATTCGACTGCAAGCGGATTGGCCGCATTTAGACTGAGTCGCTCCATGATGCCCAGCGCAGAAGGCTGATCGCCCGCGATCAACAACAACATCGCCACCTCGGCCAGCAGTTCGGCAGTCCAACCTTCCCATTGTTGCCAATCGCGCAGGCACTCGCGTAAGGCGGCAGGTTCTCCGCTCTGCATCAGGGAATGGGCATAACGGCAGGCGATTTCGGCATCAACGGGACGGAAGGACGCGGCTTGGGCCAAGTGCTCGCGAGCCAACGTGAAGTTGCCACGTTCAAACTCGAGCAGAGCCATGTTGTAACCAAGGTCAGCGGTCCAGCCACCCAGTCTCGCTGCGTTTGTATAACTCACTTCCGCCGAATCGAGATCACCAGCAGCACGTTGGGAGGTCGCCAGATTCATCCAATGCACAGGCTCGCGCGGCTGTGAGCGCGTGAGCTTGCCAAATGAAGAAACGGCCTCCTGAAAGTTGCCGCTCGCATGCATGACAATTCCATAAACGAGCAAAGCTTCGGAGCCCTTTGGATCCACCCTCAAGGCTACGCTTGCGCAATGTGCAGCAGCACTCAGATCACCTCTCTGGAGTGCTGCGTAAGCCTGCTTAACATTAATACTCGATTGCATAAATGAAACGAGCCGCACGGAGATCGTGCGGCTCATGTGAAACGCGGCTACGCGGCCGCGCCCTTTCGTTTAGAACGCCTGTTCAACTCGCACGAAGAAGCGACGGCCGATGGTGTCATACGTATTGACATCAACGTTTCCGTTGATTACGAACTGATAAGCAAACGGAGGTTGCTTGTCGTTGATGTTGTTGACACCAAGAATGAACTTTGTTTTCGTTCGATCCAGGCTGTATGACAGGGCCACATCGTGGTACGTTACACCGCCTTGATGCACCAAGGTCACCGGACCCGGCGTTGTTCCAGGACTCCAATAGTTTGCTTCCGCGCTTTGGCTAACATCAGTCCCACTGATATAACGAGAGCTCCACTGCACGCCAAACGGTCCGCTGGCCCACTTCAGGTTGCCAGTCATGCGCAATTTGGCGTGGTTTCCGAAGTTCGGATCCAACCGACCCGCAGCCTGCTGCACGTTGCCATCGCCCAAGTCGTACTTGAAGCTGTTGGTGAACGTCGCATCAAGGCCGGCTGCAATGCGGCCGAGCGAACTCGGCGGTAGCATGTAGTTCAACGAAACATCGACGCCGCTAGTTTCTATGTAACCGACATTCAGTTCCGTGAGATCGATGTTAGAGATCTGACCGGTACCGGGGTCGCGGTGAATCCGGTTACAGAACTCATCGCTGGGAGTATTCAGGCACGCATTGGCAATGACATTCGGATCGGGGTTGGTAATGGCATTGTCTATGCGGTAGCGCCAAAGATCGGCACTGGTCGAGAATCCCTTGATCAAGCTAGAGTCGTAGACGAAGCCCGCTGTAAGAACCTTGCCTGACTCGGGCTTCATCGCAGAGTTACCGCTAAGGTAGGCCAGGATTTGCGAATTGTCTTGGCTGTATCCGCTACCAGGAGCGATGTATTGGCAAGCCCTTGAGTACCCGGCCTCATTACCGGTTGCGGTCTGGCAGGGATCACTAAATGTCGGGAACGTCCCCTGTTGTCCGCCAAAGAGGTCGCTAACAGTCGGCGCTCGGAATACCTGCGACCAAGTCCCCCGAAACATTAGATCAGTAACTGGACGGTACTCCAATTTCGCCGAACTGTTCGTCGTGCTGCCAAAAAGGTTGTATTTTGAAAAGCGCGTTCCGAGGGTAAGATTCAGCGCCTTTGCGGCCGGCTTGTCCTTCAGCAACGGGATGAGGAGCTCGCCGTACACTTCCTTGACAGTCTGATCGCCGACGGTATTGCCACCGCATGTTTCCGAGGCCAGTTGGCATGACGCGTAAGCTGGAGGCAAATACGTCGTCAGTTGATCAACGATCGTTGAGAGATAGGATGTCCGATAGGAAGCTCCGACCGCACCCTGAATCGTACCAGCGTCCCATTTGTAGACGTCACCGGTCAACAGCAATTCCAAGTGCGGTCGTTCGTCGACGTTACGTCGGTATAGCCCAGTTGTAACGTCTGCAAAACCGCCAGCGAAGCTACGCCGGTAGGATTGTCGCCCGTAACATTGAAGCATTAAATGTATTGTTGTTGAGATCACTCTGCAAAGCAGGAAGGTGAGTGTATCCATCTACCGATCTAGTTTGTTTAGAAAATTGACCAGTGTAGGCAAGATCCCACGTCCACGAGGACGTTCCAATCTGACCTCGCGCACCCGTTGTCATCTGGGTCAGAGAAGTGACGTAACTGGAGTGACGAGTCCCGAGGTCCACTGGGCGAAACTGTATATTGGTGCCCGGAGTACCGCCCGCAGATGTTTTACCGATTCGACACCGAATGGGTTGTCGGCGCTCGTCGCGAAGCCGTCATTGGTAGCGACTTGCGGCAAAGCCGCGATCTGGAAACCAGATGTCGTCTGGTTGTGCAATATGCTGGTGAACAGTTCAAGCGAATCGTTCACCTGATAGGCGCCATCGACGAACAGGCCGGCTCGCTCCTGCGGCGTCAGGGCCAAATTGAGTGGCTGAAAGTCATATGTGTCAGCACCGGTGCGGCAACGGAAATCAGCGAGCGACGTGCCAGCCGCACCTGTAATGCGAGTGACAGAAGTCGTCGCTGTAGAACCTGAGCAACCATACTCCTGCTGCACCGTCTTGCCATCGGGAAGTACCAAACTTCGGGGCAAAGTGATTCGACCTTGCGGAGTTGTACTTGACCCAAAGGGATTGGAGCCACCACGCCATCGTAGGTGTACCAATACAGCGCATGGGCCGAGAACTTCCGATTTCCAGACAGCACTTCCCCTTGCTTGTTGTAGTTAATCCCAGCAACGAGATGACCCTTGTCACCCGAAAAGCCCATAGTCAACTCGACACTCTGCGTCTTCGCATCTCCTGCAGACGCTCTGCCGTACTGCGCCGCGACGTTGAAGCCGGTGAAATTCTTGCGAGTGATGATGTTCACCACGCCACCGACAGCATCCGAACCGTAGGTCGCCCCGGCACCCTGCTTGAGAACGTCCACGCGCTCGATGAGGTTCAGCGGAATGGAATTGACGTCAAACGACGAGCCGAGACGCCGACCGTCCAGCAATAGCAATGTCCGCTCGGAACCGAGACCGCGCAAGGAAACCGTCGACGCGCCATCGCCACCGCCATTGTTGACCTGCGGGTTGGTCGCCGCGCCAGCGATCGATGGAATGGCCTGAAGCACATCACCGACGTCGCGGCGCCGCTTTGCACAATCTGGTCCCGAGTGATGATCTGCACAGGCGCAGCTGTTTCAGCATCGATGCGACGGATCTTGGAGCCCGTGATTTCCACCCGCACAGCGTCTTGTTGTGCCATGACGGGTTGAGAACTGATGATCAGCCCTCCCCCGAGCGCCGCCAGCACACCGGCGCAAACCTTCGTTCGCTTGAACATTAATGACACTCCTGTGGTGACGTTGATCGATACACCTAGTCACAGAGCAAGCCGCGTGCCGGTTTGGTAAACCGGACGTTGCGAGTCAGCTGCGACACGTAAACCGATTGTCAAGGTAGGGGTATGGGCTTCTCCCTCGGGAAAGCCATGACTTGCCGGGCACCCAGGGGTCCTGGGCCGGACGGCCGGTTCCGTCGCGGTGCCCGCCACCCCAGGGCGGAAGCCGGGCGGCGAGCCGCGGCGCGCGTCAGCCGCGTGCCGTCACGCCCCCGTGTCCAGGTGTGCGCTTTGTTGGCGAGTCGCAACAAATACACCTGACGGCGTGTCGCCGAGCGACCCAGGCTGCGGCATGCCGCGAGCGTGTCGCCCGCGGCTCTGGTCGCATCGCGCGCCGGAGCGCGCGCCGTCAGCGACGCGGTCCGCGCGCGCCGGGCGACGAACGCCCACCGCCACCGCCACCGCCGCCGTCGCGGCGCGCGGCCGCCGGGCGCGGAGCACCACCACCACCGCCACCCCCACCGGGGCGACCGCCGCGTGCACCGCCGCCACCACCGCCCCCGCCGCCGCGGCGCGTGCCGCCGACGCCGATGGTCATGCGGCCGAGCACGATGGGCTCGGCGCGCTCGCCGGCCGGCGGCTCGAAGCCGGGCACCACCTGGCGCGGGATCTCGCGCTTGATCAGGCGCTCGATGTCGCGCAGGAAGATGTCCTCGTCGACGCAGGCCAGCGAGATCGCCTCGCCGCTGGCGCCGGCGCGGCCGGTGCGGCCGATGCGGTGCACGTAGTCCTCGGGGATGTTGGGCAGTTCGAAGTTCACCACGTGCGGCAGCATGTCGATGTCGATGCCGCGCGCGGCGATGTCGGTCGCCACCAGCACCTGCAATTCGCCGGCCTTGAAGTCGGCCAGCGCCTTGGTGCGCGCGCCCTGGCTCTTGTTGCCGTGGATCGCCATCGCGCTGATGCCGTGGTCGTTCAGGTATTCGGTGAGCCGGTTCGCGCCGTTCTTCATGCGCGTGAAGACCAGCACCTGGTGCCAGTCGCCGGTCTTGATCAGGTGCGCGAGCAGTTCCTTCTTGCGGTCGCGGCCGACCGGGTGCACCTTCTGCGCGATCGTGTCGGCGGTCGCGTTGCGGCGCGCCACCTCGATCAGCGCCGGCGCGTTGAGCAGCTTGTCGGCCAGCGCCTTGATCTCGTCGCTGAAGGTCGCGCTGAAGAGCAGGCTCTGCTTCTTCGCCGGCAGCACCGCGAGCACCTTCTTGATGTCGTGGATGAAGCCCATGTCGAGCATGCGGTCGGCCTCGTCGAGGACGAAGATCTCCACGTGCTTGAGGTCCAGCGTGCCCTGCTGGTGGTGGTCGAGCAACCGGCCCGGCGTGGCGACGAGGATGTCGACGCCCTTGCGCAGCTTGTCGATCTGCGGCTGCATGCCGACGCCGCCGAACATCACCATGCTCGTCAGCGGCAGGTACTTGCCGTAGGTGCGCACGCTTTCCTCGACCTGCGCGGCGAGCTCGCGCGTCGGCGTGAGGATCAGCGCGCGGATCGGGATGCGGCCGCGGGCGTCGCGCACCGGCTTGGTGCCGGACAGGCGCTGCAGCATCGGCAGCGTGAAGCCGGCGGTCTTGCCGGTGCCGGTCTGCGCGCCGGCGAGCAGGTCGCCGCCCTTGAGCACTTGGGGAATGGCCTGCGCCTGGATCGGCGTCGGGATGTCGTAGCCCTGTTCGTGCACGGCACGCAGGAGCGGCTCGGCCAAGCCGAGGTCGTTGAAGTTCATCGTTGTCGGGAATGGAGACGGCCCGTCGCCCGCATTCAAGGGGCGCCAGTCGCAGGCGTCAAAGGAGGAGTGTTGAACCGCGAGCGCGGTGTCGGGACTCGACGCCGGTACAGCGACTGGGGCTGCACCGATGGCAGGCATTCTACCCGGGCGCGCCGGCGGCCACCGCCGAACAGGCCGCGCATCGGGGGCCTGATCAGGTCTTCGCGTCGCGCGCCAGCCGCACGATCGTCACGCCCGGACGCACGTTGCGCAGCGAGGGCATCACCAGCGTGCAGTCGTCGTAGGGCGTGGCGAAGGGCTGGCCGGCGTTCCAGCCGAGCAGCGTGCCGGCCGCGGCGATGCGCTGGCCGGTGGCCCAGCGCGCGGCGAAACGCGGCGCCTCGCCCGCGGGTCCGGTGAAGTCGGCCGTGACGGCGGCGGTGACTTCGAGCACCGCCTGCGCCGCCGGCCGCGGGCGCAGCCAGCCGGCAGGCAGGTCGGCCTCGTCCAGCGTGCCGGCCGCGCGCAGGAAGCGGCCCAGCAGTGTCGACCGCGACCTCGCGCGCCGCGAGTTCGCCGTGGAAGCCGCATTCGACGAGCAGCGAGCGCGAGCCGTCGTCGTCGGCCCGGCCCCAGCGCCCGTGGTCGCGCAGCCGCGCGCCTTCGGCGTGGCCGGCGTCGGCGACCACCAGCGCCGGCGCGCCGAGATCGCGTGCGAGTTCGATGTTGCGCGGCTGCAGCCCCGTCAGCACCAGCGGCGGGCCGGGGTTGTGCATCGAATGCAGGTCGAGCAGCCAGTCGGCGCGCTCGGCGAAGGGCAGCAGCTCGAGCGCGCGGCGCTGCTCGCTCGTCGCGGGCGCCGACACGCCAGTCCATCGCGCCCCAGACGCGGTTCAGGTCCTGGTCGACACAGCGCGACGCGCCGAGCGCGGCGGCGTCGAAGCGGTCGAACGCGGCCAGGTTGCACAGCGCCAGCGTCAGCGCGCCGCGGCGCGGGCGCAGCCCGGCATCCAGCGCGGCCTTCAGCGCCCAGGCGCCGCAGAGCTCGTTGCCGTGGATCAGCGCGGTGACGAGCACGTCGCGCCCGGGCTGCGCGGCCTCGAAGCGCCAGACGCCTTCGACGCCGGTGTTGCCGGCGCGCCAGCGGCCGAGATCGGGCACCGGGAGTTCGAACGGGGGCAAGGGTTCTTCCATGGGTCGGCGAGAATACCGGTTTGCCGCGCGCGCCCGCTGCGCCGGCCCCAACACTCCGTCCAGAGCAAGCATGGCCCAATACGTCTTTACCATGAACCGCGTCGGCAAGATCGTGCCGCCGAAGCGGCAGATCCTGAAGGACATCTCGCTGTCCTTCTTCCCCGGCGCCAAGATCGGCGTGCTCGGCGTCAACGGCAGCGGCAAGAGCACGCTGCTGAAGATCATGGCCGGCGTCGACAAGGAGTTCGAGGGCGAAGCGGTGCCGATGCCCGGCCTGAAGATCGGCTACCTGCCGCAGGAGCCGCAGCTCGAGCCCGAGCAGACCGTGCGCGAGGCGGTCGAGCAAGGCATCGGCGGCGTGCTCGCGGCGAAGAAGCGGCTCGACGAGGTCTACGCCGAATACGCCGACGAGAACGCCGACTTCGACAAGCTCGCCGCCGAGCAGGCCGAGCTCGAAGCGATCATCGCCGCCGCCGGCAGCGAGAACACCGACCTGCAGTTGGAGCTGGCCGCCGACGCGCTGCGCCTGCCGCCCTGGGACGCGAAGATCGGCGTGCTCTCGGGCGGCGAGAAGCGCCGCGTCGCGCTGTGCCGGCTGCTGCTGTCCAAGCCCGACATGCTGCTGCTCGACGAGCCGACCAACCACCTGGACGCCGAATCGGTCGAGTGGCTCGAGCATTTCCTGCAGCGCTTCCCCGGCACCGTGGTCGCGATCACCCACGATCGCTACTTCCTCGACAACGCCGCCGAGTGGATCCTCGAACTCGACCGCGGCCAGGGCATCCCCTGGAAGGGCAACTATTCCGACTGGCTGGACCAGAAGGAGAGGCGCCTGGAGGTGGAGCAGAAGACCGAAGACGCGCGCATGAAGGCGATGAAGGAGGAACTCAAGTGGGTTCGCTCCAACGCCAAGGCGCGCCAGACCAAGAGCAAGGCGCGCCTGGCCCGCTTCGAGGAGCTGAGCGACGTCGAATACCAGAAGCGCAACGAGACCAACGAGATCTTCATCCCGGTGGCCGAGCGCCTGGGCAACGAGGTCATCGAGTTCAAGAACGTCAGCAAGGGCTTCGGCGACCGGATGCTGATCGACAACCTCAGCTTCAAGGTGCCGGCGGGTGCGATCGTCGGCATCATCGGCCCCAACGGCGCCGGCAAGTCGACCCTGTTCCGCATGATGCAGGGCATCGAGAAGCCCGACGCGGGCGAGGTCGTCATCGGCAAGACGGCGCAGCTGGCCTTCGTCGACCAGAGCCGCGCAGGCGCTGGCCGACGACAAGACGGTGTGGGAAGACATCTCCGGCGGACTGGACAACATCGTCGTCGGCAAGTTCGTGATGCCCTCGCGCGCCTACCTCGGCCGCTTCAACTTCAAGGGCAACGACCAGCAGAAGATGGTCGGCAGCCTCTCCGGCGGCGAACGCGGCCGGCTGCACCTGGCCAAGACGCTGGCCCAGGGCGGCAACGTGCTGATGCTCGACGAGCCGAGCAACGACCTCGACGTCGAGACGCTGCGCGCGCTGGAAGAGGCGCTGCTCGAATTCGCCGGCAGCGCGATGGTGATCAGCCACGACCGCTGGTTCCTGGACCGCATCTGCACCCACATCCTGGCCTGCGAAGGCGACAGCCAGTGGTTCTTCTACGCCGGCAACTACCAGGAGTACGAAGCCGACAAGAAGAAGCGCCTGGGCGAGGAAGGCGCGCGGCCCAAGCGCGTGCGCTTCAAGCCCATCAAGTAGGCGCTCGGCGCGGCGTGCCGTCGTCGTAGCAAGACCTCGCGCAGGGAGCTGCCCGATGAAGAGACTGGATCGCGCCCTCTCGCTGCCTTCGCTGCGGCAGCGCTCACCGGCTGTGCGCGCCACGACGCCGGGCCCGGGTTCAGCGGCTACGCCGAGGCCGAGTTCGTCTACCTGGCGCCGTCGACCGCCGGCACGTTGAAGACGCTGGCGGTGCAGCGCGGCGACCAGGTCCGGGCCGGCGAGACGCTCTACACGCTGGACGCCGACGCGCAGGTGCTGGCGCGCGAGGCCGCCGCCGCACGCAGCCTGAGCGCCGACAAGCAGGCCGACGACCTGCGCCACGGCAAGCGGCCGAGCGAGCTGCAGGCGATCCGCGCGCAGCTCGCGCAGGCGCGCGCCGCGCTGGCCAATTCGACCGCCGCGCTCGAGCGCAACCAGCGCCTCGTCACGCAGGGCTTCGTCGCGCCGCTGACGCAGGACGCGCTGGTCGCCGCGCGCGCGAGCGACGCGGCGCGGGTCCACGAGCTGCAGGCCAACCTCGTCACCGCCGAGCTCGCCGCGCGCAGCGACCAGATCGCCGCCGCAGCGGCCGCCGCCCAGGGCTCGCGTGCCGACCTCGATCTGGCGCGCTGGCAGGAGCTGCAGATGCAGCGCAACGCCCCGGGCGACGCCTTCGTCTACGACGTGATGTACCGGGTCGGCGAATGGGTGCCGGCCGGCGCGCCGGTGATCGCGCTGCTGCCGCCGGGGGCCGTCAAGGTGCGCTTCTTCGTCCCCGAGCCGGCGCTGGCCACCCTGGCGGTGGGGCAGACCGTGGCGGTCTCGTGCGACGGCTGCAGCGCCGGCCTGAGCGCCGCGCGTGAGCTACATCTCGCCGCAGGCCGAGTACACGCCGCCGGTGATCTACAGCGACGCCAGCCGCGCCAAGCTGGTCTTCATGGTCGAGGCGCTGCCGCAGAACGGCGCGGCGCTCAAGCCCGGCCAGCCGGTCGACGTGCGGCTGGCCGGACACGCGTGATTCATCGATGAGCGAGGACTTCGCGATCGACGTGCGCGGCCTGACCAAGCGCTTCGGCCATCGCACCGTCGTCGACGATCTGAGCATCCAGGTCCGGCGCGGCGAGATCTGCGGCTTCCTCGGCCCCAACGGCAGCGGCAAGACGACGACGATCCGCATGCTCTGCGGCCTGCTCGAACCCGACGCGGGCGAGGGCCACTGCCTGGGCCACGACATCCGCACCGAAGCGCGTCGCATCAAGCGCCGCGTCGGCTACATGACGCAGCGCTTCGGCCTCTACGACGACCTGTCGATCGAGGAGAACCTGGACTTCGTCGCCCGCGTCTACGGCATGCCCGGGCGGCGCGCGCGTGATCGGCGCGGCGCTGGACCGGCTCGGCCTGTCGGCGCGGCGCGCGCAGCTCGCCGGTTCGCTGTCGGGCGGCTGGAAGCAGCGGCTCGCGCTCGCCGCCTGCATGCTGCACGCGCCCGAGCTGCTGCTGCTCGACGAGCCGACCGCCGGCGTCGACCCGAAGGCGCGGCGCGACTTCTGGCAGCAGATCCACGGCCTCGCCGCCGAAGGGCTGACGGTGCTGGTCTCGACGCATTACATGGACGAGGCCGAGCGCTGCCACCGTCTCGCCTACATCAGCTACGGCAAGCTGCTCGCCGCCGGCAGCGCCGAGCAGGTGATCGCGCAGGCCGCGCTGTCGACCTGGGAACTGCGCGGCGACGGCCTGGCCGACGCCGCCGCGCGCATCGGCGCCGACGCGCGCTGGATGGTCGTGCCCTTCGGCAGCGCGGTCCATGTCAGCGCCAGCGCCGGGGCCGACCTGCCCGGCTGGCTCGCCGAGCAGGGGCTGGCCGGGCGCTGGACGGTGACGCCGATCGCGACCGGGCTCGAGGACGTCTTCATCTCGCTGACCGAGCATGCGCAGGACAATTTCGAATAGCTTCGCGCGCATCTTCGCGGTGCTGCTCAAGGAGCTGGTGCAGCTGCGGCGCGACCGGCTGACCTTCGCGATGCTGATCGGCGTGCCGATCATGCAGCTGGTGCTGTTCGGCTACGCGATCAACGGCGACCCGAAGAACCTGCCGACCGCGGTCGTCGCGCTCGACCCCGGCCCGCTGGTGCGCGCGATCGTGCGCGCGGCCGAGAACAGCGGCTACTTCCGCGTCGTCGAGGTCGGCTCGGACCGCCAGGCCGAGGCCTTGATCGCGAGCGGCAAGGTCCAGTTCGCGCTCGTCTTCCCGGCCGACTTCTCGCGCCGGCTGCTGCGCGGCGAGACGCCGGCGATGGTGGTCTACGCCGACGCCACCGACCCCGCGGCCACCGGCTCGGCGGTCGCGGCGCTGCAGGCGCTGCCGCAGACCGCGCTCGCGCACGACCTCGTCGGCCCGCTCGCCAGGCTGCAGAGCGGCGCGGCACCGTTCGCGATGGTGATCCACCGGCGCTACAACCCGGAAGGCATCACCGCGTTCAACGTCGTGCCGGGGCTGATGGGCGTGATCCTGACGATGACGCTGGTGATGATGACCGCGATGGCGATGACGCGCGAACGCGAGCGCGGCACGCTCGAGAACCTGCTCGCGACGCCGGTACGGCCGTTCGAGATGATGGCCGGCAAGATCCTGCCCTACGTGCTGATCGGCTACGGCCAGGTGCTGATCGTGTTCGTCGCCGCGCAGGCGCTGTTCTCGGTGCCGATGGAAGGCAGCTTCGCGCTGCTGTCGGCGATGGTGCTGCTGTTCATCGTCGCGACGCTGTCGGTCGGCTTCACCTTCAGCACGATCGCGCGCTCGCAGATGCAGTCGATGCAGATGACGATGTTCTACTTCCTGCCCAACATCCTGCTGTCGGGCTTCATGTTCCCGTTCCGCGGCATGCCGCGCTGGGCGCAGGCGATCGGCGAGCTGCTGCCGCTGACCCACTTCCTGCGCATCGTGCGCGGCATCATGCTCAAGGGTTCGACCTGGGCCGACGTCTGGCCCGAGGCCGCCGCGATCGCGGCCTTCGTCGCGGTGGCGGGCACGGTGGCGATGCTGCGCTACCGGCAGACGATCGACTGAAACGGCGGCGGATATGACCGCGCGTGACGGCACACCGCCATCAACGGCAGGCTCGGTAAAGCAAGGTGAAGGGATGCACCGTTCACCCGTCTATTCGTCGCTTGGCGCGGCCGGAGGGCTGGCTACGCTGGCCTCCCCTTCCCCACCCGCGAGCCTTGCAGCATGGACATCAACAGTCTCACGAACACCAGCGCCACGGCGCAGACCAGCAGCCTTCAGGCCCCGGCCCGGAACCGCAGCCGCGATTCAGACGGCGACGGTGACGGCGGCGGCAACCATGTGCACGGCGGCCACCGCCGCGGCGGCGGCGTCGGCCAGGCCATGATGGACGCGCTGCAAAGCCTGGGCGTGACCCTGCCCGCGACCGGCAGCGCCGCCACGTCGAACGGCAGCACCAACACTGCATCGAGCAGCGACAGCGACGGCGACAACGACGGCAGCAGCGCGAGCAGCAGCAGCACCGGCAGCGTCCGCCAGGACATGGGCCAGTTCATGCACACGCTGTTCGAGGCCGTGAAGAGCGAGGCCGGCTCGGCCAGCAACGGCACCGGCGGAGCCGATGCAACGGGCGGCGCTTCGTCGTTCAGCGCGGGGCTGTCCTCGCTGCTCTCGCAGGTGTCCAGCGGCTCGGCGCCGTCGGACCTGCAAAGCGCCTTCGACAAACTCGCGAGCGACCTGCAGCCCACGGCCGGAACGAGCAGCAGCACCGCGGGCACGGGCAGCAGCAGCACGAGCACGGCGAGCAGTACCCAGCTCACGCTGCAGGCCCTGCTGAGCAAGCTGCAGGACAACCTGGGCTACGACAGCACGGCCGCATCGGCGACCACCGGCAACATCGTCAGCACCTCGGCCTGAGGAGGTACCGGCGGGCGCCGGCCCACCGGCCGAGGCCGCTCAGTTCAGCAGCCGCCCGGCCTCGATGCGCAGCTGGCGCTCGCAGCGCTCGGCGATCGCCGGGTCGTGCGTGACCAGCACCAGCGTCGTGCCGGCCTCGCGGTTGAGCTCGAACATCAGCGCCATCACGCGCGCGCCGGTCGCGAAGTCCAGGCTGCCGGTGGGCTCGTCGGCGAGCAGGACCGCCGGCCGCACGACGAAGGCGCGCGCCAGCGCCACCCGCTGCTGCTCGCCGCCGGACAGCACTCGGGGGTAGTGCCGCAGGCGCTCGCCCAGCCCCACCCGTTGCAGCATCTCGGTGGCCAGCGCGCGCGCGTTGGGCCGGCCCTGCAGCTCGAGCGGCAGCATCACGTTCTCGAGCGCGTTCAGGTTGGCGAGCAGCTGGAAGCTCTGGAACACGAAGCCGATCTGCTCGGCACGCAGCGCAGCGCGCGCGTCCTCGTCGAGCGAAAAGAGGTCCCGGCCGGCGAGCCGCACCTGGCCGCTGCTGGGCGTGTCCAGCCCGGCGACGATGGCCAGCAGCGTGCTCTTGCCCGAGCCCGACGCGCCGACGACGGCCACCGATTCCCTGGGCGCAAGCTCGAAGCTGATCTCGTGGAGAATGGTCAGCGGCCCGGCCGAGTCGGCCACTGTTTTGCTGATGTTCTGGACGGAGATGATGGGGTCGGTCGACATTCGGAAGGGCTGGCACCGGCGGCAATGGCTGGCGCACTGTAGCCTGCTGCTCTGGGCCGCGCCGCTGCGGGCCCAATCGCGGCCCCCATCCGCCGAACGCACGCTGCTCGTCGTCGGCGACAGCTTGTCGGCCGAGTACGGCCTGGCGCGCGGCAGCGGCTGGGTCGCGCTGCTCGCCCAGCGCATCGCGAAGGCGCGGCTGCGCTGGCGCGTCGTCAACGCCAGCATCAGCGGCGACACCACTTCGGGCGGGCTGTCGCGGCTGCCGGCGCTGCTGCAGGAGCAGCGGCCGGCGGTGGTCGTCATCGAACTCGGCGGCAACGACGCGCTGCGCGGCCTGCCGCTCGCGATGACGCGGTCCAACCTGGAAGCGATGGCGAAGGCTGCCAAGGCGGCGGGCGCGAAGGTGGTCATCGTCGGCATGCAGGTGCCGCCCAACTACGGCCGCCAGTACGGCGACGATTTCGCCGCGCTGTTCGCGCGCGTCGCGAAGGCCGAGCACGCGGCGCTGGTGCCCTTCCTGCTGCACGGCGTGGCCGACGTGCCCGGCGCCGACGCCAATTTCCAGCCCGACCGCATCCACCCGCTGGCCTCGCAGCACCCGCGCATGCTGGACAACGTCTGGCCGGTGCTGCGCCCGCTGCTGCGCTGAGCCCGAGCCGCCTTCACTGCACGAACCCGACGCGTCCCGCGAACGCCGAAGGCGCCACGGGGCGTGGTCCGCTTCAGTACTGCTGCTCGCGCTGGTTCGGGTTGCGCGACTCCGGCGTGCGCACGCGCTGGTCGTCGGCCGGCGGCTCGCGCTTTTCGGGCGGAAGGCGCGCGCCACGGTCGGGGCGCTCGCCCGGCATCGGCACCGGCTGCGGCACCGTCACCGGCGGCACCGGTCTCGCCGTCACCGACGGTGTCTGCCTCGGCAGCACCGACACCGGCGGTGCCGGACGCATGATCGGCTGCTGGGGCGGCTGCGGCGCCGGCACCGGCTTCGTCGCGGGCGGGGCGACCGGCCGTGGCATCGGCCGGCTCGCTGGCGGGGCGACGGGCGGCGGCACGGTCCGCACCGGCGGCACGGCTTGCACCGGCGGCGGCGTCCGCACCGGCTCGGGTGGCCGGCGTTCGACCGGCGGCGCCGGCGCGCGGCGGCCGGCCTCGGCCGGGGGCGCGTTGCGCCGCGGCGGCGGCAACTCCGGCATGCGCCGCATCACCGCGGCTGGCGGCGGCGTCACGCGGTGCAGCCGCTCGCTCGTTTCGACGGCCGCGCGCGCCACCGGCTCGCGGTGCACCAGCACGTCGCGCGGCACCACCGTCACCGCACCGGGCACGCCCTGGTTGCCGTACATCACCGGCCCGGTCGGCACCTGCCGCGGTGGCCGGCCCGGCGGGCGGTGATTGATGCGGTCGACGTAGTGCGGGCTGCCGCGATAGTAGGGAACGAAGCGTTCGAACGGGGCCAGTGGCACCCAGCCCACCGCCGGCAGCGCCGGCCCGCCGACCGAGATCGAGACGCTGAAATTCGGCCCACCGACCCAGGCCACCAGCGCCGGCGCATAGACCGGCCGTGCGACATAGGCGCCCGGCGTCCAGGACCACTGGCCCGCCCAGCGCACCCAGCGGCCGTAATGGAAGGGCGCGAAGCCCCACGGCGCGTCGTCGACCCAGGTCCAGCCCCAGGGCAGCACCCAGGTCCAGCGGCCGTAGCGGTACGGCGCCCAGTCGGGCGCCAGATCGCGCGGGATCCAGACCGCGCCGTACTCGGGCGTCTGTTCCCAGCGGCCGTAGCGGACCAGATCCTCGGCGCCGGTCATCTCGGGCGAGACATAGGCGCTGGCCGCGTCGCGGCGGTCGTCGGCACGGTCCTCGCGCACGACCCATGCCGAGAAATCGTCGTCGGGCACCGGCGTCCAGCGGTGGCGCAGCACGCGCTGCGGTCCTTCACGCCAGAGTTCGACGCGTTGACCGGCATCGACGACGAGCGCAGCGCTGCCGTCGCCGGCGCGCATCTGGCCACGCCAGCTGCCCCCATAGGTGAGATCGTCGCTGCGGTCGATGCGGAACAGCCCGCTGCCCAGCGGCTGCAGCGTGACGTCGTCGGTGACGAGCGTGGTTTGCGCGGCGACCTCGGGTTCGCGCAGATGCAGCGCCAGGCTGCCGTTGCGCAACCGCAGGCGCACCCGCTCGTCGTCCAGACGCTGCACGTCGAGTTCGCTGTCGCCGGCCAAGCGCAGCGTGGTCGATCCGATCTGCAACTCGGCCCGCGCACCGGGGTCGGTGGCGATGCGGTCGCCACCGGTCAGGGGCCGGTTGCGCTCGGCCGGCGCCCATTCGCCGGTCTCGTGGTCGTACATCGAGACATCGCCCAGCAACTCGGCGACGCGGCCGACCCGCCCCGGTGGGTCGTCTTCGGCCCGCGCGGCCAGCGGCGCCAAGCCCACCAGCAGCGCCGCCGCGAAGACGAAACCTCGAAACCTGCCCATGTGTCCCCAACGCGTCAGCGCCCCCCGGCGCCGACCCGCGGCCACGTAAAGCCCTGTTTCCGCGTCAATCATCCTGGGCCGGGTCCAGTGCCGGGAACAAGACTTCGGTGAAGCCGAACTTCGTCAGGTCGGTCATCCGCGTCGGGTACAGGCGGCCGACGAGGTGGTCGCATTCGTGCTGCACGACGCGCGCGTGAAAGCCGTCGGCCTCGCGCTCGACAAGCCGTCCCTGCGGGTCGAAGCCGGTGTAGCGGATGCGCTCGAAGCGCGGCACCAGGCCGCGCAGTCCGGGCACCGACAAGCAGCCTTCCCAGCCGTCGACGCGCGCATCGCCGAGCGGCGTGATGACCGGGTTGAGCAGCACCGTGTTCGGCACCGGCGGCGCCTCCGGATAGCGCTCGTTCCTCGTGAAGCCGAAGATCACGAGTTGCAGGTCGACGCCGATCTGCGGCGCGGCCAGCCCGGCGCCCTTGGCCGCGGCCATGGTCTCGAACATGTCGGCGATCAGCGCGTGCAGCGCCGGGGTGTCGAACTCGGTCACCGGCGGTGCGACGCGCAGCAGGCGCGGGTCGCCCATCTTCAGGATTTCACGGACGGTCATCGGTGGCGCACCTCGGTCATGCGAGCTGGGATTCGCAGCGGATTATCCGGCCCCCGCGGTGCGCCGCGCCGCTCAGCGGCGCGGGGTCGCCCGCGGCTGCGCGTACAGCGCCGGCAACGCGGCGCCGGCGCGCAGTGCGTCCGACCCTTGCGCCGCACCGGGCGTGGCCACGAGCGCGGCCAAGGCCTGCGCGAGCGGCTGGCCATCCCAGCCGGTGCCGGCGAGGCAGGCCCGATCGAGATCGCGCAGCAAGGGCGTCAGCGCCGGGTCGTCGAGGCGGCGCGCGAGCGCGTTCAGGCCGGCCGGCCGGTCCGGCCCGACGGCCGCGGCCCAGGCCAGCGCAGCGTCGCGCGCGCGGCGCGGCGCACCGTCGCGGCAGGCCTGGATCCAGGCCTTGCGCGCGGCGGCGGCGCCGGGGGGCGCGGCCCGCGCCACGCTGGCGGCAGGCTTGGCCGCCGGCGGCACGCGACGCTTACGCCGGCGCCAGCCCGTCAGCGCCCAGGCGGCGCCGGTGGCCGCCCAGGCCAGCGCGAGGCCGAGGCTGAGTGCGCGCCAGCGCGCGACGGCGCGTTCGGTGGCCGTGCCGACCGGCGCCGAGGCCGGCGCGGCCGCGGGCGCGGCGACAGCGGCGACCGCGCTCGACGCCGCAGCCGCGGCGGGCGGCGGCGCGGCCGCGACGCTCGCGCCGGCGCCGGGCGAGATCTCGAGCGTGCGCGCCGGCAGCACGACCTCGCGCGCGACGTTCGCCGTCGTGTCCCACCAGCGCAGGTGCAGCGCCGGCAGCCGATAGCGGCCCGGGCGGTCGGCGATGACGGCGATGTCCTGGTCGCGCTGCCCGACGACGCTGCCGGCGTCGTCGCCGTTGCTCAGCTTGGGCTGGTCCGGGTAGGCCTTCAGCCCCGGCGGCAACGCCATCGCCTGGCTCAGGTCGGGCAGTTGCGCGGCGCTCAGCCCGACCGCGCGCAGGCTCAGGTGGCGCGTCAGCGGCTGGCCGGCCTGCGCCCGGTCGTCGGCGGGCTGCCAGGTCTCGGCGAGCGTGAGCTGGCGCGCCGGCAGCCAGTTCTTGCCGTCGAAGCCGGCCGGGCGCGGCCGCACCTGCAGCGTGATCGGGTCGCCATGGAGCCGGATCGGCCGCGTCGCGCCGACCATCCCCGGCAGGCCGAACTGGCCGAACGAACAGACGGCCGAACATCGGGTCCTGGGCCTGGCCGGCCGAGACCTGGGCGTCGAGCACCGGGCCGGGCAGCGTGATGGCGCCACTGCGCTGCGGGAACAGCATGTAGTGGCGCTCGAAGACGCTGTACTGGCGGCCGTCGCGGGTCTCCTCGGTCTGCTGGTCCTTGCCGACGCGCCGGACGAGGACGTCGCCGTCGTCGGGCAGGTCCAGGCTCGCCTGGTACAGCGGCTCGTCGCTGTACAGGCGCACGGTGAGCGCGACGCCGGCCTGGACGTAGGGCTGCGGCGGGTCGACCCGGCTGGTCAGGAACACATGCGCGGACGGCGCCGGCGCGGACGCGGCGGCCGGGGCGGCGCCCTGCCCCGGCGCGCCCGCGCCGCCAGCGCCACCAGCGCCCCAGCACCGCACCGACGCTGAGCAGGATCGGCTGCGTCTGCTCGCTGGCCCCAGCGCAGCGGCGGCACCTGCACCGTGCCGGCGTGGTGCGGCACGAGCGTCAGGATCAGCTGCCGCGTCGTCGAGGCCTGGCCGTTGACGAGCTGGTAGCTCGTGCTGCTGCTGCGGCCGAGGATGTCGAAGTCGCGCGCCAGCGGCGCGAGGTCCGGGTCGCCGCTGGCGCTGTCGGTCTGCAGCGTGAGCTGGACCGAATCGCCGGCAGCGAGCCGGGTGCGGTCGACCGAGGCCGAGACGCTGGCCCAGGCCGCGCCGCACAGGCCGGCCGCGAGCAGGCCAACAGCGACGGCACGCCAGCCCGTCATGGCTGGCCCCCCTGCTGGCGCATCAGGTGCTGGATCAGGAACTTGCGCCGCAGCAGCCCGGCCGGATCGTCGGGAATGCCGCGCAGCCATTGGTCCTCGGCCAGCTGCTGCTCGGTGGTCGGCGCGTCGCGCCCGGCCGGCGCCGATGCGGCGCCGAGCGCGTCGTCCGCGGCGCGCGCCCCCGCGGCACTGGCGGCAGCGCGGGCGGCCTCGCGCTGCGCCTGCGCGGCCTCGTCGTGAACGGGGCTGCCGGGCGCCGACGCGGCACCGGCCGAAGGCTGCGACGCCGCGCCGGCGGTCGCCGGGGATGTCTGGTGGCGCCGCTCGGCACCGGCAGAGCGACGCGCCCGACGACGGCGACGACGCCGCCTCGTGGCCCGACGAAGGTGCCGACGCGGCGTTGCCAGGCGACCCCGCGGGCCCCGACCCGCCGGCCTTGCCGGCCTTGCCCGAGTTCGGCCTTGCCGGACCCGCCGGACTGGCCCGAGTCGCCCGACGACCCCGGCTTGCCGGACGGCTTGGTCGGCGGGGGCTGCTGTGCGAGCGCCTTCGCGACCAGATCGCGGTTGTGGCGCGCGTCGCGGTCGTTCGGGTCCTTCGCGAGCGCAGCGTCATAGGCCTGCAAGGCCTGCTGCAGATCGCCGGCACGCGCGAGCGCGTTGCCGCGGTCGTATTGCGCCGCGGCGTCGTCGAAGGCGGCGAAGCCCTGCGCCGCCTGCGCGTAGCGGCCGGCCTTCAGCTCGGCGTAGGCCTTGCGCCGCGGGTCGCGGAACAGCCCCGCGGCGGTGGCCGGGTCGCCGGCGTCCAGCGCGGCCTGCGCCACGCTGGTCCGGCGTGTGCCACAGGCCGGCCCAGGCGCGGCCGAGCGCGCCGTCCGCGGCGCGCGCGCCGCCCGCCGCGCCGAGCAGCAGGGCGAGCAGCGCGATGAGCACAAGCGAAGGCCAGCGCATCACAGCCACCCCCGCCGCGCCAGCAGCGCGCCCAGCAGCAGCAGCGCCGGCAGCAGCCAGGCGCCGGCGTCGAGCCAGCGCGTGGTGCGCTCGCCGGCCACGCGCGACGCGCCACGCACCGGCGCCTCGTGCAGGCTCGCGATCAGGCTCGGCAGCCCGGCGAGGCCGACCTCGCGGCCGCCGCCGGCGCGCGCCAGGCTTTGCAGCAGCCCGGTGTCGAGCCGGGCCAGCCGTGGCTGGCCGTTCGCATCGAGGACGAAGCCGCCCTGGGCGCCGGGCTCGGGCGCGCCGGCCGCGGTGCCGACGCCGACCACGTCGACGCTCGCGCCGCGCGCGCGCAGCCGGCCGGCTTCGGCGAGCGCGGCGGCCGGGTCGGCGAAGCCGTCGGTGAGCACGACCACATGGCCGCCGACCACGCGCCGCGCGCGCCAGCAGCTGGCCGGCCTTCGCCAGCGCCGGCGCGAGGTGGTCGCCGGCGGTGGGCAGGATGCCCGGCGCGAGCGGCGACAGCAGCGCGCGCACGGTCGCGACGTCGTCGGTCAGCGGCGTCACGGTGAAGGCCTCGTCGCCGAACACGACCAGGCCGACGCGCGCGTCCTGCGCCGCGTCGAGCAGGTCGTCGATCGCGTAGCGCGCGCGCGTGACGCGGTCCGGCGCGACGTCGGTGGCGTCCATCGACGGCGACAGGTCGAGCACCAGCACCCAGGCCGCCGGCGCGCGCCAGGCCGCGCTCGGTCGCATGCGCCCAGCTCGGCCCGGCGAGCGCGAGCACGGCCAGCGTCCAGGCCAGCGCGAGCCAGGGCCAGGGCCTGACGCGCGCCGGCCCGGCGCGTCGGCGTCGAGGCGCAGCGCGGCGAGCAGCTCGGCGTCGACCAGCGCCGCCCAGCCGCCCTGGCGCGACTGGCCGCCGCGCGAGCCAGGCCGCCAGCGCCCAGAGCAGCGGCAGCGCGAGCAGCCAGGCCGGACGCAGGAAGTGGAAGTCGGCCCAGGCACGGGCCAGCGAGGCGGCCGTCATGCGCGACCCCGCCACGCCACCGCCGGCACGCTGAGCAGCAGCGCCAGCGCGAGCGGCCACGCGAACCACTCGGTGCGCGGACGCAGCCACTGGTCGCGCCCGGCCGCGGGCTCGAGCTGGTCGATGCGCGCGTAGACCTGCTGCAGCGCGCTCGCGTCGGTGGCGCGGAAATACTCGCCGCCGGTGATGCGCGCGATCGCCTTCAGCGTGTCCTCGTCGAGGTCGTCGTTGCCACCGCCCAGACCGAACAGCCCGCTGCCCGGCGCCGCGCCGACGCCGATCGTGTAGATGCGCAGCCCTTCCTTCGCGGCCAACTTCGCGGCGGCGAGCGGCGGCATCGCGCCGGCATTGCTGGCGCCGTCGGTGAGCAGCACCAGCACCGTCTCGGCGGCGGCGCCGTCGCGCTGCGCCTGCGCCTTCAGCCGCTTGATCGCCAGGCCGATCGCGTCGCCGATCGCGGTCTGCGGGCCGGCGACGCCGACCATCGCCTCGTCGAGGAACTGGTCGACGGTGTCGAGATCGGTGCTCAGCGGCGCCTGCAGGTAGGGCCGGGTGCCGAACAGGATCAGCCCGACCTGGTCGCCGTGGCGGTGCCGGATGAAGTCGCCCGCGACCTGCTGCACCACCTGCAGCCGGCTCGCGTTGCCGGCCATGTCCTGCGTCGCCATCGAGCCCGAGACGTCGACCGCGAGCAGCAGCCGCCGGCCGGTGCTGGGCACCGGCTGCGGCTCGCCCAGCCATTGCGGCCGCACCGCGGCGGCGACGAGCAGCAGCCAGACGAGCGCGAGCAGCAGCTGGCGCGCGCGCGGCCGCCGTGCGGTGCGGGCCGACGGCGGCGCCGTCAGCGCGGCGGCAAAGGGCAGGAACAGCGCCGCGCCCTGCGGCGGCGCCGGCGGCAGCCAGCGCGCCGCGAACCAGGGCAGCGGCAGCGCGAGCAGCATCCAGGGCCAGGCGACATGGATCATGGCTCGGCCTTCACGAAGCCGCGCGCACCCGCCAACCAGCGCTCGCGGTCGGCGGCCGCGGTGCCGCCCCAGGCGCAGCGCAGCAGGCCGGCGCCGACCGCACCGGTCCAGTCGCTGCCGCCGCGCGCGACGACGAACGCGATCCAGGCCTCGCCGCTGAGCCCGGCCACCGCCTCGCGTCCGTAGCGCGCCAGCGCATAGCGGCGCAGCAGTTGCTGCAGGCCGCGCGCGAGCGCGGCGTCGTCGGCGGCGGAGGCCTCGAGGCCGCGCCAGCTCGCGCAGCGCGATGCGGCGCCAGCCGCGCAGCGACGGCCGCCGGCTGCGCCACCGCCACCACGAGCGCGCCTGCAACCGCCGCGACGAGCAGCAGCGCCAGCACCCACCAGCCGGGCGCCGGCGGCCACCAGGCCGGCGGCGGCGGGGCGCGGTCCGGCGCCAGCTGCGACAGCCAGGCCGGTGTCACGGCGCAGGCATCGCGGCGCCGGCCGGCGCGCCGGCACCGCACGCTCGCGCAACAGCGCCGGCAGCGTGCGCGCGACCTCGTCACCGGTGTCCAGCCGGATCAGCGGCAGGCGCAGCCGGCGCGCCAGGGCCTCCAGCCGCTGCTCGCGCGCCGTCCAGGCCGATTGCCAGGCGCTGCGGCTGCGTTCGCCGTCCAGCCACCATTGCCGGCCGGGCAGGCCGACGCGGAACGCGCCCGCCGGCAGGCCGCTGCGCTCGATCGCATCGGCGACCCAGAGCAGCCGGCATTCGGCGTGCAGCGACAACGCGGCGAGCGCCGCTTCGCCGCGCTCGCCCAGCGCGCTGAAGTCGCTCAGCACGAGCACCACCGAGCCTGGCCGCACGACCGGCCGCAGCGCGACCAGCGCAGCGTCGAGGCCCTCGCGCCCGGGCAGTGCCGGGCGCGCGCGGCTGCGCCTGCACCAGCGCCTGCAGCACCGGCAGCACGCCGGCTTCGCGCGCGCGCGGCGGCCACAGCCGCGGCACGCCGTCGGCACCGGCGAGCACCGCGCCGAGGCGGTCGCCGCCCTGCACGGCCGCCCAGCCGAGCAAGGCCGCGGCGCGCAGCAGCAGCGCCGATTCGAGCTGGCGCCGGCTGCCGAAGAACAGCCCCGGGTGCAGGTCGGCGAGGAGCCAGACCGGGCGCTCGCGCTCCTCGCGGAACAGCTTGGTGTGCGGCTTGCCGCGGCGCGCGGTGACGCGCCAGTCGATGTTGCGCGCGTCGTCGCCGGCGGCGTAGGGCCGCACCTCCTCGAACTCGAGCCCGCGCCCGCGCTGCGCGCTGCGGTGGCCGCCCTGCAGCCGCGCCAGCGCCGGCCGCTGCGCGTGCAGGCTCAGCCCCTGCGCGGCGCCGCGCAGCGCGATCAGCTCGGCCAGATCGGGCAGCAGCGGCATCGGTCTCAGGGGGCTGGTACTTGCCGCAGCAATTCGTCGACGCAGTCCTGCGCGCTCACGTTGCTCGCCTGCGCGCTGTAGTCGAGCAGCAGCCGGTGGCGCAGCGCGTCGGGGGCGATCGCCTGCACGTCCTCGGGGCTGACGTAGTCGCGCCCGTCGAGCCAGGCGAGCGCGCGCGCGCCGCGCTCGATCGCGATCGCCGCGCGCGGGCTCGCGCCCCAGCGCAGCCATTCGGCCAGGCGCGCGCTGTAGGGCTCGGCATGGCGCGTCGCGTCGACGAGCGCGGCGATGTACTCGGCCACCGGCTCGGCCAGCGTCAAGCCCGAGCACCTCGCGCCGCGCCGCGAAGACGGCCGCCTGCGAGAGCCGACGCGCCGGCGCCGGCTCGCCGGCGTGGATCGCCTCGTCGCGCGCCAGCGCCATGATCCGGCGCGTCGTCGCGCGGTCCGGGTAGTCGACGCGCACGTGCAGCATGAAGCGGTCGAGCTGCGCCTCGGGCAGCGGGTAGGTGCCTTCCTGCTCGATCGGGTTCTGCGTCGCCATCACGAGGAACAGGCGCGGCAGCGGGTAGCTCGCCGCGCCGACGCGTGATCTGGCGCTCGGCCATCGCCTCGAGCAGCGCCGACTGCACCTTGGCCGGTGCGCGGTTGATCTCGTCGGCGAGGATCAGGTTGTGGAACAGCGGCCCGCGCTGGAAGCGAAAGCTCCCCTCCTCGGGCCGGTAGATGTCCGAGCCGGTGAGGTCGGCGGGCAGCATGTCGGGCGTGAACTGCACGCGCTGGAAGTCGCCCTCCAGCCCTTGCGCGAGCGCCTTGATGGCGCGCGTCTTGGCCAGCCCGGGCGGGCCTTCGACGAGCAGGTGGCCGTCGGCGAGCAGCGCGACGAGCAGCCGCTCGACGAGCGCGGGCTGGCCGAGGATCTGCGTCTCGAGCTGCTCGCGCAGCGCGTGGAAGGCGGCGCGCGTGGCGCTGGCCGCGGGCTGCGCGGCGATCGTCGAGGCGTCCATCAGCGGCGGCGCGCGGCGTGGGCGCAGCGACGGGATGGCGCGTCCGCGGACGGCCGTCCGGGATGCCGGCACGGGCCGGGTGTCTTGTTCATCGATCGCATGAGCCTGTCGTGGGGAATGATGCCGGGCGATAGAAGGCCCGGCCTGGAAAAAGTTCCGGCGTCGGCGCTCAACCGGGCCGCAGCAGCGCGTGCAGCCCGGCCTCGTCGAGCACCGGAACGCCGAGTTCGCGCGCCTTCTCCAGCTTGCTGCCGGCCTCGTCGCCGGCGACGACGTAGCTCGTCTTCTTCGACACCGAACCCGCGACCTTGGCGCCGGCGGCCTCGATCAGCGCCTTGGCCTCGTCGCGGCTCAGCGTCGGCAGCGTGCCGGTCAGCACCAGCGTCTTGCCGGCCAGCGGCAGCGCCGACGCATCGGCGGCCGCGCCGTCGTGTTCGTCCCAACGGATACCGGCGGCACGCAGCTGTTCGACGACCTCGCGGTTGTGCGGTTGGTCGAAGAAGGTGCGCAGGCTCTGCGCGACCACCGGGCCGACGTCGTTGACCTCGAGCAGCTGCTCGACGCTGGCGGCCATCACGCGGTCCAGCGATCCGAAATGCTTCGCCAGGTCTTTCGCCGTCGCCTCGCCGACATGGCGGATGCCCAGCGCATAGAGGAAGCGCGCCAGCGTCGTGTCCTTGCGCTTGTCGAGCGCCGCGACGAGGTTGGCCGCGCTCTTGTCGGCCATGCGCTCGAGCGCCGCGAGCTTGGCCACGCCCAGCTTGTACAGCTCGGGCAGCGTGCGCACGATGCCGGCGTCGACGAGCTGGTCGACGAGCTTGTCGCCCAGGCCCTCGATGTCCATCGCGCGCCGGCCGGCGAAATGCAGGATCGCCTGCTTGCGCTGCGCCGGGCAGAACAGGCCGCCGGTGCAGCGGTGGTCGATGCCGCCCTTCTCGCGCAGCACCTGGCTGCCGCAGACCGGGCATTGGCGCGGCATGCGGAAGTTGGGCACGTAGCGCTCGCGCACGCCGGCCACCCGACCGACAACCTCGGGGATCACGTCGCCGGCACGGCGCACGATCACCTGGTCGCCGACGCGCACGCCCTTGCGGCGCAGCTCGAACAGGTTGTGCAGCGTCGCGTTGCTGACCGTCGTGCCGCCGACGAACACCGGCTCGAGCTTGGCCACCGGCGTCAGCTTGCCGGTGCGGCCGACCTGGACCTCGATGCCGGCGAGCCGCGTCATCTGCTCCTGCGCCGGGTACTTGTGCGCCACCGCCCAGCGCGGCTCGCGCGTCACGAAGCCCAGGCGCTGCTGCAGCGCGATGCGGTTGACCTTGTAGACGACGCCGTCGATGTCGAACGGCAGCGCGTCGCGCCGCTCGCCCATCGTGCGGTGGAAGGCGACCAGCCCGTCGGCGCCGCGCACCACCGCGCGGTCGGCGCAGACCGGCACGCCGAAGGCGGCGATCGCGTCCAGCGTCGCGCTGTGCGTCTCGGGCTTCGCCGCCCAGCCCTGCACGTCGCCCAGGCCATAGGCGAAGAAGCTCAGCGGGCGTTGCGCCGCGATCGCCGGGTCGAGCTGGCGCACCGCGCCGGCGGCGGCGTTGCGCGGGTTGACGAAGGTCTTCTCGCCGCGCTCGCGCTGGCGTTCGTTCAGGCGCTCGAAGTCGTCGCGGCGCAGGTAGACCTCGCCGCGCACTTCCAGCAGCGGCGGCGCCACACCGTGCAGTCGCAGCGGGATGCGCTGGATGGTGCGGATGTTCTGCGTCACGTCCTCGCCGGTCTCGCCGTCGCCGCGCGTCGCGGCCTGCACCAGCACGCCTTGCTCGTAGCGCAGGTTGATCGCCAGGCCGTCGAACTTCAGCTCGCAGGCGTATTCGACCGGCGGCGCGTCGTCGGCGAGTTCCAGTTCGCGGCGCACGCGGGCGTCGAAGGCCAGCGCGCCGGCCGGCGTGGTGTCGGTCTCGGTGCGGATGCTGAGCATCGCCACCGCGTGCCGCACCGGCACGAAGCCGTCGAGCACCTTGCCGATGACGCGCTGCGTCGGCGAATCGGGGGTCAGCAGCTCGGGGTGCGCCGCCTCCAGCGCCTGCAGCTCGTGGAACAGGCGGTCGTACTCGGCGTCGGGGATCTCGGGGGCGTCGAGCACGTAGTAGAGATGGGCATGGCGCTGCAGCGCCGCGCGCAACTCGGCGGCGCGCAAGGCGGAACTCGTGGCATCGGGTCGCGCGGACATGGGCGTCATTGTGTGGCAGGCGCGTGCGCTGGCCCGAAGCTGCGAGTCGCCCGCAATGGACGGCCGGTGCTGGCGGCAGTGGGCCGGCCGCGGCGTATCGCCTTGGTGCGCTTCGAACCCTGCAACGCACCAAGTAGCGCCAACTCGGTGCGTCATCGGGCCGCAGACGCCCCGTTTGGCAGCATTTGTCTGCACCAATTGCGGAACGCTTATTGCTTTCCTGGTGCGCTTTGGCATTCGCCGGTGCAACCGGCACCGCCACGAGGCAATCTCCGGAGGCAAGGATGGATCAGGTCACGCAGGGCATGGACGCCCTGTTCATCTTGTTGGGCGCCATCATGGTGCTGGCGATGCACGCGGGCTTCGCGTTCCTCGAACTCGGCACCGTGCGCAAGAAGAACCAGGTGAATGCGCTCGTCAAGATCCTGGTCGACTTCGCGGTCTCGACGATCGCCTACTTCTTCGTCGGCTACAGCGTGGCCTACGGCATCGGCTTCATCGACCGGCGCCGACACGCTGGCGCAGAAGAACGGCTTCGAGCTGGTGCGCTTCTTCTTCCTGCTCACCTTCGCCGCCGCCATTCCGGCCATCGTCTCGGGCGGCATCGCCGAGCGGGCGCGCTTCGGCCCGCAGCTGATCGGCCACGGCGGTGATCGTCGGCGTCGCCTACCCGTTGCTCGAAGGCGTCGTCTGGGGGCACCGCTTCGGCTTTCAGGACTGGATCCAGCACCTCACCGGCGCCGAGTTCCACGACTTCGCCGGCAGCGTCGTCGTCCACGGGTTCGGCGGCTGGATCGCGCTGGCCGCCGTCGTGCTGCTCGGGCCGCGCAGCAACCGCTACCGCAAGGACGGCGGCATCAGCGCGCATCCGCCGTCGAGCATCCCGTTCCTCGCGCTGGGCGCCTGGGTGCTGACCGTGGGCTGGTTCGGCTTCAACGTGATGAGCGCGCAGACGATCGCGAAGATGTCGGGCCTGGTCGCCGTGAACTCGCTGATGGCGATGGTCGGCGGCACGCTGGTCGCCGTCTGGCTGGGGCGCAACGACCCCGGCTTCGCCTACAACGGCCCGCTCGCCGGGCTGGTGGCGGTCTGCGCCGGGTCGGACGTGATGCACCCGGCCGGCGCGCTGGTGGTCGGCGGCGTGGCCAGCGCGATCTTCGTCTCGATGTTCACGCTGACGCAGAACCGCTGGAAGATCGACGACGTCCTCGGCGTCTGGCCGCTGCACGGGCTGTGCGGCGCCTGGGGCGGCATCGCCTGCGGCATCTTCGGCGCGAAGGCGCTGGGCGGGATGGGCGGCGTCAGCTTCGTCGCCCAGCTCGTCGGCACGCTGACCGGCATCGTCTGGGCGCTGCTCGCCGGGCTGCTGGTCTACGGCGGCCTCAAGCGCGTGACCCCGCTGCGGCTGACGCTGGAGGAGGAATACGACGGCGCCGACCTGTCGATCCACCGCATCGGCGCCACGCCGGAGCGCGAATCGAACTGGTGAGCTCGCGCGTTAGCGCCGAGATTCGGATCTCGGCCTGATCGCACAGGAGTCAGGCTCACGACATCCCTCCCTGTCCTGCCCTGCCCTGCCCTGCCAATTGGCTACATCAACGGCTCGGCGCCTGCGAGACCCTGACGCGGGCATGTTGCGGGAGCTTGCTGTACGAGCCATCGAGACCACTGGCGCAAGGCCTTCACCAAGGAGCAATGGCTCGCCCCCTGTCAGACCGAGGCGTCGGGGGGATCTTTCGATATGCCGAACGACCTGCAGCGCCTCATCAATCAACCAGGAGTCGTCGTGATGCGTTGGCGGCTGCGAACACATCAGGCAGTTGCTGTTGCACCGGTTGGTAAGAAACAACGCATGGTGGACGTCGCTCGGGCGGTAGAGCACCGCAACGTCGCGCTGGGCACGTCGTGGTGCAACAACATCGCCAATCTCCAACTCAACGCTCTCGACCCATGCCACATTGCGGAGTCCGGCCTCGTTCAGCTGGAGGACCTCTTCCTTGTCGCGCGGCGATTGGATGAGCGCCAGGAAACGCAGGTCAGGGCGCCACTCTGCTGCGAGCGACTCAATGGCAACGACCCGGTGTACGGCAGCGGGAATACCCTCGCTGAAGCTGCCCATTGCATGGCGCATCAGTCGCCCCTCATCGATCCGGGCGACGCCCAGCGATAAAAGAGATCCAAAGTCGATTCGTCAGCGTCGCGCAGCTTCATGAAGAAGGTGTCGAACAACCACATGTGTCTGCCGCAATGTTCCGTGAGTTCTACGGGCACCGAGAGCGAGCCGAACTGCGCTTGAGAATCGACAGGATTTGGTGCGCAGAACAAGTTGTACGCACAGTCCTGGCACCCGGACGTACCGTCGGCGACGCTGGCTTCGATGAGCTCTTTTCGGAGAGGCGAGTTCCACAGTTCGCGAAAGGGCGTTCCAATCTTGCCGAGTCGCAGCGACGAATCGCCCGTCTCGACGAGCATCCTTGCCTCGTCGCTCGGGTAGACATAGCCATCGTAGTTGTAGACGAACACGCTGGTGCCCGCGCCCGTCGGGCTTTGCAGATCGACATAGCCGCTGTCGAAGGTCGACAGCGCCTTGTTCAGGATGATGGACGCGTAAACCTCTCGTAGCGAGACACCCTGCCGATTCCAATGAAGGACTCTTTCCAAACCGCGCAAGTAGAACGATTGAAATTCCTGCAGCGAGTACCCAAGGAAGGCAAGGTTTCGCTTTGCAAAGCCATACGAGCTTAGCGGCCTGAGGAAGATGTCTCGGAAGCCCTGCCGAACGTATTCATCGACGATGGCCTCGGGGCACGCCAATGAATCGCGCGTGGTGGTGGCAAGCGCCGAGACTGCGTCATGCCCAAGGTGCCTTCGCGCCAGGTCGATTCCAACCAGGGTTCGCTCATACGCGTCTCGAGTCGGCGTGGGGCGATTTCGGTTGTGCAGCGGTGCCGGGCCGTCGAGACTGGTTGAAAGGAAGACGCCGTGCTCCTTCAGAAAGGCGCACATTTCCGGTTCCAACTGATGGAGAGTCGAAGCAACGACGAATCGAAGCTGGCGCCGCTCAGTCTCGTTGCGCTGGCCAATGCGCTCGATCGCACGCCGAACGAGGTCAAATCGGAGCAATGGGTCACCGCCCTGGAACTCAACCGTGAGCGTCGGCGATGGGCTTTCGAAGACGGTGTCGCAGGCCGCGTCAAGGTGTTCGACAGTCATCGTGTGCCCGTGGTCGTCGAGCGAACGACTGACCTGGCAGTACTTGCAAGAATGCGCGCACTGCAGGGTGGGCACGATGATGTGCAGAGATGGGCCGACTTGGACAGTCGCCCGCTTCGCGGCCACCCGTGACTCGATGAGGCGACATAGGCCACCAACGTGTCCACGACCACCAAGAAAGAACCGGGCCTTGAGTTCAGCTTGGCGCTCCAACGGCAGAATGCAAGGCTGAGCCTTCAGTGCGTTCAACTCGTTGAAAGTCAGAAACGCATGGTCCCCGGACGCCGAAACGGCCAGAAGTGAGTTGTCTGGAAGGGTCCTCGTTCGATACGGCAACGCCATTGGCGCGTATTGCATGTAGTTCTCTCCTGGCAAGGCAGGTGCGCCGACCTGACACCGGCCTCTCGCAGAGGCGGAACGTAACCGCCAGCCATGCTCACGAATAGTGGGGCTAACGAGACATCAGAAGCCTCGTTTACCGGTCGAGAAGGACACAGTTGTTCGAGACGGGCTATTTGCATCTGGTCAAGACACAAGCCGGGCGGAAGCAGATCTTTTGCGCAACGTTCAGCGCCCTTTGACAGTCCGTCTTGACCCACCCGCCAACCTCGCAATTCAATCCCTGCACGTCTCGTCCCCGCCGAACACAGCACGGTACCGCGGCGATCGCCGAAGGTGGCCACCGCGGCGGGAGGACCTAGCTTTCCAGCAGCCGCACCTTCACGCTGCGTCCCTTCACCTTGCCGGCCGACAGGCGCTCGAGCGCCTTGGTCGCGATGCCGGAGTCGACCGCCACATAGGTGGAGAACTCGTTGACGTTGATCTTGCCGATCTGCGCGCCGGCGAAGCCCAGGTCCTTGGTGAGCGCGCCCAGCACGTCGCCGGGACGGATCTTTTCCTTGCGCCCGCCCAGAATCTGCAGCGTGCGCATCGGCGGCAGCAGCGGCCGGTCGCTGCTGCGCGTCAGCTCGGCGAGCGGCCGCCACTCGGAGCTGAAGCCGAGCGCCTGCTCGATCTGGCCGACGCGGCCCATCTCGTCCAGGCTCGCCAGGCTGAAGGCCCAGCCTTCGGCGTCGACGCGACCGGTGCGGCCGATGCGGTGCGTGTGCGTGGCCGGGTCGGGCGAGATGTCGACGTTGATCACGGCTTCGAGCTGCGCGATGTCGAGCCCGCGCGCGGCGATGTCGGTGGCCACCAGCACGCTGCAGCTGCGGTTGGCAAAGCGCACCATCACCTGGTCGCGCTCGCGCTGGTCCAGGTCGCCGTGCAGCTCCAGCGCGGCGAAGCCCTGCGCACGCAGCACCTGCACCAGGTCGCGGCATTGCTGCTTGGTGTTGCAGAAGGCCAGCGTGCTGACCGGGCGGTAGTGGTCGAGCAGCAGCGACACGGCGTGCAGCCGTTCGTCGTCGCGCACTTCGAAGAACAGCTGGCGGATCTTGGCCGGCGCGTGCTGCGCGAGCAGCTTCACCTCCTTGGGCTCGCGCATGAAGGCGGCGGCGAGCTTGTCGATGCCTTCCGGGTAGGTGGCCGAGAACAGCAGCGTCTGGCGCTGCTTCGGGCATTGCTTGACGACGGTGGCGATGTCGTCGAAGAAGCCCATGTCGAGCATGCGGTCGGCCTCGTCGAGCACCAGCGTGTTCAGCGCGTCGAGCTGCAGGCTGCCGCGCTCGAGGTGGTCCATGAGGCGCCCCGGCGTGCCCACCACGATGTGCGCGCCGTGCTCCAGGCTCGCGAGCTGCGGGCGCATCGTGCTGCCGCCGCACAGCGTGAGCACCTTGACGTGGTCTTCGGCACGCGCCAGCCGGCGCACCTCCTGCGTCACCTGCTCGGCCAGCTCGCGCGTCGGGCACAGCACCAGCGCCTGCACCGCGAAGCGCCTCGGGTTCAGGTTGGCCAGCAAGGCCAGCGCGAAGGCGGCGGTCTTGCCGCTGCCGGTCTTGGCCTGGGCGATCAGGTCGTGCCCGGCCAGCGCGAGCGGCAGGCTGGCCGCCTGGATCGGCGTCATGGCCTCGTAGCCCAGGCGCGTCAGGTTCTCCAGCGTGGCCGGGGGCAGCGGCAGGCTGGCGAAGGCCGTACCGGGCATGACGGGTGCGACGGGCGGGACGGACGGGACGGACGTAGGGGCCGTTTCGGCCGGCTTCGGAATGTTGCTCATGGGCGATTATCGGAGTCCGGGCCCGGAATCGGCGGCGCGCTCGCCGGCCGCGGCACGGCCACGGCACGGCGAGCCTCGACGGTGCGCGCGCTAAAGTCCACGCCATGAGCTATGAACTCCATTACTGGCCGACCATCCAGGGCCGCGGCGAATTCGTCCGGCTCGCGCTCGAAGCGGCCGGCGCGCCGTATGTCGACGTCGCGCGCGGCGCCGAAGAGGCGGGCCGTGGCGTGCCCGCGATGCTGCGCGTGATGCAGGACAGTGCGGTGGTGCATCCGCCGTTCGCGCCGCCGTTCCTGAAGGACGGCGCGGTGCTGGTCGGGCAGACGGCGGTCATCCTCCAGTACCTCGCGCCGACGCTGAAGCTGGTCGGCCGCAGCGAGCAGGCGCGGATCTGGACGCAGCAGATCCAGCTCACCATCGCCGACATGGTGACCGAAGCGCACGACACCCACCATCCGGTCGCAAGCAGCCTCTTCTACGAGGACCAGAAGCCCGAGGCGCTGCGCCGGGCGGCGGAGTTCTGTCGTACCCGCATGCCCAAGTTCCTGCAGTGGTTCGAAAGCATCGTCGTGCGCAACCCGGCCGGGTCGCGGTACCTGGTCGGCGGCAAGCTGAGCTACGC
This sequence comes from uncultured beta proteobacterium, assembly GCA_963788635.1. Taxonomy (GTDB): domain Bacteria; phylum Pseudomonadota; class Gammaproteobacteria; order Burkholderiales; family Burkholderiaceae_C; genus Rubrivivax. The sequence continues at coordinate 256,517 of CAWBHE010000010.1, read as the reverse complement.
CGACCTGTCGCTGTTCCAGCTGATCGAAGGCCTGCGCTACGCCTTCCCGAGCGCGGCGCAGCGGGCCCTGGCCAAGACGCCGCACATCGTGCAGCTGCGCGACCGCGTCGCCGCGCTGCCCCGGGTGGCCGCCTATCTGCGCAGCGAACGGCGCCTGCCGTTCAACGAGCAGGGCATCTTCCGCAAGTACCCCGAGCTCGACGTCGCCTAGCGCCGGCCCGAACCGAGGATGGCCCCATGACATCGAACGCGACGCACCCACCCGCCGAATCCGAACGGCCCGAGACCGTCCACGAGGCGCGGCTGTGGCGCGACAACGGCTGGACCGCCCGCGTCATCAAGAACGAGGACGACGAGGGCTGGGCGGTCGCGATGCTCAAGCACGGCGAGGCCGAGCCGGCGCTGGTCGGCCCCTGGACGATGGGGCGCGACAAGAAGAATCCCAAGCCGCTGGACACGGCGGCCTTCAACACGCTGGTCAAGACCGCCTCGGAAGTGCTGCGCCGGCACGAGCAGCAACTGCACGCGCTGCATCACAAGAGCATCACCGTGACGGCGCGGTCCGGGCGGATCACGGTCGCGCTCGACATCGTGCCCGACGACGACGATCCGCACGCGCTGCTGAGTGCTCGCGATGCCGCCGGCGAGCCCCTGGCGCAGGTGCGCGTGGCGCCGGGCTTCAAGCTCGGCAGCGCCAGCGCGACGGCTTGGATCGAGAACGACTTCCGCAGGCCCGACTGACGGTCAGCACGAGCCCGGCGGGGCAGAGACCGGGTCGAGCTCGAGCGAGGTCAGCCACAGCCGGACATCGAACTCGAGCTGGTGATACGCCGGCTCCATGTGCGTGCACAGCGCGTAGAAGGGCTTGCCGTGCTCGCGCTCCTTCAGGTGCGCCAGTTCGTGCACCACGATCATCGTCAGGAACGGCGCCGGCGCCTGCCGGAACAAGCCGGCAATGCGGATCTCGCGCTTGGCCTTGAGCCGGCCGCCCTGCACCCGCGACACCGTCGTGTGCGTCCCGAGCGCGTGGCGCACGACCTGCAGCTTGTTGTCGAACACCACCTTGGCGAGCGGCTCGGCGTTGCGCATGTACCGGCCCTTCAAGGCCTGCACGTAGTCGTACAGCGCAGCGTCGGTGCGCACGTCGTGGGCCTGCGCGTAGCGGGCGCTCAGGCTCTCGCCCAGGCGGCCTTCGTCGATCAGCGCACCGACCCGGGCCAGCAGTTCGGGCGGGTAGCCCGACAGGTACTTCAGTCGCGGCGGCGGCGTCATCGCGATTGGGGCGGCCTCGATGGCGGGCCGGCGGTCCCGGCGCGGCGCACCTCGCGCTGCATGAAGAGGTAGAGGCTTTCGACCTTCTCGCGCGCCCAGGGTGTCTTGCGCAAGACCTTCAGGCTCGAGCCGATGCTCGGTTCGCTGGCGAAGCAGCGCAGCGCGATGCGTTCGGCCAGGCCGGACCAGCCGTAATGCGCGACGAGCGCCGTCACGATGGCCTCGAGCGTCACGCCGTGCAACGGGTTGCGCGGCTGGACGTCGGCGCGGCGCGGCGCATCCCGACCGAAGGTCGCACTCACGCGCAGCCGCTCGAAGACGACGCCCCGATAGTCCGCCGCCACGCGTTGCACGAGCGCGAAGCCGGCACGCTCGAAGACCGGCAGGCTGAACGGCGTGGCCCAGGCGGCCAGCCGTTCGATGCCGCGCTCGGCCGCGCGCGCCAGGCCGTGCGCGAGCAACCGCGAACCCAGCCCTCGCCGCCCCTGGTCGTGGCGCACGTACAGCGAATGCACCTCGCCGGTCGCGCCGATGCCGCAGAAGCCCAGCGCGCGGCCGTCGCCGTCGACCGCGACCCAGGTCTCGGCGTCGAGCACGTAGGCAGCGAACGCCGGCGTGTCGGCGCCGAAGCCGGCCCAGGCGGCCACCTGCTCCGGCGCGTAGCACCAAGGGCCCAGGGTTCGCGCCGCATCGGCATAGAGCGCGGCCAGCGCCGGTACGTCGGCCGCGGTGGCCGGGCGCAAGGCGGCATCCACGGCGTTCAGCTGAACAGGCGGCGCGCGGCCGGCGAGCCGGCGGCCAGGTCCAGCGCGTCGAGCTTGGCGTAGAGCTGTTCCAGCTCGCGGCCGATCGCCGCGAAGGCGTGCAGCGTGACCGGCTGCCCCTCGTCGTCGACCGCGGTCGCGTCCATGTCGTCGGCGAGCGCGGTGGCCACGCGGTGCCAGACCGGAAACGGCTCCTGCGCCTGCGCGGTCTGCGGCACGTCCAGCGTGAGCACGCATTCGCGCACTGCGCTGCGCTCGGGGTCGTCCGCCAGCGCCGCCTGGGCGTCGAAGGACAGCACCAGCACCGGCGGCGCACCGTCGTCCGCGCCGGGCAGCACCAGCCGCCCCGGCACCGCCCCCGGCACGAAGCCGTGGCGGCCGGCGCTCTGCTGCAGGTAGCCGACCGACCAGGCGACGCCGTTCGAGCGCAGCGTGACGCTGAGCTGCGCGTCCAGCGGGCCGGCCAGCGCGTCGAGTTCTCGCGCACGCGCGGCGACTTCGAGCATGTCGGGGAAGTCGGCCATCGCGCCGACCGCTTCGGCGAAGGCCTGCACCTTCTGCACGAACTCGGAATACTCGATCTCGTTGAGCGCGCCGCTGCGCCCGGCGAGTTGCACGCCGGCCTGCAGCTCGCCGTAGCGGGCGCCGGCCGCGGGCGGCTCCCAGACGCCGGTCTCGGCATCCAGCCCCTCGACGTAGAACGGCTTGCTGCCGGCGCGCTTGGACGGCGGCAGCTGCGCGAGCACGAAATCGCCGCTGACCGGTGCGTCCAGCGTCAGCGGCGCGATCGCGTCGATCAGCGCATCGATGCGCGCGCTGCGCCGCGGCACCGCCGGCCGCACCACGGGTGGCGGGTCCTCGGTGCCGAGCGCCGGTTCGACGCGTTCGGGCTGCGCGTCGCCCGCCTCGACCTCGGCCCGCCGCGGCCCGGCGCGGCGCAGGCTCCACAAGCCCTGCAGCACCACCGCCAGCAGCACCAGGCCGCCGAGCAACAGGAGGGCCGTGGTCAGGGTCATGTCCGGGCGCTTCGCGTCATGCCGCTTCGGCCAGGCCGACCGCCGCTTCCATGTCCACCGCGACGATGCGCGAGACGCCCTGCTCCTGCATCGTCACGCCGATCAGCTGCTCGGCCATCTCCATCGCGATCTTGTTGTGGCTGATGAAGAGGAACTGCGTGTCCCGGCTCATCTCGGTGACGAGGTTGCGGTAGCGCTCGGTGTTGGCGTCGTCGAGCGGCGCGTCGACCTCGTCGAGCAGGCAGAACGGCGCCGGGTTGAGCTGGAAGATCGCGAACACGAGCGCGATCGCGGTGAGCGCCTTCTCGCCGCCGCTGAGCAGGTGGATGGTGCTGTTCTTCTTGCCCGGCGGCTGCGCCATCACCTGCACGCCGGCGTCCAGGATCTCGTCGCCGGTCATCACGAGCCTCGCGTTGCCGCCGCCGAACAGGCTGGGGAACATGCGGCCGAAATGCTCGTTGACCTGGTTGAAGGTGCTGACGAGCAGGTCGCGCGTCTCGAGGTCGATCTTCTGGATCGCGTCTTCCAGCGTGTGCATCGCCTCGGCCAGGTCGGCCATCTGCGCGTCGAGGAAGGTCTTGCGCTCGCGCGACGCGGTGAGCTCGTCGAGCGCGGCCAGGTTCACCGCGCCGAGCGCGGCGATCTCCTTGTTGATGCGGTCGATCTCGGTCTGCAGGCCCCAGAGCTTGACGCCGCCCTCTTCGATCGACTTCGCGAGCGCGTCGCGGTCGACGCCGGCCGCGGCGAGCTGCTCGAGGTATTGCGCGCCGCCGAGCTGGGCCGCCTGCTGCTCGAGCTGCAGCTTGGTGATCGCCTCGCGCAGCGGCTCGAGGCTGCGCTCGAACCCGAGGCGCTGCTCGTCGGCGCGGCGAAGTTGTGCGCTGAGGTCGTCGTACAGGCTGCGCGTGTTGGCGAGCTGCGCCTCGCGGTCGAGCTTGACGGCCAGCGCCGCCTGCAGCCCGGACTGCGCCGCCGCGTCGTCGAAGGCGGCGAGTTCGGCTTCGATCTGCTCGGCATTGCGCAGATTCGCCGCCACCTGGTCGGCCGCGGTCTCGATGCCGCGCTGCAGCTCGCCCTGGCGCGCGGCGAGCGCGCGCGCCTGGAACTGCGCTTCCTGCACCTGGCGCTCCAGCGCGCGCTGCTGTTCGCGCGCGTCGGCGAGCCGGCGCTCGGCGGCGATCACCTCGTCGTCGAGCGCGGCATGCGCTTCCTGCGCGGTGGCCAGCGCCAGGTCCAGCTCTTCGAAGCGCGCCTCGCCGGTGGCGCGGCGTTCCTCCAGCGCCTCGAGCTGGGCGTCGATCTCGGCCAGCTCCTCGGCCAGCTGGTCGCGGCGCTGCGTCGCGGCCTCGGCCTGCTGGGTCAGGCGCAGCAGCTCGACATGCAGCGCATGGGCGCGGTTCTGCGCGTCGCCGGCCTCGCGCCGCGCGCCCTGCAGCCGCATCGAGGCTTCGGTGTAGGCCGCTTCCAGGCGCACCGACGCCGTCTTCGCATCGTCGGCGATGAGCGCCTGCGCGCGCTGCTGGCGGTCCAGGTTCTCGATCTCCTGCGCGCGCGCGAGCAGGCCGGCCTGCTCGGAGTCGGGCGCGTAGAAGCTGACCGCGTGCTGGCTCACCGCGTGGCCTTCGCGCGTCATGATCACTTCGCCATGCGTGAGCTTGGTCCGTGCGGCCAGCGCTTCGTCGATCGACGCGGCGGTGTAGACGCCCTCGAGCCAGTCGCCGAGCAGCGCCTTCAGTCCGGCGTCGCCCAGGCGCAGCAACTCGCTCAGGCGCGGCAGCGTGCGGTGGCTGTCGTTGAGCGCCCCCGACGGCAGCGCGTAGAAGGCCAGCTTGGCCGGCGGCGCGTCGGCGGCGAAGGCGCGCACCATGTCGAGCTTGCCGACCGCGAGCGCGTTCAGCCGTTCGCGCAGCGCCGCTTCCAGCGCCGTCTCCCAGCCGGGTTCGATGTGCACCTGCGTCCACAGCCCGGCCAGACCGGCCAGGCCCTGACGATCGAGCCAGGGCTTGAGCTTGCCCTCGGTCTGCACCTTGTCCTGCAGCGCGCGCAAGGCCCCGAGTCGGGCCCCGGTGTCGGCCAGCTTGGCCGATTCGCGGTTCACCGCGTCCTGCGCGGCGCGCCGCTGCTCGTCGAGCGCGGGCACCTGGTCCGACAGATCGTGCAGCCGGGCATCGGCCTCGTCGCGCGCCTCGCCGGCGGCGGCCTCGTCGGCCTTCAGCGCTTCGAGCCGCGCGAGATCCGGCGCCTGCAGACCCTGCCTTTCGCCGGCCAGCCGCTCGCGTCGCCCCTTGAGCTGGCGCGACTGCTCGTCGACGTGGCGGCTGTCGGCGGCCAGCACCTGGATCTGCTGCTGCACCTGGGCCACCGCGCCGCGCTGCTGGTTGCTCGCCGCCTGCGCCGCGCGCAGCGCATCGTCCAGCGCGGGCAGCGCGCCGGCCTGGTCCTCGGCCTGCGCGGCGAGCGTCAGCGCGTCGTCTTCGGCGGCCACGATCCGCCCGGCGGTGTCCTCGAGCTCGGCCTGCGCCGCCTGCTGGCGCTCGGCCCAACCGGCGTTCTGCGCCTGCAGCTCGGTCAGCCGGGTCTGGGCGCGCTGGCGCCCTTCGACGACGTAGCGGATGCGCTCCTCGAGCCGGCTGACCTCGAGCGCGGCCTCGGCCAGCGCGCCCTGCTTCTCGTGCAGCGCGTCGCTGGCCGCGTAGTGCGACTGGCGCAGCGCTTCCAGCTCGGCCTCGACGTGGCGCAGCTCGGCCAGCCGGGCCTCGAGCGCCGTCGCCGCCTCGGCCGCCGCGGTCTTGACCCGAAGCTCCTCGCCGCTGGCGTCCTCGGCCTTCAGGTGCCAGAGCTGGTGCAGCTTGAGCGTGCCGGCGTCCTGCAGCGCGCGGTAGCGTGTCGCGACCTCGGCCTGCGCCTCGAGCTTGTCGAGGTTGGCGTTGAGCTCGCGCAGGATGTCGTCGACCCGGGTCAGGTTCTCGCGCGTGTCCTTGAGCCGGTTCTCGGTCTCGCGCCGGCGCTCCTTGTACTTCGAGACGCCGGCCGCCTCTTCGAGGAACATGCGCAGCTCCTCGGGACGGCTCTCGAGGATGCGGCTGATCGTGCCCTGGCCGATGATGGCGTAGGCGCGCGGGCCGAGGCCGGTGCCGAGGAACACGTCCTGCACGTCGCGCCGGCGCACCGGCTGGTTGTTGATGTAGTAGCTCGAGCTGCCGTCGCGCGTCAGCACGCGCCTGACGGCGATCTCGGCGAAGGCGTTCCACTGGCCGCCGGCGCGCGCGCTGGTGTTGTCGAAGACCAGCTCCACGCTCGCCCGGCTGGCCGGCTTGCGCTGGCCCGAGCCGTTGAAGATCACGTCCTGCATCGACTCGCCGCGCAGCTCGCTGGCCTTGCTCTCGCCGAGCACCCAGCGCACCGCGTCCATGATGTTGCTCTTGCCGCAGCCATTCGGCCCGACCACCCCGACCCGCTGGCCGGGCAGCTGGAAGGTGGTGGGTTCGGCGAAGGACTTGAAGCCGGAGAGCTTGATCTGGTTGAGGCGCATCGAGGAGGCGCGGCGCCGGGGCGGACCCGGGAGTGCACGCGCAAGTGCTTGATCTGAATGACAAATTGCGCTCGACCTCGGAGCGCAACCCGGCTCGGATGATACCATCGCGACCCCTCGCCAAGCCCCATGTCCATGCCCCGTCCGACCCCCCGCCAACGCGCCAAGCCCGCCATCCCGCCGACCGCGCCGAGCAAGGAGTTGCAGGTGTTCCCGAACCCGGCGCCCGAACGCGACTACGTGATCCGCTTCGACGTGCCCGAGTTCACCTGCCTGTGCCCGCTGACCGGCCAGCCCGACTTCGCGCACTTCACGATCGAGATCGTGGCCGACAAGCTCTGCGTCGAGACGAAGAGCCTGAAGCTGTATTTCTGGAGCTTCCGCAACGAGGGTGCGTTCCACGAGAAGGTGACGAACCAGATCCTGTCGGACCTCGTCGCGACGATCCAGCCGCGCTTCGCCCGCATCCACGCCGACTGGTTCGTGCGCGGCGGCATCCGCACCTTCGTCACCGTCGAACAGCGCAAGAAGGGCTGGAAGCCGCAGCCGCCGGTGGCTGCTGCCGGCAGCGCAGTGACGCCGCGGCCGGCGTACCAGAAGTTCGCCGTCCACGTGGCGGCGAGCGCGATCGACGGCCAGGGCGTCTTCGCCGACGAGCCGGTGCGGCCGCGCCTGAAGATCGGCGAGATCCGCGGCGAGAGCATCACGGTCGACGAGGCGCGCATCCGCGCCACGCGCAGCGAGCGCATCATGATCGTCGAACTCTCGGCGAAGAAGGCGATCGACTTCACGAAGTCCAGTGACCCGATGCGCTACACCAACCACAGTTGCAAGCCGAACGCGCAGCTCGTGATCCGCAACGGCCGGGTCGAGTTCTACGCGCTGCGCGCGATCGAACCGGGCGACGAGATCACGGTCGATTACGGGCCGACCCATCACGAGGGCCGGCTGGCCTGCCGCTGCGGGGCCCCAGGCTGCCGCGGCAGCCTGTAGGGGGGGTCGCTGCCGCGGCAGCCTGTAGATGGACTGCTGCCACGGCAGTCTGTAGGTGGGCACGCTGCCGAGGCAGCCTGTAGCGGCGCCGGCGGCGCGGCCCGGATAATCGGGCCATGAATCCGCGCCTGGCCACCCTCCACCCCTACCCGTTCGAGCGCTGGCGCGAGCTGACGCGCGGTATCACGCCCAACCCCGCACTGCGGCCGATCAGCCTGGGCATCGGCGAGCCACGCCATGCGACGCCGGCGCTGGTCGAAGAGGCGATCGTCGCCGCGCTGCCCACGCTGTCGGCCTACCCCGCCACCGCCGGCGAGCCGGCGCTGCGCGAGGCCATCGCAGGCTGGCTGCAGAGGCGCTACGGCGTGGCCATCGATCCGGCGACCCAGGTGCTGCCGGTGAACGGCTCGCGCGAGGCGCTGTTCGCGTTCGCGCAGACGGTGATCGACCCGACCCGGCCGGGCGCGACCGTGGTCTGCCCGAATCCCTTCTACCAGATCTACGAAGGCGCGGCGCTGCTGGCCGGCGCGCAGGTCGCCTACGCGCCCAGCGACCCGGCGCGCAACTTCGCGGTCGATTGGTCGGCAATCGACGACGCCACCTGGTCCCGCACGCAGCTGCTCTACGTTTGCTCGCCCGGCAACCCGACCGGCGCGGTGATGCCGCTGGCGGAGTGGGAGCAGCTCTTCGCGCTGGCCGACCGGCATGGCTTCGTGATCGCCAGCGACGAGTGCTATTCGGAGATCTGGTTCCGCGACGAGCCGCCGCTCGGCGCGCTGGAAGCGGCGCGGCGCCTGGGCCGCAGCGACTTCCGCAACCTCGTCGTCTTCTCCAGCCTGTCCAAGCGCAGCAACGTGCCCGGCCTGCGCTCGGGCTTCGTCGCCGGCGACGCGGCGCTGATGAAGGCTTTCCTGCTCTACCGCACCTACCACGGCAGCGCGATGAGCCCGCTCGTGCAGCGCGCCAGCATCGCCGCCTGGAACGACGAGGCCCATGTGGTGGCGAATCGCGCGCTCTACCGCGCCAAGTTCGCCGCCGTCACGCCGCGGCTGCAGACCGTGCTCGACGTCGCGCTGCCCGACGCCGGCTTCTACCTCTGGGCCGCGGTGCCCGGCGCCGGCGCTGGCGCCGCGGGTGACGACGTCGCCTACGCCCAGGGCCTGCTGGCTCAATACAATGTGACCGTCCTGCCGGGCAGCCTGCTCGCCCGCGAGGCGCGGGGCCGCAACCCCGCGAATCCTGGCGCAGGACGCATCCGCATGGCGCTGGTGGCCAGCGTCGAGGAATGCCTCGACGCCGCCGAGCGCATCGTCTCCTACACCGAAAGCCTCTACTCCAGCCCGCCATGAGCACCGACCTGCAGAACACCATCGACCTCGCCTGGGAAGGCCGCGCCGACATCACGGCCACCAACGCGCCGGCCGTGCGCGACGCCGTCGAACACGTCATCGCCGACCTCAACGCCGGCCGGCTGCGCGTGGCCGAGCGCCAGGGCGTGGGCCGGTGGACCGTGAACCAGTGGGTCAAGAAGGCGGTGCTGCTGAGCTTCCGGCTCAACGACAACCATCTGATGCACGCCGGCGAACTGGCCTTCTTCGACAAGGTGAAGACCAAGTTCTCGAACATGGACGAGGACGCGATGCGCGCGGCCGGCGTGCGCGTGGTGCCGCCGGCGGTGGCGCGGCGCGGCAGCTACCTCGCGAAGAACGTCGTGCTGATGCCGAGCTACGTCAACATCGGCGCCTACGTCGACGAGGGCACGATGGTCGACACCTGGGCCACCGTGGGCTCGTGCGCGCAGATCGGCAAGAACGTGCACCTGTCCGGCGGCGTCGGCATCGGCGGCGTGCTCGAGCCGCTGCAGGCCGGGCCGACGATCATCGAGGACAACTGCTTCATCGGCGCGCGCTCGGAGGTCGTCGAAGGCGTGATCGTCGAGGAGAACTCGGTCATCAGCATGGGCGTCTACATCGGCCAGAGCACCAAGATCTACGACCGCGCCACCGGCGAGGTCAGCTACGGCCGCATCCCGGCCGGCTCGGTGGTGGTGAGCGGCAACCTGCCCAGCGCCGACGGCAAGTACAGCTTGTACTGCGCGGTGATCGTGAAGAAGGTCGACGCCGGCACGCGCGCCAAGACGAGCATCAACGAACTGCTGCGAGCATGAAGCTGACCCCCCCCCGAAGCGCCTTCGGCGCCTCCCCCCCGGGGGGGCGACGCTAGCGGACCGGCGCAGCCGGATCCGCGGCGTCCGCTCGGGAGCGACGGCTGCTGGCGTCGACCTCGGCGACTTTCGAGCGGGAGGTCTTGCGATGAGCGGAAACATGGAGCGCGTGCTCCGCCTGATGGCGGAAAAGAGCGCGTCCGACGTCTACATGTCGGCCAACACGCCGATCCTGATCAAGATCCACGGTCAGATCATGCAGCTGTCGGACCAGGTGCTGACGCCGACGCAGACGCGCCAACTGCTGGCCGAGCTGCTGACGCCGCAGCAGATGGAGGAGTTGGACGACACCGGCGAGCTCAACGTCGGCATCGGGCTGACGCGCGTGGGCAGCTTCCGGCTGTCGGCCTTCAAGCAGCGCGGCACGATCGCGGCCGTGTTCCGCTGCATCCCGCACGAGATCCCGGCGCTCGACTCGCTGGGCCTGCCGGCGATGCTGTCGCAGCTGGTGGTCGAGAAGCGCGGCCTGATCCTGATGGTCGGCGCCACCGGCACCGGCAAGAGCACGACGCTGGCGTCGATGCTCGAATGGCGCAACCAGCAGGTGACCGGCCACATCCTGACGATCGAGGACCCGATCGAATTCCTGTTCACGAACAAGAAGTCGATCGTCAACCAGCGCGAGGTCGGGCGCGACACGCACAGCCTGCAGACCGCGCTGAAGAACGCGCTGCGCCAGGCACCCGACTGCATCATGATCGGCGAGATCCGCGACCGCGAGACGATGACCTCGGCGATCTCGTACGCACTGTCGGGCCACCTCGTGATGGCCACGCTGCATGCGAACAACAGCTATCACGCGCTCGGCCGCATCCTGTCGTTCTACACGCCGGAGGCGCGGTCGACGCTGCTGTCGGATCTGGCCTCCGGGCTGCGCGCGGTGATTTCGCAGCGCCTGCTGCGCGCCAACGCCGGCGGGCGCGTGCCGGCGATCGAGGTGCTGCTGAACACCAAGCTGGTCTCCGAGCTGATCGAGAAGGGCGACCTCGCCGGCGTCAAGGAGGCGGTCGACAAGTCGATGGCCGAGGGCTCGCAGACCTTCGAGAAGGACATCGCCCGGCTGATCACCAACGGCACGATCTCGCGCGACGAGGGCCTGGCCCACGCCGATTCTCCGACCAACCTGCTCTGGCGGCTGCAGAACGAAGCCGCCCCGGTGACCAGCGCGGCGCCGAAGAAGGAGGAGTCCGACCTGGCCAGCTTCACCGAGATCTCGATCGAGGTCCGGCCCGAGGACCTGCGCACCAGCAACCCCTGGTCGGTGACGCGTTGAACGCCGCGCTACAGCTGACCGAGGCGCTGATCGCGCGCCGCTCGGTGACCCCGTCCGACGATGGCTGCCAGGCCTTGCTCGCCGAACGGCTGCGCGTGGCCGGCTTCGAATGCCGGGCGCTGAACGCCGGGCCGGCCGGCGCCGAAGTCAGCAACCTGTGGGCGCTCAAGCGCGGCGGCCGGCCCGGGCCGCTGCTCGCCTTTGCCGGCCACACCGACGTCGTCCCCACCGGCCCGCTCGAGCGCTGGACCAGCGACCCGTTCGTGCCCTCGCACCGCGACGGCCGGCTCTACGGCCGCGGCGCCGCCGACATGAAGACCTCGGTCGCGGCGATGGTGGTCGCGGCCGAGGAGTTCGTCGCCGCCCATCCGGCGTTCGCCGGCGCCATCGCGTTCCTGCTCACCAGCGACGAGGAAGGTCCGGCGCTGGACGGCACGCGGCATGTCGTCGAATGGTTGCGCGAGCGCGGCGAACGGCTCGACGCCTGCATCGTCGGCGAGCCGACCTCGGTGCAGCGGCTGGGCGACATGGTCAAGAACGGACGCCGCGGCACGCTGTCGGGCCGGCTCGTCGTCAGGGGCGTGCAAGGCCACATCGCCTACCCGCATCTGGCGAAGAACCCGGTCCACGCGCTCGCGCCGGCGCTGGCCGAACTGGTCGCGACGCGCTGGGACGAGGGCAACGCGTTCTTCCCGCCCACCGGCTGGCAGGTGAGCAACGTGCACGCCGGCACCGGCGCGACCAACGTGATCCCGGGCGAGCTGGTGCTGGACTTCAATTTCCGCTTCGGCACCGAATCGACCGCCGAGTCGCTGAAGGCGCGGCTGCACGAGGTGCTGGACCGCCACGGCGTCGAGTACGAACTCGCCTGGACGCTCGGCGGCGAACCCTTCCTGACGACGCCGGGCACGCTGAGCGAGGCGCTCGCCGGCGCGATCGAGGCCGAGTGCGGGCTGCGCCCCGAGCTGTCCACCACCGGCGGCACCTCGGACGGCCGCTTCATCGCGACGATCTGCGCGCAAGTCATCGAGTTCGGCCCGGTCAACGCGAGCATCCACAAGATCGACGAGAACGTCGAGGTCGCGGCGATCGACGCGCTGAAGAACGTCTACCGCGGCACGCTGGAGCGCTTCCTGCGATGACGGTCGTCGAGCTGGTCGAGTCGCTCGCCGCCCGCCTCGACCAGGCGGGCGTCGTTTTTGGGCATGGCACGACCAATGCCTTCGACGAAGCCGCCTGGCTGGTGCTGTGGACGCTGGGCCAACCGCTGGACGCGCTCGACGAGGTGGCGGATTCGACCGTCACCGACGCGCAGCGCGCCGCCGCCGAAGCGCTGGTCGACGAGCGCATCCGCACGCGCAAGCCCGCGGCCTATCTGACCGGTGAAGCCTGGCTGCAAGGTGTCCCGTTCTTCGTCGACGAACGCGTGATCGTGCCGCGCTCGCTGATCGCCGAACCGCTGGCCGACGGAACGCTGGACGCCTGGCTTTCCGGGCGCACCCGGCGCGTGCTCGACCTGTGCACCGGCAACGGCAGCCTGGCGGTGCTGGCGGCGCTGGCCTGGCCCGAAGTGCAGGTCGACGCCACCGACGTCTCGGCCGACGCGCTGGCCGTGGCCCGGCACAACGTCGAGCGCCATCGCCTGCAGGACCGCATCCAGCTGCGCCAGGGCGATGGCCTGGCGGCGGCCGACGGCGCCTACGACCTGATCCTCTGCAACCCGCCCTACGTGAACCGAAACTCGATGAATGAACTGCCGCCCGAATATCGCGCCGAACCCAGCCTGGCGCTGGACGGCAATGTCGACGGAGGCAGCGACGGCATGGACTTCGTGCGCCGGCTGATGCACGACCTGCCGCAACACCTGACCGACCATGGCGTGCTGGTGCTCGAGATCGGCCACGAACGAGCCCATTTCGAAGCCGCATTCCCGAAGCTCGAAGCCGTCTGGCTGCCCACCAGCGCCGGCGACGACCAGGTGCTGCTGCTGACGAAAGAAAGCCTCGCATGATCACGCTGCGCAACATCACGCTGCGCCGCGGCGTCAAGGTCGTGCTGCAGGGCGCCAACCTGACGCTGCAGCCGGGCGAGAAGGTCGGCCTGATCGGCCGCAATGGCGCCGGCAAGTCCAGCCTGTTCGCGATGCTGACGAACCGGCTCCAGGCCGACGCCGGCGACGTCGAGATCCCGCCGCGCTGGCGCGTCGGCGAGGTCGCGCAGAACATGCCCGAGACCGACGACGGCGCCACCGAGTTCGTGCTCCAGGGCGACATCCCGCTGCAGGCCGCGCAGGCTGAACTCGTCGCGGCCGAGGCCAGCGGCGACGGCAACGCGATGGCGCATGCCCACCTGGCGCTCGACGAAGCCGGCGCCTTCGACGCCCGCGCCCGCGCGCAGGCGCTGCTGCTCGGCCTGGGCTTCAAGAACGAGCAGCTCGACGCGCCGGTGAACAGCTTTTCCGGTGGCTGGCGCATGCGCTTGCAGCTGGCACGCGCGCTGATGTGCCCGGCCGACCTGCTGCTGCTCGACGAGCCGACGAATCACCTGGACCTGGACGCGCTGGTCTGGCTCGAAGCCTGGTTGAAGCGCTTCGACGGACTGATGGTGGTGATCAGCCACGACCGCGAGTTCCTCGACGCGATCACGCGCGTCACGGTGCACCTGGACGAGGCCACGTTGACGCGCTACACGGGCAACTACAGCGCCTTCGAGGAGATGCGCGCCGAGCGCATGACGCAGGCCGCCGCGGCCTACGGCAAGCAGCAGGACCGCATGGCGCACCTGCAGAAGTTCATCGACCGCTTCAAGGCCAAGGCGAGCAAGGCCAAGCAGGCACAGAGCCGCGTCAAGGCGCTGGCGCGCATGGAGAAGCTCGCGCCGGTGCTGACCGCCAGCGACTTCCAGTTCGAGTTCCGCGAGCCGCAAAGCCTGCCCAACCCGATGCTGTCGTTCGACGGCCTGGTCTGCGGCTATGGGTCGACGCCCATCGTCAACGGCGTCAGCCGCTCGGTGCTGGCCGGCCAGCGCATCGGCATCCTGGGCGCCAACGGCCAGGGCAAGTCGACGCTGGTGAAGACCATCGCGCATTCGTTGCCGCCGCTGGGCGGCACGATGACCGAAGGCAAGGGCCTGGTGATCGGCTACTTCGCGCAGCAGGAGCTCGACGTGCTGCAGCTCGACGACGGACCGCTGATGCACATGGTGCGGCTGGCGCGCGACGTCGGGCCACAGGCGCGCGAACAGGAACTGCGCGACTTCCTCGGCAAGTTCCGCTTCACCGGCGAGATGGTCAACCAGGCGGTGGGCTCGCTGTCGGGCGGCGAGAAGGCGCGCCTGGTGCTGGCGATGCTGGTCTGGCAGCGCCCCAACCTGCTGCTCCTCGACGAGCCGACCAACCACCTCGACCTGACCACGCGCGAAGCGCTGTCGATCGCGCTCAACGAGTTCGAAGGCACGGTGATGCTGGTCAGCCACGACCGCGCGCTGCTGCGCGAGGTGTGCGACGAGTTCTGGCTCGTCAGCCACGGCGGGGTGCAGCCGTTCGACGGCGACCTCGACGACTACCAGCGCTGGTTGCTGGAGGTTTCGCGCGCGATCGCCAAGGGCCAGCCGGTGCCGGCGGTGCCGCGTGCCGCGCCGGCGGCACCGCCGGCCCCGACCCAGGCCGCGCCGGCCCGCGCTGCCGCGCCGCCGGCCGGTCGCGGCGACCGCAAGCACGCGGCGCAGACCCGTTCCCAGATCGCCAACCGCACCCGGCCGCTGCGGCTGGAAGTGCAGCAGATCGACGCGCGCATGGAACGGCTGAGCGGCGAACGGCTGGAACTCGAAACACTGCTCGCCGCCGGCAAACGGCCCGGCGCCGAGATCGCCGACGCGGGCCGGCGCCTGAATCACATCGCCGCCGAGGTGGCGATGCTCGAAGAACGCTGGCTCGAACTGAACACCGAGATCGAGGCGATCACGGCTGCCGGCTGAATCCCGCCGCCCGGTGGGGCTCCCGGTGGCGGCCGACGTCTGCGGAGGAGGTCTGCTCCCGGCGCGGCTATTACATTGCTCACAATTCAATTGCTCGCTATAGTCCAGAACATGACCAGACCCACCGCTCGAGACCACACCGCCTGGCTGAGGCTGGACCACCAGCTCTGCTTCGCGCTGTATTCGGCCTCGCTGGCGATGACCAAGATCTACAAGCCGCTGCTCGCCCCGCTGGGGCTGACCTACCCGCAATACCTGGTGATGCTGGTGCTGTGGGAAGACGAGGGCGTCACGGTCTCGCAGTTGGGCGAGCGCCTCGCGCTCGACTCGGGCACGTTGACGCCGCTGCTCAAACGTCTGGAAGCCGCCGGCCTGGTGCAGCGCCTGCGCGATGCCGCCGACGAGCGCCGGGTGCTGCTGCGGCTCACCCCCGCGGGCCGGGCGCTCGAGCGCCGCGCCATCGCGGTGCCCGAGGCGGTGGCCTGCGCCGCCGGCTGCGACCTGACCGAGCTGGCCGCGCTCACCGCACGGCTGAAGGCGCTGCGAGCGCAGCTCATCGATTCAGCCCCCCGCGCGGCCTGAGCGCCGCGCCCAACCCGCGAAGGAAACGCCATGGCCATCGACAAAGCCCTCTACACCGCGCACGCGACCTCGACCGGCGGCCGCACCGGAAGCACCGAGTCGTCGGACGGCAGGATCAAGCTGCAGTTGTCCACGCCGAAGGAGCTCGGCGGCGACAGCGGCCCCGGCACCAACCCGGAGCAGCTGTTCGCCGCCGGCTACTCGGCCTGCTTCATCGGCGCGATGAAGGCCGTCGCCGCGAGCCAGAAGACCCGGCTGCCGAACGAGGTGTCGATCCAGTCCACGGTCTCGATCGGCCCGATGACGGGCAAGCCCGGCGCGTTCGGCATCGCGGTGTCGATGGCGGTGTCGGTGCCCGGCATGGACCGTGCCGCCGCCGAGGCGCTGGTCGCCGCCGCGCACGAGGTCTGCCCCTACTCGAACGCGACGCGCGGCAACGTCGATGTCACGCTGACCGTGGTCTGACACCGCGAGTCGGTCGCTGCGCCGACAATCGGGGCATGAGCCTCGAGCCGATCACCGCCGACGGCGGCCCCTGGTCGCTGCATGGCAGCGGCGCGGCGCGTGCCGCCGAAACCGCGGCATTGGCGGTCGCGCCGCCGCAGGCGCTGATGGAGCGCGCCGGGCTGGCGCTCGCGAGGCTGGCGCTCGCGCTGGCGCCGCACGCACGCAGCGTCCACGTCTTCGCCGGGCCGGGCAACAATGGCGGCGACGGTCTGGTGGCTGCGCGGCACCTGCACGCCGCGGGCAAGCGGGTGCAGGTCGCGCTGTGCGGCGACGCCGAGGGTCTGCCCGCCGACGCCGCCGCCGCGCTGCGGAGGGCACGCGACGCCGGCGTGACCCTCGCCACCGTCCTGCCCGACGCCGCGTCGGACTACGCCATCGACGCCTTGCTCGGTCTGGGCGCGCGGCGGGCGCCCGAAGGCCTGCTCGCCGCCGCGATCGCGCGGATGAATGCCGGCGCAGCGCCGGTGCTGGCGGTCGACCTGCCATCCGGCCTGCACCCGGACACCGGACAGCCGCTCGGCACCAGCGTCGTGAAGGCGAGCGACACCTTGGCGCTGCTGACGCTCAAGCCCGGCCTGTTCACCGGCCAGGGGCGCGATCTGGCCGGCTCGGTGTGGCTGGATCGCCTGGACGTGGAGGCCGCAGGCGCCACCGCCTGGCTGACCGGCGCGCGCGATGCGACGTCCCCGCCGCGAGCCCATGCCAGCCACAAGGGCCGGTTCGGCGATGTCGCCGTGGTCGGCGGTGCGCCGGGCATGACCGGGGCCGCGATCCTGGCGGCCCGGGCCGCGCTCGCCGCCGGGGCCGGGCGCGTCTACCTCGACCTGCTCGACGCCGCGGCGGCGACACTCGACCCGCTGCGACCGGAGCTGATGTTTCGCCCGAACTGGTGGTGCACGACGCCGGCCGTCATCGGCGCGACCACGGTGGTCTGCGGCTGCGGCGGCGGCGACGCGGTGCGCAAGGCGCTGCCGGCGCTGCTGAGCCGCGCCCCGAGGCTGCTGCTGGACGCCGACGCGCTGAACGCGATCGCCGCCGACCCCGGCCTGCAGGCGCTGCTGGTCGCGCGCCGCGGATCGGGCCATGCCACCGTGCTGACGCCGCACCCGCTGGAGGCCGCACGCCTGCTCGCCTGCACCCCGGGCGCGGTGCAGGCCGACCGCCTGGCGGCCGCGCAGCGGCTGGCGGACCGTTTCGGGACGACCGTGGTGCTCAAGGGCTCGGGCAGCCTCGTCGCGACGCCCGGGCGACTGCCGGCCATCAACCCGACCGGCAACGCCTTGCTCGCCACCGCCGGCACCGGCGACGTGCTGGCGGGCTGGATCGGCGGGCGGTGGGCGCAAGGCGGTGACGGCCACGCCGCGGCCGTGGCCGGCGTCTGGCAGCACGGCCGCGCGGCCGACCTCGCAGCACAGGCCGGGCAGCGCGGGCCGCTACTGGCGGCGGACCTGGTCGACGCGATGACGTCGCGTCGATCGTGATCCGCGCGATGACGTCACCGCGATCGTGATCGTGATCCGCGCGACGCGCTCGCGTCGAACCGGACCGCGGCGTGTCAACGCCGGGTTCGCACGCGCGGGGCGGTCTTGCGCGCCCCGGGCTTGCGCGAGGCCTTGGCCGACGCGGCCTTGCGGTCGCGCGCCGCGGCCTTGACCGCGCGGTCGGCGTCGCGCACCGCGGCCAGTTCCTCGACCGCGCTGCCCGGCTTGGCGCGCTCGGGCCGGCCCTGCGCCAGCAGACGCTCGCCCTCGCCTTCGCGGACCATGCGGAAGTCGATCTTGCGGCCGTCCAGGTCGACGCGGCTGACCTGAACCCGCACGCGTGCGCCGATGACGTAGCGCACGCCGCTGCGCTCGCCGCGCAGTTCCTGGCGCACCTCGTCGAAGCGGTAGTACTCGCCGCCGAGTTCGGTGATGTGCACCAGGCCGTCGACGTAGAGCCCGTCGAGCGTCACGAAGAGGCCGAAACTGGTGACCGCGCTGACCGTGCCGGCGAATTCCTCGCCCAGGTGTTCGCGCATGTAGCGGCACTTGAGCCAGGCCTCGACATCGCGCGAGGCCTCGTCGGCGCGGCGCTCGTTGGCACTGCAATGCGCGCCGGCGGCTTCCCAGGCCACCATCTCCTGCGACAGGGGCTTGGCCGCGCGCTGCGGCATGCGGCCGCCCTTGCGCACCTCGGGCACGCGCGTGCGGTCGCTCAGGCTCAGGTGGTAGCGACGCTCGCCGAGCAAGGCCTTGATCACGCGGTGCACGAGCAGGTCCGGATAGCGGCGGATCGGGCTCGTGAAATGGGTGTACGCGTCGTAGGCGAGACCGAAATGGCCGGCATTGGTGGCGGTGTAGATCGCCTGCTGCATCGAGCGCAGCAGCATCGTGTGGATCTGCTGCGCGTCGACCCGGCCTTGCACCGCCTGCGAGATGGCCTGCATCTCGGCCGGCGTCGGCTCGTCGCTGAGGTGCAGGCCCAGGCCGAGCGCCTTCAGGTAACTCTGCAGCGCGAGGCGCTTCTCGGGCGTCGGGCCTTCGTGCACGCGGTACAGCGACGGATGCTCGGCGCCCTGGATGAAGTCCGCCGCGCAGACGTTGGCGGCGAGCATCGCCTCCTCGATGAGCCGGTGCGCCTCGGTGCGCAGGCGCGGCACGATGCGCTCGATGCGGCCGTTGTCGTCGCAGACGATCTGCGTCTCGACCGTGTCGAAGTCGACCGCGCCGCGCCTGCCGCGCTGCTTGAGCAGAGCGCGGTAGACCTCGTGCAGGTGCAGCAGGTGCGGAACCAGGTCGCCGCGCTTGCCGGCCTCCGGCCCACGCGTGTTGGCCAGCACCGCGGCGACCTCGGTGTAGGTCAGCCGGGCGTGCGAGCGGATCACGGCCGGGAAGAACTGGTAGGCGTCGAGCGCGCCGTCGGCGCCGACGAGCATGTCGCAGACCATCGCCATCCGGTCTTCGTCCGGGTTCAGCGAACACAGGCCGTTGGACAGCTTCTCCGGCAGCATCGGGATCACGCGGCGCGGGAAGTAGACCGAGGTGGCGCGCTCGTAGGCGTCCTCGTCGATCGGCTCTCCCGGTTTCACGTAATGGCTGACGTCGGCGATCGCGACCACCAGCCGCCAGCCTTCGAACAGCGTCTTGCCGCGTCCGCGCTTGAATGGCTCGCAGTAGACGGCGTCGTCGAAGTCGCGCGCGTCCTCGCCGTCGATGGTCACCAGCGGCACGTCGGTCAGGTCGATGCGGTGCTTGCGGTCGGCGGCGCGGATGCGCTCGGGCAACGCGGCCGCCTGAGCGATCGTCTCGGGGCTGAAGCGGTGCGGCACCTCGTACTTGCGCACCGCGATCTCGATCTCCATGCCGGGGTCGTCGATCTCGCCCAGCACCTCGGCGACGCGGCCGACCGGCTGCGAATGCAGCGACGGCGGCTCGGTCAGTTCGACCGAGACCACGTGCCCGACCGCGGCGCTCGCCGTGGCGTTCTTCGGGATCAGGATGTCCTGCCCGTAGCGGCGGTCCTCGGGTGCGACGATCCACTGCCCGCCCTCGTGCAGCAGGCGGCCGATGATCGGCGTCTTGCGGCGCTCGAGGATGTCGAGCACGCGACCTTCCGGCCGGCCCTTGCGGTCGTAGCGAACGATGCGCACGCGCACGCGGTCGCGGTGCAACACCGAGCGCATCTCCTGCGGCGCGATGTAGATCGTCGGCTCGCCATCGTCGCGCACGACGAAGCCGTGGCCATCGCGATGCCCTTCGACGCGGCCCTCGACCTCGCCCATCAGCGCCGGCCCTTGCAGGCCTGCGTCGCTTGAAGCAGCTTTCTCTTTGATGATAGAATCCTTAGTTCCTGAGAGCCCAGGTGGCGGAATTGGTAGACGCACTAGTTTCAGGTACTAGCGCTTAACGGCGTGGGGGTTCGAGTCCCTTCCTGGGCACCAAAATGATAAAGGCCGGCACGCGAGTGCCGGCCTTTTGTTTTGGCGCCGCGTCGGCACCCTAGACGGCGAACTTCTTCGCCAGACCCTCGGGCCGCAGGTTGTCGTACTCCTCGAACGGCTGGTGGATCCACGGGCTGGTCGGCAACGTCTCGACGAAATAGTCGGGCGTGTAGGTCGAGACGCCCTTGACCCAGATCACCGCGGCTCGCAGTTCGGCGATCGCCGGCATGCCGCGCAACCGGTCGACCACGGCGCGCAGCGTGACGCCGGTATCGGCGAGGTCGTCGATGAGCAGCACGCGGCCGGCCAGTTCGCCTTTGGGCATCGTGATGTACTTGGCCAGGTCGAGCCGACCCTGGATCGTGCCCGCATCGGCGCGGTACGAACTGGTGGACATGATCGCCAGCGGCTTGTCGAAGACACGCGACAGGATGTCGCCCGGCCGCATGCCGCCGCGCGCCAGGCACAGGATCTGGTCGAACTCCCAGCCCGAGGCATGCACCTTCAGCGCCAGCCGCTCGGTGAGCATGTGGTATTCGTCCCAGGAGACGTAGAGGTGCTTGCCGTCGTCGGTGAGCATGGGCTTCCTTGGATGGAGGGGTGCGCGCTCAGGCCCGAAACGGGTGGCGCAAGAGGATGGTGTGCACGCGGTCGGGGCCGGTCGAGACCATGTCGATCGGTGCGCCGATCAGCGCCTGCATGCGTTCGAGGTAGCGGCGCGCGTTGACCGGCAACTGTTCCCAGTTGGTCAGGCCGGCGGTGCTTTCGCTCCAACCCGGCAGCGTCTCGTAGACCGGCACGCATTCGGCGATCTCGTCGGCGTCCAGCGGCAGGATGTCGAGCTCGCGCCCGCCCAGCCGGTAGCCGGTGCAGACCTTGATCTCGGGCAGCCCGTCGAGCACGTCGAGCTTGGTGATGCACAACCCCGAGATGCCGTTGATGATCATCGAGCGCTTCAGCGCTGCGGCATCCAGCCAGCCGCAGCGGCGCGCGCGGCCGGTCACCGTGCCGCGCTCCTGCCCGACGCTGGACAGGTGGTGGCCCACCGTTCCCGGCGCGTCGATCGGCAGCTCGGTCGGGAACGGACCGCCGCCGACGCGCGTGGTGTAGGCCTTGGTGATGCCCAGGATGTAGTGCAGCAGCCCAGGCCCGAGGCCGGAGCCGGCGGCCGCGTTGCCGGCGACGCAGTTGCTCGAGGTGACGTACGGGTAGGTGCCGTGGTCGATGTCCAGCAGCGTGCCCTGCGCGCCTTCGAAGAGCAGGTTCGCGCCGTCGCGGTGGGCGTTGAAGAGCCGGTAGCCGACATCCGCCATCAGCGGGCGCAACTGCTCGGCGGCGCGCAGCGCGTCGTCCAGGATCGGCTGCAGCGTCAGCGGCGTGCCGCCGAGCACGCCGCTCAGCTCGGCGTTGTGCAGCTCCAGCAACTCGCGCAGCCGGGCCTCGAAACGCTGCGGGTGCTTCAGGTCCTGCACGCGCAGCGCGCGCCGCGCGACCTTGTCCTCGTAGGCCGGGCCGATGCCCTTGCCGGTGGTGCCGATCTTGCCGCTGCCGCTGGACTCGCGGCGCGCCTCGCGCGCGCGGTCGATCTCGACGTGGAACGGCAGGATCAGCGGACACGATTCGCTCAGGAACAGGCGCGAGCGCACGTCGACGCCGAGCGCCTCGATGCGCTCGATCTCGGCCAGCAGGTGCGCCGGGTCGACGACCACGCCGTTGCCGATGTAGCAGGCCACGCCTTCGCGCATCACGCCGGACGGGATCAGCTGCAGCGCCGTCTTGCGGCCATTGATGACCAGCGTGTGGCCGGCGTTGTGGCCGCCCTGGAAGCGCACCACGCCGCGCGCGTGGTCGGTCAGCCAGTCGACGATCTTGCCCTTGCCTTCGTCGCCCCACTGGGTGCCGACGACGACGACGTTGCGGCCTGCGGTCGGCCGGATGAGGTTTTGCATGGTCTCGGTAGCCCTCGACGGGATCAACGGGAATCAGGGAACGGCTGGAGCCGGGAGCGGGGCCGGAGCGATCGCGCGCAACACCCAACGGTCGCCGACGGCGACCAGCTCGCGGTCGCACTCGAAGGCCTGGGCCTCGACCTCGTGGCCGGGCAGCACCGACAGCACGGTCTCGCCGGCCTCGCGCAGCCGGCGCACGACGGCGCGCAGCGCCGGGCTCTCGCCCCACGGTGCACGGATCGCCGGCGCGGCAACCGGCGACGGCGACCCCATCGCCAGCGCCTTCAGGTCCAGGCTGAAGCCGACAGCGGGCCGGTTGCGGCCGAACACCGCGCCGACCTCGTCGTAGCGGCCGCCACGCGCCAGCGCGTCGCTCGAGCCGCTGCCGTAGAGCGCGAAACGCGGGCCGCTGTAATACGCGTAGCCGCTCATGTCGGACAGGTCGAAGCCGACGCGAAGCGCCGGGTAGGCGACGCGCAGATGCGTTGCCAGCCAGCCCAGTTGCTCGATCGCGGTGCGCACTTCGGCGCGCGCCGGCAGCGCATCGCGCGCGGCGTCCAGCACCTCGGCACCACCGTACAGCCGGATCAGCGCGTGCAGCCCGCGGCGCGATTCGTCGGGCAGGTTCGCCGCCAGGACCTCCAGCGCGGCGGCGTCCTTGTCCGACAGCGCAGCGACGATGTCCTGCAGCGCCGTCGCGTCCACCGGCGCACCGGCGAGCACGCCGCGCAGCACGCGCGCGTCGGCGAGGTCGATCACCAGTTCGCCGGCATGCGCCGAGCCCACGCAATCGATCGCCAGCTCCATGACCTCGAGATCCGCCTCGAGGCCGGCATGGCCGAACGTCTCGACACCGAACTGCAGCGGCTCGCGCGTCGCGTTCAGCCCGGCCGGCCGCGTGTGCAGCACCGGGCCGCAGTAGCACAGCCGCGTCACGCCCTCGCGGTTGAGCAGGTGCGCGTCGATGCGCGCGGCCTGCGGCGTGGTATCGGCGCGCACGCCCAGCATGCGGCCGCTGAGCTGGTCGACGAGCTTGAAGGTCTTCAGGTCGAGTTCGCGCCCGGTGCCCGACAGCAGCGATTCGAGGTGCTCGAGCAGTGGCGGCATCACCAACTCGAAGCCGTAGCCGCGCGCGCGATCCAGCAAGGTGCGGCGCAGGTCCTCGATGCGCCGCGCTTCGGCGGGCAGGACGTCGGCGATGTGCTCGGGCAGCAGCCAAGCGGACGACATGGAAGAAGTCACCGGCGGTTAAAACGGGGATTGTACGGGGCGGTGCAGCGCAGGCCACCGCCGGCGGCCGGACATCAGAGCCAGATCACCAACAGACCCGCGCCGATGACCATCGACACCAGTCCGATGAAGCGGATCTGCCCGTCGGACAACTTGAGCGCGCGCTCGAACACCGCGCGCCAGGTGGCCGGGCTCAGGAAAGGCAGCAGGCCTTCGAACACCAGCATCAGCGCCAGCGCGCCGAGGAAAATGTCAGCCATGACCCGCTCCGGCGCGGGCCGCCTACTTGCGCGGCTCCGGCAGCCCGCGCATCGCGCGGAAGAACTCGCTGTTCGGGTCGAGCACCATCACGTCGGACTTCGAGCGGAAGGTGTTCCGGTAGGCCTCGAGGCTGCGGTAGAACTCGGCGAACTTGGGGTCGCGGCCGAACGCGTCGGCATAGATCGCCGAGGCCTTGGCGTCGCCCTCGCCCTTGATCTTCTGCGCGTCGCGGTAGGCCTCGGCGACGATGACCTCGCGCTGGCGGTCGGCGTCGGCACGGATCTTCTCGGCTTCGGCAGCGCCCTGCGAGCGCAGTTCGTTCGCGACCTGCTTGCGCTCGGATTCCATGCGCCGGTAGACCGAGTCGGTGATGTCGGCGACGAAGTCAACGCGCTTGATGCGCACGTCGACGATCTCGATGCCGAAGGCCTTGGCTTCGTC
The DNA here is from genome assembly GCA_963788635.1 of uncultured beta proteobacterium. GTDB lineage: Bacteria > Pseudomonadota > Gammaproteobacteria > Burkholderiales > Burkholderiaceae_C > Rubrivivax. Next base: position 232,576 of record CAWBHE010000010.1, on the reverse strand, counting down.
GGCCAGGCGACCGCGCACGTCGTTCATCACCTGGTCGCGCTCGGTCGCGAGCACGCCGCGCACGTCGCGCTTGGTGACGACCTCGTTGAACGCCGCCTGCACCACCGGCGAGAGCCGGCTCTCGAGGTTGCGGATGTCGGTGCCGTTGTTGCGGATGAACTGGCGCGGGTCGACGATGCGCCACTTGACCAGCCAGTCGATGATCAGGCTCTTCTTCTCGGCGGTGAAGATCGGTCGCGTCTCCGGGCTGTCCATGGTCTGGATCCGCTTGTCCAGGAAGACGACGTTCTGGAACGGCGGCGGCAATTTGAAGTTCAGGCCCGGTTGGGTGATGACTTCCTTGATCTCGCCCAGCGTGTAGACCACGGCGAACTGGCGCTGGTCGACGACGAACATCGTCGAGGCGGCGATCATCAGCGCGATCAGCGCGCCGGCGACAATGAGTGCAATGCGGTTCATGGCGGGTGCGGCGCTCTCAGCGCCCCTCGCGGTCGCGGGCGCGCGCGTCGTCGCGCGAGCGGATGTCGTTGGCCGAGGTCTTGGCCTGCGGGTCGGTCGGTGCCGGCACCACCAGCGGCATCGCCGGCGCGGCCGCGCCGGCCGCGCCCTGCTGCAGCAGCCGGTCCAGCGGCAGGTACAGCAGGTTCGAGCCGCTGCGGGTGTCGATCATGACCTTGGTGACGTTCGAATAGATCTGCTGCATCGTGTCGATGTAGAGGCGGTCGCGCGTCACCCCCGGCGCCTTCTGGTATTCGGTCAGCACCGAGCGGAAGCGCTGCGCGTCGCCATCGGCCTGGGCGACGACGCGCGCGCGGTACCCCTGGGCCTCTTCCATCAGCCGCGACGCCGTGCCGCGCGCCTTCGGGATCACGTCGCTGGCGTAGGCCTGGCCTTCGTTCTTGAAGCGGTCGCGGTCGGCACCGGCCTTCACCGCGTCGTTGAACGCGGCCTGCACGTTGTCGGGCACCTGCACGTTCTGCACGTTGACGTTGGCGATCACGATGCCGGCCTTGAGCTTGTCGAGCTGGTTCTGGATGGACTTCACCAGGTCGGCGGCGATCGCGTCGCGCTGTTCGTAGAGCACCGAATCGACCTTGCTGCGGCCAACGATCTCGCGCACCGCGGATTCGGCCGCCTGCACGACGGCCTCGTCGGGGTTGCGGTTCTCGAACAGGTACTCGCGCGCGTCCTTCAACCGGTACTGCACGGTGAAGCGGATGTCGACGATGTTCTCGTCCTCGGTCAGCATCGACGAGTCGCGCAGGCCGGTGGCCTGGACCACCGTGTTGCGCCCGACCTCGACCGAGCGCAACTGGGTCACCGAGACCGTCTCTTCGGCCTGGATCGGGTACGGGAAGCGCCACTGGAAGCCGGCATCCACCGTGCGGCTGTACTGGCCGAAGGTGGTGATCACCGCCTGCTGGCCTTCCTGCACGATGAAGAACCCGCTGCCCAGCCAGACCAGCAGCACGACGACGCCGATCAACACGGCGCCGATGCCGGCACTCTTCATGTCGGGCTGGAACGAGGGCCCCCCGCCATCGCCACCGTTGCCGCCGCCGCGCGCGGGCCTCGGGCCACCCTTGCCGCCGAAAAGGCCGCTGAGCTTGCGATTGAAGTCGCGCCAGAGCTCGTCCAGATCGGGCGGGCCGTCGTTGCGGTTGTTGAAGACCAGCGAGGACAGCGCCGTGCGCAGCCGCGAGGTCAAGCCAGGGGAGTTGGTGTTGCTCATGCCGTGAAAGAGCTGAGTGCCGGTGCGGCGTCGCCGGCCGGCAGGGGAGGTTTCGGGTCGGCGCCGCCGGACTGGCGCGCCATGGCGGCGTCGGCGATGACCTGGCGCAGGGCATCCAGCCCCTGGCCGTCGCGGGCGCTGACAAAGACACGCGGGCGGCGCAGACCCGGGTGTGCCTCGATCCAGTCGACCGCGCTGCGCGGCTGGCGCGAGGGCTCGAGAAGATCGCGCTTGTTGAAGACCAGCACCTGCGGCACGCTGCCCGCGCCGATCTCGTCGAGCACCCGGTCGACCTCGGCCTGCTGCTCCAGCAGCGCCGGGCTGGCCGCGTCGACGACGTGCAGCAGCAGGTCGGCCTCGGCGGCCTCGTGCAGCGTGGCCTCGAAAGCCTCGACCAGCTTGTGTGGCAGGTCGCGGATGAAGCCCACCGTGTCCGACAGCGACACCGAGCACTGCGCCTGCTCGAGCCAGAGCGCGCGGGTCGTGGTGTCCAGCGTCGCGAAGAGCTGGTCGGCGGCGAAGGTGCGGGCCTTGACGAGCGCATTGAACAGCGTCGACTTGCCGGCATTCGTGTAGCCGACGAGCGAGACGCGGAACGTGCCGCGCCGTTCGCGCGCCTTGCGCTGCGTGCCGCGCTGGCGCTTGACCTTCTCCAGGCGCTCCTTCACGGTCTTGATCCGGTCGCCGATCATGCGCCGGTCGAGTTCGATCTGCGCCTCGCCGGGGCCGCCGCGGGTGCCGATGCCGCCTTGCTGGCGCTCGAGGTGCGACCAGCGCCGCACCAGGCGCGTGGCCATGTACTGCAGCCGCGCCAGTTCGACCTGCAGCTTGCCTTCGTGGCTCTGCGCGCGCTGCGCGAAGATGTCCAGGATCAGCGAGGTGCGGTCGGCCACCGGCACGCCGAGGTGCTGCTCGAGGTTGCGCTGCTGCGCCGGGCTGAGCGACTGGTCGAAGATCACGCCGTGGGCGTCGGTCGCCGCGACCATGGCCTTGATCTCGTCGGCCTTGCCCGAGCCGACGAACAGCGCCGCGTCGGGCGCCTTGCGTCGCGCGATGATGCGCGCCACCGCCACGTCACCGGCCGACTCGGCGAGCAAGGCCAGTTCGTCGAGCGTGGGATCGAACGCCGCCGCCGCACCGAGGTCGACGCCGACGAGCACCGCACGCGTCGGCCCCCCGGATTGCGTCAGGTTCGAAGTGGGCAGGGAACTCAAGATCGCGACTGCCCGCAGACGGGACGGCGCAGGGTGGGCCGCATCAGGCCGCCGCTTCGCCCGGCTCGCTGGGGTGGAAGTTCACCGCCCGGCTGGGTACGACGGTGGAGATGGCGTGCTTGTAGACCATCTGGGTCACCGTATTGCGCAGCAAGACGACGTACTGGTCGAAGGATTCGATGTGGCCCTGGAGCTTGATGCCGTTGACGAGGTAGATCGACACCGGCACATGTTCCTTGCGCAGCAGGTTCAGAAAGGGGTCCTGCAAAAGTTGGCCTTTGTTGCTCACGATATGCTCCGTGTTGAAGACGATAGAAGGGGCTCACGTTATCACACGGGGACGTGCTGACTTCGGGATTACCCAATAACCTCTTGCCCCGGCGCGGCACTCCCGCCAGCCGGGCGACGCGACTCAGCCGGAGCGTTCGTCGAAGGGGTTCTTCGCCGAGCGCATCTCGATCCGCATCGGCGTGCCGACGAGCTTGAAATGCTCGCGGAAACGCCCTTCCAGGTAGCGCTTGTACGAATCGGTCACGTGCTCGAGCGAATTGCCGTGGATCACGACCAGCGGCGGGTTCATGCCGCCCTGGTGCGCGTAGCGCAGCTTCGGCCGGAAGCGCCCTTCGCGGCGCGGCGCCTGGTGCTGCACCGCGTCGATCAGCAGCCGGGTCAGCACCGGCGTGGGCATCTTCACGGTCGCCGAGGCATGCGCCTGCAGGATCGCCTTCCAGACCGCCGTGAGGCCGGTGCGCTTGATCGCCGAGATGTGCAGCAGCGGCGCGAACTTCAGGAAAGCCAGGCGCGACTCGATCGAGCGCTGCAGCGTCTGGCGCTGGTACTCGTCGATGGCGTCCCACTTGTTGATCGCGATCACGACCGCGCGGCCGGATTCGAGGATGTAGCCGGCGATGTGCGCATCCTGGTCGCTCACGCCCTCGGTGGCATCGATCAGCAGCAGCACCACGTTCGCATCGGCGATCGCCTGCAGCGTCTTCACGACCGAGAACTTCTCGATCGCCTCGAAGACCTTGCCCTTGCGGCGCAGGCCGGCGGTGTCGATCAGTTCGAACTTGCGGCCATCGCGCTCGAACGGCACGTGGATCGCGTCGCGCGTCGTGCCCGGCTGATCGAACGCGACCAGACGCTCCTCGCCCAGCCAGGCGTTGATCAGGGTCGACTTGCCGACGTTCGGCCGCCCGGCCACGGCGAGCCGGATCGGCGCATCGGCGGCCGGCTCGGTCGCTTCGGCTTCTTCATCGACCGGAAAGTCCTCCAGCGCGGCTTCGAGCAGGCTGCGGATGCCCTGGCCGTGGGCCGACGAGATCGGGTGCGGCTCGCCGATGCCGAGCTCGAAGAACTCGCCGAGCAGCGGCGACTCGGCCATGCCCTCGGCCTTGTTCGCCGCCAGCAACACCTTCTTGCGCTGCGTGCGCAGGTAGCGTGCGATGTCGTGGTCCTGCGCCGACAGGCCGCCGCGCACGTCGACGACGAAGATCACCGCATCCGCCTCGGCCACCGCCTGGCGCGTCTGCTTGGCCATCTCGGCGACCACGCCGCTGGGCTTGGCGGGCTCGAAGCCGCCGGTGTCGACGACGATGAACTCGCGCGCGCCCAGCCGCGCGTCGCCGTAGTGGCGGTCGCGCGTCAGTCCGGCGTAGTCGGCGACGATCGCGTCGCGGCTCTTCGTGATGCGGTTGAACAGTGTCGACTTGCCGACGTTGGGCCGGCCGACGATGGCGATGACCGGCTTCATGGCACCAGCCGCGCAAGCCGGCGGCGCGCCGGGTTGTTCCCGAGCGGCCGCCGCGGATCCGGCTCGCCGGTCCGCAGGCGGCGCCCGCCCTGCAGGCCGGCAGGCCCTCGCAGGCGAGAGCAGTCCGCAGGGACTGCTTCTCGTCAGGTCGGCCCCTCGAGGGGGAGCGCCGAAGGCGCTTCGGGGGTGGTTCATCAGTTCGGCCGGAACGCGTACAGGCCGCCGGAGCGCGTGACGACCAGGATCGTCGTGCCCGACAGCGTCGGCGTGCCGACCACCGGCGAGCCGTCGGTCGAAAAGCGCAGTTGCATCGCGCCGTCGGCGGCGGCCAGGAAGTGCACGTAGCCCTCGGCATCGCCGAAGACCACCGTCTTGCCCACCGCCAACGCGCCGCTCAGGCCGCGGTAGAGCAGCTTCTCGTTCGTCCACGCCACTTCGCCGGTGGCGGTGTGCCAGGCGCTGATGCGGTCACTCGCGTCGGCGCCGAAAATGAGGTCCTCGTTGCCACCGATCGCGCGCACGCCGCCGACGTTGCGCGACCACAGCACGCGTGTCGCGCGCGACGTCGGCACAGGCCACCGCCGACTGGAACGCCCGCGCGCAGATCTTGTCGCCCAGGCGCAGCGCCGGGCCGAGCAGGTCGGCGAGCCGCTCGACCTCGTTCGTGCCGCGCGGCGAGGCCATCGGCAGCTTCCCACTGCAGCATGCCTTTCAGCGGTTCGATGCCGGCCAGCCGCGGCCCCTGCCCGACCACCAGCGTGTTCTTGAACGGCATGATGACGCCGGCCTCGGCCAGCGTGAGCGCATCGCCCGGGCGCTGCAGCGTCCACAGCGGGTGACCGTCCTGGGCATCGAAGGCGTGCACCGTCCGGTCGACGCTCAGCACGAAGACGCGCTCACCCGCCACCAGCGGCGCCGTCACCACGCGCGACGGCAGTTGCTGGCGCCAGACCTCGCGGCCTTTGTCGAAGGTCACGAGCTGGTTCGATTCGGTCACCACGCTGGCCCAGCGGCCGTCGCTGCCGACGCCGGCGCTGAGCCGCGCGCCGGCGCTCGCACGCCAGACCTGCGCGCCGGTCTCGGCCTGCAGTGCGAGCACGGTGCCGTCGGTGCCGGCGACGTAGAACACGCCATCCTTGGCCGTCACGACGAGCGGGAAGCGCACGCTGTCCACTTGCGCACGCCAGACCTGGCGGCCCGCGATCTGCGGCTTGAACGCGACCAGCGGCGTCGGCTTGGGCTTGTCCGCGGCGCAGCCCGCCAGACCCGTCACCACGGACAGCGCGGTCACGGCAGCCAGCGCCAGCGCGACGAACCGCCTCACTGCGCCGCCTCCGGCGCGGACGCGGCGGAGGCCGCCGGCGCCGCGCCCAGCGCCGTCAGCTTGGCCTCGATCAGGCGCCGGTAGGTCGACCTTGTCGCTCATCGCCTTCCAGGCCGTCTCGTAAGCCGCGCGCGCCTCGGCGGGCTTGCCGGCCAGCGCGAGCACGTCGCCGCGGCGGTCGGCGACCAGCGCCGCGAACGCGGGCGAGGTCGTTCCGTCGAGCTCCTTCAGTGCCGCGTCGTACTGCTTGGCCGAGGCCAGCACCGCGGCCAGGCGCAGGCGCGCAATGCCGCGGTATTCGTCCTCGGTCGCGTTCTGCGCGACCCAGCCCAGGCTGGCCTTGGCGGCGTCGAGCTGGCCCTTGTCGAACTGCAGCTTGGCGGCTTCCAGCCCGCCTTGCTCGGCGAAGCCGGTGTGCGGGTAGCGCGCCTTCAGGTCGTCGAACGCGCGCCCGGTGAGCGCCACGTCGCCGGACTGCGCGGCGCGGTCGAGCTCGTCGAACAGGCCGCTGGCCTGCAGCCCCTGGCGGCGCTGCCAGTAGTTCCAGCCGTTCCAGGCCGCGAAGGCACCGAGCACGAGGACCAGCGTCCAGGTGATCAGGTTGCCGTACTGCTGCCAGAACGCCTTGAGCGCGTCGAGTTGTTCCTGCTCTTGCAGGTCGAGTTGGGTAGCCATGGCGATGAGGCGGCGACGAAAGCCGGCGATTATGCGTTGAGCAACCGGGCCGCCCAGTGCGCGACCTCGTCCAGCCGCTCGCGCGTCTGCGCGCGCGGCAGCGTCGCGCAGCGGCTTGACGGCGACCAGACCCTGCGCGAGCTCGTCGGCACCGAAGATCAGTGCATGGCGCGCGCCGCTCGCATCGGCGCGCTTGAACTGCGACTTCATGCTGCCCCAGGACTCGGCACCGGCGCCATGCATCAGCACGCTCACGCCGGCGGCGCGCAGCTTCTCGCAGGTCGCGATGGCCGTCGGCAAGGCGTCGGCGGCCGGGACGATGGCGTAGACGTCGAGCACGGGCTGCGGCGCGGCCGCACCGATCGCCTCGAGCACCAGCAGCATGCGCTCGATGCCCATGCCCCAGCCGACCGCCGGCGTCGGCTTGCCACCGAGCTGCTCGAACAGGCCGTCGTAGCGCCCCCCGCCGCAGACCGTGCCTTGCGAGCCGAGCTTGTCGGTGATCCATTCGAACACCGTCAGGTTGTAGTAGTCCATGCCGCGCACGAGGCGCGGGTTCAGCCGGTACGGTTGGCCGACGGCGTCGAGCGCCGCGCGCACGGCGTCGAGGTGCGCACGCGACGCATCGCCGAGGAAATCCATCAGCTTGGGCGCCGCCTCGACCAGCGCCTGCATCGCCGGGTTCTTCGTGTCGAGGATGCGCAGCGGGTTGCTGTGCAGGCGGCGCTTGGCGTCCTCGTCGAGCAGCTCGGCGTGCGCTTCGAAGTGCGCGATCAGCGCGCTGCGGTGCGCGAGGCGCTCGGCCGGCTGGCCCAGGCTGTTCAGCTCGAGGCGCACGTGTTCGCTCATCCCGAGGTCGTGCAGAAGCGCGCGGCACATCAGGATTTGCTCGGCGTCGACGTCTGGCCCGGCGAAACCGAGTGCCTCGACGTCGATCTGGTGGAACTGCCGGTAGCGGCCCTTCTGCGGCCGCTCGTGTCGGAACAGCGACACCTCCGACCAGACCCGCAGCGGCGCGTTGTACAGCGCGTTGTGCTCGACGATCGCGCGCACGATGCCGGCGGTGGCTTCGGGGCGCAGCGTCAGCGCGTCGCCATTCATCGCTGTCGACGAAGGAGTACATCTCCTTCTCGACGATGTCGGTCACCTCGCCGAGGCCGCGCACGAACAGCGCGGTCGGCTCGACGATCGGCGTGCGCAGGTTGGCGTAGCCGTAGCGTGCCATCAGCGCGCGGACCTTCTCTTCGAACCACTCCCAGCGCGCCGACTCGGGCGGCAGGATGTCGTTCATGCCTTTGACGGCACGCAGTTGTTCAGCCATGGGGGGTGTGACGGTGAAGCGGGCGCTCGGCCGCGTTGCAACGGGGTCCAGCGGCGGCGACAGGCTGCGGCGTCAATGCGCCGCGGCCGCCGCGCCGAAGCGCTTCTCGATGTAGTTCTCGACGATCCTGTGGAATTCGGTGGCGATGCCTTCGCCGCGCAGCGTCATCGCCTTCTCGCCGTCGATGAACACCGGCGCCGCCGGTGCCTCGCCGGTGCCCGGCAGGCTGATGCCGATGTCGGCGTGCTTGCTCTCGCCGGGGCCGTTGACGATGCAGCCCATCACGGCGACGCTGCAGGTTCTCGACGCCGGGGTACTTCGCCTTCCAGACCGGCATCTGCGCGCGCAGGAAGTCGTCGATCTGCTTGGCCAGCTCCTGGAACGTGGTGCTGGTCGTGCGGCCGCAGCCCGGGCACGCGGTGACGCTGGGGTTGAAGCTGCGCAGGCCCAGCGACTGCAGGATCTCGAGCGCGACCACCACCTCCTGCGTGCGCGCCTCGCCGGGCTGCGGCGTCAGGCTGACGCGGATCGTGTCGCCGATCCCCTCCTTCAGCAGCACGGCGAGCGCCGCGGCCGATGCGACCGTGCCCTTGGTGCCCATGCCGGCCTCGGTCAGGCCCAGGTGCAGCGCGTAGTCGCAGCGCGCCGCCAGCGCGCGGTAGACGTTGATCAGGTCCTGCACGCCGCTGACCTTGCAGCTGATGACGATCTGGTCCGGGTTCAACCCGATCTCGCGCGCGAAGTCGGCCGAGCCCAGCGCCGACTGCACCAGCGCCTGGTACATCACCTGGCGCGCGTCCCAGGGTTCGGCGCGGGCGGCGTTCTCGTCCATCAGCGACGCGAGCAGTTCCTGGTCCAGGCTGCCCCAGTTGACGCCGATGCGCACGCACTTGTCCCAGCGCGCGGCGGCCTCGACCATCATCGCGAACTGGCGGTCGCGCTTGTCACCCTTGCCGACGTTGCCGGGGTTGATGCGGTACTTGCTCAGCGCCTGGGCCATCGCCGGGTGCTCGGTGAGCAGCCGGTGGCCGTTGTAGTGGAAGTCGCCGATCAGCGGCACGTCGATGCCCATCCGGTCGAGCTGCTCGCGGATGTGCGGCACGGCGTCGGCCGCCTCGGGCGTGTTGACGGTGATGCGCACCAGCTCCGAGCCGGCGCTGCGCCAGTTCCTTGACCTGGATCGCGGTGCCGATCACGTCGACGGTGTCGGTGTTCGTCATCGACTGCACGCGCACCGGCGCGTCGCCGCCGATCGTCACGACGTGGTCGCCCCAGACCGCGCGCGCCTGGCGCGAACGGCGCGCGCCGGCGCGCCGCGGCGGCGATCGGGGCGAGCATTGCGGAGGCGTTCATCGTCGGGCTCCTCACTGCAGTTCGAGCCGCGCCACGTTGTCGTGCGTGGACGCGGCCAGGTCGACCGGCTTGCCGCGGAAGCTCAGCGTCGTCGCCGGCGCGTTGCCGATCGTGAGACGGATCGGCAGGCTGCCGTCGAAGCCGACGCTTTCGCCCGGCTGCACGACGCGCGAGAGCAGCAGCTGGCCGTGCGCGTCGCGCGCCTCGATCCACGACGGCGCCTCGGCCTTCAGTCGCACGGCGCCGGCCGACACCGCGCTCGCGGCCGGCGCGGGTGCCGTGGCGACGGCCGAGGCGGCCCGGCGCCGCGCTGTCGGCGAGGGTCGGCACCTCGGCGACCTGCGGCGCCGGCGCCGAGCCCGCATCCACGGCCTGCGCGGCCGCATCCGGCGTCGGCGGCGCGCCGTTGCCGGCGCGGCAGCGGCCACGACCGCGCTCGCCGGCGCCGCGGGCGTCTGCACGAGGGCGGCCACCTGGGCCGGCGCGGCGTGCCAGAACGAGCCTGGAACGAAATACACCACCGCCGCCGCGAGCATCAGCACCGCCGCCGCCCAGACCATGGGCCGGATCGCTGCCACCGCCAGTCCGCTCGGCTCGTCGCGGCCGGGTCGGTCGCGAAACGGCGTGTTCAGGCTGCCGGCGACCGCATCCAGCCGCCGCGCTTTCGGCCTGCGGCAGCAAGGCCAGCACCGGCTGCGGGTCGATCTTCAGCGAGCGACAGACCGTCTGCGCCAGCGCGCGCGTGAAGGTCGCGTCGGGCAGCTCGTCGTAGCGGTCGTGCTCGAGCGCGTCGAGCTTGCGCGGCGTGACCTTGATCGCCGCGGCCAGCGCCGCGATGTGCAGGCCCTGCTTCTCGCGCGCGGCGCGCAGCAGCGAGCCGGCGCTGGCGCGGCCGGTGTCGGTGGCTCTCACTCATCGAAGTGGCCCCGCTCGTAGAGCATGGTCTCGGTGCGACTGCGGGAAGCGTTCGCGCAGCTGGCGAGCCAGATCCTGCACGCCCGCCGTGTTGCCGAGCTTGTGCTCGATGCGCGATCGCGAGCCACAGCGTCTGCGCGTTCGACTGCTCGCGCACCGCGTTGACGCGCGCGATGTAGAAGCGCGCCCGATCGTACTCGCCGCGCCGGTAGAGCACGTCGGTCAGGTTGTAGCGCGGTGGACGGGTTGCCGGGGTCGAGCTCGTAGGCGCTGCAGCAGCTTGCGCTCGGCCTCGGCCAGCGGCCGTCGCGCGCCTTGCACACGCCCTGCGCGAGCAGCGTGCGCGGCGCTCGCGGTACTGCGGCTGGGCCAGCGCGGCGTCGAACTGCACGTCGGCCTCGCGGTAGCGCCGCTCCTGGCACAGGAACCAGCCGAAGTTGTGCATCGGTGTCGGCGTCGCGCGGGCTTGAGCTGCAGCGCGCGCCGGAAGCTGTCCTCGGCCGTCGGCGGTCCGGCCCAGGCTGGCGTAGATCAGGCCGCGCAGGTTGTAGGCCTCGGGCAGGTCGGGCCGCGCGGCCAGCGCCTGGCTTGATCTCGTCGAGCGCGGTCGTCGGTCTGGCCGCGGCTGAAGTAGCCGCCGGCCAGTTCCATGTGCAGCCGCGCGATGCGGTCGGCGTCCTTCGGCGTGGGCGTGTTGCGCACCTCGTCGGCGGCACCGGCGCCGCCGCCGGCGCGCGTTGCGGAGCGGCACGTTGACGCAGCCGGCCAGGGCCGCCGCGAGAGCCAGGGTCAGAACGAGCAGGCGCATCAACGCAGTGCCTCCGGCGCGGGACATCACGATCGGGATCGCAGCGCGGCGCCGGACCAGACGCTCGCGCGCCCGCGTGCGGTCCTGCACCTCGCCGGCGAGCTGGCCGCAGGCGGCGGCGATGTCGTCGCCGCGCGTCTTGCGGATGGTGGTCACGATGCCGGCGTCCTGCAGCACCTGCGCGAAGGCCAGCACCCGCTCGCGCGGCGAGCGCAACAGCCCGGACGCCGGAAACGGGTTGAACGGGATCAGGTTGAACTTGCAGGACACGCGGCCCTCGCACGCAGCTGCACCAGCGCCTCGGCTTGCGCGGGCGAGTCGTTCACGCCGTCGAGCATGCAGTACTCGAAGGTGATGAAGTCGCGCGGCGCCCGCTCCAGGTAGCGCGACGCAGGCGTCCAGCAGCTCGGCGATCGGGTACTTGCGGTTCAGCGGCACCAGCGATTCGCGCAGCGCATCGTCGGGCGCGTGCAGCGAGACGGCCAGCGCCACCGGGCAGTCCTCGCGCAGCCGGTCGATCATCGGCACCACGCCCGAGGTCGACACCGTCACGCGCCGGCGCGACAGGCCGTAGCCGTGGTCGTCGAGCATCGTGCGCAGCGCCGGCAGCAGCGCGGCGTAGTTCTGCAGCGGCTCGCCCATGCCCATCATCACGACATTGTCGATGACCCGTTCGCCAGCCCGGCTGGCGCAGCCGATGTTCGGCATGCCAGAGCTGGGCGACGATCTCGCCCGTGCCGAGGTTGCGGCTGAAGCCCTGGTGACCGGTGGAACAGAAGCGGCAGCCGACCGCGCAGCCGGCCTGCGACGAGACGCACAGCGTGCCGCGGTCGTCTTCCGGGATGTAGACCGTCTCGACGGCGTCGCCGCCGCCGACGTCGAACAGCCATTTGACGGTGCCGTCGGCGGACACATGCTCGCTGACCACGGGCAAGGCCCGGACCTCGGCGACGCCGGCCAGCTTGGCGCGCAGGCTCTTGGCCAGGTCCGACATCTGCGTCGAAGTCGGACGCGCCTTTCTGGTGGATCCAGCGAAACAGCTGGACGGCGCGGAAGCGCTTCTCGCCCAGCGCGTCGCAAAAGGCGGTCAGACCCTCGAGGTCGAAGTCAAGCAGGTTGACCGCCATGGGCAACTCAGCGGCCGTAGACGCTCATCGCCGGGAAGAAGAACGCGATCTCGACCGCCGCCGTCTCGGGCGCGTCGGAGCCGTGCACCGCGTTGGCGTCGATGCTGTCGGCGAAGTCGGCGCGGATGGTGCCCTTGTCGGCCTTCTTCGGGTCGGTGGCACCCATCAGCTCGCGGTTCTTCGCGATCGCGCCCTCGCCTTCGAGCACCTGGATCATCACCGGCCCGGAGATCATGAACTTGACCAGGTCGTTGAAGAACGGGCGCGCCTTGTGCACGGCGTAGAAGGCCTCGGCCTCGGCGCGCGACAACTGGGCCATGCGCGCGGCGGCGATCTTCAGGCCGGCGCCTTCGAAGCGGGCAAGGATCTGACCGATCACGTTCTTCGCCACGGCGTCGGGCTTGATGATCGAAAGGGTGCGTTCGAGGGCCATGAAAAAACTCTCCTGAATCAATGACTTGGCAAAGCTCTTGATTCTAGCTTCTAGCGCCGGCGCTGGCCGCCGCCGCCGCCCCACTACCACCGCCGCCACCCCCACCGCCGCGCTTGCCACCACCGCTGCGGCCCCCGCGCCCACCACCGGCGGCCTTGCGCAGAAAGGCGTCGCCGCCGATGTAGCCGACGGCGGTCTTCAGCGGGTCGGGCTGGCGGGTGTCGCTGCCGCCGCCCTTGCGGCCGCCGCGCGCGCCGCCGGTGCCGGTGCCGCGCGCCTTCTGCGGCGACACGAAGCGCTTGTCGTAGGTCTGCTGCAGCGGGTTCGGGATCGGGCCGTCCTCGCCGGGGTCGTGGCGCGGCGCGCGGTCGCGCTGCAAGGCCCGCTTGTCGTAGGTTTGCTGCAACGGGTTGGGGATCGGGCCGTCCTCCGGCATGTCACGGCGCAGCGCGCGCTCCTGCTGGATCGCGCGCTTGTCGAAGGTCTGCTGCAAGGGATTCGGGATCGCACCGCCCTCGCGCGACTCGGCGCGCTCGGCAGGCGGCAGCCGCTCGCCAGGGCCCGGGCGCGCGCGCTTGCCCCCGCGCCGGTTGTTGCGGCCGGCGCGGTCGCCGTCGACACGCGGGCCCTCGCGCGGGGGACTGCCGCGATCGCCGCCAGCGAGTTGGCGCAGCGAGCGAACGTCATGGTCGTCGAGGTCGACCCAGACGCCGCGCTTGAGCCCGCGCGGCAGCACCACCGAGCCATAGCGGATGCGGATCAGTCGGCTCACCGCATGGCCCACTGCCTCGAAGAGCTTGCGCACCTCACGGTTGCGGCCCTCGGTGATGACGCAGCGGTACCAGTGGTTGGCGCCCTCGCCGCCGCCGTCCTCGATGCTCTTGAACGCGCAGCGCTGGCCGTCGATGTCGACGCCCTCGAGCAGCTTGGCCTTGGCTTCCTCGCCCAGCACCCCGAGCGAGCGCACCGCGTACTCGCGTTCGACGCCGAAGCGCGGGTGCATCAGCTGGTTCGCCAGTTCGCCCGAGTTCGTGAACAGCAGCAGGCCTTCGGTGTTGATGTCGAGCCGGCCGACCGACTGCCACTTGCCCTGCTGCAGCCGCGGCAGGCGGCGGAACACGGTCGGGCGCTGCTGCGGGTCGTCGTGGGTGACGACCTCGCCGGCCGGCTTGTGATACGCCAGCACGCGCGGCGGCGGCGGCGCGATCCGGTAACGCACCGGTTTGCCGCCCACCGCGATGCGGTCACCGAAAGAAATGCGCTGGCCGATGTGCGCCGGCTCGCCATTCACCGTGATGCGGCCTTCCAGGATCATCTGCTCCAGGTCGCGCCGCGAGCCGACACCGGCCTGTGCCAGCACCTTGTGCAGCTTGGGCGCATCGGGCTCGGCCTCGAGCACGCGCTTGGTCGGCAGCGCGACCTCCGCGACGGGTTCTTCGTCCGCGGCAGGCTCGACATCGAAAGCCCCCGAACGCACCTGCTCGAACACCTCGCCGACATCGACCGGCGCCGGGCGCGGCGTCGCGGCTTGCGCCGGCGCTTCGTCGCCATCGCGCTCGACATCGGCATCCGCGGCGTCGATGTCGTCGCCTGCCGGCCCGGCCGGACGCGGTCCGGCATCCGCACGCGGGGCCCGGTCACCGCGATCGCCGCCGCGGCGTCCACGGCGGCGGTTGCGGCCGCGCCGGCTGCGCTCGCCGGCAGGCGCCGCCGGTTCGCCCGTTGCACTGGCAGCGTCGCCGCCGGCTTCGGCCGCGCCCGCATCGTCCGGCGCCGCATCGTGCTGCGCGGTGGGCACGACGGCTGGCGGCGCCGCCTCGGCCACCGGTGCGGGGCTGCCGTCGTCGGCCGTCGCTTCCACGGCGGGGGCGCCTTCTTCCTTGCGCTTGCGCGGAGCGCGGCGCCGCTTGGCAGCGGGCGCGGGCGACTCGTCGTTCGGAGCGGCGGGCGGCGGCAGGGTGTCGGCGTCGTTCGGGTTCATGCTGGGGCTTTCGTGCCGCGCGGGGCGGACGTCGCGCCGGTGCGGCACGGCAAGGTCATTCGGTCGGGTCGGGGATCGCGTCGGTGGCGGGGACGTCCTCGCTGGCCTGGACGCCCGAGGCATCCAGCGGCAGCTCGGCCTGGGCTTCGTCGGCCAACAGCGAGGGCTGCTCGGCGAGCGCTTCGAAATCGGCCGCTTCGGGCAGCTTGCCGTCGATGGGCGGCAGCTGGTCCAGGCTGGCCAGGCCGAGGTCGTCGAGGAATTGCGCCGTCGTCGCGTACAGCGCCGGACGGCCCGGCGCTTCGCGGTAGCCGATGGCTTCGATCCAGCCGCGGTCTTCGAGCTGCTTGACGATCTGGCTGCTGACCGTGACGCCGCGGATGTCCTCGATGTCGCCGCGCGTCACCGGCTGGCGGTAGGCCACGATGGCCAGCGTCTCCAGCGCGGCGCGCGAGTACTTGGGCGGCTTCTCCGGGTGCAGGCGGTCGAGATAGCCGCGCAGCTCGGGTCGGCTCTGGAAGCGCCAGCCCGAGGCCAGCGCGACCAACTCGACCCCGCGGTCCTGCCAGTCGACGGCGAGTTCGTCGAGCAGATGGCGCAGCGTGTCGTTGCCGACCTGGTCGCCGAACAGCACGCGCATCTCGCGCAGCGCCAGCGGCCGGTCGGCGCAGATGAGCGCAGTCTCCAGAACGCGTTTGGCCTCCGATGTGTTCATG
Source organism: uncultured beta proteobacterium (assembly GCA_963788635.1). Classification (GTDB taxonomy): domain Bacteria; phylum Pseudomonadota; class Gammaproteobacteria; order Burkholderiales; family Burkholderiaceae_C; genus Rubrivivax. Next base: position 217,224 of record CAWBHE010000010.1, on the reverse strand, counting down.
GCCTGGGTTCAGATCGGCACCGTCATGCGGCGCGCTACGAGGTTCTTCGGGGGTCCGGCAAGGCCGGAAGGGCAGTCGATCGCTGGAGCGTCGGCCTGGGGGCGGGTTCGCGCGGCATCGCATGCCAGCAGCGCCTCGACGCTCGATCGGTCGCCATTGTAACCGCGACCCGCACCGCAGTCCTGGGCGCGCCGCGGAGGTTCTTGCCCCGGCCCGGTCCCACCGCGAAAGAAGAGGGCCCCGGGTGCTTGCACCCGGGGCCCACGATTCCTACCGAATTTGGTAGGCGCGATTGGACTCGAACCAACGACCCCCACCATGTCAAGGTGGTGCTCTAACCAGCTGAGCTACGCGCCTGAGGAGCCCAGGACTATACACGATCGACGTGGCCCCGACGGACCCCAGCCGGGCTGGCCAAGGCCATCTGCCGACGCGCTCGAGCGCAGCGCACCCGACCCGGCCGCCTTCAGGCGCGCTGCGCCTGCGAGGCCATGCGCGCCGGCGCGTTGAGCGCGCCGTAGCCGTCGTAGTCCGAACGCTGCACGAGTTCGAAGAAGAAGCGTTCGGCGAAGGGCTCGGTGTAGACGTGCAGGTATTCGCCAGCGGCCGAGCGGTCGTAGAGGATGCCCAGGCGCCGCAACTGCTCGACCCGCGCCAGTGGCAGGTCGAAGCGCGCGAGCAAGTCGTCGTAGTAGTTGTCGGAGATCGGCACGAAGCTCACGCCGCGGCCGCGCAGTTGCTCGACGGTGGCGCAAAGATCGGCGCAGGCGAACGCGACGTGGTGCACGCCGGGCTTGCCGCCGGCGGCGGCCACCGTCCGTGCGGTGCGCGTGCGCTGGCTCAGCGAAACGTTCAGCACCAGGCGCAAGCGGCGCCCGGCATCGGCCAGGCCGCAGCTGCGGATCAGCCCGAAGGGGTCGGCCAGCTCCAGGCTCTCGCCCGGCTCGAGGCCGAGCACGCTGCGGCTGAACAGCACCCAGGTGTCGAGCTGGTCGGCGCTCATGCCCAGCGCGAGGTGGTCGATCTGCTGCAGCCCGGCGCCGCCCGAAGCCGCGGCCCCGTCAGACAGATCGAAGTCCGCTCGCGCCAGCCCGTCGACGCCCAGGTCCGCGGGGACGAAGTGCACGAGCATGCCGCCCGGCGCGCGGATCGCGGGCAGGCGCAGTTCGTCGTTCGCGAGCGGGCTCTCGAAGCGCGCCGACAGCAGCGCCGTCGCACGGCTTGCCGCGCGCGCCGCGTCGTCGCAAAGCAGGCCGACCGCGCTCACGCCGACGCCCTGCTCGTCGAAGCGGGCCCGCGCATCGGACCCTGGCTGCGCGTTGACGACGAGGTTGATCCCGCCCTGCCGGTACAGCGTCGCCTGCTTGGACCGGTGCGTGCCGGCACGCACGAAGCCGAAGCGCTCGAGCCAGGCTCCGAGCGTCGCGACGCGTGGCCTCGTCGACACCGAACTCGACGAAGGCCCAGCCGTCGAGGCGGGCCGGCTCGGGTGGGTCGAACAAGGCCACCCGGTCCAGCACCGCGGCGCCGGCCGCCCCGCCCTGCTCCAGCCGCGCGCGCACCCGGCTTTCCAGGTACAGCAGCGAGCGCATCGCGTCGAGCGCGGTGCGCCGGTTCGGCGTCTCGCGGAAGACGTCGTTGAAGATCTCGAGCGACAAGGTGCCGGCATAGCCGCTGCGCAGCACGGCTTCGAAGAAGCCCTCGACGTCGAACTGTCCCTGGCCGGGGAAGTTGCGGTGGTGGCGCGCCCACTGCAGCACGTCCATCGCGAGCCGCGGTGCGTCGGCCATCTGGACGAAGAAGATGCGCTCGCCCGGAATCCGCGCGATGAACGACGGGTCGTCCTGCAGCGACAGCGTGTGGAAGCTGTCCAGGATCAGCCCCAGGTGCGGATGGTCGGCACGCTCGACCAGATCCCAGGCCTGGCGGTAGCGGTCGACGTGGTGGCCCCAGGCCAGCGCTTCGTAGCCGATGCGCAGGTTGCGCCGCGCGGCGCGCTCGGCCAGCTCGCGCAGTTGCGCCGCCGCGCGCTCGGGATCGGCGAGCGACGCGGGCGAGGTGTTGGAGCAGACCAGCATCAGCGGGGCGCCGAGCTGCTGCATCAGGTCGAACTTGCGCTCGGCGCGGTCCAGGCTGCGCCGGAACAGATCGTCGGGCAGGCCTTCGACGTCGCGCAGCGGCTGGTACAGGTCGATCGCCAGGCCGAGATCGGCGCACATCGCAGCGAGGTCGCGCGCCGAGCCGTTGAACTGGACGAAGTCGTTCTCGAACAGCTCGATCGCGTCGAAGCGGGCCGCGGCGATGGCTTCGAGCTTCTGGCGCAGCGTGCCGCTCAGCGAGACGGTGGCGATGGCTCGGCGCATGGGTTGGCTCCTCGCGAACGGTGGGTCGGTCGGTCGGTCAGTAGCGGATCCGCGCCACCGCGCGCAGCGCGTCCGGCGTCGCGGTGCCGAAGCCGAAGAACTCGAGGTAGGCGGGGATCATCTCGAACAGCATGTCGGTGCCCGGCTGCACGTCGCAGCCGCGCACCTTCGCGGCCTGCAGCAGCGGCGTCATCTCCGAGGCCATCACGACCTCGCCGACGAAGCTGCCGGGCGCGATGCGCTCGACGTCGAAGGGCAAGGGGTCGCCGTCGCGCATGCCCAGCGGCGTCGCGTTGACGACGATCTCGTGGCCAGCAGGATCGTTGGAACCGACGCGCACGTCGAGTTGCGGGTAATGGGCCAGCAGCCGGTGGCGCAGGCCTTCGGCCGACGCGGGGCTCGCGTCGAACAGGCTCAGCTGCGCCGCGCCGGCCGCAGCGAGCGACGCCGCGATCGCCGAGCCGACACCGCCGCAGCCGACGACGAGCACGCGCGCGCCGGCGATCGCGCGGCCCTTGCGCTGCACGCCGCGCACGAAGCCGGCGCCGTCGAACTGATCGCCGAGCCAACGGCCGTCGGGCTGCAGGCGCAGCGCGTTGCAGGCACCGGCGATCTGCGCCGCCGGCGTCGCCTGGTCCACCAGCGACAGCGTCGTCACCTTGTGCGGCATCGTGACGAGCGCGCCGCGCAGGTTGGTGAAGCGGCTCAGCGCATCGAGCACGGCGGGGTAGTCCGCGGCGCGCACGCCCATCGGCACGACCAGCGCGTCGATGCCCTGGCGCTCGAACCACGGGTTGTAGATCATCGGTGCCTTGAAGGCCTCGGTCGGGTAGCCGAGGTGGGCGATCAGCGTCGTCTTGCCGCTCAGCATGGAGCGCCCTTCGCGCGGTCGATGAACTCGAGGTGTTCGCGCCGCGGCACGTCGACCAACGCGGGCCGGGTGGACAGGCGCATCACGCTCGGCCGGCGATCGTCGAAGCCGGGCCAGGCCGGCAGGCCGTCCACGTTGGGATCGCCGGACCTCGCGAAGGCCAGCCAGCGGGCCTGCATGAGCTGCGTCAGTTGCCGGTCGTCGTCGCCCCAGTCGCGCGCCAGCACACCCGTGGAGCCGAAGACGTAGGGGTACTCGGCGCTGTGGAACGCGCCCAGGTCCGTCGCCGGATCGGCCTCGCGGTAGCGCTGGCCCGGCCTGAAGGGCTGGCGGTGGTCGAAGTGGTAGACGTAGGTCGGCGCCAGGCGGGACTGACTGCACGCGGCACGCCAGACGCCCCAGGCGAACAGGCTGTCGCCGGTGAGCTGCCGGCTGGAGCGGCGCGCCTGCGTGTCGTCGTTCGCCGGGTACAGGCGCAGCGCCGGTTCGAGGTCGGGGCCGAAGCGTTGCGCCAGATCGGCGCGCCAGGCGGCGGCCGACGCCGCGGCCGGGAAGCTGCTGCCTTCGTCGGCGTTCCAGCCGGTGAGCAAAGGCAAGGCCTGCTGCGCGCCGGCAGCGAAAGTCTCGCGCACCGGGCGCTCGATGAAGTCGCCGTCGACGACGGGCATGAAGCGCGTGGACTGCGCAAGATAGGTGTCGAGCAAGGCCTGCGCATCCATCGCGCGCAGCGCGGCCAGGTCCGCCGCGCCGGCAAGGCGCGCGAATTCGAGGCCGCGCTGCCGGGCCGTGGCCAGCGTGCTCCATCTCGGCGATGCCGAAGCTGTGCGCGATGGCGCGGGCAAACAGCCCGCGCGCCTGCGCCGACGCCATCAGGTTGACGACCCCGGCGGCGCCGGCCGACTGGCCGAAGACGGTGACCTGGTCGGGGTCACCCCCGAAGGCCGCGATGTTGTTCCGGACCCAGCGCAGCGCCGCGGCCATGTCGAGCAGGCCGTGGTTGGCGCTGGCGCCGTCGGTGGCGGCATCCAGCTCCGGGTGCGCCATGAAGCCGAACGGCCCGAGCCGGTAGTTGAACGTGACGAGCACGACGCCCTGCCCGGCCAGGTCACCCTGGACGAACACCGGGTTGCTGCCCGAGCCTTGCTGGAACGCGCCGCCGTGGATCCAGACCATCACCGGCCAGCGCGCCCGCGGGTCCGGTGCGGCGCTCCAGACGTTGAGGTAGAGGCAGTCCTCGCTCATCGGCTGTTCGCCGGCGTATTCTGCGTAGACCGAATCGGCTGACCGCCCCGGCTGCAGGCAGATCGGCGCGAAGCGGTCGGCGCTGCGCACGCCGGACCACGGCGTCACCGGCGCGGGCGCCTTCCAGCGCAGCGGCCCCAGTGGCGGCGCAGCGTAGGGCAGGCCGAGGAAGGCGCGCACCGCGCCCTGGCGCCGTCCGGCGACGAGGCCGCCTTCGATGCGCACCGGCGCGTCGTCGATCGCAGTGTCGTCGCTCACGGTGTCGTCGCTCACGCCGTCCTCACCGCCCGGCCGAGGCGCTCCATCGGCAAGTCGTAGGTCTCGCGCGCGGTGAACGCCGCGATCGCGGCGGCCACGCACGAGACGCTGACGAAGGCGGCCACCGGCATCCAGCCGGTCGGCCCGTCGCCCAGGATCGCCGCGCTGATGGTCGGCGCGAAGCCGCCGAGCGCGAAGCCGATCTGGGTGCCGATGGCCATGCCCGACAGGCGCACGCGGGTGTCGAACATCTCGCCGTACAGCGACGGCCAGATGCCGTTCGACGCGCTGTAGACGATGCCCGAGAGCAGCAGCCCGAAGACGAAGATCAGCGCGAGGTCGGCCTGCGCGATCGCCCACAGCGTCGGCCAGATCAGCAGCGCCGAGCCGAGCGCGCCGAAGATGAAGACCGGGCGGCGGCCGATGCGGTCGGACAGGATCGCCCAGAGTGGGATCGCGGCCAGCGCGATCACGTTGGTGGTGACCAGCAGGCCGAGCATCGTGGTGCGCGGCAGGTGCACGGTGTTGACCGCGTACGACAGCACGAACACGCCGAAGATCGTGCTCACCACCGAGACCAGCGCCGCGACGATGACACGCAGCACGTCCAGCGTGTGGTGCTGGAAGAGTTCGGCGATCGGCACGCGCGGCGCGCTGTGGCTCTGGAGTTCGGCCTCGAAGGCCGGCGTCTCGGGCAGGCTGCGCCGCACCCAGACGCCGACCGCGACGACGATCGCGCTCAGGAAGAACGGGATGCGCCAGCCCCAGGACAGCAACTGGTCTTCGGGCAACCCGGCGATCGGCAGGAAGACCAGCGTCGCGAGGATGAAGCCCATCTGCGTGCCGCTGAGCGTGAAGCTGGTGAAGAACGCGCGCCGGTGCGCCGGCGCATGCTCCAGCGTCATCGAGTTCGCGCCGGCCTGTTCGCCGGCGGCCGACAGGCCTTGCAGCAAGCGCAGCACGACGAGCAGGATCGGCGCCGTGATGCCGACCTGGTGGTAGGTCGGCAGCGCGCCGATCAGGAAGGTCGAGATGCCCATCAGCAGCAGTGTCGACGTGAGGATCCGCTTGCGCCCGAACTTGTCGCCGATATGGCCCATGAAGAAGGCGCCGATCGGGCGTGCGATGTAGCCGACCCCGAAGGTCGCGAACGCGGCAATCGTGCCGAGCTTGGCGTCGACGTCGGGGAAGAAGATCTTGCCGAACACCAGCGCCGCGGCGGTGCCGTAGATGAAGAAGTCGTAGTACTCGACGGCACTGCCGATCCAGCTGGCAAAGGCCGCCTTGCGGGGCGCCCGCACGACGCCGGCGGGATGATCGGGGCTTGAGGCCATGGTTTGTCTCCACGCGGGTTCTCTACATGGACCCGGCCTCAAGAATGTACGAACTAGTTCGCTTTCTATAATCAGTGCAAACCCTTGCCTTCAAAATATCGACCTGCTGACGCTGGCCTTAGGCTTCGTGAAATGGACGAACTCGTTCCCACCCCCCGCGCCCGAAAGGCCGCTGCCGAGAAGCGCGCGAGCCGCACCTACGACGCCGAACATTCGCTCGCCGACATCCTGAAGGTGGCCACCGCCGAGTTCGCCGACAAGGGCTTGAGCGGCGCGCGCATCGACGAGATCGCCGCGCTCACGCGCACCAGCAAGCGCATGATTTACTACCACTTCGAGAGCAAGGAAGCGCTCTACCTCGCGGTGCTGGAGAACGCCTACCGGCGCATCCGCGCGATCGAAGCCGACCTGCACCTCGAGGACCTGGAACCCGAGGACGCGCTGCGCAAGCTGGTCGCGTTCACGTTCGACTACCAGCACGACAACGAGGACTTCATCCGGCTGGTCATGAACGAGAACATGCACCGCGGCGAGTTCCTGGCGCGCAGCCAGACGATCCAGGATCTGAACGTGCCGGTGATCGACGCGGTGCGCCGCGTCTACGAGCGCGGCGTCGCGGCCAAGGTGTTCCGCCGCGGCGTCGACCCGGTGGACCTGCACATGTCGATCTCGGCACTGTGCTTCTTCAACGTCTCGAACCGCTACACCTTCGCGCTCATCTTCAAGCGCGACCTGCTCGTGCCGGCCGCGCTGCGCGAGCGCCGCGACAACGTCGTCGAGATGATCGTGCGCTACGTGCGCAAGTGACGGTCGCAGAACCCGTCAGCGGGGCGGCGCCGGCCCTTTCACCGCCGTGACGAAGTCTTCGGGGCGGACATGCAGCGCATAGGCTTGCTGCACATCGGCCGCGCTGAGCTGCAGGTAATGGCGCGCGGCGATGGTCAATGCGTCGAGCGGCCGGCCCTCGCTGGCGAAGGTCAGCAGCTGGCCGCCGATGGCGCCGAAACTGGCTTCGCCGAGCGGGATCTGGCGCAGCAGGATGCTCTTCGCGCGCTGCAGGTCGGCGGCCGAGATCGGTTCGCTCTGCATCTGCTTCAGGTCCCGCACCACGACCGCGCTCGCCGCGGCGGCCTTCGCCGGATCACAGCCGTACGACACCGTGTAGGTGCCGCGGTGCTTGTCGAAGGCGAAGCCGGTGTCGACGCTGTAGACGAGGCCGGTCCGGTCGCGCAGGTCGCGGTACAGGCGCGACGCGTAGAAACCGCCGCCCAGCACCTGGTTGCCCAGGTTGAGCGCGAACCGCACCGGGTCGTCGCGCGTGACGTCCAGGGTCTGCACCATCTGCACCGAGTCCTGGACCGCGCTGGCGTCGGGCACCTGCAGATGGCCGGGCCGGTTCGGCGGCACTTCGGGATAGTCGACCTCGGGCCGCGGCCCGCTCGCCTGCCAGGCGCCGAACGCGCGTTCGACGGCCGCCTTGGCCTGCGCCGGGTCGACCTTGCCGACGACGACGATCGTCGTCATGTCGGGGCGGAAGGTCTGCGCGTGGTAGCGCTTCACCTTGTCCAGCGTCAGCGCCATCACCTGCTCGGGCGTCGCATGGCGCAGCGCGGGGTCGGCTTCGGGCAGCAAGGCCTTGTCGACACCGAACTGCATCAGGAAGTCCGGGGACTGGATCTCGCCCGCGACGAAGCCCGCCTGCTGGCGCTGCACGACCGCGAAGGCCTTGGCGGGAAGCGCCGGGTGGAGTTCGTTGTCGGCCAGCAGCGCCAATCCCTGCTCGAAATGCGCGGCCGGCACCGCCAGCGAGAAGCTGGAACCAGCGTGTTCGCTGGCGCTGATCTCGTCCAGCGCCTGACGCAGTTGCAGGCGATCCAGGCTGGCCGTGCCGAAGGGAAAGAGTCCGTCGAGCACGTCGGCGATGCCGGCCTCGCCGGGAGCGGCCTGCAGGTCAGGATTCGTGCGGATGCGGCCGAAGACCTCGACCGTGTCGCTGATGGACTCCGGCTGCACCACCAGGCGCAGGCCGTTGGGCAGGACGTACGAGAGCGGCGCGAGCGTCGAGCGCGGCACCTGCAATTCACCGAAAGCCTTGGCGGCCCAGTCGGGCAGTTGCACCGGCTTGTCCGGGCTGGCCGAGAAGCTCTCGGCGCCGCCGAAGCCCTTCGAGGCCACCGGCTTGTCGGAGGTCTCGGGCGTGAGGATCGCGGTCACCGCATGGTCGGGGTCGAACGTGGCCCTCGCGAGCGCATCCACCGCCGCCGGCGTCACCGCCTCGATCGCCTGCTTCATCGCCTGCGGCGATGCGAGCCCCTGGAAGGCCAGCGCGGCCGACCAGCTGTTGGCCAGCCCGGCGACCGAGTTCTTCCGAAATTCGAGGCCGGCGATCGCGTTGCGCTTGGCCGCCTCGACCAGCGCCGGCGCGATGCCGCGGACGGCCGCATCCGACAGGATGGCGCGCATCTTCAACAGCACCGGCTGCGGGTCGCTGCCGCGCGAGAAGATCCCCACCGCCGAGCCGATGCCGGCCTGCGGCATCGCATCGAACGAGAAGCCTCCGTAAAGCGCGGACCCGTCCATGCCCATGCCGAACAGCGCCGCGCGCTGCGAGCCCAGCGCGCCGCCGAGCACGAGCGCGGTGGCGTAGTCCCGGGCCGTCAGGCCGGGCATCCGGTAGGCGATGTAGACCGAACCGTACGGACTGTCGGTCGCCAGCGCGACCGTCTTCGCGGTCACTGGCCCGAAGTCGAAGCGCGGCCGGGCCGGGATCTTCCTGCGCGGGATGCCGCCGAACTGCGCCTTCACCTTCGCCAGCGTCGCGGCCGGGTCGACGTCGCCGGCGATCACCAGCAGCGCATTGTTCGGCGCGTACCAGCGCTGGTGGAAGGCGCGCAGCATCGCACCGGTGGTGCGGTCGAACGACGCGCGCGTGCCCAGCGGCGTGTGCTCGTAAGGCGTGCCCTTGAAGAGATCGGCCTGGAGCTGCGTGTAGAAGCGGTAGTCGGGGCTGGACAGATCGCGCGCCACCTCTTGCTCGATCGCGCCGCGCTCCCTCGCCCATTGGTCGTCGGCGAGGGCCAGGCCGCGCATGCGCAAGGCCTCGATGTGCAGCGCCACGTCGAGATCCTGGACCGGCGTGTCGAAGAAATACTGGGTGACGCTCTGCGTGGTGTCGGCGTTGAAGCTGCCGCCCAGGTTGGCCGCGATCGCGGCCAACTGGTCCTTGCTCAGGCCCGGGCTGCCGCGGAACATCATGTGCTCCAGCGCGTGCGCGGTGCCGGGAAAGCCCTTCGGGGCCTCGTCGGAACCGACCAGGTAGTTGACTTCGGTGGTCACCACCGGTGCCAGCCGGTCGCGCACGACGACCACGCGCAGGCCGTTGGCCAGCGTGGCGCGCGCGATGTCGGCGCTCTCGGCCGCCAGGGCCGCCGAACTCCACGCCGCACAACCGCACACCAGGGCCGTGGCCAAACGCTTGAACTGCTGGATCACGCAATCTCCTCGGGTTTCGAATCGGGCCACGAAGGCCGCGTCGGCGCCGGACCGTGACCTGCGGGCCGGCCGGGCCGGCGCCGGTCCGACCCGGCCCGCACCGGCAAGTTCCGTCGCGGCGACAGGCGCACAGGCCTCACTTGCGCCGCGCACGCCGGACGCCCGGAATGCGCGCCACCTGCGCCAGCACCGCCGACAGCCGCGCGGTGTCGCCGACCTCGACGGTGAAGGTCATCCACGCGCTGCCGTCCTTCGTGCTCTGCGTATGGACGCCGGTGACGTTCATCTTCTCCTTCGCGAAGACCTCGGAGATGTCGCGCAGCAGGCCTTGCCGGTCGCTCGCGTCGATGATCACGTCCAGCGGGTACAGCGCCGGCCGGTCGCTCGCCGGCCGGCCCCATTCGACCTCGATCACCCGGCCCGGACTGGCCTGCGCCATGTGGCGGAAATTGCTGCAGTCGCGGCGGTGGATCGCGACGCCCTTGCCGCGCGTGACGTAGCCGCCGATCGCGTCCGGCGGCGCCGGCCGGCAGCAGCGCGCCAGCGTCGTCATCAGCGACTCGACGCCGACCACGAGCACGCCGCCCTTGCCGCTGTCGCGGCTGGCGCGGCTGAGGTGGATCTCGGGCTCCCCGGCGGCCCCGGTCGGCGCCGGGCGCAGCAGGTTCTCGATGTGGCGCAGCGAGTACTCGTCCTTGCCCACCACCTCGAACAGCGCATCGGCGCTGCCGAAGCCCAGCTGCTCGGCCAGCGTCTCGAGCTTGATCGCGGTGCGTCCTTCGCGCTGGAGCAGCTTCTCGACCAGTTCGCGCCCACGCGCGATCGTCAGCCCCTGCGCCTGCGCGTTGAACCAGGCGCGCACCTTGGCCTTCGAGCGCGGGCTCTTGAGGTAGCCGAGGTCGGCGTTGAGCCAGTCCAGCGACGGGCCGCCTTCCTTCGCGCTAACGATCTCGACCGTCTGGCCGGACTTCAGCGGCGTGTTCAGCGGCACCATCGCGCCGTCGACGCGCGCGCCGCGGCAGCGGTGGCCGAGGTCGGTGTGCAGGCTGTAGGCGAAGTCGACCGGCGTGCCGCCGGCGGGCAGCTCGATGATCGTCGCCTGCGGCGTGAAGACGTAGATGCGGTCGTCGAAGGCCGCCTCGGCCGAGCCGTCGCCGCGCCCGCCCTGCCCCGCGAAGTCGCGCTCCCAGGCGAGCAACTCGCGCAGCACCGCCTTGCGCGCCTCGGCGATGCGCTCCTCGAATTCGCCCACGCCGGCGCCACCGCCGGCGCGCAAGCCGCTGACGCCGGCGTAGCCGCGCGCGCCGGCCTCCTTGTACATCCAGTGCGCGGCGACGCCATGCTCGGCATGCTCGTGCATCGCGCGCGTGCGGATCTGCACCTCCAGCGGCCGCCCGTCGTCGGCGCGCACCACGGTGTGCAGCGACTGGTAGCCGTTCGGCTTGGGCTTGGCGATGTAGTCGTCGAATTCGCCGTCGACCGGCGCATAGCATTCGTGCACCCGCGCCAGCGCGGCATAGCAGGCGGCGACGTCGGCGACGATCACGCGCAGCGCGCGCAGGTCGAACACGCGCTCGAACCCGAGGCCCTTGCCCTGCATCTTCTTCCAGATGCTGTAGAGGTGCTTGGGCCGGCCCTGCACGTCGGCCGCGATGCCGGCCTCGGCCAGGCGCTGCGCGAGCTCCACGCGCGCGGCCTCGATGCCGGCCTCGCGCTCGGTGCGCTTCTCGTCGAGCAGCCTGGCGATGCGCCGGTAGTCATCGGGCTGCAGAAAGCGGAACGCCAGATCCTCCAGCTCCCACTTGATCTGCCAGATGCCGAGCCGGTTCGCGAGCGGCGCGAAGACCTGCAGCGATTCGGCCGCGAGCGTCGCCGGACAGGCCTGGCGTGTCGCGGCGAACCAGCGCAGCGACTGCAGCCGCGACGCCAGCCGCAGCAGCACGACGCGCAGGTCGCGCGAGAAGGCGAGCAGCATCTTGCGCACGCGCTCGGTCTGCTGCGCGCGCTGCTCGTCGCCGACCAGCGCGTCGCGCGCGGCACGCTGGATCTGCACCAGCTTGCGCGTGTGCGTGACCAGGCTCGCATAGGACGGGCCGAAGGCCTTGGCAACCATCTCCTCGGGCCGCTGCAAGTGGTCGCCGGCATAGACGAGGTAGGCCGCCGCACACATCGACGGCGCGGCGCCGATGGCCTGCAGGATCGCCGCGACGCCGTCCGCGTGGGCAAGCGAGTCCTCGCCGGTGTCGAGCCGCTGGCCGGCGAGCAGCGGCTCGGCGAACGCGCGCGCACGGACCAGCGCCGACGCGTCGTCGGCCACGGGCTCTCCGGCCAGGTGCACGATGGCCGACGCGGCAACGGCCGCCGCGTCGGCCACCGGCGCGCCGGTCTTCACGGCGCGAGCAGAAAGTCGCGCACCGCCTGGCGCTGCTCGGGCTGCACCAGCATCGGCGCATGGCCGACGCCGGCGAACTCGACCAGCCTGGCCTTCGGGCCGCGCTGCGTCATCGCCTGCGCGGTCTCGCGCGAGAGCAGGTCGGACTCGGCGCCGCGCAGCAGCAGCGTCGGGCAGGTCAGGCGGTCGTAGCTCTGCCAGAGCAGCGCCTCGCCGGCCGCGGCGATCTCCGGCGTGATGGCGCGGAACGGCAGCGCGATCGCCGGGTCGTAATGCGGTTTGAAGCCGCCGTCCGACGCCGCCTCGTCGGCGACGAGCTGCGGCCGCGTCAGCGCTAGCCATTGCTCGCGCGTGTGCGGGCCGAAGCCCTGCGAGATGCTCCACAGCGCGTCGGCCGCCGCGTCCAGCGTCGCCCAGTGCGCCGGCTGGCCGAGGTAGCTGCCGATGCGCTGCAAGGCCTGCGGCTGGATCGTCGGGCCGACATCGTTGAGCACCAGCCGGCGCACCGGCGACCCCGGCAGGCTCGCCAGCCCGAGACCGATCAGCCCGCCCATCGAGGTGCCCAGCCAGTCCAGCGTGCCGGCGTTCAGCCGCGCGAGCAGCGTCACCATGTCGGCGACGTAGGCCGGGATCGCGTAGCCCATCGGGTCGGCGAGGCGGTCGCTGCGGCCGCGGCCGACGACGTCCGGGCACACCACGCGGTAGTGATCGCAGAGGTCGCGCGCCAGCGTGTCGAAGTCACGCCCCTGCCGGCTCAGGCCGTGCGCGCAGACGAGCACGCGCGGGTTCAAGGCGTCGCCCCATTCCCAATACGCCATCCGGTGCAGGCCGCGCGAGTCCAGGCATTGGACGTGGGCCAGGCGGGGTTCGGTCGTCATGGTGGCAGCGCTGCGGTCGGATAATCGCGGCATCGTATCAACCGTCGGAGTGCCAGCCATGCTTCAGGGAAAGACCGCCATCGTCACCGGCTCGACCAGCGGCATCGGACTGGGCATCGCGCTGACCTTCGCGCGCCAGGGCGCGAAGGTGATGCTGAACGGCTTCGGCGACGTCGAAGGCGCGCTCGCCCAGGTGCGCGCCGCCGGCGGCGAGGTCGTCCACCATGGCGCCGACATGAGCCGGCCGGACGAGATCGAGGACATGGTCCACCAGTGCCAGGCCCAGTTCGGCGGGCCGGACATCCTGGTCAACAACGCCGGCATCCAGTTCGTCGCCAACGTCGAGGACTTCCCGGTCGAGCGCTGGGACGCGATCATCGCGATCAACCTCAGCTCGGCCTTCCACGCGATGCGCGTCGCGCTGCCCGGCATGAAGCAGCGCAACTGGGGCCGCATCATCAACGTCGCGTCGACGCACGGGCTGGTCGCGTCGCCGGGCAAGAGCGCCTACGTCGCGGCCAAGCACGGCGTCATCGGGCTGACCAAGGCCGCGGCGCTCGAATGCGCGACGACCGGCGTCACCGTCAACGCGATCTGCCCGGGCTGGGTGCTGACGCCGCTGGTGCAGAAGCAGATCGACGCGCGCGCCGCGGCCGAGGGCATCGCGCCCGAGGTCGCGCAACGCCAGCTGCTCGCCGAGAAGCAGCCCTCGCTGCAGTTCACGACGCCCGAGCAGCTTGCCGGACTGGCGGTGTTCCTGTGCTCGCCGGCGGCCGACAACGTGCGCGGCGTGGCCTGGAACGTCGACGGCGGCTGGGTCGCGCAGTAGCCAGCCGCGCGCCGACCGGCGCGCAGCCCGTCAGCGCGCCGACATCTGCACGCTGCCGCTGACGGTGGCGCTGACGCTGGCCTTGCCGGCCTCGACCGGCAGCGGCTCGTCGGCCACCGCGCGCGCGGCCTGGGCGCGCATCATCGGCACGATGCCCGGGCCGGGTTCGTTCGACGACAGCGACACCTCGCGCACGCTCCAGCCGCCGAAGCCGAACTCCCGGCTGACGCGATCGGCCTTGTCGCGAAAGCGCGCGATCGCCTGCGCCGAGACCTCGGCCTCGACCTTCTCGCGCGCCTCGCGCGAGAGCGAGAAGCCGACGCGGGCGATCGTCATCGTCGGCACCTGGCCGGTCAGGCGCGCAATGCCGGCGACATCGCGACCCTCGACGACCAGCTCGGCGCGGCCCTGCCAGCCGTTCAACCCGCCCTTGGGCGAATAGCGCGGGTAAAGCGAGAAGTTGCCGGTGTGCACCTCGATCTGCCCCGGCCGGGCCGCCTTGCGCGCTTCGCCCAGCGCGGCATCCAGTGCCTGCTTGAGCTGGCCCTGCACGACGGCCGCGTCGGCACCCTCGCGGGCGGTCGAGAAGACCACGGTCAGCCAGTCCTGCGCGACCTCGATGCTGGCGCTGGCGCTCAGGCCGACCACGTTCTGCGGCGGCGGCAAGGTCTGCGCCGAGGTGGCCGCGGCGGCGGCCAGCAGCGCGGCGGCGGCAAGGCGGGAGACAGTCATCGGATTCCTTTCGTCACGGGTGGTCGCGTGACCCCGGCTTCGTCAAGCGTGTGGCACCGGTCACGGGTTGACAAGGCCGGGCACCCGGATCGCCGAAAGACTTGTAACAGATGGTCAGATCTGCGCCAAACGCTCGCCCGCCGACCCGCACAATGCGGCTGTTACAAATTCGGAGCCCCCGATGAATGCCACAGCCAACGCCCGTGCCGACCGCATCGTCGTCGTCGACGACGACGCGCGCATCCGCGACCTGCTGCGCCGCTATCTCGCCCAGGAAGGCTTCGAGGTGCTGCTCGCCGAAGACGCGAAGGCGCTGAACCGGGTGCTCACGCGCGAGACGGTCGACCTGATCGTGCTCGACCTGATGCTGCCCGGCGAGGACGGCCTGTCGATCTGCCGCCGGCTGCGCGCGGCCAACGACCTGACGCCGATCATCATGCTGACCGCGAAGGTCGAGGACGTGGACCGCATCGTCGGCCTCGAGGTCGGCGCGGACGACTACCTGCCCAAGCCCTTCAACCCGCGCGAGCTGCTTGCGCGCATCCACGCCGTGCTGCGCCGCCGGCCGGCACCGGAAGCGCCCGGCGCGCCGTCCAAGGAAGCCCAGGTCGTCAATTTCGGGCCCTTCGAGTTCGACCTGTCGCTGCGCCGGCTGTCGAAGAACGGCGAGCAGATCGCGCTCACCACCGGCGAGTTCTCGATGCTCAAGGCGCTGGTGCGGCACCCGCGCCAGCCGCTCTCGCGCGACAAGCTGGCGCAGCTGGCGCGCGGGCGCGAGTTCGAGCCCTTCGACCGCAGCCTGGACGTGCAGATCTCGCGCCTGCGCAAGATGATCGAGCCCGACCCGGCGCAGCCGCGCTACATCCAGACGGTCTGGGGCGTGGGCTATGTCTTCGTCCCCGATGGCGCGAGCTGACGCCGCCGCCGGCCGCGGCGTGCCGCTGAGGCATGATGCCGGCCCATGCCGCGGAGACCCCTGGCCTTGAGCTTGTTCTGGCGCACCTTCTTCCTGCTCGGCATCCTGTTGTCGGGCGGCATCTTCGCCTGGGTGCAGACCTTGCGCGCGCTCGAATTCGAACCGCGCGCGGTCGAAGCCGCGCTGCAGACGGCCGGGCTGGTGAACCTGTCGCGCGCCGCGCTGATGCAGGCCGACGGCATCAACCGCGTCGCGCTGGTCAAGACCTTCGGCGCGCAGGACTCGATCCGCGTCACGCCGCGCGAACCGGGCGACAAGTGGGAGCCCTTCGAGGTCGACCGCTTCAGCCGCCGCGTCAGCCGCGAGCTGCGCGCCGCGCTCGGTCCGGGCGCGATCGTCGCGCGCTCGGTGAATGGCCAGCCCGGCATGTGGGTCGGCTTCTCGATCGACCGCGACCAGTACTGGCTGCAGGCCGAGCCGGCGCACACCAGCCCGCTGTCGAGCAGCACCTGGTTCGTCTGGATCGGCATCGCGGCGCTCGCCACGCTGGTCGGTTCGGCGGCGATCGCGCGGCTGATCAACCAGCCGCTGCGCCAGCTCTCGTTCGCGGCCAGCCGGATCCGCGAAGGCGACCTCGACTCGCGCCTGGACGAGAACACGCTGACGAGCGAGATCCGCGAGGTCAACATGGGCTTCAACCGGATGGCGCGCGAGCTGGCCCGGGTCGAGGAGGACCGCGCCGTGATGCTCGCCGGCATCAGCCACGACCTGCGCACGCCGCTGGCGCGGCTGCGGCTCGAGACCGAGATGAGCGTCAGCGACGAGGAAGCCAAGCGCAACATGGCGCTGGACATCGACCAGCTCGACAAGATCATCGACAAGTTCATGGACTACGCGCGCCCGGGCGACACCGAGATGCGCGCGGTGCACATCGCGCAGCTGATCGACCGCGAGGCCGCCGCCTTCCGCGACCCGACGCAGATCCGGATCAGCTCGCGCGTCGCGATCGACCTCAAGGTGATGGCCGACGAGACCGAGCTCGCGCGCGTGTTCGCCAACCTGTTCGAGAACGCGCGTCGCTACGGCCGCGGCAACGACACCGGCGTCGCCGACGTCACCGTGTCCTACGTGCGCGCCGGCCCCTGGGTCATCGTCAGCGTGCGCGACCAGGGCCCCGGCGTCGCGCCGGAGAAGCTGTCGCAGCTGACGACGCCCTTCTTCCGCGGCGACGCGGCGCGCACCGCGGCCACCGGCGCCGGCCTGGGCCTGGCGATCGTCGACAAGGCGATGCAGCGCATGGGCGGCAGCCTCGAGCTGACGAACGCACCCGACGGCGGGCTGATGGCGCACCTGCGGCTCAAGCGGGCGCCGTAGCGCGCGCCCGCACCGCTTCTGTCACACCCATTGGCGATCGATCGTTGGGAAAGTCCATGCATCCGCTCGCGGCCCGTTGCCGACGTTCGCCGAACGTAGGTCCACGACCGCCGCGTGCGGTCAAGGGCGCGTGCCGCGGTCGCGGGGTGGCCGCCTCCGCTCATGTCCCCCGACGACGGCCTGCCGGCCGTCGTCTCCTCCTTTACTTCGCTACAGCGGCCACCCCACGCCCACGGCCACCGGCATTGGTGGCGTTCGACGGTCGAGAACAGCCGCGGCTCGAAGATCGGGACGGTGGGGCGCGCTGCGCAGCGAAGTAAAGGAGGAGGTGGCGGCCGCAGGCCGACACCGGGGGACATGAGCGGAGCAGGGCACCCCGCCGGCCCGATCCCGCGCCGAACCCTGCATACCTGGTCGTGGGATTTGATTGTCCGCAACGGGCCGCGAGCGGCCCCTCGTTCCTGGTCGATCGATCGCAGGTCGGTATCAGGCGCCCTGCGCCGCCGCCTCGCGCTCCTGCAGCAGCCGCCACATCACCTTGCCCGAGCCGCTCTTGGGCAGACTCTCGGCGAACTCGACGACGCGCGGCACCTTGTAGGCCGCCATGTGCTCGCGCGCCCAGGCGACGATGTCCTCCGGCGCCGTGTGGCCGCGCGCCTCGGCGCGCAGCACGACGACCGCCTTGACGGTCTCGCCGCGGTACGCGTCCTTGGCCGCGATCACGCAGGCTTCCTGCACCGCCGGGCACTTGAAGAGCAGCAGCTCGACCTCGCTCGGCCAGACCTTGAAGCCGCTCGCGTTGATCATGCGCTTGAGCCGGTCGGTGATGAAGAAGTAGCCTTCGTCGTCCATGCGGCCGAGGTCGCCGGTGCGGAAGAAGGACTTGCCGTCGATCTCGATGAACGCCGCCGCGGTGGCCTCGGGGTGGCCCCAGTAGCCCTTGAAGACCATCGGGCCGTGCGTGACGATCTCGCCGACCTCGCCCGGCGGCAGCTCCTGCAGCGTCGACGGTATCGACGACGCGCGAGTCGACGCCGAAGATCGGGATCCCCAGGCATTGCAGCTTGGCGCGCTCGGGCGGGTTGCCGTGGCTCGGCGCCGCGGTCTCGGTCAGGCCGTAGCCTTCGGCGAAGGTCAGGCCGAACTCCCGCTGCAGCCGCTCGGCCACCGCCTGCGGCATCGCCGCGCCGCCGCCCGACAGGTAGCGCAGGCTGGACAGGTCGAAGCTCTTGTAGTTCGGGCTGCCGAAGAGGTCGATGATCATCGTCGGGATGCAGGTCCAGTGCGTGACCTCGTGGCGCGAGATCAGCCGCCCGGCGAGCTCGCGGTCCCAGCGCGGCATCACGATCACCGTGCTGCCCAGGAACACCGAGCCGAGCACGCCGTACATCATCCCGGTGATGTGGAACATCGGCACCACCGCCAGGCTCACCGTCTCGGCGCCCGCGTGGCCCCAGACACCGCCGCCGCAGGCATTCGCCATCAGCGTGCGGTGGCTGTGCATGCAGCCCTTGGGCAGGCCGGTGGTGCCCGAGGTGTAGGGCAGCACCGCCAGGTCGTCGGGCCGGGCGGTGAGCGCGCCGGGGGCATGGCCGGCGGCGAGCGCGTCGGTCCAGCGCGTGGCCCACGACGGCAGCGCGGGGTCGGCGCGCAACCATTCCAGCAGCGCCGGCGCCGGCGCCTCGGCCGCGTCGAGCTCGCCCTCGGGCATCGCGTCGGTGAAGCGGGTCACGAGCAGCGACTTCAGCCGCAGCGCCTCGGGGACGCGGCCGTTGGCCTCGTTCACGATGGCGGCGAGGTCGGCGCTGGTGATCGCGGCCTTCGCCTGCGGGTCGGTGATGTAGTGGGTGAACTCGTCGGCGCGGTTCATCGGGTTCACCGGCACGACGACCGCGTTCGCGCGCTGGATCGCGTAGAAGGCGGCCACGAACTGCGGGCAGTTCTGCAGGTACAGCAGCACGCGGTCGCCGGCGCCCACGCCTTGCGCCTGCAGCCAGCCCGCCAGCGCCTCGGCCTGGGCCTTCAGCGCCGCGTAGCTCAACGGCCGGCCGAAGAAGACGCAAGCCGGCTTGTCCGGGAAGCGCGTCGCGCTGACCTCGAGGTTGAACCACAGCGTCGTGGCGGGAATGCACAGCTCGTGCGGCAGGCGCTTGGGCCAGATCGCGTGGTGCGGGCGGGACATGACTTCGACCAAGGTGCGGGCTCCTTCAAAAGCTCTGGTGTATCCGTCCTGCGCCGGCGCCGCCATCGAGCCTTTCCCGGTCAGCGCGGGTCTCAGCGGTTCGGGCTCGCGCGCCGGGCCTCTTCGGCGCGCCACCTCACGCATTCCGGATGCTGGGTCAGCTCGGGCTTGGCGCATTCGCGCTGGACGCAAAGCCACAGCGCCAGCAGCACGCGGCGACCGCAGCGTTCGGTCGGGCCGGCCAGCGCCGCCGTCGTCGACGGCGGCGCGACCGACTTCGGCACCGATTCGGTGGTCGGGTGGGCCCGGGGCGGCACGCTCGGCGACTCGGCCAATGGCATCGGCGTCGAATCGACGGGCAATGCCTTGCGTGCGGGCGTCGGCTCGTCGGTCGGCGGGCTCGGCCGCCGCGCGGCCAGCTTCGGCGGGATCTCGCGCACTTCGATGGGCTTCGGCGACCGCGTCCTGGTCGTCGCCGGCTCGACCGCCGCCGGCGACGAAGCCGGCAGCGCCTGTGCCGCTACCGCCGTCATCGCCGTCACCACCGTGGCCGCTGCCGCCATGGCCGGTACGCTCGGTGCAGCGGCCGGCCCTGCCGCGAGGCTGGCCGCCGGTGCCGACGCCGCCGCAGCGGCCGGCGCAGACGCTCCGTCGGGCCAAGCCAAATACCCGGCCACCGCGGCCACCACGAGGGTACCCAGGGCAATCGGCCACCAGCGCCGTCCTGCCGGCGGGCCGGCCATCGGCGCCGGTGGCTGCGGTGGTGGCGGTGGTGGCGGAAGTGGCGGCGGTAATGGCGGCGCGGCGGACACGCTCATCGGGCGCGACACCGGCACGACCTGGGTGCTCTCGTCGCCGGGCCCGGTCGCAGGCACCGCCGTTCGCCGCACGCCGGCGGCGGCCTCGAGGACTTGCGTCGTTTCCCACGCCGCGGGCGACGGCGCGGCAGGCGCAGCCTGCGCGGCCGCCGGCGCTGGCGGCGCAGAGCCGGCGAGCGCGTTGCGCAGCGCGGCCACGCTTTGCGGGCGGTCCGCCGGCCGCGGCGAAAGCATCCAGTCGATCACTTCCAGGAAGTCGGCCGAACAGCCCGGCAGCGCCTGTCCGGCCAGCGGCAGTTGGTCGTCGTGCACCGCGCGCGCGGTCGCCGGCGACGGCGGCCGGCCGAGCAGCATGAAATGCAGCGTCGCACCGAGCGCGTAAAAGTCGGTCCACGGACCCTGCTTCACCGAGCCGGCCTCGGCGTACTGCTCGATCGGCGCGTAGGCCGGCTTCAGGATCGCGGTCAGCGTCTGGCTCTTGTCGCCGATCACTCGGCGCGCGGCACCGAAGTCGAGCAGCACCGGCCGACCGTCGGGCTCGATGACGATGTTGTCGGGCGCGATGTCGCGGTGGTAGACGCCCTCGTGGTGCAGCTTCTCGATCGCGCCGAGCAGCGGGTCGAGCAGCGCGCGCAGCCAGGCCTCGTCGGGCGGCTGGGCGAGCGACTGCCGCACCTCCTTCAGCGTGCGCCCGCGGTAGACCGGCATGGCCATGTAGGCCGTGCCGTTGTCTTCCCAGAAGCGGTGCACCTTGAGCAGCGACGGGTGGTCGAAGCGGGCCAGCAGCCGGGCCTCGTTGACGAAGGACTTGCGGCCGAGCTCGAAGGTCTCGGCGTCCGACTGCGAGCGCAGCGAGACATGCATCGTCTCGGTGCGGCCGGCGAGCGAGGCCGGCATGTATTCCTTCACCGCGACCTCGCGCTCGAGCGCATGGTCGAGCGCGAGGTAGACGATGCCGAAGCCGCCGATGCCGAGCACGCGCAGCAACTCGAACTCGCCCAGCCGCGTGCCGACCGGCAGCGCGCTCGGCGGGTGAACCTCGTGGCGGGACGTGTCGGCGGCCATGGCGCGGCAAGCTTAACAGGGCCCCTCGCGCGAGCGCTCACCCGGATCGGGGACCGGCCGACGCCGCGCGCTATCGTCGCGGCCCGACCGCCACCGCCCCCCGGACGCCCGCTTGAACCCTTCCGAATCCCTGCGCCGCCACCGCGCCTTCGTCTTCCTGTGGTTCGCGCGGCTGGCCGGGGTGGCCGGCAACCAGATGGTGATGGTCGCGGTCGGCTGGCAGATGTACGACCTCACCGGTTCGGCCTGGGACCTCGGCCTGGTCGGCTTGCTGCAGTTCCTGCCCGCGGTGGCGCTGGCCCTCGTCGCCGGCCACGTGATCGACCGCTTCCACCGCGCCCGCATCGTCGCCGCCTGCATGGGCGCGCAGCTGCTCGTGTGCGCGCTGCTGTGGGCCGGCGCGGCCGGTGGCTTCGCGGGGCGCAACCTGTTGCTGGCGGTCTCGGTCGTTCTCGGCGCGGTGCGCGCGTTCCAGATGCCGGCCCAGCAGGCGCTGACACCGTCGCTGGTGCCCGCGCCGCTGCTGCCGCGCGCGCTGGCCGTCAGCGCGGCCGGGCTGTCCGGCGCGATCATCGCCGGGCCGGCGCTCGGCGGCTTCATCTACGCCGCCGGCGCCGGCGCGGTCTACGCGACCGGGGCCGCGCTGTTCGCCGTCGCCGGCGGGCTGTGCCTGGCGATCCGCTACGAACACAGCCCGCCGCCGAGCCAGCCGACGAGCTGGGGCGTGGTGCTGGCCGGCGTGCGCTTCGTCGTCCAGCGGCCGGTGGTGCTGGGCGCGATGTCGCTCGACCTGTTCGCGGTGCTGTTCGGCGGCGCGACCGCGCTGCTGCCGATCTTCGCGAAGGACGTGCTGCACACCGGTCCCTGGGGCCTGGGCCTGCTGCGCGGCGCACCGGCGGCCGGCGCGCTGCTGATGTCGGTGCTGCTGGCGCACCGACCGGTGCGCCGCCGCAGCGGCCGCGATCCTGATCGCGGCCGTGGCGGTCTACGGCGCGGCCCAGCTGACGTTCGGTCTGTCGACGAACTTCGCGCTCTCGCTCGCCGTGCTGGCGGTCAGCGGCGCGGCCGACATGATCAACGTCGTGATCCGCCAGACCCTGATCCAGCTCGAGACGCCCGACGCGATGCGCGGCCGCGTGAGCGCGGTCAACTCGGTGTTCATCGGCGCGTCCAACCAGCTCGGCGAATTCGAATCCGGCACCACCGCGGCCCTGCTCGGGCCGATCGGCTCGGTGGTGCTCGGCGGCCTGGCCACGCTCGCCGTCGCCGCGCTGTGGCTGCGCCTGTTCCCGGCGCTGGCCGGGCGCGACGCGCTGGCGCCCGACCCGTCGGCGCCGGCACGGCGCGCTGAATCGGCGCGCTCAACCACGCTTGCCGCGCAGCCGCTCGCGCGCGGCGCGGCTGCGCGCCTTCCACGCCGCGACCTGCTCCTTGCGCTGCAACGCGCTCAACGTGTCGCGCTCGGCCTCGCGCTGCAGCTTGTGGAAGTTGCGCAGCCGCTCGGGCGGCACGCCCGCGCGCACCGCGCAGCCCGGTTCGTCCTCGTGACGACAGTCGCGGAAGCGGCAGGCCGGCGCGAGCGACGCGACGTCGTCGAAGACCGCCCCCAGCGCACCGGCGTCGCCGTCCAGCCGCAGCGCGCGCAGCCCCGGCGTGTCGATCAGGCAGGCGCCGCCGGCGGTGCGGTGCAGCGTGCGCGTCGTCGTCGTGTGGCGGCCGCGCCCGTCGCCGGCGCGGCTGGCGCCGGTGGCCTGCAGCGCCGCGCCGGTCAGCGCGTTGCTCAGCGTGCTCTTGCCGACACCGCTGGAGCCGAGCAGCACCAGCGTCTGCCCGGCCCCCAGCCAGGGCGCGAGCGCCTCGCCCGGCGCGCCGCCGAGCGCGTCGACGGCGACCGCCGCCACGTCGGCGGGCAGCAGTGCGCGCACCTCGCGCAGGCGGGCCTCGATCTCGGCCGGCGCGCACAGGTCGGCCTTGGTCAGCACGATCACCGCCGCGACGCCGGCCAGCCGGGCGAGCGCCAGGTAGCGCTCCAGCCGGCGCGGGCTGTAGTCGTGGTCCAGGCCCATCACCAGCAGCGCGGTGTCGACGTTGCTGACGATGACGACCCGGGTTGCCTTGTCGCGCCCGTCGTGCAGCCGGCGCGCGATCTGGGTGGCCGGCGTCAGCCGCTCGGCCACCCACCACTGGCCGTGGGCGTTGGCGACGGCCAGCACCCAGTCGCCGACCGCGATGGCGTCGGCGGCGTCGGCCAGGCGCTGACGCAACGCGGGCAGCAGCCGCGCGCCGGTCTCGCGTTCGCCGTCGTGCAGGCGCAGGCCTTCGCGCTGCACTTCGGTCACGCGCATCAGTTGCGCGCCGTCGAGGTCGGGTTCGGCAGCCAGGGCCTGGCTGCGCATTTGCGGCGTCAGGCCGATGGCCTGCAGCCGCTGCAGAGAAGCTTCGTCGATCATGATGGGTCTGAATTCCGGTCGTGAGGCATCGACGACCGGCTGCGCCAGGCAGCCGGTCGAAACGAGGGACAGCGGGGATCCGGACTTTCAGCCGCGAACCGGGGTCACGGCCACTTTCGGCGGGTCATGCAGCGAGGTTCGGGCGCGCGTGGCGCCCGAGGCGCGACCTCAGGCGGCGAAAGCCGGCAGGGGGGCAAGATCGTGCGTGTTCATGGCGACCTCCCGTGCAAAGTGATGACGAGCGCGGACTGTGCCTTGCCACTGCCGGCGGCGTCAAGCGGGCTCGCACCGGCCTTGGTTATCGTTGGCCATGGACCTCACCGGAACCCGGCTTGCCGACCTTCGCTGGCACTTCGCCGACGAGGCGCTCGTCGTCGTCGACAAGCCGGCCGGGATGCTGGCCGTGCCCGGACGCGGCGAGGCCAAGAGCGACTGCCTGGCCGCGCGCGTGCAGGCCGGCGTCGCCGACGCGCTTGTCGTGCACCGGCTGGACATGGCCACGTCGGGGCTGATGCTGTTCGCGCGCGGCGCGGCAGCGCAACGTGCGCTCAGCGTCGCGTTCGCCGGCCGTCGCGTCGGCAAGCGCTACATCGCCGTCGTGCACGGCATCGTCGACGACGACGCCGGCACGATCGCGCTGCCGCTGGCCGCCGACTGGCCGAACCGGCCGCGCCAGAAGGTCGACACCGAGCACGGCAAGGCGTCGCTGACGCATTGGCGCGTGCTGTCGCGCGACGCGGCCGCCGGGCAGACGCGGCTCGAGCTCGAACCCGTCACCGGCCGCTCGCACCAGTTGCGCGTGCACCTGGCGAGCCTGGGCCACGCGATCGTCGGCGACGCCTTGTACGCAGCGCCCGAGGTCGCGATGCAGGCGCCGCGGCTGCTGCTGCACGCCAACCACCTGGGGTTCGAGCACCCGGTCGACGGCCGGCCGCTCGCCTTCGACAGCGAAGCGCCGTTCTGACGCGCTCCGCGCCGCCTCGCTATGCTTGGCGCCCATGAAACCCGCACTCACGATCCTCACCGGCGCCTCGCGCGGCCTCGGTCTGGCGATGGCCACGCAACTGCTGCAGCGCGGCGACCGCCTGCTCACGATGTCGCGCCGCGCCCCGCCGCTGGACAACCCCGCGCTCACCGCGTGGACGCTGGACCTCGCCGATTCCGCACCGGCCACGGCGCGGCTGGCCGACTGGCTTGCCGGCATCGACCCGGCGTCGGTGTCCTCGGTGACCCTGATCAACAACGCCGGCGTGGTGTCGCAGCTCGGGCCGTTGGCCGACAGCAGCGCGGCCGACCTGTCGAACGCGCTGCGCGTCGGGTTGGAAGCGCCGCTGCTGCTGAGCGCAGCCTTCCTGCGCGCCACCGCCGCGTGGGCCGTGCCGCGCAAGCTGCTCTTCATCTCGTCCGGCCTGGGCCGGCGCGCGATGGCCGGCAGCGCGTCGTACTGCGCCGCGAAGGCCGGCATGGACCACCTCGCGCGCGCGATCGCGCTCGAGGAAGCGGCGCGGCCGAACGGCGCGCGCGTGGTGTCGCTCGCGCCGGGCGTGATCGACACCGACATGCAGGTCCAGCTGCGCAACGCCGACCCGGCCGCCTTTCCCGAGCGCGAGCGTTTCGTCGGCCTGAAGACCGGCGGCCAGCTCGACAGCCCGGACGCCGCCGCGGCCAAGGTGCTGGCCGTTCTGCAACGCGCCGATTTCGGCAGCCAGCCGGTGGGCGACGTGCGCGATGCCTGATTCGTCGCACCCGCCCGCGCGCATCGCGCGTATCGCGCTCATCGCGCACGACCGCAAGAAGGACGACATGGTGCGCCTGGCGCGCGAGTTCGCGCCCTGGCTGCGCCGCTGCACGCTGTGCGCCACCGGCACCACCGGCGGCCGGCTGATCGACGAGGTCGGGCTGGTGGTCGAGCGCATGCTCAGCGGGCCGCTCGGCGGCGACCTGCAGATCGGCGCGCGGCTGTCCACCGGCGGCATCGACGCGGTGGTCTTCCTGCGCGACCCGATGACGCCGCAGCCGCACGAGCCCGACATCAACGCCCTCGTGCGCGCCTGCGACGTGCACGACGTGCCCTGCGCGACCAACCTCTCGTCGGCGCGGCTGCTGCTCGCGCAGCTTCAGGCCGCGTCGTTCGTCGAACCGAGCGAGACGCCGAGCCCGCGCGCGGCCTGAACCAGTTCGTGCGCCGGCGGCACGCGGCGGCTGCGCCCGGCCACGTCGGCGATCGGCACGCTGGTGCATGCGTCGCCCTGCAGGGCGACCATGCGGCCGAAGCGGCCCGCCTTCAGCAGCTGCGCCGCGTGGTAGCCGAAGCGCGTCGCGAGCACGCGGTCGAACGGCGTCGGCGAACCGCCGCGCTGCAGGTGGCCGAGCTGCAGGCTGCGCACCTCGCTCTGCACCCGCGGCTGCAGCTGCTGCTCCAGCCGCTGGCCGACGCCGCCCAGGCGCAGCGGGTCCGGGCTGTCCGCCAGCGTGCGCTGCACCGTCAGCCCCGCGCCGATCGCGCAGGCGCCTTCGGCGATGCAGACCAGCGTCGCCTGGCCGCGGTCTTCGCGCTCGCGGCAGCGCGCGGCCACCGCGTCGACGCTGAACGGCAGCTCGGGGATCAGGATCACGTCGGCACCGCCGGCGATACCGCCTTCGAGCGCGATCCAGCCCGCGTAGCGGCCCATCGTCTCGACGATCATCACCCGGCCATGGCTGCGCGCGGTGGTCGCGAGCCGGTCCAGCGATTCGCTGACCACCGCCACCGCGCTGTCGAAGCCGAACGTGCGGTCGGTGCGCACGATGTCGTTGTCGATCGTCTTGGGCACCCCCACCACCGGCAGCCCGAGCGCGACGAAGCGGTTCGCGATCTCCATCGTGCCGTCGCCGCCGATCGCGACCAGCGCGTCCAGCCCCAGCCGGCGCACCTCGGCCATCGCGTCGGCCGAGGCGTCCGCGCCGCCGGCGCCGAAGTAGTGGAACGGGTCGCAGCGGTTGTGCGTGCCCAGGATCGTGCCGCCCTCGGCCAGGATGCCGCCGACGGCGGCGCTGTCCAGCGGCCGGCTGGCCGGCCGCATCAGGCCGAGAAATCCGCGCTCGATGCCGGTCACGCGGGCGCCGGCCTCGTTGATCAGCGCCAGCGTCACGGCGCGGATCACCGCGTTCAGGCCCGGGCAGTCGCCGCCGCCGGTGAGGATGCCGACATGCATCGCGCGCGCCCCGCTCAGGCCAGCCAGGCCGTCAGGTCGGCTTCGAGCTGACTCAGGTCGGCCTGGCGCGTGTACATCATGTGCCCGGCATCGTAGTAGCGGTGCGTGACGCGCGCCAGCACCGATGCCGGGGCGTCGAGCTGGGCCAGCGACCAGTCGCTCGCGCTGTACGGCGTGCCCAGGTCGTAGCGGCCGCTGGCGACGAAGACCTTCAGGTTCGCGTTGCGACGCAGCGCGCGCGCCAGGTCCGGGCTGGTCGAGAGGAAGGCGTTGCCCTTGGACTCGCCACGGTTCCAGTTCCAGCCGCGGTTGACGGCATGCGACAGCACCTCGTAGCGCTGCTCCGACGCCAGGCCCAGCTGCTCGGCGAAATAAGCCATGCCGGCCATCGTGTAAGGCGCGACGATGGCCTCGATGCCGGGGTCGAATTCCATCTCGTGGCCACGGCTGGCCGCTGCCGGGCCGGTGGCACGCGCCTCGAGCCGGCCGACGACGCGGCCGCGCACGCGCAGCGCCTCGACGAAGTAGGTACGGTCGCTGATGCGCAGGTTCTTTTCTTCGACCAGCGTGCGCGGCAGACCGGTGAGTTCGGCGACGCGGCGCGCGACCCGCGCGCGTCGCTTGTCCGACAAGCGCGCACCGGCCTGCAGTGCGGCGGCGTACTCCTCGTCGACAAAGGCCTCGGCCGCGGCACGCGCGGCTTCGGGCGACGCGGCCAGCGCGCCGTCGAGCAGGCCGTGGTACTGGGAGACGTTCGCGAACGCCGGCAGGAACAGCGCGTACGGCAGGTCGTTCGCCGGCGCGAAGACGATGCTTTGCAGGTCCATCGCGCAGGAGACCAGGATCAGCCCGGTCAGCGCCATGCCCATGTCCTGCAGCTTGTCGGCCAGCGCCGCGCCGCGCGTGGTGCCGTAGCTCTCGCCGGCGAGATAGACCGGCGAGCCCCAGCGCTTGTGGCGGGTGAGCCAGACGCGCACGGTCTCGGCCAGCGCCTCGACATCGCCGTCCACCGACAGCATCTTCTTGCGCGCCGCCTCGCTGGCGGTCACCGACCATCCGGTGTGCGGCGGGTCGATGAACACGAGGTCGAAGTGGCCGAACCAGCTGTGCGGGTTGTCGACCACCGCGTACGGCGCGCTCGGCATCGAGCCATCGTCGGGCACGACCACGCGCTTCGGGCCGAGCGCTCCCAGGTGCAGCCAGATCGATGCCGAGCCCGGCCCGCCGTTGAACGCGAAGCACACCGGCCGCGTGCGCGGGTCGGCGCCCTTGAGCGTGTAGGCGGTGGCCATCACGGCCGCCTGCGGCTCGCCGCTCGCGCCGTCCAGCCCTTCGGCGACGACCGGCAGGAAGGCGGCATTGACCCCATAGTCGAGCGTGCGTCCGCCGAGCGTGATCGAGCCGCTGCTCTCGTGCGCGGCCTGCGCGAGCAACTGCTCGACGCGCTCGCGCAGCGCCTTCGCGACCTTGTCGTCGGGCGCCGGGGGGATGGGGGTGTCGGGCATCGGGCTCGCCTCTCGCACTGTGCAAAGGCGCGACCATAGCGCATGGCCGGTCGCGCGCGGGCGAGCTGCTATCGTGGCGCGCTGTCGACACCCTTGATCCTGAACCGATGAAGCTGCGAGGCAAGCTGCTGCTGGTCGCGATCCTGCCGCTGGCCGCGTCGCTCGGGATCACCGTCTACGTGCTGCGCCAGCAGCAGTACGACCTCGCGCGCCGGCAGCAGGCGCTGGTGCACAGCGCCATCATCGCGTCGACGCAGGCCGAGCTGCGCCATTACGTCGCGATGGCGCTGAGCACGATCAGCCCGCTCTACAACACCGGGCGCGACGACGACGCGATCCGGCGCCAGGCGATGCAGCAGCTGGCCCACCTCGACTACGGCCCCGACGGCTACTTCTTCCTCTACGACTTCGACGGCATGAACCTGATGCACCCGCGCCAGCCCGAGCTCGTCGGCAGGAACCTGATGGGCATGCGCGACGGGCGTGGCCAGCCGGCGATCCGCGAGATGATCGAGAAGGCCCAGGCCGGCGGCGGCTTCGTCGACTACACCTGGAACAAGCCGTCGACGCACCAGGACGCGCCCAAGCTCGCCTACGTGACCGGCCTGGCGCGCTGGCACTGGATGCTCGGGACCGGCATCTACCTCGACGACCTCGACCGCGTGATGCAACAGCTCAACGGCCAGCTCGAGACGAACGTCGACACGACGATGCGCTGGATCGCGCTGGCCGCGCTGGCCTCGGTGGGGATCATCCTGGTCAGCGTGCTGGGCATCGGCCTGACCGAGCTGCGCGCCGCCGACGCCAAACTGACGCTGCTCGCGCGCAAGGTGGTGCGCTCGCAGGAGGAGGAGCGCGCCTGGCTGTCGCGCGAGCTGCACGACGGGACCAGCCAGACGCTGGTCTCGGCCAAGCTGCTCACCGAGTCCGCGCTCGAGCGGCTGCCGACCGACGAGACGCGGCTGCGCCCGGTGCTGCAGCGCGCGCTGGACCGCGTGAACGACGCGCTCAACGGCGTGCGCGACATCTCTCACCGGCTGCGCCCGACCGAGCTCGACACGCTCGGACTGACCACCGCGCTGCGCGAGCTCGGCGACGAGATGTGCTCGGCCGCCGGGTTGCGCTTCGAGCTGCAGACCTGCGACGAGCCCGCCGACCTGCCCGACGAGATCCGGACCACGCTGTTCCGCGTCGCCCAGGAGGCGCTGACCAACGTCGTCAAGCATGCCGGCGCGACCCGGGTGCGCCTGGCGCTCGAGCACGACGCCGCGGGGCTGCGCCTGAGCATCGAGGACGACGGCGCCGGCTTCGACAGCGAGGCCGTCGCCCAGCACCCGCAGCGCGGCATCGGCCTGCGCAACATGCGCGAACGCCTGGTCGCCGTCGACGGCAGCCTGCGCGTCGGTTCGCGGCCGCGACGCACGCTGGTGGTGGCCGAGGTGCCGCCGGAGGCGATCCGCCGCTTCGCCCAGGCGGCCTGAACGATGGACGACAGCGCCACGCCGCCGATCCGCCTGCTCCTCGTCGACGACCATCCGCTGGTGCGCGAGGGGCTCGTCGCGCGGCTGGACGGCGAGGCCGACATCCGCGTCGTCGGCGAGGCCGGCGACGCGGACGAGGCGCTGCGCCGCGTCGCCGAATGCCGGCCCAACGTCGTGCTGATGGACATCGGCATGCGCGGCACCAACGGCATCGAGCTCACCGCGCAGCTGCTCGAACGCCAGCCCGACCTCATCGTGCTGATGCTCAGCATGTACGACAGCGCCGAATACGCGCAGCGCGCGATGGCCGCCGGCGCACGCGGCTACGTGCTGAAGGACTCGCCGTCGCGCGAGATCCTGAGCGCGATCCGCACCGTGTTCGCCGGCGGCACCTACCTGAGCCCGGCGCTGGCGCAGCGGCTGTTCAGGATGCCGACGCCACGCGTCCTGCTGTCCGAGCGCGAGCAGCAGATCCTGGCGCTGCTCGGCCAGGGCCAGGCGAGCAAGCAGATCGCGCGCGCGCTCGACATCAGCGTGCGCACGGTCGAGTCGCACCGGCAGAGCATCCGCCGCAAGCTCGACCTGGCCGGCCAGGCCGAGCTGATCAAGTACGCGGTCGAGCACGCGCGCCGCGGCGACGGCTGGGAACGCTAGGGTTTGGGAGCATAGGGTCGCGGAGTACGTGAAGCCGCGCAGCGCGGCCGCGTGTTGCGACGGAAGCGCCGGCGACGGGCGGCCGGCACCATGCGCAGGCCACCGGGTCGCCTCGACGCGCCGCCGGTTGGACCCATACCAAACCCACCCGGAGACTCCCACGTGACGATTGCCACCCCCCTTCGCCCGCTCGCTGCCGCGCTCACGCTGGCCCTGTTCTCGCTGGCCGCGTCGGCCGCCGAGCCGATCAAGATCGGCGTCGACGGCCCCTTCACCGGCGGCTCGTCGTCGATGGGCGTGAGCATGCGCGACGGCGTGCGCCTGGCCGTGACCGAGATCAACAAGGCCGGCGGCGTGCTCGGCCGCCAGATCCAGCTCGTCGAACGTGACGACGAAGCCAAGAACGAGCGCGGCGTGCAGATCGCGCAGGAGCTGATCAACCGCGAGCGCGTGGTCGCGCTGGTCGGCTACATCAACACCGGCGTCGCACTGGCCTCGGAGCGCTTCTTCCAGGACGCCAAGATTCCGGTGATGAACAACGTCGCCACCGGCACCATCGTCACGCACCAGTTCGACGACCAGCCCGAGAACTACGTCTTCCGCAACGCGGCCCCCGACGTGATCCAGTCGCCGATGATCGTCGAGGAAGCGGTCGTGCGCCGCGGCTTCAAGAAGGTCGCGATCCTGGCCGACTCCACCAACTACGGCCAGCTCGGCCGCCAGGACCTGGAGAAGGCGCTCGCCGCCAAGGGCATCAAGCCGGTCGCCGAGGAGAAGTTCAACATCGGCGACGTCGACATGACCGCGCAGCTGCTCAAGGCCAAGGAAGCGGGCGCCCAGGTCGTGCTGACCTACGGCATCGGCCCGGAGCTGGCGCAGATCGCCAACGGCATGACCAAGCTCGGCTGGAAGGTGCCGATGATCGGCAGCTGGACGCTGTCGATGGCCAACTTCATCGACAACGCCGGCCCCGGCGGCGAAGGCGCGCGCATGCCGCAGACCTTCATCCAGGAAGGCACCACGCCCAAGCGCAAGGCCTTCATCGACGCCTACCTGACGACCTTCAAGCCGAAGAACAACCGCATCGACTCGCCGGTCTCGGCAGCCCAGGGCTACGACTCGGTCTACCTGCTGGCAGCGGCGATCAAGCAGGCCGGGAGCACCGAAGGACCGAAGATCCGTGCGGCGCTGGAAGACCTGAAGACGCCGGTCGAGGGTGTCGTCACCACCTACAGCCATCCGTTCACGGCCAAGGACCACGAGGCCATCTCGGCCAACATCCCGGTGCTCGGCGAGGTCAAGGGCCAGCGCGTCGTCTACGCCTACCCCGAGGACATGAAGTCGTCGACGCAGGTGCGCCTGAAGAAGTAAGCCGCGTCTCGCCGCAGCGCACCGCGCGCGCCTCCGGGGCGCGCGCGGTGTCGTTCGCGCATCGACACCGCGGCGCGGAGATCCGGGAGCCCTCATGCAGATCCTCACCCAACTCGTCTACAGCGGCATCGCGCTGGGCATGATCTACGCCGTCATCGCGTTCGGCTATCAGCTCACGTTCGCGACCTCCGACACGCTGAACTTCGGCCAGGGCGATGCGCTGATGCTCGGCGCGCTCGTCGGCCTGACCCTGGTCCAGAAAGTCGGCCTGAACTACTGGCTGATGATCCCGGTCGTCTGCGTCTTCGGCGCCTTCCAGGGCGCCTTCGTCGAGCGCATCGGCGTGCGCCCGGCGCTCAAGATCAAGAGCGAGTTCGGCTGGATCATGTCGACCATCGCTCTGGGCATCATCTTCAAGAACGTGGCCGAGAACGTCTGGGGCCGCGACAGCCTGCGCTTCCCGTCGCCGCTGCCCGAGTCGCCGCTGCACGTGCTCGGCGCCAACGTGCTGCCGATGGAGATCCTGGTCGTCGTCGGCGCGTTGCTGATGATGCTCGCGGTCGAGCTGTTCAACCGCCGCTCGATCTACGGCCGCGCCGTGGTGGCCACCTTCAACGACCGTGACGCGGCCAAGCTGATGGGCATCAACACCTCGCTCGTGATCACGTTCTCGTACGCGCTGTCGTCGCTGACCGCGGCCTTCGCCGGCGTGCTGATCGCGCCGCTCACGCTGACCGGCGCCCAGATGGGCGCGGTGCTGGGCCTGAAGGCCTTCGCGGTGGCGATCATCGGCGGGCTGACCAGCGGCCTGGGCATCGTCGTCGGCGGCGTGATCCTCGGCATCGCCGAGACGACCACCGGCTTCTACCTCTCCACCGGCTACAAGGACGTGCCCGGGCTGGTGCTGCTGCTGATCGTGCTGGCGATCAAGCCGTCCGGCCTGTTCGGCAAGCGTGCGATCAAGAAGGTCTGAAGAGAATGACAACCCCCACGCTCGCTCTGCTCGCTGCCTCCCGACGGGCCGGCAGTTCCCTCGGGACGGCCCGGCGGAAACCGCAATGAAGCGCAGCCGACTCCTGCTCGCGCTGGTCGCGATCGTCGTCGTCGGCGCGCTGCCGGTGGCGCTGCACAACCCGTACTACGTCCACCTCGTCGAGACGATCATGATCTACGCGATCGTGCTCTTCGGCCTGGACATCGTGGTCGGCTACACCGGACAGGTGTCGCTGGGCCACGCCGGCCTGTTCGGCATCGGCTCGTACGTGGCCGGCGTGATGGTGCTCAAGCTCGCCGCGCCGGTCTGGCTCACGCTGCCGGCCGCGATCGGCATCACCGCCGGCTTCGGCGCGCTGCTCGCGCTGCCGGCGCTGCGCGTGACCGGGCCCTACCTCGCGATGGTGACGCTGGCCTTCGGCACCATCATCCAGATCCTGATCAACGAGATGGACTTCCTCACCGAGGGGCCGATGGGGATCACGGTGTCCAAGCCGATCCTGTTCGGCCACAAACTCGGCCTGAACGAATTCTTCTGGCTCGTGCTGGCCATGCTCGTGCTGTCGCTGCTGGTCGTGCACCGCATCCTGCGCTCGCACCTCGGGCGCGCCTTCGAGGCGCTGCGCGGCAGCCCGGTGGCGTCGGACTGCATGGGCGTGTCGGTCTACCGCTACAAGGTCTACGCCTTCGTCATCAGCGCCGGGCTGGCCGGGCTGGCCGGCTCGCTGTACGCCTATTCCGAGCAGTACATCAGCCCGAACACCTACAACTTCGAGCTCACGGTGCTGTTCCTGCTGGCCATCATCATGGGCGGGCGCAAGACGCGCAGCGGCGCACTGCTCGGCGCCACGATCATCGTGCTGCTGCCCAAGCTGCTCGACGACGTCGAGCTGTTCCGCGACGTGGCGGTGACGCTGGCGGTGCTGGTGACGATCGGCGCGGTGGTCTGGATCCGCCGCGGCCGCACGACCTGGCGCGCGGCGCTGGTGCCGGTCGTCGGCACCAGCGCGCTGGCTGGCGTCTCGTTCGTGCTCGATTCGATGACCGACTGGCGCTTGTCGATCTTCGGTCTGATCACGCTGTTCGTCGTCTACTACCTGCAGGACGGCATCGTCGGCTTCGTGCGCGGGCTGTTCAACCTGCGCCCGCGCGGCCAGGCCTTCGACGAGGCCGAGGTCGCCCCGCTGCGGGGCGACGCGCTGGCCCAGGCCAGCCAAAACGCGCCCGACGTGCTGCTCACGGTGAACCAGGTGCTGATGCAGTTCGGCGGCCTGAAGGCGCTGAACGACGTCTCGCTGAGCGTGCGCCGCGGCAGCGTGCACGGCCTGATCGGCCCCAACGGCTCGGGCAAGAGCACGATGATGAACGTGCTCACCGGCATCTACGTGCCGACCGCCGGGACGATCGCCTTCGCCGGGCGCTCGGTCGTCGGCCGGACGTCGTCGGACATCGCGCTGTCGGGCATCGCGCGCACGTTCCAGAACGTGCAGCTGTTCGGCGAGATGACGGCGCTGCAGAACGTGATGGTCGGCCTGCACCACAGCTTCGCGAGCCACCTGCTCGACGTCGCGCTGCACACGCCGCGCTACAAGCGCGAGGACGCCGCGGCCACCGCGCGCGCGCTCGGGCTGCTGAAGTTCGTCGGCCTCGACGCGCTGGCGCACGAGGAGGCGCGCAACCTGCCCTACGGCAAGCAGCGCCTGCTCGAGATCGCGCGCGCGCTCGCGCTGGACCCGCAGCTGCTGCTGCTCGACGAGCCCGCCGCCGGCCTGACCGCGCCCGACATCAAGGAGCTGGTCGCGATCATCGCGAAGATCCGCGAGCACGGCATCACGCTGATCCTGATCGAGCACCACATGGACGTCGTGATGTCGGTCTGCGACACCGTCTCGGTGCTCGACTTCGGCCAGAAGATCGCCGAAGGCGCGCCCGCCGCGGTGCAGGCCGATCCGAAGGTGATCGAGGCCTACCTCGGCGGCCAGTCCGAAGCGGCCCCCGCGGCCGCGTGACGAGGCCAACATGCTGACGATCAAGAATCTGCACGCCGGCTACGGCAAGGTCGAGGTCCTGCACGGCATCGACATCGAGGTGCCCCGCGGCAAGGTCGTGAGCCTGATCGGCTCCAACGGCGCCGGCAAGACGACGACGATGCGCGCCGTCTCGGGGATGATCCGGCCGACCGCCGGCGAGGTGCTGCTCGGCGGCCAGCGCATCGACGGGCTCGAGTCCTACCACATCGCGCGCCGCGGCCTGGCCCATTCGCCCGAGGGCCGGCGCGTGTTCGCGACGATGACGGTCACCGACAACCTGCGCCTGGGCGCCTTCCCGCGCTACACCGGCGCGCGGGCCAAGGGCGACATCGCGGCCGACCTCGAACGTGCGCTCGAACTCTTCCCGCGCCTGAAGGAGCGGCGGCTGCAGCTGGCCGGCACGCTCTCGGGCGGCGAGCAGCAGATGCTGGCCATGGCCCGCGCCGTGATGCTGAACCCCGAGGTCGTGCTGCTCGACGAGCCGTCGATGGGCTTGGCGCCGATCCTCGTCGACGAGGTCTTCCGCATCATCGCCCGGCTCAAGCGGGACGGCGTGACGATGCTGCTCGTCGAGCAGTTCGCCGCCGCCGCGCTGGCGGTGGCCGACTACGGCTACGTGCTGGAGAACGGCCGCATCGCGGTGCACGGCCCGGCGGCGAAGCTGCGCGACGACCCGGCGGTGAAGGCGGCCTACCTGGGTGGCGGCGGGCACTAGGGCCTGTTAACGCTACCGGAAGGCTCGCGCCGGGGTGGCCCGGCCGGCGATCAGCGGCCGGCGTCGGCCAGGTAACCCGCGAACGCCCCGAGGTCGACGTTGCCGCCGCTGACGATCACGCCGACGCGCTGACCGCGCAGGTCGATCGCGCCTTCGAGCGCCGCCGCCGCGGCCAGGCAGCCGGTCGGCTCGACGACCATCTTCATCCGTTCGGCGAAGAAGCGCATCGTCGAGACCAGCTGCGCGTCGCTGACGGTCAGGATGCTCGCGACGTGGCGCTGGATCACCGGGAAGGTCAGCTCGCCGCTGTGCTGCGTCTGCGCGCCGTCGGCGATCGTCTTCGGCGTCGCGATGTGCACGATCTCGCCGCGCGCCAGGCTTTGCTGGGTGTCGTTGCCGGCCTCGGGCTCGACGCCGTGGACGGCGATCTCCGGCGCCAGCTGCTTGGCCGCGACCGCGCAGCCGGCGATCAGCCCGCCGCCGCCGACGCAGACCAGCAGCGCGTCCAGCGGCCCGGTCTCCTGGATCAGCTCGAGCGCCGCGGTGCCCTGCCCGGCCATCACGTGCGCGTGGTCGTAGGGCGGGATCAGCGTCATGCCGCGCTCGGCCGCGATGCGCCGGCCGATCGCCTCGCGATCCTCGGTGTAGCGGTCGTAGAGCACGATCTCGCTGCCCGGCTGGCCGGCCTGGTAGCCGCGCGTCGCGGCCAGCTTGGCCGGCGGCGCGTCCTTGGGCATCACGATCAGCGACGGCATGCCGAGCAGGCGCGCCGCGAGCGCGATCGCCTGCGCGTGGTTGCCCGACGAGAACGCGATCACGCCGGCGCGCCGCTGCTCGGGCGTGAACTGCGCCAGCGCGTTGTAGGCGCCGCGGAACTTGAACGCGCCCATGCGCTGGAAGTTCTCGCACTTGAAGTACAGCTGCGCGCCGGTGCGGTCGTCGGCGACGCGCGAGCAGCGCACCGGCGTGCGCAGCGCGACGTCGGCCAGGCGCCCGGCGGCGGCGCGGATGTCGTCGAAGGCAATCGCGAGTTCGTTCATGGCCTCACTCCTTCGGGCCCTGGAAGCCCTGCTGGCGCAGCGTCAGCACCAGCGTGTCGCGGTAGGCCGGGCGCGACGCGTCCAGCGGCTGGATCGGCGTGCTCTCGTGGATCACGCGCTCGTCGTCGAGCAGCAGCGCGCTCCACGGCTCGGCGAGCGTGAAACGCGTGCCCTGCGGGCCGCGCGCGTCGAACACGCGCGTCTCGCCGCCCTTCACGTTGTGGCGCGCGACGAGCAGCACCGCGACCAGGTCGACGCCGTCGCGGTGCGCGCCCTCGGGCGTCGGGCCGGCCGATGCCGTCGGTGCAGTCGATGCGGAACGGGTGCGCCTCGACGAACCAGCGCCGCGGCCCGCCGCGCAGCCCGCTCGCGACGCCGGCCAGTCCCTGCAGCAGCCTCGCGAACGCAGGGTCGACCGCCAGCGCCGGCGCGAGCGGCTCGAACCAGCGCTCGATGCCGCCGTGCAGCGCGTTGTATTCGACCGGCTGCCAATGCGCGCGGTGCGGCGCGGGCTCGACGCGGTCGCCGTCGACGACGAAGCAGCCGTGGCGGCGGCGCCGGTAGCGGCCGCCGTCGCGCAGATGGGTGTCCGGCGGCAGGTCGTCCCAGAGCGGCGCCCAGCGCGCCGGCGCGTCGGCCGGCAACGCGCCGAGCCGGGCCAGCGAAGCGGCGTCGAGCACCGCGAAGCCGGCGCTGGCGAGCTGGTCCTGAAGGTCGGTCGGCGCGGTCAGCGGCGGCGGCGGGGTGTTGGGCATCGCGGCGTGCGCAAGGGGACGGTGGAGCGCTAGCCTACCCGATGGCGAGCGGCGCCTCTTGGGTGCATCATCGTCGAACTCGGGCCCTGACGGAGGCCGACCATGCGACGCTCGATTCTCGTACTGGGTTGCGCCCTGCTGACGGCCTGCGCCGGCACCCCGCCGACGCCGGCGCCCGACCCGACGCCACTCTTCGACGACGCCGCCTTCGCCCGACCGCCGCACCTCGTCTCGGCGGCCGAGATCTTTGCGCTCAGCGAGCCGATGCGGCGCTTTCTCGCGCGAGAGGGCCAGCCGACGCGGCGCGAACCCGATCCGCGCCGGCACCTGATCGATCTGCTGTACAACAAGCACAAGCTCGCGCTGGACTACGACGCCGCGGTCACGCGCACCGCTGCCCAGGCCTTCGACGCGCGCGCCGGCAACTGCCTGTCGCTGGTCATCATGACCGCCGCGTTCGCGAAGGCGATGGGGCTGCCGCTGCAGTACCAGTCGGTGGCCGTCGACGAGGCCTGGAGCCGCAGCAACGGCCTCGTCTTCGCCAGCGGCCACGTCAACCTGCTCCTCGACACGCTGCCGCTGCGCAGCAGCTGGGAACGCCAGTTCGACCACCCGCTGATCGTCGACTTCGTTCCCGCCGCGGACCTGCGCGGGCTGCGCATGCGGCCGCTCGCCGAGGAGACCATCGTCGCGATGTTCATGAACAACCGCGCCGCCGAGGCGCTGGCCGCGAACCGCCTCGACGACGCCTACTGGTATGCGCGCGACGCGCTGCGCCACGACGCCCGCTTCTGGGCCGGCTACAACACCCTCGGCGTGGTCTACCTGCGCCACGGCCAGCCCGCGCGCGCGCAGGCCTTGTTCGACGACGCGCTGCGCCACGAGCCCGAGAACACCAAGGCGATGGGCAACCTGGTCCAGGCGCTGAAGGCGCAGGGCCGCGACGACGAGGCCGCGCGCGTCGCCGAGCGGCTGGCGCGCATCGAGCCGGTGCCGCCGTTCCACGATTTCGACGCCGGGCTGAAGGCGATGCAGGCCGGCGACTATCGCGCTGCGCGCACGCTGTTCGAGCGCGAGGTCCGGCGCGAGCCCGACTACCACGAGTTCCATTTCTGGCTCGCCCGGGCGCTGGCCGCGCTCGGCGAGATCGGCCCGGCGCGCGCGCAGCTGCAGCTCGCGCTCGACAACAGCACGACGGCGCGCGAGCAGCGGATCTACGCCGCCAAACTCGACCGGCTGAAGGCCTGGCGCCGGCAGTAGGCGCCGGCGCGGCGGCGGCCCGCAGCGACAATCGGGGTCGCGCCACTGCCGATGCCGCCGATGCCCGCCAAGCCGAACCCGCTGCTCGAGATCGCGATCACCATCGTCGCGCCTGCGCTCGTGCTGATGCAGCTCAGCGGACCGCAGCGCCTGGGCGACGCGCCGGCGCTGGTGCTCGCGCTCGCCTTCCCGGTCGGC
The DNA here is from genome assembly GCA_963788635.1 of uncultured beta proteobacterium. Taxonomy (GTDB): domain Bacteria; phylum Pseudomonadota; class Gammaproteobacteria; order Burkholderiales; family Burkholderiaceae_C; genus Rubrivivax. The sequence goes on along the minus strand of CAWBHE010000010.1, from coordinate 178,832 downwards.
TTCGGGCTGTGGGACGGCTGGCGCCGGCGCAAGATCAGCGGGCTGGCGCTGGTCGGCATCGTCAGCACGCTGCTCACCGGCGGCATCGGGCTGCTCAAGCTGGACAGCGAGTGGCTGGCCGTCAAGGAGGGCACGGTGTCGGCGTTGATCGGCACCGTCATCGCCGCATCGGCCTGGACGCGCCACCCGCTGATCCACGCGCTCGTGATCGACGCCGCGCTGCTCGACGTCGACCGCATCCAGTCCGCGCTCGCCGAGCGCGGCACGGCGGCGGCCTTCGAGGCCCGGCTGCGCACCGGCACGCTGCTGGCTCGCCGGCACCTTCTTCGTCTCGGCGGCGGCGAACTACCTGCTCACGCGCTGGGTCGTCACCAGCCCGGCCGGCACCGAGGCCTTCAACGAGGAACTCGGCCGGCTGACGCTGCTCAGCTACACCGTGATCGCGATCCCTTCGATGGCGATGATGAGCGCGCTGCTCTGGTGGCTGGTGGCCCAGGCGCGCCGCCTGACCGGGTTGACGCTGACGGACATGCTCGGCCCGGGCGCCTAGAATCCGGCCGCCATGGATCCGCCCATCGCCCGCCGGACCCTGCTCGCGGCCGCCGGCACCGTCGCGCTCGGCGCAGCCTGGCCGGCGCATGCGCTCGAACGCCCCGCCGGGCCGGTGGTGCTCACGATCAAGGGCCTGATCCGGATCCCCAACCAGGGCGTGCAGGCCGACTTCGACATGCCGATGCTCGAACGCCTGCCGCAAACCAGCTTCAGCACGCGCACCCCCTGGTACGCGCACGCGCGCAAGTTCACCGGCCCGCTGCTGCGCGACCTGCTCGCCGCCACCGGCGCGCATGGCAGCAGCTTGCGCGCGCTGGCGTTGAACGACTACTGGGTCGAACTGCCGGCGGACGACGCGATGCGCTTCGACGTGATCGTCGCCCGGCTGCTCGACGACCAGCCGATGGCGGTGCGCGACAAGGGCCCGCTGTTCCTGATCTACCCCTTCGACGCGCAGCCCGAACTGCGCAACCCGGTGCACTACAGCCGGTCGGCATGGCAGCTGCGGACGATCGAGGTGCGCTAGCGCGGGCCCGCCGCCGGCGTGCCAGCGGGCTGGGCGTGATCGGCCTCGGCCTCGCGCTGGTGCTGCTCGCGGTGGCGCTGGTGCAGGGCCGACAGGCGGCGCTGCTCAGCCAGCGCGTGCGCACCGGCGACGACTACGTCGTGCTGATGGTCTACCAGGCAGAGACCGAGTACCTGCGCCTGCTCGACAGCTGGCACCGCTACGCGCGTTCGGACAACGCGATCGACCGCGACGCACTGCAACTTCGCTACGACATCTGGGTCAGCCGCGTCGGCCTGCTGCACAACCCGAGAGTGGACCGGCTGCTGTTCGGGCGCGCCGAGTTCCGCAGCACGCTGCGGCAGCTCGACGACTTCATCGCGCAGGCCGACCAATTGCTGGGCCACGCGGGCACTGCCGCGCCGACGCCGGCCGCAATGATCGCGCTGGAGCCGGCGCTGGACGCTCTCGGCACGCCGCTGCACGGCATGACGCTGAGCGCCGCGCACGAGATCGGCAACCAGATGGCGGCGCGCAACGACATGGTGCGCCGGCACAACCAGATCGGCATCGCGCTGACGATCTTCCTGTCGGTGCTGACGCTGGCCTTCGCGCTGATCGCGCTGCGCCAGATGCGCCAGCTCGAACAGCGCCGCGCGTCGCTCGAAGAGCTCGCCCGCCGGCTGCGCCAGGCGCGCCGCGAGGCCGAGGCCGCGAGCGAGGCCAAGAGCATGTTCCTGGCCAACATGAGCCACGAGATCCGCACGCCGTTCCATGGCCTGATGGGCATGCTGTCGCTGCTGCGCGAGACCGGCCTGGCGCCGCGCCAGATGGGCTACCTGCACACCGCCACCGAATCGGCCGACCACCTGCTCGCGATCCTGAACGGCATCCTGGACATGTCGCAGCTCGAATCCGGCCGCATGACGCTGGCGCCGGCCGCGGTCGACCTGCGCGCGCTGCTGCGCGACGTCGAGGCGCTGATGCGGCCGCAGGCGCACGCCAAGTCGCTGGCGCTGCACATCGACGCCGATCCCGCGGTGCCCGAGCGCGTGCTCGCCGACGCCACCCGCGTCAAGCAGGTCCTGTTCAACCTGCTCAGCAACGCGATCAAGTTCTCCGACCGCGGCGCGGTGGTGCTGGACCTGCGCCGCAGCGACGGCGGCACCGGCGCGGCCAGCCTCGAATTCGTGGTCAGCGACACCGGCCCCGGCATGGACGAGGCGACGCTGGATCGCCTGTTCCACCGCTTCGTGCAAGGCGACAGCTCGCCCTCGCGCCGCCACGGCGGCACCGGCCTGGGGCTCGAGATCTCGCGCAACCTGGCGCGCCTGATGGGCGGCGACATCACGGTGCGCAGCCAGCCCGGCGCTGGCAGCGCCTTCACCTTCCGCATGCCGCTGCAACCGGCACCGGCAGCGCCGTCGCCGCACAGCGCGGTCCCCGAGCGGTCGCTGCCGGCCCGCCCGCTGCAGGTGCTGGTGGCAGAAGACCATCCGGTCAACCGGCAGTACATGGCGGCGCTGCTCGAGAACCTGGGCCACGAGGCGCACTTCGCCGAGAACGGCGAACAGGCGCTGGCCGCACTGTGCGCGCGCGACGCCTCGCGCCGCTTCGACATCGTGCTGATGGACCTGCACATGCCGGTGCTGGACGGCGTCGCGGCGACGCGGGCGATCCGCGCGCTGGCCGACCCCTCGCTGTCCACGGTGCCCATCGTCGCGCTCACCGCCGACGCCTACTCCGAAACCCGCGAGCGCTGCCTGGTCGCCGGGATGAACGACTTCCTCACCAAGCCGGTCAGCCCGGCCAAGCTGGCGTCGTCGCTGCGTCGCTTGTTCGGCGCAGCGGCCAGCAACGAGCTGGCCGCCGAGCCGGTGCCGGTCCAGGTGCTGGCGCCGGCCGGCGCGCCGCCGCTGATCGACGAGGCGGCACTCGCCGCGGCGGCGCAGGCGATGCCGCGCGAGCGGCTGGCAGCGATGATCCACGCCTTCCTGGCCCAGGGGCCGGAGACCGTGCGCCGTCTGCGCGCGGCGGTGCGCGACGCCGAGGCACTGGAACTGCGCGTCAACGCCCACGCCGCGCGCGGCGCGGCGCTCAACCTCGGCCTGACCGCGCTGGCCGCCACCGCCGAGGCCTTGCAAGAAGGCGCCTCGCACCTGCCCGCGCACGAGATCGCGCGCCTCGTGCAGCGTTTCGAGGAACTGCTGCCGCAGACGCGCGACGCGGCGCTGGACGCCGGGCTCGAGGCGGGGTTGGAGGCGGGCGCCGCCGCTACACGATGACCGGCTCCGGCTCGAGCCGGATGCCGAAGCGTCCGTAGACGCTTTCCTGGATCGCGCGGGCGAGGGTCACGACCTCGGCGCCGCTGGCGCCGCCGCGGTTCACCAGCACCAGCGCCTGACGCTCGTAGACGCCGGCGCGGCCGACCGACTTGCCCTTCCAGCCGCAGGCGTCGATCAGCCAGCCGGCGGCGAGCTTGACGCGGCCGTCGGCGCAGCGGGTAGTGCACGATCTCCGGGTCGCGGCCGATGATGTCGCGGCACTGCTCCTGCGCTCACCACCGGGTTCTTGAAGAAGCTGCCGGCGTTGCCGATCACGGCCGGGTCGGGCAGCTTGGCGCGGCGGATCGCGCAGACCCAGTCGAACACCGTGCGTCGCGTCGGGCGCGGCGATTGCCGGTCTCGGCGATCTTGCGCTCGAGGTCCAGGTAGCCGAGCATCGGCTGCCAGGCCTTGGGCAAGGCGTAGCGCACGCGCGTGATCACGCTCTTGCCGGCGAGCCGCCGAAATCGGCGTGCTTGAACACGCTGTCGCGGTAGCCGAAGCGGCAGGTCGGCGCGCGTCGAGCGTGACGTTGCGGCCGGTGACGAGGTCGACCGCGTCGAGCGAGTCGAAGCGGTCCTTCAGCTCGACGCCGTAGGCGCCGATGTTCTGCACCGGCGCCGCGCCCACCGTGCCCGGGATCAGCGCCAGGTTCTCCAGCCCCGGCATGCCCTGCGCCAGCGTCCAGGCGACGAACGTCGTGCCAGTTCTCGCCCGCGCCGGCCTCGACGATCCAGGCGTCGGCGGCTCTCGCGCACGACGCGCCGGCCGCGGGATCTCGATCTTCAGCACCACCGCGGCGACGTCGCGCGTGAGCACGATGTTGCTGCCGCCGCCGAGGACGAACTTCGGCGCCCGGCCGTAGTCGGGGTGGTCGACGACACGGCGCACGTCGGCGTCGCTCGTCACGTGCACCAGCGTCTGCGCGAGCGCGGGCAGGCCGAAGGTGTTGAATTCGCGCAGCGAGGCCCGCTGTTCGATCTGCGCAGGCACGAGGGTCGAGGACATGGCAGAATTTTCCCATGCCCAGCTTCGACACCGTCCTCGAACCCAATCTGGTCGAACTGCGCAACGCGGTCGAGCAGGCGAACAAGGAAATCGGCACCCGCTTCGACTTCAAGGGCTCGAGCGCCAAGCTCGAGCTCGCCGACAAGAGCGCCAAGGAACGCGAGATCACGCTCTTCGCCGACAGCGACTTCCAGCTCGGCCAGGTGCGCGACGTGCTGCTCGGCCGGCTCAGCAAGCGCGGCGTCGACGTGCGCTTCCTCGACCTGTCGGCCAAGCCGGTGAAGCTCGGCGGCGACAAGCTCAAGCAGCCGGTCGCCGTGAAGAGCGGCATCGACGCCGAGAACGCGAAGAAGATCCAGGCCGCGCTCAAGGCCAGCAAGCTCAAGGTCCAGGCGCGCGATCCAGGGCGACGCGGTGCGCGTCTCCGGCGCCAAGCGCGACGACCTGCAGGCCGCGATGGCGCTGCTGCGCAAGGAAATGGCCGAGTTGCCGCTGTCGTTCGACAACTTCCGCGATTGAGCCCGGCTTGAAGCGCGGCGCCGCCCTCCTCGCCGCCCTGGTCGCCGCGCTTTTGCCGCTGTGGGCCGCCGCGCAGGGCCCGGCGCTGGCCGGCCGGATGGGCGACAAGGCGCTGCTCGTGATCGACGGCCGCGCGCGCACGCGTGGGCGTCGGCGCAGACGGCGCAGGGCGTGACGCTGCTGCGCTGGGACGGCGACGACGCGCTCGTCGAGCAGGACGGCGTGCCAAGCCGGCTGCGCGCCGGGGCGGCGCCGGTGGCCGTCGGCGGCGGCGTGCCGCCGAGCCGCGGGCGCGAGATCGTCATCGCCGCCGGACCGGGCGGCCACTTCGTCACCGACGGCGCTGATCGACGGGCACGCGGTGCGCTTCATGGTCGACACCGGCGCGACGCTGGTCGCGCTCGGCCGCGCCGAGGCCGAGCGCATCGGCATCGACTGGCGCCACGGCCGCGCCGTCGTCACGCAGACCGCGAACGGCGCCCGCCGCGGCGACGCTGGTCACGCTGGCGACGCTGCGCATCGGCGACGTCGAGCTGGCCAACGTGCCGGCGATGGTGGTGCCGGCGCCGATGCCCAACGTGCTGCTCGGCAACAGCTTCCTGTCGCGCCTGCAGATGCGGCGCGAGAACGACGTGATGCGGCTCGAGCTGAAGTAGCCCGGCGCGCTCGGAACCCGCGCGCGCCGGGCCTGTCACCGCAGGGACAGGATCGAAACGAACGAGCGTGCTAAAAAGCCGGGCCGTGCGGCGCGACCGGGGACGCTTCCCGACTGCCGCCGCGACGCACCAAGGAGACAGCGACGATGGACCTCAACTTCACCGCCGAAGAACAGGCGTTCCGCGCGCGAGATCCGCCAATGGGTGGCCGAGAACCTGCCCAAGGACATCAGCCACAAGGTGCACAACGCGCTGCGCCTGAGCCGCGACGACCTGCAGCGCTGGGCCAAGATCCTGGGCGCCAAGGGCTGGCTCGGCTGGGGCTGGCCCAAGCCCTTCGGCGGCCCGGGCTGGAACGCGATCCAGAAGCACCTGTTCGAGGAGGAATGCGCGCTCGCCGGCGCGCCGCGCGTGATCCCGTTCGGCCCGGTGATGGTCGCGCCGGTGATCATGGCCTTCGGCAACCCGGAGCAGCAGCAGCGCTTCCTGCCCGGCATCGCCAGCGGCGAGGTCTGGTGGAGCCAGGGCTACAGCGAACCCGGTTCGGGCTCGGACCTGGCCTCGGTGAAGACCGCGCGAACGCGCGAGCGCCGCGGCGACAAGTACGTCGTCAACGGCCAGAAGACCTGGACCACGCTCGGCCAGTACGGCGAATGGATCTTCTGCCTGGTGCGCACGAGCACCGAAGGCAAGCCGCAGACCGGCATCAGCTTCCTGCTCGATCGACATGAAGAGCCCGGGCATCACGGTGCGCCCGATCGTCACGCTCGACGGCGAGCCCGAGGTCAACGAGGTCTTCTTCGACAACGTCGAGGTGCCGGCCGAGAACCTGATCGGCGAGGAGAACAAGGGCTGGACCTACGCCAAGCACCTGCTCGCCCACGAGCGCACCAACATCGCCGACGTCAACCGCGCCAAGCGCGAGCTCGAGCGGCTCAAGCGCATCGCGAAGGCCGAGGGCGTCTACGACGACGCGCGCTTCCGCGACCAGATCGCGCTGCTCGAGGTCGACATCGTCGCGCTCGAGATGATGGTGCTGCGCGTGCTGTCGGCCGAGAAGAGCGGCAAGCAGGCGCTCGACGTCGCCGGCCTGCTGAAGATCCGCGGCAGCGAGATCCAGCAGCGCTACAGCGAGCTGATGATGCTCGCCGGCGGCCCCTACAGCGTGCCCTTCGTCCGCGAGGCGATGGAAGCCGGCTGGCAGGGCGACCACGTCGGCGCCGCGCACTGCGCGCCGCTGGCCGCGACCTACTTCAACCTGCGCAAGACGACGATCTACGGCGGATCGAACGAAGTGCAGCGCAACATCGTCGCGCAGACGGTGCTGGGTCCTGAACGGCCCCAGGACCGCTGCGCGCGGCGCAGACCGGATCGCTCCCTTCCCCGGCCCCTTCCCCCCGAGGAGGAAGGGGTTCCAGCCAGACTGACGACAGGACACCGACATGGACTTCGATTTCACGCGACGACCAGGAATCGCTGCGCGACGCGGTGCGGCGCTGGGTCGACAAGGGCTTTTCGTTCGAGCGCCGGCACGCGCATCGCGAAGGCCGGCGGCGCGACGCGCGAGGTCTACGCCGAGCTGGCCGACCTCGGGCTGACCGCGCTCGCGGTGCCCGAGGCGCAGGGCGGCATGGGCTTCGGCGCGATCGAGGCGATGGTCGTCGCCGAAGAGCTGGGCCGCGGCCTCGTCAACGCGCCCTGGGCGCACGGCGCGATCGTCGCGCCGGCGCTGCTGGCCGGCGCGAGCGATGCCGTGCACTCGGCCTGGCTGCCGAAGATCGCCGACGCGTCGGCGCTGGTCGTTCTCGCACACCAGGAGCGCGCCGCGCGCTACCGGCTGAACCACGTGACGACGCGCGCGCTGAAGAGCGGCGACGGCTGGACGCTCAGCGGCGCGAAGAGCGTGGTGCCGGCCGGCGACGAGGCCGATGCCTTCATCGTGCCGGCGCGCATCTCGCGGCAACGACACCGACACCGCCGGCATCGGGCTGTTCGTCGTCGAGCGCGGTGCGGCCCAGGTGCGCGGCTACCCGACGCAGGACGGCGCGCGCGCCGCCGAGCTGGTGCTCGACGCGGCCGCCGCGACGCTGCTCGCCGAGGACGGCCACGCGACGCTCGAAGCCGCGGTCGACGTCGGCATCGCGGCGCACTGCGCCGAAGCGGTCGGCGTGATGGACAAGCTGGTCGCGATCACCGTCGACTACATGAACACGCGCAAGCAATTCGGCGTCACGATCGCCAGCTTCCAGGCGCTGCGCCACCGCATCGCCGACGTCAAGATGCAGCTCGAACTCGGCCGCTCGATGAGCTACTACGCCAGCCTCAAGCTCGGCGAAGCGGCTGCGCAGCGCCGGCGCGCGCTCAGCCAGGCGCGCGTGCAGCTCGGCCACTCGATGCGCTTCGTCGGCCAGCAATGCATCCAGCTGCACGGCGGCATCGGCGTCACCGACGAGTACGTCGCCAGCCACTACTTCAAGCGCCTCACCGTGCTCGAGATGGGCTTCGGCGACACGCTGCACCACCTGGGCGAGGTCAGCGCGCGCATGCAGGACACCGCCGGCGTGTTTGCCTGAGCACAGGGCGCCCTGCGCCCGTTCTCGCGGCGGGCGCGCGCGTCGGCAAACGGCCCGAAGCGGCCGTTGGCCGCTCCGGGCCAGGGCCGTTTCGCACGGCTCCCCCCGCCCCCTCCGCGAGGGGGCACCTGCATGACCGTCGGGCCGGCCTCGCGGCCGGCGCGTCGTTCGAGGCGCTGCACGTACCCACAGCGCCGCCTGGCTCGAGAGTGGGTCGGCCTGAGGGCCGACTCGTCATCCGAGCTGGAGCCCCCTCGCGGAGGGGGCGCGGGGGAGCGGTGCAAGGGGCCGTTCGGCCCGGGGCGGCCAACGGCCGCTTCGGGCCGAGAACCGAAGGCCATGCAACACTTGAGCCCATGATCCTGCACCCGGGCAGCCTGACCGACGTCGCCGGCCTCGCCGTCGGCCACCACACGCTGGCGGCGCGGCCGACCGGCTGCACGGTCGTGCTCTGCCCGCAAGGCGCGACCTGCGGTGTCGACGTGCGTGGCGCCGCGCCGGGCACGCGCGAAACCGACCTGCTGCGGCCCGACAACCTGGTCGAGCAGGTGCATGCCGTGCTGCTCGCCGGCGGCAGCGCCTTCGGGCTCGACGCCGCCGGCGGCGTGATGCGCTGGCTCGAGGAACATGGGCACGGCTTCGTGGTCGGCCCGATGGGCCGGGACGGACCGTCCGACCGGCCGGTCCGGGTCCCCATCGTCCCGGCCGCGGTGCTGTTCGACCTCTGGCTCGGCGACGGCCGCGTCCGCCCCGGCGCCGACGCCGGCCATGCCGCCTGCGAGGCGGCGAGCGCGGCGCCGCCGGCGCAGGGCAACGTCGGCGCCGGCGCCGGCGCGACGGTGGGCAAGCTGTTCGGCATCGAGCGCGCGATGAAGGGCGGCATCGGCAGCGCGTCGCTGCGCGTCGGCGCGATCACGGTGGCGGCGCTGGTCGCGGTCAACGCGATCGGTGACGTCGTCGACCCGGCGACCGGCCGCGTCGTCGCCGGCGCGCGCACCGCCGACGGCCGCGGCCTGCTCGACAGCCAGGCGGCGCTGCTGCGCGGCGAGCTGCCGGCGCGCGCGCTCGCCGGGATGGCGACGACGATCGGCGTCGTCGCCACCGACGCGGTGCTGACCAAGGCACAGGCGAACAAGCTCGCGACGATGGCCCACGACGGCCTGGCGCGCAGCATCCGGCCGGTGCACACGATGACCGACGGCGACACCTTGTTCGCGCTGGCCACCGGCGCCAGCGGCCGCCCCGGCGAGATGACCGTGCTCGGCGCGCTCGCCGCCGAGGTGACCGCGCGCGCGGTGCTCAACGCGGTGCAGGCCGCGGTGGCCGCTTCCGGCCTGCCTGCCGCGGCCGACCTGGCGGCGCCGCCGCCGGCACGGTAGTTTCCCGGAGCCGCATCGTGTCCGCTTCCGGCCAGACTGCGCGCATGCCGACGTCCACCCCCCGACCCGGCGCGCGCGTGGCGCCGCTGCCGGCGCAGCCCTTCTTCCTCTCGCCCGGCCAGCGCATCGGGTTCGCACGCGAGCGCTTCTTCGGCGAAGGACAGCGCCCGACCGGCCTCGTCGGCGAGGCGGTGATCCAGTCCTGGGCCCGCTGCGTCAGCGCGCACCGCGACCCGCACGAGGCGGTCGGCTTCGACCCCGTGACGCGCAGCCGCATGCACGCCACGCTGGCGCGCAACCAGACGCTGCTCGGCGCTGCCAGCGGCGAGATCGAGCGCCTGGAAGCGGCGCTCGGCGGCACCGGCTGCCGCGTCATCCTGACCGACGGCGACGGCGTCGTCGTGCACGCCACCCGCACCCCCGGCGGCGCCGACGAACGCGTGCTGCCGCTGGCCGCGCGGGTGGGCGTGAACCTGGCCGAATCGGCGCTGGGCACGAACGCGCTGGCGGTCGTCGCCAAGACCGCCGCCGCCTGCACCGTGCTCGGCGCCGAGCATTACTTCGAGGCGATGCACTCGCTGTACTGCGCCGGCGCGCCGATCCGCGACGGCCACGGCCGGCTCGCCGGCGTGCTCGACCTGACCGCCGAGTCGCGCCATTTCGGTTTCGACGCCGCGGCGCTGGTCGGCGTCTACGCGACCGCGATCGAGAACCGCCTGCTCCAGGCGGGTGCGAGCGAGCACCTGGTGCTGCAGTTCCAGGTCTGCAACAGCCTGCTCGGCTCGCCGCTGGAAGCGCTGGCTGGCGTCGACGCGCGCGGCCAGGTGGCCTGGCTGAACAGCACCGCGCAACAGTTGCTGGGCCTGACCCCCGACGCGGGCGAGGCGCGCGACGCGACGCAGCTGTTCGGCCTGACGCAGGCCGGGCTGCTGGCGCGCACGATGACCGACGCCGCCTTGCCGCTGCGCCTGCCGAACGGGCTGACGGTGTGGCTGCGCGCGCGCCTGCAAGCCCGCGACGGTGTGCGCCGCGCGGTCGGGGCCGGCGCCGCCCCGGCACCGGCCACCCGGCCGCCGGTGCCGGCCGCCGCCACCAACGTTCCCGCCCCAAGCGCGCCGGCGCCGACACCGACCGGCGCGAGCAGCGCGGCCTCCGCGACGCTGGGTCAGCACACGCGCGAGGTGATCGAGCGCACGCTGGCCGACTGCGGCGGCAACATCTCGCGCACCGCGCGCAGGCTGGGCGTCTCGCGCGGCCTGCTCTACCGCCGCCTGCGCGACTGGGCCGGACCCGGCCCCGCATGAGGCTGGCGCAGATCCTCTTCACGCAGGGTTTCGGCACGCGGCGCGACTGTGCCGGGCTCGTCGCCGCCGGGCGGGTGCGCGTCGGCGGGCACGTCGTCGACGACCCCCAGGCCGAGTTCGACACCGCCGCCGCGCTGGTGTTCGAGGTCGACGGCCAGGCCTGGCCCTACCACGAGCGCGCGCTCGTCATGCTGCACAAGCCGGCCGGCTACGAATGCTCGCAGAAGCCGCGCCACCACCCCAGCGTGCTGAGCCTGCTGCCGCCGCCGCTGCGCACGCGCGGCCTGCAGCCGGTGGGGCGCCTGGACGAGGACACCACCGGGCTGCTGCTGCTCACCGACGACGGCGCGCTGATCCACCGGCTCACGTCGCCCAAGCACCACGTGCCCAAGGTCTACGAGGTCGGCGCGAAGCACCCGGTCGACGAGACGCAGATCGCGAAGCTGCTCGCCGGCGTCGTGCTCGACGACTCGCCGACACCGGTGCGCGCCGCGGCCGCCGAACGCAGCGGCGAACGCGGCCTGCGCCTCACGCTGCTCGAAGGCAAGTACCACCAGGTCAAGCGCATGGTGGCGGCGGTCGGGCAACCGGGTCGAGACGCTGCACCGCAGCTCGTTCGGCGCGCTCGCGCTGCCGGCGGATCTGGCGGCGGGGGAGTGGCGCTGGCTGCAAGACGCGTCGGTGCTCGCCGGCCCGACATGAACGCCCGGCGCGTCGCGCTCGTCGTGCAGCGCTTCGGTGCCGAGGTCAACGGCGGAGCAGAGTTGCACGCGCGCATGCTGGCCAAGGCGCTCGGCGCACGCGTCGAGATCGACGTACTGACCAGCTGTGCGCGCGACCACACCGACTGGGCGCCCTACTACCCGCCCGGTGAGAGCGTCGTCGACGGCCTGCGCGTGCGCCGCTTCGCGAACCCGCCACGCAACGACGAAGGCCGCGCCAAGGTGCCGTTGCGTCACAAGCTGCGCTTCCTGCTGCGTGGGCTCTGGCCGACGCCGCGCGTCGCCCGTCCGGCCGGCGACCCGCTGACCGACGGCGAGCGCTTCCTGCGCCTGCAAGGGCCGCATTGCCCGGAGCTGCTCGCGACGCTGGCACGCGAGCGCGATCGCTACGACGCAGCGATCTTCTTCACTGCGCTGTACGAGACCACCGCGCTCGGCATCCAGGCCTGGGGCCGGCACAGCCTCCTGGTGCCGCTGCTGCACGACGAGAAGGCGTCGTACCTGCCTGTGTTCCACCGCGTGCTGCGGGCCGCCGGCTGGATCCTGTTCAACACGCGCGCCGAGCAGCAGCTCGCGCGCGCGCTGTACGGAGACGACGCCGCGCGTGGCGAGGTCTGCGGCAGCGGCGTCGACGTCACGCCGCCGTCGGCCGCTGCCCTCGCCGCCGCGCGCGACAAGTTCGACCTCGGCGCCCGCCCCTACGTCCTCTACCTCGGGCGCATCGAGACGGGCAAAGGCTGTGCCGAGTTGGTCCGGGCCTTCCAGGTGGTCGGCGCCGACGATCTCGGCGCGCTGCTCGTGCTCGCCGGCCGCGAGGCGATGCCGCTGCCGGACCATGCGCACCTGCGCCGCACCGGCTTCGTCGGCGATGCCGAGCGCGACGCGCTGATCGCCGGCGCGGCCGCGCTGGTCGTGCCCTCGCGCCACGAAAGCCTGTCGCTGGTGCTGCTCGAGGCCTTGAGCCTGGGCACGCCGGTGATCGTCAACGGCCGCAGCCCGGTGCTGGCCGACCACGTGCAGGACAGCCAAGCCGGCATCGCCTACCGCAGCGCGCGCGAGCTGCGCGCCGCGCTTCGCCGCCTGCTGAACCTGCCCGCAAACGAACGCGCGCTGTGGGCCCGGCGCGGCCGCGAGTACGTGCAGAACCGCTACGCTTGGCCGGCGATCGTCGACAAGTTCGTCGCCGCGATCGAAAGGGTCAGCGCTCCGCGGCGCGAGGACGCGGCCGGCTGAGCACGACCATCTGGTTCGGCGCGAAGTCGATGCCGCGCCCGAGCGCGTACGTCTTGCGCAGCAGCCATTCGAAGCTCCGGCGCGCCGCGAGCGCCGCCAGCGCGCCGGCACGCCGGCTGGCCGGCAGCGCGTGCCAGGGCAGCGGCTCGCCGCTGTGCACGAGCTCCAGCCCCGCGCCCAGCGCGACCTGCCGCATGCGCGAGACGCCGAGCGCGCTGACATGGGTCAGGTCACCATGCTGCAGGTGCCGGGACCAGGGCGACTCGCCGTTCGGGAAACGGAACAGCATCGCGCCGGTCGGAGCGAGCCGCGCGGCGAGGTCGGCCATCAACGCGGGCAGTTGCGCGGCTTCGACATGCTCGAGCACGTCGAAGCCGGCGATCAGGTCGAAGCGCGCGTCGGCCGGCAGCGAACCGAAGTCGGCCGCAGCCGCGAAGCCGGCCGCGCGAGCGCAGTCGACGAGCCTGGCGTTCGTCTCGATCCCGGTCGCCACGTGACCGCGGTCGCGCGCCCAGCCGAGGAAGCCGCCGTTGCCGAAGCCCAGCTCGAGCAGCTTCAGCCCCGGCGCGTGCCCCGGCAACGCGCGCGCCACGTGCCAGTCGAAATAGCGCGCCTCGGCGGCCGAAACGCGCGCGAAGTTCTCCGGCGTCCAGCCCTTCCAGTCCGAGTAGTCGTCGTGCAATGCCCACCTCCGCAGCCGGCCCGCCGCCCTCGCGCCGGGGGAGGTCGATCGTAGCCGCGGCTCCGATCGCTACACTGCCGCCCGATGAACGACGGGCTCGCCGCGACACGCCGCATCGGCATCAGCCTGGGCAACATCGGTTCGCTGAACGACGGCCTGGGCGAGTTCTCGCTCCAGCTCGGCCGGCGCATCGCGGCCCGGGCGCCGCAATGGCGCGCGCGCGACGGCATCGCGTTCGACTTCCATCTGCGCGAGAAGCTGTCCGGGCTGTTCGGCGCCGAGGTCGGCTATCGGCCGGTGAACCGCTGGCAGCGCTGGCGCCACGTGCAGCCGCAGCCTTATGCGCTGTGGCATTCGCTGCACCAGTTGAACAAGACGCTGCCCCCGAACGGCTGCGGCCCGCGGCTGCTGACGGTGCACGACCTGAACTACCTGCACCACCCGAGCGCGTTCTCGCGCTGGCGCCACGACCGCCGCATCCGCGCGCTGATGCGGCGCACCGACCATGTCGTCGCGATCAGCCAGCACACCGCCGGCGACGTGCGGCGCCACCTCGGCTGGACGGGCCCGCTCGACGTGATCTACAACGGTGCGCGCAACCTGAGCGCCGACGCGCAGACACCGCTGCCCGGGCGTGACGCCGACGGCCGCAGCGGCCGCCCCTTCCTGTTCCACCTGAGCCGGATGTCGCCGTCGAAGAATCCGCAGGCGATCCTGGCGCTGGCCGCGATCTGGCCCGAGATGGACTTCGTCCTCTGCGGCCCGCAGGGCGACGACAGCCGCCGGCTGGCCGCGACGGCCGTGACGCCCAACGTGCGCTTTCACCTCGGCATCAGCGACGCGCAGAAGACCTGGGCCTACGCGCACTGCACCGGCTTCCTGTTCCCGTCGCTGACCGAAGGCTTCGGCCTGCCGCCGATCGAGGCCATGCATTTCGGCAAACCGGTGTTCCTGGCCCGGCGCACCTGCCTGCCCGAGATCGGCGGCGACGCGGCGTACTACTTCGACGATTTCGACCCCGCGGCGATGAAGCGAGTGGTCGAGGGCGGCCTCACGCGCCACACCGAGCCCGGCCGCGCGTCCGCCGTGAAGGCCCACGCAGCGCAGTTCGACTGGGACCGCTGCGCCGACGCCTACCTGGCGCTGTACCGGCGGCTGCTCGGGCTGGGCGCCACCGGATAATCGCAGCCCGATGCGCGTCTTCCGCGGTTTCCACCACCCCGAGCTGTCCACCCCGGCCGGCTGCGCCGTGACCTCGGCAGACGGCGTGGCCGGCTGCGCCGTCACGATCGGCAACTTCGACGGCGTGCACCGCGGCCACCAGGCGATGCTGGCACTGCTCACCAACGAGGCGCGGCACCGCGGCGTGCCGAGCTGCGTGATGACCTTCGAGCCGAACCCGCGCGACTTCTTCGCGCGCCGCGCCGGCCAGCCGCAGGCGGCGCCGGCGCGGGTGGCGACGCTGCGCGACAAGCTCGCCGAGCTCGAGCGCTGCGGCGTCGACCGCGTCGTCGTCGTGCGCTTCGACGAGCGCTTCGCCGCGCTGTCGCCGCAGGCCTTCATCGCCGACGTGCTGGTGCGCGGCCTCGGCGCGCGCTACGTGCTCGTCGGCGACGACTTCTGCTTCGGCGCGAAGCGCGCCGGCAACTACGCGATGCTCGACGCCGCCGGCAGCGCGGCCGGCTTCGACGTCGCGCGCATGCTCAGCTACGAGGTCCACGGCCAGCGCGTCTCCAGCTCCGCGGTGCGCCAGGCGCTCGCCGACGGCGCGATGGCGCACGCGGCCGAGCTGCTCGGCCGCCCGTACAGCATCAGCGGCCACGCGGTGCACGGGCGCAAGCTCGGCCGTGAACTGGGGTTCCGCACGCTGAACCTGCGCTTCGGCCACCCGCGGCCGGCGGCGATGGGCATCTTCGTCGTGCAGGTCCACGGCCTGGGCGACGCGCCGCTGCCCGGCGTCGCCAGCCTGGGCGTGCGCCCGACGGTCGAGGACGCCGGCCGCGTGCTGCTCGAGGTGCATTGCCTGGACTGGCCGCTGCCGCTCGAAGCCGGCTATGGCCGGCTGCTGCGCGTGGAGCTGCTGCACAAGCTGCACGACGAGCTGAAGTACGAGTCGCTGGACGCGCTGCGCGACGGCATCGCGCGCGACGTCGCCGACGCGCGCGGCTGGTTCGCTGCGCGCGCTTGACGAGCGGTCGGTCAGAAGCGCCAGGCCAGGCCGACGTTGGCACCCCAGCCGTTGCGCTTCAAGACCAGCGGGCTGGCCGCCGCCGGGCCCATCAGTCGCGTCACGCCCGCGCCAGCGATCAGCACCCAGCGCGACGACAGATCGCTGCGCAGATTGACGAACGCCCCCACCTCGCGTCAGCCCCGCGTGCGGCGCGTATTCGGCGTAGCCGCTGCGCGCCGACTGTTCGGGCGTGATGCCGTAGTAGGTCCGAAGGTAGCGCTCGTTGGCGGCCGAGACGCTGGCGCCCCAGGACCAGTTGGTGTGCGGCGACACCGTCAGCTCGTGCGCGAAGCCGAGGTCGCCGTAGCTGCCGCCGCCGCGGCCGAAGGCGTCCATGTTCCACGAAGCCGCGATGCGCCAGCCGTCGTCGAGTTGCCAGCTGCCGCCCACGCGGGCACGCACGGTCGACTCGATGTTGCCGAGGCCGGCATAGGCGGCATTGCCCGATTCCTTGCGGCCGCCGTCGAAGCGCAAGCCCAGGTTGGCGCGGAAGCGCCCGCTGGTGTTCAGGTCCAGCCCCAGGCCGCGCACCGCGTTGTCGGTCGTGCGCGGCGCGAAGCCGCTGCGGTTGGTGACCGTGAGCCGCTTGTAGCGCAGGAAGAAGCCCGGCGTGAGCCCCGTGCCCTGGCGTTGCGCGCCCGGATACTCCGGCCCGGTCGAAGCGATCATTCCGAGCACCACGACCCAGTCGCGGTCCTTCGGCGGCGGCAGCAGCAGCGGCTCGACGACGCCGTCGGCGTGCGCCAGCGCGGGCAAGCAGCGACGAGCAGCGAACAGCAGGCGTAGGCAGGCGGGTCGAGTCGAAGACGGCACGGCATAGAATCTAACCCATGCATCCGAGCCGGCCCGGTCCTGTTTCGTCACGCTGGCACGCCGCCATGCGGCGGCAGGCCACGCGCGACCGAATTACGCGCGTCGGCGCCTGAAGGCGCACGGCGGCCGCGCGCCGGCCCCGTCGCCGCACGCCGCACTGCCGCCGGCAGCGCGAACCCTCTCCAGCCGAGCGCCGCCCCACGCGGCACCCCAAGCGCCATGAGCCCAGCCGAGACCCCCGACTACCGCAGCACGCTGAACCTGCCCGACACCCCGTTCCCGATGCGCGGCGACCTGCCCAAGCGCGAGCCGGGCTGGGTCAAGGCCTGGGACGAGCAAGGCCTGTACAAGCGCCTGCGCGACGCGCGACGCGGCGCGCCGCTGTTCGTGCTGCACGACGGCCCGCCCTACGCGAACGGCCAGCTGCACGTGGGCCACGCCGCGAACAAGATCCTCAAGGACATGATCGTCAAGGCGCGCCAGCTTGCCGGCTTCGACGCCCAGTACGTGCCGGGCTGGGACTGCCACGGCCTGCCGATCGAGAACCAGATCGAGAAGACCTTCGGGCGCAGCCTGCCGCGCGCCGAGGTGCAGGCCAAGAGCCGCGCCTACGCCGGCGAGCAGATCGCCCAGCAGATGGCCGATTTCAAGCGCGTCGGCGTGCTCGGCGACTGGGCACGTCCGTACCGGACGATGGACTTCGGCAACGAAGCGGGCGAGATCCGCGCCCTCAAGCGCATCGTCGAGCGCGGCTTCGTCTACCGCGGCCTGAAGCCCGTCTACTGGTGTTTCGACTGCGGCAGCTCGCTGGCCGAGTTCGAGATCGAGTACGCCGACAAGGCCAGCCAGACGCTGGACGTGGGCTTCCTCTGCGCCGAGCCCGAGCGCCTGGCCGCGGCCTTCGGGCTCACGGCGCTGGCCAAGGACGCCTTCGCGGTGATCTGGACCACCACCGCGTGGACGATCCCGGCCAACCAGGCGCTCAACCTCAACCCGGCGCTCGACTACGCGCTCGTCGATACCGAACGTGGCCTGCTCGTGCTGGCCGCTTCGCTGGTCGAGACCTGCTTGGCGCGCTACGGCCTGGCGGGCACGGTGCTGGCCACCACGCGCGGTGAATCGCTGGGCGGCATTGGGTTCCGTCATCCGCTGGCGGCGGTGGACCCAGGCTACGACCGCATCAGCCCGGTCTACCTGGCCGACTACGCCACCGCCGACGACGGCACCGGCCTCGTGCACAGCTCGCCGGCGTACGGCCTGGACGACTTCAACTCCTGCGTCGCGCACGGCATGAAGGTCGACGAGATCCTGAACCCGGTGCAAGGCAACGGCAGCTACGCGGCCGGCTTCCCGCTCTTCGGCGGGCAGGGCATCTGGAAGGCCGTGCCGACGATCATCGACACGCTGCGCGGCGCCGGCCGGTTGTTCGCCACCCAGACCATCAGCCACAGCTACCCGCATTGCTGGCGCCACAAGACGCCGGTGATCTACCGCGCCGCGGCGCAGTGGTTCATCCGGATGGACGACGGCGTCGGCGTGTTCACGGTCGACAAGGCGCCGAAGACGCTGCGTCAGACGGCGCTGGACGCGATCGACCAGACCGGCTTCTTCCCCGAGAACGGCCGCGCCCGGCTGCGCGACATGATCGCCAACCGGCCCGACTGGTGCATCAGCCGCCAGCGCAGCTGGGGCGTGCCGCTGCCCTTCTTCCTGCACAAGGACAGCGGCGAGCTGCACCCGCGCACGATGGAGATCCTGGACCAGGCGGCCGGCATCGTCGAAGCCGGCGGCATCGAGGCCTGGAGCCTGGCCACGCCCGAGCAGATCCTGGGCGCCGAGGACGCCGCGCAGTACACGAAGAGCCAGGACATCCTGGACGTGTGGTTCGACTCGGGCTCGACCTTCTTCCACGTGCTGCGCGGCTCGCACCCGGGCAGCGCGCATGCGAGCGGGGCCGAGGCCGACCTCTACCTCGAAGGCCATGACCAGCACCGTGGCTGGTTCCATTCGTCGCTGCTGATCGCCTGCGCGATCGAGGGGCACGCGCCGTACCGCGGCCTGCTCACGCACGGCTTCACGGTCGACGGCGCCGGCCGCAAGATGAGCAAGAGCCTGGGCAACTACATGCCGCTGGCCGCGTCGGCACAGAAGTACGGTGCCGAGATCCTGCGCCTGTGGTGCGCCGCGACCGACTACTCGGGCGACCTGGCGATCGACGACAAGATCCTGGCCCGCGTCGTCGACGCCTACCGGCGCATCCGCAACACGCTGCGCTTCCTGCTCGCCAACGCGACGACTTCGACCCCGCGCTGGATGCCGTGCCGGCGGCCGAGATGCTCGAGATCGACCGCTGGGCGCTGGCGCGCGCGGCCGAGCTGCAGGCCGAGTTCCTGGCGCACTACAACGTCTACGAGTTCCACCCGGTGGTGGCCAAGCTGCAGGTCTACTGCTCGGAGGACCTGGGCGCGTTCTACCTCGACGTGCTGAAGGACCGGCTGTACACGACGGCGCCGAAATCCCTCGCCCGGCGCAGCGCGCAGACCGCGCTGTGGCAGATCACGCACGCGATGCTGCGCTGGATGGCGCCCTTCCTCAGCTTCACCGCCGAGGAGGCCTGGGCGCTGTTCGGCACGTCGGAATCGATCTTCGTCGAGACCTACTGGCGCTTCGACGCGCCCGCTGCCGACCACCAGTCGCTGCTCGCCAAATGGGCGCGCATCCGCGCGATCCGCGACGCCGTGAACAAGGAGATCGAGGCCGTGCGCAGCGCCGGCGCGCTGGGCTCGTCGCTGCAGGCCGAGCTGGTGATCGGCGCCGACGCGGCCGACCGCGAGCTGCTCGCCACGCTCGGCGAGGACCTCAAGTTCGTGCTCATCACCTCGGCCGCCGCGCGTCACCGACGCGACGGCGCTGCAGGTCGGCGTCACGCCGTCGGCGGCGACCAAGTGCGAGCGCTGCTGGCACTGGCGCACCGACGTCGGCCACGACCCGGCGCACCCGACGATCTGCGGCCGCTGCACGAGCAACCTGTACGGCGCGGGCGAGACCCGCACGGTGGCCTGATGGCCGCGCGCGGCAGGGTGCCGGGGCTGGGCCTGTGGCTGGCGCTGGCGCTGGCGGTGGTGCTGCTCGACCAGTTGGCCAAGACGCTGATCGTCGGCTGGTTCCAGTTCGGCGAGGTGCACCCCGTGTTCTCGCACTTCAGCCTCGTGCGCGTGCACAACCGCGGCGCCGCGTTCTCGTTCCTGGCCGGCGCGTCGGGCTGGCAGCGCTGGTTCTTCGCCGCGCTCGGCGTCGCGGCGTCGGGCTTCATCGTCTGGATGCTCAGGCGCCACCCGGAGCAGAAGCTGTTCTGCTTCTCGATCTCGATGATCATGGGCGGCGCGATCGGCAACGTCGTCGACCGGCTGCTGCACGGCTTCGTCGTCGACTTCCTGCAGTTCCGCTTCGCCTTCCTGGCGCCGCTGTTCCCGGGCGGCTACTTTCCCGCCTTCAACCTCGCCGACAGCGCGATCACGCTCGGCGCGATCACGCTCGTGCTCGACGAGCTGCTGCGCGTGCGCCGCGGGCGCTGACGCGGCGCCGCGCGGCGATACTTCGCCCCGATGCTGATCGAAACCCTCGGCTCGGCGCGCGACCTGGGGCGCCTGAACGAAATCGCCGGCGTGCTGATGCGGCACGGCCTCGGCGACGCGGTACGCCGGCTCGGGCTGGCCGACACGCTGGCGCGCGCCGGCCACGTGCTGCACCGCGAGCATGCCGACGAGCTGGCCCGGCTCGAGCCGCCGCAGCAGGTGCGGCGCGCGCTCGAGGAGCTGGGCCCGACCTTCGTCAAGCTCGGCCAGATCCTCGCCGGCCGCGCCGACCTGTTCGGCCCCGAGTGGATCGCCGAATTTTCCAAGCTGCACAGCCGCGTGCCCGCGGTGCCGCTGGACAGCCTGCGCCCGCAGCTCGTCGAAGACCTCGGCGCCGAGCCCGAGGCGGTGTTCGCCCGCTTCGACGCCGAGCCGCTGGCGGCGGCCTCGATCGCGCAGGTGCACCGCGCGCAGCTGAAGGACGGCACCGAGGTCGTCGTCAAGATCCGGCGCCCGAACATCCGCGACAAGATCGAGGCCGACCTGCGCCTGCTCGAGCGCGTGGCCGGCGCGGCGGCCGAGAGCTGGCCCGCGCTCGAGCCCTACCGCCCGCGCGAGCTGGTGCGCGAGTTCGCGCGCTCGCTGCGGCGCGAGCTCGACCTCGCCACCGAATGCCGCAACGCCGAGCGCATCGCCGCCAACCTCGCGGTGCTGCCCGAGGTGACGATTCCGCGCGTGCACTGGGCCTACACCGGCGAGCGCATCAACGTACAGGACTTCATAGCCGGCATCTCGGGCGAGGACCTGGATCGCGTCTCGCGCGACGGGCTGGACCGCCAGCTGCTCGCCCGCCGCGGCGCGCGCGCGGTGCTGAAGATGATCGTCGAGGACGGCTTCTTCCACGCCGACCCGCACCCCGGCAACGTGTTCTACCTGCCCGGCAACCGGATCGCGTTCATCGACTTCGGCATGGTCGGCCGGCGTCGCACCGCGCCGGCGCGACGAACTGCTGCAGCTGCTGCTCGGCCTGGTCGAGCGCGAGCCGCAGGCGGTGGCCGACGTGCTGATCGAATGGACCGGCGGCCAGCACGCGGTGCACCTGGCGCAGCTCGAGGACGAGGTCGAGGCCTTCGTCGACCAGTTCCACGGCGTGCCGCTGGCGCAGCTCAAGCTGGGCGACATGCTGGCCCAGGTGACGACCATCCTGCGCGAGCACCGGCTCGCGCTGCCGGCCGACCTGGCGCTGCTGATCAAGGCCTTCATCTCGCTCGAAGGCATGGGGCGCGGGCTCGACCCGGCCTTCAACATGGCCGGCGAGGCGCTGCCGCTGCTGCGCCAGGTGCTGCGCGCGCGCTACCAGCCCAAGGCGCTGGCGCAGCGCGGCTGGCAGGCGCTGCGCAGCACGCTCGCGGTGGCCAGCCAGCTGCCGCACGACTTGTCGCAGCTGCTGCGCCGCGCGCGCCAGGGGCGGGTGCACGTGGCGATCGAGGTCGCGCACCTCAAGCGCACCGGCGACCTGATCGACCGCGCCGCGAACCGGCTCGCGCTGGCGCTGGTGGTCGCGGCGCTGATCGTCGGCTCGTCGATCGTGATGACGGTCGGCGGCGGCCCGACGCTGCTCGGGCTGCCGGCGTTCGGCCTGCTCGGCTTCGTCGGCGCGGTGGCCGGCGGGCTGTGGCTGCTGCGCTCGATGTCGCGCCGCCGGCCCGGCGACGACGACGACGGCTGAGCCGCGGCGCGCGCGCCGGCCGGCGCGGGCGACACCGAATGGACGTGCGGGCCGCGCCCGTCTAGGCTGGCGCGATTGCAGCCCCACCGTTGCCGACGATGACGCCACCCCAATCTTCCGAAGGACCCGACCGCGCCGGCCAGCCCGCCGACGACGCGCCGCCGCCGCCCATCGTGCTGCGCCCGCTCGGCCTGGCCGACCCGCTGCGCTGGCTGGCGCTGGGCTGGCGCGACTTCAGGCGCTGCCCGGCGATCGGGCTCTTCTACGGCGCCTGCTTCGCGCTGATGGGCTGGGCGCTGGAGGCGGCCTTCGCGCACGCGCCGGCCTACGTGCTGGCCCTGTCGGCCGGCTTCCTGCTGATGGGGCCCTTCCTGTGCCTGGGCCTGTACCGTGCCAGCCAGCGGCTCGAGCAAGGCCAGACGCCCGGCTTCGCCGACTCGCTGTTCGCCTGGGAGTCGCACCTCGGCCAGCTCGGCATCTTCGGCTTCGTGCTGCTGGTGCTGGAAATGCTCTGGGGACGCGCGACGCTGATCGTGTTCGCGGTCAGCTTCCAGGGCATGCCGGACTTCAAGGGCTCGCTGCTCGCGCTGTTCGACCCCGACAACCTGGGTTTCATCGTCGGCTGGGCGGCGGTGGGCGCGGTGTTCGCCGGCCTCATCTACGCGATCAGCGTGGTCTCGATCCCGATGCTGCTGCACCGCCGCACCGACGCCATCACCGCCGGAATCACGAGCATGCGCCTGGTGCTCACGCAGACGCCGGTGATGCTGGTCTGGGGCGCGCTGATCACGCTCGTCATCGGCCTGGCGATGCTGCCCGCGTTCGCCGGCCTGCTGGTGGCCGGCCCGGTGATCGGCCACGCGTCGTGGCATGCCTACCGCGCGGCGGTGGCCGACTGATACCGACTTGCGATCGATCGACCAGGAATGAGGGGCCGCGAGCGGCCCGTTGCGGACGTTCGTTCTGCGTGCCGGCATCGGCGCGAGATCGGGCCGCCGGGGCGCCCTGCTCCGCTCATGTCCCCCGGTGTCGGCCTGCGGCCGCCACCTCCTCCTTTACTTCGCTGCGCAGGGCACCCCACCGGCCCGATCTTCGGGCAACGGCTGTTCTCGACCGTCGAACGCCACCGATGCTGGTCGCCGTGGGCGTGGGGTGGCCGCTGTAGCGAAGTAAAGGAGGAGACGACGGCCGGCAGGCCGTCGTCGGGGGACATGAGCGGAGGCGGCCACCCCGCGACCGCGGCACGCGCCCTTGACCGCACGCGGCTGTCGTGGACCTACCCCCGCCGCGAGCCGACACCTGGCCTTTATGAACGACCGATCGCGAATGGGTATGAAAGGGCAAGCCGATGGATGCCGACAGCATCCATCGCGCCACGATCCGTTCCAGCCGCTTCGCCTGCGCGCACCAGTTCCGGCCGCACGGCGGCTGGCTCGTGACGCGCCAGGCCCGTTCAGTCGTTAGGGATGGCCGCCCCGCCACCGCCGCCCATACGCTGCCGATTCCACCACCACCAGCCCGGGACTTCGATCATGGCCAAGCGAGCAATCTGCATCGGCGTCAACAAGTTCGCCCACTACCCGCAATTCGCGCTCAACGGCTGCGTCAACGACGCCCGCGACATGGCCGCACTGTGCAAGGGCCTGCTCGGCTTCAAGGCCTCGGAAATCGTGCTGCTGACCGACGCGAAGGCGACCAAGGCGGCGATCATGAGCAAGCTCAAGGCCGCCGTCACCGACGCGAAGGCCGGCAAGCTGAGCCGGATCGTGTTCAGCTGGTCCTCGCACGGCACCCAGATGACCGACCGCAGCGGCGACGAGCCCGACGGCATGGACGAAGCCTTCGTGCCCTACGACATCGCCGAGAAGAACGGCGACTGGGACCCGGCGCACATCATCACCGACGACGAGTTCCACGACCTGTTCCAGCAATTGCCCGAGTCGGTGCCGCTGGAGGTCTACCTGGACACCTGCCACAGCGGCACCGGGCTGCGCGGCGCCGAGTTCTCGCTGCACGCACCACGCGTGAAGTACGTGGCGCCGCCGAGCGCACAGGGCACGGTGGTCCAGCGGTCCGTGCGCGGCTTCGCGCTGGCGCGCGCCGCGAAGGACGAGGCGCCGGCCACGCACCAGATCCTGTGGAGCGGCTGCAAGTCCAACCAGACGAGCGCGGACGCCTACTTCAGCGGCCGCTACAACGGCGCTTTCACGTACTACTTCGTCAAGGTCATGAAGGACACGAAGAACAAGCTGCCGCGAAGCGCCGTGATCGAGCAGATGCGCGCCGCGATGAAAGGCAAGTTCAGCCAGGTGCCGCAGCTGGAAACCAACGCCAGCAACCGCAAGACGGCGGTCGCGCTCTGACGCCGATTCAGGCCGGCTGCGAGCGCCGTCGCCCGCGCAGCCGGCCCACGCCGCGCCCCAGCAGGCGCCAGGCCATGCGCAGCCCGACCACCGTCGCCAGCGCCTCGGCCAGCGTCGCGACGAAGGCCAGCAGCGTCGGCCAGCGCTCGTTGCGGCGGCGGAACTTGGCCAGCGCGCGGTCGCGCGAGGTCTCGATGCTGTCGTAGAAGCTCGGGATCACGAGCAGCGTGAGCAGCGTGCTCGTGATCGTGCCGCCGATGATGGCCACCGCCATCGGGCGGTAGAACTCGCCGCCTTCGCCGACACCGATCGCCACCGGCAGCATGCCGGCGATGAGCGCGAAGGTCGTCATCAGGATAGGCCGCAGCCGCTTGCGCCCGGCGGCCATCAGCGCCTCCTCGCGGTCCACGCCCTCGGCCTCGCGCGTGCGCGCCGCGTCGAGCAGCAGGATCGCGTTCTTCGCGACCAGGCCCATCAGCATGATGACGCCGATGAAGCTCATCAGGTTCAGCGTGCCGCCGGTGAGCAGCAGCGCGACGACGACGCCGATCAGCGACAGCGGCAACGACAGCATCACCGCCAGCGGCGCGGTGAACGAGCCGAACTGCATCACCAGGATCAGGTACATCAGCGCGATGCCCGAGACGAGCGCGATGCCCATCTGCGTGAACACCTCCTGCTGGTCGCGCGAGGCGCCGGCCAGCTCCAGCCCATAGCCCGGCGGGTAGTCCATCGCGCGCGCGATCTTCATCGCGTCGGCGGTCACCTCGCCGGCCGAGCGGCCCTGCGCGTTGGCGGCGACCGAGATCGTGCGCTTGCCGTCGTTGTGCTGGATCTGCGACGGCCCCTTGCCCATCGTGATGGTCGCGATCTGCTCGAGCGGCACCATCCGGCCGGTGCCGGCGACCGCGATCGGCAGCCGCTCGATGTTGCCGGCGTCGACGCGGTCGGCCGGGTCCAGCCGCACCGAGACGTCGCGCGTCTCGCCGCTCGGGTCGACCCAGTCGCCGGCCTCGACCCCGGCGAACGCGACACGCAGCGCCTGCGCGGCGTCGTCGGCCGAGATGCCCAGCGAATTGGCCAGCCCGCGGTCGAGTTCGATCTTCAGCTCGTTCTGCGGGTCCTGCTCGGACAGGCCCACGTCGACCGCGCCCGGCACCTGGCGCAGCTTGGCCATGAAGCGGTTCGTCAGGTCGAGCAGGCGGCGCGAATCCGGGCCCGAGAAGCGGATCTGGACCGGCTTTTGCGCGCCGTTGTTGAGGTCGTCGAGCACCACGTACTCGGCGCCGACCAGGCGCGCGACCAGGCCGCGCAGCGACTCGGCGATCTGCGCTGCCGAGCGCTTGCGCTGGGTGCTCTTGCCGATGTCGACATAGATCCGCCCGCCGCCCGGGTTGACGTAGCTGTTCGTCGCCACCGTCTCGGGCAGCGTGCGCGCGAGCTGCGCCGCTTCCTCGACCTTGAGCCGCGCGTACTGCAGGCTGCTGCTGGGCGGCGTGCGCACCTCGACCGCGATCGTGCCGGCGTCCGACACCGGCAGAAAGCTCGAGCCGCCGAACTTCGCCTGCAAGGCCAGCGCGCCGGCCAGGCTCGCGACCGCGAACAACGCCATCCAGCGCCGGTGGTGCAGCGCCCAGGCGATGACGCGGCCGTAGCGGTCGGACTGGTGGTCGAACCAGGCATTGAATCGCGCCAGCCAGCGGCTGATGCCGCGCTTGGGCGCCGCATGGTGGCCCGGCGGGTCGCCCCAGAACGCCGACAGCATCGGGTCGAGCGTGAAGCTGATGAACAGGCTCACCAGCACCGAGGCGACGACGGTCAGGCCGAACGGCCGGAACCATTCGCCGGACACGCCGGGCATGAAGGCCACCGGCACGAACACGGCGACGATCGAGAACGTGGTCGCCGCCACCGCGAGACCGATCTCGGCCGTGCCTTTGAGCGCCGCGCTGCGGCGGTCGGCGCCCAGCTCCATCTGGCGCACGATGTTCTCGCGCACGACGATCGCATCGTCGATGAGCACGCCGATCGCCAGCGACAGCCCGAGCAGGCTCATGAAGTTGAGCGTGAAGCCGGACAGCCAGACCGCGATGAAGGCCGCGATCACCGAGGTCGGCAGCGACAGCGCGGTGATCAGCGTCGAACGCCAGGAATTCAGGAACACGTAGACGACGAAGATCGTCAGGCCGGCGCCGAAGACGAGCGCGTGGATCACGTTGTCAAGGCTGTTCTGCGCGTCCTCGCCGCCGTCGCGCGTGACCTCGAGCTTGGTGCCGGCCGGCAGCGTCGGGCCGATCTCGGCGACCAGCTTGCGGATGTCGGCGGCCACGCTCACCGTGCTCGCCTCGCGCGTGCGCGTGATCGACAGCCCGACGTTGGGGTGGCCGTTGCGCACCGAATAGCTGCTCAGCTCGGCGAAGCCGTCCTGCACCGTGGCCACCTGGCCCAGGCGCACGATGTCGTCGCCGGAGCGCTTGACGACGATCTGCTCGAAGCCGGCCGGCGACTCGATGCGGCCGACGAGCCGGATGCTGTCGTCCTGCAGCACGCCGCGCACCTTGCCCACCGGCGCGGTGGCGTTCTGCGCGCGCAGCGCGCGCACGACGTCGGTGACCGAGATGCCGTACTCGCGCAGCTTCTCGGTGCGCAGCAGCACCGACAGCTCGCGCTGCAGCGCGCCGGTGACGGTGACGACCGCGACGCCGGGCACGGCGCGGAAACGGTCGGCGAGCTGGTCCTCGGCCAGGCGCGAGATCGCCGCGTGCGACTGCGTGTCGGACGACAGCGCGAGCTGCATGATCGGCTGCTCGTTCGGGTCCAGCCGCTGCAGGATCGGCTCGCGCATCTCGGTCGGCAGCTTGTAGCGCACCGACGCGATCGCGTTGCGCACCTCGTCGGCGGCGACGACCAGGTTCTTGTCGAAGTTGAAGATCAGCACGAACGAGGCGTTGCCCTCGCTCGCCGTCGAGTGCAGGCGGTCGATGCCGGCGATGCCTTGCAGCGCGCGCTCGATGCGGTCGACGACCTCGCGCTCGACCGTCGACGGCGACGCGCCGGGGTACGGGATGTTGACCGTGAGCACCGGCTGCTGGACGTCGGGGATCTGGTTGACGCGCAGCTTGGACAGCGCGAGCAGGCCCAGCGCCATCAGGCCGATGATGATCACGATCATCGCGACCGGGCGCTTGATGCTGAATTCGGAGAGGAACATCGCGCCTCACTTCGCGGCCGAAGCCGCCTCGGCCACCGGCGTCGCGGCGGCGGCGAACTCGAAATGCTGGCCGTCGACCAGGTTGCTGCCCGGGTTGCGCAAGATGCGCTCGCCCACGGCCAACCCTTGGAGCACCGGGTACTCGCCGGTGCGGGCGTCGCGCTCGCCCAGCGTGACCGGCGTCTTGGCCAGCGTCTGCCCCTTCAGGCGCCACACGTAGGCCAGCTCGCCGGCGCGCACCAGCGAGCCGTCGGGAACCATCAGCGCCTGCGCCTCGCCGGTCTCGACGCGGCCCTCGGCGAACAGGCCGGCCACGCGGGGCGCGGCCGCCGGGTCGGCGAAGTCGACGATCACGCCGACCTGCCGCGTCGTCGGGTCGGCGGCGGCGTCGATGCGCCGCACGCGGCCGACGAAGTCGCCCCGGTTCGCGTAGCCGTTGACGCGAAAGATCACCGTTTGGCCGACCTTCAGCGCCTGCATCCGGTCGGCCGAGAGCAGGCCTTCGAAGCGCATGCTGCGCGGGTCGATCACCTTGAGCAGTTCCTTGCCGATCTGCGCCGTGTCGCCGGCCGAGGCCTTGCGGTCGCTGACCACGCCGTCGAACGGGGCGCGCACCTCGGTGCGCTGCAGCTGCTGGCGCGCCGAGACGACACGCGCGCGCGCCGCCGCCAGGTCGTTCTGCGCGGCATTGCGGCGGATCTCGGCGTCCTCCAGCCCCTGGGTCGAGATCATGCCTTGCTGCTGCAGCGTCTTCAGCCGCTGCGCCTGGCGCTGCGCCTGGTCGAAGGCCTGGGTCGCCGCGCGCGCCGACTCCTCGGCCGAGACGAGGTCGCTGCGCACGGCGGTGTCGTCCAGCCGCACCAGCAGGTCGCCGGCGCGCACCGGCTCGCCGTTGTCCTTGAGCACCTGCTGGACCACCGCCGCCACCTCGGCGCGCAGGTCGGCGCGGCGCTCGGGCTGGATCGAGCCGGTGATGACCGGACCGCTGGCCTGCCGGCTGGCCTGCAGCGTGCGCAGGTCCTCGGGCGCGAGCAGCAGCCGCACGCCGGCCGCCTTCGAGGCCGCGTCGCCGGCCGCCGGGTCGGTCTTGCCGCAGGCGGCGAGCAGGCCGGTCAGGGCCAGGAGAACAATCAGTGGACGCATGATGGCCTGCGGCGCCGGCGCGCGCCGGGCGGGTCAAGACAAGACCGCGAGCGTACCGCCGCTGCTGCCCGGCGCGACAGCCGGGCGCGACGAAACGGGCGCCGGAGAGCCTGAACGGTGGGTTGGCGCGACGGGCCACCACGACGCGGCAAAATCGCCGAGGCCAGGGCCCCGCCCGGTTGCACGCCGCTTTTGTTTCAAGTATCGTTGAACTATGGATGAACAAGAAGTCGTCAGATCGCTCGCCGCGCTGGCGCAGCCGGTGCGGCTGAAGGTGTTCCGCGCGCTCGTGGTCCGCGGCCAGGACGGGCTGACGCCGGGCACGATGGCCGAGGCGCTGAACATGCCGCCGAACACGCTGTCGTTTCACCTGAAGGAGCTGGCCCACGCCGGCCTCGTGACGCAGGAGCGCTCCAGCCGCAACATCATCTACCGCGCCGCCTACACCCACATGGATGCGCTGCTCGCCTACCTCACCGAGAACTGCTGCCAGGGCGCCCGATGCGCCGTCCCGGCCGCGGACAC
Organism: uncultured beta proteobacterium; assembly: GCA_963788635.1. Classification (GTDB taxonomy): domain Bacteria; phylum Pseudomonadota; class Gammaproteobacteria; order Burkholderiales; family Burkholderiaceae_C; genus Rubrivivax. The sequence goes on along the minus strand of CAWBHE010000010.1, from coordinate 149,786 downwards.
CGCCCGCAAGTGCTGACCCCCCGACGGAGCCTCTCGATGAAACGATTCCACGTTCACGCCCATGTCCAGGACCTGCAGGCGAGCATCGCCTTCTACTCGAAGATGTTCGCCGCCGAACCGACCCGCGTCGAGAGCGACTACGCGAAGTGGATGCTCGAGGACCCGCGCATCAACTTCGCGATCTCCACCCGCGGCGGCCGGCCCGGGGTGGACCACCTGGGCTTGCAGACCGACAGCGCCGACGAGCTGCGCGAGCTGAAGGCCCGCGCCCAGGCCGCCGACCTGACGCTGCTCGACGAAGGCCAGACCACCTGCTGCTATGCGCGCAGCGAGAAGCACTGGGTGACCGACCCGCAAGGCATTGCCTGGGAGCATTTCCAGACGCTGGACGACATCCCGGTGTTCAGCGAAGCCCCGGCCGCCGCCGAAGGCGCGCCCTGCTGCGCCACGCCGACCCCGCGCGGCAAGCCGCTGGACATCGCGGTCAAGCCCGCCCCTTCTTGCTGCTGAAACCAACCACGGTCGGCGCGCTGGGCCTGGCCCAGACGCTGGCCTGGGCCTCGTCGTATTACCTGCCGGCGATGCTGGCCGCGCCGATGGCGCGCGCGCTCGGCGTGTCCGAGCCGACGGTGTTCGCCGCGTTCTCGGTGGCGCTGCTCGTCTCGGCCGCGCTCGGCCCCTGGGCCGGCCACGCGATAGACCGCTGGGGCGGCCGGCCGGTGCTGCTGGGCACGAACCTGGTGTTCGCGGCCGGCCTCGGCCTGCTCGCGCTCGCGCAAGGCCCGGTCGGCCTGTTCGCGGCCTGGATCGTGATCGGCATCGGCATGGGCAGCGGGCTGTACGAGGCCGCGTTCGCCGCGCTGGTGCGCCTGTACGGCCAGGGTTCGCGCAACGCCATCACCGGCATCACCTTGATCGCGGGCTTCGCCAGCACGGTCGGCTGGCCGCTGACGACGATGTTCGACGCGCATTTCGGCTGGCGCGGCGCCTGCCTGGCCTGGGCCGGGCTGCACCTCGTGCTGGGCCTGCCGCTGAACGCGCTGCTGCCGCGCGCCGCCGCTCCGGCCGCGCCGTGGCCACGGGCGCTGGACGCGGCGCCGGCCGCAGCGCCTTCGCCGCGTCCGTCGAAGCGGCGGCGGCGAACCTGCTCGCCTACGTGTTCGCCGTGACCTGGTTCATCAGCACCGCGATGGCCGCCCACTTGCCGCAGCTGCTGCAGGCCGGCGGCACCAGCCTGGCCGGCGCGGTGGCCATCGGTGCGCTCGTCGGGCCGGCCCAGGTGGCCGGGCGGCTGATCGAATTCGGCGTCCTGCGACGCACGCACCCGTATCTGTCGGCGCGCGTGGCGGCGCTGCTGCACCCGGTGGGTGCGGCCTTGCTGCTGGTCGTCGGCGCGCCCGCGGCGGCGGCGTTCACGATCCTGCACGGCGCCGGCAACGGCATCCTGACGATCGCCAAGGGCACGCTGCCGCTGGTGCTGTTCGGCGCCGGCGGCTATGGGCGGCGCCAGGGGGTGCTGATGGTGCCGGCGCGGGTGGCGCAGGCGTTGGCGCCCTGGCTGTTCGGCCTGCTCGTCGACCGCTGGGGTGCGGCGTCGCTGGCCTTCACCGCCGCGCTCGGGCTGAGCGCCTTCGCCGCGCTGCTGCGCCTGCCGGCGCCGGCACGGCCAGCATGAGTGGCCGCACCCGCTCGACCCCGGCTCAGAACCCCAGGCTGGCGAGCAGGTCGTCGACCTCGCCCTGGTTGGTCACCACGTCGGTGCGGCCTGCGGCGTCGACGATCGGGCCGTTCAGCACGTTCGGGTCGACCTTTTCGCGCTGGTCCGGCGACGCGACCTGGACGAGCAGCTTGACGAGGCTGTCCTCGAGGTCGTTGGCCAGCGTGACGACCTTGGCCACCACCTGACCGGTGAGGTCGTGGAAGTCCTGCGCCATCATGATGTCGGTCAGGTGCGCGTCGATGCGCGAGGTCGATTCCTCGACGTCCTTCACGAAGTTGAACACCGCGCCCGAGGCAACCGCCTTCACCGGGTCGGCGACGATCAGCGCGGCCATCCGGCGCGTCGCGTCCGAGATCGCGGCGTGGTCGGCCTTCGCCTGGTCGACCGAGTTGAGCACCTTGTTCGCGGCGTCGGCGGTCTTGGTGGCGATGTAGTTCAGCCGGCTGCGCGCGTCGGGCAGGCCGTCGGCCGCGACCTGCAGCTTGGGCATCACGCCGAGTTGCTGCATCGTGTCGTGCAGCAGCCGGGTGATCGAGCCGAGCTGCTGGAACACCTCGGGCGCGACAAGCAAGGGTTCGGCCGGCTTGAACGCGGCGATGTCTTCCATCTTCATGGTCGTCGTCTCCCGCGTTCAGGCCGTGGCGGCGAGCTTTTGCAGGATCTTCTGCACCTTCTCTTCCAGCGTCGCCTTCGTGAACGGCTTGACGATGTAGCCGGCGGCACCGCTTTGCGCGGCCAGCACGATGTCTTCCTTGCGCGCTTCGGCCGTGACCATCAGCACCGGGATGTGCTTGAGGCTGTCTTCGGCCTTCACCGCCTTGAGCAGGTCGAAGCCGTTCATGTTCGGCATGTTGATGTCGGAGACGACGAAGTCGTACTTGCTCGTCTTCAGCATGTTCAGCGCGACCGCACCGTCCTCGGCCTCGTCGGCGTTGTTGCAGCCCATCTCCTTGAGCAGGCCGCGCACGATGCGGCGCATGGTCGAGAAGTCGTCGACGATCAGGAACTTCAGGTCGGTGGGATTGCTCATGGGCTTGGAACCTCGGCGGGGTACGGACTCGAAAGGGTTATCGGTGCGACGGGGCGGGACTTGACGGCGTCTTGCCACCGAGCCGCGGTGCCAGCTCGGGCGTGATCGACGCCGGCGTCGGGTCGCTGGCGGCGTCGGGGGCCGCGTGGAGGAAGCGCTCCTCGGCCTCGCGGTTCATCACGATGATGCTGATGCGTCGGTTCGACGGCGCGAGCGGGTCCTTCGGATCGAAGGGCAGACTCGCGGCCAGGCCTTGCACGCGCAGCGTGCGGTCGTCGGGCAGGCCGCCGACCACCAGCTCGCGCCGCGACGCGTTGGCACGGTCGGCCGAGAGTTCCCAGTTGCTGTAGCCGCGCTCGCCGCCGGCGTAGGGCGCGGCGTCGGTGTGGCCTTCCAGCGTGAGCCGGTTCGGCACCTCGGCGAGCACCGAGCCGATGTCGCGCAGCAGGTCGCGCATATACGGCTGCACCTCGGCGCTGCCGAGGGCGAACATCGGCCGATTGGCGGCATCGACGATCTGGATGCGCAGCCCGTCGCGCGTCATGTCCAGGCGCAGCTGCGACTGCATCGCGGCCAGCTTCGGATTGACGGAAATCTTCTCTTCGACACGGCGCTGGAGGTCATGCAGCCGGGCCGCCTCGGCGCGGATCTGCTCGGCCTTCAGCGCCTGCAGGTTGACGGTGGCGCGCCTGGCCTCGATGTCGCCGCGCTTGACCTGGCCCGAGGTGCGCGTCAGATCCTGCCCGCCGCCCTTGATGACGCTCGACGCGTCACCGGCGCCCGAGCCACTTTCGAGCAGCGCGATCTTCAGCGGCGACGCGAAGTAGTCCGCGATGCCCTTCTTGTCGCCGTCGGTGGTCGAGCCGAGCAGCCACATCAGCAGGAAGAAGGCCATCATCGCCGTCACGAAGTCGGCGTAGGCGATCTTCCACGCGCCGCCATGGGCGCCGTGGCCGCCCTTCTTGACGCGCTTGATGATGATCGGCTGCAGCTTCTTCGCGTCACCGGCCATTTATGCCCCCCCCCGTAGCGCCTTCGGCGCTCCCCCCCAGGGGGGCGACGCCAGCGGCCCGGCGGAGCCGGTTCCGCGGCGTCCGCTGGGTGCGCGCGGGTTCGCGCGCGCCTGCGCGCTGCGGCCGCCGGGGATCACTTCTTGCCTTTCACGTGGCCTTCCAGCTCGGCGAAGCTGGGGCGCTCGGTCGAGTACAGCACCTTGCGGCCGAACTCGATCGCGACCTGCGGCGCGTAGCCCTGCATGCTGGCCAGCAACGTGGTCTTGATGCATTGCAGCTCCTTGCTGCTCTCGTCGACCTTCTGCTCCAGCAGCCCGGCCAGCGGCTCGGCGAAGGCGTAGGCGAGCAGGATGCCGAGGAAGGTGCCGACCAGCGCCGAGCCGATCATCCCGCCCAGCACCGCCGGCGGCTGGCCGACCGAGCCCATCGTGTTCACCACGCCCAACACCGCGGCCACGATGCCGAAGGCCGGCAGCGCGCCGGCCAGGCGCTGGATCGCGCCGACGGCGGCATGCTCCTCGTGGTGGTGGGTCTCGATCTCGCTGTCCATCAGCGACTCGATCTCGTGCGCGTTCAGGTTGCCCGAGACCATCATGCGCAGGTAGTCGGTGACGAATTCCGAGACATGGTGATCGTTGCCGACGCCGGGGTACTTCTGGAACAGCGGCGAGCTGTGCGGGTCCTCGACGTCCTTCTCGATCGACATCAGGCCTTCCTTGCGTGCCTTCTGCAGGATGTCGTACATCAGCGCCATCAGCTCCAGATAGCGCGCCTTGGTGTACTTGCTGCCCTTGAAGCACTGGCCCAGGCCCTTCATCGTGGCCTTCAGCACCTTCATCTGGTTGTTCGCCAGGAAGGCGCCCCCGGCGGCGCCGCCGATCGTGATCATCTCGAACGGCAGCGCTTCCAGAATGACGTGGATGTTGCCGCCGTGCGCGATGAACACGCCGAACACGCAAGCAAGCGCGAAAACCCAACCGATGATGACGAACATGGTGTCGAAGAAGTCCGCTACTGACCCCGCCCGCCAGACGACGCAGGCACAGGTATGGGCTTGTTATCGGCGCCCGGCGGCGGCGGTTGAGCGCGAATTGACCTCCGGCGCGCCGATCCGGTAGACCCAGGCCGGCCGAGCGCCCACCCGCGCCACCTCGGCCTGCCCGGGCACCGCGAACTCCAGGCTCACGAGCCAGCCGCCCGGGCGCATCTCGCGCTCGGCCTTGGCCCAGGCGCGGGCCATGCTCTCGGGCCGCTGGAACAGGTAGACGACATCGAAGCCGGCCCAGGACGCGGCCCACATGTCGCCGCGTTGCACCTGCGCGAAGCGGCTGCGCCGCGCGGCCGCCCAGGCCAGCGGCCGGCTCCATTCGATGCCTTCAAGGCGGGCAGCGGGCCACAGCCGGTGCAAGGCGTGCAAGCCATGGCCGAGACCGCAGCCGGCGTCGAGCACGCGCGCCCCCTGCCCGCCTTCGCGCAGCGCGACCACGCGCTCCAGGCCGACCAGCGCCCGGGCGGGGGTCGGGAAGAACGGCGCGTCGCGCCAGGCGCGCAGCGGGTAGGCCAGCAGCAGGGGCACGGCCGCCACCGCCCAGGCCCAGGGCGGCCAGGCCGGCAAGCCCCCCAGCGCCAGCGCCGACAGCGGAAACCCGGCCGCAGCCAGCGAGCGGCGCCACCGGCCCGTGGCCCCGGCCGCCACGGCCGCGCCGGCAAGCAGCGCCGCGGCAAACGCCGGCCCGCGCCCGACCGCGGCCGCATTCAGCGCGCCGAACACGCCCCAGGCGAGCAGCCAGGCCAGCAGGGCCGGCATCGGCCAGGGCAGGCGCAGTCTGGCGAAGCTCGTCATCGGCAAATTCTGCGTGCCGGCCGCGACCGGCGAAGGCCGGAAAAGCGCCGTCATCCGGGCCGCGCCACCGGCACGGACGTGATGCAATGCGCCAGGCCGTAGCGTCGGCAGCACGAGGAGGGTGAACGATGAACTCGGGACGATGGATCCGGTGGGCGACCGCGTGGGCCCCGTTGCTGGCACTCGTGGCCTGTGGCGGCGGCGCGGTGGGCGACAGCGTCGACACCAGCACCCCGACCGCCGCCCTGGACGCCAGCCAGTCCACGGCCCAATCGCTGGTGGCCACCGCGCGCGCCGGCGCCAGTGCGCTGCTGCCGGGCGGCGCGGTCAGCGGCAGCGTCGTCGTCGGCCAGCCGTCGGTGACGGTTTCCGGCGACACCGTGCTCATCGACAGCGGCACGCTGCACACCGACTACGCCGCCGGCTGGCTCGAGCTCGACTACAGCGGCTGGACCTACGACGCAGGACCGGCGTCGCCAGCGCCGGCACCATCACCGTCACCGGGATCACCGGCAACAGCGCGGCGATCACGATCACGCCGAACGGCTATTCGGTGGCGATCACCGTGTTCGGCCTGACCGTCACCTTCGGCGTGCCCTTCACCTGATGCACCGGGTGAACCGCGGCTCCATAAAAAACGGACCCCCGAGGGGGTCCGCCGTAAAAGCACAGAGGACTGTGCCAGGAGGAGACATGCAATGAAAACGAAGCGTCTTCAACCCTGTTGTCGGCGCGCCCGGAGCGCCGCTGAAGGGCGCCGCCGGCAACAGTTTGTCAATGAACGTGAGCGTCCTCGCGGCAGCCGCCGAGCTGCAGCGCACCCGTGACCTTGCCCTTGCCGGCGCGCGCCGGCGGGTTGCACAGCCCGCAGACGTAGTGGCGCGCGATCTCGTGCGGGTGCGTCACGTAGTGACCGCCGCACTTGCTGCAGGCCGTCATCGTGAGCATGCCGTTGTCGACGAACTTGACCAGCCGCCAGGCGCGCGTGACCGACAGCAGCGGCTCCAGCCCCTGGGACTGGATCTGCTCCAGGTAGAGCTGGTAGGCCTTGATGACGCTGTCGATCTCGTCCAGCGCCGCGGCCTTGTTCAGGTATTCGTGGATGTTCAGGAACAGGCTGGCGTGGATGTTGGGCTGCCAGGTCATGAACCAGTCGGTGGAGAACGGCAGCTGGCCCTTGCTCGGGCTGCGGCCGGAGACTTCCTTGTACAGGCGCAGCAGGCGCTCGTAGCTGAGGTCGGTCTCGCTTTCCAGCACCTGCAGCCGCGCACCGAGGTGGATCAGCGTCACCGCGCGATCGATCTGTTTCGCCTCGGTCAGAATGCTCTTGTTGCGGGCCATGGTGTTCTCCGTCCTGGTGTTTTGATCAAGGTCTTGCGCGGATCCGGCTCCGCCGGTCCGTCGCATGCGCCCCCTCGGGGGGCAGCGACCGATAGGGAGCGTGGGGGCCGGCTACGCGGCTTCCTGATGGCGCCCGGCCATCAGGATCGACGCGTGCAGCCCGGCGACGCCTTCGTTGGCGGCCGACTTGCCGTGGCTGGTGAGCAGGCTCCAGACCAGGTCGTCGTCCATCCGGAAGCGGCACAGCAGCGTGTTGCCGGTGGCGATCTTCATCATCTGCGACGAGGTCAGCAGGCCGATCATCGTCGCCGTCTCCTCGCTGATGCCCAGGCGGTACAGCGCCTGCTCGCGGTCGCTGCGGATCAGGCTCTGGGCCAGCATCAGGTAGCTGAGGTTGGCTTCACGAATTTCGGCAAGGATCTGGTCGGCGGTCATGGCGGGCTCCGGTCGGTGGGGGTGACGTTGCGTTTCAGCGTGAAAAGAACTGTAGTGGCCAAAGATGGGCGGGAACATCAGCCCAGTTCCGTCGCTTGAGTCCGCGTTCTTCCATCGGGCTTGTCAGGCAAATTCCTACAAGGTCGCGGCAGACCGGGCGCGCAGCGGTCGAATTGGTCGTCCAAAGGGCGCCAACTTGAACCATCGCAGGCCCGGTCGTGACGCGATCATTCACGCATGACAAACCCACAGGCGATGTTGACGGCGCCCCCCACGCCGGGCCTGATCGTTCTCGGCCGCAGCGCCCCGCGCGCGGCCTGGCCCCAACCCGTCGGGATCGACTCGAAATGGTTGACCGCCCTGCCCGCCGCCGGCCGCGTTCTGGCGGTCGGGCGCGAGGCTGCGGCGATGGCCGGCGCTCATCGGGCCCGCCATCCGCACGCGATCTGGCAAGGCCTGGCATTGCCGGGTGACGACCGCGGGCCCACGCCGGCCGCGCTCGACGGGTGGACGGCCTGGGACGCCGCGAGCCTGCCCGACGGTTTCGACCTGCTGATCGTCTCGACCTCCGTCGTCGGCCTGCCATCGCCGCTCCAGGCCTTGCGTGACTGGAGTCGTCGGTGCACGCCGGACGCAACGCTCATCGCGGCCATCGACAACGCATCGTCGGTGACCCACATCGGACGTCTCGTCCAGGGCGACGAATCGTCCAGCGATGGCGCACGCGAATCCGACGCGCCGGCGATGGCCCCGGCGACCTTTTACAAGCTGCTGCTCGACGCGGGCTGGATGCCTTCGATGGTCGATCACCACCCCTGCCCGCCGATGGGCGACAGGGTCGCCCATGCATTGCGCGCCGCAGCCGACGCCTTCGACGTCGCGGCCGGCAGCACGGACTTCGTGCACCGGACGAGACGCCTGATCGTCGCCGCCCGCCGCGACTCTGGCGTCGAGCGAAGGCTTCGACGGCCCCGCCAACTTCTGTGTCGTCGTTCCGACCACGTCGGAGCGGCAGTTGCGCGCCAACGTCGAACGTTCACCGGGTCTGCACGAGGTCGACGCGCCGATCGTTTCGTGCCGGCGCGCGCTCGGCCCGGCCGATGCCCTGGCGCGGGCGCTGCCGCATTGCGACCGGGACTGGGTGCTGTTCTGCCACCAGGACGTCTATTTCCCGGCCGGCTTCGGGCGTCAGCTCGCCGCTCGGCTCGCCGCCATCCCGAGCGCCGAGCGCGCCACGACATTGCTGGGCTTCGTCGGGATCGGGGTCGACCGCGCCAGCCGGCTTTCGGTGCCGGCGGGCCACGTGATCGACCGTCTGCACCGCGCCGACCACCCGGCGTCCGACGCGGCACTGTCGATCGACGAGTTGGCGATCGTGCTGGCACGCGACTCGGTGCATCGCATCGATCCCGAGGCCGGATGGCATCTGTGGGCCACCGATCTCTGCCTGACCGCCATCGACCGCCACCAGGTGTTCCCGCGCATCGTGCGCGCGCCGATCTTCCACAACTCGCACACCGGTTGGTCGCTGCCCGGCGCCTATCTCGACGCCGCCGAACGACTGCTGGCCAAACACGCGCAGTTCGTCCCGATCCGCACGCTGTGCGGGACCCTCGACGCCGCCTTCGTCGCCACCCATCGGAGCCAAGCGGCATGACCCGAATCACGACCCTCATTCCCGCCTACAAGCCCGAATACCTCGGCGAGGCCTTCCTCGGCCTGCGGCGTCAGAGCTTTCGCGATTTTCGCGTCATCCTGTCCGACGACAGCCCCGGCGCGGTGATCACCGAGATGATCCGTGATGGCCGGTTCGGGCCGCTGGCGGCCGAACTCGACCTGCTGGTCGTCCGGGGGCCGGGCAACGCACGCCGGAATCACGAGCAATTGCTGGACCTGTGGCGCGAACAGAGCCCGCTCGTGCATTTCCAACTCGACGACGACGTGGTCTTCCCGGACTTCTACCGCGCCCATGCGGCAGCCCACGCGACGGGCCACTTCGCGGCCACCGTCAGTCAACGCTGGTTGAGCCAGTCAGACAGCCAACCCGCTTGGGATTTGCCGCTTCCCGCCTTTGTCAACGACAGTCCGCTGAGGACCGTGCCGGTGGCTTCGCAGCAGCTGTTCGCCAGCACCGTCGCCGTCTGCGAGAACTGGCTGGGCGAGCTGTCCAACATGGTCTTCTCGGCGGCGGGCGCCGCGCATTACCCTCGCTCGCCAGCGGGCGGCTTGTCGTATTACGGGTTGCTCGACATCGGCGCGCTGCTCGAGGCCGGTCGCCACTTGCCGCTGCTGTTCTTGCGCGACCATCTCGGCGTCTTCCGCCAACACGCCGCGCAGACCACGCTCACCACCGGCTCGCACGGCCACCGCGTCGCGATGCTGGCCTGGACGGCGTATGCGCTGCACGCGTGGACCGAGCAGCGTATCTCGGCACAAGACGTCGTGCAGGCCGTCGCCATCACCGTGCAGCGCTGCCTGCAGCAATACCCGGAGGACGACGCCGTCATGAACGCCTTCTACGACATCGTCCAGCACGAGGGCGCCAGCTTGGCGAAGCTGCACGCTGCGTTCACCCGGTTCTGGCTGGATCTGCTGGCCAGCCATGCAGGCACGGCCGTCCGCGCGAACGACGCGGCCGCGCGTGCCGAATCTGCGCCGACCGGCGACTGCGTCACCGCTTGAAGGAGCGCCTCCATGAGCAACCCATCGCCGATCTTCGTCACCCAGCCCGACCTGCCGCCGCTGGCCGAGTTCCTGCCCTATCTCGAGAAGATCTGGGACAGCCGCGTGCTGACCAACGGCGGCCCGTTCCACAAGCAGTTCGAGGCCGACCTTGCCGAGTACCTGGGCGTGGGCCACATCTCGCTCTTCGCCAACGCCACCATCGCGCTCGTGACCGCGCTGCAGTCGCTGCGCATCACCGGCGAGGTGATCACGACGCCCTACTCGTTCGTGGCCACGGCTCACTCGCTGCTCTGGAATGGCATCAAGCCGGTGTTCGTCGACGTCGACCCGCGCACGCTGAATCTCGATCCGGCAAAGATCGAATCCGCGATCACGCCGCAGACGACCGCGATCATGCCGACCCACTGCTACGGAACGCCGTGCGACACGGATTCGATCCAGCGAATCGCGGACAATTACAACCTCAAGGTCATCTACGATGCCGCTCACGCGTTCGGCGTGCGTCGCGGTGACGGCAGCGTGCTGAACCACGGCGATCTGTCGGTCCTCAGTTTCCACGCGACCAAGGTGTTCAACACCTTCGAGGGTGGCGCCATCATCAGCCCGGACGCCAAGACCAAGCAGCGCATCGACCACCTGAAGAATTTCGGCTTCGTCAACGAGACGACGGTCGTCGCGGCCGGCATCAACGGCAAGATGAGCGAATTCAACGCGGCATTGGGGTTGCTGCAGCTTCAACACGTCGGGCGCGCCATCGCGCGCCGAGCCGGCATCGATGCCATGTATCGCGACATCCTGGGCGGTCTGCCGGGCATCCGGCTGATCGATCGGCCCCATGGCGTCACCCCCAACCATTCCTATTTCCCGCTGCTGGTCGGCCCGGATTACCCGCTCGCACGCGACGAGCTGTACCAGCGGCTGCGCGATCAGGGCGTGCTGACGCGCCGCTATTTCTACCCGCTGATCACGGACTTCCCGATGTACCGCGGCCTGCCGTCGGCCCGAGCGGACAACCTGCCGGTGGCCCGCGCCGCCGCGGAGCAGGTGCTCTGCCTGCCGATCTACCCGGCACTCCAGGATGCCGACGTGTTGCGGATCGCCGGCGTGGTGCGCGATGCGGTCCGGCCGCCGTCTGCCGCCGCGGCCGGCGTGCCATCGCCCGCCGCCCACGTCCGAGCCCTCAGGGAGGCCGCATGACGCCTCCCAGTCCGGCATCGTCGGCAATGCAGAGCTACCCGAAATCGGACTACAAGGAGTACCCGAAGACGCTGCCCGCGGACGATCTGTGGGGTCAGGTGCGGCGCACCGTCAACGGTCAGCGTGTCTCCGAGGAACAGATCCGGATGATCGTCGACGCGCTCCGATCCGGGCTCGCATTACAGAAGTCCGACGTGCTGCTGGATCTGGCCTGCGGCAACGGCGCGTTGTCCCGCTATCTGTTCGACGATTGCGAACGATTGCATGGCGTCGACTTTTCTGCCTACCTGATCGACGTCGCCCGTTCGCGCTTCCTCCGGCCGGGCCGGACCGACTTCCAGTGCGCCGACGCCGCGGCTTACGTGCGCAGCGAGCCCGATCCCGAGCGATTCACCAAAGTGCTGTGCTACGGCAGCTTCATGTTCTTCAGCGCCGACGACGCCATCGACGTGCTGGCGGGTCTGCATCGCCGCTTTCGCAACGTGACCCGCGTCTTCATCGGCAACCTGCCCGACAAGGACCGCGCGCACCTCTTCTATCCACCCGACAAGGACTACGAAGCCGAACTGTCCGACCCGACCGCCCAGATCGGCATCTGGCGCTCGGTCGACGAATTCGCACGCCTTGCCGACGCGACCGGCTGGAGGCTGCGCGTCTCGCGGATGCCGGACAGCTTCTATGCCGCGCGCTACCGCTTCGACGCGACGCTCGAGCGCGTGAACCACGAGGCGTGAGAAGACCTTGAGCACCCGTATCGCCGCGCCCCGCGCCGCGAAGCGACGAGTCGACGACCTGGCCGCGTTCGGCGGTCCGGTCATGTTCGATCCGCCGACCTCGACCTCGAATCTGGTGCGGCCTGACGTCGAGGCGTTCTTCACCTACTCTCGCCAGTTCTACGAGCAAGGTGTCTGGACCGGTGCGGGCCCGCTGACGCGCCAACTCGAACATCGGCTCGCCGAATACCACCGGGTTCGCCATTGCGTGGCACTGGCCAACGGATTCTGGGCGATCGCCCTGGCCGCGCGCTGCCTGGCCCTTCCCGGTCGCAGCGACGTCGTGATGCCTTCGCTGACCTATCGCCGCCTGGCCGACATCGTCGCCTGGGTCGGCCTGGTGCCGCGCTTCTGCGAGGTCGACCCGCACACCTTGGCGATCAGCGGCGAGACGGCGGCCGGCTGCGTCGACGACCGGACCGCGCTGCTGCTCGGCGTGCACCCGATCGTCAATTGCTGCGACGCCGAGGGGCTCGAGGCGCTGTCGGCGGCCAGCGGCGTTCCGCTGCTGTTCGACGCCGTCGAATCGGTTCACGAGTCGATCGGCGGCCGAAAGATCGGCGGCTTCGGACGCGCCGAATGCTTTTCGCTGCATGCCAGCAAACTGATCAACGGCTTCGAAGGGGGTTACGTCACGACCGACGACGACGTGCTGGCGCGGCGCCTGACGCGGCTGCGCGACGATGGCGCCGGCGACGGCAGCCGGCCACTCGAACTGGGCATGAACGCAGCGCTCAACGAGGTTCATGCCGCGATGGCCTTGGCGGGCCTCGACGACCTGCCAGACCAGGTCGAGCGCAATCGCCGCCGCTACCGGGCCTACCAGCGCGCGCTGGCCGGATTGCCCGGCGTTCGGCTGCTGGCTTTCGACGAGCGCGAGGCGACCAGCTACAAGACCATCGTCGTCGAGTTGACCGACGATTGGCCGCTGTCACGCGACCGCACGGTCTCGCTGCTGAACCGCGAGCAGGTTCTGGCCCGGGCCTATTACGCGCCGCCGCTTCACCGCCGACGCATGCAGTACCCGACGCTGCCGTCGACGCTGCCGGTCACCGACCGGTTGGCCGAGCGCTTCATGCTGTTGCCTTGCGGCCATTTCGTCGACGAGGTCGACATCGACGACGTCGCGGCCCTGCTTTCCTTTCTGCGGCATCAGGCAGGTGCCATCAACGAGCGGACGCCGACGTGACGCTGACCAAGACTCTCGCGCGCGACTGGGCCTTGCATGGCGGCGCGCCGGCTTTTCGGCTGCCGTTGCCGGCCGGCCAGCGGGCGTTTCCCGAGTGGTCTCGCTACGAAGCCGCGATGCGCGACATCTTCGAACGCCAGTACTACACGAACCACGGACCGCTGGCACGGCGCCTGGAACAACGCTTGGCGCAGACCCTGTCGGCTCGGCATGCGGTGTGCGTCACCAACGGCACGATCGCCATGGTCATGGCCGCCGAAGCGCTGGGTCGCAAGGGCCGCGTTCTGGTGCCGGCCACCGCCGCGTCCGCCACGCTGCAAGCTCTGATCTGGGCCGGCCACACCCCGGTGCCGTGCGACGTCGATCCGACCACGGGCCAAGTCGTGTCGACCATGCTGGCGGCCCGACTCGATGCCGATGTCGTCGGCGCAGTCATCGTCGACCCCTGGGGCGGATGCTGCGACGCGACGCCGCTGCGCGATTGGGCGGCCCAGCATGGACTTCCGCTGCTTTTCGAATCGACCCAGGCCTTCGGCGGCGACGTCGACGGCCGCCCGCTGCGCTGCGATGGCCTGACGAGAGTGCTGTCCTTTCACGCCGACGAGGTGTTCAACACGGCCGACGGCGGCTGCATCGTCACCGACGACGATGAACTCGCCGCCCGCCTGCGCAACATCCGCAGCAGCTATGGCGCGGGCGACCCGGTGGAGGTCGTCAAGACCAGCAACGGGCGCATGTCGGAGGCCCAGGCGGCCATCGGCCTTCTCAATCTCGATGACCTGCCGATGCGACTGGCACGAAACCGCGTGCGCGCCGGACTGTATCGAGAACGCCTGGCCGGCGTGCCGGGTCTGCGCTGCATCGAGCCGGCGGGCGTGTCCGCCAGCAACCACCAGTTCGTCGCTTACGAGATCGACGCGGTCGGCTTCGGCATGCCGGCGGCCCGGCTGCAGTCCCTGTTGAGCGCCGAGAATGTCGGCGTGCGGCGCGTGCCCGGCCCCCGGGCGCACCGGGCACTGCTCGCGACGCCGCCGCTCGAGGCGCTGCCGGTGTCCGAACGGCTCGAAGAGCGCGTGTTGCTACTGCCCCAGCATGTCGCGCTGCGGGACGACGACGTGGTCGGCGTGTGCGAGCTGATTCGTGCGGCCAGCGCGGCTGCGCCGGTACTTTGCGCTGCGGAGACGATCTGAATGCGCGTCGGGATCATGCAGCCCTACTTTTTCCCGTACCTGGGGCATTTCGCGCTCATCGCCTGCACCGACGAGTGGCTTGTCTTCGACATCACCCAGTACACCCCCAAGACCTGGATGAATCGCAACCGGATCCTGCACCCGACCGAGGGCTGGAACTGGGTGACGGTGCCGCTCGTGAATTCGAGCATCTCGATCCGCACCAGCGAAGCCCGGGTGCTCGATCCGCGGGCCGCCCTTCGCAGCGTGCTGGGGAAACTGAGCCACTATCGACGCAAGGCGCCCCACTGCGAGGCGGTGCTCGGCCTGGTCGAGCAGGCCTTCGATCTGCCCGAGGGCGACGATTCTCTGGTCCATCTGAATCTTCGCGGGCTGAAGTCCGTGTGCGCCTACCTCGGTCTGCCGTTCCACGCCCGGATCTGCTCGGAGATGGACTTGACCCTGCCGTCCGAGCTTGGCCCCGGTGATTGGGCGCTGGAGATCGCAACCCGGGTCGGGGCCAGCGCCTACCTGAACCCGATCGGCGGTCGATCGTTGTTCGACCCCACCCGCTATGCCGAGCGGGGCGTCGCGTTGGAGTTTCTACGGATGCCGTCGTTCGCCTATCCGACGCCGCCCTGGACGCCGGTGCCCGATCTATCGATCCTCGACGTGCTGATGTGGAACGATCCCGCCAGCGTGCGCCAGGTGCTGCAGCAGACGGCGCAAGTCGTCGCCGCGACGCAAGGCGTTCAGGCCGTCTGAAACGACGCGTCGGCGTCCGCCAGGCTCGGCGAGGCCGCCTGGCGCTTGTAGAACGCGAAGAACGGTTCGCGCGCGTTGCAGCCGAACTCGAGCGCGTCGATGCCCGGCAACGCCGACTCATGGGTCAGCAACTCCCCTTCCAGGCCAGCCGAGTGGAAATAGTCGGCGATGTCGTCGCCGAACAAGCGCACATGGTCGGCCTGCCCATAGAACAGCTTGGCGAATTCCGGCGTCGGTGCGGCCTTCATTTCGAAGGTCTTCTTCAGCAAAGGCGTATAGGGGGTCTGTGCGATCAGCAGGCCCCCCGGTCGCAAGCACCGATTGAATTCCGCCAATGCGCGCTCAGGGCGGGTCACATGCTCGAGCACGTGATTGCACAGGATCAGGTCGAAGCTTTCGGCGTCGAAGTCGAGTGCCTCGACGTCCACGCGCTGCTGATTCGGCCGACTCGGATGCAAGTCGGCCAGGACATGCCGCGCGGGCCCGCAACCTTCGATCAGCCGCTCCAGGTGCCGCTCCGGCGCGACGTGCAGCACGCTGGCGCCGGACAGCCGCGCGGGCAGGCCCGCGGCGGTCATGTAGAGCCACAGGTGGCGATCGCGGTCCGTGCAGCCACAGCGAGGGCATTGGTACACCGACAGGTCCGATCCGACCGCCGCCATCAGGATCATGAACTGGCTTCGTTCGGCGATATGAGGATGGGGCAGCCATCGATCCACCGGCTGCTCGCAGATACAGCAGACGGCCATCTCAGCGCGCCTCGCTCTCGTGGACCTGGGGCGGCATGGGTTCAGGCCGTTCAGGCCGTTCGGCGCCAGGCGCGTCGTCGTCCAGGCCGCCGAAGTCCGCGCGCATCGCCCTCGCGGTCGTACGCTCGCGCGGCGACGTGGCCACCTTGCGCAGCGTGACCTTCATGAACGCCGCCTGCTCCTTGGCGCAGGGGCGAAGCTGGCTGTCGAGCCAGGTCGACTGCGCCACTTCGAAGCGATGCTCGAACCAGCCCAGATACCAGAACCAGTCGGTGTAATACAGCCACGAGTTCTCGTTCAACGCACGCAGGTGCGTCGGGTCCTGCCAGGCCGTCAATGCCTTCTCGTAGGGCACCTCGATCTGGAACTCGCCGCCATCCTTCAGCAGCGCGAGCACGTTGGTCATCAATGTGGGCAGGTCCGGCACGTGCTCGAGCACGTTGTTCGCATCGACGAGGTCCAGCGAGCCGGCCTCCAGTCGCACGCGGCCGCCGCGACAACCGTCCATCTCCAGCGGCAGATCGACCGGGTGGCCCAGGTCGAGCACGAGGTCGGGCTCGGCGCGCGCGAGGATGTCGACGTTCAGCCAGGACGGCTTGTAGTCCTTGCCCGAACCGAGGTTCATGCGCTTGGGCCGCCACGGCTCGCTGCCGCGCGTCTTGCTGGCCGCCTGGTGGAAGCCGACCGCGAAGGCCAGCAGATCGGCATAGGCCTCGATCGGGTCCGTGCCGCGGAAGGAGTCCAGCTTCGCGCGCGCGTCATCGAAGAACGCCGGCCGGCCGAACTGCTCGGCGAAGAAGCGCGTCGCGCTTCCGTCCTCGATCCAGAACACCGCGTCGTCGAACGCCGCCGGCGGCGTCGTCGCGGCACTGCGTTCGGAGATCACCGGCGTGCCCAGCGACAGGCTGTGGAAGGCGCGCGCCTGCTCGAAGCGGCTGCTGTCGTAGAAGTGGCAGTTCAGCACCGCCTTGGCCTGGCGGATGAAGTGGTCGCGCTCGGGCCCGTAGAGCGGGTGGTCGAAGCTGCTGACCTGCACCCCGGCCGCCTCGACCTGCGCGATGAACGCCTTGCGGCGCGGGTTCATGCTGCCGAAGAACAGCAGGTCGATCGGCCGCTGTTCCAGCGGCGGCGCGAGGCCGTCGTCGAGGTAGGGTGCGTGCAGGAAAGGCACCAGCGGTACGTCGGCGGGGTCGGTCGCGTAGGCGCCGACGTTGGCCGCGTCGTAGTCCACCACCGCCGAGCGGCGCAGCAGGTCCAGGTATTCGGGGCCGACGCTCGCGCCGCCCTGCCCCAGCTGCTCGAGGTTGACGAAGATGCATGCATGGCGGCGCTGCAATTCCGCCGGGAATCCCAGGTGGGCGCCGAACACGATGTTCACCGCGTCTTCGCGCAGCCGGTTCTTCGCGATCGTCACCGTCGCGCCCAGGCGCCGGAACTGGTGGCGGAGGTAGCGCGCCTGGTCGAGGAATCCCAGCGAATGGAGATAGCCCGCGGGCTGCATGATGCTGAGGTGAACGGCGGGGAGTTGCATGGCGTGCTCGCGGTCGCGATGGTTGTGCGCGGATTCCTCAATGTAGGAATTTCGGGCCGCCCGGGCGCGCCGAAGACACCGACATTGACCGCCCAGTTCCGCCCTTTCGAACGGCGGGGCCGAACGGCTTCGGCTAGGGAACGAGCAGCGCTCGTGGCGCCAGCCCGGCCTGCTGGCGCTCGAACATGCGCTGCAGCAGGGCTTCGTAGTCCCGCGCGTAGCACTCGGTATCGAACAGTGGCAGTTGCAGGCGTTGATCCTCGAGGTGGCGCTTCAGCCCGGCCAGCGTCGCTCGCTCGGCCGCCAGCGCGCAAGCCATCGCGACGTAGCGCTCGGCATCGGCACAGGCCAGATCGCCCAGCCCGCAGGCATGCACCAGGCTGGCCGCGACGCGCGACGCAAAGGTCGGCCCCGGCACCGTGAGCACGGGCACGCCGGCCCAAAGCGCTTCGCTGGCCGTGGTGTGCGCGTTGCATGGCCAGGTGTCGAGAAAGAGATCGGCCGCGCGGAAGCGCGCGATGTGCTCGTGCAGCGGCAGCGTCGGCGCCCAGACGACGCGTTCCGGCGCGACGCCACGGCGGGCCAGCTCGGTGCTCAGGTTGAGCTGGGCATGAGGGTTCCAGGCCAGCATCCACAGCACGGCGTTCGGCGTGCCGTGAAGGACGCGAGCCCAGAGGTCCAGCATCGCCGGCGAGATCTTGTAGGTCTGGTTGAAGCAGCACAGCACCACCGCGTCTTCGGGCAGGCCCAGCGCGGACCGCGGTGGCACCGGTGGCAGCGCACGCTGCCGGTCGTTCGGCTGGTAGCTGTTCGGCAGCTGGGCGAGATGCTCGCTGTAGTTCGCCGCATGCGCCGTCGGCGTCACGATCGGGTCGCCGACGATGTAGTCGATGAAGTCCGCGCCGGTCGTCGCCGGGTAGCCCAGATAGGTCACCTGCACCGGCGCCGGCCGGTACGCCAGCAGTTCGAAGCGGCTGCCGCGGGTGTGGCCCTTCAGGTCGACGGCAATGTCGATGCCGTCGTCGCGCATGCGCCGCGCGACTTCGAGGTTGGCCAGGTGGGTGACGTCGACGAAGTGGTCGCAGGCCGCGCGCACGCGCTGGCCGATCGCGCTGCCGTCGTCCCTGCCGTGCGAATAGAGGAAGACCTCGAAGCGCCCGCTGTCGCGTCGCTCCAGCAACTCGGCGATCAGCACCGCGGTCGCGTGGTGGTGGAAGTCGGACGACAGATAGCCCACCCGGATGCGGCCGGGGCGCCGCGGACCCGGTGCAGGCAGCGGCTGGAAGCCCTGCGTCAGCCCTCGGCTGCGCAGCTCGCCGATGCGGCGCAGCTGCGCCGGCGTGGCCTCCACCGCCAGCAGCGCGAACGGCGACTGCATCTGACCCACGCTGGCGTCCGGCCCGTCCAGGCAGGCCAGCAGTTCCGCCGTGTCGGCCTCGGTGTGGCTCCAGTCGCAGGTCTGCCGGCCTTCGTGCACCAGCAGCGACAGCGCGAGCGCGCGCACGTCGCCACGGTCCAGCACGACGGCGGTGCGGAAGCACTCGACCGCCTCGCGCTTGAGGTCCATGTCCATGAAGGTCAGCCCGAGCCGGTAGTGCACCAGTGCGGCGTCGATCTTCAGCGCCAGCGCCTGGAAGAAGGCGCTGACGGCGTCCTGCAGGCGGCGGGCCTGGAACATCGCGTTGCCGCAGTCGCTGTACCAGTCGTGGTCGCGCGGCGCGCTGGCCGGCAAGGCATCGAAGACGGCAGCCGCCTCGGCGGCGCGGTTCTGCTTGAGCAGGGCATCGGCCAGCATGCGGCAAGCCAGCGGGTTCGCCGGTTCGGCCTCGAAGGCGCGGCGGGCGGAAGCGATCGCCGCCGTCAGTTCGCCCGAGGCGGATTGGGCGCGGCTCAGGTTCATCCACATCAATGCGTCCTGCGGAGCGAGCCGGGTCGCGCTCTCGAATTCGGCGACCGCCTTCGGCAACTGTCGGGCCTGCAAAGCCAGGTGGCCCGCCCTTCGGTGCTGTTCGGCGCGCGCTGCGGTCTGTTTCATACGCCCGCACTCTAGGCGGCCCGACGGCAGTCGTACGTCGGAACAGCGGCTCGAAGCCTTGCCTGTTCCGCAGGTATCAGGGTGCCGTTGGCCGGACGACCGACGACGGTGCCGGCCCGTCGTGGGCGAGCGCCCGGCAACGCAACGCCTGCATTGGCTGATTCAGCATCTCGTAGAGCAGCGCCAGGTTGTGCGCCGCCAAGGTGCTGCCGCGGCCGGCGACGGCGCCCTCCAGGTCGGGCCGCTCGCCAATCTCGAGGCAGCGTGTCCAGGCCGCCTCGATCATCGGCAGCAATTCGCCGGCGCGCGCCGGCTCATCGGCCGCCCAGTCGAGCAGCAGGTCGCCGAGCGCGAAGAAGACGTCGGGCGATTCTGGCCACGCCGTCATTGCCTCGTCGGCACGCGGCACTGCATCGGCATGGCGCTTGCAGCGCTTGAGCGCGTGCAGGCTGCGCACCGTCAGGTCGTGCGCCCAGCCCGGAGGCGGTGAAGGCATCAGCGCGGCCGCGCGGTCCAGGCAGCCCAGCGCTTCGGCGTAGCGCGCGTAGACATCGTGGTCCTTGCCCAGCTGGTACCAGAGGTAGGCATCGTCCGGCGCCCTCGCCAAGGCCTGGCTCAGAAGCGCCGCATTGCGGCCGGCCTTGGCCGCCAACGCCTCGGCCAGGTAGCCATCGTGGCCGATCGTCACGGCCAGCTGCCGCACGGGCAACTCGTGCAGCGGCTGTTCGTGGATCGCGCCGACGTAACGCACCCGCCCGGGCAGCGCGCGGCTGATCCAGCTCGACACCGTCGAGCGGGCGCCGCCTGCGTCCTGCGAGCTGTCCACCCGCAATTGAGCGACGAAGCCGGGCGCCTGGCTGCGCAGCGCGGCGATCGCCTCGCCGCCGGAGGCGATCCACTCGTCGGCATCCAGGATCAGGTGCCAGTCGGCCCCGGCGATGTCGAGCGCGGCGTTGCGAGCGGCAGCGAAGTCGTCCACCCAGCGGAAGGATTCGACCCGCGCGCCGGCCGCACGCGCGATGCGCATCGTGTCGTCGCGCGAACCGGTGTCCAGCACCACGCATTCGTCGACCCAGGGCCGGGCGCTGGCCAGCGCCCGGCCGATGCGAGGCGCCTCGTCGCGCGCGATCATCACCAGCGCGACGCGCCGGGCCGAAGGTCGGGGCTTTTCGACAGACATGGCGAAAACTTTAGGGCTCGGCGACACGGCATCGCGGCCGATAAGACCGTGCATCTCCGGTCTTTTGACGCAAGCGAAAAGTCCTCGTTGCGGCACCCACCTCCGGCACGGGATCGAAAAACTTGTTCGGCGACGCCTCAAGAAGCTGCCCGCCGCATCCGATACCCATCCCAACAGGACAGGCACAAGTGCAGGTTCTGCGGTCCGGTGAGATGGCCAAAGGTCAGGCGGCATCGAGAGATGCCACCCGATCGGAGGAGCACCCGGCGCTGGGCGTGAGAGCGCCGGTGCTTTAGCCGGAGACTTTTGGAAACTTGTAAAGGAACTTCATCATGACCATGAACATCAACACGAACATCAACTCCCTGATGGCTCAGGCCAACCTGAGCAAGTCCCAGTCGTCGCTGGCCACGTCGATGCAACGCCTGTCCTCGGGGCTGCGCATCAACTCCGCCAAGGACGACGCGGCCGGCCTGGCGATCTCCCAGCGCATGGATGCCCAGGTGCGCGGCATGAACGTCGCGATCCGCAACGCCAACGACGCGATCTCGCTGACGCAGACGGCGGAAGGCGCGTTGTCGTCGGTGGGTGACTCGCTGCAACGCATGCGCGAACTGGCGGTGCAGTCGGCCAACGGCACGAACTCGACCTCCGACCAGGCTTCGCTGCAGAAGGAATTCGCGCAGCTGCAGTCGGAAATCACCCGCGTGCTGGGCGGCACGACCTTCAACGGGCAGGCGATCCTCGCCGGCGCCGCCGTCTCCGGCATGTCGTTCCAGATCGGCGCCAACACCACCGCCAACGACACGATCTCGCTCACGGTCTCGAACATGACGGCCGATACGACCATCACCAACGTCACGAGCGGTGCCACGATCAACACGACGTCGCTCGGCGCAATCAACACGGTGATCAACAACCTGGACACGGCGATCAACACGATCAACGACACGCGAGCCACCATGGGCGCGGACCAGAACCGCTTCTCGGCGGTGATCGCCAACCTGCAAACCGCCGTGGTCAACCAGTCGGCGGCGATGAGCCGCATCACCGATGCCGACTACGCGGCGGAAACTGCCAACATGAGCCGCTCGCAGATCCTGCAGCAGGCCGGCACCGCGATGGTGGCGCAGGCCAACCAGCAGCCGCAGCAGGTGCTGCGTCTGCTGCAGTAATCGCAACCTCGACAGGCGGGCTCGCCGCCGCGCCGACCCGCGCTCCGCGCCCCGCACGGCCCCGGCTGTGCGGGGCGCTCTCGTTTCTGCGGCCGCTCGCAGCGAAATGACGGTGTTAAGCCGCTTCATTTCGCCGCATCACGGCGCTTGCAGCCTGAACAGAATCTCCCCAACGCACTTTCCCGGTGGAAAGGCGGGGTCCGACCGGCCAGGCCGACGGACTTGGTGGAAGGCAAGGACTCGTCCATGCCGACCGGGTCGCCGGCGAGTTGCCGGATTGGGTCGATTCTCTTCAAGAGGCTGGCATGCCACAAACCATCAACACGAACATCAACTCGCTGATGGCGCAGCGCAACCTGAGCCAGTCGCAGTCGTCGCTGGCCACGTCGATGCAGCGCCTGTCGTCCGGGCTGCGCGTCAATTCGGCCAAGGACGATGCCGCGGGCCTCGCGATCGCCGAGCGCATGAAGGCGCAGGTCAACGGGATGAACGTCGCGATCCGCAACGCGAACGACGGCATCTCGCTGGCGCAGACCGCCGAAGGCGCCCTGGCCGGCGTCGGCGACAGCCTGCAGCGCATGCGCGAGCTGGCGGTGCAATCGGCCAACGGCACGAACTCGACCTCCGACCAGGCCTCGCTGCAGAAGGAGTTCGCACAACTGCAGTCGGAAATCTCGCGCGTGCTGTCCGGCACGACGTTCAACGGGCAAGCGATTCTTGCCGGCGCGACCTCGGGGCTCAACTTCCAGATCGGCGCCAACACCAGCGCCAGCGACTCGATCTCGATCTCGATCTCGAACATGACGCAGGACACGACGATCACCAACGTCACCAGCGGCGCGACGATCAACACCACGTCGCTGGGTGCCATCGACACCGTCATCAACAACATCGACACGGCGCTGAACACCGTCAACGACACCCGCGCCACGCTCGGCGCGACGCAGAGCCGCTTCGACGCGATCATCTCCAACCTGCAGACCTCGGTGGTCAACCAGTCGTCGGCGCAGAGCCGGATCATGGACGCCGACTATGCGGCGGAGACGGCCAACATGAGCCGGGCGCAGATCCTGCAGCAGGCCGGCACGGCGATGGTCGCGCAGGCCAACCAGCTACCGCAGCAGGTGCTCAAGCTGTTGCAGTGACCGCCGCCGCCGCAAGCCCCGGCAACGACGTGAATACGCGCCGCGCTAAAGTTTTTCCGGCCCGTGCCGACAACCGATTGGCGGCTAACAATTTAGGGGCAGCATGAGCAGCACGGGCACCATTTCGTCACTGGGCGTCGGCAGCGGGCTGGACGTCAACGGCATCATCACCAAGCTGATGGCCGTCGAGCAGCAGCCGCTGACGGATCTGCAGAAGGCCGATACCGGGCTGAAGACCCAGCTCTCGTCCTATGGCCAGATGCAAAGCCTGGTCTCGACGATGCAGACCAAGGCCCAGGCACTGACTTCGCTCACGCTTTGGAAGCAGACCGCCGCCACCTCGGCCGACACCTCGGTGGTCTCGGCGTCGACGGCCGCCGGCGCCGCAGCCGGCAACTATTCGGTCGCGGTACAGCAGCTTGCCTCGGGCCAGACCGTCACCTCGGGCGCGTACGCGTCGGACACCACCACGGTCGGCAGCGGAACCCTCAGCATCCAGCTCGGCACCTATTCCGGCGGCCCGCCGGCGACGAGTTTCGCCGCGGGCACCGGCAGCGCGGTGTCGATCTCCATCGCTTCCACCGACACGCTGGCGGCGATCCGCGACAAGATCAACGCGGCCGGCGCCGGCGTCAACGCGACGATCATCAATGACGTGAACGGCGCCCGGCTGTCGCTGACCTCGGCTGCCACCGGCGCCGCCAACGGCTTCCAGATCACCGCATCGAGCGGCGTGTCCGCGCTGGGCTTCGACGCAACGAACGCCGCGTCGCCGATGTCGCTGAACCAGTCGGCCGTGAATGCCAAGGCCACCGTCAACGGCATCGCGATCGAATCGGCCACCAACACGATGGCCAACGTCGCCAGCGGCCTGACGCTGACGCTGTCCAAGGTCAGCGCGACCCCGGTCCAGGTCAGCGTGGCGACGAACACCGACGCGGTGAACACCGCGGTGAAGGACTTCGTCACCGCGTTCAACAGCCTGGCCTCGTTCATCAAGACCCAGACCGCCTACGACGCCACCGCGAAGCAAGGCGGTCCGTTGCTCGGCGACTCGACCACGAACAGCCTTCAATGGGGCCTGCGCGGGGTGATCAACCAGAGCTCGACCGCCTCGAGCGCGTTCTCGACGCTGTCCAGCGTCGGCATCTCGATGCAGACCGACGGCACGCTGGCGATCGACTCGACCAAGCTCGGCAACGCCTTGAACAACCTGCCCGAGCTGCAGAAGCTGTTCTCCGCCGACACCGGCGTCAGCGCCAGTTCGGGCTTCATGACGCGCTTCAGCAACCTGGCCAATGCGGCACTGGGCATCGACGGCAGCATCACGACGCGCCAGCAGGGCCTGCAGACGAGCATCAGCTCGAACGAGAAGCGCCAGGCCGACATGAGCGACCGGCTGGCCAAGGTGCAGGCCAACCTGACGGCCCAGTATTCGCAGCTCGACACGGTGATGGCGCAGATGACCGCCTTGTCGAACTACGTCACGCAGCAGTTCTCGTCGAAGACCGGTTGAACGCCGCGTGCAGCACCGATCGAAGGGGCGCCGCGGCGCCCCTTTTCGTGGCCGAAGACAGCGTTTCGACTGTTCACCGATACAGGCTCAAGTGGCCTCCGGAGCGGGCCGATAAAGACTGCAGAGAGACTCCAACGAGATGCCCGTGATGTACAGCGCAGCCGCTTCCTCCCCCTTCGGCAATGCCGGCACCCTCGCCAATGCCTACCGCCAGGTCGGCTTCGAGACCAGCGTGTCGCCCGCGTCGCCGCACAAGCTGGTGGAACTGCTGTTCGACGGCTTCTTCGACGCGCTGAACCTGGCCCGTGCCTCGATGCGCAGCGGCAAGATCGAGGGCAAGGGCCGCGCCATTGGCCACGCCGCGCGCATCGTCGACGAAGGCCTGAAGGCGAGCCTGAACCTGAAGGACGGCGGACGCCTGGCCGCCGACCTGCGCGGCCTGTACGAATACGTGTCGATCCGCCTGGTGCTGGCCAACGCGCGCAACGACGAGGCCATCCTCGACGAATGCGCGCGCCTGATCGAGCCGCTGCGCCAGGCCTGGAAGGACATCGGCCCGCAAGCCGGTGCCGCGAACTAGGGGCCGCACGAATGACGCCCATCCATCCGCCTGACCAATCGCCCGAGGGCCCCGCGATGAACAGCGAGTTGCTGAACTACTACGAGGCCATCGAGAAAGCCAGCGCCGACATGCTGGCCGCCGCCCGCGCCGGCAACTGGGACGAGGTGGTCAAGCTCGAGAGCGCCTGCGTGCTGCTCATCAGCCAGCTCAAGCACGCCGCGCGCCAGGCGCCGCTGGACAGCGACGCGGCGAAGGCCAAGTCGCGCATCATGCAGCGCATCCTGGTCAACGACGCCGAGATCCGCCACCTGGCCGAACCCTGGCTGCAGGATCTCGACGACACGCTGGCCGGCCGGCGCAAGACCCTTCACTGAGGCGAACCCGCCGAGTGAGCCGCGCGATGTTCCAGGACACCCAACCCGCCCCGCTGGACGAGCTCGGCAGTTCGGCACGCTGGTCCGAGTTCCGCGTCGGCAACCCGCACGAGACGCTGGCGCTGCTGCGCCAGCTGCGCGACGGCAGCGTGCCGGTGAGCCTGAGCGCCCCGGGCGGCGGCACCCTGACCACGACGCTGTGGGCGATCGACCCCGAGCGCCAGCGCCTGAACTTCGCCGCCGACGAGGCGCACCCGCAGCTGCAGCGCCTGGTCAACGCCGACGAGGCGGTGGCCGTGGCCTACCTGGACAGCGTCAAGCTGCAGTTCGACCTGCACGGCCTGCTGCTCGTGCGCAGTGCGCGCGCCTGCGCGCTGCAAGCCGAACTGCCGCACGAGGTCTACCGTTTCCAGCGCCGCCAGGCCTACCGCGTGCGCACCTCCGAGAAGGCGCAACCGGTCGCCCGCCTGCGCCACCCGGCGATCCCCGAGATGGCGCTCTCGCTGCGCGTGCTGGACGTCAGCGCCGGCGGCTGCGCGCTGCTGCTGCCGCACGACGTGCCGATGCTCGAGCCCGGCGTGCAGCTCGCCGCCGTGCAGATCGAACTCGACGCCGAGACGCGCTTCTCGGTCACGCTCACGCTGCAGCATGTCACCGTCATCCTGCCCGGCGACCGCGCCGTGCGCCTGGGATGCGAGTGGACACCGCTGGACCCCGCCGCGGCACGCTCGCTGCAGCGTTACATCGACCAGACCCAGAAGCGGCGGCGCCTGCTGTCGCAGGGCTGACCCGCGATGCGAGCGCGAGCTGCCTTCGGCCCACGCGGCTTCACGCTGATCGAGGTGCTCACCGTCTGCGCCGTCGCCGGCGTGCTGGCCGGTGTCGCCCTGCCCTCGTACCAGGGCCAGCTGCAGCGCTCGCGACGCGCCGACGCGGTGGCCGCGCTGACCCGGCTGCAGTTCTCGCAGGAGCGGGTGCACGCCGCCACCGGGCTGTACAGCGGCGACCTCGGCGTGCTGCACAGCGCGCCGACGAGCAGCGAGGGCCTGTACGCGCTGGACGTCGTGCTCACCGGCGCCGACGGCTGGCGTGCCACCGCCACCGCGCGCCCCGGCGGCCCGCAGGCCGGCGACCGGGCCTGCGCGCAGCTCAGCGTCGAGACCGCGCAGGGCTTTACCCGCTTCGGGCCGTCACCGGCCTGCTGGAACCGATGAAGCCGCGCGGCCTGACCCTGATCGAGCTGACGATCGCGCTCGCCGTGCTGGCGGTGCTGGCCACGCTGGCCCTGCCCTCGTTCGGCAGCGCGGTCGACCGCACGCGTCTGAAGTCGGCCGCCGAGACGCTGGCCGCCGACCTCGGCGAAGCCCGCTTCCAGGCCGCCCAGCGCGGGCTGCCGCTGCACGTGGGCTTTCGTACCGGCACCGACTGGTGCTGGGCGGTGGCCACCGCCCCCGACTGCCGCTGCGACACGGCCCAGGCCTGCCGGCTGAAAGCCGAAAGCGCGACCGCCTATCCGGGCATCGCGCTGGTCGAGGCTGGCGCCACCCGCTTCGACCCCGACGGCTCGTCGGCGGTCGAAGGCGCCGCCAGCGGCGCACTGCTGGAGTCGCGCCGCGGCGAACGGCTGCGCGTGCTGGTCACCCCGCTCGGCCGGGCGCTGGTCTGCTCGCCCGACGGCGGCGTGAACGGTTATCCGCGCTGCTGAACGCGGCGGGCGGCGCGCAGGCTAGACCTGCATGTTCATGATCTCGGTGTAGGCCGAGACCAGGCGGTTGCGCACCTGCACCGCGGCAGTGAAGCCGAGCTGGGCCTTCTGCATCGCGACCATCGTCTCTTCGAGGCTGACCTTCGGGTCGTCCAGCGCCACCGCGCGCTGCATGCTCTGGACCTGGTTCTGGCTGTCGCTCACCGAGCGCAGCGCATCGGCCATCGCGCTGCGAAAGCTGCCGCCATCGGCCGCCGGGGTGACGGCCCTGGCCAACGGCTGGCCGTCCGGGCGCAGCCCGGCACGGGCCACCGCCTGGTTGAAGTCGAAGGGCTTGAGCTTCAGGTCCACGATGGCCGCACTGTAGAGCGGCCGCGACGAGCGCCAAGGCGCGAACAAGGCGGTCTTGGCCGGGCTTCTCGCGCCACCGGCGGGCGGGCCACGTCCAACAATCCGCATCCATGGAACCTGCCCTCGTTTCGCAGAGCCTGCCGCTGACCAGCGGTCTCGGCTCCCGCCTGGCCGCGCTGCCGGCCAAGAGCAAGCTGATGGCCGGTGTCGGCCTGGCCGCACTGGCCGCCGTGCTGGTCGCACTCGCGCTGGGCCTGCACCAGGGGGACTACAAGGTGCTGTTCGCCAACGTCTCCGAAAAGGACGGCGGCGCCATCATCGAGAAGCTGTCGCAGATGAACGTGCCCTACCGCTTCAGCGACGGCGGCGGCGCGATCCTGGTGCCGGCCGACCAGGTCTACGACTTGCGTTTGAAACTCAGCGCGGCCGGCCTGCCCAAGGGCTCGATCACCGGCTACGAGTTGCTCGACAAGTCGCCCTTCGGCCAGACCCAGGGCCAGGAGCGCATCAACCTGCAGCGCGCGCTGGAAGGCGAGCTGACGCGGACCATCGAGTCGCTGGACTCGGTGCAGGCGGCGCGCGTGCACCTGGCACTGCCGAACCAGAACGGCTTCTTTCGCGAACAGCAAAAGCCCTCGGCCTCGGTGGTGCTGACGCTGTACCCCGGTCGCACGCTGGACCGCGCGCAGATCGCCGGCATCGTGCACCTGGTGGCGTCGAGCGTGCCCGAGCTCGCGCCGAAGGCCGTCAGCGTGCTCGACGGCACCGGCACCCTGCTGTCGGGCGACAGCGACCCGACCGCCGGCCTGGACAGCCAGCAACTGCAGTATTTGCACGAGGTCGAGGCGAGCAACACCCAGCGCGTGATCGAGCTGCTCGAGCCGGTGGTCGGGCGCAGCAACCTGCGCGCCAGTGTCAGCGCCGACATCGACTTCTCGCAGACCGAGTCCACCTCCGAGGAATACCAGCCCAACCAGGGCAACGCGCCGGCCACCGTGCGCGCGCTGCGCACCGAGGAATCGAGCCAGCCGGGCAGCGCGGTGCCGGCCGGCGTGCCGGGCGCCTTGAGCAACCAGCCGCCGGTGCCGGCGACGGCGCCGATCAACGGGCCGGCACAGCCGCTGCAGGCCGCGCAGGGCGGCAGCGCCGGCAGTGGCAGCGGCCGGCGCGAGGCCGAGACGCGCTACGAGGTCGACAAGACCGTGCGCGTGACGCGCGGCGCGGTCGGCGCGGTGCGCCGGCTGAACGCGGCGGTGGTCGTCAACGACCATGTCAGCGTCGACAAGAACGGCAAGACGGTGAGCACGCCGCTGACCCCGGACGAGCTGAACAAGCTCACCGCGCTGGTCCAGCAGGCGATCGGCTACGACGCCAAGCGCGGTGACTCGGTGCGCGTGATCAACGCCCCCTTCCATGTCGAGAAGGCCCCGACCGCGCAGGCGCAACCGCTGTGGGAACAGCCCTGGGCGCAGGACCTGCTGCGCCGCGGTGCGATGCCGGCGGCGCTGGTGCTCGTCGCGCTGGTGGTGGTGTTCGCGCTCGTGCGGCCGGCGCTGAAGGCCGCGCTGGCGCCGCCGCCGGTGGGCGCCCGCCTCGACGAGGTGGTCGAGGGTGACGCCGGACTGCCCGCACCGGGCAGCCTGCCGGCGCTCGAAGCACCGCGCTCGAACGACAAGCTCGATGCGGCGCGACGCATGGCCAAGGACAACCCGGCCGCGGTGGCGAACATCGTGCGCGGCTGGGTCAACGGCGAAGTCGCCTGAGGACCGCGCGCGATGCCCGCACCGACCGAAAACGACAGCGTCGAGAACGCCGCGATCCTGCTCATGTCGCTGGGCGAGGAGGAGGCCGCCGAGGTCTTCAAGCACCTCGCGCCGAAAGAGGTTCAGCGCCTGGGCGAGACGATCGCGCGCATGAAGGCGGTCTCGCGCGAACGGGTCGACTCGGTGATCGACCAGTTCGATGCGCTCGCCGCCAACGAGAGCATGCTCGTGCCGGACACCGACGAGTACGTCAAGTCGGTGCTGCGCAAGGCGCTCGGCGACGACAAGGCCAACCTGCTCATCGACCGCATCCTGCAGGGCAGCGACGTCACCGGCATCGAGAGCCTGAAGTGGATGGACCCCGGCTCGGTGGCCGAGCTGCTGCGCAACGAGCACCCGCAGATCGTCGCCGCGATCCTGGTCCACCTCGAGTTCGACCAGGCGGCCGAAGTGCTGAAGCAGTTCACCGAACGCCAGCGCAACGAGGTGCTGGTGCGCGTGGCCACGCTGGACGGCATCCAGCCGAGCGCGCTGAAGGACCTGAACGAAGTGATGAGCAAGGTGCTCGCCGGCGGCGAACGGATGAAGAAGAGCAACCTCGGCGGCGTGAAGACGGCGGCCGAGATCCTGAACATGCTGGGCAGCTCGATCGAGACCTCGGTGCTCGACTTCGTGCGCGAGGCCGACAACGACCTGGCGCAGAAGATCATGGACAACATGTTCACCTTCGACGACCTGGAGAAGCTCGACGACAAGGGCATCCAGGCGCTGATGAAGGAAGTCCAGTCCGAGTCGCTGGTCGTCGCGCTCAAGGGCGCGACCCCGGCGCTGCGCGAGAAGATCTTCAAGAACATGTCCACCCGCGCCGCCGAGACGCTGCGCGAGGATCTCGATTCGCGCGGGCCGGTGCGCCTGTCCGAGGTCGAGGCCGAGCAGAAGGAGATGCTGAAGATCGTGCGCCGTCTGTCCGACGAAGGGCAGATCGTGCTGGCCGGGGGGGGCGATGAGCAGTTCGTCTAGATCGCCGGGCTTCCTGAACGTGCCCCCGCCTTCGGGCAGCAAGGCCGCCGCGTCCTACGCGCGCTTCATCCCGCGCGAGGAGCTGGGCGACTTCGCCGCCTGGCGCCCCGGGTCGCTGAACGACCGCGGCCGCGCCGATGCGCCA
Source organism: uncultured beta proteobacterium (assembly GCA_963788635.1). Taxonomy (GTDB): domain Bacteria; phylum Pseudomonadota; class Gammaproteobacteria; order Burkholderiales; family Burkholderiaceae_C; genus Rubrivivax. Next base: position 119,375 of record CAWBHE010000010.1, on the reverse strand, counting down.
CCCGCTGCGTCGGCAGTCGCCGAACCCGGCGCCGACGAATGGCGCGCCCAGGTCGCTGCCGCGCGCCAGGCCGGCTACCAGGACGGCTACCGCGACGGCCTGGTCGCGCTCGAAGGCTTCAAGCAGAGCTTCGCGGCCCAGGCCACCGGCCAGATCGGCGCGCTGCTGCAGGGCTTCGACGCCCAGCTCGCACAGCTCGACGCCGCGATGGCCGAGGCCGTCGCGCGCACCGCGGTGCAGCTCGCGCGCCAGGTGCTGCGCGCCGAGCTGCAGGCGGCACCGACGCTCGTCGCGCAGGTTGCCGCCGAGGCCGTCGGCGCGGTGCTGCTCAGCGCACGCCACATCACCGTCCAGGTTCACCCGCTGGACCTGCCGCTGGTCGCCGAAGGCGCCGACGAAGCGTTGCAGGCGCGCGGCGCGCGGCTGCTCGCCAGCCCGGCGATCGAACGTGGCGGCGTGCTCGTCGAGTCCGACGTCGGTGCGGTCGACGCGCGCATCGCGTCGCGCTGGGCGCAGGCCGCCGCCGCGCTGGGCAGTGACGAGCCCTGGAGCGAATCGTGAACGCCCAGTCCCAGGCCGGCGGCGTCCGCGCGCAGCGCTGGCAGCGCTACCTGGCCGATCTGCAGGAGTACGCCGCCGTGCCGCAGCCGCTGGCGGCGGTGGGCACGCTGTTGCGCGTGACCGGCCTCGTGCTCGAGGCGACCGGCGTGCGCGTGCCGGTCGGCTCGGTGTGCGAGATCCTGGCCGTCGGCCAGGCGCCGGTGCTGGCCGAAGTGGTCGGCTTCAACGGCGACCGCGCGTTCCTGATGCCCACCGGCGATCTGCACGGCCTGGCCAGCGGCGCGCGCGTGGTACCGCGCCCCGCCCCGCAGCTGCCGCCGCGCTTCGGCCAGGAGAACCATCCCTGGCGCCGCAGCGAGGACCGCGGGCTGCACCTGCCGATGGGCGACGGCCTGCTCGGCCGCGTCGTCGACGCGCACGGCCAGCCGATGGACCGCGCCGGCGCGCTCGCCGGCGTGCGCGCCGAACCGATGATCCGACGCGCGATCAACGCGATGGACCGCGACCCGGTGCGCCAACCGCTGGACACCGGCGTGCGCTCGATCAACGCGTTGTTCACCGTCGGCCGCGGCCAGCGCCTGGGCCTGTTCGCCGGCACCGGCGTCGGCAAGTCGGTGCTGCTCGGGATGATGGCGCGCTACACCGCGGCCGACGTGATCGTCGTCGGACTGATCGGCGAGCGCGGCCGCGAGGTCAAGGAGTTCATCGAGGACATCCTCGGCGACGACGGACGCGCGCGCTCGGTCGTCGTCGCCGCGCCGGCCGATGCGCCGCCGCTGGTGCGCCTGCAGGGCGCGAACTACGCCACCGCGATCGCCGAGCATTTCCGCGACAAGGGCCGCCACGTGCTGCTGCTGATGGACAGCCTGACGCGCTACGCGATGGCGCAGCGCGAGATCGCGCTCGCGATCGGCGAGCCGCCGGCCACCAAGGGCTACCCGCCGAGCGTGTTCGCCAAGCTGCCGCAGCTGGTGGAGCGCAGCGGCAACGGACTCAACGGCGTGGGCTCGATCACCGCGTTCTACACCGTGCTCAGCGAGGGCGACGACCCGCAGGACCCGATCGCCGATGCCGCGCGCGGCATCCTCGACGGCCACATCGTGCTCAGCCGCGAGCTGGCCGAGGCCGGCCACTACCCGGCGATCGACGTCGAGCGCTCGATCTCGCGCGTGATGACCGCGGTGGCGTCGCGCGACCATGTGCTGGCCGCACGCAGGCTGCGCCAGATGCTGGCCAAGTACAACAAGGCGCGCGACCTGATCCAGCTCGGCGCCTATGCGCCCGGCCACGACGCCGAGCTCGACGCCGCGGTGCGCGTCAACCCGCAGATCAACGCCTTGCTGCAACAGGACATGCACGAGCGCGCCGCGCTCGACACGAGCCGGCTCCAGCTGTGCACGCTGATGGGCTCCGACGCATGAGCGCCCTGCACACCTTGCTCGGCCAGGCCGAGTTCGAGCGCGACCAGGCCCGTGCCGCGCTGCGCCAGGCCGAAGAAGGCCTGCGCCGGCTGCACGCCCAGGCCGACCAGCTGCTCGCCTACCGAGGCGAATACCAGCAGCGCTGGGGCGGCCAGTTCGCGCAAGGTGGCGCGATCGAGATCGTGCACTGCTACCAGAGCTTCATGCAGCGCCTGGACGAAGCCCTGGCCCAGCAGCGCCGGCAGTCCGAGGCCGCTGCCGCGCAGGCCGAACGGCTGCGCGCCACCTTGCTCGCCACCGAGATGCGCGTGGCGTCGGTACGCAAGCTCGTCGAGCGCCGGCAGATCGAGCTGCGCCGCGTGCAGGACCAGCGCGACCAGCGCCAGAACGACGAGACCGCCCAGCAACTCCACTGGCGCCAAACCCGCGCGACGCACTGACATGCTTGCCACTCCGCTGATCCCCTCCATCGCCCCGAACGCCGTCGCGGCGCCGACCGCCGCCCCGAGCCCGCCGGCCGGCCACGACGACGCGAACGGCTTCGCCCGCCAGCTCGAACAGGCCCACCAGTCGAACGCCTCGGCCCCGGCCCAGAAACCGACACCCGACGACAACGCGCAGGCCAAGCCGGACAAGAAGGTGGCGAAGAAGGCCGACGGGCCCCACGCCGACGACGCCGACAAGGCGGCCGGCCCGGACGCGGCCAAGACGTCCGACCCCAACCAGCCCGCCGACCTGGCGTCGCTGCTGGCCGGACTGATGCCCGCGCAGACGGCGCGCACCGCCCCGCCCGCGGCATCGACCGCGAAGGGTGCCGACGCGGCCGCGGCCGTGGCCGGCGCCGACGGCCGCAAGTCTGCACCGGCCGGCAGGGCCGACGCCAAGGCCGGCACGAAGGCCGGCTCGGGCGGCGAGGTCGCGCTCGGCAGCGCCAAGTCCACCGACGTTGCCGGGGGTCTGACCCAGGACACCAAGGCCCAGGCCGAGGCGGCCCAGGCGCAGGTCCGGCCCGAGGCGCTGGCCGCGGCACAGTCGCCCGCGTTGCACGCCGCGCAGGCCGTGGCCGACAGTGCCACGCGCAGCATCGGCGCGCCGATCCAGGCGCAGGTCGCGGCCCCGCTGGGGTCGCCCGAGTTCGCGCCCGCGCTGGGCGCCCAGGTCAGCGTGCTGGTGCGCGACGGCGTGCAGGAAGCGCGGCTGCAGCTCAACCCGGCGGAGATGGGGCCGATCACGGTCCAGATCCATCTCGACGGCAGCAACGCACAGGTCAACATGGCCGCCGAGCACCACCAGACCCGGCAGGCGCTCGAACAGGCGATGCCCAGCCTGGCCGGTGCCCTGCGCGAGAACGGTCTGACGCTCACCGGCGGCGGCGTCTTCGAGCAGCCGCGCCAGCCGCGCGACGGCCGCGACGCGGCAGCCTCGGGCAGCGGCCGTCCGGCGCTCGCCGGCGCCACCGGCGACGACCCGGACGTCACCGGCCTCGTCGCCCGCCCGGCCACCGGCCCGGCACGCGGCGTGGTCGACTTGTACGCCTGAGAAGGTGTGAGCGCTGCTGCGCGTTAGGCGGCCTTTCGCCGTCCTTATCGGAGCTTTTGCGCGCGGCCCGGCTCGAATAATCCCCTTGAAGCGCAGCCCCCGGGGCCCACCCGGCGCGGTCTGTCCGTTCGCAGTCAAGGAGTGTCGATGTCCGCCGCCGCCGTTGCCGATGCCGCCCCGCCCAAGAAGGGCAAGAAGAAGCTGTTCATCATCCTGGGCGTCGTCTTGCTGGTGCTCGTGGCCGGCGGCGCCACCGCGGTGGTGATGATCAAGCGCGCGCAGGCCGCCGCCGAGGCCGCGGCCGACGGCGACGGCGCGCCGGCGAAGCACGCCGAGCCCGCCGAGTCGAAGGCGGTGCCGACCTTCGTGCCGCTGGACTCGTTCACCGTCAACCTCGCCGACCGCGATGTCGACCACTACGCGCAGGTCGGCATCACGCTGGAGGTCGTCGACGACAAGGCGGCCGAGAAGATCAAGCAGTACATGCCGGCGATCCGCAACAACATCCTGCTCGCGCTGGCCGACAAGACCGCCGCGCAGCTGATGAACCGCGAAGGCAAGACCCAACTCGCCGACCAGATCCGCCGCGAGACGGCGCGCGCGCTGGGCTACCAGGTCGAGGACCCGAAGCCCGTGGCCGCCAGCGCCGCCGCCACCGGCGAGCCGGCGAAACACAAGGCCACGAAGCCCGTCGAACTGCCGGTCACGGCCGTGCAGTTCTCGAACTTCATCATCCAGTGATCATGGCGCCCCCGAGCTCACTGCGTTCTCTGCCATCCGGCTTGCAGGCCGGATGGCGTTCGCGAGCCACTCGCGAGCGCGCAGGCGCTCGCGCGGCGCTCGCTCTCTCCCCCGAAGGGGTCGCGTTGCGGACCGGGAAGCCCGGATCCGCGACGCCCCGCGCCACATGAACCAGCAGATCCTCTCGCAGGACGAGGTCGATGCGCTGCTGCAGGGCATCACCGGCGAAAGCCAGAAGCTCGAGCAGGAAGAGACCCACACCGGCGGCATCCACGACTACGACCTGGCCAGCCAGGAGCGCATCGTCCGCGGACGCATGCCGACGATGGAGGTCATCAACGAGCGCTTCGCCCGCAACATCCGGATCGGGCTGTTCAACCTGATCCGCAAGACGCCCGAGGTCTCGATCGGCGGCATCAAGGTGCAGAAGTTCAGCGCCTTCCTGCGCGAGATCGTCGTGCCGACGAACTTCAACCTCGTCTCGGTCAAGCCGCTGCGCGGCAGCGGGCTGATCGTCTGCGACCCGAACCTGGTCTTCGCCGTCATCGACGCGCTGTTCGGCGGTGCCGGCAAGTACCACACGCGCATCGAGGGACGCGACTTCTCGCCCACCGAGCAGCGCGTGATCCTGCGCCTGGTCGAGACCATCACCGCCGAGTACAAGAAGGCCTGGGCCAGCACCTACCCGCTCGAGCTGGAGTACCAGCGCTCGGAGATGCAGCCGCAGTTCGCGAACATCGCGACGCCGAGCGAGATCGTCGTCTCCACCGTCTTCACGCTGGAGATCGGCGAGACCACCGGTTCGGTGCACTTCTGCATCCCGTACTCGACGCTGGAACCGATCCGCGACGTGCTGTACTCGACGATCCAGGGCGACTCGGCCGAGCCCGACCGGCGCTGGGTCAAGCTGCTCACGCACCAGATCCAGGCCGCCGAGGTCGAGCTCGTCGCCGAACTCGGCACCGCGCCGGCCACGGTGGAGCAGCTGCTGTCGTTCAAGCCGGGCGACTTCATCGAGCTCGATCTCGACCCGGTGATCCAGGCCAAGGTCGACGGCGTGCCCGTGCTCGACTGCCACTACGGCACCTCGAACGGCCGCTACTCGGTCAAGGTCGACCGCTTGCTCACCAGCTCCAACCTGAGCTGGATCGGAGACGACAACCATGTCAGCTGAAGCCCAAACCCCGATGTCCGAAGAAGACCGCATGGCCGCCGAGTGGGCCGCAGCCCTGTCCGAGAGCCAGCCCGGCGCCGGCAGCAACGTGGCCTCCGAGGTCACCGCGCCGGCCGAGTCGGTGGCGCCCGCGGCGTTCACCAACTTCGCGGCCACCGGCAGCACCAACGCGGCCGGCAACGACATCAACATGATTCTGGACATCCCCGTCCAGCTGACCGTCGAGCTCGGCCGCACGCGGATCCCGATCAAGCACATCCTGCAGCTCGCCCAGGGCTCGGTCGTCGAGCTCGACGCGATGGCCGGCGAACCGATGGACGTGCTCGTCAACGGCTACCTGATCGCGCAGGGCGAGGTCGTCGTCGTGAACGACAAGTTCGGCATCCGGCTGACCGACATCGTGACGCCGAGCGAGCGCATGCGCCGGCTCTCGCGGACATGAGCCCCCACGCTCCCTCCCGGCGCTCGCAGCCACGCGCGGGCGCACCGCGCCCGCCCGGCGCCGCTCGCCCCCCCGCGGGGGCTTTGTCGACGGACCGGCAGAGCCGGGTCCGTGCCAATCCTTGATCCGCTGTCCCCAATGCCCCTGGCCGCTCTCTTCTGGTTTGTCCTCGTCGTCGCCGCGATCCCGCTCGCGCTGTGGCTGCTCAAGCGCACGCCGATCGGCGGCGGTGGCGGCAGCGGCGGCCCGGTGCGCCAGGTCGCGGTGCTGCCGCTGTCGGCGTCGCAGCGGCTCGTGACGGTGGAGGTCGGCCGCGGCGACAGCCGCTGCTGGCTGGTGCTGGGCGTGACGCCGCACAGCATCACCACGCTGCACACGCTGCTGCCGCAGGACGAGGCCGCACCCGGACTGCCGAGCACGCCGGCGACGCCGCAGACCGCGTTCTCGCAACTGCTCGGCCGGCTGCGCCAGCCCGGCGGGGGTCGCGATGCGCATTGAGTCCCTCGGTGCCCGCGTGGCGGCGGGCCTCGCGCTGCTCGCGCTCGCCGGCAGCGCCTTCGCGCAGAGCAGCGGCGCGAGCCTGCCGCTGATCATCGGCCAGGGCGCCGGCGGCACCAGCTATTCGGTGCCGATCCAGACCCTGCTGTTCTTCACCGCGCTGTCGTTCCTGCCCGCGGTGCTGCTGATGATGACCGGCTTCACGCGCATCGTGATCGTGCTGTCGCTGCTGCGCCAGGCGCTGGGCACGCAGGCCGCGCCGCCGAACCAGGTGATCGTCGGGATGAGCCTGTTCCTGACCTTCTTCGTGATGTCTCCGACGCTGGACAAGGTCTACGAGCAGGCCTACCAGCCCTTCTCCGCGAACCAGATCGGCTTCGACGAGGCGCTCGCGCGCGGCGAGGTGCCGATGCGCGAATTCATGCTGAAGCAGACGCGCCAGAGCGACGTCCAGCTGTTCGCGAAGCTGGCCAAGCTGCCGCCGGCGGTGAAGAGCGCCGACGTGCCGTTCCGCGTGCTCGTGCCGGCCTTCGTGACCAGCGAGCTGAAGAGCGCGTTCCAGATCGGCTTCATGATCTTCATCCCGTTCCTGATCATCGACATGGTGGTCGCCAGCGTGCTGATGAGCCTGGGGATGATGATGCTCTCGCCGGTGCTCGTCGCCCTGCCCTTCAAGCTGATGCTGTTCGTGCTGGCCGACGGCTGGAACCTGCTGCTCGGCTCGCTCGCGGCTTCATTCGCCACCTGAGGAATTACCAACCATGGACGCCCAGCAAGTCCTCACCATCGGCCAGCAAGGCCTGTTCACGCTGCTCACGGTGGCCGCGCCGGTGCTGCTGGTGGTGCTCGTCGTCGGCCTGCTCGTCAGCATCTTCCAGGCCGCGACGCAGATCAACGAGGCCACGCTGAGCTTCGTGCCGAAGATCGTCGCCGCGGTCGCGGTGCTCGGCTTCGCCGGGCCGTGGATGATCACGACGCTGGTCGAGTACCTGCAGCGCACGCTGCAGGCGATCCCGTCCGCGGTCGGCTGACACCGCCGCGCACGAGCCGTGATCAGCGTCAGCGAAGCCCAGCTGCTGGGCTGGATCACGCCGCTGCTCTGGCCTTTCCTGCGCGCGCTCGCCCTGTTCACCGCGATGCCGGTGTTCGGCACCCGCACCGTGCCGACGCGCGTGCGCATCGGCCTGGCCGCGTTGATCGCCTTCGCCGCCCAGGCCACGCTGCCGTCGGTGACGCCGGTGCCGCTGGACTCGGCGCTGGCCTTCGTGCTCGTCGTCCAGCAGCTGCTGATCGGGCTGTCGCTGGGCTTCGCGGTGCGCGTCGTCTTCGCCGCGGTCGAGTTCGCCGGCGAGCTGGTCGGGCTGCAGATGGGGCTGAACTTCGCCGGCTTCTTCGACCCCATCAGCGCCGGCAGCGTGACCGCGACGAGCCGCTTCTTCAGCACCATGGTCGCCTGGCTGTTCATCGTGATGAACGGGCACCTGCTCGTCATCGCCGCGCTCGCGAAGAGCTTCACCGCGTTCCCGGTCGGCCCCGAGCCCTTCGCCTTCCTGAAGGCGGCGCAGCCCTGGCGCTGGGGGGCCGAGATCTTCTCCACCGGGCTGTGGATCGCGCTGCCGCTGGTGGCGATGCTGCTGTTCGTGAACCTGGTGCTCGGCGCGATCTCGCGCGTGGCGTCGCAGATCAACGTCTTCGCGATCGGCTTCCCGATCACGCTGGGCGTCGGCCTGCTCGGTATCTTTCTCACGCTGCCGACGATGCAGGCGCCGTTCACGATGGCGCTGGAGCGGCTGCTGGCGTACTTCCAGTAGCCGGGCGAGCGCCCCCCGGCGCTTCAGCTCATGTGCCGGTCGAGACCGGGGGTCGGAACGCGCGGCTCGCCCGGGTGCGCACCGAGGTTGAACGGAATCGACAGGAAGGCCGTCAGGATCACCGGGATCAGGCTCGCCAGGGCTACGCCGGCGACCTCGTGGATGAACCGGCGGAGGGCGGAGTGCATGCTGGAAGTCCTTGTCGCAGTGGAGGAGCAGAGCATGGGCGCGACGCCTTAACGCTGGCTGATCAGCGAACGGCGCGGCCTTAAGACAGCCCTAAGGCCGGCACGCGAGGATGCTCGTCAAGGAGCCACCATGCCTGCCACCCCCATCTCACGCGTCTCACGCGTCTCACGCGTCATTCCCTCGCTCGCCCTCGGACTGGCGCTCGGCGTCACCGGCCTGGGGGCCCAGGCCGCCTCGCCGGCGCAGCTTCTCGCCGCCTACAGCGCGCAGGCCGGGCAGACCGCGGCGCCGCAACGCGGACAGCAGCTGTTCACCACGACCCATGGCCGCGAGTGGCGTTGCGCCTCCTGCCATGGCGACGTGCCGACGCAGCCGGGCCGGCACGCGTCGACCGGCAAGACCATCGGCGCGCTCGCGCCGGCCTTCAATGCGGAACGCTTCAGCGACGCGGCGAAGACCGAGAAATGGTTTCGCCGCAACTGCAACGACGTGATGGGCCGCGAGTGCACGTCCGCCGAAAAGGCCGACGTGCTGGCCTGGTTGCTCACCCTCGAACCCTGAATGGCCTGCGCCCGCGCCAGGCCCGGAGATCGCCGATGAACCTTCGCTTTCGCCCCACCGCCTTTGCCACCCTGACGCTGGCCCTGCTGGCCTGGGCCCCTGCGGCCACGGCCGACGACGACCGGCGGCGCGCGGCCGTGCCGTCCTTCGCCCCTTACCAGCAGGAATGCGCGGCCTGCCATGTCGCCTATCCGCCCGGCCTGCTGCCGGCCACCTCGTGGCGACGCTTGACGAGCACGCTCGACCGCCACTTCGGCGTCGATGCCTCGCTGGACGCCGCGACGACGGACGCCCTCGCGAAGTGGCTGGTGGCCCACGCCGCACCGCCCAGCATGACCTCGCCGCCGCAGGACCGCATCACGCGCAGCGCCTGGTTCATCCGCAAGCACGACGAGGTGCCGGCCGAGCGCTGGACCCTGCCCGCCGTGAAGAGTGCCGCCAACTGTGGCGCCTGCCACACCCGTGCCAACGAAGGAGATTTCGATGAACGATGGATCCGCATGCCCCGCTGAGCCCGCAACCGCCGCAGCGGAGATCGGCGGCCGGACCGCCCGCCAGCGGATCCTGGTCTGGGATCTGCCGGTGCGAGTCTTCCACTGGGCGATGGTGCTTTGCTTCGCCGGCGCGTACCTCAGCGCCGAGAGCGAGCGCTGGCGGCTGCTGCACGTGACGCTGGGCTACACGATGGCCGGGCTGGTCGCCTTCCGGCTGCTGTGGGGCGTGATCGGCACCCGCCATGCCCGCTTCGCGGACTTCGTGCGCGGGCCGCGCGCCGTCGCCCGATATGTCGGCGCGATGCGGCGCGGCCAGCCCGAGACGACGGTCGGACACAACCCGGTCGGCGCGTTGGCCATCCTCGCGCTGCTGGGCCTGACGTCGATCGTCGCGATCTCGGGCTGGGCGATCTACAACGACGTCGGCGGCTCCTGGACGGAGGGCTGGCACGAAGGCGCGGCCAACGCGATGCTGGGCGTGGTCGGCGTCCACGTCGCCGGCGTGCTGCTGGCGAGCCTGCGCCAGCGCGAGAACCTGGTCGCCGCGATGGTCACCGGGCGCAAGCGCGGCCCGCCCGGGCAGGCCATCGCGCGCGCCTGGCGCAGCGTCGCGGTGCTGATGATCGCGGCGATGCTGGGCTTCGGCTGGCTGCAATGGCGCAGCGCGCCTGCCAGCGGGGGCGTCGCCCCGGGTGCCGCGAGCGCGGACGGCCAGCGCGGTCACGACGGCGACGACGACTGAACCCGGCGCAGCACAATCCCGCGCATGCGCATCCTGCTCGCCGAAGACGACTCGCTGCTCGGCGACGGCCTGCGCGCCGGGCTGCGCCAGCGCGGCTTCCAGGTCGACTGGGTGCGCGACGGCATCGCCGCCGAACGCGAGCTGCGCAGCGGCGCCTACGCCGCCGCCGTGCTCGACCTCGGCCTGCCGCAGAAGGACGGCATCGACGTGCTCGCCGCCGTGCGCCGCGCCGGGCTCTCGCTGCCGGTGCTCGTGCTCACCGCGCGCGACGCGGTGTCGGACCGCGTGCACGGGCTCGACCTCGGCGCCGACGACTACGTCGTCAAGCCGGTCGATCTGGACGAGCTGGCGGCGCGGCTGCGCGCGCTGGTGCGGCGTGCCCACGGCCAGCCCCAGGAGCAGCTGACGGCGCAAGGCGTCGTGCTCGACCCGGCGGCCCGGGTGGTGACCCACGCGGGCGTGCCGGTCGCGCTGTCGGCTCGCGAGTTCGACCTCCTGATGGCGTTGATGCTCAACGCCGGTCGTGTGCTGTCGCGCGAGCAGCTCGAACAGCATCTCTACAGCTGGGGCCAGGAGGTCGACAGCAACGCGGTCGAGGTCCATGTCCACCATCTGCGGCGCAAGCTCGGCGCGGGGCTGATCCAGACCGTGCGCGGCGTCGGCTACATGCTGCTGCGCGAAGCGCCGACGCCATGATCCGCGCGCCCCGATCGCTGCAGGGCCGGTTGCTGACGCTGGTGCTGGGCGGCGTGGCGGCCATCTGGATCGTCACCGCGGCCGTGACCTGGTTCGACGTGCGCCAGGAACTCGACGAGCTGCTCGACGGCCACCTGGCCCAGGCCGCGGCGCTGCTCGTCGTGCAGCAGTCGCAGGAGATCGGCGACGATGCCGCCGGCGTCGACGCGCCGACGCTGCACCGCTATGCGCCGAAGGTCGCGTTCCAGGTGTTCCACGAAGGCCGGCTGGTGCTGCGCTCGGCGAACGCGCCGGTGCGGCCGATGGTCGCGCCGGGCGAGCGCCTCGCGTCGGGCTTCGGGACGGTCAGCATCGACGGCACGGCCTGGCGCGTGATGGCCGCCCACGGCGCCGAGCGCGACGTGCAGGTCTTTGTGGGCGAGCAGGCGTCGTCGCGCGCCTCGATTCTCTGGGCCGTGCTGCGCGGCACGCTGTGGCCGATGGCCGCCGCGCTGCCGCTGCTGGCGCTGGCGGCGTGGTGGGCGGTGTCGCGCGGCGTCGCGCCGCTGCGCCGGCTCGGCCGCACGCTGGCCGCGCGCCAGCCCGGCGCGGCGCAGCCGGTGGTGGTCGACGATGCCCCGGCGGAGATGGAGCCCGTCGTCGACGCGCTCAACGGCTTGCTGCAACGGGTCGCGACGATGCTCGAGTCGGAGCGCCGCTTCACGGCCGACGCGGCGCACGAACTGCGCACGCCGATCGCCGCGATCCGCGCCCAGGCGCAGGTGGCCCTCGCCGAAGCCGACGAGGTGCCGCGGCGTCACGCGCTGCAGGCCACGCTGGACGGCTGCGACCGCGCGACGCGACTCGTCGAGCAGCTGCTCACGCTGGCGCGGCTCGAATCGACGGCCGAGCGCGCCGACCGGACGGTGGACCTCGGCGCGGTCGTGCGCCAGGTGGCGGCCGAGATCGCGCCGAAGGCCGTCGCCAAGCAGCAGACGCTGCGCCTGGCCGCGGATCCGGACTGCAGCGTCGCCGGCGACGAGACGCTGCTGGCGGTGATGGTGCGCAACCTGATCGACAACGCCGTGCGCTACAGCCCGCCGATGGCAGGCGTGAACGTGACCGTGCGTCGAGATGCGAACCGGGTGACGCTGAACGTCGACGACAGCGGCCCCGGTCTCGCGGCGGCGGACCTCGAGCGGCTCGGGCAGCGCTTCTTCAGGGTTCCCGGCAGCGACCAGGACGGCAGCGGGCTGGGCTGGTCGATCGTGCGGCGCATCGCGCAGGCGCACGGCATGGAGGTGACGGTCGATCGATCGCAAGCGCTCGGCGGCCTGGCGGTGCGGATCGCCGCTGCGGCATCGGCCGCGCCGGCGCAGCGACGCTGATCGCTCAGCCCGACGCCAGCGCCGGCCGGCGCCGGAACTCGGTCGCGTACAGCGCCAGCCCGGCCACGGCCAGCGCACCGCCCAGCAGGCACACGGCGCGCCAGCCGTGGAACGCATAGATCGCCGCCGCCGAACCCGAGGCCAGCGCCGCGCAGAGGAAGACGAAGGTCATGAACAAGCCGTTCAGGCGGCCACGCAGTTCGGGCGCCAGCATGTACAGGCTGCGGATGCTGAGCACCTGGCAGATCTGCACCGCGCCGTCGATCAGCAGCGCGGCCAGCACCAGCGCGGCCAGCGAATGCGCTTGCACCGCGACCGCGCCGATGCCGAACGCGATCAGCGCGGTCGCCATCGCGGCACCCGTCGCCGGCCGCGTCAGGCCGCGGTCGGCGAGCCGGCCGGCCCAGGGCGCCGCCAGGGCGCCGGCGGCGCCGGCGAGCGCGAACAACGCGATGCCGGTCTGGCCGAAGCCGAAGCGCTGCGCGAGCGCCAACGGCACCGTCGTCCAGAAGGCCTGGAAGGCGGCGAACATCAAGCCCTGGTAGGCGGCGCGACGGCGCAGCAGCGGCGTGCGCCTGACGATCCCCGGCAGCGACGCGAGCGTGCCGCGGTAGCTGGCCGCCCCACCCGGCCGGCGCTGCGGCAGCGCGCGCGCCAGCACGAGCAGCAGCGCGACCATCGCCAGCGACGACAGCGCGAACACGCTGCGCCAGCCGAAGGCCGCCGCCAGCAGGCTGGACACCGGCCGCGCGAGCATGATGCCGGCGAGCAGCCCGGCCATCACGTTGCCCACCACCTTGCCGCGCATCGCGTCGGGCGCGAGGTGCGACGCGAAAGGCACCATCACCTGGGCCGCCACCGCACCGACCCCGACCACGAACGACGCGGCCAGGAAGCCCGCCGCCGACTGCGCCGCCGCCGCCGCGACCAGGCCGATCACCGCCGCGGCCATCATGCAGACGATCAGGCGCCGGTTCTCGACCACGTCGGCCAGCGGCACCAGCAGCAACAGCCCGGCGCCATAGCCCAGCTGGGTGAGCGTCATCACCAGGCCGGCCAGTCCGGCATGCAGCCGCAGCGCGTCGGCGATCGGCGCGAGCAGCGGCTGCGCGTAGTACAGGTTCGCCACGCACAGGCCGCAGGCGGTGGCGAACAGCAGCGTCAGGCGGGTGGACGGTCCGGCCGCTGCACGCGGCATTCGCGAGGTCATGGGCAACGCCTGCAGCGGCCGAGTGGGGCGCGGCAGACATTGGACGGCCGCGCCAGCGCGTCGTCGCTGTCGCTGGCGTTCTGGATCGCCGCACGCCTGGCCGGCGTGTCGAGGGTGTTCTTGCGCAAGGCATTCAGCATGTCACGGCCGACCTTTTCATCCTGCCGCGGCTGCCGCGAGAACCGCACGGCCGATGAACAGCGGACGCGTATTCTGTACGGGATCCCCGTCCCGGACCGCACGCCACGGCGTCGACGGCCGGGTCGCCGCCAGATCCCCGCGTCGCTCCCGATCAAGCCTGCAGCGCCCGGGCACGGTATTCGCGCGGCGACAGTCCCGTGTGGCGTTTGAAGAACCTGCAGAAGTAGGCCGGATCGTCGAAGCCGAGATCGAATGCCAGCTTCGACACCGGCGCCGCCACGTGCACGAGCCTGCGCGAGGCTTCGCGCGCAAGGCGCCCGTGGACGAGGTGCTGGGCGTTGTGCCCCGTCTCGGCGCGCACGAGACGGTTCAAGCGCTCGGTGGACAAGCCCAACTCGTCCGCATACCGCGAAACCGGCCAATGCTCTCGATAGCGCGACTCGAGCAGGACCACCCAGCGCGTGTACAGCGAAGCCGGCCGCCGGCTCCGCGCTTGGCGGCCTGCACTTCCTGCCGGGCCGTCTGTGCCAGTCGCCAGACGATGGCGCGCGCCAGCCACATCGGGACCGGGCCGTCGGCAGCGTCGGCCGCGTGACTTTCGGCATGCAAGGCCTCGAACAAGGTCTTCAATCGCGCCACGCTCGGTGAAGCGCTCGCCAGCGCCAGCGTGCGCGGTGCCGCGAAGAGCACGTGCAATGCGTCGCCCACGTCGCCCGCGTCGCCTTCGGCCAGCAGGCTGGCATTGACGGTCAGGACAAAGCCGTCGCAGTGGCGGGAAAAACGGAACGCGTGCGCCACGCCGGTGGGGATGATCAAGGCCGCCGGTCCGTCGCAGCGGCTGCGAGATTCGTCCAACATCGCGTCGACGCTTCCCGAGTCCAGCCAGAGCAACTGGTGCAGTCCTCGGTGGACATGGGCATCGATTTCCCACTCGTACTTCCGGCTGCGCGAATCGATGGATTCGATGTGCAGGAGAGCGGGCGCAGGCGCGCTCACTTCGCCGTAGAGCGCGAACGAGGGCAGCGAGTCGAGTCGCCGCCGTGGGCCGGCGCTTCGATGGGCAGGACGGTCCGGCATTCGGTCAATGTACGTCAAAAGTGCAAGTCTTCGATGCCGCTTGTCCGCTGCGGCGAGCCCCGGCCGCGCGCAGAATTGGTCTGCATCCGGCGATGCGCTCCGTATCGCGCCCGGCTCGTCCGGCAGCGTCGCGCGTGGGCCGGCGGGCCGATGGCGCCGAAGACGTTCCGCATGAAGTATCAAAGGAGACAGCGATGAAAACCCAGGTTGGCATCATCGGTGGCGGCCCCTCCGGCCTGCTGCTTTCGCAACTGCTTCATCTGCAGGGCATCGAGACCGTGGTGCTCGAGCAGCACAGCCGCGAGTACGTGCTCGGCCGCATTCGCGCCGGCGTGCTGGAGCACGGCTTCGCGGCCTTGATGCGCGAGGCCAAGGTCGCCGATCGAATGGATCGCGAAGGCGAGATCCACGACGGCTTCTTCATCGCGCACGACGGGATCAAGGAGCGGGTCGACCTGAAAGGGCTGACCGGCGGCAACTCCGTGGTCGTCTACGGGCAGACCGAGCTGACCCGCGACTTGTACGACGGGCGAGACAAGCTCGGTGGCATCGTGATCCACAACGCCGAGGACGTGACGCCGCATGACCTGGAGAGCGCCCATCCCTACCTGACCTATCGCCAGGGCGACGAGGTCGTGCGCGTCGACTGCGATTACGTCATCGGTTGCGACGGCTTCCACGGCGTGAGCCGCAAGTCGATCCCGAAGGACAGGATCACCGAGTTCGAGCGGGTGTATCCCTTCGGCTGGCTCGGGGTGCTGTCGCGTACGAAGCCGGTGTCGCCGGAGCTGATCTACGCGAAGCACGAGCGAGGCTTCGCACTCTGCTCGCTGCGTTCCCAGACGCTGAGCCGCTACTACGTCCAGGTCCCGTTGACCGACAAGGTCGAAGACTGGTCGGACGACAGGTTCTGGGACGAACTCAAGCGGCGGCTGCCCGAGGACGTGGCCTCGGCCCTGGTCACCGGGCCGTCGATCGAGAAGAGCATCGCGCCGCTGCGTTCCTTCGTGGCAGAGCCGATGCGCTATGGCAACCTGTTCCTCGCCGGCGACGCGGCGCACATCGTGCCGCCGACCGGTGCGCGCGGCCTGAACAGCGCCGCCTCCGACATCTATTACCTCTACCACGCGCTGGTGGACCACTACAAGACGCAAGACGACCGCGGCCTCGACGGCTACTCGCAGAAAGCGCTGGCCCGGGTCTGGAAGGGGCAGCGTTTCTCGTGGTGGATGACCACGCTGCTGCATCGCTTCCCGGACAGCAGCGCCTTCGACCGCCGGCTGCAGGACACCGACCTGGCCTACCTGTTCGCGTCGCGCAAGGCCCTGGGCTCGCTGGCGGAGAACTACGTCGGTCTGCCGTTCTAGCCCTTGTTCCGTGGGCCCGCCGCGGCTCGCTGGCGGGTCTTGGGGGCCGCGCCTCGCGCCGACCCCGTGCCATCGGCGCGGTTTCGGGGGTCTAGGATTCGGCCTTCCGAAACCCACCGGATCCGCCCATGAACCAAGACCTGTTCGACCAGGGCCTGAAGACGCGCCGCGAGGTGCTCGGCGCCGAGCATGTCGACGCCGCGTTGAAGAACGCCGACGATTTCAACCGGCCGATGCAGGAACTCGTCACCCAGTACTGCTGGGGCGACGTCTGGAACCGGCCCGGGCTGGACCGGCGCACACGCAGCCTGCTCAACCTGGCGATGCTCACCGCGCTGAACCGGCCGCACGAACTGAAGCTGCACGTGCGCGGCGCCCTCAACAACGGCCTGAGCCAGGACGAGATCCGCGAGGTCTTCCTGCAAACCGCCATCTATTGCGGCGTGCCGGCCGCGATCGACGCTTTTCGCCAGGCGCGCGAGGTGTTCAAGGAGATGGGGGCGTGAGGCCGCATCAGCCGAACAGCGAACGCCAGGCATGGACCACGGCGCCGGCGTCGGTGAGCAGCACGAACGCGATGCCGGCCAGCGCGCCGGACAGGTGCGCGTCGTGGTTCACGCGTCCCTGCGCCCGGCGCGACGCGTAGACGCTGTAGGCGAGATAGCCGAGCGCGAACAGCGGCGCCGGGATCGGCACCGGGATCGGCAGGATGTAGAGCGACCCGGACGGGAAGTAGACGATCGACGCGAACAGCACCGCGAGGATCGCCCCCGACGCACCCAGCGTTCGGTAGCCCGGTTCGTGCCGATGCTTGAAGTAGGTGCCGAGGTCGCTCGCGATCAGCCCGACGGCGTAGAGCGCAACGAAGCGCGGCGTGCCGATCGTGCGCTCGAGCGGGAACGCGAAGGCCCAGAACGTGAACGCGTTGAAGAACAGGTGAGCCAGGTCGGCGTGCAGGAAGGCACTGGTGACCAGCGTCACGTACTGCCGGCGCGGCACCAGCCAGTAGGGGCTGAACAGGTTGCGCTCGATCACCGCGGGGGCGACGAACAGGCCGATGCCGCTCGCCAGCAGGATGGCGCCGAGCAGCGCGGTCGCACCCGGGGTCGCCCCGACGAGGTTCAGCAGGGCCTGCATGCAGACGCGCTCGGTGACGGCGATTCGACCATGGCCCTGCGCTACGGGATCGCCAGCACCACGTTGCCGATGCGCGCGCCCTGCTCGACGAGCTCGTGCGCCCGCGCGATCTGCGCCAGCGGCAGCCGCTCGGCGATGTTGTGCTGCAGCGCGCCCCGGTCCAGCCAGTCGCCGAGCAGACTCTGCGCGCGCTCGCGATCGGCAGGGTCGAGGTTGTAGACGATGAAGAAGCGAAAGCTCAGGTTCTTCACGATGAGCGGAAAGAACGGCAGGCCGACCTGCGCCGCGCCGCTGCCGTAGACGACGCAGTCGCCGCCGGTGCGCAGCAGCTCGGCATCGAGCGCGGCGTTCGCCGCCAGGTCGACCTCGACGATGCGGTCGACGCCCTGCCCGCCGGTCGCCGCGCGCACGCGCTCGGCGACGTTCTCGCGCCGGTAGTCGATCACCACCTCGGCGCCCGCGGCCCGGGCCCGTTCGGCCTTGGCCGCGCTGCTCACCGTCGTCAGCACCTGGCGCGCGCCGAGCAGGCGCGCGAACTGCACCGCGTAATGGCCAACCGCACCGGCCCCGCCGGCCACCAGCACGCGACGGCCCTGCACACCGCCACCGACGAGCATCGCGTGCAGCGCCGTCAGCGCCGGGATGCCCAGGCACGCGCCGGCCTCGCCGGCGACGTTCGTCGGCAACGACACCGCCTGCGCCTGCGGCAGCACGACGTACTGCGCGGCGGTGCCGAAGGCCCGGCCCCAGGCCGCGTTCCAGACCCAGACGCGCTCGCCGACGCGGCCGGCCGGCACGCCCGCGCCCACCGCGTCGATCACGCCCATGCCGTCGCTGTGCGGCACGATGCGCGGGAACGGCAAGGCGGCGCTGCGCACGCCGGCGCGCGACTTCACGTCCGACGGGTTGACGCCCGGACCACTGCAGCCGCACGCGCACCTCGCCGTCGGCCGGCTTTGGGTCCGGCAGTTCGCCGAGCTGTAGCACGTCCTGCGCGGGCCCGGTGCGTTCGTAGAAAGCTGCCTGCATCGGCTGGCCCAGTTCGTCGACAAGACTCCGATTCTGGCCCAGGGCGCCCGCGCTGCAGTGGTCGAGCACGGCCCGATACGGGATGATCCGCCCTGCCCGCCGCTTCGCCCCGTGACGATGAACCCCGCCCGCCGCCTGCCCACCTACTTGCTCAACGGCATCGGCGTGGGCTTCGGCATCGGCCTGATCCAGCTCGCGATCGGCGCGCTGGCCGGCCCGCTGGCGGCGTCGCTCGCGCTCGCCGGCGCCGTCTGCGCGAGCCTGGCCGACGTGCCGAACACGGTGCCGCGCACGCTCTCGCGCGTGCCGGTCGCGGCGCTGCTGGGCTTCGCCGCGGCGCTCGTCGTCGCGCTGCTCAAGCCGCATCCGGCGCTGCTCGGCGGCGCGGTCGCGCTGATCGCCTTCGGCGCGATGATGACGATGGCCTGGGGCCCGCGCGCCGGCGCGGTGTCGTTCGCGCCGCTGCTCGCGATGGTGTTCACGATGGCGGTGCCCGAGGCCGAGATCCGGCCGCTCGCGCTGGCCGGCTGGCACGCGGCCGGCGGCGCCGCCTACGTGGCCTGGTCGCTGCTGTCGGGCGCGCTGCTGCAGCGGCGCTACCGCACGCTGGTGCTGCACGACGCGCTGCGCGCGACGGCGGCGCTGATGCGCTCGCGCGCCGGGCTGCTGCGCGCGGCCGACGCCGGCACCGACCGACCCGCGGCCGCGCAATCGTGGATCGACGGCGAGGCCGCGCTCGCCGAGAAGCTGCAGACGGCGCGCGACTTCGTCTTCGCCGCGCCGGACTCGGCGCGCGCGCGCCGCGACAGCGCGATCCTGCTGCGCGCGATCGACCTGCGCGACCTGCTGCTGGCGAGCCGGCTCGACCTCGACCGCCTCGGCAGCGACGCCGCCGGTCGCTGGGTGCTGCGCCAGATCGCAGCGGCGCTGCACGGGGTCGGCGAGCGGCTCGACGCCGCCGCGACGGCCTTGCGCGACGCCAGCGCGCCGGCGCCGGGGCCCGCGCTGGCCGATCCCTTCGCCGATGCACCGCTGGCCGCCGACGACGAGCGCGCGCGCCTGCTGCCCGCGTTCACGAACCGGCTGCGCAGCCTGGACGACGGCGTCGCCCGCATCGACGCGCTGCTGCGTGGCGCGCCGGCCGAGCTGCCGCTCAGCCGCAGCGAGCTGCAGCGCTTCGTCGCCCCCGAGGGCTGGCCGCCGAGCGCGCTGCGCGCGCAGTGGTCGTGGCGCTCGCCGGTGCTGCGCCACGCGCTGCGCGCCGCGCTCGCGCTGAGCAGCGCCTACTTCATCGCCTTCGCGCTGCCCTGGACCTCGCACCCGCACTGGCTGGTGCTCAGCGTCGCGGTCGTGCTGCGCGGAACGCTCGAGCAGACGCTGTCGCGGCGCAACGCGCGCGTGCTCGGCACGCTGCTCGGCTGCGTCGTCGTGCTCGCGCTGTCGGGGCTGCACTCGCCGGCGGCGCTCGGCCTGGTTTTCCTGAGCGCGGTCGGCGTCGCGCATGCGTTCGTGCTGCGCCGCTACTGGCTGACGGCCGCCGCGGCCACGGTGATGGCGCTGCTGCAGTCGCACCTGGTGGATCCGGCGGGCGGCTTCGCGATCATGGAGCGCGTCGCCGACACCTTCATCGGTGCCGCGCTCGCCTGGGGTTTCAGCTACGTGCTGCCGTCGTGGGAGCGGCGCAGCCTGCCGGCCACGCTGGCGCGGGTGCTGGCGGCGCTGGCCGACTACGCCGGGCATGCGCTCGCGCTGCGTCCCGGCGATTCGGTCGAGCAGCGGCTCGCGCGGCGACGCGCCTACGACGCACTCGCCGCGCTCGCCGGCGCGCTGCAGCGCAGCGCCGCCGAGCCGAAGGCGGCGCACCTGCCACGCGCCGAGATGGCGCTGGTGCTGGACCAGGGCCAGCGGCTGATGGCGCATCTGTCGGTGGTGCGGCTGATCCTGTCGCTGCGCGGCGCCGCGCTGCCGGCGCCGACCACGGCCGAGGCCTTGGCCGAAGCCCAGCGGACACTGGCCGGCCAGCTCGCGCTGCGCGGGGCCACCGAAGCCGCCGACGCCGCGCCGTCGGACGACGACACCGACCTGTCGCTGCTGCCGGTGGAGACGCCCGCGGCGCAGATCCTGCCGTGGCTGCAGCTGCGCCTGAATGCGCTCGCCGGCGACGGCGCGCGCATCCACCGCGCCGCGGCCGCGGCGCTGGCGCGGTTGAAGGCGCCGCTCGCGGGCTGAGTTCGGACGTCAGGGTCCGCCTGCGCGGACCCTGTCGCCTAACGAGGGCCCGAGCGTGTCTCGCAAGCGAGGGCTGAGCCGATCAGGCTTCGGCGCGAAGCCCGGGGAAGTCTTCCTCGAAGTACTCGCCGTCGGCGCGCGTGCCGGCGGCGCGGCGCTCGGCCTCGAGCGCGCGCAGCTGGACGCGGCGGATCTTGCCGGAGATCGTCTTCGGCAGCTCGGCGACGAACTCGATGCGGCGCACGCGCTTGTAGGGCGCGAGCTGGCGGCGCGCGAACGCGAAGATCGCCTCGGCCAGCTCGCGCCCGGGCTGCACGCCCGGCGCCAGGATCAGGAAGGCCTTGGGCACCGCGAGGCGCAGCGGGTCGGGGCTGGGCACCACCGCGGCCTCGGCCACGGCCTCGTGCTCGATCAGCGCGCTCTCCAGCTCGAACGGGCTGATGCGGTAGTCCGAGGCCTTGAACACGTCGTCGGCGCGGCCGACGTAGGTGATGTAGCCGTCGGCGTCGCGCGACGCGACGTCGCCGGTGTGGTAGTAGCCGTCGCGCATCGCCTCGGCGGTCTTCTCGGCGCTGTCCTGGTAGCCGACCATCAGGCCGAGCGGGCGCTCGCGCAGATCGAGGCAGACCTCGCCTTCGTCGGCCTCGCGGCCGTCGACGTCGAGCAGCGCGATCCGGTAGCCCGGCAGCGGCCGGCCCATCGAGCCCGGCTTCAGCGGCTGACCCGGCGAGTTGCCGATCTGCGCCGCTGGTCTCGGTCTGGCCGATAGCCGTCGCGCAGCGTCAGGCCCCAGGCCGTGCGCACCTGCTCGATGATTTCCGGGTTCAGCGGCTCGCCGGCGCCGATCAGCTCGCGCAGCGCGAGCCGGCCGCGCCACGCGGCGAGGTCTTCCTGGATCAGCATGCGCCAGACGGTGGGCGGCGCGCACAGGCTGGTCACGCCGTGGCGCGCGAGCGCGCCGAGCAGGCCTTGCGCGTTGAAGCGCGCGCTGTTGTAGATGAAGATGCAGGCGCCGGCGTTCCAGGGCGCGAAGAAGCAGCTCCAGGCGTGCTTGGCCCAGCCCGGCGAGGAGATGTTCAGGTGCACGTCGCCCGGGCGCAGCCCGAGCCAGTACATCGTCGACAGGTGGCCGACCGGGTAGCTCTGGTGCGTGTGCAGCACCAGCTTGGGCTTGGACGTGGTGCCCGAGGTGAAGTACAGCAGCAGCGGGTCGGTCGCCAGCGTCGCGCCGTCGGGGCTGAAGGCGACGGGCGACTTCGCGCTGTCGGCGTAGTTCGTCCAGCCCGGCACCGCGGCGCCGATCGCGATGCGCGTGTAGTCGCCGGGCAGCGGCGCGAACTTGTCGGTCTGCGCGCTCGCGGTGACGACATGGCGCACCGCGCCGCGCTCGAGCCGGTCGCGCAGGTCCTCGGTGGTGAGCAGCGAGGTCGCCGGGATCAGCACCGCGCCGAGCTTGATCGCGGCCAGCATCAGCTCCCACAGCGCGAGCTCGTTGCCGAGCATCAGCAGCACCCGGTCGCCACGGCGCACGCCGAGGCCGCGCAGGAAGTTCGCGACCTGCGACGAGCGCTCGGACATCTCGTGGAACGAGCGCTTCAGCTCGGACCCGTCGTCGCCGACGATCCACAGCGCGGTGGCGGCGTTGCCGCGCGCCATCGCGTCGAAGTGGTCGAGCGCCCAGTTGAACTCGGTCAGCTCGGGCCAGCGGAAATCGCGCACCGCGGCGCTCTGGTCGTCGCGCAGCCGCAGCAGCAGGTCGCGCGCGGCGCGGAAGGATTCGATAGAACTCATCGGACAGCCACTCCGGGTCAAGACGGCCGGCCGGTGCGGCGCGGCGCAGGGGGACGGCGAGGTTACCGCACGGCCATGCCGCGGCGCATCAGTGGATCGCCGCATACATGATGCCTTCCTGCGTCGCCTCGGCGGCCGAGAACTCGACCACGACCTTGCCCTGCTTGGCGACCAGGATGCGGTCGGACAAGGCCATGATCTCCGGCAGATAGGACGAGATCACGACGACCGCCATGCCGGCGTCGGCGAGGCGGTTGATCTCAGCGTGGATCTCGGCGATCGCGCCGACGTCGACGCCGCGCGTCGGCTCGTCGAAGATGATCAGCGTCGGGCTTCTGCACCAGCGCTCTTGGCGATCACCACCTTCTGCTGGTTGCCGCCGGACAGCTCGATGACCTTGCACGTCCTTGCTGATCGCGCGGATGTTGAGCGCCTGATCCAGTGCTCGCCGAGCGCCTTGCGCCTTCGCCGCCGACACCGAGCCGAAGGCGCTGCCGAGCTTGCCGAGCCAGCCCGATGTAGATGTTCTCCGCGATCGACATCGTCTCGAAGAAGCCTTCGATCTTGCGATCCTCGGTGACGTAGACGATGCCGTCGCGCACCGCCTGGCGCGGCACGCGGTAGCGCACCGGCCTGCCGCGCAGCAGCACCTCGCCGCCGTGGAAGAAGTCGCGCTTGATCAGGCCGGCGACGACCTTGAAGGTCTCGGTGCGGCCGGAGCCGACGAGGCCGAACACGCCGGTGACCTGGCCGGCGAAGACCGAGAACGAGTTGTTGCTGCACCATCGACGCCATGCGACAGGTTCTGCACGCGCAGCACCTTCGCCGCTGCGGCGCGCACGCGCGTCTTCTTCTGGCCGTAGAGCGTCTCGCGACAGGTCGCGGCCGACCATCGCCTGGACGATCGTGTCCCGGTCGAAGTTGCGCCGTCAGGTCGGTGACCACATGGCGCCGTCGCGCAGCACGGTGATGCGGTCGGCGAGCAGCAGCGCCTCCTCGAGCGCGTGCGAGATGAAGATGATCGAGACGCCGCGCTGCCTTCAGGCGTCAGCACCAGGTCGAAGAAGTGACTGCTTCTCCTCCGGCGTCAGCGCTCGCCGTCGGCTCGTCGAAGATGATGATGCGCGCCTTGTGCAGCACGGCGCGCGCGATCTCGACCATCTGCTTCTTGGCCGCGCCGAGCGACGCGACGGTGGCGTCGGATCGACGTCGAAGTTCAGCGACTGCAGGAACTGCTGCGCCGCGATGTAGATGCCGCGCAGCCGGTTGAAGAAGGCTTCTCGTGGCCGAGATAGAGGTTCTGCGCGACCGTCATCGTCGGCACCAGGCTGGTCTCCTGGAACACCATCGCGATGCCGCGCGCGCAGCGCCTCCAGCGGCGTGCGCAACTGCACCGTCGCGGCCGTCGACGCAGCATCTGCCCCGACGCTGGCGGCACGACGCCGGCCATCACCTTGGTCAGCGTCGACTTGCCGGCGCCGTTCTCGCCGAGCAGCGCGTGGATCTCGCCGCGCTCGAGCGTCGAAATCGACGTTCTTGATCGCCGGGACGCCGGCGATACTTCTTCGTCGCCTGCCGCAGTTCGAGGCATCGGCGCTCATGCGCCGACTCCATCAGCGCGTCGCAGCGTCGACGCGCAGCAGGCGACCGCTGCCGCTTGGACGCGGCGAACAGGTCGCCGCCGCAGCTCGGCGACCGCGGTGATGCCGTGGTGGCGGCCGTCGACCTGGCTGTGCAAGCGACGCGCAGGACTCGACCGTCGGCGCCGATGCGCAGCACCAGCCCGTAGGAGCGCGGCGGCGCCCAGGGCTTGAGCACGCCCATCTGCTTGACGCCGGCGCCCTGCAGCGGCTCGAGGAAGCTCGCGCCCGAGGACAGCGCCGGCGCGATCCAGTAGCGCGGGTCGATCTCCGCCATCATGCGCCGCCGGTAGGCCGGCTCGCGCAGCACGAACTCGACGAGCTGGGTGCGGCGGACGAAGCAGCTCAGCCAGAAGCCGCCGCCGCGCGCCGGCGCCATGCGCGACGGGTAGCCCGGGCAGCTCGGCGAGCCGGGTCGCGCTGCCGCCCGGCAGCCGACCGACAGACGCGGTGGCGCCAGCTCTCCGCGACGAGCGCGCCGCCGGTCGGCTCGCGCGAGCACGCCGAACGCGAAGCGCAAGCCGACGGCCAGCGGCTCGGATCTCGGCGCGATCGCGCCCATCGGCCAGCGCCAGACGCGGCCGCTGCGGCCCAGCTCCATCAGGTCGTGGCTCCAGTCGGCTCGGGCGCATGCTGCGCCGAACCGTCGGCTGATCAGCAGCGATCGTCGCCGTCGAAGGCGAGCGCAGTTGACGCAGCGCAGCGGCCGGCCGCCAGCGCTGTTCAGACGCGCGCCGTCGCGCAGCGCCGTCCGCGGCAATCGCACGAGATCGTCCGGCGGCCATCCAGCGCGACCGCGAGCCTGCCGCCGCGGCGCAGCGGCCAGGCGGTGATGTCGCGCCTCGAAGCGCCGCACCGCCGCACAGGCGCATCGCGCGTCAGCCGGCAGAGCGTCGCGGCCCGCCGCTGGCCCAGAGCGGTCCGGCCGTCGCTCGACGCAGGTCGTCGAGGCCTCGGCAGCGTGGCGACCACCTCGGCGTCGTCGAGTGCGCGGTTCGGCCTGCAGCGCGCCGTCCATGACCGGCACCGTGATCGCCGCGCTGCCGCGGCCGAGCAGCGCGATCGGTGAACTGGCGCAGACCGGTCGAACATCAGCGCTTCCCCCAGCGGCGGTCGTACTGGACGAAGTCCGGGTCGGCGCCGTGGCAGCTTGTAGCGGCCGATGCGGTTGTTCGAGGATGCCGCCGAGGTAGAGATGGCCGCGGTGCTCGCGCATCGAGGTGATCATCGGGTGGTTCTCGCCGCCCAGGTCCCACAGCGTCTCGAGTACCTCGCCGGCCTCGCTGAACTTCAGCACGCAGCCGGTGTTGATGTTCGGGAACAGCCATTCGTCCGAGCGGCACGCGCATCGCCATGCGGCGGCGGAAGCCCGGCATGCGCAACGCCAGGTCGTAGGCCGGGCAGCGCATGCCGACCAGCGCCAGCCAGTAGTTGCCGTCGGTGGCGCGGTTGATGTTGTCGGGGTAGCCCGGCAGGTTGTCGATCACGCATCGACGCCTGCCCGGCCTTCGGGCCGTCGAACCAGTAGCGCTTGATGCAGCAGCCCCAGGTCTCGGCGAACAGAATCGACTGGCCGTCACTGCGCGATGCAGATGCCGTTCGGGAAGCGCAGGTTGCGCAGGACCGTGCGCGTGCGACCGGTCGCGCGGGTCGTAGCAGACGATGCGGCCGTTGCCGCGCGCCTCCAGCCCGTCGACCGGCCACTCGTGCATCTCGTAGCGAGTCGTCGCCTCGCTGAAGAAGATGCGACCGTCGTCGGCGATGTCCAGGTCGTCGGCCAGGCGCAGCCGACTGTCGTCGTTGATCGAGTGCCAGCTGCGGTTGGTCTCGTCCGTGACGCGCTGGACCTCGCTGCTGCGGCGTGACGCGGTACAGGCCCATGCCGCCGATGCAGACGTTGAGGTTGTCCGTCGCGGTCGAAGGCCAGGCCGAGCGGCTGGCCGCCGATGTGAGCGAAGACCTCCATGCGCTCGTAGTCGGGGGCGAAGAAGCGGATCACGTCGCCGTGGCGGCTGCCGGCATAGAGGTTGTCGTCGCGGTCGAGGATCACGTCCTCGGGCGCCTCGATGCGGCCCAGCGCCGATCAGCGTCACGTCGCGCAGCTTGTCGTTCAGCGCGTAGGGGCCGCTGGTCGCCGGCGCGCAGTCGGCAGCGGCCGGCAGCGCGTGGTAGGTCGGGCTGACGTAGACCTTGCTGATGATGCGCTGGCGGTTCTTCAGCCAGCGCACGTCGATCGACCGCGGCCAGCACCAGGATGCTTGCGAGCACCATGCGCGTTCACGCCGCCGGGTGCCGACAGCGTGGTCAGTCCGTTGGTGATGAGCAGCACGATCAGCGTGCCGACCATGCGCCTTGGTCACCGAGCCGCGCCCGCCGCCCAGGCTGATGCCGCCGAGCACGGCCGCGGTCAGCACCAGCACCTCCATGCCGACGCCGATGTCGGCGCCGGCGGTCGCCAGCCGTGCCGCGAAGAAGCAGCCGGCGATGCGCGGTGAGCAGCCCGCTCGCGACGTAGCACAGCGCAACCGTGCGCCGCACCGCGATGCCGCCGTTGTAGGCCGAGCGGCGCGAGCCGCCGATGGCCATGATGTGCCAGCCGAGGCGCAGCCGGGTCAGCACCACGTGGCCGGCGATCGCGACCACGACGTAGACCCAGCGCCGAGGTCGGCACGCCGAGCGAAGGTGCCGTTCGCCGAGGAAGTCCCAGACCGCCGAGTCGGGCAGGTTGCCGGCGATCTGCGTGCCGTACTAGCGCAGGCTCAGCAGTTCGTAGATCGAGCGGAAGATGATCAGCGTGATCAGCGTCGTCAGGAACGCGCGCAGCCGCAGATAGCCGACCAGCACGCCGTTGACCGCGCCGAGCAGCGCGCCGCAGAGCAGCGTGCCGGCGACCGCCGCCGCCACCGGCCAATGCAGCACGTGCATCATCATCAGCGCGGCAGAAGTTCGTCAGCGCGAACATCGAGCCGACCGACAGGTCGATGCCGCCGACGATCATCACCAGCGCCAGGCCGAGCACGATGAAGCCGATCTCGCCGGCCTGGCGCAGCGTGTCGGCCAGCGCCACCGGCGAGTAGAAGTTGTCGATCAGCCGGCCGGAGGCCAGCACCACGAGACGCAGCAGCAGCACGGGAATCGCCGGTCTCGGTCCAGCGCTTGGACAGGATCTCGCCGAGCCAGTGGTCGGGCCACCAGCGGTAGCGCAGTCGGGTCAGCGTCTCGCGCAGGCCTACTCCGGCGACGGCGCTGGCGCCAGCGCGGGCCCCCAGATTCGGCGCGCCTTCGGCGCGCATGACTCGTGCCGCCTCGGCCATCGTGCGCCTACTTGCCCGACAGCTTCCAGCAGGTGCCTTCCTTCGACGCGTTGTCCTTGGTGATCGGGATCAGCGTCGTGTAGATGTTCTGCTTCGCCGCCCCGGGCTTCACGCCGCCCTGCACCAGCCACTTGATCATCGCCGCCATGTCCTCGGCCTGGGTCGGCACGTCGTAGCTCATGGTCGAGGTCGAAAGCGCCCGACTTCACGTGGTCGCAGGCGCCCTTCTGCTCGCCGCCGCCCGACGTGGCGAGGAACACCTTGCCGGTCAGGCCGGCTTCCTTGACTGCCGCCGCGGTGCCGATGTCCATGCCGTCCCAGAAGCCGACGATGCCGCACAGGTCGGGGTTCTGCTTCGAGCACGGTCTGCGTGATCGCCTTGGCCTTCGCCGCATCCCAGTCGGCGGCCTGGTTCGACACGACCTTGATCTGCGGGTTCTTCGCCAGCACGTTCTCGACGCCCTTGAACGTGTACGCGCTGGTGGCAGCGGTGGGTGCGCCCTGCACGATCGCGATCTTGTTGGACTTGCCCTTGCAGGACTCGACCACCGCCTGCGCGTTGCGCTCGCCGATGTCGACCCAGTCGGCGCCGACGAACACCGTCGACGGCTGCAACGAGCGCATGTTGATCTGCACCACGTAGATGCCGTCGCCTCGGCCTTCTTGATCAGCTTGGCGTAGGTCGCGACGTCCGGGTTGTGGATCACGATCACGGCCGGCTTCTCGGCGATCAGCGCGTGAAGGCCTGGGCGCCGGCATTCGTGTTCCAGTTCGGGTCGCGCACGACGACCTTCATGCCCGACGGCTCGAGCCCTTCTTCAGGCCGTCGTACCAGCCCTGCGTGAGGTCGAAGCCCATGGCCACCGGGATGTAGCCGACGACCTTGCCGGCCAGCGCCTTCTTGTAGCGGCGCGGAAGGGCTCGTCCAGGCCCTTGCCCTGGGCGAAGGCGGCGCGACGACCGCCCCCGAGACCAGGCCGGGCCACCGTAGCGACGGCGAATTTTCGAACGATCGTCATGTCGAGTCTCCTGTGCGGTCGGGCGTGATACGCGCCTCAGATGTCGCCCTGCTGGGCGGTCTCTTCGTTGCGCGGGTTGAGAATCGAGTCGATCAAGATCGCGGCCAGCAGCACGACGCCCTTGATGATGTTCTGCACCGAGTACGAGATGTCGAGGATCGTCATGCCGTTGAGCAGCGTGCCGATGAGCAGCGTGCCGACGATCACGTTGGGCACGCCGCCGCGGCCGCCGGACAGGCCGATGCCGCCGAGCACCACCACCAGCACCACGTCGTAGATCATCGTCGAGTTGTAGATCCGCGTCGGCATGCTGCTTACCGACGCCGCCATCACGATCGCCGGCGAAGGCGCCGATCAGCGCCGCGAGCACGTACTCGAGCACGACGATCGGGCGCGTCGGCAGCCCGGTCGCGCGAGCGCCGAAGGGGTTGTCGCCGATCGCGTAGATGAAGGCGCCGGCGCGCAGCCGACGAAGGAACAGCGCCAGCGCGCGGCTGCCGCGGCGAACATCACCACCGGCATCGGCAGTCCGAGCAGCTTTCCGCGCCCGAACCAAGCGAGACGTCGAGTGCGCTTCGGCCACTGCACGACGTCGAGTTGGAAGAAGTAGGCCTGGCCCAGGCCGGCGAGAAACAGGCCCGAGGCCAGCGTCGTGAACAGCGAAGGGACCTCGGCGTAGGCGATCAGCCAGCCATTGACGAGGCCGAAGACGAGCGACGAGCGCGATCGCGAGCGGCGCCGCCGCGCCGGGCCATGCCGTTCTGCACCATCTGCAGCAGCAACCCCGACGGCACCGCCAGCGACGCGATCATCGAGATGTCGATGCCGCGGCCGATCACGACCACCGCCATACCCAGCCCGAGAATGCCCAGGATCGCGACGTTCTGCAGCAGCGTCAGCAGGTTGTCGACGTTCGCGAAGCCAGGCAGCAGCAGCGCGAAGCCGGCGAACAGCGCGACGAAGATCGCGAAGACGATGGTCTGCTGGGTGGCGCGAGGCCTCTTCATCGGTCGCCCTTCAGGTCAGCGCCGCGTGCAGGCTCGCCGCAGCTGGCGCTTCATGATCTTGCCGTTCAGGTTGCGCGGCAGTGGGTCGGTGCCGAGCGTCCAGGTCTCCGGTACCGCGTAGTCGGCCAGGCGCTCGGCGCAGAAGACCTGCAGAGCCTGCGCGCTGCTCTCGTCGTCGAGCCGGCGCAGGCAGACAAAGGCGTGCACGCGCTCGCCGAGCACCGCGCAGGGCACGCCGACGAGTGCCGACTCGACCACCAGCGGGTGCTCGGCGAGCGTGTTCTCGACCGCGGCGCAGAAGATCTTGTAGCCGCCGCGGTTGATGACGTCCTTCTTGCGATCGAGGACGAAGACGAAGCCGTCGTCGTCCTGGCGGCCGATGTCGCCCGAGCGCCAGTAGCCGCCGCGGAACTCGCTCGCCGTCGCGGCCGGGTTGCGCCAGTAGCCGGGCACGACCATCGGGCCGGCGATCCAGATCTCGCCGATCTCGCCGCGCGGAAGCTCGCAGCCACGCTCGTCGACGATCTGGATCTCGCCGCAGGCCACCGGCTGGCCGACGCTGTCGCGGTGCGCGCCCGTCTGCCCGCTCGGCATGAGCGTCGCCGGCGAGCAGGTTTCGGTGGCACCGTACGCGTTCATCAGCGTCAGCCCCGGCAGCCGCGCGGCCAGGCCTTCGATCGTCGCGGTCGGCATCGACGCACCGCCGTAGGCACCGATGCGCCAGGCCGACAGCTGCTGCGCCGGCAGCTCGGGCAGCAGCAGGCACAAGTTGTACATGGCCGGCACCATGATCGCGTGCGTGATGCGCTCCTGCGCCGCCAGGCGCACGAAGTCGGCCGCCTTGAACTGGCGCATCAGCACGATGCAGCCGCGCGCATGCAGCATCGTGTAGAGCTGCGCGACCAGACCCGTCACGTGGCTGAGCGGTACCGCGACCGCGCTGCGATCCTGATCGCCGAGCGACATCGCGTGCACGTAGTGCATCACCGAATGCGCGATGTTCAGGTGCGTCAGCATCGCGCCCTTGGGCTGGCCGGTGGTGCCCGACGTGTAGAGCAGCACCGCGAGGTCTTCCTCCGCGGCCTGGTGTGCGCTCTCCAGCGGCTCGGCCTGCATCAGCGCGAGCAGCGGTTCGAAGCCTTCGGGCGGGGTGGTGCCGCTGCTGAAGCGGTGGCGCAGCTGCGGCAGCGCCGGCGCGGCGGGCAGCAGATCGCACAAGTCCTCGGCGCTGACCGCGGCGACCGCGCCCGAGTCCCGCAGCGCAAATTCCAGCTCCGGCCCGCGCGCCCTGGCGCTGATCGGCACCAGCACCGCGCCCAGCCAGGCGCAGGCCAATGTCAGGATCACGAACTCGGGGCCGTTGCCCAGATGCAGCGCGACGCGGTCGCCGGGCAGCACGCCGCGCTGCGCGAGGCCCGCGGCGCATTTGCGCGCCGCATGGTGCAGCTCGCGCCAACTCAGGCGCAGGCCGTCGCAGACCAGCGCCTCGCCGTCGCCGCGCTCGGCCACCGCATCGGCCAGCATCGAGGCCAGGTTCGGCGGCCGCTTCTCGAAACAGCGCACGACGCGGTTCTCGAAATGCAGCTCCCGGCGCATGCGGGGCAGTGCGTGCCGGGCGGAGTTGCCGTTCGCCGGCGCGACCGGCGCGGTTGCCGGTTGTGGCGCGTTGAGCACCCCGCGCATCAGCATCTCGATGCAGTGGTCGACCGCGCTGTGCAGGCGCTGGCCGTCCGGGTTGTCGGGCCGGTACCAGCGGCCGATGCCACTGAGCGCGCCGACCACGGTGTACGCGGCGCTGCCGGCATCGCCGGGCTCGATCCAGCCCCCGGCCATGCCCTCTTCGATCAGGGTGCGGAATTCGGCGTCGATCTGCCCCTTCAGGGCGCGCAGCTCGTGCCGGCGCGGTTCGGACAGAGGCTCCTCACCGACGCGGATCACGCACAGCCCGAAGTCGCTGGTGACGATCGCGGCATAGCCCTCCATCACCGCCCGCAAGCGGTTGCGGCCGGCCAGACCGCGCTGCGTGGCCGCGGCAATGCTTTCGCGCAGCGACTCGAGGCCGCGCTGGACGCAGGCGAACAGGATCTCTTCCTTGTTCGCGATGTAGTGGTAGAGCGTCGGCTTGCTGACACCCAGGCTGGCCGCGATGTCGTCCAGCGACGTGCCCTGGAAGCCGCGCTCGGTGAACAGCCGCGCCGCCGACCGCAGCACCGCATCGCGCTTGGCGCTGCGGTGCTGGTGACGCTCGCGCGCACCACGCCAGGGCGACTCGGCGAGATCAGTAGCCATTCGACCCGAAGAACCGTGACTGAGCGAAGACTGCAACCGCCAACGACGCACTCCTGGGGGAAACCACCGTACTCGCGAGTAACGTGAGTGACCGACGCAGTGTGCTGCGGGCTGCAGCCGGTACCTAGACAGGCAATCCCTGAGCTGCAGCGCAGCATCGTCGAGGCGGCCGCCCCGATCGACCGCCGAGCGCGCGCTGGCCCCTTTCTTGCAACCGACGTGACATCGAAACAGGCCCCGCGCGGCCACCGCCGGCACCCCTGCGCTTAGGGTGATGCCCCGGGGGGACACGCTGACCTTTCGCGATATAGTCCCGCGCTTCGCGGTCAACCCGACCGCTCGCGGCTCACAAGGCCGCTTCATCGCGGATGTTCGCAGCGCCCCGGGAAATCACCGCCCGAGGACGACTGGAGGAATTGAGTGGATTACGGCGAGCAGCAACGAAACCCGGGCAAACACGCGGTCGGCATCAGCATCGTGATCGGTCTGCACATCGCACTGGGCTATGCGCTGGTGACGGGGCTGGCTCAACGCATGGTCGAGGTGATCCGGGCTCCGATCGAGACGAAGATCATCGAAGAGGTCAAACCGCCGCCGCCGCCGCCGCCGGAGAACCTGCCGCCACCGCCGAAGTTCGCGCCGCCGCCGCCGTCCTTCGTGCCGCCGCCCGAGGTCAACGTCAACCCGCCGCCGACGCCGGCACCGACGATCACCACGACCACCGTGGCCCCGCCACCGCAGGCCGTGCACGTGACGCCCGCCCCGACGGCGCCCGCGGCACCGCCGGCACCGCCGCGCGCCGCGGCCCGACCGGCGATCGCCAACGTGCAGGCCTGTGCGCCGACGAGCGACGACTATCCGCTCGCCGCACGCCGCGAAGAGGCGACCGGCACGACGAAGATCCAGTTCACGGTCGGCCCCGACGGCAAGCTCGTGAATGCGGCGATCGTGAAATCGTCGGGCCCGTCGCGTGCGCACAAGCTCATGGATCGCGTCGCGCTGTCCAAGCTGAGCGAGTGCGCGTTCAAGGCTGGCATCGACGCGAACGGCAAGCCGATGAGCAGCACCTTCGACGTCGAGTACGTCTGGAAGCTCGAGTAGCCTGGCTGCGAAGCCGTGATCCGTCCCGTGGCGGCTGGGGTTGTCTTCCCGATCGCCAGTGTTTTCTTAGAGCGCCGACATTGCGCGGCGCGGTTCCTCCTGGAGTCAACATGTCCCTGACCAACGTTTTGCGTGCATCGCTGGGTGCCGCTGTGATCGCCGCCGTCGCGCTCGTCGGCACCCTTCCGCGCGCCGCCCTCGCCCAGGCCGCGTCCGAGCCCGCGGCCACCGCCTCCGCGGCTGACATGGCACCGGCCCCTGCCGCCACGCCGGCTCCGGCCGACGCGGTGAACGCCGTCGGCCAGGAAGCCGTGGCCAACCCCTATGGCCTGCAGGCGCTGTGGCAGCAGGGCGACTTCGTCGCCCGCGGCACGCTGATCATCATGGTCATCATGTCGATGGGCAGCTGGTACATCATCTTCACCAAGCTGTTCGAGCAGCGCCAGATGATGAAGAGCGCGAAGGCCTCGACCGAGGCTTTCTGGAAGGCCGGTTCGGTCAAGGCCGGCGTCGGCGCGCTCGAAGAAGGCTCGGCCTTCCGCTTCATCGCCGAGCAGGGCGTGAAGGCGAGCGACCACCACGAAGGCACGATGGTCGAGTCGATCGACAAGCACACCTGGATCAGCATGTCGGTCGACCGCGCGGTCGGCAGCGTGCAAGGCCGCCTGCAGGACGGCCTGGCCTTCCTCGCCACGGTCGGCTCGACGGCGCCGTTCGTCGGCCTGTTCGGCACCGTCTGGGGCATCTACAACGCACTCGTGAAGATCGGCATCAGCGGCCAGGCCTCGATCGACAAGGTCGCCGGCCCGGTCGGCGAGGCGCTGATCATGACCGCGTTCGGCCTCGCCGTCGCGGTGCCCGCGGTGATGGGCTACAACTGGCTGATCCGCCGCAACAAGGGCGTGCTCGACCAGACCAAGGCCTTCGCCGGCGACCTGCACAACGTGCTCCTCGCAGGCAAGCGTTGAACCCGGCCTGACTCTCGGAGGCCCGCGATGGCGATGAACGTAGGCGCCGCCGACGGCGACGGCGAAGACCAGCTGAACAACACCATCAACACCACGCCCCTGGTGGACGTGATGCTGGTGCTGCTGATCATCTTCCTGATCACGATCCCGGTGGTGACGCAGACCATCAAGGTGCACCTGCCCAAGGAACGCAACATCCCGCTGCAGACCAAGCCGGACAACATCGTCATCTCGGTCAACCGCGAGGGCGAGATGTACTGGGGCCTGCAGCGCGTTCCCGACATCGAGACGCTGGTCAACCGGCTGAAGATCGAATCGGTGAAGGAACCTCAGCCCGAGGTGCACATCCGCGGCGACGCCGACGTGCGCTACGAATCGGTCGGCCGGGTGGTGGTCGCCTGCCAGCGCGCCGGCATCTTCAAGGTCGGCTTCATCACGCAGCCGCCGGCCGGCATCGCTGCACAGTAGGAGAAGAACGACATGGCCATGAATGTCGGCTCGACGGGCGACGACGACGGCGGTGGCGGCGTGATGGTGGACATCAACACCACGCCGTTGATCGACGTGATGCTGGTGCTGTTGATCATGTTCATCATCACGATCCCGATCCAGACGCACGCGGTGAAGATGAACATGCCGCAACCCAATCATGCAACCCCGCCGAAGCCGCCCGAGGTGGTGCGCATCGACGTCGACTTCGACGGCACGATCGGCTGGAACGGCGAGGTCATCGCCGACCGCGCCGCGCTCGAGTCGCACCTGCGCCAGGTCGCGGCGCTGTCCGACCAGCCCGAGGTCCACTTGCGGCCGAACAAGCTGGTCGCCTACAAGGTGGTCGCGATGATCATGGCCGAAGCCCAGCGGCTGGGCGTCACCAAGATCGGCATCGTCGGCAACGAACAGTTCATGAACTGATGGCCACGACGACGATGAAGACGATCCGCTCGCTGACGCTCGCGCTGCTCGCCGCCGGCTGCGTGCTCGGCGCCAGCGCCCAGGGCCTGCGCCCGGAAGTGGGCAAGCCGCTGCAACAGGCGTCGGAGTTGTTGCGCGCCGGCAAGGCCAAGGAGGCGCTGGCCAAGGTGCGCGAAGCCGAGTCGGTGCCCAACCGCACGCCGGCCGAGCAGCTGACCATCGAGCGCATGAAGGGCGCGGCCGCGCAGCGCGCCGGCGACAACGCCGCCGCCGCCCAGGCCTTCGAGGCCGCGATGGCCAGCGGCAAGCTGCCCGCGGCCGAGCAAGGCCAGGTCGCCGAATCGCTGGCCTACGCCTACTCGCAGCTGAAGAACTGGCCCAAGACCACCGAGTGGGCGAACCGCGCCGTCAAGCTGGGCAACAACAGCCCGCAGCTCAAGCAGCTGATCGCCTACGTGCAAAGCCAGACCGGCGACTACGCGGCGATCGCGCGCGAAGCCGGCGCCGCGGTGGCCGCCGCCGAGCAGGCCGGCCGCCGCCCCGAAGAAGGCGATCTGCTGCGCCTGGCCGACGCGCAGCAGCGCACCGGCAACCAGGCCGGCTACGGCGCCACGCTCGAGAAGCTGCTCGTCAGCTACCCGAAGAAGGACTACTGGAACGCCTATCTCGGCCGCCTGCCGCGCAAGCCCGGCTTCGCCGACCGGCTCGGGCTGGACGTGATGCGGCTGCGCCTGGCCACCGGCACGCTGTCGACGACCGACGACTACATGGAGATGGCCCAGCTGACGCTGCAGGCCGGGCTGCCGGCCGAGGCGCTGCGCATCCTGGACCAGGGCTTCAAGGCCGGCCTGCTCGGCACCGGTCCCGAAGCCGCGCGCCAGCAGCGGCTGCGGGCCCTGGCGCTCAAGCAGGACGCCGCGGCGAAGGCCTCGATCGCCAGCCGCGCCACCGAAGCGGCGGCCGAGAAGAGCGGCAACGACCTCGTCAAGGTCGGCTACGAGTACGTCACGCTGGGCGAGGTCGACCGCGGCATCGGACTGATCCGCCAGGGCATCGCCAAGGGTGACCTGAAGTACCCGAACGACGCCCGGCTGCGCCTGGGCATCGCGCAGCTGCAGTCCCCGCCGACGCGGGCCGCGGCGGTGACCACGCTGCGCGGCGTGAAGGGCAACGACGGCGTGGCGGACATCGCGCGCCTGTGGCTGATCGCCGGCCACGGCTGAGCACGGCACCGGCGGTGGATTCGGAGACCCGGACCACCGCCGACGACCACCAGGCACTGCGCCCGTGGCTGCGCCTTCTGGCTGGCAGCAACCTCGTCGAGGCGCCGTTGCGCAAGCGGCGGATGGCCACCCCGGCGGGGTGAGGCCGCCGCCGATGCAGACGATGCGCATGGACCGGGTCTCCTGGCCGCGATCGTCGTTGTAGTTCAGACATGAACCCTTTCGGGTCGCACGACAATCGCGTCGTGCGAGCTTCCCTGCCCTCCTTCGTCGAAGACCTCGGCCACGGCGTCCATGCCATCGACACCGGCTTCCAGCGCGAGCGTTTCGACGCCGCGTATCTGCTGCTGCACGGTGGCCGCGCGGCCTTCATCGACACCGGTACCAACCACGCCGTGCCGCGCCTGCTCGCCGCGCTCGACGCGCTGGGGGTCGCTCGCTCGGCGGTCGACTGGGTGATCCCGACCCACGTCCACCTCGACCACGCCGGCGGCGTCGGCCTGCTGATGCGCGAACTGCCGTCCGCGCGGCTGCTCGTCCACCCGCGCGGCGCGCGCCACATGATCGACCCGCGCCGGCTCTGGCAGAGCGCGCTGAACGTCTACGGGGCCGAAGAGATGGAGCGCTCGTACGGCACGCTGGTCGGCGTGCCGCACGAGCGCGTCGACACCAGCCACGACGGCATGACGCTGTCGCTGGCCGGGCGCGAACTGCTCGTCGCCGACACGCCCGGCCACGCGAAGCACCATCACTGCCTGTGGGATGCCACGTCGCGCGGCTGGTTCACCGGCGACACCTTCGGCCTGAGCTACCGCGAGTTCGACACCGAGCGCGGAGCCTGGATCCTGCCGACCTCGACCCCGATCCAGTTCGACCCCGAAGCGCTGAAGCAGTCGGTCGAGCGGCTGCTGTCCTACGCGCCGGCCTGCATGTACCTGACCCACTTCGGCCGCGTCGGCGACGTCGCCCGCCTGGGCGCGTTGCAGCTCGAACTGCTGCGGCGCATGGTCGTGCTCGGCCGCGCCGAACAGCAGTCGCCGCAGCGTCACGCGGCCCTCAAGCGCGGCCTGCAATCGATCTACGTCGACAGCCTGGCCGCGCACGGCTGCGGCCTGGACGAAGCCACCGTCTGCGGCCTGCTGGCGATGGACATCGAACTCAACGCCCAGGGCATGGCGGTCTGGCTGGATCGCTGATCCCCCACAACGAGGAAATCGCATGGTTCACAAGGTTCATTTCGGGCTCGACGACCGCGTCGTCGTCATCACCGGCGCGGCGCAAGGCATCGGTGAAGCCTGCGCGCGGCGCCTGGTGCAGGACGGCGCCGCCGTCGCGCTCTGGGACGTCGCCGACGACACCGGCCGCCGCCTCGCCGCCGAACTCGCCGCCACCGGCGCGCGCACGCTGTACTGCCACTGCAACGTGGCGAGCAAGGTCGAGGTCGACGCCGCGCTCGCCGCCACGCTGGCCGCCTTCGGCCGCGTCGACGGGCTGGTCAACAACGCCGGCATCTTCAAGGCCGCCGAGTTCCTGGACATCGCCGAGGCCGACTGGGACGCGGTGATCGCGGTCAACCTGAAGGGCTCGTTCCTGGTCGGTCAGGCGGTGGCGCGCGAGATGGTGCGCGCCGGCGCGCGGCGCGATCGTCAACATGAGTTCGGTCAACGGCACGCTGACGATCCCGACGATCGCCAGCTACAACGCGAGCAAGGGCGCGATCAACCAGCTCACGCGCGTGATGGCGCTGTCGCTTCGCCGACCGCGGCGTGCGCGTCAACGCGGTCGCGCCGGGAACGATCGCCACCGAGCTGGCGAAGAACGCGGTGCTGACCAGCGACGAGGCCAAGGCGCGCATCCTGAGCCGCACGCCGATGAAGCGCCTGGGCGAGCCGGCCGAGGTGGCCGACGTCTGCGCCTGGCTGCTCAGCGACGCGGCGAGCTACGTCACCGGCGAGATCGTCGTCGTCGACGGCGGCCGCATGACGCTGAACTACACGGTGCCGGTCTGATGCTCGAAGCCTTTGCCGTCTCCACCGGCGTCGTCGCGCTGGGCGAGATCGGCGACAAGACCCAGTTGCTCGCGCTGCTGCTCGCGGCGCGCTTTCGCCGGCCGGTGCCGATCATCCTGGGCATCCTCGTCGCGACGCTGCTCAACCACGCCGCGGCCGGCGCGCTCGGCACCTGGCTGACGCATGCGGTCGACCCGCGCTGGATGCGCTGGATCCTCGGCGTCGTCGTTCCTCGCGGTCGCGGCGTGGATGCTCGTCCCCGACCACGCCGAGGAGGTCGAGGGCCGGGGCAGCGGCCGTCTGGGCGTGTTCGGCGTCACGGCGCTGGCCTTCTTCCTCGCCGAGATGGGCGACAAGACGCAGATCGCCACCGTGATGCTGGCCGCGCGCTTCGATGCGCTGGTGCCGGTGGTCGCCGGCACGACGCTGGGGATGATGATCGCCGACGTGCCGGCGGTGCTGCTCGGCGAGCGCGCGGTGAAGTTCGTGCCGATCGCCTGGGTGCACCGCATCGCCGCCGGCGTGTTCGCGCTGATCGGCGTGCTCGTGCTGGCCGGCGTGGGCGGCTGATCGCGGGACCAGGACGGGAGCCACGCGCGGGCCCGGCGATTCCCTGTGATCCGGGTGGGGCAGTTGTTCTTTGGCAAGGGCAATGACGTAGTGGTTTACCCTATCATCACGTCAGTCCATTCACTTCGAGCCCCAGCCATGAGCCAAGCCAGCATCACCTCCAAGTCTTTCCGGTCGGCACGCAGCAACGACCTTCTGACGCTCATCCGCGAGATCTTCGCCGCGACGCCGCTGGCGATCGTCTGGAACGCCTTGCGCGCCCAGCCCGCGCAGCGCCGCGGCCGCTGACCCGGCCGGGCGGCGGCTTCAGATCACGCGTTGCGCACGCAACGCGTCGATCTGCTGCCGGCTGTAGCCCAGTTGCGCCAGGACCTCGTCGGTGTGTTCGCCGAGCAGCGGTGAACGCGTCACCTGGGTCGGGCTGTCGGACAGCTTGATCGGGTTGCCCACCGTCAGGTACTTGCCGCGCACCGGGTGGTCGACCTCGACCACGGTGCCCGACGCGCGCAGCGCCGGCTCGTGCGCGATCTCCTGCATCGACAGGATCGGGCCGCACGGAATGTCGTAGCGGTTCAGGATCTCCATCGCCTCGAACTTGGTCTTGGTCTTGGTCCATTTCTCGATGCGCGCGAAGATCGGCTTCAGGTGCAGCAACCGCGCCTCGGGCGTCGCGTAGGCGTCGTCGGTGATCCAGGTCTCCTCGCCGATCACCTTGCACACCGCCGGCCACACCGCCGCCTGCGTGATGAAGTAGATGTAGGCGTTGGGATCGGTCTCCCAGCCCTTGCACTTCAGGATCGAGCCCGGCTGGCCGCCGCCCGACGCGTTGCCGGCGCGCGGCACCGCAGCGCCGAACTGCGAATCGGGGTACTGCGGGTACTCCTTGAGCACCTGCGTGCGTTCGAGCCGCTGCTGGTCGCGCAGCTTGACGCGGCACAGGTTCAGCACCGCGTCCTGCATCGGCGCCAGCACCTTCTGGCCGCGGCCGCTGCTGTGCCGCTGCAGCAGCGCCGCCAGAATGCCCAAAGCCAGGTGCAGGCCGGTGCCGCTGTCGCCGATCTGCGCGCCGGTGACCATCGGCGGGCCGTCGTCGAAGCCGGTCGTCGACGCCGCGCCGCCGGCGCATTGGGCGACGTTCTCGTAGACCTTGCAGTCGGCATACGGCCCGGGGCCGAAGCCCTTCACCGACGCCACCACCATGCGCGGGTTCAGCTCGTGGATGCGCTCCCACGAGAAGCCCATGCGGTCCAGCGCACCGGGGGCGAAGTTCTCGACCAGCACGTCGCACTGCCGGATCAGCCGCTCGAGCACCTCCTTGCCCTGCACCGTCTTGGTGTCGACGCAGATCGAGCGCTTGTTGTGGTTGAGCATCGTGAAGTAAAGGCTGTCGGCGCCGGGGATGTCGCGCAGCTGCGCGCGCGTCGCGTCGCCTTCACCGGCCTTCTCGACCTTGATCACGTCGGCGCCGAACCACGCCAGCAGCTGGGTGCAGGTGGGCCCCGACTGCACGTGGGTGAAGTCGAGGATCCGGTAGCCTTCGAGCGCCTTGCTCATCGTCGTCTCCGTGGTGCTTGGCTCGGCGCCGCGGCGGCCGATGGCTCAGCCCCCTGGCGTGGCGGCAAGCCGCGCTTCGAGCTCCGCCAGGCGCTTGCGCAGGGCTCGATCTTCGTTGAATCGCTCGGTCTCGTCGCGGATGACCGCCACCACCTGCGCCACCTTGCCGTCGGCGCCGAACAGCATCGACACCGTGAAGGCGATCGACATCGAGCGGCCGTCCTTGTGCGTGGCCGGCACCTTCAGCAGCGTCGTGCCGTACTTCGTGGTGCCGGTGCGCATCGACTTTTCATAGCCCTCCCAGTGGCGAGAGCGCAGCCGCTCGGGCGTGATCAGGTCGAGCGAGCGGCCGAGCGCCTCGGCCTCGGTGTAGCCGAAGATGCGCTCGGCACCGGCGTTCCAGA
The DNA here is from genome assembly GCA_963788635.1 of uncultured beta proteobacterium. Classification (GTDB taxonomy): domain Bacteria; phylum Pseudomonadota; class Gammaproteobacteria; order Burkholderiales; family Burkholderiaceae_C; genus Rubrivivax. The sequence continues at coordinate 79,145 of CAWBHE010000010.1, read as the reverse complement.
GCACGATCGCGCCCTGGGCGTCGGACGCGATGATCGCGTCCGGCGCCGCCGCCACCAACGCATGGCAATCGACGCCGGTGTTCATGGGCTGGCCCTCAGCAGACTTCCTTGGCGTGCATCGCCGTGATCTGCTCCTTCGTGTAGCCGAGTTCGGCCAGCACCTCGTCGCTGTGCTCGCCGAGCAGCGGCGAGCCGGTGATCGTCGGCTTGAAGCCCGAGAACTTGATCGGGCTGCCGATGGTGAAGTAGCTTGCCGCGCTCCTTGTGCGGCACTTCGACGATCGAGCCGCTCTTGCGCAGCGACTCGTCGCGCAGCAGTTCCTTCATCGACAGCACCGGCGCGCAGGGGATGTCGAACTTGCGGAAGATGTCGACCGCCTCGAACTTGGTCTTGTCCTTGATGAAGTCCTCGATCGTCGCGAAGATCTCGTCGATGTGCGGCTGGCGCGCGCGCGCCGTCGTGTAGGCCGGGTCGGTCTTCCACTCGGGCTTGCCGAGCGCGTCGCAGATCGGCTCCCAGGCGTGGCCCTGGACCGTGAAGTAGATGTAGGCGTTGGGGTCGGTCTCCCAGCCCTTGCACTTCAGGATCCAGCCCGGCTGGCCGCCGCCGCCGGCGTTGCCGCCGCGCGGCGTCACCTTGTCGGCGAACGCTTCCATCTCGTGCGGGTACTGCGGGTACTCCTCGAGGTAGCCGACGCGCTCCAGGCGCTGCTGGTCGCGCATCTTGACGCGGCACAGGTTCAGCACCGCGTCCTGCATCGAGCAGGCGACCCTCTGGCCCTTGCCCGTCTTCTGGCGGCCGATGATCGCCGTCAGGATGCCGATCGCCAGATGCATGCCGGTGTTGGTGTCGCCCAAAGCAGCGGCCGAGATCATCGGGCCCGCGTTCTCGCCCTTCCACCAGCCGGTGGTCGACGCGGCGCCGCCGGCGCATTGCGCGACGTTCTCGTAGACCTTCAGGTCCTCGTAGTGGTGGCCGTCGGAGAAGCCCTTGACCGAGGCCAGGATCATGCCGGGGTTCAGTTCCTGGATGCGCTCCCAGGTGAAGCCCATGCGGTCGAGCGCGCCGGGGCCGAAGTTCTCGACCATCACGTCGCTTTCCTTGATCAGCTTCTCGAGCACCGCCTTGCCTTCGGGGGCCTTGGTGTTCAGCGTCAGCGAGCGCTTGTTGCTGTTGAGCATCGTGAAGTACAGCGCGTCGGCGTTCGGCATGTCGCGCAGCTGCGTGCGCGTCACGTCGCCGGCGCCCGGGCGCTCGAGCTTGATGACGTCGGCGCCGAACCAAGCCAGCATCTGCGTGCAGGCCGGGCCGGCCTGGACGTGCGTGAAGTCGATGATCTTGATGCCCTTGAGGGGAAGGTCGGACATGGGAAAAACTCCTTTTCGTGGCCTGGATTACTTTTTCGCTGCCGCGGTCTGCGGGTTGAGCATGGTGATGCGACCGCTCTCGGTGCCGGCGGTCTCGTCGATGACGGCGTTGATCAGCGTCGGCTTGCCCGACGCCACCGCTTCCTTCAGCGCCCGGTCGAGCTCGTCGGCCGTCGTCGCGTGGACGCCGACGCCGCCGAAGGCTTCCATCAGCTTGTCGTAACGCGCATTCTTGACGAAGACGGTCGGCGCCACGTCGGCCGTGCCGCTGAGGTTCTTGTCGGTGCCGCGGTAGACGCCGTTGTTGTTGAAGACGACGACGCAGATCGGCAGGTTGTAGCGGCAGATCGTCTCGACTTCCATGCCGCTGAAGCCGAAGGCGCTGTCGCCTTCGATCGCGATCACCGGCTTGCCGGTGGTCACCGCGGCGGCGACGGCGAAGCCCATGCCGATGCCCATGATGCCCCAGGTGCCGACGTCCAGACGCTTGCGCGGCTCGTACATGTCGACGATCGAGCGCGCGAAGTCCAGCGTGTTGGCGCCTTCGTTGACGACGATCGCGTCGGGCCGGGCCTTGACCATGTCGCGGATCACGCTCAGCGCGCTGTGGAAGTTCATCGGCGACGGCCGGGCGGCCAGCGTCACCGCCATCTTCGACAGGTTCTTGTCCTTGCGCTCGGCGATCGCCCCGGTCCACTCGGCCGGCGGCTTGGCCCAGTGGCTGCCGATGCCGGCGAGCAGCGCGGCAACGCAGGAGCCGATGTCGCCGATCACCGGCGCCGCGATCGCGACGTTGCTGTCGATCTCGGTCGGCGAGATGTCGATCTGGATGAACTGCTTGCCGCCCTTCTCCGCGCCCCAGGTCTTGCCCTTGCCGTGCGACAGCAGCCAATTCAGCCGCGCGCCGACGAGCAGCACGACGTCGGCTTCCTGCAGCACGTACGAGCGCGCGGCGGAGGCCGACTGCTCGTGCGTGTCGGGCAGCAGGCCCTTGGCCATCGACATCGGCAGGTACGGGATGCCGGTCTTCTCGACCAGCGCGCGGATGTCGGCGTCGGCACGCGCATAGGCGGCGCCCTTGCCGAGCAGGATCAGCGGCTTCTTCGCGCCCTTCAGCAGGTCGAGCGCGCGCGCCACCGCATCGGGCGCCGGGATCTGGCGCGGCGCCGGGTCGACGACCTTCACCAGCGACTTGCGGCCGGCCTCGGCGTCCATGACTTGAGCGAACAGCTTGGCGGGCAGGTCGAGGTAGACACCGCCCGGCCGGCCCGACAGCGCCGCACGGATCGCCCGTGCGATGCCGATGCCGATGTCCTGGGCATGGAGCACGCGGTAGGCCGCCTTGCACAGCGGCTTGGCGATCGCGAGCTGGTCCATCTCCTCGTAGTCGCCCTGCTGCAGGTCGACGATCTCGCGTTCGCTCGAGCCGCTGATCAGGATCATCGGGAAGCAGTTGACGGTGGCGTTGGACAGCGCCGTCAGACCGTTCAGGAAGCCGGGCGCCGAGACCGTCAGGCAGATGCCGGGCTGGCCCGTCAGGAAGCCGGCGGCCGCGGCGGCGTTGCCCGCGTGCTGTTCGTGGCGGAACGAAATGACGCGCATGCCTTCGGCTTGCGCCATCCGGGTCAGGTCCGTGATGGGAATGCCCGGAAGGCCGAAGATCGTGTCGATACCGTTCAGTTTCAGCGCATCGATGACGAGGTGGAAGCCGTCGGTCATGGGCTGGGCCTGTTCAGCGGCGGCGCTGCTGGCGGGGCGGTTTTCGAGGACGGAAGACATGGTGCTCCTGCGGCATGAAGTGAACTGAGCGCTGAGGCATGGCCAGCAATGGCCGGGACTATGATTCCCGGTTCCCCAATACGCCGATGACCGCGGTCAACTTTCCGAAAATTCCACCCCCGTGATGCACCCGATACGAAGCCGGCGCGACCCGGATCTCGATCCACGATGAGCGCGCTGACCCAGCACGATCAGCGCAACGTGATCCACGTCCAGCTGGCGCAGAACGTCCTGTTCAAGGACCTCGACGACGACGACCGGGCCGAGCTGGAGGCGCTGCTGACCGTCGTCGACGGGAACAAGGGCGAGCTGCTGGTGCACCAGGGCGTGCGCGAGATGGCGCAGTACTTCATCGTCGAAGGCGTGCTCAAGCGCGTCGTCACCAGCCCCGAGGGCAAGGAGATGATCCTGCGCTTCGCCGCCGAGGGCGACATGGAGACCAGCTACGCCGCGTGGCGCCTGGGCACGCCGACGCCGTACTCGATCGTCTGCGTCACCAAGGCCCGCGTCGCGAGCCTGCCGATGGAGCAGTGGGTCGAATTCCTCGAGCGCCGGCCGAAGACCAAGCAACTCTTCGAGCACCACGTGATGGAAGTCATGAGCGAGGTGATGGCGCACACCATCACGCTGCACCTGCTCGACGCGCCGGGACGCGTGCACCGTTTCCTGCGCAAGCACCCGGACCTGGTCGACCGCATTCCGCAGAAGCAGCTCGCGTCGCACCTGAACCTGTCGGCCGAGACGCTGAGCCGGCTGCGCCACCGCGGAATGATCTGAGCCCCTCTTCGGGGCCGGACCGCGCCCGGCCCCCGCGGGTCTCGAGGTCCGCGGCGATGCCGGATCACCTTCGAAGGCAGGCCGGCGGCGCGCCGCCGACCTGCGTCAGGAACGCCTTTCAGGCGGTCGGGGTCCCGCGCGCGTTCGTCTCCGAGATCAGGCGCGCGCGCATCGGCGCGAGGATGAACTTCGACGCCAGCCCGGCGATGATCGCGATCACGGCCGAGAAGACCAGCACCCGGCTCCAGTTTCCACCCGCCGACAGCACCGAGGCCAGCGGCACCAGCAGCGAGCCCGTGCCCTTGGCGGTGTAGAGCGTGCCGGCGTTGGCGGCGGCGTTCTTCGCACCGAAGGTGTCGGCGCACAGCGCCGGGAAGATCGAGAAGATCTCGCCCCAGAACAGGAAGACCAGCGGCGCGAAGATCAGGAACGCGACCGGGTCGTGGCCATAGGCCTTCAGGCCGAGCAGCGCCAGCCCTTCACCGACGAACACGATCAGCATCGTGTTCTCGCGCCCGATGCGGTCGGAGATCACGCCGCACAGCGGCCGCGTGAAGCCGTTCGCCAGGTTGTCGATGGCCAGCGTCAGCGTCAGCAGCGGCAGCGTCGTGCCGAGCAGGCTGATCGGCAGCTTCGCGAGGCCGAAGTCCTTCGCGATCGGGCCGATCTGCGCGGTCGCGATCAGCCCGCCGGCGGCGACCGCGACGAACAGCGCGTAGGTCACCCAGAACACCGGCGTGCGCATCATCTGCCCCGCGTTGTAGTCGACCTTCGACGTCACGATGCGCGGTGCGGCGAGCACGCCCAGGGGCGGGCGCGGCCGGACCATGAACAGCGCGAGCACGAAGATGATCGCGCCCTGCAGCAGGCCGAAGACGAAGAAGGTGTGCTCGTAGCCCGACGACTGGATCATGTTGGCGATCGGGATCACCGTCAGCGCCGCGCCGGCGCCGAAGCCGGCCGCGGTGAGCCCGGCGGCGAGGCCGCGCCGGTCCGGGAACCACTTCAGCGCGTTGCCGACACAGGTGCCGTAGACGCACCCGGCGCCGACGCCGCAGATCACCGCGCCGGCGTAGAGCATGGGCAGCGTGTCGGCGTAGGAGTTGATGACCCACCCGAGTGCGGCAAGGATGCCGCCGACGGCGACCACCGGGCGCGGTCCGAAGCGGTCGACGAGGTAGCCCTCGACCGGGACGAGCCAGGTCTCGACGAGCACGAAGATCGCGAACGAGAGCTGGATCGCGGCCTTCCCCCAGTGGTACTTGCTGTCCATCGGGCTGACGAAGAGCGTCCAACCGTATTGCAGGTTGGCGATCATCGCCATGCAGACGATTCCCATCACCAGCTGACCCCATCGGAAGCCTGGACTCTGGGTGATCGCGGCGGGGCCTCCGGCACCGGCGACTGCGGCGGATTGATTCATGGCTGAGCTGTCCTTTGCGCTGTCGTTTGATGGGGCTCGAACTCGTCGGGCCTCGGGGTGCCGTGGGCTGTCTCCTCCCGCACACCGGGCTCGTCGCGTAGCGGTTCGAGTCGGGGGTCAATGTCCGAGCCTTGCGCAAAAATCCTCTTGACTGCCGTCAACTTTCGAAAATTCGCGCGTGCTCGTTGTCCCTAACGGGACTGGGGACCCTTGTTCAGGCCGCCGCCGGCAACGCCCGCCGCTCGACGATCGGCAGATGCAGCAGCGCCGCGCCGACGGCGAGCACGATGTCGGCATCCCACATCCAGTCGTAGCTGCCGGTCGCCTCGAAGGCCTTGCCGCCGAGCCAGGCGCCGAGGAAGCCGCCGATCTGGTGCGTGAACATCACCAGCCCGAACAGCGTGGCCATGTGCGCCGGGCCGAAGAAGCGCGCCACCAGGCCCGCGGTCGGCGGCACGGTCGACAGGAAGGTCAGGCCCATCACCGCGGCGAAGATCAGCAGCACCGGCGTCGTCTTCGGCGCGAGCACGAAGACCAGCACCGCGAGCGCGCGCGTCGCGTAGATCGCCGACAGCAGCGACTTCATGCGCCAGCGCCCCATCGCCGCGCCGATGCCCAGGCTGCCGACGATGTTGAACAGCCCCAGCACCGCGAGCGACCAGGCGCCCACCGCGGGCGGCAACCCGCAGGCCGCCACCACGCCCGGCAGGTGGGTGGCCAGGAACGCGACGTGGAAGCCGCAGACGAAGAAGCCCGCTGCCAGCAGGCGAAAGCTGGGCAGCGCCAGCGCGCGGCCGATCGCCTCGCGCGTGCTCTCGCCGCGCGGCGCATCGGCGGCCACCGGCGCGCGAGCCGGCGCGCGCAACGCCCAGGCGGCGGGCAGCGCGAGCAGCGTCACCAGGCCGAGCGTCTGCACCGCCGCCATCCAGCCGGCCGCGCTGGTCAGCGCCTGCGCCAGCGGCGCGAAGACGAACTGGCCGAACGAGCCGCCGGCGTTGACGACGCCGGTCGCGAACGCGCGCCGCTCGGGCGCGACCAGGCGCGTCGTCGCGGCCATCAGCACCGACGGCCCGGCCATGCCGGCGCCGCCCGCGGCGAGGACGCCGATCGCCAGCGTCAACCCCAGCGCGCCGTGCATGCGCGGGATCAGCCAGGTGCCCAGGGCCACCAGCAGCACGCCGACGAACAGCACCCGCCCCGGGCCTTGGCGGTCGGCGACGATGCCGGCCAAGGGCTGCGTCAGTCCCCACCAGAGCTGGCCGAACGCGAAGGCCAGGCTGACGCCACCCAGGCCGAGGCCGGTGGCGGTGTTGATGCTGCCGACGAACAAGCCCATCGACTGGCGTGCCCCCATCGTCAGCGCGAAGGTGCCGGCGGCGGCCAGCAGCACCCAGCCCAGCGGGCGCAGACGGTCACTCATCGGTTTCCTCCGCGGCGCCGAGCAGCGCCATGCATTCGTCGAGCAGGTCGTGCAGCGCGAGCACGCGCGCCGCACCGAGCTTGTCGTTGAGCGCGAGCTGGGCGCGCTTCCAGGCCTTCTGCGCCTGCGCGCGCAGCGCGCGGCCGGCGTCGGTGGCCTCGACGATGCGGCTGCGCGCGTCGTCGCCGGCGTGAACCCGGACCCAGGCCTTGTCGATCAGCGGCTGCAGGTTGCGCGACAGCGTCGACGCGTCCAGCCGCATCGCCGCGGCCAGCTCGCCGGCGCGCAAGGGGCCCAGCTTGACGACGTAGGACAGCAGCGAGTACTGCGTCGCCTTCAGCCCGGTCGGTCCGACGAAGGCCTCGTAATGGCGAGAGACCAGCCGGCTCGCCTGCTTGAGCTTGAGGTTGGTGCAGCCGCGCGGCGCCGGATGAATGTCACCGTCGTTTGCCATGGCCGCGAGTCTGCGCTACATTGCTTGCATATGCAAGTTGTTGGGAGAATGCATGACGACCGATTCAAGCCTCGACGACTGGCTCGCCGCCGAAGCCGAGCAGCGCGCGATCCTGGCGCGCGGCCCGGGCCCGGGCGTGGCCCCGCGCGAGCTGGCGGCGACGATGGACGGTCTGGCGCTGATGCAGGCCATGCTGCGCGGTGAGCTGCCCTACGCCGCGATCGCGCGCACGCTGGACTTCATGCTGCTGGAGATCGGCCCGGGCCGGGCCGTCTTCCAGGGCCGGCCGCTCGAGGCGCACCTGAACCCGATGGGCACCGTGCACGGCGGCTGGTTCGCGACCCTGCTCGACTCGGCGCTGGGCTGCGCGGTGCACACGATGATGCCCGCCGGCCGCGGCTACACCACCGCCGAGCTGGGCATGAACCTGGTGCGCGCGATCACGCCCAAGGTCGCGCGCGTGCGCGCCGTGGGCGAGATCCTCCACTGCGGCCGCCAGCTCGCCACCGCGCAGGCGCGCCTGGTCGGGCCCGACGGCACGCTCTACGCGCACGCCACCACGACCTGCCTGGTGTTCGACCTGCCGACGCGCGCCGCCGCCTGAAGCCGCCCGACACGGCGCGCTCGTGCCGCGCCGCGCAAGGTCGGGCGCCGCCGGCGACAATCACGGCCATGAAATACCTTCACACCATGGTCCGCGTGACCGACATCGAAGCGTCGCTGCGCTTTTATCGCGACGCGCTCGGACTGGAACTGCTGTCGCGGCGCGACAGCGAGGCCGGCCGCTACACGCTGGTCTTCCTGGCCGCGCCGGGCGACCGCTCGGCGCAGGTCGAGCTCACCTACAACTGGCCCGCGCCCGACGGTACCGCCGAGACCTACACCGGCGGCCGCAACTTCGGCCACCTGGCCTATGCGGTGGACGACATCTACGCCACCTGCCAGCGTCTGGCCGAGCATGGCGTGACGATCGCCCGCCCGCCGCGCGACGGCCGGATGGCCTTCGTGCGTTCGCCGGACGGCATCTCGGTCGAGCTGCTGCAAGCCGGCGACGCGCTGCCGGCCGCCGAGCCCTGGGCGTCGATGCCCAACGTCGGCGCCTGGTAGCCGGGCCCGCGATGTACCTGCCGGCCCATTTCGAACAGAAGGACGCGCAAGCGCTGCAGGCGCTGATGCGCGAGCACCCGCTCGCGACGCTGGTCACGACCGCGGCCGACGGCCTCACCGCCGACCATGTCCCGCTCGAGTACGACGCCGAGCGCCGCACGCTGCGCGGCCATGTCGCGCGCGCCAACCCGCTGTGGCGGCATGCCGACGGCCAGCCCGTGCTGGCCGTGTTCAGCGGCGCGCAGGCCTATGTCAGCCCGAGCTGGTACCCGAGCAAGGCCGCCACGCACAAGGTGGTGCCGACCTGGAACTACGCCGTCGTCCATGCCCACGGTCGGCTGCGCGCGGTCGACGACGCGCCCTGGCTGCGCGCACTGGTCGGGCGCCTGACCGACCACTTCGAGGCCACGCGCCGCACGCCGCCCGAACCCTGGTCGGTGGCCGATGCACCCGAGGATTACATCGCGCAGATGCTGCGCGCCATCGTCGGCATCGAGATCGAGGTCGAGCGCCTGATCGGCAAGTTCAAGCTCAGCCAGAACCGCAGCGAGGCGGACCGCCTGGGCGTGGCCGCCGGCCTGGGCGACGACCCGATGGCCGCTGTGCTGCGCGGCGGCTGATCAACGGCGCAGCGCGCTCGCCGCCTGCGCCAGCGTCTTGATGCGACCCCAGTCGCCGGCGTCCACCGCGTCCTGCGGCGTCAGCCAGGAGCCGCCGCAGACCTTGACGTTCGGCAAGGCGAGGAACTGCGGCGCGGTCTCGGCCGTGATGCCCCCGGTGGGGCAGAACATCACGTCGGGGAACGGCCCGGCCAGCGCCTTCAGCATCGGAACGCCGCCGGCCGCCGTGGCCGGAAAGAACTTCAGGAACTGGTAGCCGTCGGCGTTCGCCGCCATCACCTCGCTGGCGGTGGCCACGCCGGGCAGCAGCGGCAGTCCCAGGTTGCGGCAGGCATGGCCGAGCCGCGTGCCGAAGCCGGGGCTGACGCCGAACGCGCAGCCGGCATCCTTGGCCGCCTCGGCGTCGGCCACCGAGCGGATCGTGCCGGCGCCGACGATCGCGCCCGGCACCGCCGCGATGATCTCGCGCATGCACTGCAGCGCCACCGGCGTGCGCAGCGTCACCTCGAGCACACGCACGCCGCCCTCGACCAGCGCCTGCGCCAGCGGCACCGCGTCGGCCACCCGCTGCAGCACGATGACCGGGATCACCGGGCCGTGGGCGGCAAGTTCGAGCGGGTTCATCGGGAACTTTTTCATAGCCAGGTCACCGCGCCATCTTCGGCGGTCCTCACGTTGCGCCGCATGCCGGCGAAGAGCTCCCGCCCGAGGTCGTGGCCATGGGCCTCGGCCGCCGCGGGATCGCGGGTTGCGTTGTCGCGCGCATCCCAGACCGCATTGTCGACCATCGCCTCCAGCGTGCCGGCAACGGCGTCGACGCGGATCCGGTCGCCGTCGCGCACCTTGGCCAGCGGCCCGCCGGCGAGCGCCTCGGGGCTGACGTGGATCGCCGCCGGCACCTTGCCCGACGCGCCGCTCATGCGGCCGTCGGTGACGAGCGCGACCTTGAAGCCCTTGCCCTGCAGCACCGCGAGCGGCGGCGTGAGCTTGTGCAGCTCGGGCATGCCGTTCGCCTGCGGGCCCTGGAAGCGAACCACCGCGACGAAGTCGCACTCCAGTTCGCCGGCCTTGAAGGCCGCGAGCAGCGCCTCCTGGCTGTCGAACACGCGCGCCGGTGCGTCGACGACGTGGCGATCGTCGGGCACCGCCGAGGTCTTGATCACGCTGCGCCCGAGGTTGCCCGTCAGCAGCGTCAAGCCCCCGGTCGGCGAGAACGGCTCGGCCGCGCGGCGCACGATGCTCGCGTCGCCCGGCTCGGCCGGCAGCGCGCGCCAGCGCAAAGCGGTGCCGTCGAGCACCGGCACCTCGGCGTAGGCGCGCAGCCCGCGCTCGCTGACGCAGGCGACATCGCCGTGCAGGCAACCCGCGTCGAGCAGCTCGCGCAACACGAAGCCGGGGCCGCCGGCGGCCTGGAACTGGTTCACGTCGGCGCTGCCGTTCGGGTAGACGCGGGCCAGCAGCGGCACCGCGGCCGAGAGGTCGGCGAAGTCGGTCCAGTCGATCCGGATGCCGGCCGCGCGCGCGACCGCGACCCAGTGGATCAGGTGGTTGGTGCTGCCGCCGGTGGCGAGCAGCGCGACCATCGCATTGACGATCACGCGCTCGTCGACGAGGCGGCCGATCGGCAGAAACCGATCGCCGGCCGGCCCCGCGGCGCCCCCCCCGCGCGGCGTGATGCCGAGCACCGTGCGCACCGCCTCGCGCGTCAACGCCTCGCGCAGCTCGGCGTGCGGATGGACGAAGGCCGCACCGGGCACGTGCAGTCCCATCGCCTCGAGCAGCATCTGGTTGCTGTTCGCGGTGCCGTAGAAGGTGCAGGTGCCGGGGCCGTGGTAGGCCGCGGTCTCGGCTTCGAGCAACGCGTCGCGACCGACCAGTCCTTGCGCGAACTGCTCGCGCACCTTGGCCTTGGCGTTGTTCGCCAGGCCGGTGCCCATCGGCCCGGCGGGCACGAAGACGCAGGGCAGATGGCCGAAGTGCAATGCGCCGATCAGCAGGCCGGGGACGATCTTGTCGCACACGCCGAGCAGCAGCGCGGCATCGAAGACGTCGTGGCTGAGCGCGATCGCGGTGCCCATCGCGATCGCATCGCGCGAGAACAGGCTCAGCTCCATGCCGGGCAGGCCTTGCGTGATGCCGTCGCACATCGCCGGCACGCCGCCGGCCACCTGCACCGTCGCGCCGAGCTTGCGCGCCTCGTCGCGGATCAGCGCCGGGTAGGTTTCATAGGGCTGGTGCGCCGACAGCATGTCGTTGTAGGCGGTGACGACGCCGATGTTCAGGGCGCGCTCGGCCACCACGCGCAACTTGTCGGCGGCCGGCAGCGCGGCGAAGGCGTGGGCGACGTTGGCACAACCCATGCGTTCGCTGCCGCGCGGGCGCTGCGCCATGCGCTCGACGCGCGCCAGGTAGGCCTGGCGGGTGGCGACGCTGCGGTCGCGGATGCGCTGGGTGATCGTGGCGACGGCAGGTTTCATGGCGGACCTCGTGGACGATGGCCGGGGTGGACCCCGCGTGTAACCGTTGTTCAAATTATCCAGTAACCAAATTACATCGTCAAATCGTTCACGTCATCCACCGCGAACCCCGGCGCGTTGAGGCCGATATCCATTCGTCATGCGAAGCTTGCGAACGTCATGGAGCCTGTGAGCGCTGATCTGATCGTGCGCGACCCCGCCGCCCAGCTGGCGCGCTTGCGCGCCGACTGGGGCGGGCGCGGCGACCTGTGGGTCTTCGGCTATGCGTCGCTGATCTGGCGGCCCGAGTTCGATGCCGCCGAGCACCGCAGCGCGCTGGTGCGCGGTTGGCACCGGGCGTTGCGCATGCGCTCGCGCGTGAACCGCGGCACGCCGCAGCAGCCCGGCCTGGTCTTCGCACTGCTGCAAGGCGGCGCCTGCCGCGGCGTCGTCTACCGCATGCGCCGCGAGCATGCCGACGAGGAACTCGCCCGGCTGTGGGCGCGCGAAATGCCCACCGGCGTCTACGACCCACGCTTCCTGGCCTGCCAGACGGCGCAGGGCGTGGTGCCCGCGCTCGCCTTCACGCTCAGCCGGCGCAGCGAGAGCTACATGGGCCGGCTGCCCGACGAACAGGTTCTGCACATCCTGCGCACCGCACGCGGGCGCTGCGGCACCACGCTGGACTACCTGGCGGACACCGCGCGCGCGCTGCGCCAGCGCGGCGTGCGCGACCGCGAGATCGAACGGCTGATGGGCCTGGCGGCGGCGAACGGGCTGGTCTAGACAGCTGACAGGCGCCGGTCGGGTCGGTCTCAGGTGGGGCCGCCCGCGCGCAAGGCGTCGAGGTCGGCTGCGGTGTCGATGTCGGCGAGCACGCCGGGATCGTCGACTTCCGCGGCCTGTGCCGGATAGCGCGCGATGAGCCGGCGCGCTCCTTCGTCACCCGACAACAGCACCAGCTCGGAAAACAGCTCCGCCGCGAACCCCACCGGGTGACCCCGGCGACCGCGATACTGCGCATAGGACACCGGCTGCTGCTCGAGCGCGGCGGCCACCGCCAGGATGCTGGCCGGGCGCACCAGCGGCATGTCGCCCGGCAGCACCAGCCAGCCGACGGCGGCAGCGCGCTCGGCCACGCCGGCGGCGATCGAATGGCCCATGCCGCGCCGCGCATCGGCCTCGTCGACGATGACGATGTCGCGCAACGCGAGTTGTGGCGCGACCTGGCCTGCCCGCGCTGCGGTCGTGACCACCACCACCGGCAGCCCGGTCTCGATCGCGTGCTGCAAGGTCGTGCCGAGCACCGTGCCGCCGCCGAACGCTTGCTCCAGCTTGTGCTGCGCGCCGTGCAAGCGGCTGCCTTGTCCGGCAGCCGGCACGACGATGGTCGGACGAAACCTCATGATCTGTTGTCGCTGCGCGCCCCGCGCTGTCGGGGCTGGCCCGAGAATGGCCGCGTTGTGCAGTGCGAGATAGTGGGGCCATCACTTAAGTCGTTCCACTTAATCAGCGGCCTTTGGTTGCAGCTGCTTACGAATGGACCGCCGCGCGCCCGGCCCGCGCCGGCTTCCTATACTGCGGCGATGGACATTGCCGCCCTGCGCAAGAGCTACGAGCGCGACGCGCTCGACGAGACCGCCTCCGCGGCCGACCCGGTACAGCAATTCGAACACTGGTTCGGGCAGGCGCTGAAGGCCGACCTGCCCGAACCCAACGCGATGACGCTGGCCACCGTCGGCGTCGACGGCCGGCCGTCGACGCGCGTGGTGCTGATCAAGGGCTTCGACGCGCGCGGTTTCGTCTGGTACAGCAACTACGAAAGCCGCAAGGGCGTCGAGCTCGCCGCCAACCCGTACGCCGCGCTCCAGTTCCACTGGGTCGAACTCGAACGCGTGGTGCGCATCGAAGGCCGGGTCGAGCGCGTCGGTGCCGACGAGTCCGACGCTTACTTCGCGAGCCGCCCGCTCGATTCGCGCCTCGGCGCCTGGGCTTCGCCGCAGAGCCAGGTGATCGGCTCGCGCGCCGTGCTGGTCGCCGCCGCCGCGAAGTACGGCGCGATGTACGCACTGAACCCGCCGCGGCCGCCGCACTGGGGCGGCTACCGGTTGCAGCCCGAGCGCTTCGAGTTCTGGCAGGGCCGCAAGAGCCGGCTGCACGACCGGCTGCGCTACCGGATGGACGGCGGCGCCTGGGTGCGCGAGCGGCTGGCCCCCTAACTCGACGACGCTGCCGCCCGGGTGGCGATCAGGCGGTCGATGCCGGCGAGGAAGCGTTCGAATTCGATCGGCTTGGTCCAGTAGTCGTCGAAGCCGGCCGTGCGCGCGCTCGCGATGTGGCCGGGCATCGCGTCGGCCGACAGCGCGATGAAGGTGCAGCCCGCTGTCGCCGGTTCGGCACGCAGCCGACGCATCACCTCCAGGCCGCTGATGTCGGGCAACTGCAGGTCGAGCAGCAGCACGTCGGGGCGCTCGGCGAGCGCCAGCGCGACGCCGCCCAGGCCGTCGACCGCCTCGTGCAGGCGCACGCGCGGGCGCAGCGCGAGCAACTCGCGCACGAGCAGCAGGTTGACCGGGTTGTCCTCGACGCACAGCACCGACAGCGCCGGCGCGTCCGGCGCCGCGGGTGCCGGCGCCGGCACCTCGGGCTTGTCACCGGCGGCGGGCAGGCGCAGGCGCAGCAGGTTGCCACCCTCGGGCCGGCTCTCGATCTCGATCGCGCCGCCCATCGCGGTCGCCAGGCGCACCGCCAGGCTGAGCGCCACGCCGCCGGCGTCGTCTTCGGCGGCCGCCCGCGTCTGCGCGGCCATCGGCTCGGTCAAGGTCATGCGTTCGGCCGCGCCGAACGGCGGACCGGCATCGCGGATCACGATCAGCGCCTGCTCTGGCTGCACGCTGCGGTCCAGCCCGGCGTCGATCTCGACCCAGCCGCCGCGCGGCTGGCGGCGCAAGGTTTGCCGCCCCAGGTGGCGCAGCAACTGGGCAAGCCGGCGCCGGTCGGCGCGCGCCTGACCGGCGTTGGCCAGCGGCCCGGCGCGCAGCGCCACGCCCTGCAGCTGCGCCAGCCCGGCGAGCAGATCGAGCGCCTGGCGCACGACATCGGCGAGCGGCGCCAGCGCGTTCGCCGGCGCCGGGTCGGCCTCCAGCCCGGCCAGGCCGAGCAGGTCGTCGACGAGCAGCATCATCGCCGTGCCGGCCTCGGCGATGCGCTGCAGCCGGGCGCGCTGCGGCGCGCTGAGCGGGTCGGCAGGGTCGTCCTCGAGCAGGCGCGTGAAGCCGAGCACCGCGTTCATCGGCGTGCGCAGTTCGTGGCTGACGCGCGCCATGAAGGCCGACTTGTCGCGGTTCGCCTGCTCCGCGCGCTCCTTCTGCTGGCGCAGCTCGTCGGCGACCTTGCGCTCGGTGATGTCGACGTTGATGCCGGCCATGCCGAGCAGCCGGCCGTCGCCGTCGCGCAGCGCGCCACCGAGCGTGGCCAGCCAGCGCCACTCGCCGTCCGGCCGACGGACACGGAACTCGCCCCGGTAGGGCCGGCCTTGCTCCACGTGCTGGCGCACGATCCCGGTCAGCACCCGGTGGTCGTCGGGCTGCGTCGTCTCGACGATGATCCGGTCGGGCGGCCGCGGGTCGGACGGCTCGAGCCCGCGCAGCCGGTACATGCCCGGGCTCCAGTAGGTGATGCCACCGTCCAGCCCGCGCTCCCAGACGCCGACCTCGGCGACATCGAGCGCGAACTGCGTGCGCGCGCGCTCGCGCTCGACCACCGCGCGCGTGCGCTCGCGTTCGGTCACGTCCATGTGCATGCCGAAGGCGAGCCGGCGCCCGTCGCGCTCGACGCGGCGCGTCCACGACTGCACCCAGCGCTCGCCGCTGCCGTCGTCGGGCTGGCGGAAGACGACGTCGAGCTCGCGCTCCCAGGCCCGGTTCGCATGCTCGCGCCGCGCGCTCATCCAGGCGCGGTCGGCGGGATGGACGTAGAGGCCGACCCATTCGTCCAGCGACGGCGGGCCGGCGCTCGGATCGCGGCCGTGGATGCGGTACATGCCCGCGTCCCAGTGCACGCTGCCGCTGTCCAGGTCGCGGCTCCAGAAGCCGACGCCCATCGCGTTGGCGACCAGACGCTGGCGCTCGGCCAGGTCCTCGGCGCGCTCGCGCTCGGCCACCTGCGCGGTCATGTCCAGCGAGACACCGGCCAGCGCCACCGCCACGCCGGTCTCGTCGCGCTCGGCGACCCGACGCGTCAGCGTCGGGCGCCAGCTGCCGTCCGGGTTGCGGTAGCGGACGACGACGTCGACGACGCGGTCGCTGGCGGCGGCCTCTGCGGCGGCGCGCGCGATCGCCTCGCGATCCTGCGGATGCACCAGCTCGCGCAGCAGCGCCACCGGCACGCCGTCGGCGTCGGGCGCCATGCCCTCGACCTGGACGCCGGCGAGGTCGAAGTGAACGCGCTGGCGGCGCAGGTCGAGGCGCCAGACCGCGACGCCGCCGAGCAGCAGCGCGCGTTCGAGCAAGTCCGCGCTGCGCGACGCGGCGGCCGGGCGTTGCACCGACTCGCCGGCCGCAGGCTCCAGCCACAGCAGCAGCCGCCCATCACCCAGCGCCACGCGCCGGCAACGCAGCCGGGCCCGGCCCGCGCCGAGCTCGAATTCGGCTCCGTCGGCCAGGCTGGAGCGAAGGCCTTCGCCGGCCAGCGCCTGCCAGTCGGCGTCGGCCAAGCCGAGCGCGGCCGCCAGTCGCCGCGCGGCGTCGTTCGGCTGCACGCGCAGCCCCGGCGCGTCGTGCGACACGCACAGCGCGGCAGCCGGGGCCGTGAGCCAGACTGAATCCATGCACCCTTCCCTTGCGCGGCAGTTTAGCGGCCGCCGCGGCCCGGCCCGGCCTGGCCCGGTGAACGACGGAAAGTAAATTTGTTTATCATCTACCGGTCGTGAAAATCGATCTGCATCAGCGCTTCGGCTTCCTCGTCAACGAGGTCGGCCGGTTGTACGGGCGGCGCTTCGACCAGCTCGCGCGCCAGCGCCTGGGCCTGTCGCGCGCGCAGGTCCGGCTGCTCGCGATGGTGGCGCTGAACGAAGGCCGGCCGTCGCTGACGCAGGCCGAACTGGCGCAGCGGCTGGACCTGACGCCGATGGCGGTGGCCAAGCTGTGCGACCGGCTTCAGGCCGCCGGCTGGATCACCCGCCAGGCGCAGCCGGCGGACCGGCGCGCCTGGGGCATCGAGCTGCAGCCGGTCGCGCACCAGGCGGTGGCCGACGCGCTCGCGCTCGGCGACGAGGTCCAGGCCGAGGCGCTCACCGGGCTGGCGGCTGCCGAACGCCGGCAGCTGGTGGCGTTGTTGCAACGCGCGCATGCCAACCTGCAGGGCGAGGGAGCGCGATGACCAGCGTCGCGCTGCCGCGGCCGGCCGGCGCCGTGCCCGCCTTCCCGGCCGCATCCCCGGCCGCACCGACGGGCGTCAAGCACAAGGGCATGATCACGCTGTCGCTGATGCTGGCGACGATCATGCAGGCGCTCGACACGACGATCGCCAACGTCGCGCTGCCGCACATGCAGGGCAGCCT
This sequence comes from uncultured beta proteobacterium, assembly GCA_963788635.1. Lineage (GTDB taxonomy): Bacteria > Pseudomonadota > Gammaproteobacteria > Burkholderiales > Burkholderiaceae_C > Rubrivivax. Next base: position 62,181 of record CAWBHE010000010.1, on the reverse strand, counting down.
GCAGGCGTCGCAGGACCAGATCAGCTGGGTGCTGACCTCGTACATCGTCGCCGCGGCGATCGCGACGCCGCTGACCGGCTGGCTCTGCGACCGCTGGGGCCGGCGCCAGGTGTTCATGGCCGCGGTGGCCGGCTTCACGCTCGCGTCCGCGCTGTGCGGGATGGCCGATTCGCTGGGGCAGATCGTCGCCGCGCGGCTGCTGCAAGGCCTGTTCGGCGCCGCGCTGGTGCCGCTGTCGCAGGCGGTGCTGCTCGACATCAACCCGCGCGAGAAGGCCGGCCAGGCGATGGCGCTGTGGGGCGCGGGGATCATGGTCGGCCCGATCCTCGGCCCGCTGATCGGCGGCTGGCTGACCGAGAACGCGAACTGGCGCTGGGTCTTCTACATCAACCTGCCGGTCGGGCTGATGGCGTTCTACGGCATCGCGCGCTTCCTGCCGCGGGGCGGCCGCGGCAACACCCGCCTGGACCTGTTCGGCTTCGCGACGCTGGGGCTGGCGATCGGGTTGCTGCAGATGCTGCTCGACCGCGGCGAGATGCTGGACTGGTTCGCGTCGGTCGAGATCCGCCTCGAGGCCGCCGGCTGTCTGGTCGCGCTGGCGTTCTTCGTCGCCCACACCTGGACCGTGCGCGGCCAGTCCTTCTTCAACCGTGCGCTGCTGCACGACACGAACTACGTCACCGCGCTGCTGTTCGCCTTCATCGTCGGCGTCGTGCTCTACGCGACGCTGGCGCTGCTGCCGTCGCTGCTGCAAGGCCTGCTCGGCTACACCGCGTTCGACACCGGGCTGATCACCGCGCCGCGCGGCATCGGCACGATGATCGCGATGATCGCCGTCGGCCGGCTGATCCGCTTCGTCGACGCGCGCAAGCTGATGGCGGCCGGCTTCTCGCTGATGGCGCTGTCGCTGTACGAGATGTCGCACATCACGCTCGAGATGGACGCGACGCTGCTGGTGGTGTCCGGGCTGATCCAGGGCGTCGGCCTCGGGCTGACCTTCGTGCCGCTGAGCACGGTGGCCTTCGCGACGCTGCCCGCGCACCTGCGCAACGAGGGCACGCCGATCTTCAGCCTGCTGCGCAACATCGGCAGCAGCGTCGGCATCTCGCTCGTGCAGGCGCTGCTGTCCGAGGGCGCGGCGCGCGCGCACGCGCAGCTCGCCGCCGACATCTCGCTGTCGAACCCGGTCGTCGCCGCGCTGCCGCACGGGTTCGGGCCGGACAGCCCCACCGGGCTGATGCTGCTGAACGCCGAGGTCACGCGCCAGGCGACGATGATCGGCTACGTCGGCGACTTCCGCGTCATGCTCGGGCTGACGCTGTGCGCGCTGCCGCTGCTGCTGCTGATGCGCAAGCCGACGCTGCAGGCGCGCAGCGCCGCCGCGGCCGCCGACGCCGGCCACTGAGGTCGGCCACCGAGGTCGGAAGCGGGCGATGGCCCGCCGCGCGCCGGCCGATGGCTCCTTCGGCGCATGACGGGCCGCGGCCGCCACGTCGACACTGGCGCAGCGGTCGACATCCGGCCGCCGCGCCACTGCCCACCGACGCCATGCAGACCTCCCCGACCGCCGACCACCACGCCAACGCCCTCGCCCGCATCGAGATGCTGGAGACCCTGGTCCTCGCCGACGGCCTGGCCGGTGCCGCGCTGCCGCCGCTGCAGGCCGCGCTCGCGCGGCTGAGCACCGAGCTGCTCGACGAAGGTCTCAGCTCGCCCGGCGAGCTGCTCCACCTTCATCAGCGCGTGCACGCCCGGCTGGCCGGCGCGCTGGCGCTCGTCCGCGCGAGCTGAGCGCGGATTTCGTCGCCCGAAAGCGCAGTCCGGCCCGCACCCGATGCGCTTCGTCGCAGGCGCCGTGCATCGGCGCTTCAGCGGCCTAGCATCGCGCCGCCATGGACGCCCTGCTCGACCGACCCGCCCGACTCGCCAAGCCACCGGGCGTGGTGCGCCATCGGCCGCCGGCGCCCGAAGCGCCGCACAATGCAGCGCCTCCAGCCAGCCCTTCGCGCGCGATGAGCTTTGCCCGCACCAAGATCCAGCCGCCACGACCGCGGCGCGGCTCGCTGATCGAGCGACCGGCGCTCGAGACCCGACTCGCCGACGCGCTGGTCTCGGCCCGGCTGGTGCTGGTCAGTGCCGCCGCCGGCTACGGCAAGACCGCCGCGCTGACGCGCCAGATCGAGCGTCTGCCGGCCGGCACCGCGCTGGCCTGGGTCGCGGCCGACGAGGATGACGACCTGCACCGCCTGCTCGATTGCCTGGTCGCCGCGCTCGAGCCCTTCGACCTGCCCTGGCGCACCGCGCCCGAGGCGCTCGCCCGCCTGGCCGCCGACCCGACGTCGCGCCGGCGCGCGGCGGCCGAACTGCTGAACGCGCTCGACGCCTGCGACGTGGCACACGGCGTGATCGCCTTCGACGACCTGCATCGCGTCACCGACGCGCCGTTCTTCGAATTCGTCGACCTGCTGCTCGAACGCCTGGGCCCGCGCTGGACGCTGGCGGTCGCGACCCGGCACGACCCGCCGCTCGCGCTGGCGCGGCTGCGCGCGCTCGGCGAGCTGGCCGAATTCCGCCAGGCCGACCTGCAGTTCGGTGCCGACGAGGCGCGCGCCTTGGCCGGCGCCGCAGGGCTCGACGTCGCGCTCGCCGACGCGCTGCTAGAGCGCACGCAGGGCTGGGCCGCCGGTCTGCGCCTGGCCTTGTCGGGCGGTGCCGGTCGCGCGCCGGCGGCGAACGACCGCGCGATGTTCGACTTCCTCGCCAGCGAGGTCATCGACCGGCTCGACCCCGAGCTGCGCGCCTTCCTGCTCCAGACCTCGGTGCTGCCCGAGCTGACCGCGGCGCGCGCCGCGGCGGTGACCGGCAATGCGCAGGCGGCGCTGCTGATCGAGCGCATCGACCGCCTCGGCCTGTTCGTCACGCCGCTGGCCGCGAGCGAACCGACGCTCAAGCTGCACGACCTGCTGCGCGAGGCGCTGCTGCAGCGCCTGCAGCGCGAGCAGCCGGCCGATTGGTCGCGCCTGTGGCAGCGCGCCGCCGCCGGCGAGCGCGACCCGGGACGCAAGCTGACGATGGTGTTGCACAGCGGCGACCTCGACGCGGCGGCCGAGGCGCTGTTCGAGCAGGCCGCGCCGCTGCTCACCGCCGGCGCGGTCTCGACCGTGCTGCATCTCGTCGACACGTTCCCGGTCCCCTTCGTCGCCACGTCGCCGGTGATGCAGATGGTGCTCGGCCTGGTCGGCTGGGCACGCTGGGAGTTCACCGCGATGTTCGACGCGATGCGGCGCGCCGAGGCCGGCTTCGCCGCGCGCGGCGACGTCGACCGCGCCCGTGCCGCGCGCGCCTACCAGTCGCTGGCGCTGAACGCGCTCGGTCGCTTCAACGAGAGCTCGGCGCGCCTGGCCACGCTGCGACGCGAGGCGGTGTCGACCGAGACCCGGGTCGTCGTGCTGCTCGCGTGCATCTGGCATGCGCTCGATCTCGGCGCGACGCACCGCGTCGGCCCGCTGCTCGACGAGCTGATGGATCGGCTCGAGAGCAGCGACGACCCCTCGCTGTGGTACCGCGGCTTCCCGCACGCGCGCATCAACGGCCTGCCCGACACCACGCAGGGGCTGCAGCGCTATCTGGACGGCGCGCTGCGCATCGCTGGCGACCGCCCGATCCCGCTGCGCGCACTGGCGCTGGTCCAGACCGGCTGGCAGCAGGCCTGGCAGCACGCCGACCTGGCCGCCGCCGACGCGGCGCTGGCCGCAGCGCGCGACGACAGCCGCTGGCTCGGCGACACCGCCAACGTGAGGGGCACGATCCAGGTCCTCGACGCCTTCCTGCACGCGCTGCGCGGCGACCGCGACGCCGCGCTCGCGGCTGCGCAGACCATGCTCGACGACCATCCGGCCGGGCGCGGCGCCTGGTCCTACTGGGGCCAGCTCGTCTACGCGGCGCGGATCGCGGCGCTGTTCGACGACCTTGCCGCGCTCGACGCCCGCTTGCTGCAGCTGCAAGCGCGCCGCGGCCCCTTCGACGCGCTGAACACACCGCCGCGCATGCTCGGCGCGCTGCACGGCCATCGCGCCTGGCTCGCCGGCGAGCGCGACGCCGCACTGCGCCATTGGCAAGAGGCGCTGGCGGACGAGGCCGCGCTCGACCGACTCGGCCAGGCCGTCGAGACGCGGCTGTATCTCGCCGCCGGCCTCGTCGACACCGGCCGCCGCGACGAGGCGGCCTCGGTGCTGGCGCCGGTGGTCGAGCGCGTCGCGCGGCACGGCGGCATCGGCGCGGTGCTGCTCGCGCGGCCGGCGCTGCGCCGGCTGACGGACGCCGACTGGCGCGGCGCACTGGCGGCCGAGACGCTGGCGCAGTTGCGCCGCTGGTCGTCGATGGCGGCCGGCAACCCCGGCAGCACCGTCGCAGACGAGGTGCCGGCCCGGAGCGGCCCGCTGAGCGGGCGCGAACTCGAGGTGCTGGAGCGCATCGCCGCCGGCGACAGCAACAAGCTGATCGCGCGCGCCTTCGACCTCAGCCCGCACACCGTGAAGCGGCACGTCGCGAACATCCTCGACAAGCTCGGCGTCGAATCGCGCGGCCAGGCCGCGGCCTGGTTCCTGGCCCGCGGCTGACGCGGCGCGGGCGCCGCGCGATGGCCCGTCGCGCAGCGCGCGATGGCTCCATCGGGCGATGCCGAGGGACCCTTCGATCCGGACACTGCGCAGCATGCCGGCACAAGCCGGCTGCCACCGCAAAGGACGCCCCCATGACCGCGATCGAATCCCTGCCCGGCAACACCCACGTCGCCGCCGCTGCCGCCCCCACCGCGCTCGCGAAAGCGCCGCGGCTGGATCTCTACGCCACCATCCACAAGGCGCTGCGCGCCTTCATGAGCCACACGCTGGTGCGGCTCGGCGCGATGGACGTCGCCGACGCCGAGGAGCGCACGCTCGCGCTCGACGGTGCCGATGCGCTGCTCGCGCTGATGCGCAGCCACCTGCAACACGAGAACGACTTCGTGCACACCGCGATCGAAGCGCGTCGCCCCGGCGGCGCGCGCCACACCGCCGACGACCACCTCGGCCACCTCGACGCGATCGCCAACCTCGAGGACGAGGTCCGCGCGCTGCGCGACCTGGGCGACGACCGCGCCGAGCAGCGCGCGCTGCAGGCCGCGCGCCTGTACCGCCACCTGGCCGAATTCGTCGGCGAGAACCTGGTCCACATGCAGGTCGAGGAAGCGGACAACAACGCCGCGCTGTGGGCGCTGTACAGCGACGCCGAGCTGGCCGTGATCCACGACCGGCTGCTCGCCGCGGTCGGCCCTGCCGAGATGGCGCAGGTCGTGCGCTGGATGGCCGCGTCGCTGAGCGTGCCCGAGCTGGCCGGGTTGTTCGGCCAGATGCGGCTCAAGGCGCCGCCGCCGGCGTTCGAGGCGCTGCTCGGCGTCGCGCGCGGCCAGCTCGACGAGCGCCGCTGGGCGCAGCTCGCGCGCGCCCTCGGCCGGCCGCCGGTGCCCGGCCTGACGAGCGCCTGAACGGCACGCAAGGAGAACGACCATGAAACGCTGGATCCGCCACGGCCTGTGGGCCGCGGCGACCCTGGTTGCCGTCGCCGGCGGCGCCGTGATCGCCGGCGACGAGCTGGCCGACCTGAAGATGAACCGCCAGGTCGCGGTGGCCTCGTCGCCGTTCGCGTTGCGCCGCGGCGCCGACGCGGTCGACCGCGGGCGCTACCTGTACGCCTCGCGCGGCTGCGCCGACTGCCACGGCCACGACGGCGCCGGCCGCACCTTCGTCGACGACGGCCGCGGGCTGAAGCTCGCCGGGCCGAACATCAGCCCGGGGCCGGGGAGCGTGGTTGCGGCCTACCGCGCCGCCGACTGGGAGCGCACGCTGCGCCACGGCGTCAAGCCCGACGGACGGCCGCTGCTGATCATGCCCAGCGAGGACTTCAACCGCCTCACCGACGACGACACCGCCGCGATCGTCGCCTACGTCACGAGCCTGGCGCCGGCGGCCGGCGGCCGCGCGGTGCTCGAGCTGCCGCTGCCGGTGCGCGTTCTCTACGGCTATGGGCTGATCCAGGACGCCGCCGCGAAGATCGACCACCGGCTGCCGCCGGCCGAGCCGGTCGCCGACGGCGTGACGCCCGAGCATGGCCGCTACGTCGCGAACATGTGCCTGGGCTGTCATGGGCCACGGCTCGCCGGCGGCCGCATCCCCGGCGCGCCGCCCGACTGGCCACCGGCGGCCCGGCTCGCGCCCGGCGCCGACAGCGCGCTCGCGCGCTATGCCGATGCCGACGCGCTGATCGCGATGTTCCGCAGCGGCCACCGGCCCGACGGCAGCGTGATTCGCGTGATGCCCTTCGAGTCGCTCGGCGAGATGAACGAGGTCGACGCGCGCGCCCTCTACCTCTACCTCAAGACGCTGCCCGCGCCGGCCCAGGGATGACGACCATGGACCTCTGCCCGCCCCCCATGCCGTTCGGCAACCCGGTGCACAAGGCGCTGCGCCGCTTCATGTTCGAGACCCTGGTCCGCACCGGCTCGCTGGACCTGACGCAGCGCACCGAGATCGAGCGCACGCTGAACCTCGTCCAGCGCCTGCTCGACCTGCTGCGCACGCCGGCACCGGCGCTAGCGCGCACGATGCGCGCGCTGCTGTGGGCCGGCGCGAGCGAGCGGCCGGTGCTCGCCGCCGTGCTGTACCGCGAGCTGGCGGCGCTGGTCACCGCGCAGCTGCTGCGGCTGCAGGCGAGCGACGCCGACCGCGAGCCGCTGGCCGGCGAGCGGCTCGCGCTGCTCGACGCCGACGAACTGCAGGACCTGCTGGTCTGGATGGCCGGCGCGGTGTCGCCGCAGGAGCTGTCCGACCTGCTCGACGAGCTGCGCGCCAACGTCGAGCCGGCGCTCTACCGGCAGGGGCTGGACGCGCTCACGCGGCCGCCGGGCCGGGACCGTCGACGCCCGGCGGCCGGCGATCGGACGCTGCCGTATGCAGCACGCGCTGCGGAAACGGGATCTCGACCCCCAGCGCGTTCAGCGTGCGCAGCAGCGCCAGGTTGACCGCCGAGCGCACGTTGCCGGTGCCGTTCTCCGAATCGGCGATCCAGAAGTACACCGTCAGCTCGAGACCGTCGCTGGCGAAGCTGGACAGCTGCACCGACGGACCGGGCGCGCGCAGCACGCGCGGCACCTCGGCGACGGCCAGCGCCAGCCGCGGCAGCAAGGCGTCGAGGTCGGTGCCGTAGGCGACCTGCACCGTGGTGCTGAGCAGCACGTTGGGGTCGGCCAGCGAGAGGTTCTCGACGCGCTGCGTGATCAGCATCTCGTTGGGCACGATCGACTCGCGCCCGTTCAGCGCGCGGATCATCGTGTAGCGCGTGCTGATGTCGGTGATGCGGCCCTCGAAACCGTCGACCTTGACCATGTCGCCGATGCGCACGCTGCGCTCGGCCAGGATCACGAAGCCGCTGACGTAGTTCGAGGCCAGCTTCTGCAGCCCGAAGCCGATGCCCACGCCCAGCGCGCCGCCGAGCACGCCCAGCGCGGTGAGGTCGATGCCCGCCGCCGACAGCGCGAACATCAGGCCCAGGAAGAGCAGCAGCGCGCGCAGCGTGTTCGCCGCCATCTTGCGGATCGACAGGTTGTCGGTCGCGCCTTCGATCAGCTTGTGCTCGAGCGTCGACGAGATCCACAGCGCCATGATCAGCACGACGACGGCGGTCAGCGCGCCCTGCAGCATGTTGCGCAGCGAGATCTCGGCGCTGCCGATCTTCCAGCGGATGTCGCCGAGCTGGTCGATCACCAGCGGCAGCACGCCGGTGATCCACAGCACGACGCCGATCCAGGCCAGCCACGAGACGCTGCGCTCGACGACGCGCATGAAGTGCGAGGTCGGGAACGCCGAGCCGAGCACCCGCACCGTGAGGCGGATGACGACCAGCGAGACCAGGATCGGCAGCACGATGCGGAACACCGCGAGCGGCATGACGCCGATCAGCGACCAGCGGCCGCCGAGCGCGAACAGCAGCGCGAGCACCGGAAACAGCACGCCGTCGACGACGCCGTTGCCGAACCAGATCGAGCCCGGCCGCGGCGCGGCGCCGCGCAGCAGCCGCACCATCAGCCAGGCCGCGAGCAGGCAGCCGGCGAGCACCGCCAGCTCGACCAGCGCGGTCGGCTTGAGCAGGTCCTCGACGAGGCGCGCCAGCTCGTCGGCGGACAGCGGGCGGACCATCAGTCGGTCAGCACGCGCAGGTGCGCGGCGACGCTGCGCGCGAGCGCGCCGAGGTGGTAGCCGCCCTCGAGGCAGCTCACGATGCGCCCGCCCGCGTGGCGCTCGGCGACCGCCTTGATCTCGCGCGTGAGCCACTCGTAGTCGGCCTCGACCAGGCCGAGCTGGCCGAGATCGTCCTCGCGGTGGGCGTCGAAGCCGGCCGAGACGAAGACCATCTGCGGCCGGAACTCGTCCAGTCGCGGCAACCACATCGCGCGCAACGTCTCGCGCAGCTCGGCGCCGCGCGTGTACGGCGCGACCGGCACGTTGATCATGTTCGTGCCCTTGGGCACCGCGCCGCTGTAGGGGTACAGCGGGTGCTGGAAGAAGCTGCACATCAGCACGCGCTCGTCACCGGCGATGATGTCCTCGGTGCCGTTGCCGTGGTGGACGTCGAAGTCGATGATCGCGACCCGCTCCAGCCCGTGCACGTCGAGCGCGTGACGCGCCGCGATCGCGACGTTGTTGAAGAAGCAGAAACCCATCGCCTCGTCGCGCGTCGCGTGGTGGCCGGGCGGGCGCACCGCGCAGAAGGCGTTCGAGGCGCGGCCGTCGATCACCTCGTCGGTCGCCGCCACCGCGGCGCCGGCAGCGCGCAGCGCCGCGTGCCAGGTGCCGGGGCTGGCGATCGTGTCCGGGTCCAGCGCGCGCGGCTGGCCGCTCTGCGTGCACCTGCTCGAAGCAGGTCCTGCAACTGCAGCACGTAGCCGGCGCTGTGGGCGCGCTCGATCTGCGCCAGCGTCGGCCTCGGGCGCGTCGTGGTGGGCGAGCGCGATGTCCAGGCCCGTGGCGAGCAGGTGGTCGTCGATCGCGTCCAGCCGCTGCGGGCATTCCGGATGGCCCTGGCCCCATATCGTGCAAACGGCACTCGGGGTGGCTGTAGAAGGCGGTGCTCATCGGGGGCTGAACTCTTTTCGGGTAAGGTCCCGCGCATGGACGACAGCCTCGCGCGCCAGCTCTCCGGGCTGGTCGATCAGATTAGCACGATCATCGTCGGCAAGCGCCCGCAGATCGAGGACTGCGTGGCCTGCCTGCTCGCCGGCGGCCACCTGCTGATCGAGGACGTTCCGGGCGTCGGCAAGACCACGCTGGCGCATGCGCTGGCGGTCTCGCTCGGGCTCGAGTTCTCGCGCGTGCAGTTCACCGCCGACCTGATGCCCAGCGACCTGGTCGGCGTCAGCGTCTTCGAGCGCAGCCGCGAAGCCTTCGTCTTCCACCCCGGCCCGGTGTTCGCACAGGTGCTGCTCGCCGACGAGATCAACCGCGCCGGCCCGAAGACGCAGAGCGCGCTGCTCGAGGCGATGGAAGAGCACCAGGTCTCGGTCGACGACGAGACCCGGCCGCTGCCGACGCCCTTCTTCGTCATCGCGACGCAGAACCCGAGCGACCAGCTCGGCACCTACCCGCTGCCCGAGAGCCAGCTCGACCGCTTCCTGCTGTGCATCACGCTCGGCTACCCCGACCGCGCCGCCGAGCGCGCGCTGCTCGCCGGCGAGGACCGGCGCGCGCTCGACCGCGCGACTGCAGCCGCTGATGTCGCCGGCCGCGCTGCTGGCGGCGCAGCGCGCGGTGCAGGCGGTGAGCGCGTCGCCAGCGCTGCTGGACTACCTGCAGGCGCTGATCACCGCGACGCGATCGGGCCGCTGGTTCGTGCAAGGCCTGTCGCCGCGCGCCGGCATCGCGCTGCTGCGCGTGGCCAGGGCGCGCGCGCTGATGGCGCGGCGCGACTACGTCGCCCCCGACGACGTCCAGGCCATCCTCGCGCAGGCGATCGCGCACCGGCTCCAGCCGGTCGCCGGCGCCGGCCGCGGCAGCGTCGAGCAGGTGCGCGCGATGGTCGAGGCCACCGCGATCCCCTGACGCCCCGACGCGCGTGATCCGCAACGCGTTCCGCCGCTGGCTCGCCCAGCGCCTGCCGGCCAGCGACGTCTGGCCGCTGACCCAGCGCAACATCTACATCGTGCCGACGCTGGCCGGGCTGGTCTTCGCGCTCACGCTGCTGGTGATGCTGGTCGCGTCGATCAACTACCAGCTCAACCTGGGCTACCTGCTGACCTTCCTGCTCGCCGGCAGCGCGCTGGTCTCGATGCACCTGACGCACGCCGGCCTGCGCGGGCTGACGCTGCACCTGCGCGCGCCGGCGCCGGTGTTCGCCGGCGAGCAGGCACTGGTCGAGATCGTGCTCGACAACCCGGGCCGCGAGCGCCATGGCCTGGCACTGTCCTTCCACGACGATCGCTCCGACACCGGCGGCCCCGCCTGGTGCGACGTGCCCGCGCTCGGCCAGGCCACGGTCCAGGTCGGCTTCGTGCCGGCGACGCGCGGCTGGCACGACGTGCCCACGCTGACCGTCGAGACCGTGTTCCCGTTCGGCCTGTTCCGCGCCTGGACGGTCTGGCGGCCGGCGTCGCGCCTGCTCGCCTGGCCGCGGCCCGAGCAGCCGGCACCGCCGCTGCCGCCGGCGGCCGCGGTGCCGGGCGAGCCGCGCGCCACCGCACGCGACGCCGGCCACGAACTCGATGGCGTGCGCGCCTAGCGGCGCGGCGACGCGCTGCGCCAGGTCGCGTGGAAGAAGGTCGCCGCCACCGGCCGAGCTGGTCAGCCGCGAGACGCATGCGCGCCGGCAGCCGACGAACTGTGGCTGGACTGGGCCACCACCGCCGCGGCCGACACCGAACAGCGGCTGTCGCGCCTGGCCGCCTGGGTCCAGGCCGCCGAGCGCAGCGGCCTGACCTGGGGCCTGCGCCTGCCCGGCCTGGAACTGCCGCCCGGCCACGGCGACGCGCAGCGGCGCGCCGCGCTCGACCGGCTGGCGATCTATCCATGAGCCCGCTGGCGGCACCCCCATGAGCCGGCCGATGAACGCCGCCGGTCGACGCTGGCAGCGCCTGCCGCGCGACGCGCGCGACACCTTGTTCCAGCTCGGCGTCGATCGGCTGGACGCTGCTGCCGCATGTCGCCCACCTGCCGGTCTGGTGCAGCCTGTTCGCGGCGCTGGTGCTGGCTTGGCGCGCGCGGCTCGCGCTGGCGGCCGCGCCGCTGCCCGGCCGCTGGACGCGCATCGCGTTGCTCTTGCTGGCGGCCGGCCTCACGCTGTGGAGCGAGCGCAGCCTGCTCGGCAAGGAGGCCGGCGTCACGATGCTCGTCGTGCTGCTGGCGTTGAAGACGCTCGAGCTGCGCGCCCGACGCGACGCGCTGGTCGTCTTCTTCCTCGGCTTCTTCGTCGTGCTGACGAACTTCCTCTATTCGCAGGCGCTGCCGGTGGCCTTGTCGATGCTGCTCTCGGTGTGGGGGCTGCTGACCGCGCTGGTGCTCGCCCACATGCCGGTCGGCCGGCCGTCGCTGGCGCGTGCCGGCGGCCTGGCGGCGCGCGCCGCGTTGCTCGGCACGCCGCTGATGGTGGCGCTGTTCCTGCTGTTCCCGCGCCTGCCGCCGCTGTGGGGCGTGCCGCAGGACGCCGCCGGCCGCACCGGGCTTGTCGGGCACGCTGCGCCTGGGCGGCGTGGCCGAGATCGCGAACGACGATTCGGTCGCGCTGCGGCTGCGCTTCGTCGGCCCGGTGCCGGCCGCCGGCCGCGATGTACCTGCGCGGCCCGGTGCTCGAGCGCTTCGACGGCCGCGACTGGGCCCGCCGCGCCGCGCCGCGCTTCGGCGCCGACGAACCGGCCCGCACCGACCTGGGCGTGCGCGGCGAGCCGGTTCGCTACGAGATGACGATCGAGCCCAGCCGGCTGGCGATGCTGCCGCTGCTCGAGCTGACGCCCGACATCCCCGGCGCGGCGCCACGCATCGCCGGCTGGACGCCGTCGCTCAGCGGCGCGCTCGAATGGCGACTGGACCGCCCGCTCACCGAGCGCTTGCGCTTCGCGGCCGAGGCCTGGCCGGCGTTCAGCATCGGGCCGCGCCACCCGAACGCGGCCCTGCAGGCCGACCTGCAGCTGCCCCCCGGCTTCGACCCGCGCACGCGCCAATGGGCGGCCGAACTTCGCGCACGGCCCACGCTGGCGACCGCCGACGCGCGCACCTTGGCCGCGCTGCTGCTGCAGCACATCCGCGACGGCGGCTACATCTACACGCTGGAGCCCGGGCCGTACGGACGCGATGCGATCGACGAGTTCTGGTTCGACCGCAAGCTCGGCTTTTGCGAGCACTTCGCGGCCTCGTTCGTCTTCATCATGCGCGCGATGGGCGTGCCCGCGCGCATCGTCACCGGCTACCAGGGCACCGACCCGGCGCCGGTGGACGGCTGGTGGATCGTGCGCCAGAGCAACGCCCACGCCTGGGCCGAGTACTGGCAGCCGGGCGAGGGCTGGGTGCGCGCCGACCCGACCGCCGCCGTCGCGCCGGACCGCATCGAGCGCGGCCGCAGCCTGGCGCCGCGGCCGGGGCTGGTGGCCGGCGCCATCGACACCATGAGCCCGGCGCTCGCGCTGCGCCTGCGCCAGGGCTGGGAGGCGCTGAACAACCGCTGGAACCAGTGGGTGCTGAACTACTCGCGCCAGGACCAGTTCGACCTGCTGCGCGCGCTCGGCGTGGCCGCGCCGAGCTGGCAGGACCTGGCGCGCGTGCTGATCGCGCTGCTCTGCGCCGCCAGCCTGGCCGGCGCCGGCTGGGCGCTGTGGGACCGCTGGCGGCAAGACCCCTGGCAGCGCCTGCAGCGCCGCGTGCAGCAGCGGCTGCGCGGCGCTGGGCGTCGCGGTCGCGCGCGCACGACCCGCCGCGCACGCGCGCCGACCGGGTGCGCGCGACGCTGGGCGCGCGCGGCGCGGCGCTGGCCGGCATGCTCGAAGCGCTCGACCGGCAGCGCTACGCGAGCACGACCAGCGCCGCGCCGGAGCGTCGCTGGTGGGCGCGCTTTCGCGCTGCGGCGCGCGCGGCATCGGCGCAGCGAATAATCGAGCGCATGAGATCGCAACGATTGCAGGCCCTGGCCGGTGGCGCTGGCCGCCGCGGCCTGGCTCGCACCGGCCCCGGGCCAGGCGCGGCCGAAGGCGCCGGCCGCGCAAGTGCAGGGCAGCGGCGCGCCGAGCTACGCCACCCGCGCCGAGGCGCGTCGCTTCGCCGACCGAGGTGGCCGCGCGCCACGGGCTGGACCGCCGCTGGGTGCGGCGCCAGATCGCGCAGGCGCGCCGCATCACCGCCGTGCAGCGGCTGATGATGCCGGCGCCGCCCGGCGTGGCGAAGAACTGGGCCGCCTACCGCGAGCGCTTCGTCGAGCCGCAGCGCATCGGCGCCGGCGTCGTGTTCTGGCACGACAACCAGGCCTGGCTGGACCGCGCGCAGGCCGAGTACGGCGTGCCGCCGGAGATCGTCGTCGGCATCATCGGCGTCGAGACCTACTTCGGCCGCCTGACCGGGCGGCTTCCGCGTCATCGACGCGCTGGCGACGCTGGCCTTCGACTTCCCCATCGGGCGCAACGACCGCAGCGACTACTTCCGCGACGAGCTCGAGAACTTCCTCGTCTGGTGCCGCGCGCGAGCGGCGCGACCCGCTCGCGGTGAAGGGCTCGTTCGCCGGCGCGATCGGGCTGCCGCAGTTCATGCCGGGCAGCATCACGAAGCATGCGATCGACTTCGACGGCGACGGCCACGTCGACCTCGCCGGCAGCAGCGCCGACGCGATCGGCAGCGTCGCGCACTACCTGGCCGAGTTCGGCTGGCAGCGCGGGCTGCCGCCGACGCTTGGCGACGTGACGCCGCCGGCCGACCCGGCCGCAGCGCGCGCGCTGCTCGCGCCCGACATCGTGCCCAGCTTCAGCGCCGGCGCAGTTCGCCGAGCACGGCGCCCGGCTCGACGCCGCCGACGCCGCCGACCGACAGGACCTGCTCGCGCTGGTCGAGCTGCAGAACGGCGACGCCGCGCCGAGCTACGTCGCCGGCACGACGAACTTCTACGCGATCACGCGCTACAACCGGTCGAGCTACTACGCGATGGCGGTGATCGCGCTCGGCGACGCGATCCGCGACGCGCGCTGAACGGGCGCCGCGCGGCCGCCCGACGCGCCGTGGAGGATCACCGTCCCGCCGCGGCGGCCTGCCGCCTCACAGCGTTTTCAGGAACGCGATCAGGTCCGAGCGCTCCTGCGCGGTCAACCCGATGCCGAAGCGCGTGTTGTAGAAGTCCACCACGGCGCCAAGGTCCTTGGCCATGCCGTTGTGGAAGTACGGTGCCCGCGTTGCCAGCGCGCGCAGCACCGGCCCCTTGAAGCGGCCTATGTCATTCCACTTGCCGGTGATCATCGCGCGCCCCGGGTCCGTCACCTGCATCGTTGCCCCGGTGCTCAGGTTGCGCAGCGTGTACAGCGGCAGGTCGGGCGTGCGCCGCGAGGCGTCCACCACCCCGATATCCAGTGGCAACGGCACCGAATGGTCGCCTGCGTTCGGTGCGTTGTGGCAGGTGGTGCAGGTGCCGATGATCGACCGGCACGCCGAGATCGTCGTTGAGGCCGCCGACGCCGGCAATCCGGATCGGCTTGCTGTTGAACATCGCCTGGCCGCGCACGACCGCGCGCCGTCCCTCGCTGAGCCTCGCGCCGCGCGAGCCGTCGCGCGCGTCGTCGCCCTGCGTTTCGGCCCAGGCGTCGTACAGCGTCATCGTCACCGGCGTGAACGGCAGGTCGGTCCGATAGTCACCGGCCAGCGTGTCGTTGATGCCGAAGTAGAACGTCTGATCCGACAGCGCCACCGGTCCGCCGCGTGCGCCACGTGCCGTCAGCAGCCCCGCGTCGCGGTCGAAGACCTGCGCCGTGTAGCAGATCGCTCTCGAACGCGACGATGTCCGTCACGTTGCGCCGTCTGACAGCGGCGCCAGCCGCCTGCCCGTGACCCAGCGTCGCTGCGTTCGCCTGGTCCGAGAGGTCGAACCCGCAGCGACGCGAAGCAGTTGGTCGTGCCGACGACGCAGTCGCCCGAGCCGGCGTTCTTGAAGGTCTCGCGACCGTCCCACATCACGGCGCTCAGGAAACCCAGGTTGGTCGCCGGCAGCGGGCCGCCGAAAGAGCGACAGTTCGTTCGCACTCGCGTATCCGTAGGGGTCGTCGACCGCGACGAGGTCGAACTCGGCACCGGCGCGGGATCGCGATGCCGACGCGGATCAGCCCCTTGCTCCAGCAGCATCGCTGTATGCGCTGCGCCGCGCACGTCAGCGTCGACACATCGGCCAGCGGCGAATTCGCCCCGTCGACCGTCCGGAAGACCGGGTCGGTGCCGGCCGACCGGTCGACGCGCGCCCGCTGGACGCTGCGGCGTGATCGTCCAGCCGTCGGCCGCGTCGTGGCAGCTCGCGCAGCTGCGCCCGTTGGTGCCCAGGGCCTGGAAGAACGGGCCGGTTCGGTCGATCACGCCGGCCGTGCTGTAGGTGGCGGCGTAGCCGCTGTCGTCCGGCACCAGCGTCCGGTTCATCAGCGCCGGTTCGTGCGCCGAGACCGGCCCTGCCAGCAGGCATGCGAGCAGCGTCGCCGATACCGGGAACCGTCGGGCCTTGCGATCGGCGGCGCTGGCGCGGGAGTCACGGATGGCTGGCATGGCGGGTCCTCCGACGGCCAGACCTCGCAGCACCCTGCCGCTTGCGTGCTGGCCCGCAGGCATCCTCGCGTGCGCAGCGTCTTCTGTCCTTGGGTCGCGCTTAAGCGTCCTTAATCGCGATCGCCGCCGCCGACCCAGGGCGCGGACGCCGGGCCCTGCGCCGTGCCCCGCCAGGGCTCGTGTCGGACGGCACATGCGGCTATGCTGCGCTCGCCGTAGCGATCACCGCACGCCTTGGACTCCACCCCTCGCGACTACCGGTTCGGGCGCTACACGCTCAAGCCCGTGCAGCGCCAGCTGCTGGTCGACGGCGTGGCGGCCAAGCTCGGTGCCCGCGCCTTCGACGTGCTGCTGGCGCTGATCGAGCATCGCCACAGCCCGCTGCCCAAGCGCGAACTGATCGATCGTGTCTGGCCCGACGTGGTCGTCGAGGAGAACAACCTCGAGGTTCACGTGTGGGCGCTGCGCAAGTTGCTCGGGGCCCAGGCCATCACGACCGTGCCGGGCCGGGGCTACCGCTTCGCGCTGCCGCTGGACCACGAGATCGGCACGCCGGCGCCGGCGACGCCTGCGCTGCCGGGTCGCTCGCCCGGGCAACTGCCGCAGCTGATCGGCCGTGATGGCGACCTCGCGGCCCTGCGCCACGAGATCGACGAGCACCGCCTGCTCACGATCACCGGCGTCGGCGGCATCGGCAAGTCGCTGCTGGCGCAGCACCTGCTGGCGATCGAGCGCGACCGGCGCCCCCATGGCGGCGCCTGGGTCGACCTCGCGCCGCTGTCCGACCCCGCCCTCGTCCCCGCCACCGTAGCCGCGGCACTGGAGCTGCCCCTCTCGGGCGGTGACCTGCGCCGCGCGCTGGCCGCCGCAGCCGCGCCGCTGAAGCTGCTGATCGTGCTCGACAACGCCGAGCATCTGGCGGCCGACGGTGGCGGAGGTCCTCCGGGCCTTGCTCGACGCCGCCCCGGGACTGCACGTCGTCGTCACCAGCCAGGTGCCGCTGCGGCTCGCTGCGGAGCGCGTGGTCCGGCTCGGACCGCTGCCGACGCCCGACGCGGCGCTGCCCCCGGGCGAGGCGATGACCTACGGCGCCGTGGCCTTGTTCGTCGAGCGCGTGCAGGCGCTGCAACGCAGCTTCGAGCTGAGCGAAGGCAACGTGAACGCGGTCTGCTCGCTGTGCCGGCGCCTGGACGGCAGTGCGCTGGCGATCGAGCTGGCCGCCGCGCGTGTGCCGCTGCTCGGCGTGCACGGCCTGGAGCAGTGCCTGGACGAACGTCTGGAGCTGCTGACCAAGGGCTGGCGCGATGCCCCGTCGCGCCAGCACACGCTGCGCGCGGCGCTGGACTGGAGCCATGCGCTGCTCGACGCCGACGAGCAACGACTGTTCAGGCGCTTGTCGGTCTTCGCCGGGAGCTTCTCGCTCGACCTGGCGCATCGGGTGGTGTCCGACGAGGCGCTGGACCGGCGCCGGTTGATCGATACCCTGGACGCGCTGGTCGACCATTCGCTGGTGGCCGTGGATGCTGCGGACCCGCCTCGCTACCGGCTGCTCGAGTCTCCGCTGGCGTTGGCGCGCGAGCACCTGATCGCCAGCGGCGAGGCAGCGACGCTGCTCGAACGCCACGCCCGCGTCGTCAGCGAGCATTTCCTGGCCCTCAATGCCGACGGCGCCAGCGGCCGTCTGCGCCTGGGACAGGTCCTGGAACGGCTGTCCCCCGATCTCGACAACGGCCGCATGGCGATGGCCTGGGCCCTGCAGACACGACGCTCCGATGGCCGTCGCGCTGGTGAACCCGCTGACCAGCGCCTTCGGCCGCCTGCGCGCGATCGAGGGGCGCCGGCTGTGGCCGGTGACCGAGGCCCTGCTCGACCCCGGCATGCCGGCCGGACTGCGCCTGCGCTGGACCCTCGGCGCGACCCTGTTCCACTACACCGAGCGGCGCGACGCCGAGGCCTGCCTCCATGCGCGTCAGGCGGTCGCGCTGGCACGGCAGCTGCGCGACGACGCATCGCTGGCACGGGCACTGGGCATCATCGCCGCCGTCGACGAGACGCTCGGCGCGGACGAGCGGCGCGCCGCGATCGACGAGATGCTCGCGCTCGAGACACCGCAGACGCCGCTGCTGATGCGCATCAACAACGCCCAGGCCGAGTTCGTTCACGCGCACCGCGTCGGCGACATCGCGCGCTGCGAGGCAGCCGGGCGCCGCTGGCTTCGAGCTGACGCGCGCGCCGGGATGGGACTACGAGCGTGGCGTGGCGCTGAACAACATGGCCGATCTGGCACTGGCCCTCGGGCAGCCGCAGCTGGCGGTGCAGATGGGGCGCGAACTCGAGACCCAGTTGCGCGGGTCGCGCCATCTGCGCAGCCTGGCCATCGCGCGGGCCAACCTGGTGACCGCCCTGCTGGCCTGCGACGACCTGCGCGGCGCGCGCGCGATGGCCGAGCTCGCCTGGCCGATGGCCGCCGCGTGGAAGCTGCAACCTTCTCCGGCAAACGTCATGAACTGCGTTACGAAGCGGCCATTGCCACACTCAGCTTCAGCGAAGATGCCGTCACTCGACTAACGTTGTTGCCGCCAGCGCCGCTCTCCGAAGGATTGAGCGAAACTGTCCGAGTCACCCAGGTCGTTCACCCGTGCCTCGGCTACGAGGGCCACCTGGGTCGCTCGACGTGCCGCTGAAGTCAGCGTCAAGACGCTGGCTGCGGACTTCAGAGACGAGTCAGGAAGACGCAGCGCGCCTTACACGTAACAAGCCAGCCTTTCTTCAGTGACTTCGGGTTTCTTCCCTAGGCCCAATTACCTCGCTAACCCTTCCTTCAAGCGGACCCGCCTACGGCGATCCGCTTAAGTCAAACGTTGGGCGTCATAGGGAGGCCATATGGCTTGGTCACATAGAAGGCCTTCGCGTTGCGTGCGACCCGGCTCCGTGCGCAGCCACGAAGGTAGACCCTCACGCCGCCACCGGCACCAGGAAGTCGCGCCCGATGCCGGCGCCGAGGTCGTTGACGCGGTCGAGGAAGTGGGTCAGGTAGGCGTGCAGCCCGGTCGCGAGGATCTCGTCGATGCGGCCGTACTGCAGGTCGGCGCGCAGCCGGCCGGCACGGCGCAGCGTCTCGCTGCTCTGCTCGTTGGCCACCAACTGCAGGTTGGCCACGACCTCGTTCATGCTCGCCGCGAGCGAGCGCGGCATGTCCGGACGCAGGATCAGCAGCTCGGCGACACGCTCGGGGCGGATCACGTTGCGGTAGACCTTGCGGTAGATCTCGAAGCCGGAGACCGAGCGCAGGATCGCGCTCCAGTGATAGAAGTCGACCTCCTGGCTTTCCTTCACGTTGCCGGCGCCGAAATAGTCGCCCGCGAGCGCGTGGAACTTGACGTCGAGCAGGCGTGCGGTGTTGTCGGCGCGTTCGAGGAAGGTGCCGATGCGCAGGAAGTGCAGCGCCTCGTCCATCAGCATCGTGCCGACGGTGACACCGCGGCTCAGGTGCGAACGGAACTTGACCCACTCGAAGCAGGCGCCGGGGTCGCGCTCGCAAGTGCCGTCCTCGAGCATGCGGTTGAACTCGAGCCAGGTCTGGTTCTGCGTCTCCCAGGCCTCGGTCGTCAGCGCGCCGCGCACCGCGCGCGCGTTCTCGCGCGCCGCGCGCAGGCACGACAGGATCGACGACGGGTTGGTCTCGTCGCGCAGCATGAAGTCGATCACGTTGCGCGCCGTGACCTCGCTGTACTTCTGCGAAAAGCTCCAGGTCAGCTCGCTGATCGACAGCAGCCCGCGCCAGCCCTGCTCGGCCATGTCGGCCGACTGCGGCAGCAGCGCGGTCTGGTAGTTGACGTCGAGCATCCGGGCGGTGTTCTCGGCCCGCTCCATGTAGCGCGCCATCCAGAACAGGTGGTCGGCAGTGCGTGACAGCATGTCAGTGGCTCCAGAACGCATCGCGACATGCGCGAAGCGGGAAAAGCGGCGGCGGCTCGGCGGATCGCATTCGGCCCGAAGCGGCCGTTGGCCGCTCCGGGCCAGCGGCCGTTTCGCACGGCTCCCCCCGCCCCCTCCGCGAGGGGGCACCTGCATGACCGTCGGGCCGGCCCTCGCGGCCGGCGCGTCGTTCGAGGCGCTGCGCGTACGCCACAGCGCCGCCTGGCTCGAGACGTGCGGTCGGCCTGAGGGCCGACTCGTCGAGCCGAGCTGGCAGCCCCCTCGCGGAGGGGGCGCGGGGGAGCGCGTGCAAGGCGGCCGTTCGGCCCGGGGCGGCCAACGGCCGCTTCGGGCCGAAAGCCGACGCCCACCTGGGCCGGCGCATGGGGTCTGGCCGGTTGCTCATCTCAACCCTCCAGCACCCAGGTGTCCTTCGTCCCGCCGCCCTGCGACGAGTTGACGACCAGCGAGCCTTCCTTGAGCGCGACGCGGGTCAGGCCGCCGGGCACCATCTGCACTTGCTTGCCGCTGAGCACGAAGGGGCGCAGGTCGATGTGGCGCGGCGCGATGCCGGCGTCGACGAAGGTCGGGCAGGTCGACAGCGCCAGCGTCGGCTGCGCGATGTAGTTGTCGGGCCGGGCCTTCAGCACGGCGCGGAACTCCTCGATCTCGGCCTTCGTCGCCGCCGGCCCGACGAGCATGCCGTAGCCGCCGGCACCGTGCACTTCCTTGACCACCAGCTCGGCCAGGTGGTCGAGCACGTACTTCAGGTCGTCGGCCTCGCGGCACAGCCAGGTCGGCACGTTGTTCAGGATCGGCGTTTCGCCGAGGTAGAACTCGACCATCTTCGGCACGTACGGATAGATGCTCTTGTCGTCGGCGATGCCGGTGCCGATGGCGTTGCACAGCGCGATGTTGCCGGCGCGGTAGACGTCGAGCAGCCCGGCGCAGCCGAGCGTCGAATCGGGGCGGAAGGCCTGCGGGTCGAGGAAGTCGTCGTCGACGCGGCGGTAGACCACGTCCACGCGCTTCGGGCCCTGCGTCGTGCGCATGTAGACATGGCCGTCGCGCACGAAGAGGTCCTGCCCCTCGACCAGCTCGACGCCCATCTGCTGCGCGAGGAAGGCGTGCTCGAAGTAGGCGCTGTTGTACATGCCCGGCGTCAGCACGACCACCGTCGGCTCGTTGACGCCGGCCGGCGCCACCGCGCGCAGCGTCTCGAGCAGCAGGTCGGGGTAATGCTGGACCGGCGCGACGCGGTGCATGCTGAACAGCTCGGGGAACAGCCGCATCATCATCTTGCGGTTCTCGAGCATGTAGCTCACGCCGCTGGGCACGCGCAGGTTGTCTTCCAGCACGTAGTAGCTGCCGCTGCCATCGGCATTCGCTGCGCGCACGATGTCGACGCCGGCGATGTGCGAGTAGACATCGCCCGGCACGGCCACGCCCATCATTTCCTTGCGGAACTGGGCGTTGTTCAGCACCTGCTCGGTGGGCACGATGCCGGCCTTCAGGATCTCCTGATCGTGATAGACGTCGTGGATGAAGCGGTTCAGCGCGCGCACCCGCTGCGACAGGCCGGCTTCCAACTCGACCCATTCCTGCTTCGGGATCACGCGCGGGATCAGGTCGAACGGGATCAGCCGCTCGGTGCCCGCGCCGTCCTCGTCCTTCGCGCCGTAGACGGCGAAGGTGATGCCGACGCGGCGGAAGATCATCTCCGCCTCGTCGCGGCGGGCACGCATGGTCTCGCCCGGCTGGCGCTGCAGCCAGCGCTCGTAGGTGGCGTAGTGCTCGCGCACGGCGCCGCCCGGGCCGTTCATCTCGTCGAAGCTGGGCTTCATGGGTTCATGCTCCTGCCGATCGAAGGCTAGCAACTACCGGACCGACCCGTCGCGTCGTCACCGCCACGGCCAGCGTGTGCCGGCCACCGCCGCCGCGGATCACGCCGCGCAGCGGCGTGACGTCGCCGAAATCGCGGCCGACCGCGACCCGCACATGGCCGGCCCCGGGGACCACGTTGTTGGTCGGATCCAGGCCCAGCCAGCCGCCGCCGGCCGCGTCGTCCTGCACGCCGTCGGTTCCCGGGCACCAGACCTGGACCCAGGCGTGCGAGGCGTCGGCGCCGAGCATCGGCGCGTCGTCGTCGGCGGCCGCGCGTGAGCAGGTAGCCGCTGACGTAGCGCGCCGGCAGCCCGAGCATGCGCAGCGCGCCAGTCATCAGGTGCGCGAAGTCCTGGCACACGCCGCGCCGCTGCGCGAAGACCTGTTCGAGCGGGGTATCGATCTCGGTGCTGCGGCTCTCGTAGGCGAAGTCGGCGTGGATGCGGCGCATCAGATCGATCGCCGCCTCGGCCACCGGCCGGCCGGCGGCAAACGACGGCGCGGCGTAGTCGCGCAACCCCTCGAGCCGCGGCACGAAGGGCGACGGCAGCGCGAACTCGACCGCCGGCACGAAGGGCGCGCGCGCGACGTAGCGCAGCCGCTCGGCGAGCGCGTCCCAGGGCGGCGAGGTCTCCGGCCGCAGCGCCGCGAAGCGCGGTGCCAGGCGCACGCGGCTCGTCGCGCGCACCGTCAGGCGCTGGTGCGGCCGCGCCAGGCTGAAGTGGCATTGCGCGTTGCCGAACGCGTCCACCGAGTGGCGCGCCGGCTCGTGGGTCGGCGCGATGTCGAGATCGAAGGCGAGCAACCGCTGGCCCGGGTCGTCCAGCGGCTGCAGGTGCGCCAGGTGGTGCGCCAGCGTCACCGGCGCCGCGTAGTCGTAGCGCGTTTCGTGGACGACCTCCAGCTCCGCCGACACGTCGCCCTCGAGCCTCACAGCCGCTGGTCCGCGCCCTGCGCGAGCGTGAAGTAGCGCAGGCCGACATCGTCGGCCAGCGCCGCCGCGGCATCGGCCAGGCGCGTCGACAGCGCGCGCAGGGTCCGCGCGATCTGCGCGTCGTCGGCGCCGCGCAGCGCGTCGAGCGTGAGGCCCGCGCCGTCGGCCGGCAAGCGGGCCAGCAGCGGCCGCAGCGATTCGGCGCTGCCGGGCAGCTTGCCGAGTTCGGTGCGCAGCCGGCGCAGCACGCCGGCGAAGGCGCGCGGGTTCGAGGTGTCCAGCACCAGCAGGTCGGTGATCGCGAGCAGGTCCTCGTGGTGCTGGTAGCGGGCGCGGAAGGTGATCGCGCTGTCGAACAGCTCGAGCAGCAGGTCGATGCCGGCCGCGCCGGCCAGCGCCCTGGCGTCCAGGAAGGCCTGCAGTCGGGTCGCCAGTCCGATCAGCCGTTCGAGCAGCCGGCCGACGGTGAGCAGCCGCCAGCCGGCGTCGCGCGTCATCCGGTCGGTCTGGGCGCCGGTCACCGCGGCCAGTTGCAGCGCCAGCCGGTCCAGCGCCGGCAGCACCTGGGGCAGGCCGGGCAGCTCGCCGGCCGCGCTGTCCAGCGCGGCCGCGAAGGTCTCGCCCATCTGCCGGATCACGCCCCATTGCTCGGCCGACATCCGCTCGCGCAGCGCCTGCGAGGCGCGCTCCAGCGCGACCAGGTTGTAGGCCACGCTGACGGCGCCTTTCGCATCGGCCAGGCCGGCGAGCACCGCGCGCTCGAACAGATGCGCCGACTGCAGCAGCGTGGGCACGCCGCGCGGCGCCAGGCCGCTTGCCACCGCCAGCGCCGACAGCGCGCGCTGCACCGGCTCGTCGGCATCGTTGTCGGCGTCGATGAGCAGCAGCGTCGCGCGCGCCAGCCGCACCAGCTGTTCGGTGCGCTCGGTGTAGCGGCCGAGCCAGAACAGGTTCTCGCCGGTTCGGCTGGACACCGGCCCGCGACGCTGCGCGATGTCATCGACCTGCAGCCGCGGCGGCAACATCGAGAAGGTATCGACCGGGCCGTCGGTGAGCACCCAGGTGTCCAGGCTGGAGCCGCCGCGTTGCATCGACACGCTGGCATCCTCGCGCCGAGCGACGCGCGTCATGCCGCCGGGCAGCACATGCCAGCGGCCGCCGCCGTCGGCGATGGCATACACGCGCACCATCGCCGGGCCCGGGGTCAGCGCGGCCTGGCCCCAGATCGGGGCGCGCGAGAAGCGCAGCCGGCCCTGCACCGTCCAGGCGTCGGGGTCGGCCTCGACGCCGGCGTCGAGCGGGTCGTGCACCTGCGACGTGCGGCCGCGACGCGGGAAGGTGCTGCGCACGACCTTGCCGTCGAGTTCTTGCTGCACGTCGCGCCAGGCGGCGGCCTCGCCGCACCACCAGGTCGGCAGCGCCGGCATCAGCAACTCGCGCCCGGTCAGGCGCCGCGCGATGGCGGGCAGGAAGCCCTGGATCGCCGGCGATTCGAGAAAAGCGCTGCCGAGCGCGTTGGCCATCACCACCGTGCCGGCGCGCGCCGCCTGCAGCAGCCCGGGCACGCCCAGCGCCGAGTCCGGGCGCAGTTCGAGCGGGTCGCACCAGTCGTCGTCGAGCCGACGCAGCACGCCGTGCACCGGCTCCAGGCCTTCGACCGTCTTCAGGAACAGCCGCTCGTCGCGCACCGTCAGGTCGCCGCCCTCGACCAGCGGCAGCCCCAGGTAGCGCGCGAGGTAGGCATGCTCGAAATAGGTCTCGCTGTACGGCCCCGGCGTGAGCAGCACGACGCGCGGTGTCGCGCCGCCGGCGACGGCGGACGCCCTCTGCTCGACCGTGTCGAGCATGCGGCGGTAGCTCGACGCGATGTGCTGGACGCGAAGCTCGCGGAAGGCGTCCGGGAACTGGCGCGAGATGACGAGCCGGTTGTGCAGCACGTAGCCCAGGCCGGACGGCCCCTGGGTGCGCTGCGCGACCACCCACCAGCGGCCGTCGGGACCGCGCGCCAGATCGAACGCGACGATGTGCAGGCGCAGCCCGCCCGCCGGCTCGACGCCGATCATCGGCCGCAGGTAGCCCGGGTGACGCATCAGCAGCGCGGGCGGCAGCAGGCCCTCGCAGAGCAGCCGGCGCGGGCCGTACAGGTCGGCCAGCATCGCCTCGAGCAAGGCCGCGCGCTGCTCGACGCCGGCCTCGATGGCCGCCCATTCGGCGGGCTCGATGATCAGCGGCAGCAGCTCCAGCGACCACGGCCGGCTCGCCACGCCCTGCTCGTCGAACACGTTGTGCGTGACGCCGTCGAGCCGGATCTGCTGCGCGACCTGGGCCACGCGGCGGTCGAGGTCTGCGGCCAGATCGAGACCGGCCGGCGGCGTCGGCAGCAGGTTCGCGAAACGGCGCCAGCGCGGCCGCGGCGAGCCATCGGCGCCGCGCAACTCGTCCCAGACGCCGGGCTCGGCCGGCAGCGCGTGACGCGCCAGCGCGTCGAAGCCGCCGTCCTGCGGCGCGCCGGCTTCGAAGGGCAGCGAACTCTGCGTCGGCGTCACGCGGCGCGACTCCATGGCGCGCAGTCTCCCACCCAGCAGGCGCCGCGGATCCGGCTCTGCCGGTCCGCTGGAGCCGCCCCCCCGGGGGGGAGCGCCGTAGGCGCTGCGGGGGGGGTCATGTACGACGGCGCAGGTCGAGCGTGAACGGGAACTCGCGACTCGGCTGGGCCGGCTTCACGTCCATCGCGCCCGGCGTGTGGCCGAAGCGGAAGAAGCGCGCCAGGCGCCGGCTCTCGGCGGTGTACGAGTTGACCGGGAAGTCCTCGTAGTTGCGCCCGCCCGGGTGCGCCACGTGGTAGCGGCAGCCACCGATCGAACGCTGCAGCCAGCGGTCGACGATGTCGAAGGTGAGCGGCGCGTGCGCCGGAATCGTCGGGTGCAGCGCCGAGGGCGGTGCCCAGGCGCGGTAGCGGACGCCGCAGACGTATTCGCCGACGCGGCCGGTCGGCTGCAGCGGCACCGCCTGGCCGTTGACGGTGACGACGTGGCGGTTGTCGTTCAGCCCGGTGACCTTCAGCTCGATTCGCTCGAGCGACGAATCGACGTAGCGCACCGTGCCGCCGGCCGAGCCTTCCTCGCCCATCACGTGCCAGGGTTCGAGCGCGCTGCGCAGCGTCAGGCCGATGCCCAGCGTCGCGACCTCGCCGACGAGCGGGAAGCGGAACTCGAAATGCGGCGCGAACCACTCGCCGTCGAAGGCGAAGCCGGCGCCGTTCAGCTCGGCCATCACGTCGTCGAAGTCCATCTGCAAGAAGGTCGGCAGCAGGAAGCGGTCGTGCAGCTCGGTGCCCCAGCGCGTCAGCCGCGTCGCGCCGCGGCCCCGGTACGGCTCGCGCCAGAACCAGGCCAGCAGCGCGCGCAAGCAGCAGCTGCTGCGCCAGGCTCATGCGCGCATGCGGCGGCATCTCGAAGGCGCGCAGTTCGAGCAGGCCCAGGCGGCCGGTCGGCCCGTCGGGCGAGTAGAGCTTGTCGATGCAGAACTCGCTGCGATGGGTGTTGCCGGTGACGTCGACGAGCAGGTTGCGCAGCGAACGGTCGACGACCCAGGGCGCGACCTCGCCGTGCAGCGCGAGCTGGCGTTCGAGTTCCTGCAGCGCGATCTCGACCTCGTAGACCTGGTCGTTGCGCGCCTCGTCGATGCGCGGCGCCTGGCTCGTCGGGCCGATGAACATGCCGCTGAACAGGTAGCTCAACGACGGATGGTTGTGCCAGTAGGTCAGCAGGCTGGCGAGCAGGTCGGGCCGGCGCAGGAAGGGGCTGTCGGCCGGCGTCGCGCCGCCGAGCACGAAGTGGTTGCCGCCGCCGGTGCCGGTGTGGCGGCCGTCGAGCATGAACTTCTCGGTCGACAGCCGCGTGCGGTGCGCCGCGTCGTAGAGGAACTCGGTGTGGTCGACGAGCTCGTTCCAGTCGTGCGCGGGGTGGATGTTGACCTCGATCACGCCGGGGTCGGGCGTCACCGCCAGCGTCTTCAGGCGCGGGTCGCGCGGCGGCGGGTAGCCTTCGAGCACGATCTTGACGCCTTGGTCGGCGCAGGTGGCCTCGATCGCGGCGAGCAGTTCGAGGTAGTCCTCGAGATGCTGCAGCGGCGGCATGAAGACGTACATCACGCCGCTTCGGCCGCCCTGCGCGCTTTCGGCCTTCGGGCCGTTGCCGCGCTGCGGGTCGCGCACCTCGACGCACAGCGCGGTGCGGGTCAGCCAGCTGGCCGATTCGAAGCGCTCGGGCGCGGTGTCGGCGGCCTTCGCGGACGGCGTCACCGGCAGATGCGGTCCGGTGCCGGTGGCTGCGGCCGGCGCGAGGTCCTCGGGCCCGGGCTGGCCCTGCAGCGCAACGCGGCCGCCCTCGGCGAAACCGCCGCCCTCGTGATGCGCGTCGTAGCCGCGCGGCTGCGCGCGCAGCAGCGCGGCGCCGGGCAGCGCCGCCTGCGGCGCGAACGGGTCCTGCGCGATCAGGTGCGGCAGGTCGCCGGCCGCGGCCCAGGGCAGCGAGTCCAGCGGCAGCCGGTAGCCCATCGGCGAATCGCCGGGGATCAGGTAGAGCCGGTCGTCGCGCAGGAACCAGGGGCCGCTGATCCAGGCCGGCCCCGAGGACCCGGGGACCGGGGCCCCTTCCCCGGTCTTGCCCTTGGCCCATTCCTTCTTCAGCGGCAACAGGTAGCCGACGGTCGCGTCCAGCCCCTGCTCGAAGACGCGGCGCAGGCGCGCACGCTCCATCTCGTCGTCGAGGCGCGAATCGAAGGGGTCCACGTTGACCGGCAGGCGGCGTTCGCGCCAGAGGTAGTAGAAGGTGTCCTCGTGGCCCGGCTGCACGTACTTCGGGTCCAGCCCGAGCCGCCGCGTCAGCGCGACCATGAAGGCCTGCGCGTCGGCGCTGCGGTAGCGGTGCGTCTCGCGCTCGTCCGCGAACAGCGTCGGGTCGTGCCAGGCGGGCTCGCCGTCGGCGCGCCAGCAGATCGACAGCGCCCAGCGCGGCAACTGTTCACCGGGGTACCACTTGCCCTGGCCGAAGTGCAGGAATCCGCCCTGCCCGTACTTCGCCAGCAGCCGGTGCACGAGCTCGGTGGCGAAGCCGCGCTTGGTGGGGCCGAGCGCGTCGGTGTTCCACTCGGCACCTTCGCGGTCGTCGACCGAGACGAAGGTCGGCTCGCCGCCCATCGTCAGCCGCACGTCCTGCTTGTCCAGCTGGGTGTCGACGGCGTGGCCGAGAGCGAGGATCGCCTGCCACTGCGCGTCGGTGTAGGGCATCGTGACGCGCGGGCTCTCGTAGATGCGCGTGACCTGCATCCGGTGCTCGAACTCGACCTCGCATTCGTCGACCGCGCCCGACACCGGCGCCGCGGTCGAAGGCTCGGGCGTGCACGCGACCGGGATGTGGCCTTCGCCGGCGAGCAGCCCGGACGTCGGGTCGAAGCCGACCCAGCCGGCCCCGGGCAGGAAGACCTCGCACCAGGCGTGCAGGTCGGTGAAGTCGGCTTCTGCGCCCGACGGCCCGTCGAGCGACCTGACGTCGGGCTTGAGCTGGATCAGGTAGCCCGAGACGAAGCGCGCCGCCAGCCCGAGGTGGCGCAGCGTCTGCACCATCAGCCAGCCGGTGTCGCGGCACGAGCCCGACGCGCTGGTCAGCGTCAGCTCGGGCGTCTGCACGCCGGGTTCCATGCGGATCAGGTAGCCGATCTCGCGCTGCAGGCGCTGGTTCAGGCCGACGAGGAAGTCGATCGTGCGCTGTCGTCGGCTGCGCGGGATGCTGTCGACGAAGGCCGCGAAGCGCGGCGTCGGCTCGCCCTTGACGAGGTAGGGCGCGAGGTCGTGCTTCAGCTCGGGCGCGTAGTCGAACGGGAAGGTCTCGGCCTCGGGCTCGAGGAAGAAGTCGAACGGGTTGTAGACCGCCATCTCGGCGACCAGGTCGACCGTGACCTTGAACTCGGTCGTCGGCTCGGGGAACACCAGCCGCGCGAGGTGGTTGGCGAACGGGTCCTGCTGCCAGTTGATGAAGTGGGTGGCCGGCTCGATGCGCAGCGAGTAGCCGAGGATCGGCGTGCGGCAATGCGGCGCCGGACGCAGGCGCACCACCTGCGGCGACAGGCCCACGCGGCGGTCGTACCGGTAGTGGGTGACGTGGTTCAGCGCGACGTGGATGGACACAGCGGGGACTCCTCGGCGATGGCGCGCTGCGGCTTGCAAGCTCCGGGCCATGGAAGGCGTTCAAGGCCCGGTCGCCGATACCTCATGATGCCAGTAACGGCGCGCCGCCTGCCGCTCGCAAACCGCAGGGCGAACGTCCTGGCGCAGGGCCGGCAGCATCCACGCGCCGCAGCGGTCGCTGCGCACGAGGTCGATGCCGCGCTCGAGATAGCGCGCCGCGACCTCCGTCTTTTTGTCTGTTTTTTTATGAAGTTTTTTAGTGATGAGCGCCGGGTGGCCGAAGCGGTTGCCGTAGCCGGCCTGCACCACCGCCACGCGCGGCGCGACGGCGTCGATGAAGGCCGGGGTCGACGAGGTCCGGCTGCCATGGTGCGGCACGACCAGCACCGCGCTCTTCAGCGGCGCGCCGCGCGCCAGCAGCGCGGCTTCCTGCGCCGCCTCGATGTCGCCGGTGAGCAGCAGCGCGGCGCCGGCGCCCTGCACGCGCAGCACGCAACTCAGCGCGTTCGGCTTGCGCGCGCTGGCGTAATCGGTGGCCAGCGGATGCAGCACCTCGAAGCGCACGCCGTCCCAGTCCCAGGACTGGCCGGCCACGCAGCGCCGGTGCGGCACGCCGGGCGAGAGCAGCGGGTGGTCGTCGGCGAGTGAACTGGCGATCGCGCGCACCGGCAAGCCTTCGATCAGCGCCGCCGCGCCGCCGACATGGTCGGTGTCGCGGTGGCTGAGCAGCAGCAGGTCGACCTGGCGCTCGCCGCGCGCGCGCAGCAGCGGCAGCAACACGCGCTCGCCGGCGTCGGCCTGCGGCGAATACTGCGGGCCGGCGTCATAGACCAGCAGGTGGCGGGAGGTACGCACCAGCACCGCGGTGCCCTGGCCGATGTCCGCGGCCAGGACCTCGAACTGCCCGGCCGGCGGCCGCTCGACCGGCGGCCACAGCAGCGGCAGCACCAGCGGCACGGCCAGCGCGCGCCAGCGCCAGGGCAGCGGCAGCACCGCCAGCACGCCGGCCAGCAACCCGGCCGCCACCGCCCAGGCCGGCGCGGCGGCGGTGGTCCACACCGCCAGCGGGCTGCCGGCAAGCCAGCCGAGCGCGGTCATCAGAGCCTGCACCAGCGCCGCGTCCAGCGACCACAGCGGCGGCCACGGCACGCCGAGCAGCGCGAGCGGTGTGACGAGCAAGGTGACGAGCGGAATCGCCACCAGATTGGCGACGAACCCCACCAGCGACAGCTGGTTGAAGAAGACCAGCGACAGCGGCGCCAGGCCGACGGTGGCGACGAGCTGGGTGCGCAGGCCGCCACGCAGCGCCGCCGCGACGCGCGCGCGCCAGCCGCCCGCGATCCGCGCCTCGGCCCCGCGCGCGGCACCCGGCTCCGAGACGATGAGCAGCCCGACCGCCACGAACGACAGCCAGAAACCCGGCTGCAACAGCGCCCAGGGGTCGAACGCGGTCACACCCACCGCGGCCGCGAGCAGCACCGTCGGCAGCGGCCAACGCAGACCCAGGCTGCGCAGCAGCGCGACACCGGCGATCATGCCCAGCGTGCGCTGCGCCGGCACGCCCCAGCCGGCGAGCAACGCATAGCCCGCCGCCACCGCGAGCCCGCCCCAGCGCGCGGCCAGCGGCGCCGGCACCGCCAGCATCAGGCGGCTGCTGCGCCGCCACAGCGCGCCGACGGCAGCGCCGGCGAGCCAGGCGAACATCGTCACGTGCAGGCCGGAGATGCTCATCAGGTGCGCGACGCCGGTGGCGCGGAACAGGTTCCAGTCGTCGCGGTCGATTGCCGCCTGGTCGCCCACCGCCAGCGCGGCCAGCACGCCCGCGGCGGTGGGATCGGCGACCTGCGCCGCGATCGCGTCGCGCAGATCCTGGCGCAGCCGCTCGACCGGGTGGGCCTGCGCGTCGGCCAGCCTTTCAGGCGGCCTGTCGGCCCGCACCCGGACGTAGCCGCTGGCGCGGATGCCTTGCGTGAACAGCCACAGCTCGAGGTCGAAGCCGTGCGGGTTGAGCGTGCCGTGCGGCGGTCGCAGGCGCACCGGCAGGCGCCAGCGCTGGCCGGCGCGCAGATCGGGCAGCGGCGCCGCATCGCCCGGGTTGCGGTACCACCCGAGCGACAGCCGCGCCGGCACGCGCACGCGCTGGCCTTGCAGCGACGCGCCGTCGACGTCGAAGACGAAGCGCAAGCCCTGGGTGCCGGCGCGCGGCAACTCCGAGACGACGCCGGTGACGACCAGATCCTGGCCTTGCAAGGCCGGCGGCAAGGCATCGGCCAGACGATCGCTGGCCCGCCAGCCGGTGCTGCCCAGGGCCAGCGCAGCAACCCCGATCGCCGCGAGCCCGGCACTGCGGCGGCCCAGGGCGGCGAGCGCCAGGCCGGCCACGACGAGCGCGCCGTAGGCCGACGCCGCCCACAGCGTCGGTTGCTGCAGCTGCCACCCGATGCCGCCCAGCCAGGCCAGTGCCATCGCCAGCCTCGGCCCCCTGCTTCCCGGCCCCATGCCCCGCGGCCCCGGCTCATTGCGGCCCGTCATGGCGGCCAGTGTAGGATGCCGTCGCCTCGTTCAACGACCCCCATCATGTCCGTTCAAGACCGTCTTCAAGCGCTGGGCATCACGCTGCCCGCCGTCGCCACGCCGGCGGCGGCCTATGTGCCTTTCGTGCGCAGCGGCAAGCTCGTCTTCCTGTCCGGCCACATCGCGAAGAAGGACGGCAAGCCCTGGGTCGGTCAGCTCGGCCTGACGATGACCACCGACGAAGGCCGCGCCGCCGCACGCGCGATCGCGATCGACCTGCTCGGCACGCTGCAGGCGGCGGCCGGCTCGCTGGACGCGGTGGCGCGCATCGTCAAGGTGATGAGCCTGGTCAACAGCACGCCGAGCTACACCGAGCAGCACCTGGTCACGAACGGCTGCAGCGAGCTGTTCGGCGAGGTCTTCGGCCCCGAGGTCGGGGCCCATGCGCGCAGCGCGTTCGGCGTGGCGCAGATCCCGATGGGGGCCTGCGTCGAGATCGAACTCGTCGCGGAATTGAAGTGACCCCCGCCCCCCGTAGCCTGCCACGGCCGGCTGTGTCTCGGGTCGCGCGACGCGCGGTGGAGCAACTGAAGTGAAGCGAACCGATACGTTGATGGCCGGCGGCGCCGCCGCCGCGGTGGCGGCGGTGGGCGCGGCGCTCGTCTCGCAGCATGTCTTCGGCATCCTGCCCTGCGCCTGGTGCGTGTTCCAGCGCCTGCTGTTCCTGCTCGTCGCCGCCGGCTGCCTGATCGCGCTGGTCTGGCGTTCGCCGCTCGGGCGCCGAGTCGGTGCCGCGCTGGCGCTGGCGTTCGCCGTCTGCGGCGCGGCGGCCGCGCTGTGGCAGCACTTCGTCGCCGCGAGCAGCACGTCCTGCGACCTGTCGCTGGCCGAACGCGTCATCGGCGCGCTCGGGCTGGACGCCGCGGCGCCGAACGTCTTCATGGCCATGGCCTCCTGTGCCGACGCCGCGGTCAAGATCCTCGGCGTGCCCTTCGAGTTCTACAGCCTGGCGCTGTTCATCGCGCTCGGCCTGGCGGCACTGCAGGTGCTGCGCCGCCCCGCCTGACGGGGAAGCCGTTCAGCGCCCGGCACGCCGGCGGCGACCGGCGGCGCCGGCAGCACCCAGGCCCAGCATCACGAGCGCCAGACTCGCCGGCTCGGGCACGCTGCGCGTGCCGCCGAAGCCCGTGGGCACCTTGCGGCCGTTGTCGCGCGTGAGCACGAAGTCCTGCTTGCCGCTGTTCTGCAGCACGTAGACGTCGAGCATGTTCGACCAGCTCGCCGAATCGGCCAGCAGCGTGTTCGCGTAGGCGTCGTAGCTGGCGCCGGACTTCTCCTGGAACAGGCCGCTGTTGACCGTGTTGTCGGTGTCGTAGATGACGTTCCAGATCGCGAGCTGCAGCGAGGTCGATTTGGCGGCGCTGTCGATCAGCGAATTCGACGACGCATAGCTCAGCAGCTGCCCGAGCCGCTGGCTGGTGTCGCCGGCGGTCTTGCCGCTGCCGTTCGCGTTGTTCCACTCGGCGTCGTTGCTGCCGGCAACGACGCTGTAGTTGCCCATGTTGCCGCTCGGCAGGTAGAAGCTCTGGTTGAGCTCGACGCAGTAGGACACGAAGTTCGAGATCGTCCCGCTGAAGCCCAGCTCGCCGCCCGATGCGAAGCTGACCGAGCCGGCGAATGCGCCGGCCGAGACCGTCTCGTTGATGAAGCTGACGTTGACCTTGTTGGACCAACTGTTGCCGTAGGCCCAGCCGGTGTAGTTGACGGTCGCCGCCTGGGCCGACAGGCCGGCCGCGGCCAGCGCGAGCGCCGCAGCGCCGCGAGTGAACTTCGAACGCATCGTGAATCCTCTTGAGGGACCCGGCTGCAGCCTTTGCACCGTAATCCGATGACGCAAAGGATACGGATGCTTACAAGGTCAGCCATCCCCGCAGACCGGGGCCGGATGGGCGGCGACCCGTGCCACAAGTCACGCCGAACCCGTCCGACCCGCCTCCGTCACACGACGCGCAGCACCTTCTGCAGCCCTTCGACCTTGCGCCCCTTGCGCGCGCGCTTGCCGGCGTAGGCGGCCAGCGCCGCCGCCTTCAGCTCCTCGTCCTTGGGCTTGCCGCCGCGCCCGCTGCCCAGCACCTTCAGCGTCGCGGCGCAGGTCGCCACCGAGACCAGCGGCGCCTTCGCGTCGACGTCCATCAGCGTCAGGCCCTTGCCGCCGTTGGCTCTGCAGCTTGAGCTCGTCGAGCGGGAACACGAGCAGCCGGCCGTCCAGCGCCAGGCAGGCGACGCTGGCGTGCGCCGCGGCGACGGCCACCGGCGGCAGCAGATGGTCGCCCTCGTCGAGCGTCAGGAAGGCGCGGCCGGCCTTGTTGCGGCCGTGCAGGTCGCCGGCGCGCGCGAGCAGGCCGAAGCCGCCGGTGTTGGCCAGCAGCAGCGTTTGCTCGGCCGCGCCGGCCCAGTAATGCGCGACCTGGGTGCCGGCCTCGAGCTCGATCAGCGTCGTGATCGGCACGCCGTCGCCGCGCCCGCCGGGCAGCAGCGCGACGGCGACGCTGTAGACGCGGCCGCGGCTGCCGAAGACGAGCAGCGTGTCGACGCTGCGGCAGGGAAAGACGCCGTAGAGCGAATCGCCGGCCTTGAACGCCAGCGTCGCCGGCGTCGACCTCGTGGCCCTTCAGCGCGCGCACCCAGCCCTTCAGGCTGACGACCACGCTGACCGGCTCGTCGACCACCTTCACTTCGGCCACCGCGCGCCGCTCTTCCTGGATCAGCGTGCGGCGCGCGTCGCCATGCGCCTTCGCGTCGGCCTCGATCTCCCGGATCAACGTGCGCTTCAGCGTTGCCGGGCTGGCGAGGATCTCTTCGAGCCTGCCACGCTGGTCGTTCAGGTCCTTCAGCTCCTGCTCGATCCGGATCGCCTCCAGCCGCGCGAGCTGGCGCAGCCGGATCTCGAGGATGTCCTCGGCCTGGCGGTCGCTGAGCCTGAAGCGCTCGATCAGCGCCGGCTTGGGCTCGTCGGCGTGGCGGATGATGCGGATCACCTCGTCGATGTTCAGCAGCACGAGCTGCCGGCCTTCGAGCACGTGGATGCGGTCGAGCACGCGCGCGAGCCGGTGCCGCGTGCGCCGCTGCACCGTCGCCTGGCGGAACGCGACCCACTCGACGAGCATCTGGCGCAGGCTCTTCGGCGTCGGCCGGCCGTCCAGCCCGAGCATCGTCAGGTTCACCGAGGTGCTGGACTCCAGGCTGGTGTGTGCGAGCAAGGTGTGGATCAACTCGTGCTGCCCGATGGCCCGGCTCTTGGGCTCGAAGACCAGGCGCACCGGCGCGTCCTTGCCCGATTCGTCGCGCACCGCGTCGAGCACCGCGAGCAGCGTCTGGCGCAGCTGCACCTGCTCCGCCGACAAGGCCTTCTTGCCGGCCTTGACCTTCGGGTTCGTCAGCTCCTCGATCTCTTCGAGCACGCGCTGCGCGCTCGCGCCCGGCGGCAGTTCGTTGACGACCAGCTGCCACTGGCCGCGCGCGAGGTCCTCAATGGTCCAGCGCGCGCGCAGCTTCAGGCTGCCGCGGCCGCTGCTGTACGCGGCGCGGATCTCGGCCGTGCTGCTGATGAGCTGGCCGCCGCCGGGAAAGTCCGGGCCGGGCAGCAGCGCGAACAGCTCGTCGTCGGACAGCTTGTCGTCGCGGATCAGTGCCACCGCGGCAGCGGCCACCTCGCGCAGGTTGTGGCTGGGGATCTCGGTCGCCAGGCCGACCGCGATGCCGCTCGCGCCGTTGAGCAGCACGAAGGGCAGCCTTGCCGGGAGCTGGCGCGGTTCCTCGGTGCTGCCGTCGTAGTTGGGCTGGAAGTCGACCGTGCCTTCGTCGATCTCGTCGAGCAGAAGACGTGCGATCGGCGCGAGACGGGCCTCGGTGTAGCGCATCGCGGCGGCGCCGTCGCCGTCGCGGCTGCCGAAATTGCCCTGGCCGTCGATCAACGGGTAGCGCTGGCTGAAGTCCTGCGCCATGCGCACCAGCGCGTCGTAGGCGGCGGTGTCGCCATGCGGGTGGTAGCGGCCGAGCACGTCGCCGACGACGCGCGCGCTCTTCACCGGCTTCGGGCCGCCCGCGCCGGTGAAGGCCAGGCCCATGCGCTCCATCGCATACAGGATGCGCCGCTGCACCGGCTTGCAGCCGTCGCAGACGTCGGGCAGCGCGCGGCCCTTGACGACGCTCAGCGCGTATTCGAGGTAGGCGCGTTCGGCGTAATCGGCCAGGGACAGCGAATCGCCGGCGTCGGCGGGTGGCGGATCGAACAGGTCGGGCATCGAGGGAGCAGGCAATCGCGGGTTGGCGGCAACCCGCGATTTTCGCCCACGCCGGCGCCGCGGCTCAGCGCGGGAAGCGTTCGCGCAGCTTCAACTTCCAGAACTTGCCGGTCGAGGTGCGCGGCAGCGCGTCGATCACCTCGTAGCGGTCGGGCAGCTGCCACTTCGCGAAGGCCTTGCCGAGCAGGTGCGCGTCCAGCTCGGCCGGCGTCGCCGCGGCGCCCGGCTTGAGGACGATGCAGGCGAGCGGACGCTCGCTCCATTTCTCGTCGGGAACCGCGATCACCGCGGCCTCGGCGATCGCCGGGTGCGCCATCAGCGCGTTCTCGAGGTCGACCGAGCTGATCCACTCGCCGCCGGACTTGATCAGGTCCTTGGTGCGGTCGGTGATGCGCACGTAGCCGAGCTCGTCCATCGTCGCGACGTCGCCGGTGCGCAGCCAGCGGCCGTCGCCATCGGCGGCGAACTTGTCGTCGCTCGGCGGCACCCGGTGGTAGGAGCCGGTGATGAACGGACCGCGGACCTGGATCTCGCCCATCGTGCGGCCGTCGTGCGGCGCGTCGGCGCCATCGTCGGTGCGGATGCGCAGCTCGACCAGCGGCACCGGCACGCCCGCCATCGCCGCGCGCCGGAAGCGTTCGTCGTCGCCGAGGTCGTCGCGCCGCGTCGAGACGGTGGCCAGCGGCGAGGTCTCGGTCATGCCCCAGCCCTGCGCGAGCCAGACGCCGTGGCGGTCGAAGGCGCGGATCAGCGATTCGGGCACCGCCGCGCCGCCGACCATCGAGCGCATGCCCGGCGGCAGCTGCCAGCGTCCCGGCTCCTCCTGCAGCGCGCGCTCGTAGCGCTGGATCAGGCCGAGCCAGATCGTCGGCACGCCGACCGACAGCGTCGGCGGCTCGGCGCGGATCAGGTCGAGCAGGTCCTCGGGGTGCAGGTGCGGCCCCGGAAAGACGAGCTTGGCGCCCATCATCACCGCGCCATAGGGCAGGCCCCAGCAGTTGGCGTGGAACATCGGCGTCACCGGCAGCAGCACGTCGGCGCTGGTCAGCCCCCAGACGCCGCCCAGGCAGCCGACCAGCGTGTGCAGCACGGTCGAGCGGTGCGAATAGGCGACGCCCTTGGGCCGGCCGGTGGTGCCCGACGTGTAGCACATCGAGACCGGGTCGCGTTCGTCGTGCGGCGCGCAGACGAAGCCGTCGGGGTCGGCGTCGGCGAGCAGCGCCTCGTAGTCCGTCAGGTCGTCGGGCACCGCGGCGCCGGAGAACGGGAACACGATGACGCGTTCGAAGCGGTGCAGGTGCGCGAACTGGCGGTACAGCGGCAGCAGGATGTCGTCGACGACGAGGAAGCGGTCCTCGGCGTCGGCGGCGATCCAGCCGATCTCGTCGGGCGCCAGGCGCAGGTTCAGCGTGTGCATCACGCCGCCGGCGGCCGGGATGCCGAAGTAGGCCTCCAGGTGCGCGTGGTGGTTCCAGCACAGCGTCGCGACGCGGTCGCCCTGGCGCAGGCCCAGGCGCTGCAGCGCCGACGCCAGCGCGCGCGTGCGCCGTGCCCATTCGCCGTAGCGGTGGCGGCGCAGGGTCTTGTCGGGCAGGCGCGAGACGACTTCGTTGTCCTTGAACAGCGTCGCCGCGCGCTCCAGGAAATGGTTCAGCGACAGCGGCACGTCCATCATCGTGGTCTGCATCGTCGGGACTCCCGGGCCATGACGCAGCCATGATGGCACGCGAACCGGCCCGGGCGACCCCGGGCTTGCCAGGGCGCGGGCCGAGGGCCGGGTCAGCGCACCTGCAGCCGCACCGCGTTGCGCGCCTGTGCGCGCTGCAGCAGCGCCCAGTACAGCTCGAGCACCATTTGCACGTGCGCCCGGGTCTCGGCGATCGGCGGCATGCCGCCGTAGCGGCGCACCGTGCCCTCGCCGGCGTTCCACGCCGCGAGCGCGAGGTCGATGTGGCCGAAGCGGCGGATCAGGTCGGCCAGCACGCGCGCGCCGGTGCGGATGTTGGTGTGCGGGTCGAGCAGCCGCTCGCGCGCCGGCGTGCGGCGTTCGCGCGCCGTCGCGTAGCGGTCGGCGGTGTCGGCGGTGATCTGCATCAGCCCGATCGCGCCGCGCGGCGAGACCGCCGTCGCGTCGAAGCCGGATTCGGTGGCGATCACCGCTTCGAGCAGTTCGGCGTCGACGCCCTGCTCGCGCGCCGCTTCGTGCAGCCAGGGCGTGAGCGCCTTGGCCTCGGGGTCGATCTGCAGCCGCAGCAGCAGGCTGTCCGGGTCGTCGGCCTTGCCGGGCACGCGCGGCGCGGCGTCGCTGTCGCCGCGGTCGGCGAGCACGAGCCGGTAGCGGCCGTCGCGCGCATCGGCGGCGAAATGGGCCACGCCGCCGGCGTCGACATAGCCCCACAGCGCCGCGTGGGCGTTGCCGCAGGCCAGCACGGTGGCGACGAACAGCGAGCGCGAGCTCAAGCGTCGCCCTCCTGGCCGAGGGCGACGCGGGCCTGGTATTCGCGGTCGAGCATGCTCATCACGATCAGCGAATCGTAGCCATCGGCGCCGGCCGCGGTCAGCCGAACACTCTCGCGAAGCCGGCCTTCTTCGACGAAGCCCTCGCTCGCATAGAGCGTCTGCGCCGGCCGGTTCAAGGCCTTGACGTCGAGCCAGAAGCGGTGCGCACCGAGGTCGCGGAACGCCATGCGCTTGAGCAGCCGCACGCTCGCGCGGCCGTAGCCCTGGCGCTTGGGCTGGAGCACGATGCGCTTGAGCTCGATGCTGCGGTGCGGGTTGCGGCAGCCCTGGAGGATCACGAAGCCGGCGCTCGTGCAGTCCGGCCCGGCCTCGACGATGAAGTGGCGGAAGTCCGGGAAACGCACCGCGCCTTCGTGCTGGGTCCGCTCCCAGGGCGTGATGAAGGGCAGGTTGTGGCTGTCGGTCTCGACCGAGACCACGAAGTCCAGGTCGGACAGCATCGTCGGCCGCAGCCGCAGCGAAGTCATCAAGGCATGGCGTCCGGTCGACGTGAAGGCCGCGACATGAACAAGGCCGGAGCCCGCGGCAGCGCCGGCTCCGGCCTCGCATCGCGATCCGGGAAGTCAGCTCATTGTGCCGGACAGCCGCGACGCGCCAGGAAGTCGTAGGCCGCCCGCGCCTGCACCAGGCCGAAGCCGAACTCGGTGTCACGGCCGGGCGAGCCGAGGTCCAGCGCCGTGCGGTCCAGTGCGGTACGGATCTGCTGGGCGCGGCAGGTCGGGAAGTAGCTCCAGACCAGCGCGGCCACGCCCGAGACGTGCGGCGTGGCCATCGAGGTGCCGTTGAACGCTGCGTACAGCGCCGGATCCGGCACCACCGCGACGGTGGTCGACTGGCCGAGCCGCGTCAGCAGCTCGGCGCCGATCGTGTCGCTGGTGCCGACCGACGGGATCGTCGTCAACGCGCTGCCCAGCGTGCCGTAGAGCATGCCGGCGGTGTTGTTGTAGACCACCGCACCGATGCCGCCGTTGCTCTGGCAGCGCGTGACCTTGGCGGCGAACGAGACGTTGCCGCGCCGGATCAGGCAGACCTTGCCGGCCACGCCGGGATCGTCGGCCTCGCCGGTGCCGAAGTCGACCAGCGCGCCGGTGGCGCTGGCGCGCGGCGAGCCCGCCATCGCAGCGGCGTCGTAGGCCGTGCCCGCGACGCTGAGCCGGCCCAGGTTCTCGATGTCGGGCGGGATCGTCGACAGCACGTTGACGCCCGGGCCCGCGATCTCGACGTCGGGGTTCTGCTGCGAGAACGACGCATGCGCCATGTTCGAGTCGACGGCGGCCACCGACATCACCTCGTTGTAGCCGGCCGGGTACGAGATCGAGTGGTCGCCGGCATTGCCGGCCGCGGCGATCGACAGGATGCCGCGGCTGGCGAGCTGCGCGAACAGCCGGCGCTCCGACGCGCTCGGTGCGCCGCCGCCCAGCGACATGCTGATGACGTTGGCGCCGGCATCGGCGCAGCGCTGGACGGCGTCCATCACCACCGACGAATCGGCGGAACCGCTGGCGTCGAAGACCTTGGCGATGTAGAGATTGACGTGGCCGCCCGGGTTCACGCCGACGACGCCGACGCCGTTGCCGCCGATGGCCGCCACGGTGCCGGCGACATGCGTGCCGTGCGCGTTCTCGTCGGTGTTCCAGCTGCCGGAGGTGGTGAGGTTCACGCCGGCGGCGTGGTTGGCCGCGAGGTCCTCGTGGCCGATGTCGATGCCGGAATCGATGATGCAGACCGTGCGGTTGCCGGTGTTCGCGTCGCCGAGCTGGTCGGCCTGGACCATGCCGATGCCGTAGGGAACGACTTCGGTGCCGGTGGCGCTGGCGCCAGCGATGCCCGCGCGCTGGGTGCCGCTGCCGAGCACATGGCGCTCGACGTCGGGCTCGACGAACTCGACGTTCGGGTTGCGCTGCAGCGCGGCAACGCCGGCCTGGGACACGCGGACCGCCAACGCGTTGACCGCGCCGATCTCGCGCACCACCCTGCCGCCGGCCTGCGCCACGTCGGCCCGCGCCGCCGAACCTTGGTCCGACTTGTAGACGACGACCACGCGCTCCAGCGCACCCGCCGATGGCGCCGACGCCTGCGCCGACACCAACGCCGGCACGCCCAGTGCCAGTGCCGCCGCCAACGCCAGGACGCCTCGCGCCCAGATGAACTTCGAATGCGACATGGCCGCCCCCTCGCTCGATGGAAGTGTTGAAGCGAAGGACTATCGATGTCGCGATTGGCTAGCGTCAACCCCTTGGACCCAGGCGTCGCGGGGCGATGGCCGAGGGCGAACCCTCTTGCCAGACTCCTAGACGTCGACCTCGACCGCGTCGCCGCGCAGCTCCATCAGGTCGCGTCGGGCCTGGGCCTCGCCCTTGCCCATCAGCTTGGTCAACGCCGCGGTGGTGGCGTCGAAGCCGAGCGCGCCGAAGCTCACCGGCAGCAGCCGCCGCGTCTCGGGGTTGAGCGTGGTCTCCCAGAGCTGCTCGGCGTTCATCTCGCCCAGGCCCTTGAAGCGGCTGATCGTCCAAGAGCCGTCGCGCGCGCCTTCCTTGCGCAGCTTGTCGAGCGCCGCGTCGCGCTCGCCTTCGTCCAGGGCGTAGATCTTCGCCGCCGGCCGCTTGCCGCGCGCCGGCGCGTCGATGCGGTACAGCGGCGGCTTGGCGACGTAGACGTGGCCGCGCTCGACCAGCTTCGGAAAATGGCGGAAGAACAGCGTCAGCAGCAGCACCTGGATGTGCGAGCCGTCGACGTCGGCGTCGGACAGGATGCAGACCTTGCCGAAGCGCAGGCCGCTGAAGTCGGGCTCGTCGGTCGCGCCATGCGGGTCGACGCCGATCGCGACCGCGATGTCGTGGATCTCGTTGTTCGCGAACAGCCGGTCGCGCTCGACCTCCCAGGCATTGAGCACCTTGCCGCGCAGCGGCAGCACCGCCTGGGTCTCCTTGTTGCGGCCCATCTTCGCGCTGCCGCCGGCGCTGTCGCCCTCGACCAGGAAGACCTCGTTCAGGTTCAGGTCACGGCTCTCGCAGTCGGTCAGCTTGCCCGGCAGCACGGCCACGCCCGAGCCCTTGCGCTTCTCGACCTTCTGAGAGGCCCGCTGGCGCGTCTGCGCCTGGCGGATCACCAGATCGGCGAGCCGGCGCCCCTGCTCGACATGCTGGTTCAGCCACAGCTCGAGCGCCGGCTTGACGTAGGCCGAGACCAGGCGCAGCGCGTCGCGGCTGTTCAGCCGCTCCTTGATCTGGCCCTGGAACTGCGGGTCCAGCACCTTGGCCGACAGCACGAAGCTGGCACGCGAGAACACGTCGTCGGGCATCAGCTTCACGCCCTTGGGCAGCAGCGCGTGCATCTCGACGAAGCCCTTCACGGCCGCGAACAGGCCGTCCTTCAGCCCGGATTCGTGGGTGCCGCCGGCGACGGTGGGGATCAGGTTGACATAGCTCTCGCGCAGCGTCGCGCCGTCCTCGGTGAACGCGACGCACCAGTTCGCGCCCTCGCCTTCGGCGAAGTTCTCGGTCTCGCTCGCGAGCGCGAACTGCGCGCCTTCGAAGAGCGGGATCAAGGGGTCGGCGCTCAGGCCTTGCATCAGGTAGTCGCGCAGGCCGCCGTCGAACTTCCAGGTCTGCAGCTCGGCATCGACACGGCCGCTCTTCTCGACCGTCAGCGTGACGGTCACGCCGGGCATCAGCACCGCCTTGCTGCGCAGCAGATGCGTCAGCTCGTGGCGCGGCAGCTCGGCGCTCTCGAAGTACTTCGGGTCGGGCCAGACGCGCACGCGCGTGCCGTGGCGGCGCTCGCCCGAAGCGGCCTTGCGCTGGACCAGCGGCTCGATCACGTCGCCGCCGGCGAAGGCCAGCGTCGCGACCTGACCGTCGCGCCACACCGTCACCTCGAGCCGCTTCGCGAGCGCGTTCGTGACGCTGACGCCGACGCCGTGCAAGCCGCCCGAAAAGCTGTAGGCGCCGCCGGCGCCCTTGTCGAACTTGCCGCCGGCGTGCAGCCGCGTGAAGACGATCTCGACCACCGGCACCTGCTCTTCGGGATGCAGGCCGAAGGGGATGCCGCGGCCGTCGTCGTCGACGCTGACCGAGCCGTCGGCGTGGAGCGTGACGGCGATGCGCCCGCCGAAGCCGGCCAGCGCCTCGTCGGCCGCGTTGTCGACGACCTCCTGCACGATGTGCAGCGGGTTGTCGGTGCGCGTGTACATGCCCGGCCGCTGCTTGACGGGCTCGAGCCCCTTCAGGACGCGGATCGAGGCTTCGCCGTATTCGACGGGTTTCTTGCCTTGCGGTGTGGCCATGGGTCGGGATTTTAGGAGCCGCCCTGCGCCCCGCGCGCCGATCAGCCGCGCCAGGCCCCCGCGTAGCGGGCCATGCCGAGGCCTTCGATGTCGATCTCGGGCGCGCGCCCGGAGACCAAGTCGGCGATCACGCGCCCGGTGCCCGCGGCCATGGTCCAGCCCAGCGTGCCGTGGCCGGTGGCGAGCATCAGGTTGGCGATCGGCGTGGCGCCGACGATCGGCGTGCCGTCGGGCGTCATCGGGCGCAGCCCGCACCAGAAGCTGGCCTGGGCGACGTCGCCCCCCTTCGGGAACAGGTCGGTCACGACATGCTCGAGCGTCGAGCGCCGCGGCTCGCGCAGCGCCAGGTCGTAGCCGCCGAGCTCGGCGGTGCCGCCGACGCGGATGCGGTCGCCGAGCCGGGTGACGGCGACCTTGTGCGTCTCGTCCATCACCGTCGACTCGGGCGCGCCCGTGGGATCGGTGATCGGCACCGTGATCGAGTAGCCCTTCACCGGATAGACCGGGATGCGGATGCCCAGCGGCCTGAGCCACTGCGGCGACCAGCTGCCGAGCGCGAGCACGTAACGGTCGGCGCCGAGCCGGCCCGCCGACGTGCGCACGCCGTCGACGCGGTCGCCGGCCTTGTCCAGGCCGTCGATCGTCGTGCCGTAGCGGAAGCGCACGCCCAGCGCGGCGGCCAGCTCGGCGAGCCGGTTCGTGAACTTGAAGCAGTCACCGGTCTCGTCGTTCGGCAGGCGCAGCGCGCCGACGAACTTCTCCTTCGTCCGCGCGAGTGCGGGCTCGACGCGGCAGAAGCCGTCGCGGTCCAGCACCTCGAAGGGCACGCCGTACTGCTTGCAGCACCGCGACGTCGCCGGCGATGCCGTCGAGCTGCTTCTGGGTGCGGAACAACTGCAGCGTGCCTTGGGCGCGGTCGTCGTATTCGATGCCGGTCTCGGCGCGCAACGCCTTCAGGCAGTCGCGGCTGTACTCGGCGATCGGCACCATGCGGCTCTTGTTCAGCGCGTAGGCGCGCTCGGTGCAGTTGGCCAGCATCATCGCGCCCCAGCGCCACATCGCCGGGTCGAGCAGCGGGCGGATCACGAGCGGGCTGTGCTGCATCAGCAGCCACTTGATGGCCTTGACCGGCACGCCCGGCCCGGCCCAAGGCGACGAATAACCCGGCGACACCTCGCCCGCGTTGCCGAAGCTGGTCTCCAGCGCGGGGCCGCTCTGGCGGTCCACCACCTCGACCTCGTGCCCGGCACGCGCCAGGTAGTAGGCCGTCGAAACGCCGATCACGCCGCTGCCCAGCACCAGTACCTTCATCCCGCCCCCTGCCTGTCCTGGCGGAAACTGTAGAGGGGCGCCCTGCGACAACCTGCAGCGTTTTCCGGGAGAATCCCCGGATGTTTCCCGCCTGCACCCGCCGTCGACCGTCGATCTGTCGGCCGGCGGCCGGCATCTGCTGATGCAGGCCGCCGGCTCGCCTTCGGACTGGCTGCGCCGTTGGGCGCACCTGATCCCGCCCGGCGGCAGCGTGCTGGATGTCGCCTGCGGCCGCGGGCGGCACGTCCGCTGGCTGCACGAACAGGGATTTGCCGTCACCGGCGTCGACCGCGATGCCCAGGCGCTGGCGCCGCTGGCCGCGTTCGGCGAGACCGTGGTCGCCGACCTCGAGGCCGGTCCCTGGCCGCTGCCCGGCCGCCGCTTCGATGCCGTGCTCGTCACCAACTACCTCTGGCGCCCTCTCACCGAGACGCTGCTCGGCACGGTCACCGACGGCGGCGTCTACCTCCACGAAACCTTTGCCGAGGGTCAGCAGACGATCGGCCGGCCGTCGCGCGCCGAATTCCTGCTGCAGCCCGGGGAACTGCTGGCGCTGACA
Source organism: uncultured beta proteobacterium (assembly GCA_963788635.1). Taxonomy (GTDB): domain Bacteria; phylum Pseudomonadota; class Gammaproteobacteria; order Burkholderiales; family Burkholderiaceae_C; genus Rubrivivax. Next base: position 17,971 of record CAWBHE010000010.1, on the reverse strand, counting down.
CGGGGTCTGCGCACCGTGGCCTTCGAGGACGGCTTCCTTGATGAGCCGCCGCGTTACGTGCAGCGCATCGCCGCGGTTCGCGCCGGTCCCGGGGCGGCCGGGGCCCGGCAGCTAAAATCGCCGCATCATCCCGACTGACACCGAATGAAAGCAATCCTTGGCAGCATCGTGGCGCTGGTCACGCCGATGCATCCGGACGGCAGCGTCGACTACGACGCGCTGCGCCGGCTCATCGACTGGCATGTCGCCGAGGGCACCGACTGCATCGGCGTCGTCGGCACGACCGGCGAGTCGCCGACCGTCACGGTGGAGGAGCACTGCGAGATCATCCGCGTCGCGGTCGAGCATGCCGCGGGGCGCGTGCCGATCATGGCCGGCGCCGGCGCCAACGCCACCGCGGAAGCGATCGAGCTGTCGCGCTACGCGAAGCAAGTCGGCGCCGACTGCACGCTGCAGGTCGTGCCCTACTACAACAAGCCCTCGCAGGAAGGGATCTACCGCCACTTCCGCGCCATCGCCGAGGCGGTGGACATTCCGGTCGTGCTCTACAACGTGCCCGGCCGCACGGTCGCCGATCTGCACCACGACACCGTGCTGCGCCTGGCGCAGGTGCCGGGCATCGTCGGCATCAAGGAAGCCACCGGCAGCATCGAGCGCGCGGCCTGGTTGATCAAGCAGGCGCCGGCGGGCTTCTCGATCTATTCGGGCGACGACGGCACCGCGGTCGCGCTGATGCTGCTCGGCGGCCATGGCAACGTCAGCGTGACCGCCAACGTGGCGCCGAAGCTGATGCACGAGCTCTGCGTCGCGGCGATGGAAGGCGACGCCCGCCGTGCCGCGCAAATCCACCTGCAGTTGCTGCCCTTGCACCGGCAGCTCTTCTGCGAGCCGAGCCCGGCGCCGACGAAATGGGCGATGGCCCGGCTCGGCCTGTGCGCGAACAGCCTGCGCCTGCCGATCCTGCCGCTCACGCCGGCCGGCGAAGCGACGGTCGAGCAGGCGCTGCGCGACAGCGGCCTCGGCCGCTGAGCGCCCCACCCCCCACTGGACAAGCGGGGCCGACCACGGCCGCGCCGGAGAATCTGAACTTGAAAACCCCCGCCACCGTGACCTGTCTGCGCCTGTCGGCGCTGGGTCTTGCCGCGCTGCTCGCCGGCTGTTCGTCGATCGAAGGCATGTTCGCGGGCGACAAGGCCGACACCACCGTGCCGCAGGCGCGGCCGCTGGAGGTCCCGCCCGATCTCAGCCAGCTCGCGCGGGACAACCGCTACACGCTGCAGGGCGGCGTCGTCAGCGCGGCGGCGGCGGCGAGCGGCGCCACGGCCGGTCCGGGCGTGCAGACCGCCGTCGGCGCGCCGACCGTGGCGCTGCAGCAGCTCGGCGGCGTGCACCTCGAGCGCGACGGCAACCAGCGCTGGCTGGACGTGCCGATGGCGCCCGAGCAACTCTGGCCGCTGCTCCAGTCGTTCTGGCAAAGCCAGGGCTTCACGATCGCCAAGGACGACGCTGCCGCCGGCGTGATGGAAACCGAGTGGCGCGAGGACCGCACCAAGCTGCCCAACGACGTCATCCGCAACACCATCGGCCGCGTGCTCGGCGGCTTGTACGACACCGGCCTGCGCGACCGCTTCCGCACGCGCATCGAGCGCAGCGCGAAGGGCAGCGAGGTCTACATCACGCACTACGGCCTCGAAGAGGTCTACACCGATCAGCGCAAGACCGACACCACCTGGCACGCGCGGCCGGCCGATCCGCAGCTCGAGGCCGAGTACCTGAGCCGGCTGATGGAGCGGCTGGGCACGAAGACCGAAGTCGCCAAGGCCGAGCTGGCCAAGGCCGGCGCCGCCGCAGGCGCGGCCAGCGCGCCCGGCGCCGTTGCCGAGCAGGCAGCGCATGCGCGGCTGCTGACCGGCCAGGCGGCGGCGGCATTCGAGATCGACGAAGGCTTCGACCGCGCGTGGCGGCTGGTCGGCCTGGCGCTGGACCGCAGTGGCTTCACCGTCGAAGACCGCGACCGCGCCGCCGGGCTGTATTACGTGCGCTACATCGATCCCAAGCTGGCCGGCCAGGAGGAGCCCGGCTTCTTCTCGCGCCTGTTCAGCGGCAAGAAGGAGCCGACCGGCCCGCTGCGCTACCGGCTGGCGCTCAAGGCCACCGGCGCGAAGACGAGCGTCTCGGTGCAGACCGCCGACGGCGCGCCGTCGGCCGACGACAACGCGCAGCGCATCGCCAAGCAACTCGTCGGCGATCTGCGCTGAGCCGGCGCGCGGCACGCCGGGAGGCGTGCCGTGGGCGGCGACGACACAGCCGCCCGCCGACGAAAAAAAGCCGCCCGAGGGCGGCTTCTTCGTTTCAGCCGAAAGGCTTACTTCGAGGCGCCAGCGTCCGGCGCCGAGGCAGCCATCGCGTCCGAAGCAGCGGCGGAAGCGGCATCGGCCGGGGCGGTGGCGGGAGCCGGGGCCGGGGCAGCCATCGGCGCGGGTTCCGGAGCCGGGGCCGGAGCCTCTTCCTTCTTGCCGCAAGCGGCCAGAGCAACGGCGGCAACCAGGGAAGCCAGAACGAGCGACTTGTTCATGTGTGTGTCCTCAGGAATTATGAAAATCGGGAATCAGCGGGAGTTTTGAGGGCACTCTTCGAACAATCTCAGAGACCCGTCAGCAAGACAAAGAAAGCGGCATTGCCACGTACTTGTCTAACCCGTGATTATAGTCAGTGCTAGGGGATTCCCTAGAGGCCAAGCTGGTTCACTGCAAAGGCCGATTCGGAACGTTGCAAAAGCGCATCAATGCGGTCACGCCACGACTGCGCCGAGCGGGCATCCAGCGCCGCCCGACCGCGCCAGCGGACCGGGTCGATCAGATGCACGCTGACGTCGCGGTCGTCGACCAGCAGGCCGGGCAGCTCGACCGCGTCGGCCGCGGGCGGCGACCCGGCCCGGATCGCGTGCGACCACAGCGCGCGCCAGGCCACGAAACGCGGCTGGCGGCGCGCGAGTTCGTCGTAGCTCGTCGCCAGCAGCACGAGACGCCGGTCCGGCAAGCGCAGCCAGGCGGCCAGCTCGGCCTGCAGGCCGACATCCTCGAAGGGCCATTCGGCGAAGTCGCGGTCGACCGCGACGATCTGGCGCGCGCCGCCGGCGATCGCCTGCGTGAAGCCCCAGCGCAGCGCGGCCCGGAACTCGGTGCGCGAAGCGATCGCCGGCGGTTCGGACCTCATGCCTCGTCCCCGTGCAGCCAGCCGCTTTGCGCCCATTCGTCGAGCAGCGCGAGCGCCTCCTCGCCGAGGGCCGCGCAATCAGGCGCCGACAGCTGGCGCCGGTCGGCCAGGCGCCGCATCAGGCGCGCATCGCGGCCGCCGGCGGCGAAGGCCTCGCCGTTGATGTAGACGTGGCGCTCGTCGTAGAGCATGCGCGTGCGCGCGTCGAGCGTCACGCCTTGCCGAGGCCGGCGCGCGCCGCCGGCCTCGAACCAGACCTGCGGCTTGGGCTCGCTGAGCACCTCGCCGAGCGCGCGCGTGATCGCGCCGCGTTCGGCCAGCGCGCGCTGCACCGCCTGCTCGGCGAAGGCCAGCAGCGCAGGCGGGATCGCGGCCGGCGCGGTCGTCGCCGGCTGGCCGGCATCGGTGTAGAGGCGCTCGTCGGCCCGCGTGCCGTCGGCCAGGCGCAGCAGCAGTTCGCGCGCCAGCCCTTCGCGCGACGGCGCGCGGAAGCCCACCGAGCAGGTCATGCACTCACCGTCGGCAACGCCGTCGTGGCCCCAGCGCGGCGGCAGGTAGAGCATGTCGCCGGGTTCGAGCAGCCAGTCCTGCTCGGGCTCGAAGCGGCGCAGGATCTTCAGCGGCGCGCCTTCGATCCAGGCCGGGTCGGCAACGCGGCCGACGCGCCAGCGGCGCCGGCCCTGCACCTGGAGCAGGAAGACGTCGTAGGAATCCAGGTGCGGGCCGACGCCGCCACCGTCGCTGGCCCAGGACAGCATCAGATCGTCCAGGCGCGCATCGGGCACGAAGCGGAAAGCCTCCAACATCGCGCGCGCCGACGGCAGCAGCAGGTCCAGCCCCTGCACCAGCAGCGTCCAGTCGGGTGCGCGCAGCGCCGGCAGCGCGCGCCGCGGCAGCGGGCCGTGACGCACCGACCAGTCCGCGCCGCGACGCACGACCAGGCGCGACTCGACGTCGTCGCGGCCGGCGAGATCGAACAGCGCGGCGCGCGACAGCGGCGGCGCCACGCCCGGCCAGGCCTGGCGCACGAGCAGCGGCTTTCTCTGCCAGTGGCGCCGCATGAAGGTCGCCGGCGGCAGGCCACCGAGCAGCGCGAGCGGGGCGTTCACATCCATGCGCGGGATTGTCACCGAGCGCTGTGCGATCATTCCCGGATGATGATCTCAGCCCCCTGCGTGGTGAGCCTGACCTGGCAGCTCACCGACGCCCAGAACCAAGCCATCGACGAGCTGACGGAAGCGGTCGAGTTCTTCTACGGCGGTGACGACCTGCTGGCCAAGGTCGAGGAAGCGCTCGCCGGACACGCGATCGGCGACGAGCTGAAGCTGCAGCTCGAGCCCGAGCATGCGTTCGGCGACTACCGACCCGAGCTGGTGTGCTTCGAGGACCGCACGCTGTTCCCCGAGCAGCTCGAAGCCGGCATGACCTTCGAAGGCTTGCCGGCCGGCCACGCGACGCCGGACATGCCGGCCGACACGATCTACGTCGTCACCGAGGTCTACCCTTCCCACGTGGTGCTGGACGGCAACCACCCGCTGGCCGGCATGGCGCTGCGTCTGACGCTGACGGTGCGCGACGTGCGCGATGCCAGCGACGACGAGATCGACGCGCGCAGCGTCGGCAGCTCGAGCTTCACGCTGCTCGACGCCGGCGCGAAGCCGCACTGACGCGAACGGCGCCGGCAGCCGGCGCGGCCGCTCTCACCCACTCGCGATCGATCGATGAGAAAGGCCATCGGTCGGCTCGCGGCCCGTGCGGCCGTTGGCCGCCCCGGGCCGAACGGCCCCTTGCACCGCTCCCCCGCGCCCCCTCCGCGAGGGGGCTCCAGCTCGGATGACGAGTCGGCCCTCAGGCCGACCCACTCTCGAGCCAGGCGGCGCTGTGGGTACGTGCAGCGCCTCGAACGACGCGCCGGCCGCGAGGCCGGCCCGACGGTCATGCAGGTGCCCCCTCGCGGAGGGGGCGGGGGGAGCCGTGCGAAACGGCCCTGGCCCGGAGCGGCCAACGGCCGCTTCGGGCCGCGAGCGGCCCCTCATTCCTGGTCGATCGATCGAAAATCGGTATCAGGCCACGGCCCCCTCGGGCGTCGTCACCGGCCCCTTGCCGCTGAAGCGGTCGAGCGCGAGGTAGATCACCGGCGTGATGTAGAGCGTGATCGCCTGCGAGAACACGAGGCCGCCGACGACGACCAGCCCGAGCGGCTGGCGCAGCTCGGCGCCGGCGCCCAGCCCGAGCGCGATCGGCAGCGCGCCCATCAGCGCGGCCAGCGTCGTCATCATGATCGGCCGGAAGCGCAGGATGCAGGCTTCGCGGATCGCCTGCGCCGGCGCCATGCCTTCGTGGCGCTGGGCGTCGAGGGCGAAGTCGATCATCATGATCGCGTTCTTCTTGACGATGCCGATCAGCAGCACGATGCCGATGGTCGCGATCAGCGTCAGCTGGTGGCCGAAGATCATCAGCGTCGCGAGCGCGCCCACCGCCGCCGACGGCAGCCCGGCGAGGATCGTGATCGGGTGGATGTAGCTCTCGTAGAGCACGCCGAGCAGCACGTAGATCACCAGCAGCGCGGCGACGACCAGGATCGCCTGGCTGCCCTGCGAGCTCTTGAACACCGCGGCGTCGCCGCCGTAGCGGGTGATGATCGACGCCGGCAGGTGGATCGCCTCGGTCGCGCGCTCGACATGCGCGGTCGCGTCGCCGAGCGCAGCGCCGGGCGCGAGGTTGAACGACACCGTCACCGCCTGCAGCTGGCCGACGTGGTTGATCGCCGTCGGGCCCAGCGTGCGCTTGACGGTCGTGAACGCCGACAGCGGCACCAGCGCGCCGCTGGACGAGCGCACGTAGAGGTCGGACAGCGCGCGCTCGTCCTGCTTGGCCTCGGGCACGACCTCCATGATCACCTTGTAGCTGTCGGTGGGCAGGTACATCGTCGAGACCTGGCGCTCGCCGAAGGCGCTGTACAGCGCGCTGCGCACCGACTCCATCGAGACGCCCAGCGTGTTCGCGCGGTCGCGGTCGATCTGCAGCTGCGCCTGCAGCGCGTGGCTCTGCGCGTCGCTGGTGACGTCGCGGAACAGCGGGTCGGCGCGCAGCCGGTCCTCGAGCCGGCGCGCCCAGACGTCGAGACGGTCGGCGCGCACGCTCTGCAGGATGAACTGGTACTGCGACTTGCTGGGCCGCCCGCCGAGTTGCAGGTTCTGCACCGGCTGCAGGTAGACGTCGATGCCGGCGAGCGCGCGCAGCTTGCCGCGCAGCCGCTCGACGACCTGCTTCATCGCCGGGCGCTGGCCGAACGGCTTGAGGTTGATGAACATGAAGCCGGTGTTCTGCGTGTTGTCACCGCCGACGTAGGAGTTCACGCCGTCGACCGCCGGGTCGGCGCGGATCACCGCCACCGCCTGCTCCTGCAGCCGCACCATCTGCGGGAACGAGGTGTCCTCGGCGGCCTCGGTGCGAACGCGGATCTGGCCCACGTCCTCCTGCGGGAAGAAGCCCTTCGGGATCACGATGAACAGCCAGACAGTCGCGACGAAGGTCGCGAGCGCGACGCCGAGCACCGACTTGCGGTGCGCCAGCGCGAGGTCCAGCGTGCGCGTGTAGCCGGCGAGCAGCGCGTCGAAGCCGCGCCCGAAGGCGCGCACCAGCGCGCCCGGCGGCCTCTTGTGCGCCTCGTCGCCGAGGAAGCGGCCGGCCAGCATCGGCACCAGCGTCAGCGAGACGAAGGCCGAGACCAGCGATCGCCAGGCCGACGATGACCGCGAACTCGTGGAACAGCAGCCCGATCACGCCGGGCATGAAGAAGATCGGGATGAAGACCGCGATCAGCGAGCTCGAGATGCTGATGATCGTGAAGCCGACCTCGCGCGAGCCGCGCAGCGCGGCCTGGAACGGCGGCACGCCGCGCTCGACGTGGCGGATGATGTTCTCGAGCATCACGATCGCGTCGTCGACGACGAGGCCGACGGCCAGCGTCAGCCCGAGCAGCGAGATGTTGTCCAGGCTGTAGTTCAGCCCCCACAGCAGCGCGACCGCGCCGACCAGCGAGACCGGCAGCGACAGCGCCGGGATCAGCGTCGCGACGAAGCGGCGCAGGAACAGGAAGATCACCAGCACGACGAGCGCGATCGTTCCGGCCAGCGTCAGCGAGACGTCGTGGATCGCCTCGCGCACCGAGACCGAGCGGTCGTTGACGAGCACGATGTTGATCGACGCCGGCATCTGCTTCTGCAGCCCGGGCAGCGCCGCGCGCACCTCGTCGACGACCTGGACCGTGTTCGCGCCCGGCTGGCGCTGGATCGCGAGCGAGATCCGCGACGCGCCGTTGTAGGTGGCCCAGGTCTTCAGCGACTCGATGCTGTCCTCGACCTCGGCCACGTCCTTGAGCCGCACCGTCGCGCCGCCGCGCGTGCTGACGATCAGGTTCGCGAAGTCGGCGGCGTTCTTCAGCTGCCGGTTGGCCTGCAGCGTCAGCGTCTGGCGCGGGCCCTCGAGCGTGCCCACCGGCGTGTTGACGTTGGCCGCGGCGAGCGCGGCGCCGAGCTCGTCGAGACCGATGTTGCGCGCGGCCAGCGCGTCGGGCCGCACGCGCACCCGCACCGCGTAGCGCTTGGCGCCGAACACGCGCACCTGGGCCACGCCGTCGAGCGTCGACAGCGCGGGCGAGATCAGGTGCTCGGCGTAGTCCTGCAGGTCCGACGGCGCGATCGACGGCGAGGTCATCGAGACGAACAGCACCGGTGCGTCGGCCGGGTTGACCTTGCGGTACGACGGCAGCTGCGTCATGTCCTTGGGCAGCGCGCCCTGCGCGTTGAGCAGCGCGGCCTGGACGTCGACCGCCGCGGCGTCGACGTTGCGGTCCTGCGCGAACTCGAGCGTCAGCGAGGTGTTGCCCAGCGTGCTCGACGAGCTGATCGTCGCCAGGCCGGGGATGGTCTGGAACTGGCGCTCCAGCGGCAGCGCGACCGAGGTCGCCATCGTCTCGGGGCTGGCGCCGGGCAGGCTGGCCGAGACGTTGATCACCGGCGTGTCGTAGCTCGGCAGCGCGGCGATCGGGATGCTTCGGTAGCCGATCACGCCGGCGACGATGATCGCGGCGTTGAGCAGCACCGTCATCACCGGACGGCGGATGAACAGCTCGGACAGGTTCATTGCGCGGGCAATGGGGCGCTGGCCGCGGCGGCCGCGTCGCGGCGCTCGACGACGGCGCTGCCGTCGCGCAGGTTCTGGCGCCCGTCGAGCACGACGCGCTCGCCCGGCTTCAGCCCGGTGACGGCGGCGTCGGCGCCCTCGGCGTAGTCGACGGCGATGTCGCGCGGATGGGCCTTGCCGTGCTCGACGACGAAGACCTGCGGGCCGCGCGCGGTCTGCACGATGGTCGCCTGCGGCAGCACGATCGCGCCGGCGAGCGTGCGTGCCGTGAGCGAGACGTCGACGTAGGCGCCGGGCCAGAGCCGGGCGTCGCGGTTCTCGAACACCGCCTTGACCTTCACCGTGCCGGAACCGGCGTCGACCGCGTTGTCGACGAAGCTCAGCCGGCCGCGCTGCGGCGCGGCGCCGGGCAGCGCCGCCTCGACCGCGGCGCCGCCGCCGTGGAGCGCCGCGAGCGCGTCGCCCAGGTGGCGCTGCGGCAGGCTGAACGCGACCGCGATCGGGTCGAGCTGGGTGATGCTCAGCAGCGCCGGCCCGCCGGGCGCGACCGAGGTGCCGGGAAAGACCGAGATCGCGCCGATCCGGCCCGCGCCCGGCGCGGTGATGCGCGTGTAGGACAGGTTCACCTGCTCGGCGGCGATCGCCGCGCGGTCGGACTGCGCCGCCGCCTGCTGCGCGTCGACGCCGGCTTGCGCGGTGTCGACCGCGCCCTGCGCGACGAAGCCCTGCGCGAGCAGGTCGCGGCTGCGCGCGAGCTGGCGCTTCGCGTCGGCCAGCGTCGCCAGGTCGCGCGCCAGCTGCGCCTGCGCCTTCTCGAGGTTGGCCTGGTCGGCGCGCGCATCGAGCGTGAACAGCAGCTCGCCGGCGCGGACGAACTGCCCTTCGTGCACGTGGACCTTGGTCACGACGCTGGCCACCTGCGCCTTGACGTCGACGCTGGACAAGGGCGTCACGGTGCCGGTGGTGTGCAGCACGACGGGGAAGTCGCGCGTCTCGACGCCGACCGTCGTGACGCTGACCGGCGGCAGCGCGCGCGCCGCGCCGGCCGCCGGCCGCTGCTCGCCGCCGCAGCCGGCGAGCGCCAGCGCGACACCCAGCGCACAAACAAGATGGGGGCGCATCAACTCAGGACTCCATGCATCGGGTTCGGGCCGGCGCCGGGTCGGCCGCTGGCAACGTGCAAAGGCGCCCAGCTTAACGAGCTTCGGCCCCGCCTCTGTAAAGGCGCCGTAAAGCCGCGCCGCTTCAGCCGCGGCCGGTGGAGCCGAAGCCGCCGGCGCCGCGCTCGGAGGCGCCGAAGTCGGCCACGCGCCGGAAGCGCGCCTGCACCACCGGCACGATGACGAGCTGCGCGATGCGCTCCATCGGCTGCAGCGTGAACGCGGTGTCGCCGCGGTTCCAGCAGCTCACCATCAGCGTGCCCTGGTAGTCGCTGTCGATCAGCCCGACCAGGTTGCCGAGCACGATGCCGTGCTTGTGGCCCAGGCCCGAGCGCGGCAGGATCATCGCCGCCAGGCCCGGGTCGGCGATGTGGATCGCCAGGCCGGTCGAGATCAGCGCGGTCTGGCCGGGCTCGAGCCGCAGCGGCGCGTCCAGGCAGGCGCGCAGGTCCAGGCCGGCGCTGCCCGGCGTCGCGTAGCGCGGGCCGAATTCGTCGAACTGCTCGGCGAGTCGCTCGTCGAGCACCTTGAGGGCTATCGTCGTCATGGGTTCATGCGCTGGGCGATCTCGCGCACCAGCTCGCGTGCGAGGGTCAGCTTGTCGGCCGCGGGCAGCTCGCGTTCGCCGGCGGCGTCGACGAGCAGCAGCTGGTTGTCGTCGCGGCCGAAGGTCGCCGGGCCGAGGTTGCCGACGATCAGCGGCACGCCCTTGCGCTGCAGCTTCTCGCGCGCATGGCGCAGCAGCTCGTGGCTCTCGGCGGCGAAGCCCACGCACCAGGGGCGTTCGGCCGCCGGCAGCCGGGCCACCGCGGCCAGGATGTCGGGGTTCTCGGTCAGGTCGAAGCTGGGGGCGAGCTTCTTGCCGTCCTTCTTGATCTTCTGCCCGTTGAACTGCGCCGGCCGCCAGTCGGCCACCGCCGCGGTGGCGACGAAGACGCGGTGCCGGCGCGCCGCGGGCAGCACCGCATCGAACATCTGCTGCGCGCTCGTCACGTCGATGCGGCGCACGCCCTGCGGCGTGGGCAGGTGCACCGGGCCGGCGACCAGCGTGACCTCGGCGCCGGCCTCGGCCGCGGCACGCGCGATCGCGAAGCCCATCTTGCCGCTCGACAGGTTGGTGATGCCGCGCACCGGGTCGATCGCCTCGAAGGTCGGCCCGGCGGTGATCAGCACCGAGCTGCCGGCGAGCCATTTCGGCTGGAAGAAGGCGATCAGCGCGTCGCGCAGCTGCTCGGGCTCGAGCATGCGGCCGTCGCCGGTCTCGCCGCAGGCCTGCTCGCCGCTGCCGGGGCCGAGCACGACGGCGCCGTCGGCGCCGATCTGCGCGACGTTGCGCTGCGTCGCCGGGTGCGCCCACATCTCGCGGTTCATCGCCGGCGCGACGAGCAGCGGCACAGCGCTCGCATCGGGCCGCGCCAGGCACAGCAGCGGCAGCAGTTCGCCGGCCCGCCCTTGCGCGAGCTGGGCGATGAAGTCGGCGCTCGCGGGCGCGACGAGGATCGCGTCGGCCTCGCGCGACAGCTCGATGTGCGCCATCGCGTTCGCCGGCCGCGCGTCCCATTGGCTGGCGAAGACCGGCCGGTTCGTCAGCGCCTGCATCGTCAGCGGCGTGATGAACTGCGCCGCGGCGTCGGACATCACGACCTGCACCGTCGCACCGGCCTTGACCAGTTCGCGCGCGAGATCGGCCGCCTTGTAGCAGGCGATGCCGCCCGACAGGCCGAGGACGATGTGCCTGCCTTGCAGGTCGAGCGGGGGCGCCATGGCGCGCAATGTAGCAGGCGCCCCGCGCGGCGACAGGGTCGCGCTACTTGCCCTGCTTGTTGCCGTAGGTCGCCGACAGGTAGTCGACGATCGCCGGGATGTCGGCGTCGTCCACCGGCGCCTTGAAGACGTTCTTCATCTTGTGGACGGTGGCGTCCCAGTAGCCGCGTCCCGCGTTCGGCGGCTGGTAGACCATGTACTCGGCCGAGTGGCAGCCGGTGCAATGCCCTTGCGCGATCGCGTAGCCGGGCAGCGCGCTCGGCGTCAGCATCACCGAGTCGGGCGGGCCCTGCATCGTCTTCACGGTGGCAGAGGACAGACCGGTGGCGCCGAGGCCGGCGACCGCGAACGCGGCGAGGAGGAAGGTGCTTTTCATGATCGGTTCTCTCCTCAGGCGGCGGTGACGACGACGCTCTCGACGACGTTGCGCATGTACCCGGCCGGGTTCCACAGCGCTTCCATCGGCTGGCTCGCGCCGGCGCGGTTGTAGCGCGCGCACGCGCAGGTCGTGCTGGCCGCGGTCGGGCTGGAAGCCGAAGCTGAACTCGCGGAACGAATAGCGGCCGAGATCCGTGCCGAGGCTGGCCTCGCGCCAGCTCTGGCCGCCGTCGGTGGAGAACGCCACCTCGCGGATGCCCTGGCCGCCGTCGAAGGCGATGCCGCGCACCGCCAGCGGCCGGCCGGCCGGCACGTGCTGGCCGTTGTGCAGCGAGGTGATGAACGAGCGCACGTCGAAGCGCCCGATCGGCCGCGTCGCCTTCGGCGCGGTGCCGGGCTCGACGCAGGCGCAGTCGTTGTCGGGGATGCGGTAGGCCGGGTTCATCCAGAACTCGTTGAACACGTTGTCGATGACCTGGATCTCCGCCAGGTGCTTGACCCAGTAGGTGCCGTAGTAGCCGGGCACGATCAGGCGCACCGGGAAGCCGTTCAGGAACGGCAGCTCGGCGCCGTTCATCTGGTAGCCGAGCATCACCTCGCCGTCCATCGCGTGGCCGACGTCGAGCGCCTTGATCAGGTCGCCGCCGCCCTTGAGCGCGAAGTCCAGCCCGTTGAACGTGACCTGGCGCGCGCTGTTCTTCAGCTCGGCACGCGCGAGCACGTCCTTCAGCGGCACGCCGACCCAGCGCGCATTGCCCATCGCGCCGTTCGCCAGCTGGCCGCCGGTGACGCGCGGGTCGAGCAGCGCGCGGCTGTTGCCCGAGCACTGGTTGACGGCCACCAGCTCGACCGGCTTGAACTGGCTCTTCAGCTCGGCCATCGTCAGCTCGAACGGCTTGCCGACCGCGTTGCCGCCGATCTTGATGACGTGCTTGTCGCTGTCGATCGACGGCGGCAGCCCGTTGTTGTGGTAGCGGACGAAGAACGCGTCGTTCGGCGTGATCAGGCCGTCGTTGAAGACCTCGAACGGCGTCTCGAGCTGCGGCGGCCGCGTCGTCAGCACGATCAGCGGGCGCTTCTCGGGGAAGGTCTCGACGAGGCGCTCGCCGTTGGTGAACGGCTGCTGGAACGTCGCCCCCTTGGCCAGCGCGCCGCCGCTCAGCGCGCCGAGGCCGGCACCGGCGAGCATGCCGGCACCGCCGGTGATGAGCCTGCGGCGCAGGCGGTCAGTGGGTTCTTTCAAGGGCTTGTCTCCTGTGGAAGGGTTTAGGTCGGCGACTTCGCGAAGCTGGCCCGCGCCAGGGCCAATGCCTTTTTCTGCTGCGCGATCAGCACCAGTGGCTTGCCGTCGCGCGAACGCACGACCTGCCAATAGACGTTGTTCCACCAGCCGCTGCCGTTGTTCAGCGTCACGGTCTGGTCGAACGCGAACACGGTGACCATGCCGCCGTGCTCCAGGAAGGTGGTCAGGTGGTAGGCGAGGCGGCCTTCGATCTCGCAAGGCCGCATCAGCTGCGGGAATCCGGGCACGACCTGCTTCGGGCTCAGACCCAGCTGGCCGAGCAGCGGTGCGCTGTCCATGAAGTTGCCGCGCAGCGTGCGCTCGTAGTACTCGTGCTCGATCGAGTCGCGCACCAGCGCCGGCGGACGCAGCGCGAGCACCGTGACCGCGGCGCTGCCGGCGACGAGCAGCGCCGCGGCCCCGCCGCGCACCAGCCGGCGGGCGAACCAGGGCGTGTGGCGGAACAAGTGCGCCGGCGGCTGGCCGGGCTCGAAGGCGAGCGCCAGCTCGGCGCGGGCGCGCAGGTCGAAGGCGCTGTCGGCGCGGGCATCGTCGTCACGGATCTCGGCCATCTCAAACCTTCCGCAGCCGTGTGGGCCGCGCCGCCGGCCGGGGCGGCGACTCCAGCGCCGCCTTCAGCGCCTCGCGCGCCCGCGCCAGCCGCGACAGCACCGTGCCGGGCGCGACTTCCAGCGCCTCGGCCATCAGCGCGGTGGGCATGTCGTCGAAGTAGTACAGCACCAGCACCTCACGGTGGATCGGCGCGATGCGCGCGAGCGCCTTCACGACGTCGAGCCGGTCGTCGAGGCCGGCATCCGGAGCCGCCGATTCGGGCATCTCGTCGGCATCCAGCGACAGCAGCCCGGGCGCCACGTGACGCAGCGCGCTGCGGCGCATGATCCGGAACAGCCAGGCGCGCGCCAGTTCGGGCTGGCGCAGCTGGTCGCGGTGGCGCCAGGCGCTGGTGAAGCAGTCCTGCACCACGTCTTCGGCGACCGCGCGCGAGCCGGTCAGCGCCCACGCGCTGCGCAGCAGGAACCGGTAATGGTCCCGCACCCACTGGTTGTAGCGCGCCTCGGCCGACAAGAGCATGCGTTCAAGAGCGCGTGCCGCGCCGCCTCATTCCATCGAGCGGGTCGCAATCCGCTCAGTGCTTACCCGAAGGCGCTCTTCGGGTGCTCGTCAGGCCGTCGCGGCGCCGTGGCACTTCTTGAACTTGCGCCCGCTGCCGCAAGGACAGGGGTCGTTGCGCCCGGGCGTCTTGTCGACCCGCCGCGTCGCCGGCCGCGGCGCATGGTCGACCCACCACAGGCGCAGGTCCTGCACCGCGTAACAGGCCTCGTCGACGAGGCGCTCGCGGTCGGCGCCGGCCTCGCCGTACGTCGCCTGGAGATGCTCGCGCAGCGCCTCGCTGCCCTCGGCCAGGCGCAGCGCCTGGACCTGGCCCAGCAGCTCGGCGAACAACGCGGCTTCGTCGTCGTCCGGCGTCGCCACCCAGTCGGCGGCGAAATCCTCGAGCGCGGCGAAGAAACCGTCCGCCCACTGTCCGCCGGTGACCAGTTCGGCCGCGTCGTCGGCGGACATCGCGTTCTCGCGCATCGCGTCGGCGCGCGCGGCCTCGTCCCAGGCCGACATCAGCGGCGACAGGCGCAGCCGGTCGGGGTCGTCGAACAAGGCCTCGGCGTCGAGCTGATCGGCCAGCACCGCGGCGCGCGCCTTCAGCGCGGTCTCGGCCATCGCGCGGTCGGCGGGGTCGGCGAAGGCGCGCTCGAAAGCGTCGCCGGCCATCCGCGGCAGCCACTCTTCGAAGGACAGCGCGCGCGGGCCGGCGGCCAGCGCGGTGAGGTAGCCGTCGGCCCACTCGGGCCAGACGCGGTCGTCGAAGCCGCCGAGCCGCTCGCAGACGGTGGTGAAGGCGTCGATCTCGGCGTCGCTGTTGTCGCGCGGCGGGCGCAGGGCCAGGTTCATAGCGGATCTCGTCAGGGCTTGGGCAGGCACGGCGGGTTCGGGTGCAGGCGCGCCATCGCCAGCATGTCGGCGAAGGCACCGCGGCGCAGCGCATCGGCGCGGTGCGTGCCCTCGACCTCGAAGCCGAAGGCGCGGTAGAGCGCGACCGCCGGCGCATTGTCGGTGAACACCGTCGGCTCGATGCGCAGGATCTGCGCCCAGTCGTCGGCCCCGTCGCACATCGCCGCCATCAGCGCACGGCCGTCGCGCGGCGGACCGTGGTCGAAGCAGACGTCATCGCTCGGCCCTCCGGGTCGAGGCCGAGCGTTCACGTGGCGACCGACCTGTGGCCCGGCGGCCGCAGGCGCCCAAGCCGTGTCTTGACAGTCACTGCTCAGGCAACTATTGTCATGGCCATGAAATCCCGATCACCCAGCGCCTTCTACGACGGCAGCCAGTACGTGATGTCGGACAGCATCGGCCACTTGATGAAGAACATCACGCTGGCGATGCGCCGGCGCATCGAGCACCGGATGGCCGAGCATGGCCTGACCGCCGCGCAGTGGGCGCCGCTGTGGATGATCGCCACCGGCCAGGCCGGCACGGCGCAGGAGTTGACCTGCGCGCTGAGCCTGGATGCGGGCGCGATGACGCGGCTGCTCGACCGGATGGAGGCCAAGGGCCTGGTCGCGCGCGAGCGCTCGTCGGACGACCGCCGCGTGGTGCGCCTGCGCCTCACCGACGCCGGCCAGGCCGTGATGCGCCACGTGCCTTTCGTGCTGGCCGAGGTCAACAACGCCGCGCTGCGCGGCTTCGACGCCCAAGAGTTCGCGCTGCTGCAAGCGCTGCTGCAACGAATCCTTCACACCCTGAACGAAGAAGAACCCGCCGCATGAACCTCCTCCGCCCTGCCCCCGTGCTGCTCGCCGCGGCCGTGCTCGCCGGCTGCGCCAGCCCGGCCGGCATCGCCCCGAGCCACAAGCCACTCGGCCTGGCCGGCCCGCCCGACGCCGCCGGCTGGCCCGACCCCGCGCGCGACGGCAACGCCTGGACCGACTGGCACGACGCGCGCCTGGACTCGCTCATCGCCACCGCCTTGCGCGACCAGCCTTCGCTGAAGATCGTGCGGCTGCGCGTGCAGCAGGCGGGCCGGGCCGTCGCCGCGGCCGACGCCGCGCGCGCGCCGCAGGTCAACGCCTCGGTCGACCTGAGCGACCAGCGCTTCACGAAGAACGGGCTGTTCCCGCCGCCGCTGGCTGGTGCGCTGATGTGGAACAACAGCGCGCAGATCGGCGCCAGCTGGGAATGGGATTTGTTCGGCCGCCAGAGCGCGGCGCTCGCCGCCGCCGTCGGCCGCCAGCGCGCCGCCGCCGCCGAAGGACAGGCCGCCGGCATGCTGCTGGCCGCGAACATCGCGAGCAGCTATGTCGGCCTGGCGCGCGCGGTCGAATTGCGCGCGGTGGCGCAGTCGGCGCTGACCGAGCGCGAGCAGGTGCTGGCCATCGTGCGCGACCGCGTCGGTGCCGGCCTGGACACCAAGGTCGACCTGCGCCAGGCCGAAGGCGCGGTCGCGCAGACGCGGCTGGACCGGGCCGCCGCCGACGAGCAGATCGCGCGCGCACGCCACGCGCTGGCCGAACTCAGCGGCCAGCCGCCGCTCGCGCTGGACGATCTGTCGCCGGTGCTCGCACCGCTGCATTCGCAGCCCTTGCCGGCCGGGCTGCCGCTGGACCTGATCGGCCGCCGCGCCGACATCGTCGCCGAGCGCTGGCGCGTCGAAGCGACCGCGCGCGATGTCGACGTGGCGCGCGCGCAGTTCTATCCGAACATCAACCTGGTCGCCTTCGTCGGGCTGTCCAGCCTGGGGCTGGACAAGTTCCTGCAAGCGGGCAGCCAGACCTACGGCGTCGGCCCGGCGTTGCGCCTGCCGATCTTCGACGGCGGCCGGCTGCGCGCCAACCTGGGCGCGCAGGCCGACGCCGCCGACATCGCGGTGGAGACCTACAACGCGACGCTGCTGCGCGCGCTGCGCGAAGTGGCCGACCCGGTGAGCGACCTGCGCAACATCGAGGCCCAGCAGCGCGAGCAGGCCGCCGCGCTGGCCGCCGCCGAGTCGGCCTTCCAGCTCGCCACCCAGCGCTACCGCGCCGGCCTGGGCAACTTCCTGGTCGTGCTCACCGCCGAAAGCAGCGTGCTCGCGCAGCGGCGCGGCCACGCCGACCTGACGGCGCGCCATCTGCTTGCCGAAGTGGCGCTGTCACGCGCCCTGGGGGGTGGCGTACACGCCGACGCCCCGTCCAACAACAACACCTACGCCCAACGAGCCCCGCAATGAACGACACCGACACCGCCCTGCCGGCGCCCGCCGCCCCCGAATCGCGCCGTCGCAGCGCCTTGCTCGCCGTCGCCGGCGTGACCCTGGTCGCCGCCGTCGCCTACGGTGCCTACTGGGCGCTCGTGCTGCGCCACCAGGAAAGCACCGACAACGCCTACGTCCAGGCGCCGCTGGTGCAGATCACGCCGCAGATCGGCGGCACCGTGCTGGCCGTGCTGGCCGACGACACCGACGTCGTCAAGGCCGGCCAGCCGCTGGTCAAGCTCGACCCGGCCGACGCAAGGCTCGCGCTGCAGCGCGCCGAAGCCCAGCTCGCGCAGACGGTGCGCCAGGTGCGCACGCTGTACGCCAACAACGCGAGCCTGAACGCCAACATCGACCTGCGCGCCGCCGAGGTGCAACGCGCGCAGGCCGAGGTCTCGCGCGCGCAGGAGGACGTGAACCGCCGGCTGCCGCTGGTCGCCAGCGGCGCCGTCGGCGGCGAGGAGATGAAGCACGCAGAAACCGCGCTCGCCGCCGCGAAGAGCGCGTTGGTCGCAGCCAAGAGCGCGGTCGCGGCCGCGCAGGAGCAGGCCGCCGGCAACCGGGCGCTGACCGAAGGCACCTCGGTCGCGAACCACCCCGAGGTGCAGCGCGCCGCCTCCGCGGTGCGCGAGGCCTACCTCGCGCTCGAGCGCTGCGAGCTGCTCGCACCGGTGACCGGCCAGATCGCGCGCCGCACGGTGCAGGTCGGCCAGCGCG